>NZ_JAFREN010000031.1 GCF_017377505.1 Enterococcus sp. DIV0212c | reverse complement strand
CGGTCAGCACTTTTCATTATTTTTTCCACTCAGCTACTTCTTTTGAATGACTATCGATCCAGTCTCTAGCGGCTTGTGTTGGTTCTGTTCCATTGTTGATTTCTAACATAACTGATTCCATGTCTTCTTTTGTCCAATGGAAGTTTTTCAATACATTATAAGCTTCAGGATTTTCTTTTTCCAATCCTTTTCTAGCCATTGTATGAATTGCTTCTTCAGTTCCCATAGTACCTTTTGGATCTTCTAAATATTTAAGATCATATTTAGCAAACATCCAGTGAGGAGACCAACCAGTAATAACAATCTCTTCTTTATTTTTGATAGCTTGTCCAAGAGCGACAGTCATCGCACCAGAAGAAGAGGTTTCAACAGACCAATCAGATAAGTTGTTATACGCTTTTTGCGTTTTTTCAGCGGCAGCTACAACACCGGCACCAGGTTCGATCCCAGTAATTTTTTTACCCGCTTGATTTTTTAAATCTTCAATCGAGTTAACATCCATATATTGAGGAACAACGATGCCAAGTTTAGCACCTTTTAGATTTTCACCTAAGTCTTCCACTTTATCTTTGTATTGTTTGTATTGCTCACCGTGAGTACCAGGAAGCCAGGCTGCAACCATTGCATCTGTTTCACCTTTTGAGATTGATTCCCACATAATAGCATTATCTAAAGGTGTTAAAGATACGTTATAGCCGATATCTTTCAATACTTCACCAACTACATGAGTAGAAGCGACTTCTGTATCCCATTCTACATAAGAAAGTGAAATATTTTTTTCTTCATTTTTAGCAGAAGTGAAAAGCGTAGAACCACCAATCAAAGCGATGATTGCTACAACGGCAATCACAGTTCCGCCAATTTTTTGTTTTTTAGAAAATTTTGATTTTGCTGGAGCTGTTTTTTTCTTATTTAAATTTTGAGTAAAACGGTCGATGATGATTGCTAGAATAACTAGGGCAACACCATTAACAAAACCATTTCCGACTTGGGCACGTTGTAAGGCAGAAAGAACGCCGCGACCAAGACCAGGGGCTCCGATCATTGATGCGATAACGACCATAGAAAGTGCAAGCATTGTTGTTTGATTGACACCGGCCATAATTGTATTTTTAGCTAATGGTAATTCAAGTTTGAATAATTTTTGCCAGCCTGTGCTACCGAATGAATCAGAAGCTTCAACCAATTCTTTTGGTACTTGGCGAATCCCAAGATTAGTAAAACGAACGGTAGGTGGTAATGCGAAAATTACTGAGGCAAAGACCCCGGGAACCATACCGATTCCGAAAAATGCGACTGCAGGAATCAAATAAACAAATCCTGGCATAGTTTGCATGAAATCTAAAATAGGGGTAATAATACTTTGCGCTTTATTACTTTTTGCCATTAAAATTCCAAGTGGTACACCGATAACAATAGAAACTACACTCGATAGTAAAACTAAAGTCACGGTACTCATTAAATCAGTCCATAAATTTTGGTTATAAATGAAAAGTAAACCAATCAATGTAAATAAACTTAAACCGATTTTCTTATTTGAAATAAAGAATGCAATGGCTGTTAATAGAATGATAAATAGGAATGGTGGAATCGCAACTAATAGGGAAGTGATTCCGTCCATTAGACTTTGACCTGTTGATTGGAAGAAACTGAAAACTCCTGAAAAAGTATTCGTCATCCATTCTGTGATCGTTTCGACCCAACTTGCTACTGGTAATTGATAATTATTCATTGATATTCACCTCTGTTTCTGCTAATGCTTCAAGAACGCTGCCTCGAATAACAACACCAAGCAATTTATTGTTGTCTGTTACGGCAACTGGCGTAGGTGAATCATAGATGATCGGGAAAATATCATTGACGAGCATATCTTTGTCGATTGAAGTGATATCTGTATCCACATAGTCAGTTAATGGTTTTCCTGCTTTACGCGCTTCTAAAGCACGTTCTGCTCGAACGACACCTTTTAATTGACGTTTTTTATCAACCGCTAAAAGCATACTGACTTCTTCTTGGCGCATACGAGTTAATGCAACCGTTGGGCCATCGATTTCGATATTTGTTGTTAGTGCAGGAACCATGATATTTTGAGCAGTTAACACTTTTGAACGATCCACATCTTCAACGAAAGTACGAACATAATCATTGGCTGGATTTGTTAAAATTTCTTCACCCGTACCGATTTGCATAATTTGACCATCTTTCATCAAGGCGATGCGATCACCAATACGTAAAGCTTCATTTAAATCATGCGTGATAAAGATGATCGTCTTTTTCACGTTCTCTTGTAAATCGACTAACTCATCTTGCATTTCCCGACGAATCAATGGATCTAGAGCAGAAAAGGCTTCATCCATCAATAAAATCTCAGGATCATTGGCTAAGGCTCTGGCTAACCCAACACGTTGTTGCATCCCACCAGATAACTGATTAGGAAACTGATCTTTAAATGCTAGTAAGCTTGAATTTTCTAAAGCTTGTTCTGCTTTTGCAGTACGTTCTTCTTTAGGAACGCCACGAACTTCTAATCCATATTCTGTGTTTTCTAAGATCGTGCGATGAGGGAAGAGACCAAAATTTTGGAAAACCATGCTCATCTTGTTACGACGAACTTCTCTAAGACCTTCTTTGTCTAATTTTGAGATATCTTGATTATCGATAAAAATATTTCCAGAAGTTGGTTCAATCAAGCGATTCAATAAACGAATCAACGTTGATTTTCCACTACCAGAAAGACCCATGATTACAAAGATTTCACCTTCTTCAACTTCGAAATTCACATCGTAAACACCGACAGTTGCGCCAGTTTTTTTCAAAATTTCGGTTTTATCTTTATTTTCTTTGATCATATCCAGTGCTTGTTTTGATTTTTTACCGAATATTTTTGTTAAGTGCGAGACTTGTACTTTGGGCAAAACAAAATTCCTCCTTATTTTAAAAGCTGAACGAGCTCGTTAGTCTCGACAGGAAAATAGGACAATCAGAATGTGGCGTTTTTTGCCACAATCGGATTTTATCTTTTTCCGGAGAGACTAGCTCGTGAAGCTAGATAACAATAAAAGCTGAGCAGGCTCGTTCAGTTTTTTTCTCGAAAGGCTAGCCTTCAAAACTAAATAGCTACAAACGCTATTTTTATCAGCTACAGCGCTAAAACTTATTCACATGTAAAGAAAATCATTTTCTTTTCTGTAAAAAAGTGACCATTCTAGGTTAACATCGTGTAGTCACTTTGTCAAATTCGTGGCATGTTGGGAGAATCAAAAAAGAAGAACAGTCAAACATTAATCTGTTTGATCGTTCTTCTTTTATTATGAATTCGGATAGAAAAAATTCTGAACTCGCTGCAATGTTGATTCATGACCGACAAAATAAATCGTATCGCCAGCAGTAAGTTTGGCATATGGACCAGGTGATACCAATAATTCATCGCCATGTTTGATTGCAATCAAAGTAGCAGATGTACTTTGCCATAAATTCAATTCGCTGATCGTCATCTCTAGATGAGAAGCGTCGTTTGTTAATGTGAATGTTACAGGATTAAGCGGATTGAAAGAGTCAAAACGTTTCGTTTGATCAACTAGTTTATCTAATATTTCTGAGAAGTGACTTAATTCTTCTTTTTGTTTTTTTACACTACTGATCAGATCGTCTTTTAAATCATGAATCGATTGAACATCTTGGTATTGATCAACAAAAAGCTTGGCTTTTTCCATGGAATGAACATAAAATCCGCTGCCGTGCTTTGCTTGGACGATTTCTAAATCAACTAACACGCTGATTGCTTTGCGAGCTGTTTCAGGAGAAACGCTATATTTATTAGCAAGAGTAGACCGGGCATGGATTTTATCACCGACCGTAAATGTTTGATCAGCGATTTTAGCTGCGACATCAACAGCTATTTGCTGATACTTTGGTTTCGTCACATTCATACGTTTTGAGGTCATGATCGTCCGCCTTTCGTTAATTCTTTTCTTCTAATTCTTCAAGCTCTAAACTAAGATTTTCCCATTCCGTCAGCAATTCTTCTTGGTGACTGCGCTGGGTTTCTAATTCTTCATTTAGAGACATTAATTTCATGTGGTCATCTACTAGCGCTGGATCGCTCATCGATTGTTCCAGCTGATCGATTGTTGTGTCTAATGTTGCTAAGTTTTCTTCGATTTGTGTAATTTTTCGAGTTAAATTGCGTAAGATTTTTTGCTGTTCTTTATTTTGGTAGAAATCATTTTTTGGTTTTGCCGTTTCGATTTGCGTTGTCGAGGATTGTTCAGCGAGCAAAGCTGCTAATTCTTCTTCTTCTTTTTTCTTCTCTAAATAGTAATCATAATCACCTAGGTACAGTTTACTTCCAGATTCAGAAAGCTCAATTACTTTTGTAGCAATTCGGTTAATAAAATAACGGTCATGTGAAACAAATAAAAGAGTTCCTTCATAATCGATCAAAGCATTTTCTAACACTTCTTTATTATCAATATCTAAATGGTTAGTCGGTTCATCGAGGATCAAGAAGTTTTCTTTATCCATCGATAATTTTGCAAGAGCAACACGAGCTTTTTCTCCACCACTCAAAAGAGGGATTGTTTTTTCTACATCGTTTCCGCTAAATAAAAAGCTGCCTAAAATGTTACGAATATCCTTTTCAGGTGTAGTAGGGTGTTCATCCCAAAGCTCCGCTAAAACCGTTTTAGTTCCGTGAAGGTTGGCTTGCTCTTGATCATAATAACCAATCTGAACATTGGTTCCAAGTGTTGCTGCACCTTTAATGAAGGGAATCGTTCCAATGATCGATTTTAGTAAAGTTGATTTTCCAATTCCATTAGGACCGACTAAAGCAATTGCTTCTTGACGGCGAACATCTAAAGAGACAGGCTCAGATAAAACACGAGAGTCATACCCAATTGCTGCATCTTCTACTTGTAAAACAACATTTCCAGATGTCTTTTCAATTGCAAATAGGAAATTCGCTGATTTTTCATCTCCTTGAGGTCGATCGAGGCGATCCATTTTTTCTAAGGTTTTTCGGCGACTTTGCGCGCGTTTGGTTGTTGATGCTCTAACTAAGTTGCGAGCAACAAAATCTTCTAGTTTATTGATTTCAGTTTGTTGTTTTTCATAAGCTTTCCACTCACTGGTTAACTGTTCTGCTTTTAACTCTAAATATTTAGAGTAATTTCCCTTATAATAACGCATTTTATGACGGCTGATTTCGTAGACTTCAGTAACAACTTTATCCAAGAAGTAACGGTCATGGGAGACAATCAAAAGAGCACCAGAATAACTAGGTAAATAATTCTCTAGCCAAGAAAGAGTATCAATATCTAAGTGGTTTGTTGGTTCATCAAGAATTAAAATATCTGGTTTTTGTAGCAACATGCGAGCTAAAGCCAAACGAGTTTTTTGACCACCGGATAAGGTACTGATATGTTTTGAGTAAAATTCTTCTTTAAAACCAAAACCATGTAAAACAGATCGAATTTCATTCTCATAGCCATAACCATTTTTTTCTGAAAAGTCATGCTGCAAGCGATCGTATTCTTTCATCACAGATTCATAATTTACAGCATCAGGCAACAGTTCACTGATGATCAGCTCTAATTCACGCATTCGTTTTTCCATTGTGATCACTTCAACAAACGCTTCAAGCATCTCATCCCAAACAGTTTTATCAGAATCAAGTCCAGTATCTTGAGCTAAGTATCCCAAGCTGGCTGTTTTATTTTTAGCGATCGTACCGGCATCAGGTGCGTCAATTCCGGCGATTATTTTTAATAGGGTAGATTTACCAGCACCATTACGGCCGACTAAAGCGATTCGGCTATTTGTACTGATCTCCATTTGTATGTTTTCAAACAAAGTGTCTGCACCGAAATAACGGGCGATTTGGTTTGCTTGGAGTAAAATCATGGGGCATCCTCATTTCTATTTCAATGACTTTAGTGTAGCATAAATTAACTAAAAATAGCACCTATACTAGAGTGGGATCCAGAAATTTTCAGAATTATTTTAAAAATTTTGAAAAATATTTCTTTTCCTGAGCTGTAAGATTGCTTTTTATCTAGAATAACTGATATCATGAGAGATGGATATTTGTCTATATTTAGAGTATTGGAGGTACGATTGTGAAAGACCAAATTATTCCAAAAGCAACGGCAAGACGCCTTCCCCTATATTATCGTTATTTGAGAATTCTGCATGATGCAGGAAAAAATAAAGTTTCATCTACAGAGCTCAGTGATGCAGTGCAAGTAGATAGCGCGACGATTCGACGAGATTTTTCTTATTTTGGCGAATTAGGCAAACGTGGTTATGGCTACGATGTAGAGAATTTGATGAATTTCTTTGCGAAAACATTGAATGATGATGAACTTACTAATGTAGCTTTGATCGGTGTAGGGAACTTAGGAAGTGCCTTACTGAAATATAAATTCCATCAAAGTAACAGCATTCGGGTAAGTTGTGCATTTGATGTGAACGACGACATTGTTGGTAGAATTGTCGACGGAATTCCAGTTTATCCAATGAGTGATATGATGGAACAAATTCGTATACAGCAAATCGAAGTGGCGATTTTGACTTTGCCAGCTAGAAAAGCACAAGAAGTAGTAAGCCAATTGGCTGATGCTGGTGTCAAAGGCATCTTGAACTTTACAGCTGCTCGTTTAGTCGCACCAACAGACGTTTTGATTCAAAATGTAGATTTGACGAACGAATTACAAACATTGATTTACTTTTTACATCACGATAATGAATTGATCGACACTGAAATAGAAGACGAAAAAGAATAATAAAAAACGCCTATGATTATATTTCTAGCTAGAGAATGTAATCATAGGCGTTTTTTATTTTATTTAGGTAATTGAATATTTCCATAATGCATGATTAATTGAGCGATGACAACAACTGTGTTCATTCCGCAATGGGCGATGATAGAGGTCCAAATTTTTCCAGTCATTTTATATAGTAGAGCAAAGAAGAAGCCCATGAAAAAATAAACAAAGAAATGACCATCTTGATGGATAACAGAAAATAAAGAAGAACTAATGATAGCGGCAAACCAAAAACCTGTATAAGTTTCTATTAAACCAATCAACGAACGACGAAAAACAAATTCTTCCATAATAGGTCCGCCAATCGTGGTTGCCAAGATAAATAATGGATTCGCCAGAATAACAGCAATAATATTTTGTGTATTTTGTGAACTAGGCTTGTCTCCTGTAATAGCTGTTTCGATACTAAAAACAATGGCTTGAAGAATCATGGCTATAAAAATACCACTAATACCAAGCAGCCAACCAAAAACAGGTGATGTTAGTTTTGCCTCTTTTTCAACAATCGTGACAGCTGAGTTTTTATTTTTTAAAAAAAGCCAGACCATCAAGTAGGCACCAAGAATATAGACAAATGTTGTACCACCAATCACGATATCAGGTGAAAATGGTCTGAAAATAAATGGTGAGAAAAATACAAGCCCGTATAAAAGAATCGTAGTGAGGCTTAATTTTTTTATAGACATATTGGTAGACATAAAAGCAGAATACTCCCTTCAGTAATTGCAGAATAAAAAAGTATACCCTATTTTTTTGGTATCACTTTTTGTGATTATTGCGGTAACCTAATAATAGAAAGATAAATACGAAGAAAAATGCCGCTTCCCATAAAGTAGTAGTCCAGTCAAAACGTCTGCTCACTCCAAAAAAGAAGTTACCTACATTTGCAATAATCAAATAAAGTCCAGTTATTGTCAAAGCGCCTGTGATTCGTTGTTTCATTTTAATCGCCTCTCTTTCTATGCTTATTTTACCATGAAATGAGTGAGAGCCAAGGAATATGACAACTTAGTAAAGAAACTTCTTGTTTTCAGTCCATAAAATGGGGAAAAAGCTTTTAAATATTCAAATGTAAAGGAAGAATTATTTTATAAAATTAGTCAAAAGACTTGCAAATTCAAAGTGAAATGAGTATTATAAATAGTGTGAGTTAGCACTCGGTAACTAAGAGTGCTAAAAATGAAAATCAATTTTTATATGGAGGGATTTATTGTGTTAAAACCATTAAGCGATCGCGTCGTTATTGAAGTCGCGAAAGAAGAAGAAAAAACAGTAGGAGGCATCGTCTTAGCATCTGCCGCTCAAGAAAAGCCTCAAACAGGAAAAGTTATCGCAGTCGGTGAAGGCCGTGTATTAGAAAACGGTACAAAAGTTCCTGCCGATGTTAAAGAAGGCGACACAGTAATGTTTGAAAAATATTCTGGAACAGAAGTAAAATATGAAGGAAATGATTATCTGATCGTTTCTGGCAAAGACATTATTGCGATTGTCGAATAAATCGTTTTAGACATAAACAAACCATTTAAATAGAAAAAAATAAACTTTTGAGGTGAAGGAATTATGGCAAAAGAAATCAAATTTGCAGAAGATGCACGTGCAGCAATGCTTCGTGGTGTAGATATTTTAGCAGACACAGTAAAAGTAACATTAGGTCCTAAAGGTCGTAACGTAGTTTTAGAAAAATCTTTCGGTTCACCACTGATCACAAATGATGGTGTAACGATTGCTAAAGAAATCGAACTAGAAGATCACTTTGAAAATATGGGTGCTAAATTAGTTTCCGAAGTTGCATCTAAAACCAATGATATCGCAGGAGATGGAACTACAACTGCTACAGTGTTGACACAAGCAATTGTTCGTGAAGGCTTGAAAAATGTAACTGCAGGTGCTAATCCACTAGGGATTCGTCGTGGTATCGAGTTAGCAACAAAAGCTGCAGTTGAAGAATTACACAACATTTCAACAGTTGTTGATTCTAAAGAAGCAATTGCACAAGTTGCAGCCGTTTCTTCTGGTTCAGATCGTGTAGGACAATTGATTGCTGACGCAATGGAAAAAGTTGGTAACGACGGTGTCATCACAATCGAAGAATCAAAAGGGATCGAAACAGAATTAGATGTTGTTGAAGGAATGCAATTTGACCGCGGTTATTTATCTCAATACATGGTGACAGATAATGATAAAATGGAAGCTGCTTTAGAAAATCCATATATCTTGATCACTGATAAAAAAATCTCTAACATCCAAGACATCTTGCCTTTGTTAGAACAAATTCTACAACAAAGTCGTCCATTGTTGATCATCGCTGATGATGTAGATGGAGAAGCTTTACCAACATTAGTTTTAAATAAAATCCGTGGAACATTTAATGTAGTTGCTGTTAAAGCTCCAGGCTTTGGCGATCGTCGTAAAGCAATGCTTGAAGATATTGCTGTTTTAACTGGCGGAACTGTAATTACAGATGATTTAGGGTTAGAATTAAAAGATACGACAATCGATAATCTTGGGAATGCAAGTAAAGTTGTTGTTGATAAAGACAATACAACAATCGTTGAAGGAGCAGGAGAAAAAGCTGTAATCGATGCTCGAGTTCAATTGATCAAAAACCAAATTGCAGAAACAACATCTGATTTTGACCGTGAAAAACTACAGGAACGTCTAGCTAAATTAGCTGGCGGAGTTGCCGTTGTCAAAGTCGGAGCTGCAACAGAAACAGAATTAAAAGAATTAAAATTACGTATCGAAGATGCTTTAAATGCTACTCGTGCCGCAGTTGAAGAAGGCATGGTTTCAGGTGGTGGTACAGCATTAGTGAACGTTATTGGTAAAGTAACAGCTTTAGATGCAGAAGGTGACGTGGCAACTGGTGTGAAAATCGTTGTTCGTGCATTAGAAGAACCAATCCGTCAAATTGCTGAAAATGCTGGATATGAAGGATCAGTAATCGTTGATAAATTGAAAAACATCGATTTGGGTATTGGTTTCAATGCTGCAAATGGTGAATGGGTAAACATGGTCGAAGCCGGAATCGTTGATCCAACCAAAGTAACTCGCTCAGCATTACAAAATGCTGCATCAGTTGCTGCATTATTATTAACAACAGAAGCAGTTGTTGCAGATAAACCAGAACCAGCTGGACCTGCAATGCCTCCAATGGACCCTTCAATGGGAATGGGCGGCATGATGTAGAAAACAAAAAAGAACCTTGATAATTCAAGGTTCTTTTTTTTATACGTTAAAATATAGAGTTCAAAGGGCACGAAAGGGGCATTTTTTTATTAAGATAAGGAGTTTAATTTTTCTATCTAATCATGATCAGTTTTTTTAGCAACATGATTAGATATTGAAAGAGTGGTATTTGGGTCTGAATGACTGATTCTTTTCATAATTGCTTTTAGTGGTACGTTTTTCTCGGCTAATAGTTAAATATGATTATACCTAAAGATATATAAGGATAGTTTTTTTATGCTTAATTCACTTTGTGTTATAGCTGTGTAATAATACCGGTGTACCTCTATTTTCATGTTTGTATAATAGTCAAAATTATAACTGTTTCCATTCAAAAACAATATGTGTATGGTGGAAGTACTGGCTATAAAGAATAAATTCAGGATTAAAAAAAAATATTCGAGGTATACAAGTGCAGGATTGATACAATACAATCTTACTTTAATTGCACCGGATATAATCCCTTTGCACTCTATGTGTATTAACCATACCACTGATGGAGAATATGAATCAGATATAAAGAAACAAGAAAAAATTGTTAAAAATGATCCAGAAGTATCCGAATACCGTACAACAATAATTAATTGTTTATACTATAGTTTCATTATACTATGAAACTATAGTATAATAATTTGAATTGTCATTACATACGAAAACAAGAGTCAATGTAATTAATCTTTTATTGACTCTATAAATAATCAGGAGAGGTATATTATGAAAAAGAAGATACAGTTATTTAGCTTATTTATACTAGTTTTTACTTATTTCATTGTCCCGGTATCAGGTATTGCTCAAACACAAGAAGTAATAAATCAAAGCAGCACACAGACAACTTCAACATTAAGCGAGAATGAAAATGAGGAAGAACAAACTGTTGAGAGTATAACTAGTAAGGACTCTGATAGCTCTCTACCACAAACAATAGTAAATGATAAAAGTACCATAACAAATTTTAACGAAGCGCAACCAAGGGCACCAAGTGTAAGAGCAGCAGGCGATGATCCTGGATTAACAATAACAAGTCCAGATTCTATTTCTTCTAGTCAGCTAGTAGAACTTGATGTTACTCTAGCAAGTAGTGCAGGCATGCTGAATACAGATGGGGATATCCAAGTTACGATACCTAAAGAAGCCGTTAAAAACCAAGCTGATTTGGTAAATCGTTTAGTTATTGGAGATCCATTCTATTTAGATGATCCAGCAGTTACAACAGATAGCAATGGAAACTATATTTTAAATGTAAAATATGACCATACCCAAATTGATCAAACAAGCGCATTTGGAGCTACTTTTAAAATATTTTTCCAAGCTCCGCTATATTACGATACAGATCCAACTGTCCCAGATTCTGTAGATTTTACTACAAATTTATCTCAAAATGGTACTGTAATAAGTACAGATAGTTCTACATCAAAAGTCATATCATTCCATTCTAATTTAACACAGATTTCAAAATGGAGTACACAACCCTCTAAAGAAGTACAAGGTGTCAAAGCAGCAATTATGGATGAAAAGGCACCTAATAGAAATATATTTGCTATTTCAGTAAATTATAATCAAAGAACTATAAAAGATGCAAAGATAATTGATACAACACCAGAAGGAACAGAATTATCAGATCCAAATAAATATATACCTGCGACAGGTGACGCGACTATTTATAACCACTTTAGAATTGCGAAAGTAACTTCAAGAGATGCCTCAGGCGCTCCCAATGGTTGGGAATACGTAACCCAGCAATTTAAAAATAAGATAACAATTACTTCTACAGGATTTAGTATTTCTTTAGGTGATCTTACACCAGATGATGCCTATGTTATCATGTATGCTGAAAAAATTAATGGTCCAATTACACCAGATGAGTTTGGCGTGAGGTATAATCATGTAGAATTATATTCGGGAGAGACAGAATTAGCCTCAAGAGATGCAGCATTAGCTCTAAATAATGATATGTACCAAGCACTCTCCTTGAAGAAAACTGTATCTCAACCTACCCTTTCTACCACTGATGGCCCTCTGGAGTATACTTTGGAATTAAAGGGGCTTAGTGATGTTATTAAAAAAGGTTCAATAATAACAGATCCATTGCCAGAAACAACTCAATTTATTGAAACGATTAATAAGGATAATGAATATATTTCAGTTGCTAATATAGATAGAACAACAAATACTGTATCTTATACAGTATTAAAAGATATCCCTACTAACTTAGTTCAAACAATTAAGTTTAGAGTAAAATATTCTGATGTAAATGTAAAACCTGGAGACGAAATAGTCAATAGAGCTTCTATAAATTATGCAGGAACAGAAATTTATAGTAACACAGCAGTTACAACATTAGATGGTAGTGCATATCTCTATAAAATAGATGAGTCATCTAATGCATTAGCAGGTGCAGAATTTAAAATTATAGATAGTAATGGAAATATTGTGGAAAATGGGCTAGTTTCAGATGAAAATGGCTTCATTAATTCTGGTATACTTAACCCTGGTAAATATCAATTTATAGAAGTTAAAGCACCAAATGGCTATGAATTGGATAGCACTCCAATAGATTTTGAAGTGATTGGTGGACAAGAAATACCAATTAATCTTTCAAAAATAAATAAATTATCTGTTCCTGGAGATGTTATTCTTACAAAAATAGACAGTAAAACAAATGAAACTTTACAAGGTGCGGAGTTTAAGTTACAGGATGCTTCAGGAAATGATCTAGAAACAAACTTAGTAAGTGATAGTTCAGGTAAAATAGTTGTTCAAGGCTTGAATTCTGGAGAGTATCAATTTATAGAAACAAAGGCACCAGAAGGTTATATACTTGATAGCAATCCTATAATATTTAATATTCAGAATGATCAAATAGAATCCGTTCAAGTGACGGCGAAAAATAAACAAGAAAATAACGACGTAATACTTACAAAAGTAGATTCAAAAACAAATGAAACATTAGAAGGAGCTATTTTTGAATTACAAGATGCGTCAGGGAAGACTTTACAAAAAGATTTAAAAACAGATAGTTTAGGACAAATCAGTGTAAAAGGACTTGATTCAGATAACTATCAGTTTGTAGAAACAAAAGCACCTTCTGGTTATCAATTGGACAGCACACCGTTGAAGTTTAAAATTAGTAAAGGTTCTGTGATTCAAGTGACAAAGACTAATGACAAAATTTCTGAGAAAAAAGACACCAGTAAATCTTCACATGATAAAGGTTCAAAAGATATTCAAGGAATATTACCATCAATGGGCGAAAAGGGAACGATTATTTTAAGCTTGTTTGGATTTATTCTTCTATTAGTGTCAATTAATTATATGTTTAATAAGAAAAAATATAGTTAATGGCAATTTTATGTCATAGTGATAATTTTTGTTAAACTTTAATAATTTTTATAAAAACTCCCACATTATGATATGATGTGGGAGTTTTTTATAAGACTATTTAATTTATAAGTATTACCTATTAAAAAAAGAGTTTCCTCTTTTTTTTGTTGCTACTGTGTAGTGGTAGTACAGAAGTAATTAAGACTTCTGATGTAGGTTCGACTCCTGCCAGCAACATGGTCAGAAATGACGTTAAACATTAAAAAAATAAAAAGACAGAAAATAGGAGAAAAAATTATGTCTAATTCAATTGTAAATTTTGTCGCAAAACCATCATTTTTTGGTCAAAAAGTCCTTATTGGTGACACTTCACGTGAGTCTAAACAGGCATTTAAACGGCTACCACAGCAGGATATTATTTATATTGACTATTGACTTGATCGCTCAATAAAATCAAGAGTTCAAACCTTTAAAAAGAGGCAATAAAGGGGCAAAAAAACTCTATTAGTGTATACTAGTCCATTTTTTTAGGAAGAAAAAATCTTGGGAAAGCTTTTATATCAGTTTGAACTTGTCGGTTATTTTAGTTTGTGATCGGCGGCATGATGTAAAAACGAACGAAGAACGCTGAAAGAACCTTGCTATTTCAAGGCGCTTTCAGCGTTCTTTTTTGTTTTCTTATCTACTAGGTGGAGAATGTGCTCCTAAGCCGGTGGCAGCTGTACAATTAAATTTAAAACTAACGCACCGATCAATCCTACGACTGAAATAATAGATTCTAAAACAGTCCAGGTGGCAAAGGTTTCTTTAATCGATAAATTGAAATATTCTTTAAACATCCAAAAGCCAGCGTCATTAACATGTGAGGCAATCAAACTACCTGATCCTGTAGCGATTACCATCAATGCAGGATTTGTTCCAGTAGCAGCCATTAAAGGCGCAGCTAGTCCGGCTGCTGTTAAGGCAGCTACTGTTGCTGATCCAAGGCAGATTCTTAAGACGGCTGCAATTACCCAGCCTAAAATCAAAGGGGACAAGGTTGAATCGGCAAAGAGTTGTGCCACATAATCACCCACACCCCCATCGATTAAAACTTGCTTAAATGCTCCGCCTCCGCCAATAATCAATAACATCATTGCAATTTGTTTGATTGCATCTTCTGCTGACTTCATAATATCCGGCATTGTTTGTTTCCGGCGAATGCCCATTGTATAGATTGCAAATAATAAAGAGAGCAGCATTGCCACACCAGGCGTTCCAATAAAAGCAATAACTTGATCGATCATGGAAGACTTTTCTGTAATTTTTCCACCACTTAATAACTCATAACAGGTAGCAAGCGCCATCAAAATAACAGGGAATAAAGACGTTAATGTGCTGATTCCAAAACCTGGTGTTTCATCTAAAGTAAACGTTTTCTGTTTTCCTAAAGCGGTAATGTTTCCCGTACGATTAAATGCATCTGGTACAAGTTTTTGTGCTACTTTTGTGTAGAGCGGTCCAGCAATAATACTAGTTGGAACCGCAATCAAAAGTCCGTACAGCAAAACCATTCCAATATTAGCGTTATAAATGCCTGAAATGGCAGTTGGTGCTGGATGAGGGGGTAAAAAACCATGAGTAACAGATAGTGCGGCCGCCATAGGAATGCCTAAATAAAGAATTGAAATCCCTAATTCACTGGCAATAGTAAAAATAATTGGTATTAATAACACGAGTCCAACTTCAAAGAAGAGGGCAATTCCGATAATAAAGGAAGCAATCAATACAGCAATTTGAATTTTCTTACGACCAAACGTGTTAATCAAGGTTGTAGAAATACGGTACGCTCCGCCGGCATCTGCGACTAATTTCCCTAGAATAGCCCCAAAACCAAATACAAGTGCTAAATGACCTAATTGGCTACCAATTCCATTTTCAACAGTTGTAATAATTTGTGTCAAAGGCATGCCTAATCCAATGGCTACAAGAATTGAAACAATGACTAAAGAAACAAATGTGTTTAATTTTACCTTCATAATCAAAAACAAAAGAATTAGAATGCCAAAACCTACTATTAATAATTCCATTTATTTTCCCTCATTCCTATTTTATCTTTTTTCCGAAGTGCTAGCCCGCGAAGCTATCTAATGATTGATGCTAACGAGTATATTTCCGTTGAAAATCAGCAATTGCGTGAAATTCAGTTTGTAGTAATCTTGTTGTCCGAATAAAAATAGGTAACAATTCATGGTAAACTGGAAAATGAGCTTCATTTGGGATATGTTGATTGGTTACACCGATCATCGTTGACACTTCTTCAATAGATTCAATCAAGCCTAAGCTTTCCATTCCAATAACGGCAGCTCCCAAACAAGAACTTTCATAGCTTTCAGGAATCGAAACCTCTTGCTCAAAAATATCAGCTAACAATTGGCGCCATAAAGCAGAACGAGCAAATCCTCCAGTTGCATGGATTCTTTCCGGACGTTCCACCAACTCTTCCAAAATCAACATAACGGAATACAAATTAAAAACGATTCCTTCAAGAGATGCTCGTACCATATGTGCTCTTGTATGTCTGGTTGTTAATCCAATAAACGAACCCTTAGCATTTGCATCCCAAAGTGGCGCACGTTCGCCTCCTAAAAAAGGATGAAACAGCAAACCATCAGAACCTGCTGGGATTTTTTCAGCAATTTGCGTTAAGATTTCATAACTGTCTACTTGCATTTGCTCGGCTGTAATCTTTTCAGGAGCAAATAATTGATCTCTTACCCAACGGAAAACGATGCCGCCATTATTAACAGGTCCACCGATCACCCATTTATCTTTTGTAAGGGCATAACAGAATGTTCGTCCTTTAACATCGGTCACGGGCTTATCGGTTACCATGCGAACGGCGCCACTTGTGCCAATCGTTAACGCTAGTGTTTTTCCATCAATCGCATTTACACCCAAATTAGACAAACAACCATCACTTGCACCTACAATAAAAGGGGTCTCAATAGGTAAGCCCATCACTTCAGCATAAGATTCTTTCAACCCTGTTACTTGATAATCTGTTTCAACTAACTCAGATAGCTGACTTGCTGAGATATCTAATAATGCCAACACTTCGTTGTCCCAGTTTAAATCATGAATATTGAATAAACCTGTTGCAGAGGCAATCGATAGATCTACTTTAAATTGACCAAATAATTTGTAAAACACATATTCCTTGATGCCAATAAAATGAGCTGTTTTTTGAATTAGTTCAGGATATTCTTCCTTTAACCACAAAATTTTACTTAAAGGTGACATTGGATGAATAGGAGTTCCTGTTCGATGATAAATCGTCAATCCAGCTGCTGAATTTTTTAATTCTTCAGCTTGATGATATGCTCGATTATCCGCCCATGTGATGCAACGAGTCAATAATTGTTTTTCTTCATCTAATAAAATTAAGCTGTGCATCGCACTTGAAAAAGAAACGCCGCCAATTCTAGCAACTTCTGTACCGCTTTTTCTGACAACAGCGGTTAAGACATCTATCACAGTTTCAAAAATTTCATCAGGATCTTGTTCCGCCATATCCGGTGTTTCTTGATACAGGGGATATTCTTTATTCGCATATCCTTTTACATTCCCTTTTGTATCATACAAAACAGCTTTGGTACTTGTGGTTCCAATATCTACACCAATGACAAAATCTTTCATAGTTTCTCCACCTCTAATTTTTTTTAACGTCATGTCCACCAAATTCATTTCGTAATGCCGCTACAACTTTTCCGCTAAAGGTATCCGGGTATAGGGAACGATAGCGCATCATTAAAGACATCGTGATGATCGGCGTGGCTACTTGTTGTTCTAAGGATTCTTCCACGGTCCATTTTCCTTCACCTGAGGAGTACATAATTCCTTGAATTTCTTCCAAATGCTGATCTTTTTCAAAAGCTGACTGAGTCAATTCCATCAACCATGAACGAATGACCGATCCATTATTCCAAACTTTAGCTACTTTTTCATAGTCAAATGAGTAAGGGGCATGTTCTAAAAGATCAAAGCCTTCGCCAATTGCTTGCATCATTCCATACTCGATGCCATTATGAACCATTTTTAAATAATGTCCGCTCCCAACAGATCCTGTATATAAATATCCATCTTTAACAGCAATTCCTGCGAAAAGAGGTTCGATTTTTTTAAATATAGTCTCATTGCCGCCAATCATAAAGCAGCCGCCTTCTCTAGCACCTTTCATTCCACCCGAGGTTCCAACATCAAAGAAATAAAGCTGCTTTTCCGCCATTAACTTTCCACGGATCACTGATTCTTTATAATTTGAATTGCCACCATCAATAAAAATATCTTCTGGGTCAAGTAGGGCCATCATTTCTTGAAAAATAGCTTCTGTCGGAGCACCACTTGGAACCATCGACCAAATAACTCGTGGTTGGGGGAGTTGTTCGATCATTTGGGTCAGCTGATCAACAAGGGTAATTCCTGTTTGATGTTCATCTAATTCAGGTAATTGTAAATCAAAACCAACTACTTGATGCCCTGCGCTTACACAATTTTCTGCTAAATTGAATCCCATTTTACCTAATCCAATAATACCAATTTTCATAAAGCTCACTCCTTGTTTATTCTTCAAGACGTCATACGTCGTATGTCTGTATAAATGATAACGCTTTCTAATTGAGGTGTCAACAATAAAAAAAGTATCCACGTATTATGGACACTTTTTTTAAATATTTAATTCTTCTTTATTGTAGACTAAATGTCGCTGCATTGCCTTTTTAGCCGCTTCACCATCTTTGATTTTAATGGCATTTACAATTTGACGATGGGTTTCAATGGTTTCTTCTTTTAAACTTCGATTCGTTAAATTGATAAACAAAGAAATTGCAGTTTGAATAATTGGAATCAAACTAGGGACGACTACATTTTTACTTGCTTTTGCAATAGCTGAGTGTAATTGGATATCTTTTTCTTCATGATTTTTATTATCGTGAATTAAGGCTTCAATTTCTAGACAGATTTCTTCCATTTCTTTGACCTCGGCTTGAGTTGCGTGTTCCGCCGCTAACTTAGCTATTTCAGGTTCGATCATCACACGGACATCCATTAAATCATGGCTTAATCTTTTTTTATCCGTAATAAAGCCGAGCCCAAGTGGGTCTTCTGTTAGACCAGGATGTTCTGATACAAACGTACCTTTTCCCCGTTGAATTGTTACTACATTGCGAGCGGCTAATAACTTGATTGCTTCTCGAATTGTTCCTCTTCCAACGTTTAATTCAGTTGCCAGTTCAAATTCATTTGGTAATTTATCTCCAACCTTGTATCGTTGCTCTTTAATTAAGGTTTCTATCTTACTTGCTACTTGTTGTGCTAATGACTGACCATTTTGTTGACTGTTTTCCAACATCGTTGTGATCTCCTTTTAACTAAACCTTTTCAAATATCTAGTCCATTGCTTCTTTTCTAATATTGTACTTCAATTCTTTACCATGAAGCAACTTTTACTGTAGGGATTCTGACCGATAAATGGCAAATTGAAAAAAAGATTGAAATGTAATTAAAATTAGATTAGAATAATGATAACTATTTTATTTAACTTTTTGTAAAATTAAATAAGGGGGATTTTAATATGGAGAAGTTTGGGTATACAAGAAAACGTAAAAGAAACAGCATATTTTTACTTTCAGTTTTATTGCTTTCTACTGGCTTGAGCACTTTTTCAACAATTGCGTGGGGAGAAAAAGCAGCCTTGCCACAAGATACAAATTATCAAAAGTTGTTAGAAGCGCATCAAAAGAACGAATCATCGATAAATGAACGGAGCAAAAAAGCCTTTGAAGAAAATGTAAAAGCTCAATTGGCTAGTCGTGGGTTTGACATAACTCAGTTTAATGAAAACGCTTTTGATGATAATCAGGAAATTCGTTTAATTGTCCAATTAAAAAAAGACGCCGCTGTTGAAAAATTAGCTGCTCCAACAGGCACTAGAGCATCTATTCAGTCAATTGAACAGGCGACTGATTCTGTTGTCGAGAGTCAGGCTACAATCAAAAAGAAAATTGAAACACTAACTGGGAATAAAAGTAATCGTGCATTTGGGTACTTAATCAACGGTTTTTCAATTGAGGCTAAGTACAAAGATGTTGAAACAATCAAATCCTTCAGTGGCGTTGAGTCTGTTTCTGCAGCAAAAGTCTACTATCCAACTTCTATTGATGCAAATCAATTAGCTAATGTGCAGCAGGTTTGGCAAAATCATCAATTAAAAGGAGAAGGAATGGTAGTTTCCATCATTGATTCAGGCGTTGATCCGACGCACAAAGACCTACGTTTATCAGATAACACAAAAGAAAAAATTTCACTTCAAGTAGGTGAGCAGGGAGCTAAAAATATTGGCTATGGTCAAGCCTTTACAAGAAAAATTCCCTATGGTCACAACTATGCCGACAACAATGAAGATATTGTTGATACTAATCCAGGAACGAGCATGCACGGGATGCATGTGGCCGGAATTGTTGCAGCTAATGGTATTGGCGATGATCCTGCAAAAGCTGTGTTAGGTGTTGCACCAGAAGCACAGTTGCTGGCGATGAAGGTTTTTCCAAATAATACGCGTGTTGCAACTGCTCTAGATGATGACGTGATTGCCGCGATTGAAGATTCGGTAAAACTTGGAGCGGATGTCTTAAACATGAGTTTAGGTTCGGTTTCAGGCACGGTAGATCCTGATTCACCAGAACAATTAGTGATTAAACAAGCGGCTGAAGCGGGTGTGCTATCTGTGATTTCTGCTGGAAATAGTAGCCTTAGTACAACGGACAATACGAGTGTTGATCCACAGAATAAATTAGGAACTCTAGATACAGGAACACTAGGTTCACCAGGAATTACTACAGAAGCTTTGACGGTTGCTTCAGCTGAAAATACGTATATTACAAGCGAAGGCTTACTAGTTCAGTTAGTTGATACTGATGGCACTAAGCATATTCATAAAATGGAAACATCTACCTCTCCATCTGGTGCTATTGTTTTTTCAAATGCAACAACCGCGAATACTCATTTGTTAAACCAGCCGACAGATGTGATTGATGTTGGCATTGGAGCAGATAGTGACTATCAAAATAAAGAGGTTAAAGGAAAAGTCGTATTGATTCAACGTGGTACAATCACTTTTTCAGATAAACAACGAATTGCTAAGGAACATGGCGCAAGTGCAGCGTTGATTTATAACAATACACCAAATAGTCCGCCCATCAATATGCAACTTGATGATTCTAACTATTTAACATTAAGCTTAACAAAAGAAGATGGCGATGCATTGGTAAAATTAGCGAAAGAAACGAAGAACCAGCAATTTAGTTTTGACATAAACAGCTATCAATTTGCCAATCCGAAACAAGGGAAAATGTCAGATTTTTCTTCATGGGGGCTAACACCAGACCTAGAATTTAAACCAGAAATTTCAGCTCCTGGCGGCAATATTTATTCAACCGTTAATGATAATAGCTACCAAACTAAAAGTGGCACGTCAATGTCTGCTCCTTTTGTTGCAGGATCTCAAGCTCTTGTTTACCAAGCGTTGAAGAAGGAAAAAACGTCTCTTACAGGAACTGATTTAACTCGTTTTGCTAAATTATCGGTGATGAATACGGCATTGCCAATGTTAGATAAAAATCATGATGATGTAATCATTTCTCCACGTAGACAAGGTGCAGGGCAAATCAAAGTGGACAAAGCAATCGAAAATACGACAAGTCTGACCGATTCAACCGATGGTGATGGTGCCTTAGCTTTAAAACAAATTGGCAAGAGTACGACGATTTCGGTTAAATTACAAAATAATGGTAAAGAAGCTCTGACATACCAATTTACTGATTTTGGCGGTGTGTATACAGAGGCTCAAACAACTACAGCTGAGGTTTATGAAACAAAAATCAAAGATGCCAAAATCACAGCAAATCAAGACAAAGTAACAATACAGCCTAGTGAAACCAAAACAGTTCAGCTTCAATTAGAATTACCAGATTCATTTTCAAAACAGCAATTTGTCGAAGGATATATCGGATTTACTAGTGACAAGGAACCTGATTTAACGATGCCATTTGTTGGTTTTTATGGAGATTATAGTCTAGCACCAGTCATTGATGCGCCGATTTATGATGCTGCATCGATTCAAGGAGCTGGATTCTTTACGGATAACAATAATACATTCTTAGGTTTGAAAGATAACACGATTGATCCTGAGTTAGTCGCTATTTCACCTAATCAGGATAACCGTAAAGATGAAGCGAAACCGACCTTGAATTTTTTACGAAATGCGAAAAATGTCACTTATGAAATTGTTGATGAAAATAAAAAAGTGATTCGTCGTTTAGCAGAAGAAAAACAAATTCGTAAGGATACCTTTAATTCTAGAGCAGGTCGTTTTTCAAGCCATACGGTGACAACAGCTAATTGGGATGGCACGATCTATAACCTGAAAACAGGGAAAAATGAAATCGTTTCAGATGGTCAGTATCAATTGAAAGTGGTTGCTAAAGCAGATATTGCTGATGCGAAACCACAAGAAATGTATTTACCTATCAAAGTTGATACCGTTGCGCCGACAATTGAACAGATTACTTTTGACGACAATTCTTTAACTGCTACCTTAAATATGAAGCTGACAGATCAATTAAGTGGTGTAGACTTAAGATCAGTCATCGTTTCTGTTAATGGAAAAATTGAAACCTATGACTTGAGCAATCAAAAAGCAGAGGCTGTTTCAATACCTTTGAGGGATTCGCAAAAACCAAGTGCTGGTCAGAATCAAGTAGAAGTTTTAATCACTGATCACGCAGGAAATTATGGGTACCAAAATCAGTATATTCAATATGGTACAAAAGCTGGTTTAGTTCTTTTTAATTTAACCGATGATCAAGTGATTACAAGCAACACGACTCATTTTTCTACCGAGGATCAAACACTGACGATTAACGGTTCCTACCCACAAGAATTATTTGTCAACGGTATGAAAGCGACAACCAATGAGCAGTTATTTACAGTGGCAGTTCCTTTAACAAACGAAACTAAAACAATCATTTTTTCTAATGATTCTGAGGGGAAATCTATTATTAAAGAAGTTCCAGTCAAGGTTTATAGTAAAAAGCCTGAGTTGTCTATTCTCAATCCAAGTCAAGAAAATAGTACAACAGATCAAATGACTTATACGCTAACTGGAACCACAGGTGCATCGACAAAAAAATTAGAACTAGAACAAGCAAGCAGCAGTGAAAAAGTCGATTTAACTTCTTTAATTCAAAGTGACGGACAATTTCAAACAGCGCTGCAATTAGTTCATGGTCAAAATTTGATTTCAATTCGTGCGACTGACGAACATGGCAACCAAACAGTGCAAAAAAGAATCCTTACAACGACTGGCTATCAACAAACTGATATTCTTGCACTAGAAAATATTAATGTGAGCGGGATCACTTCAGTTGGTGTGGGGAATCCAGATTATGATTCAACTACTGGAACCTATACAATCAAAGGGCGCTTACGTGAAAAAGTCGATCAATTCACCATCAATAAACAAGAAGTCTCTTATGATCCGACGACGTTGACCTTTAGTTTCCCTATTAAACTAAAACAAGGGAAACATAGCTTGGCTTTTTACATCCAATCAAATCAAGAAAATAACGGGAAACCACTCGTCAATGAAGGATATTATGTAATTGTCGATACTGTTTTACCAACACTACAAATGGAACATCTCAACGTTGATGACAATGGCAGTTATTCTGTTTATACCAATGAAAATCCATTCCATTTAAAAGGATTAATTTCAGATAATTTTTCTGGTTATAAACTATTTGTCAATAATGAAAATATTCATACTGATATTAACTATGACATTTTTGATGAAAAATTCTTTGAAGGAAAACCTGCTGCTGCATTCGACTATGAAGTTCCAGTAACTGATGGAGAGAATCATTTACAAGTTGGACTAACCGACAGTACAGGAAATACAACAAGCAAAAACATTACAGTCTTTTATAAAAATGAAACACCAAAAGCACCAACTGTCACAGCGAATACCACAGCTTTAACAAATCAAGCTGTTACGTTAAAAGCTTCGGCTGAGGATCAAGCAACGATTTTTTACAGTTTTGATGGTGAGCAATATGAACTTTATGCGGATGAAATATCTGTTGTAGCTAATCAAAAAGTATATTTCAATGCTGTAGATCGTTATGGCAATAAGTCAGACGTAACAACTTATGAAGTCACCAACATTCAAAATGAGGTTGCTGCAAAACCGATTATTAATGTTACCTCAAAAAATCGAACGCTAAGTTTTACTCCGCCTGTTCAAGTAGCTATTACGTACGAAAAAGAGCTGACAAAAGAACAAGAGAGCTATACTCATCTTCGTTATAGCTTAGATAAGGGAAAAACCTATCAAGTTTATAGTGCTCCATTTGAACAAAAAACAGCAACTGAAGTTTGGGCTCAAAGTTATGATGATGCTGGCAACGAAAGTGAGATTGTCAAAACAGTGATAAAGTTTGCCGAACAGGATAAGCCCAAGACACCAATTGAAGAGGTAAAACCTGATAAACCAGCAACTGAAAATTCTACTAGCACAGAACAATCTGACAAAGAACAGTCTCAACAAAAAGATAGCTCGGAGGCTAGTCAACCAGATGCTGAGCAACCAATAACGCAACGTCCAGCAAACAATTCATTAAAGTCTGATTCAAAAAGCTATCAAGCAAAAAAACAACAAAATACACTTCCTAAAACAGGAGCCAATAAAAATAATGCACCAATCATGATAGGAATCTTTATCATTATTATGGTAAGTGGGTATTACTTTAGAGGAAAGATAAAAGAGGATTGCCAGTAAAGATGGAATGAGGCAATCAAAATAAGACGCAGGAGAACGTTCATACACTTTCTCCTGCGTCTTATTATTAATAAAGATTATTTAAAATAGGCGCAATCAAAAACTGCTGAATACCAAACAAAATCAACAAATGTACAGGATAAAACCAATAGAAAAAATACTTCCACTGTTTCCCGCGTTGACCATTATAAAAATAAATCGGTATGAAAGCCAAAAGACCGAAAAGGCTATTTTGTAAAAGAATCAATGCTCCTAAAAAGCATTTCAATAGAGGGAAATCTCTAAATAGATACAAAATAACGATTAAAAGAACACCAATCCAACCACCATAATCCGTATTCATCCACTCAGCAAAAAAGATCCCAACTCCAACGATTCCAAGAAAGAGAAGACCATTTTTTATTGAGTAACTAGTTAAATTTTTCAATCCAATAATGACCAATAAACCAATCACCAGTGTAAAGAAAACATTTTGGCTTTCTAAATCAATGAATTGATGTGAAAACGCTAAATCGTAAGGAACCTCGGAAACTAATGCAAACAGAAATAGACGACCAAGATATTTTTTGGTATTAGATGTATGAATCAAGCCTTCTACAAGCAAAAAGCAAAAGATTGGAAAGGCCAACCTACCAATTAAAATAAAGAATGGAAATACTGATTGAATGGATTCCAACAAAGTATGTTGTTCATTCCCAAAAGGAACCGACATCGTTGTAGGTAACTGAAAGGAAATAATTTTTGCTGTATGATCCAGAGTCATGGTAATGATCGCAATCCATTTTAATTGACTGCCTGAAAAAAATTGTTTTGTATCCAATAAAAGCCCCCGTTTATGTTGATTGTTTTGATAAATCATTTTAACACATAAGGAACCTCATTTAATTAAAAAATCTAAAAGCGCTCTTTTTGTACGACCTTCCTGTGATATACTTATTTAAAGCAAAAATAAAAGGAGAAAAGCGAATGAATATAGTATTTTGTGATATAGATGGAACATTTCAAGATATAGGTGTGGACGTACCAGAAATTAACTATGGGGCTATTTATGCACTACAAGAACAAGGTGACCACTTTGTTTTTATCAGCGGAAGAGGCTACGGACAATTGACTGAATTAATGGATACACTGAAAAGTGATTGTGATGTTATTTTTAGTAATGGTGCAGGCTATAAATTGATTGGAGAAGAACCGATTTATCAACATGATTTGTCCATTGAAGAGTGTCAAAAAGCAATTGATATTTTAGAAGAACGGGCTATTTTTTATCATATTCATACCAGTAATGGCGTTATTCTGAAGCCAGTTGAAAATTATGAAAAACAACTCTTAGCATTACGGGAAAAAATGAAGCCGCTTGGCGAAACGGGCAAAAAAATTATGGACTTTAAAGAACAGTATTTCAAAGAAGAATGCCAACAAGTTGAAGACCCAATCAATTATTTGAGAGCACATCCAGAGATAAAAATTGTAAAAATAGAGCTGATGGAAGCAAATGATCAAGAACATGAAGTACTGCGTGAATTATTGACGAGTGAATCAATGTACGTTTTTTCATCGTTTATCCAATGTATGGAAATGGTGAATCCAATGAGCAGTAAAGGGGAAGCTATTCAGGAGTTTATGAAGAAATTTCCTGATGCACAAAGCTTTGGAATCGGTGATGGCGAAAATGATATCGCAATGCTTGAAGTGGTGGATGTTGCTGTAGCTGTTGGTAATGCCAAAGAAAGTGTAAAGGAAAAGTGTGATTATATCGTCAGTGAATGTAAAGATGGCGGAGTTGGAGCATTTATCTTTGATCAGTTGATTCGGAAAAATTGATAAACAGAACCTTGTAAAGGATTTGAATATATCTAGTTACAGATATTGTTATTTATACAATAGTCCTGTAAAATAATAAGAATAAAAAGGGGTAAATCTAAGAGTTTTATGAAAAAAAGCAAGAGAAATTGTTGGGAGGTTTATTAGTGGAAGAGGTAAATAAGAATATTCAACATGATTTAGTTTATTATAAATCAGGGATCAGGCAATTATATGTAAAAAGTTATCAAATGTATATTATGGGATTAATTGCTCTTATGCTTTTGACTGTTACAGGAATCGGTGTATCTACTTCTTTAATACGAATGTTGTTAGTATTGGTGTTTGTTGTAGAGATTGCTGGTTTGCTTTATTTATTACGCTTTTTACAAGAAGCAACATTTGAAGCGTATTTTCAGACAATTTTAGCTAAATTGCCTGAGGCATTTCCTACAATGGAAGAAGGAAATCCGCAAGAAGATAATCAAGCATACTATTTTTTAGACGCGCAAGGTGAGATGGTAAAGCTAAACAAAAGAAATATTAGAAACTTTCCCTCAGCGATGCGACAGTTTACACTACTTGTAGGCTTTAATTTTGAAACGGATAGAGTGAGATTTAAACAGCCGCTTCATTTTTATTATTATGATATTACCCGAATTACTCATTCAGAAAACTATAAAAAAGACCTATTGAAAAGCACGAATTTCATTGCCAAACGAAGAAAAAGAAGAATTAAGACATTGATTATTACCTTGATTATTTTTGCATTACTTGGCACAGTTTTGTATATTTCAGGAAAATCTTTTTTAGATGAACAACGCTCTAAAGCTATTGGAAATGAAATCAGGCAAGAACTTGAGAATGAAATGGACGAGCAAAAGACAACAGTCCAAAATTTTACTATTTCAAGAGGTGACGAAATGCTGAAGGCGGATTTGCCAAAAGATTTTCACCAGCAGATGGGGTACTTAATCCAAGTGGATGATGAAAAAGGTCGCTCTTATCAGACCTTCATAAGTGAAGCATTCACAATTGATATAAGCATGGTGGAAAAGAGTTTATATACTAGCTTTTCTGAGTATTTAGAAAAAGCTACGCAAACGAGAAGTGATGATTCTGTAAAAATGAAAGAAGAAACATTGCATCCTGATTTTTTTACTCATGAATATATAGAGCAATCGAAAAACAATCAAAGGGCTGCTTCTGACCATGAGGGTACAACCATTTATTATTTTGAAACAGAAGAAAATTATGGCATGCTATCTTGCATTATTAGTAGCAAGAATGAAAAGTTGTCAGAAACTGCTGATCAAGCAGGGCTTTCTATTGTGAAATCATTGAAATTGGAACGAAAAGAAAACCTTCTTTAAGTCATCAAAAGGAACAAGCCTGTGTTTCATTTAAAAAACACGAGCTTGTTCCTTTTTCTATCCAAGAATAAGATTGATAATTAATTATTTTGCAAAATGCTGAATGACTTGATTCAGCATATCAGCCGCACCGATACCTACACGATCATCATAATACGCGGCAAAGCGTTCATCGCCCACATACATTTGTCCTAGACCACGATGCATTTCTGCTGAGTAAACTGGTGATGTATAAGTCAGCCATTCTTTATGTTTTTCAAACACAGTTTTCGCTGTTTGTGATTGTAGATCTTGGTTTTTCATCACGATTTTTAAGGAGTCAAACATTGTCTTTTCAGCTGCTTCCATTGCACTAAAGTCAGCTTCACTTAAGTTTAACCATTGTTTATTTGATTCTGCCACAGTTTCTTCTCCATAATTTTCACGGATTTCTTTTCCGTAAAGTTCTTCATTTTCTTTTAATTTTGCTTGCTTAAAGCCGATAAACTTTTCTTTGTCAGTCATCGTTATCTCTCCTTTTTGGTAACGTAGTGTTTTTTCTACAGTTAGAATCAGATGATCGATTTGCTGGCGTTTTTCTAGCAGCTGTTGATAATGAGCCTGTAATGCATGTTGAGGATCAAAGTCAGGTGTTGCTAAAAGCTTCTGGATCTCTTCTAATTTCATATCCAAAGAGCGATAAAAAAGAATTTGCTGCAGCCAATCGATTTCTTTTGTGCCGTAAATCCGGTAACCGGAAGAATTGATGCGCGCAGGTTTCAATAAATCGATTTCATCATAATACCGTAAAGTACGAGTACTGATACCGGATAATTCGGCGACTTTTTTAATTGTATATTCCATCTGTTTCCCTCCTGTAATCATAGAATAAACCTTTACCTAACGAGAAGGTCAAGTATTTTTTATAGAATAACATAATTTTTCTTTTTTCACTAAAAAACTTTAATTTACAAATAGGTAAAGAAGAGGTAAAATTTTTATGTGAAATTAAATAGACGTATATCTGAATAGATAGGAGCTAAGAATATGAAATTAATTGAAACACCGATCAATAAAAATTTGGACTTAGAATATTTTTACCCAAATATCACTAAGTTTGTTTTTGGTTCAAAAGCAATTAAATTTTTTAAACTATACGCATTAGATCGAACTCAAATCGTATATGCGGATGCTTTTGATAAAATTGATATAATCATGATCAATACAAAAAAGAAAATCAAAAAACAAGAAGTCGATTATGTAATCAAAAAGCTATTGAATACACACAGAGAAGATGTTGATATTCACATCGGAATTAAGAACCAAATGATAAAAGAAGGCTACTCATTTAGCGCACCAAGAAAAGATATTATTGTGATTCAAAAAAGTGTAAAGCCTGACTAATAACTAAAAAAGATTGAAGGATACTAAAGTATAATTTGCTTCCTTCAATCTTCTTTTTTACTTATATAGCAGACGTTACAAGCTAAATAATAGAAAATCAGTAGGCTTTCTTTCTTAACTTTGATAAAATAGTAAAGAGCAACGAAAGGAAGAATGTATTTGAAAGAATTATTTGAAAAATATAAAGAAGTCCTGTCTTATTTATTTTTTGGAGTAGCGACGACCATTGTTAATATAGTGGTTTTCTTTATCTGCAAAGATATGTTAGGGATCGATTATAAGATAAGTAACGCAATTGGCTGGTTCTTATCAGTGCTTTTTGCCTTTTTCACAAATAAATATTTTGTTTTTTCCAGCAATCATGAAGATTGGGGTTCTTTTATTAGAGAGATGCTACTGTTTTACTGGTACCGAATTTTGTCTTTTGTGGTTGATATGGCCTTGATGGTTTTAATGATCGAATGGCTGCACATCTCAGATTTTTGGGCAAAAATGGTGACCCAAGTGGCAGTCGTTGTACTGAATTACTTTTTTAGTAAATTTTTTATTTTCAAAAAAAAATAAACCTTGTTTTTAGTTGAAAGAATAGTTTTTTGTTATAATGGAATATAAAGTTTTAGAAAAAGTAAAGGATGGATTAATAAAATGAAGAATGTTTATGATGATGATAGCTTAACATTACATACGGATTTATATCAGATCAACATGATGCAGACGTATTGGGAATTAGGTAGAGCTGACTTGCATTCTGTTTTTGAATGTTATTTTAGAGAAATGCCATTTAATCACGGCTATGCTATTTTTGCCGGATTAGAACGATTAGTTGATTATTTAGAGAATTTGACATTTTCTGAAACGGATATTGCTTATCTTAGAGAAGTTGAAGATTATCCAGAGGATTTTTTGACATACTTGCAAGAATTTGAATTTAAATGTACCGTTCGTTCAGCATTAGAAGGGGATTTAGTTTTTAATAATGAGCCGTTGATTCAAGTAGAAGGTCCTTTGGCACAATGTCAATTGATCGAAACCGCTCTATTGAATATGGTCAATTTCCAAACGTTGATCGCAACAAAAGCTGCCCGCATCAAGTCGGTCATCGGTGAAGATCCTTTAATGGAATTCGGGACGCGACGTGCGCAAGAATTGGATGCAGCTGTTTGGGGAACACGTGCGGCATATATTGGCGGAGCAGATGCGACAAGTAACGTTCGTGCTGGGAAAATTTTTGGTATTCCTGTTAGCGGCACGCATGCACATTCCTTAGTCCAGTCTTATGGCAATGATTACGATGCCTTTTTAGCCTATGCCAAAACACATAAAGATTGTGTCTTTTTAGTTGATACTTATGATACTTTAAAATCAGGAGTTCCAAGTGCCATTCGAGTAGCGAAGGAAATGGGTGATAAAATCAATTTCCTTGGAGTTCGTCTGGATAGTGGGGACATGGCTTATATTTCAAAACGAGTGCGTGAACAATTAGATGAAGCAGGATACACAGAAGCTAAAATCTATGCATCAAATGACCTAGATGAAAATACTATTTTAAGTTTAAAAATGCAAAAAGCAAAGATCGATGTCTGGGGTGTTGGAACGAAGCTGATTACCGCATACGATCAACCAGCTTTAGGTGCTGTATTTAAATTAGTTTCTATTGAAGATAAAAATGGCAAGATGGAAGATACTATCAAGCTTTCAAGTAATGCAGAAAAAGTTACAACTCCTGGGAAAAAACAAGTGTGGCGAATCACACGCAAATCAGATAAAAAATCTGAAGGTGATTATGTAACTTTGTGGGACGAAGATCCACGCAAACAGGACGAAATTTATATGTTCCATCCGGTGCATACATTTATTAATAAAACGGTTCGGGACTTTGAGGCAAGAGCTGTTTTACAAGAAATTTTTGTTGATGGGAAACGTGTTTATGAAATGCCAACTTTAAATGAAATCAAAAGTTATGCAAAAGAAAATCTTGATTCATTATGGGAAGAATACAAACGCGATCTGAATCCGCAAAAATACCCAGTTGATTTATCGACGGAGTGCTGGAATCATAAAATGCGTTTACTTGAAAAAGTTCGGGTCGATGTAAAAGCATTAAGTGAAGGCAAATAAATAGTATCTAGCTGTGCGGGCTATTCTTTTGGAGAATGATCGAACGAGCCCGCTTCGCTTTTAGATTAGGAGGAATTTTCTATGGAGTCGTTGCAAAAGGCAATTATTGAAGAATTAGGTGTAAAACCGCAAATAGATCCACAAGAAGAGATTCGAAAAAGCATTGATTTCATGAAAAGCTATCTAAACAAGTATCCTTTTTTAAAAACGCTGGTATTAGGTATCAGCGGAGGTCAGGATTCCACATTAGCTGGGCGACTTGCTCAAATGACAATGGAAGAAATGCGTAAAGAGACTAAAGATGAGCGTTATCAATTTATTGCTGTCCGCCTACCTTATGGGGAGCAAGCAGATGAAGCGGATGCGAAAAAAGCTTTAGATTTTATTCAACCAGATGTCTCTTTACGTGTAGATATCAAACCTGCAATAGATGCCTGTGTTTTATCTCTAAGTGAAACAAGTGTAGCTATTAGTGACTTCAATAAAGGCAATATGAAAGCACGCCAGCGAATGATCGTTCAATACGCCATTGCAGGAGAAAAAGCAGGAGCAGTTATCGGAACGGATCATGCTGCTGAAAATATTACTGGTTTCTACACAAAATATGGTGATGGTGGAGCAGATATTTTACCATTGTTCCGTTTAAATAAACGCCAGGGAAAAGCTTTACTAAAAGAATTAGGAGCACCAGAAGAACTATATACCAAAATTCCAACGGCTGATTTAGAAGATGATAAACCGTTAGTAGCTGACGAAGTGGCACTTGGTGTATCATACGATGATATTGACGACTATGTTGAAGGAAAGACCGTATCAGATAAAGCAAGAGAAACAATCGAAGGCTGGTACAAAAAAACACAACATAAACGCCATATGCCAATTTCAATTTTTGATGATTTTTGGAAATAAAAGTTAGGTTCCTAAATAAATTCTGTTGGTGCGAACCACAAGTGCCCATAAAATCACTGGGACATCCGCACCAAAATTAAGAGGAAAATACTCTGTATTTGGCCCTTTTCCTCATTTTATTTTAATGTTCAAGTTGTTTTTTGTGGAAAATTAATGATTGTGAGTAATTTATGACGAATAATCCTAATTTTTCACGGTCTCACTCTGTTATGGAGTGAGTGGATTGAAATGAAAAATCGTGTCCCATGTTTTGTTGTACCTGCGTCTCACTCTGTTATGGAGTGAGTGGATTGAAATAACGTTTACAGATACAGTCTAAAAATTTTACCGCTGTCTCACTCTGTTATGGAGTGAGTGGATTGAAATAACACAAAGTGGCGGTTTGTTTATCATGAAAACAGGTCTCACTCTGTTACGGAGTGAGTGGATTGAAATTTTGTAATCAATCGGTGCAACAGATTTCTTCTCAAGTCTCACTCTGTTATGGAGTGAGTGGATTGAAATACAACTATTTAGCTACAAGCCCCACGGGTACAGCGTCTCACTCTATTATGGAGTGAGTAGATTGAAATCCCAATAGGATAATCAGGATATGACGGTTGTTGTGTGTCTCACCCTGTTATAAATCAAACAAACTGATATACAAAGTAAAATAAAAAGAAAGACTAATTCTTAGCCTTTCTTTTTTTACACCTAAGTTAAATCAAAACACCTTCATTTTGTTCAAATGATTAAAAAAAGTGTAAACTTAAATAGGTTATCAGAAATACTCAGTAAAATACTCTACAATTGAATTAATTATAGCTAGAAGAAGGTGAAGGAGAATATGAAAAAATTATTCAGAAAAAAAAGAGACATTGACAATGAACCGTTTCTTTCATCAGAAGAACAAAAACAACCAATAAATAACACCGACATTCGGATTCCGCCTAATATTAAAGGCTTATCAGATCAAGAAGTACAACAGCTTTACTTTGAAGGTAAGTACAATATGGAAGTAGAAGATTTATCTAGAACAACGAAACAGATTATTCTAGATAATTCATTGACACTTTTTAATTTTATTAATTTATTTTTAGCTATTGCAGTATTCGCCGTGGGCTATCCAAAGAATGCACTGTTTTTCTGGATCATCATTATCAATACAGCAATTGGTGTGATTCAAGAGATCCATGCAAAGAAAACTATAGATAAATTATCGATCGTCAATAAAACAGAAGTAACGGTTTTAAGAGAAGGTCAACTGACAAAGATTTTTCAAGATGAAATTGTTTTAGGAGATGTGCTTGTCCTGACCTTAGGTAATCAAGTGCCATCTGATGGTATTGTGATTCAAGCAGAAGGAATGGAAGTCGATGAATCTCTTTTAACGGGTGAATCGGATAAAATCACAAAGCAAAACGGCGACAAAATCATGAGTGGTAGTTTTATCACTTCAGGATTAGGTTTTGTAAAAATCACCGCAGTCGGTGAAGATAATTTTGTGTCAAAACTATCCAAAGAAGCAAAAACAGAGAAAAAATCAACTTCTGAATTAATGAACTCTCTGAATCTTTTGATTAAAGGATTAACCTTTGCCATTGTTCCAATTGGGCTGTTACTGTTTTGGTCGCAATATCAATCTACCCAGTCATTTCCTAAGACGGTTTTAGGAGTTTCTGGTGCGTTGATCAGTATGATCCCAGAAGGGTTGATGCTATTGACCAGTGTAGCGTTTGCTGTGGGTGCAGCTAATTTAGCTAGAAGACAAACCTTGATCCAACGCCTATCGTGTATTGAAACGTTAGCTCGTGTGGATACCATTTGTTTGGATAAAACGGGAACTATTACAGATGGTACGTTGACATTTAAAGAACTGATTCCTCAAGCTGGTTTTCCAGCTAGTGAAATTGAGCGGGCTATGAGTGAAATGATGGCCGGTTTATCTGATCAAAATGCAACAGCTAAAGTACTCCGTTCTAGATTTCCATTACAGCAAGCGACTTGGAAAGTTAAAGAAGTGATTCCATTTTCATCTGATCGAAAATGGAGCGGTGTGACCTTTGAAGAAAAAGGTTCATTCGTTATGGGCGCACCAGAATTTATTTATTCTGAAGTTCCAGATGACTTAAGAGAAATCCTAGCGCCATATAATGAACAAGGCGATCGTGTGTTGATCTTAGTTCATTTTTCAGATGAATTAACGAGCGCTACTCTTCCGCAAAAGAAAGAAACAGTTGGTATTTTTATTATCGCTGATACGATTCGCGAAAATGCGGTCGATACATTCTCTTATTTTGCTAAACAAGATGTAACCTTAAAAGTTATTTCAGGTGATAATCCTATTACTGTGTCGCAAATAGCTAAACAAGCTGGAATCGCTGGTGCAGAAAATTTTGTTGATATGAGTACCGTTTCTGATTCGACCAACTTTAATGAATTAGTTGAAAATACAACAGTATTTGGGCGGGTAACCCCTTATCAAAAAAGAGAACTGATTCAAGCGCTGAAACAAAATGGACATACAACTTGTATGACAGGTGACGGTGTCAATGATATTCTTTCGTTAAGAGAAGCGGATGTCAGTGTTGCGATGGCAAGTGGAAGTGATGCTGCTCGTGCAGTGTCAGATGTTGTATTATTGAATTCAGATTTTAGTTCAATGATCCAAGTATTGAATGAAGGACGAAGAGTCATCAATAATATTGAACGAGTTGCTTCGATGTATATGGTCAAAACAATTTATTCGGCTATTCTTGCAGTAACGTTTATCTTTTTATTCTTACCATATCCCTTTGCGCCACTACAATTGACACCGATCAATACGTTGACTGTTGGAATTCCATCTTTCATTTTAGCGTTAGAGCCGAATTATCAGCGTATAAAAGGACATTTTTTAACCAATATTTTACGCATTTCAGTTCCAGGAGCCTTGACCGTTGTTTTCAATATTTTAGTATTACAGCTTGCTGGGATTTGGTTTGATTTATCTCATCAAGATGTTTCGACGATGTGCGTACTACTTACAGGTTGTGTTGGCTTTCAAGTATTATTAAGAGCTGCCCGACCACTAGATTTGAAAAAACAGATCATGATTGGACTTTTACTAATAGCCTTTCTAGTTTGTTTCTTATTCTTTGGCGATTTCTTTATGCTGACCTCTTTATTTACAAGAAATGTTCTATTCTACTTGCCGTTGATTCTTGGTAGCCGTTCAATTTTTAATTATATATCGTTGTTTATGACACGAGTGATATACGAAGTTGAAAAACGAAAAGAAAATAGAAAGATCAAGAAGCAAAAGCGTGTAGTTTAACGTGATAAAAAAGAACAAGTAAATGGCAAGACAAAAGCAGCTTTTTTAGAAGCTAAATGCTGTTGTCTTAGCCATTTTTTTATCTAATAAAGAATGACAATCATTTTCATTTAAGCCTTTTATCTTGGTTAATTCTCTAACTGAGGGTATTCTTATTTTAGAGAAGGGGACTTTTCAAAAGAAGTGGTGTAAATGAAATATCTGACGAAATTAATCATTTCTGTCGTTACAGGAACTTTGGCTTTGTTAGTTGAATTTATTTTTCATCAAAAAGTGTTTAGGAGGAAAAAAAGATGGATGGAAGCAAAATCGATGGGAAAAAGGTAACTGAAGAAACGTTATTATTACAAGGATATCGAAAATATTCAGGTGAGGACTTGGATATTTATTATAGTAAAGAGATTTGTGCCCATATTGGTAATTGTGTTCGTGGGAATTCCGAAGTTTTTGAAGTCGGACGTCGTCGGTGGATCATTGCAGATAACGGTACTGTAGAAGATGATATCCGCGTTATCGAAACATGCCCTAGCGGCGCTTTAAAGTATATTCGAAAGGATGGAAAATAAACATGGAAATTAAAGAAGAAAGTAATCGCTTTGTATTGTTAAATGACGAAAATAAAGAAATCGGTGAAATGACTTGGTCAGATGCTGGGACTGAAATGATGATCATTGACCATACATTTGTCGATCCTGCATATCGAGGACAAAAATTAGCAGAAAAACTAGTCTACAATGGGGTAGAAAAAGCCCGTCGCGAAGGGAAAAAAATCATTCCTCTATGCCCATTCGCTAAAAAAGAGTTTGACACAAAACCTGAATATGCTGATGTATTAAGAAAGTAATGAGAATCGGTCTTTACTAAAACCTCTATTCAGATCACATTTTTTCTAGTTATTCAAATACAACTGGTATTTGAATGAAAAATATGCTAAAGTATAATAGATGTATTTTGTGAATAAAGGGAGAATTAGACTATGTATAATTTTATTTTAACACTTGTGATCATCCTTTCAGTAGTGATGGTTATTGCCGTTATGATGCAGCCAAGTAAACAAAACAGTGCAGCAAGTGCTTTCACTGGTGGTGCAGATAAACTTTTCGGTAAACAAAAAGCACGTGGATTTGAAGCTGTTATGCAACGCGCAACAGCGATTATTGGCGCTCTTTGGATGTTACTATTATTTATTTTAGTATTATTATCATCAAAGTAAGACCTTTGAAGTCCCTCATTTACTGAGGGACTTTTTTGCTGTAAATGAATAAGGAATGATCAATGAAAAGTTCTGTGAACATCTGTCTTTTCACAAGGTTTTCAATAGATAATGTGCTAAAATGAGGATGAGGTGAATTGAAACGTGAAAAAAATAAGTCTACCTAAACCATTATTTACCCAAAATGGTTCCCGTGCGGTATTGCTTTTGCACGCTTATTCAGGAAGCAGCAACGATGTACGTATGCTGACTCGTTATTTAGAGAAAGAAAATTATACGGTATACTCTCCTAATTTTTCTGGGCATGCCACAGCTTCTCCAGAGGATATTTTGGAGAAATCTACCAAGGATTGGTGGCAAGACACAGTGGATGCCATTCAATTTTTAAAAGAGAAAGGGTATCATGACATTGCAGTTTTCGGCCTTTCCATGGGTGGTATTTTTACGATGGAGTCATTAACAAAGCAATTAGAAGGAATCATCGGCGGTGGATTTTTCTGTTCTCCGATTTTCCCAGTAAAAAATAATGTGCCGGAAAATTTCGTACTTTATTCTGATAAAGTCTTAAAAACAGCTGGAGTTCCAGATGAGGAACGCGCTGAACGAATGGTAAAAATCAAAGAAGCATCACATGTTCAATTAAGAGATATTGAGTCATTTTCTGAACAAACAGCAAGCAAACTTGGGCAAATCAAGGTTCCTGTTTTTCTCGCACAAGCTGGAAAAGATGAAATGATTGATGCAGACGGTGTTTATCAGACGGCTAAAGCATTGAAGCAAACACGATTTACATTAAACTGGTACCCAAACAGTGGTCACGTATTGACCGTTGGACCAGATCATAAACAATTAGAACAAGACGTAGTAGCTTTTTTAAATACATTGTCTTGGAATGAGGAGAAAGAATGACAAAACAAACAATCAAGGAGAAAATCCTATTCTTCATGGAAAATCAGACGAAAAAAAGTTTTTCCATGGAAGAAATCGCGCAAGGCCTGCAATTGGAAAAGAGTGCAGATTTTAAACTGCTTGTCCAAACAATTGCAGCAATGGAACGCGAAAAATTAGTAGAATTTAATAAAAAAGGTAAAATTCGTTTGCCGCAAAAAAATGGCTCCATCGAAGGTACATTTCGTGCCAATGAACGAGGTTTTGGTTTTGTGACCATCGATCCAGAAGAAGCCGATGTTTATATTCCAAAAGAAGCCGTTAATTATGCGATGGACGGAGATATCGTAGCGATTGATATTGTTCAGCCAGCTGATCCATTTTCAGATCGTGGTGCTGAAGGTAAAGTCGTAGAAATCAAAACACGGGCAATCACACAAGTAGTAGGTGAATTTATAGCCTATGATGAAAAAGAAGTCAGCGAGACTGATCTTTATGGCTATGCTGTTCCAAAAGATAAAAAAATGACAGGCTTGACCTTCAATATTGCCGCACAAGGAATCAAACCCGTTGATGGCAGTATCGTGATCGTAGAAGTCACCCACTATCCTGAAAAAGAATATCCAAAGAGTTTAGAAGGATTAGTGAAAAAAGTTGTTGGTCACAAAAATGATCCAGGGATGGATATTTTATCGATCGTCGTGGCTCACGGTATTCCGACAAGTTTTCCTGATGAGGTGATTGCAGAAGCTGATAAAGTGCCTGAGGCCATATCAGATAAAGATATTGAAGGCCGTAGAGACTTACGTGATCAAATGATCGTAACGATCGATGGAGAAGATGCCAAAGATTTAGATGATGCAGTGGCAGTACGCAAATTAGAAAACGGCAATTACTTCTTGGGCGTTCATATTGCAGACGTTTCTTATTACGTGACGGAAGGTAGTGAATTAGACCAAGAAGCGTATGAACGAGGCACCAGTGTTTATTTAACTGACCGTGTGGTACCAATGATCCCGCAGCGGTTGTCTAACGGTATTTGTTCACTGAATCCTAACGTGCCAAGATTGACAATGAGTTGTGAGATGGAGATTTCTCCTGAAGGGCATGTAGTGAAACATGATATTTTCCAAAGCGTGATCCAAACAACAGAACGTATGACATACACTGCAGTCAATGAAATTTTAGAAGAACAAAAGCCTGAAACGATGAAGCGTTATAAAAACTTACTGACAATGTTTAAAGAAATGGGCGAGCTGCATCATATTCTTGAGCAAATGCGGGAAAATCGTGGGGCGATTTCGTTTGAAGATCGTGAAGCTAAAGTTTTAGTTGATACGGATGGTCACCCACAAGACATCTTACTGCGTACACGTGGCGTAGGCGAACGTTTGATAGAATCATTTATGTTGGCAGCTAATGAAACAGTCGCTAAGCATTATCATGATTTAAAACTACCTTTTATTTATCGAATCCATGAACAGCCTAAAGAAGAAAAAATGCAACGTTTCTTTGATTTTGCTGCTGTTTTAGGAATTTTAGTCAAAGGGACAAAGACAGATATTACGCCAAAAGATCTTCAAAATGTTCTAGAACAAGTATCTGATAAACCTGAAGAAGCTGTGATCAATACTATGTTATTACGTAGTATGCAGCAGGCTCGTTATTCAGAAGATAATTATGGACATTATGGTTTAGCGGCAGAATATTATACTCATTTTACATCTCCGATCCGACGCTACCCAGATTTGATCGTTCATCGATTGATTCGTAGCTATGAAGGAAAGGTTTCAGAAAAACTAAAAGAAAAATGGGAACAAAATTTACCAGATATTGCAGATCATAGTTCACGAATGGAACGCCGAGCGGTTGAAACAGAACGCGAAGTTGATTCTATGAAGAAAGCTGAATTTATGGCAGATAAAATTGGTGAAGAATATGATGGTATCATTAGTTCAGTGACCCGTTTTGGTTTCTTTGTAGAACTGCCTAATACGATCGAGGGCTTGATCCATGTGAATAATTTAAAACAAGATTATTTCCATTTTATTGAAAATCATATGGCGCTTGTTGGCGAGCGTACTGGGATGACCTTAAAAATCGGTCAAAAAGTCAAGGTCAAAGTAGAAAAAGCTGACCCTGAAACTAGAGAAGTCGATTTTGAGTTTTTAGAAGCAGAAGAAGTAGAGAGACTTGAAGCGCCAAAACAAAAGAAACGTCAAGACAATCGTCGAAGACGTGGTTCTGATCGTAAAGAAGATGATAAGAAGCCATTTACACAAAAGAAAAATAAGAAAAAAGGCAAAAAGCCGTTTTATAAAGAAGTCGCTAAAAAGAAAAAAGGTAAGAAACAGAAGAAAAATTAGAAAACGGAGGAATGGGTATGCCAAAAGGAGAAGGCAAGCTGATTGCCCAAAATCGTAAAGCTAGGCATGACTATACTGTTGTTGATACAATGGAAGCTGGAATTGTTTTACAAGGAACTGAGATCAAATCGATCCGGAATGGACGAATCAATTTAAAAGATGGGTTCGCCAGAATCCGTAATGGAGAAGCCTACCTGCTTAATGTGCATATCAGCCCTTATGAGCAAGGGAATATTTTTAACCATGATCCGTTGCGAACAAGGAAATTATTGTTGCATAAGAAGCAAATAGCTAAATTGATCGCTGAAACCAAAAATACCGGAATCACGATTATTCCATTAAAAGTTTACATTCGAAATGGTTATGCGAAGGTTTTGATTGGACTTGCAAAAGGGAAAAAACAATATGATAAACGTGAAGACTTAAAACGCAAAGAAATCAATCGCGAAATTAATCGCACTTTAAAAAACAATTTACGGTAAGGTAACAAAATTTGTTATTTTTTGAAAGAAATTAACTCGTTTTTCCCGTTAATTTATTCTTTTTCGCATATTTCGCTACTTTGCTTTATCTTATTTGAAAAATTTGTTAGAGTGTAAGGAAACTGATGAGTTTTCATCGTTTTTTCAGTAACCAACTATTGTACTGCCAAATACCAATATGACTTATTCTTTTAATATTTTGTCATATTAAAAGAAGTGTCCAATTTTCATGAAATTCTTTTGAAATTATTCATCGTTGGTGGTATGATACGTGTGGTTAAGAAATAGAAGCCTTTTAAGCTTCGCGCAAGTTTGTTGGAAAAGAGGTGAAATAATTTGGAAGAGAAGACACTGCTCTTCAATATTGGGCCGATTTGGTTTGACGGAACCATTTGCTTAATGGTGCTGTTAACATGTGTCATTGTCTTTGGGATAGTATATTTCTGCACAAGGAATATTCAGATGAAACCTAAAGGCAAACAAAATGTCATTGAGTATCTCATTGATTTTGTTCGGGGCATCATTACAGACAATATGCCAAGTAAAGAAGTAACCAATTTTCACCTGTTATCATTTACCATGTTCATGTTTGTCTTGGTTGCTAATATCATTGGTTTGGTGACAAAAGTCGTTATCGGTGATTATAGCTACTGGAAAAGCCCAACAGCAGATCCGTTAGTTACGTTAACTTTGGCATTGATCATGATTGTACTGACACACTTTTTCAGTGTTAGTCGCTTTGGTTTAAAAGGATATTTCAAAAATAGCTTCCTAAGTCCAGTAGCATTTTTAATGCCTATCAAACTTATGGAAGAATTCACCAACTTACTTACTTTGGCATTACGTTTATATGGTAATATCTTTGCCGGTGAAGTTTTGTTGGGATTGATTGCTAGTATCGTCTCCAGTGTAGGTTTATGGGCGATCCCATTAGCTATACCGTTAGAAATGATTTGGTTAGCATTCTCATTATTTATTGGCGCTATTCAAGCTTTTATTTTCGTGACCCTATCTATGGTTTATATGGCACATAAAATAGAAGTTGAAGAGTAATCATACAAAAACAACAACAATCTTAGGAGGAAATCAAAAATGGACGGATTAAACTATATCGCAGCAGCAATTGCAGTTTTCGGAGCAGCTATCGGGGCAGCATACGGTAACGGGAAAGTAATTTCTAAAACTCTAGAATCTATGACACGTCAACCAGAAATGGCTGGACAATTAAGAACAACAATGTTTATTGGGGTAGCCCTAATTGAAGCGGTGCCAATTCTTGGTGTAGTTATTGCGTTATTATTAGTATTTAAATAAAATCTTTAGAAGGCAGGACGCCGAGTTTTCGGACTCCGTCACTGCTTTCTTTATTGTGAAACACTGCGATTGCTTTAGCAGAGCAGATGTTGAACAATACTTGGCGAACGAAGAGAGAGAAGTTACTCTTGTACAGAAACACTGCGACTGCTTTAGCAAAGCAGATGTAGAACAATACTTGGCGAGCGAAGAGAGAGAAGTTACACTCGTGCAGAAACACTGCGACTGCTTTAGCAGAGCAGATGTAGAACAATACTTGGCGAACGAAGAGAGAGAAGTACCCTTCGTGCAGAAACACTGCGTTTGCAGCTGTTGCACAACTAGAAACAAAAAGATAGAAGTTACCCTGTAAAAAAACAAACTTTACCAAAAATAAGGCAGAACAAAAACAATACAAAAGCCTTAATGAAATAACAATCACCGAGAATTGCAGAGAAAGGAAGTTGAAACTTCATGCTAGATTATTTAGTAATCGGAGAAGCTGGACCAAGTACAACAATAGGCACAATGATTGTTGTCAGCGGCGCTTTTCTAATTTTGATGCTTCTAATCAAGAAATTCGCTTGGGAAGCAATCACTGATGTGTTAAAAAAACGTGAAGATAAAATTGCCAACGATTTAGATTCTGCAGAACAATCTCGAATAGCAGCAGCAAAGATGCAAGAAGAACGTCAACAAAAGTTGCTTTCTTCAAAATCTGAAGCCGCAGATATTATTAAACATGCGAAAGAGAGTGGAGACCAAAATCGCCAAAAAATCTTAGCAGAAACCAATAACGAAGTCATTCGTTTACGAGAAAAAGCACGTCAAGATATTTCTCAAGAACACGAAGAAGCATTGGCATCTGTTAAAGACGAAGTGGCGAATTTGTCCTTACAAATTGCAGAAAAAATTCTAAACAAAGAATTGACACCTGATGCACATGATTCATTGATCAATTCTTATATCGAAGGATTAGGTAAAACAAATGAAGTTAGATAAGTATACAGTAGGTAAACGCTACGGCAAGGCTTTGTTTGAGTTGGCGATCGAAAAGCAAGAAGCTGACAGCATTTATCAAGACTTATTAAAACTTAGAGAGATTTACAATGAAGTTCCAGAACTAGGTGCCATATTAAGTGATGTACGTCTAGAACCTTACGAAAAAGACGAAATCATGAAACAATTAGTCAGCGGATTTGAAGGAACGACAAAGAACTTTTTATATGTTGTTTATAACTACACACGTATGAACGATTTATTGTTAATGATCGATGAATACGAAAGACGCTACGATGAACATAAAAGTTTGCTTTTAGGTACTGCGTTAACTGCTGTTCCTTTAACAAAAGAACAACATCAGTTGATGGAAGAAAAAGCAGCAAAACTTTTAGGATATGAACACGCAAATTTGATTAATTTAATTGATCCTGATATCGTTGGCGGTGTGATCATAGAAGCCAACTATAAAGTGATCGACGGCAGTATCCATAAACAACTAGAACGAATCCAAGAATTGTTATTAAAATAACGTTCAGCACAATAAAGAGGTGAATTGAATGGCTATCAAAGCAGAGGAAATCAGTGCCTTGATTAAGGAACAAATTGAGAATTATCAACAAGAATTAGCCGTTGAAGAAATTGGAACTGTCACATATGTTGGGGATGGAATTGCTCGTGCCCATGGTTTAGAAAACGCAATGAGCGGAGAATTGCTTGAGTTTTCTAACGGTTCATACGGCATGGCGCAAAACTTAGAAACCAATGACGTTGGTATCATCATATTAGGTGATTTTGAAACCATTCGAGAAGGCGACAAAGTAAAACGTACTGGTAAAATCATGGAAGTCCCTGTTGGGGAAGCTATGATCGGACGTGTCGTTAATCCATTAGGTCAACCAATTGACGGTTTAGGCGAAATCAAAACAAGCAAAACTCGTCCAGTAGAAGCAGCAGCACCTGGTGTTATGCAAAGAAAATCAGTTGATCAACCAATGCAGACAGGTCTTAAAGCCATTGATGCACTTGTACCAATCGGCCGAGGCCAACGTGAATTAGTAATCGGTGACCGTAAAACTGGTAAAACATCAATTGCAATTGATACGATCATCAACCAAAAAGGACAAGATGTTATCTGTATTTACGTAGCAATCGGACAAAAAGAATCGACTGTACGTAACCAAGTAGAAACATTGAGAGCTTATGGCGCCCTTGATTATACAATAATCGTAAATGCTGGAGCATCTCAACCAGCTCCATTATTATATATTGCGCCTTATGCAGGAGCTGCGATGGGTGAAGAATTCATGTATAACGGCAAACACGTTTTGATCATCTTTGATGACTTATCAAAACAAGCTGTCGCTTATCGTGAACTTTCATTACTATTACGCCGTCCTCCAGGTCGTGAAGCTTACCCAGGAGATGTTTTCTACCTACATTCACGTCTACTAGAACGTGCAGCAAAATTAAGTGACGAATTAGGTGGCGGTTCAATGACTGCTCTACCATTTGTTGAAACACAAGCAGGAGATATCTCTGCCTACATTCCAACAAACGTTATTTCAATCACTGACGGACAAATTTTCTTAGAGAGTGACTTGTTCTATGCAGGAACACGTCCAGCCGTTGATGCCGGTCTTTCAGTATCACGTGTTGGTGGTTCAGCACAAATCAAAGCTATGAAAAAAGTAGCAGGAACGCTTCGTTTAGATTTAGCAAGTTACCGTGAATTAGAAGCATTTACACAGTTTGGTTCTGATTTAGATGCAGCAACTCAAGCAAAACTAAATCGAGGCCGTCGAACTGTTGAAATCTTAAAACAAAAATTACATGCACCATTAGCAGTTGAAAAACAAGTCGTGATTTTATATGCTTTGACACACGGATTTTTAGATAGTATCAGCGTCGCAAAAATTCTAGATTTTGAATCAGAATTATTTGACTTCTTAGATGGAAAACATCCTGAATTATTTGAAACGATCCGTACAACTAAAGATTTACCAAAATCTGAAGACCTAGATGCAGCAATCAGTGAATTCAAAGAAATTTTCAGTGCAGCTAATTCAGAAGGATCTACAGCTAAAGATACACTTGAATCAATTCAAAATGCGTAAGAGAGGTGACAAGAATTGGGTGCTTCATTAAATGAAATCAAACAACGCATTGCTTCAACCAAAAAAACCAGTCAAATTACCAACGCTATGCAGATGGTTTCCGGTGCTAAGCTGACAAAATCAGAAGCGGCTTCTAGAAGCTTTCAAGAATATGCATCAAAAATTCGTTCGATTGTTACGCATCTTGTTGCAGCGCAATTAAGTGATCTGGAAGAATTGGATTCATTTGATAGTGAGGAAGCATCAGAAACTGGTAATTATCATATGATGCTGACATCACGTCCAGTGAAAAAAACAGGTTATATCGTTATCACTTCCGATAAAGGATTAGTAGGCGGGTATAATAGTTCCATTTTGAAACAGACCATGAAAATGATGACTGATGATCATGAATCGCAAGATGAATTTGTCTTAGTCGCTATTGGCGGAACAGGCGCTGACTTTTTTAAAGCACGTGGTATAAATGTGGCTTACGAACTTCGAGGATTAACAGATCAGCCTAGTTTTGATGAAGTCAGAAAAATTGTTTCTGCAGCGACTACGATGTATGAAAATGAAGTGTTTGATGAGTTGTATGTTTGTTATAATCACCACATCAATTCATTGACCAGTCAATTTCGAGTAGAAAAGATGTTGCCAATCTCGGATTTAGATCCAGATGAAGCAACAACTTATGAACAAGAATACATCTTAGAACCTTCTGAAGAAGCAATCTTAGATAATTTATTGCCTCAATATGCTGAAAGTTTGATTTATGGTGCTATTATTGATGCTAAAACAGCAGAGCATGCAGCTGGAATGACAGCGATGAAGACTGCTACTGATAATGCGCAAAATATTATCAGTGATTTAACGATTTCCTATAATCGTGCTCGTCAAGGTGCCATTACTCAAGAAATTACAGAAATCGTAGCAGGTGCTGCGGCATTGGAATAATAATCAAGATTCGAGCCTATGTGGCTCGAAGTTCTTAATAAGTAATTAGAGAAGACAGGTTTTATCACGACCTCTTTAACGGTATAAAAATATCGAAAGTTTGGCAGTTTCAAAAATCTCTGTATGTCCCAACAGCGGATATACAGATGTTACGCTAGCTGTTCGCTCTTTAACGATATTTTCACAACCTCTTCTAAACGAAACGGAGGAAAGAAACATGAGTTCAGGAAAGATTGTTGAAGTAATCGGTCCCGTTGTTGACGTGGAATTTTCACTAGATCAATCCTTACCGGATATTAATAATGCGTTAGTCGTTTATAAAAACGGCGAAGAAAAACAAAAAGTCGTTCTAGAGGTAGCTTTAGAATTAGGTGACGGAGTTATCCGTTCAATCGCAATGGAATCTACAGATGGATTACAGCGCGGAATGGAAGTTATCGATACAGGTAAACCAATTTCTGTTCCAGTCGGAAAAGAAACATTGGGTAGAGTATTTAATGTTTTAGGCGATACGATCGACTTAGAAGAACCATTTCCAGAAGATGCAGTACGTAGCGGCATTCATAAAAAAGCACCTGATTTTGCTGATTTAAGTACAAGTAATGAGATTTTAGAAACTGGGATCAAAGTTATCGATTTGTTAGCACCGTATTTAAAAGGTGGTAAAGTTGGGCTATTCGGTGGTGCCGGTGTTGGTAAAACCGTGTTGATTCAAGAATTGATTCATAATATTGCCCAAGAGCATGGCGGAATCTCAGTATTTACTGGTGTTGGTGAACGTACTCGTGAAGGGAATGACCTTTATTTTGAAATGAAAGACTCTGGCGTTATCGAAAAAACAGCCATGGTTTTCGGTCAAATGAATGAACCTCCTGGCGCGCGTATGCGTGTAGCATTAACTGGGTTGACGATTGCGGAATATTTCCGTGATGTTGAAGGTCAAGACGTATTATTGTTCATCGATAATATTTTCCGTTTCACTCAAGCAGGATCAGAAGTTTCTGCCTTATTAGGTCGGATGCCTTCAGCCGTTGGTTACCAACCAACACTTGCTACTGAAATGGGGCAATTACAAGAACGTATCACATCAACTAAAAAAGGCTCGATCACATCGATTCAAGCAATCTATGTACCAGCCGATGACTATACTGACCCGGCGCCTGCAACAGCATTCGCCCATTTAGATGCAACTACTAACTTGGAACGTCGTTTGACTGAAATGGGTATTTATCCAGCAGTAGACCCGTTAGCTTCATCATCTAGTGCTTTAGCACCAGAAGTTGTAGGGGATGAGCATTACGCTGTAGCAACAGAAGTACAGCACGTATTGCAACGTTACCGTGAGTTACAAGATATCATTGCAATTCTAGGGATGGATGAGTTGTCTGATCAAGAAAAAATCTTGGTTGGCCGTGCCCGTCGTATTCAATTCTTCTTATCACAAAACTTTAATGTAGCAGAACAATTTACAGGGCAACCAGGTTCTTATGTACCAGTTGCTGATACTGTCAAAGGCTTTAGAGAAATTCTTGACGGAAAATATGATGACTTACCGGAAGAAGCTTTCCGCAGCGTAGGTAGAATCGAAGACGTCATTGAAAAAGCTAAAACGTTGAACTACTAAAAGGAGGAGACACAGATATGGATTGTTTAACTGTTAATGTGGTGACTCCTGATGGATTGGTTTATGATCATCGTGCAACGATCGTTGTTGCAAAAACAACAGATGGCGAAATCGGTATCTTACCTCAACATGCACCAATCATTGTTCCTTTAGCAATTGATGAAGTTCGAGTTAAGAGAACGGATTCTGATACACACGTAGATTGGATTGCTGTAAATGGCGGTATTATGGAAGTTCGTGATAATATTGTTTCAATCATTGCCGATAGTGCAGAACGTGAACGAGACATTGATGTAAGCCGTGCAGAACGAGCAAAACAACGAGCTGAACGAATGATTGAAAAAGCCAAAGAAAATGCAAATACGGATGAACTACGCCGTGCAACAGTTGCACTTCACCGCGCAATCAATCGGATTAATGTATCCAAACATACGTAAAATTATGAGCGGCTGGGGCAACAGGTTCAAGATGTCCCAGTCCGCTCTTTTCATAAATAAATAGCGCGTACATATGTTCTTTTTTATATAATTAAGAAACTTTATTTTTTGTTTCAGATAATTTGTGATAAACTGTTCTTTATAATACTTATCTAACTACAAAAACTTGTTTAGTTTTTAAATTAAGGAGAAAAATTATGCAGTTTTTTGGTCTTGATGCAATGGTTCGGATCATTAGTCATTTAATGTTCATTTACGTGAGTTTTTGGGCAATGCAATCTATTCGAATAGAACAGTTTTTTAAAGCACATCAAACCTCTCAAGTGCGATTACTGATCGTCCTTTTTTCAATTGTTATTGGTTATACTGCAAGCTCATTTTTCTTAGAGTTTCTTGCCTTGTGCCGTAACTTATTTATTGTATTTTTCCCTTAGAGGATGGATAAATAAAAAGAAAAGATATTATTTGTTGGTAAATAGTGGTATAATAGAAAAGATTTTGGATTAAAGCATCCAATTCTAACTTTTTTGGGGGGAACAAAATGGAACAGATCATTGTTCATGGTGGTAACCAATTAAAAGGAACTGTGAAAATCGAAGGGGCTAAAAATGCAGTATTGCCAATTTTAGCAGCAACCCTTTTAGCAGAAGAAGGAACAACAACATTAAATAATGTACCAATCCTTTCTGATGTCTTTACAATGAACCAAGTAATCAAACATTTAAACGTAGATATTGAATTTAATGAAGATGAGAACCAAGTAACAATAGATGCAACTCAACCTTTAGGCATTGAAGCAAATTATGAGTATGTTAGTCAAATGAGAGCATCAATCGTTGTTATGGGTCCTTTATTAGCTCGTAATGGGCATGCAAAGGTTGCAATGCCTGGTGGGTGTGCAATCGGTAAGCGACCAATTGATTTACATTTGAAAGGCTTCCAAGCATTAGGTGCGAAGATCATTCAAAAAAATGGATATATCGAAGCAATTGCGGATGAATTGATCGGTAATACGATCTATTTGGATTTCCCAAGTGTGGGTGCTACTCAAAATATTATGATGGCAGCTGTTAAAGCCAAAGGTATGACAGTGATCGAAAACGTTGCTAGAGAACCTGAAATCGTTGATTTAGCAAATATCCTTAATAAGATGGGTGCAAAAATCGTCGGTGCTGGGACTGAAATGATGCGTATCGAAGGTGTGGATAAACTTCACGCAGTTGAGCATTCAATCGTTCAAGACCGTATCGAAGCTGGAACATTCATGGTTGCAGCAGCAATGACTGAAGGAGACGTTTTGATCGAAGAAGCTATCCCAGAACATAATCGTCCATTGATTTCTAAATTGACTGAGATGGGTGCTGTTATTCGTGAAGAAAGAGGCGGTTTACGTGTTGTTGGTCCTAAAGTGATCAAACCAACAGATATCAAGACATTGCCGCATCCTGGATTTCCAACGGATATGCAAGCTCAAATGACTGCCATGCAAATGGTAGCAGAAGGCTCTAGCATAGTAACTGAGACAGTTTTTGAAAATCGTTTCCAACATCTTGAAGAAATGCAACGTATGAATGCTGATGTGAAAATAGACGGCAATATTGCTATTATCAATGGTAGTCAATCATTACAAGGTGCTTCTGTAGAAGCAACTGACTTACGTGCTGCTGCTGCGTTGATTTTAGTAGGACTACGTGCCAATGGTATCACTCGAGTATCTCATTTAGAATATTTAGATCGAGGCTATTACAAATTCCATGAAAAACTTCAAAAATTAGGAGCAAAAGTGGAACGTGTAAATGACGAGAAAGTTGTAGAAAAGAAGATGTCAACTGTTAAGTAAAAGGGGAAAGTGATATGAGTTCGACACGCTATATTATAGTGACTTTGTTGAAAGTTTTAGTAGTGATTGCCTTAGTGATTATTTTATTTGTTGCCGGAACGATGATCGGTTACGGAGTGATCGGCGGAGGAAATCCAAAAGATGTGTTCAAAGAAGAGATTTGGGCTCATATTCTAGACTTTTTTAAATAGGAGTTAATTAAACTATGACATCCTGAGTTTTCAGGGTGTCATAGTTTTTTTGTAAAATAAATTGATACCAACAAAAGAGCAAAGCATTTTTTGTAAACTCGTTGTAATATAGAGGGATTTCAATGCTTTTGCGATACCTTAAACCAGGTAGAATGAATAAAAATAATGAAATACATAAATAATTGTTTTTCACATATTTTCTAATTAAAAAAAGATAATCCTTAATACAACGGGATTTTTTTAAACTACTTTTGTTTTTTTTACTAAAAAAAGATGAAAATATTTATAATATGACAATCGATAGAACGCTTTCTTGCATACTGTAACGTAGCCTTAATTAAATAGTAACCATTAACGTTTTGACCCATGATATGATAACTCTCGTACGAATTTTAGGGAGGAAACTATTTAATGAAGAAACGATGGTTACCAATTTTGTTTATAATAAGCTGTTTTGTTACTGGATCAGTGATTCCTGTATATGCAGCAGAAAATAAAAGTAGCGAACTAGAAAGCTTAACTAGCTATACTGTTGTGTCAGAACATACAGCCCAAAACTTCTCTCGCTCATTGATCCACTCATTAGCACAAGGGGAAGCAATTCAACTTGTAAAAAGCGATATTTTAAATAAAGAAAAAATAGAAAAAGAAAAAGCAGCCAAAGCTGAAGCAGCTAAAAAAGCACAAGCTGAAAAAGCTGCAAAGGAAAAAGAAGCAGCCGAGAAAAAACAAGCGGAATTAGAAAAAGAAAAAGCAGCAAATGCAAAACCAAGTGGACAAAAAATGATGATGGAAGCTACTGCATACTCATGTAATGAAGGATTTATCGGTGGCGGAAACTTAACTGCTATGGGTCAAGATCTTCGAGTAGATCCTATGGCAATTGCAGTCGATCCGTCAGTGATTCCATTAGGTACTAAGCTATATGTAGAAGGTTACGGTGAAGCTGTAGCTAGTGACACAGGTGGTGCAATCAAAGGAAATATTATTGATCTACATTTTTCTGATGTCTCTCAATGTATTGATTGGGGAAGAAGACAAGTAGAAGTAACGGTTTTAGCATAGTCCTTTAGCACTTGTAAAAAATAATCAAAAGATGTGGTTGGGAGATGACTCATAGAGTTTTTTCCTAGCCACATTTTTTTATGCGTGAATAAGTTTAAATTATTGAATAAGAAAAAAAGTTATATGTTATAATGAAGATTGATTAATTGGAGAAGGAGCGATAATGATATGGAAGCTGTAGTAACAGAAATTGGCGTTCGAGCGCTTGACGAAAAAGAACCGATGATCATACTTTTTGGGGAAAGCGCGACAGAAGGTTTGAAAGAATATTCCGTCATTCAAAAATTTCAAGGGACGCAATCTTTAGAAATAAAAAAAGGCGATCATTTAAAAATTGATGAACAAGAATATACATTATCTTACGTTGGACCATTTGCGAACAATAACTTAAATAGTATTGCTCATGTGACGTTGGTTTTTGACGATGTACCTGAAGAAGATGCAATTGTTAATGGTCTATATCTTACTCCTAGTGTATTTCCAACAATCAAAGTTGGAACAATAATAGAATATGTATCGCTTGGAGTGTGATTGAATGGAACAAGGAAAAGATAAAGACAAGCGCTTTTCGTGGTTTTGGCGTTGGTTTTTAAATAATCAGGTTGTAACAGCATTATTGGTTGTATTATTGATTTTGTTGATCTTGCTGGTTTTTACAAAAGTATCTTATTTATTTAAACCGCTTTGGCAATTTATTGGGGTTGTTGGTCTGCCGCTGATCATGGCGGGGATTTTATATTATTTGATGAATCCAGTGGTCGATTATCTAGAAAAGAAACAAATTCCTCGTATATGGAGTATCATCGGATTATTTATTATTGTAATAGCGTTGATCATTTGGGGATTGGTTGTCATTGTTCCTAAAATTCAGGAACAAACAGTCAGTTTTGGAAATCATTTTCCTCAGTATATTGATACGATCGATACAAAGATGCAAGAATTTTTAAGCGATCCTTTCTTTGCTCAATTTAGAAGCCAATTAGAAGATATGGGAGACAAATTGATCAGCTCTTTAGGGGACATCATTCGTAATATTTCGACATTTACTGTTCAAGGCTTGGGGAATTTCGTCGGTGCCGTTGCAACTGTTGTAGTAGCAATTATTACAATGCCATTTATTTTATTTTATCTTTTAAAAGATGGGAAACAGTTAGCGCCATATTTGATGAAATTTTTACCTAATAAAATGCGCAAGCCAACCTTAAAAGTCTTAGGGGAAGTTAATTCGCAAGTTTCTTCATATATTAGAGGTCAATTGACAGTTGCTTTTGCAGTAGCAGTGATGTTTATTCTAGGTTTTTCATTTATTGGATTGGATTATGCGATTACTTTAGGAATTACAGCAGGCTTTCTTAATTTAATTCCTTATTTGGGCTCATTTTTGGCGATGGTGCCAGCGGTCTTTTTAGGAATCGTAGGTGGTCCTGTTTTATTAGCCAAAGTTTTAGTCGTTTTTGTTATTGAACAAACGATTGAAGGACGAGTGATTTCACCACTTGTATTAGGAAGTCAGCTAGATATCCATCCAGTGACGATATTAGTGGTATTACTGACGTCTGGAAAGTTATTTGGTGTAGTGGGAGTCATTTTGGGCATACCGGTTTACGCAGCAGTTAAAGTGCTCACAACACACCTTTTTGAATGGTATAAAGATGTCTCAAGTTTGTATCACGAAGATGAGGAATTAAATAAACTAGAATAATAAAAGAAGCTGGGAAATAACGTCGAAAGTTATTTCCCAGCTTCTTTCAGTTCAAATGAGCTGCGATTAAGCTTAGCTATCGTAGCTAACTATTTTTGTCTCGGGTACACTTCGTTTAAAATGTTTTTCCAAGAGTTGTTGCTTGATCCATTGCTGCACCTAATAATTCTTCGGCTTTTTCTGGGTGATGGTCGATACCTTCAATAAATAATTGATCAACTTCAGCAACACCGATAAAGTTTAAAATTCCTTTTACATATTGAGAAGCAAAATCTTGTCCTTCGTAAAAACCGCCGTTTGATTGAATATGCAAGGCTTTTTTACCGTTAGTCAAAGGTTTTGGACCTTCTTCAGTATATTTGAAAGTTTTTCCAGCAACGTTGATTGTATCAACCCATGCTTTTAAACGAGTCGGAACATTTAAATTCCATAAAGCATTGGCAATAACTACTTTGTCAGCGCCTAGGAATTGATCCGTTAATTCGTTGAAACGCGCAACTTTTGTTTGTTGGCTTTCATTTAATGCAGTAAATTCAGTACCAGTGCGTAATGCACCCCATCCAGAAAGTAATTCTTCATCAATTTCAGGAACGAAATCAGCGTATACATCAAGAACATCGATTTCATCAGCTGGATTTTGAGCTTGATAACTTTCTAAAAAGGTTTCTAATGCACGGACAGAACGAGATTCTTCTTTAGTAAGTGGGTGTGCTTTAACAACAAGTAATTTTGACATGTAAAGTCTCCTTCGAATACCTAAGTATGATTATTTATAAACAAAAACTATTTTACTAATAAAAAGTAAGAAAAGCAAGTTTTTACTTAAATTATATAAAAAGTAATCATTTTTTATATGAACACATAAGAAAAAGTGACCGAAGATTACTCTGTGAGTATATCCCAGTCACCTAAAAAAAGTATAAACGCTTTTATCTTATACAATATTATGAAGCTTTAGCTAGTTGTTGCATCCCGCCGATTACATGAACAGCATGAAAACCTTTAGAAGCCATAAAAGAGGCAATAACTTCAGAACGGCGTCCGCTGTAACTAATAATATGGTAGGTTTTTTCTTTATTCAGCTGTTTTAACATATTAGGTAAAACAGTAGCAGGCAGTGACATAGAATGTGCTAAGTGTCCTTGTAAAAAACTTTCAGTTTCACGAATATCAATGACATTAAGTTCAGTTTCAGTATAAAGTGTTTCAAAATCTGGTGTTGAAATTGATTCAAACATGTAACTCATCCTTTGAAAATATGTATTTTTTAAAACTATGGGATAGATTGTAACTCTTTTTCTGAACGTTTGCAATGCGACTTTGACATTTCTTAATAGTTGTCTAAATAATCATTTTTTATTTGTATTTGAAAAGGGTTGCAAATCAATTAAATTAATGTTATGCTGTCCATGTAATAAGGATTGTTACTGTTCGGCAGGCAAAACCTGAATCTTCCATAGCAACTTATTTGGGTGGATTCTAGGTTTTTTTCATTTGTATTTGTAAAAGTGAGGTTCATCATGAATATTGAAAAAATTTTAAATAATAATGTCGTCATGACAAAAAATGAATCAGGTGAAGAAATCGTCTGTATGGGCCGAGGACTGGCATTCCAGAAAAAAATTGGTGATGAGATCGATCCAACTTTTATTGAAAAAGAGTTTGTTCTTAAAGATTCCATCACTTCAGGACAATTTCAGCAATTATTTGCAGATATTCCTGTAGAAGAAGTAGAGCTAGTTAAAAAAATCGTGGATATTGCGGAAGAAGATTTAGGTATCGAGCTTTCATCGAATATCTATTTAACATTGACGGATCATATTCATTATGCGATCATGAGAGCCAATGAAGGTCTTGAAATGCCCAACCCATTGATGTTTGAAACAAAAAAGTTTTACCCTAAAGAATTTGCGATAGCTAGAAAAGGCGTTGCGCTGATCAAGGAGAAACTGAACATTGAGTTCTCAGAAAGTGAAGCTGGTTTTATTGCCTTTCATATCGTAAATAGTGAACAGGCAAATGGCAACATGGAAGTGACAATGTCAGCTACTGAAATGGTGCGAGATATCCTAACGATCGTCAGTCGTTATTTCGGGAAGCCATTCGATGAAGATTCATTGAATTATCAAAGAATCGTGACGCACTTACAATATTTTGCTCAGCGTTATTTGCAAAATGAAGCTCACGATGAGGAAGATGACTTTCTTTACGAGTTAATTCAAAGTAAATATCCTAAGGCCTTTCAATCGGTACAGAGGATTAATGACTATCTAGTCAAAAAATATCAAAAACCAATCGATAAAGCGGAACAAATTTATTTGACCATTCATATTCAGCGAGTAGCTGGAGAGAAAAAAATGTAGTATTTAACTTTATTGATTACAAAATTTAACTTTCAATCGAAGCGGATTGTTACTGTTTAGCAGGCAAAACCTAGATTGAAAAAACAAGCGATTTATCTATATTTAATTTTTTTAAGTATAGTTGATCATTGTTTTTTCAGTTTAGGTTTTTTTATATAAAAAATAAAGGAAATGGGGCATATAAAATGAGTAAAAATCAAGAAATAGCTGAACGCGTTTTAACGCTAGTTGGCGGAGAAGAAAATGTGAATAGCGTAGTTCACTGTGCAACACGTCTACGATTCAAATTAAAAGATGAGGAAAAAGCAGATACTGAAAAACTGAATCAAGATCCAGACGTGATTCAAGTAGTTCGAAGTGGCGGTCAATATCAAGTTGTAATCGGCAGTCATGTCAGTGATGTGTATAAAGAATTGATGGCTCACAGTGGTTTGGGTGATGATGATACTGAAAAAGATGAAGGACCTAAAGGCAATATTTTTAATCAATTAATTGATATTATTTCTTCTATCTTTACACCTTTCTTAGGTGCAATGGCTGGTGCTGGGGTTTTAAAAGGATTCTTAACGTTAGCTTTGACATTGAATTGGCTAACTGATAAATCAGGTGTTTATGTGGTTCTTTTTGCAATAGCTGACGGAATTTTCACATTCTTACCGATCTTACTAGCTTTTACTGCTGCGAAAAAATTCAAAACAAATCAGTTTTTAGCAGTCTGTTTAGCAATGGCGCTTGTTCATCCTAGCATTACGGCTTTAGCTGGACAACCGTTGACTTTCGCAGGTATTCCGGTGATTATTGGTGCAAGTGCTTATACTTCATCTGTTATCCCGATTATTTTAGCAGTCTATGTTCAAAGTTATGTTGAGCGTTTCTTTAAGAAAGTAATTCCTTCTTTCTTACAAATTATCTGTGTTCCTTTAGCAGTTTTCTTAGTAATGGCACCAGTTACGTTTATTGCAATTGGTCCTATCGGTACAGTTTTAGGTGATTTACTAGGTAAAGGTTACAATGGAATTTATGGTTTTAGTCCAATTATTGCAGGCGCAGTGATGGGTGGTTTATGGCAAGTATTCGTTATGTTTGGAATGCACTGGGGCTTTGTGCCGATCATGATGCTTAATCTTTCTCAAGCAGGTGGTGGTGTTGATACAATGGCGCCAATGTTATTACCAGCTGTATTAGCTCAAGGTGGCGCTGCATTAGCCGTATTCTTTATGACAAAAAATGTGAAATTAAAAGGTTTAGCTCTTTCATCTACAATGACATCAGTATTCGGTATTACAGAACCAACTGTTTATGGTGTTACTTTACCACTTAAAAAACCATTTATTGCAGCATGTATCGGTGGAGCAGTCGGTGGCGCATTTATCGGTTTCAGTCATGTTCAAAACTATGTATTTGGTTTGATTAGTTTATTGAGTTTACCAGGATTTATCCCTCAAGATACAAAAGATACATCTGGCTTGATTGCTGCAGTAATCGGAACCGTGATTGCTTTTGTCATTGCGTTTGTATTAACATTTATTTTAAAATTTGACGATAAACCAGAAGCAGGTAGTGAAACACCTGTAAAAGATACAAATTCTAATTTAGATGCAAAAAATGATAAAATTGTTTTAACAAGCCCAATCACAGGTACAATCGTTCCTTTAGATAAAATTGAAGATCAAGTATTTTCATCAGGCGCTTTAGGTAAAGGAATTGCAATTGAACCAACGTTAGGTGAACTTTATGCACCTGCTAATGGAGAAATCACAACCCTATTTCCAACAGGTCATGCAGTTGGAATCACAACAGAAGATGGTGCAGAAGTTTTAATGCATATTGGTATGGACACTGTTGAGATGGATGGTGACGGATTTGAAATAGAAGTGAAGCAAGGCGATAAAGTGAAACAAGGCGATCTATTAGTTAAATTTGATATTGAAAAAATCAAAGCAGCAGGACATCCTGTGGTGACACCTGTTGTTGTAACAAATAGTGGCGATTATTTAGACGTATTAGATATGGAACAAACAGACGTTTTACATGGAGAAGATTTCTTGGCAATTGTTCGTTAAAGAAATTGATTTATTACGTTTTTAAATTTAGGAGGAAAATCGTATGTCAAACAAAACAACTGTATTTCCAGATGGATTTTTATGGGGCGGCGCAACTGCTGCCAATCAATTAGAAGGGGCTTATCGCTCTGATGGCAAAGGATTGTCAGTTGCAGATGCAATGCCAGGTGGCAAGCAACGTTTTCAGATTTTAGGTAGTGATACGTTCAATTGGGAAATTGATGAAGATAAATTTATTTATCCGAATCATCGCGGAATCGATCATTATCATCGTTTTAAAGAAGATATTGCTTTATTTGCAAAAATGGGCTTTAAATGTTACCGATTCTCGATTGCTTGGTCTAGAATTTTTCCTAAAGGTGATGAAGCTACACCAAATGAATCAGGTTTGAAATTCTACGATCAAATGATTGACGAGTGTTTAAAACATGGGATCGAACCTGTGATCACGATTTCTCATTATGAAATGCCTTTGCATTTAGCCAAAGAATATGGTGGTTGGAAAAATCGTAAAATGATCGATTTCTTTGAAAACTATGCAACAGTTGTTTTAACTCGCTACGGTAAAAAAGTAAAATATTGGATGACATTTAACGAAATCAATTCAGCATTCCATTTCCCAGCGCTAAGCCAAGGAATGGTCAAAGCCACAGGAGCTGGCGATTATCAAAATATCTTCCAAGCATGGCATAATCAATTTGTAGCTAGTGCTAAAGCAGTAAAAATCGGTCATGAAATCAATCCGGATATGCAAATTGGTTGTATGATCATTTATGCAACAACGTACAGTATCGATGCGAATCCAGTCAATCAAATGGCAACATTAGCTCAAAATCAAGAATTTAACTTCTACTGTACAGACGCTCAAGTTCGTGGTGAGTATCCTGCTTACCAACAACGTATGTTTGATAAATATGGTGTCTCAGATTTAGAAATCGGTGCAGATGATTTAGAATTAATGAAAAAATATTCTGTTGATTATATTGGTTTCAGTTACTATATGTCATCAGCAGTCAACGAAACAGCTGAAGAAGAGGATACAGTTACTGGCAATCTATTAGGTGGTGTGCGTAATCCATTCTTAGAAGCAAGTGAATGGGGCTGGCAGATCGATCCTGAAGGGTTGAGAATTGCTTTGAACGAATTGTACGATCGTTATCAAAAACCGTTATTCATTGTTGAAAATGGCTTAGGTGCGATCGATAAAGTAGATGAAAACTTTTATGTAGAAGATGATTACCGTATTGATTATCTACGTCGTCATATTGAAGCAATGTCTGATGCAATAAAAGATGGCGTTGATTTAATGGGCTATACACCATGGGGCTGTATCGATTTAGTAAGTGCTTCAACAGGTGAAATGAGCAAACGTTATGGTTTTATCTATGTTGATCTAGATGACAACGGTGAAGGTACGATGAATCGCTATGAGAAAAAATCATTTAATTGGTACAAACAAGTGATAGAAACAAATGGACAAGATTTAAAATAAAGAAAATAGAGCTGTAAATCA
>NZ_JAFREN010000030.1 GCF_017377505.1 Enterococcus sp. DIV0212c | reverse complement strand
GAGCGAAGCGAGGTAGGAGTAACGGACATCGGACCATAAAAAAAGAAAAAGGAGTGACGAATTTGGCAAACGAGCGTCAAAAGAAATATGATAGCGTTACCCATTATTTAACGACCAATGGTGGTTCACAAGTAACTTTGACTTTTACTCAATTTGATGAGTTGCTCTTTCCTCATTCTGGACTTCCAAAAACGGCACGAACAGACATCGATTGGTGGGCCAATGACCATAAACATCCAGAAAAAGGCGCATATGGGTGGTTGAATGCTGGCTATCAAGTTGCACAAGTAAATATAAAAAAAGAATATGTAGTATTCAATAAATTACTAAAATCGAACTGGCTTTTTTGACATAAACTAAAAGTGGGAAGCGTTGACAAAAGTCTGTTTTCTACTATAATAAGTTTAAATAGCAAGAAAAATAGGTTATGTTATTGATAAGATGAAGGAGATGGATGAAATGGCTAAAAAAACAATTATGCTTGTATGTTCAGCCGGGATGAGTACAAGTTTACTAGTAACAAAAATGCAAAAAGCAGCGGATGCTCAAGGATTGGATACGGATATTTTTGCAGTGTCAGCCTCAGATGCAGATAACAATTTAGAGAGTAAACCTGTGGATGTTTTATTATTAGGCCCACAAGTACGCTTTATGAAAGGCGATTTTGAGAAACGCCTAGAACCAAAAGGAATTCCATTAGAAGTAATCAATATGGCTGATTACGGCATGATGAACGGTGAAAAGGTACTACAGCAAGCTTTGAATTTAATTGGAGATAAATAAAAATTAAAAATAGAGAGTGCGAGGCAAAGTTTTTTACTTTTCCTTCGCACTCTCTATTTTTATCAAAGGAAGATCCCTTCATAATTATTCCAAAACATAAAAAATATCCCATAGAAAATGCGTAGTTTAATATTGGAGGGGAAAAATGGAAGAATTATGGGGAAGAAAAGTTTTAAAAAAAGAGCTCAATCCGAGTGACACAATAGAAGAATATGCTCAAAAATTACCAACAATGAAAGAACATAATGAAAAAGAAATACAATGTTTACGCTGTGGTCAGATTCAAAATAAACAAGCAGTCCAACTCGTTACAGAATGTTATTTTTGTCCTGAATGTATTCAGCTAGGTCGAGTAGATACAAGTCAAGATTTTTATCATTTACCTGAACCAAAATCAATTAAAAGAACAGTTCATTTTGCATGGAAAGGAGCGCTTACCAAAGGGCAGCAAGAGGTATCAGATCAGTTATTGGTGTCTGTTAAAAAGAATGAGTCCAGAATGGTTTGGGCTGTGACGGGTGCTGGGAAGACTGAAATGCTATTTAAAATGGTCCATTATTCGTTGGAGTCTGGTTATCGAGTAGGCATTGCCTCACCAAGAGTGGACGTTTGTCTGGAACTTTTCCCTAGAATACAAGCAGTTTTTCCAGACGAACCGATGATCCTTCTTCATGGCAAGATGGAAGAACAGTATCGTTATACTAAATTATTAGTATGTACCACACATCAATTACTACGTTTTTATCAAGCATTTGATGTGCTGATTATTGATGAAGTAGACGCCTTTCCATTCGTTAATAATCCGTTGCTGCAATATGGTGTGCAACAAGCAATTAAGAAAAATAGTTCGCTCATTTATTTAACGGCAACACCAACGAAAGAATTAACAAAAAAAACAGCACAAAATGAATTGCAAACCAGTATATTGCCCGCTCGCTATCATCGAAGAGTCTTGCCGGTGCCTAAAATAAAATGGTGTCATCGATGGCATCAGAAAATCAAACAAGGAAAAATCCCAAAACAACTAGTAGTAAAAATTCAATTGCTAGTCGGTAAAAATGATGTGTTGATTTTTTGTCCAAGCATTACAATGATGGAACAGTTAAAAGAAGTCGTAGAGAAGCAATTTCCCAACGTCCCATTGGCGTATGTTCATTCTCAAGATCCAGAACGTTTAGAAAAAGTGGTGAAAATGAGAAATAAAGAATATCGAATTCTTATGACATCAACCATATTAGAACGTGGTGTGACATTTGATGGTGTTTCGGTGATTGTATTGGGGGCGAATCACGCAGTATTTGCTACTTCAGCACTTGTTCAAATTGCCGGACGGGTGGATCGAAGAAAGGAATATACAGCAGGAGAGGTTTGGTTTTTGCACGATGGCTGCACAAAAGCCATGAAAGAAGCAATTATACAAATAAAAAAAATGAATGCTTTAGGTATAGAAAGGGGATTGATCGATGAGATGTAATTACTGTAGTCAAACGATCAGTAGAAATTTAACAATCAAAGAAATTTTTATACCTAAAAAAATTTTGTCGGAACAATTATGTTTACGTTGCGAAAAAGAATTTCAGCACTTGCCAAAAAAAGGCGCCTGTTACGGCTGTCAACGTCAATCAAAAAATAAATATTGTAGAGATTGCTTAAAATGGCAGCAGCAGTATCCAAAGTATGATTTTCATCACGAAGCACTTTTTGTGTATAACCAAGCGATGCAAGAATGGTTTGAAGAATATAAATTTAAAGGAAATTATACGCTTAGGCATAGTTTTGTCCCTGTTTTACAGATGTATTTTAAACAGAAGAAGAACTTTCTTGTGATACCAATGCCGATTTCAAAAGAACGGATGAGTGTTAGAGGATTCAATCAAGTTGAAGGATTGCTTGAAGCAGCGAAGATTTCATACCAGCCATACCTGACACGTTTCGCTGATGGGGCCTCTCAAGTGCAAAAAACAAGAAAAGAACGACTAACGTTAAAACAACCCTTTAAACTAACAAAAGAAGGACAAGCAGCGATCACAAATTCAGACATTCTCTTAGTGGATGATATCTATACAACCGGACGTACGATATTTCATGCCGCTCAAATTATTTTGGAAAATAACCCTTCAAAACTGTATACGTTTTCCATCGCGAGATAAAAGAAAAACTAAATTGAAAAATCGACCGCAATTCTGTTGGCAAAAGGCAGATGTTTCGTTATAATAGAATTAAGAAGAAGGATAACAGAGTGGTCCTTTTATTCCTTCTTTAGTGGCAGATGAAAGGGGTAATTGTTATGTTTAGATATAATGTGCGTGGAGAAAACATCGAAGTTACTGAAGCTATCAGAGACTATGTAGAGAAAAAAGTCGGCAAATTAGAACGCTATTTCAGTGATTCACCTGAAGCTACAGTTCATGTGAATTTAAAAGTTTATACTGAAAAAACAGCAAAAGTCGAGGTTACGATTCCTCTACCTTATTTAGTTTTACGTGCTGAAGAAACATCACCTGATTTATATGCAAGTGTTGATTTAGTTGTAGATAAATTAGAACGACAAATCCGCAAATTCAAAACAAAAATTAACCGTAAATCTCGCGAAACTGGGATGAACACTGCTAAAGCAGCTATTTTCTTAAATGGTGAAGAAACACCAGATGAAACGCCAGAATTGGACATTGTTCGTACAAAACGCCTTTCTTTAAAACCAATGGATAGTGAAGAAGCGGTATTACAAATGAACATGTTAGGACATAACTTCTTTATCTTTGAAGATTCAGAAACAAATGGTACAAGTATTGTTTACCGTCGTAAAGATGGCAAATATGGATTGATCGAAACAGACTAAGAAAAAAAGGTCGAATAATAGCCCTCAGTTAACTGAATAAAACTAAATTTCTTTATTATTAACTGAAATCAATAGCTTTTTCAGAAAATTTTATTGAGGGCTATTTTTCTTCCATCTATTCGATTTTTAGAGACTGAAGCAGGACGGCACACGTTTTGTCGCAGTCTCTTTCCTTATTTTTAGTGTATATACATAAAAAAAGACATAATATATGGTTAATATTAAGAGAAGTTATTTCCTTTCTTACCAACTAGTGATAAAATAGAAAGGATGATTGTGCATTTAGTGCAAAAAATAAATAGAGTTTATTGAAAGGAACACTTAAAAACATGGCGAATTTTTTAAAAAAGATGATTGAAAATGATAAAAAAGAATTAAAACGCTTGGATGGTATTGCTAACCAAGTAGAGACTCACGCTTCAGCTATTGCTGCTTTGAGCGATGAAGAATTAAAAGCAAAAACAGATGAGTTTAAAGCTCGTTACCAAAAAGGTGAAACATTAGATCAGTTATTGCCGGAAGCTTTTGCGGTTGTACGCGAAGCAGCGAAACGTGTCTTAGGATTATATCCTTATCACGTTCAATTAATGGGTGGTATCGTCTTACATGACGGAAATATTCCTGAAATGAGAACAGGTGAAGGTAAAACTTTGACAGCTACAATGCCAGTTTACTTAAATGCATTGACAGGTGAAGGGGTTCATGTAGTAACCGTTAATGAATACTTAGCAACTCGTGACTCAGATGAGATGGGTGAATTGTATAATTTCCTAGGTTTGACAGTTGGTTTGAACATCAATTCAAAAACTTCAGAAGAAAAACGTGATGCTTATAATTGTGATATCACATACAGTACCAATAACGAATTAGGTTTTGACTACTTGCGAGATAACATGGTGGTTTACCGTAACCAAATGGTACAACGCCCATTGAATTATGCAATCGTGGATGAGGTCGATTCAATTTTAATCGATGAAGCTCGTACACCATTAATTATTTCTGGACAAGCAGAAAAATCAACAGCTCTTTATACACGTACAGACAATTTTGTTAAGCGTCTAAAAGAAGAAGAAGATTACAAAATCGATGTTCAATCTAAAACAATCAGCTTAACAGAAGCTGGTATTGAAAAAGCGGAAGAAAACTTTGGTTTAGAAAACCTGTATGACATTGAAAATACAGCATTAACGCACCACATGGATCAAGCGTTACGTGCGAACTTCATCATGCTTCGTGATATTGATTACGTTGTTCAAGAAGGTAAAGTCTTGATCGTTGACCAATTTACTGGTCGTATCATGGACGGACGTCGTTATTCAGATGGCTTGCATCAAGCGATTGAAGCCAAAGAAGCTGTAGAGATCGAAGACGAAACAAAAACAATGGCAACAATCACATTCCAAAACTATTTCCGTATGTACAAAAAATTAGCAGGGATGACTGGTACTGCTAAAACGGAAGAAGAAGAATTTCGTGAAATCTATAATATTCAAGTTTTCCAAATTCCAACAAACCGTCCAATCATCCGTGATGACCGTGCAGATTTACTTTATCCAACACTACAAAGTAAATTTAAAGCAGTTGTTCAAGATATCAAAGAGCGTTACCATAACGGTCAACCAGTTTTAGTTGGTACTGTTGCTGTTGAGACTTCTGAATTATTATCAGAATTACTAAATAAAGAAAAAGTACCGCACGAAGTATTGAATGCGAAAAATCACTTTAAAGAAGCTGAAATCATCATGAATGCTGGACAAAAAGGTGCGGTTACAATCGCTACCAACATGGCTGGTCGTGGGACAGATATCAAGCTTGGTCTTGGTGTTGTCGAACTTGGTGGTTTAGCTGTTATTGGTACTGAACGTCACGAATCACGTCGTATTGATAATCAATTACGTGGACGTGCTGGTCGTCAAGGAGATCCTGGGGTTTCACAATTCTATCTATCACTTGAAGATGACTTGATGAAACGATTTGGTTCAGAACGAATCAAAGCTTTCTTAGATCGCATGAACATTGAAGAATCAGATGCAGTGATCCAAAGTAAAATGTTAAGTAAACAAGTAGAATCTGCACAAAAACGTGTGGAAGGTAATAACTATGATACACGTAAAAACGTCTTACAATACGATGATGTAATGCGCGAGCAGCGTGAAGTTATTTACGCGCAACGTCAAGAAGTGATCATGGAAGATACAGAGCTGACTGAAACATTATTGAACATGGTAAAACGTACGATTACTCGTGTTGTTGACAGCCATACACAATTAGAAAAAGAAAACTGGAACCTTGATGGTATCGTAGATTTCGCAGCTTCAACATTAGTACACGAAGATTCTATTACTAAGACTGATCTTGATGGAAAATCACCAGAAGAGATCAAAGAATATTTAGTAAAACGTGCTCAAGAAGTTTATGATGTGAAAGTAGAACAATTAAACGGTCCAGAACAAATTCTAGAATTCCAAAAAGTAGTTATTCTACGTGTTGTAGATACAAAATGGACAGATCATATCGATGCAATGGATCAATTACGTCAATCCGTAGGTCTACGTGCTTACGGTCAAAATAATCCATTGGTTGAATATCAAACAGAAGGTTACAACATGTTTGAAGAAATGATCGGGGCAATTGAGTTTGAAGTCACTCGTTTATTTATGAAATCAGAAATTCGTCAAAATGTTCAACGTGAACAAGTAGCACAAGGGGAAGCAGTTCATCCAACAGATGAAGAAGAAGTCCAAAGCAATACAAGTGCTAAAAAGCAACCAATTCATGTTGATGAAAAAATAGGCCGTAATGATCCTTGTCCATGCGGCAGCGGTAAGAAATATAAAAATTGTCACGGTAAAGATATGTAATATTAACTAGGGTGAGGCGTTCGTCTCACCTTCGTTTATTTTGCAACAGAGTGATAACACCGAAAGGAAGAAACTATCATGGAAAATGCAGAAATTCGAACTATGTTAGATGAAATGAATCAATCAATCACAAGCTTCAGGGGGTCTCTTTGACTTAGATCAGTTAGAAGAAGATATCGCAGAAGCTGAAAATAGAATGGCTGAACCAGGTTTTTGGGATAATTCAGAAACCGCTCAGCAGTTGATCAATGAAACCAATGTTCATAAAGAAAAATTCCAACAATTTCATCAATTCGCTGATGAGTTGGAAGAATTAGAAATTATGAGTGAGATGCAGCAAGAAGAATTTGATTCAGATACCCAAAGTGAATTAGAAGAACGGTTATTGGCATTAAAAGAAAAACTAAGTATCTATGAGCTTTCCTTATTATTGAACGAACCTTATGACAAAAATAATGTTATTATGGAACTTCATCCAGGCGCAGGTGGTACGGAGTCGCAGGATTGGGGCAGTATGTTGCTTCGAATGTATACTCGTTGGGCTGAAAGTCATGGCTTTCAAGTTGAAACTTTAGATTATCAATCTGGAGATGAAGCAGGCATCAAAAGTGTTACGCTTTTGATCAAAGGGTATAATGCGTATGGCTATTTGAAATCTGAAAAAGGTGTTCATCGCTTGGTTCGTATTTCACCTTTTGATTCAGCGAAACGCCGACACACTTCTTTTTGTTCAGTTGACATTATGCCGGAATTGGATGAGAATGTTGAGATTGATATCAATACAGATGATTTGAAAGTTGATACGTATCGTGCCAGTGGAGCTGGAGGTCAGCATATCAATAAAACAGAATCAGCTGTCCGAATCACTCATATTCCTACAGGCACAGTAGTTGCCAGCCAAGCGCAACGTTCACAACTAAAAAACCGTGAACAAGCAATGGGCATGCTAAAAGCAAAGCTTTATCAATTAGAAATGGATAAAAAAGCGCAAGAAGCAGCTTCACTACGCGGTGAACAATTAGAAATCGGCTGGGGTTCACAAATTCGTTCTTACGTTTTCCATCCATATTCAATGGTCAAAGACCATAGAACCAATTATGAAACTGGAAATGTACAGGCAGTGATGGATGGAGATTTAGATGGTTTTATTGATGCTTACTTAAAGCAGAAATTAAATTGATTAATTCACATAAATGAAACAAAATTGTAAACTGTTGAAAGAGCCTTGAAACAAAGTCATGTTATAATGATTGATAGTCTAGAAAACAGAGATGGAGAGAATACGCCATGATTGAAATGAAAGATGTAATGAAAAAATATTCGAATGGTACAACTGCGATTCGAAATATTTCAGTGGAAATAAAACAAGGTGAATTCGTTTATGTTGTTGGACCTTCCGGAGCCGGAAAATCAACATTTATTAAATTGATGTACCGTGAAGAAAAAGCAACAAAAGGCCGCTTGAAAGTAGCTAGTCATGACTTAATGAAAATAAAAAATGCTGAAGTTCCTTATCTTAGAAGAGAAATCGGAATCGTCTTTCAGGATTACAAACTATTAACGAAAAAAACAGTTTATGAAAATGTCGCTTATGCGATGCAAGTTATTGGTCGTAAACCAAGAGACGTCAAGAAAAGAGTAATGGAAGTTCTTGATTTGGTTGGGCTAAAACACAAAGTGCGTGTTTTTCCAAGTGAATTATCTGGTGGAGAACAACAACGTGTATCCATTGCACGTGCCATCGTAAATACACCGAAAGTGCTAATTGCTGATGAGCCGACAGGAAACCTTGACCCGGAAAACTCATGGGAAATCATGAAACTTTTAGACCGGATCAATGCGCAAGGAACAACGGTTGTAATGGCAACACACAACAGCACGATTGTAAACACGATCCGTCATCGCGTAATCGCCATCGAAAATGGCCGAATTATTCGAGACCAAGCGGAAGGAGACTATGGCTACGATGATTAGAACGTTCTTTTCTCACGTCCTAGAAAGTATCAAAAGTTTAAAACGTAATGGGTGGATGACGATTGCGTCTGCCAGTGCTGTTACGATTACTTTAGTCCTTGTTGGGATTTTTATGGCAGTAATTTTCAATGCAACAAAATTAGCAAAAGATATCGAAGAAAACGTTACAGTATCAGTCTTTGTTGACATTGGTACGACACCAGATGAAATGCAAAAACTTGAAAAAGAATTAAATAAAATCGATAACGTTGCAACAATCTCATATTCAAATAAAGATAAACAATTAAAGAAAATCCAAAATCAAATGGGTGAAGCATGGAACTTATTCGAAGGTGACAGCAATCCATTGTATGATGTATATCTTGTAAGTGCAAAAGAACCATCAGATACAAAAAAAATCTCAGAAAAAGCAGCTAAGCTACCAAATGTATTTAAAGCAGATTACGGCGGCGTTTCTTCAGATAAGATTTTTAGTATTGCAAGCAAAGTAAGAACTTGGGGATTAGGTGCAGCACTTTTACTATTGTTTGTGGCAGTCTTCTTGATTTCTAATACGATTCGTATCACGATTATTTCTCGTCAAAGAGAAATTCAAATCATGCGTTTGGTAGGTGCTAAAAATGGATATATCCGCTGGCCTTTCTTTATAGAGGGTGCTTGGATCGGTCTATTAGGAGCCATTATTCCAATCTTGGTATTAACGTTTGGTTATCAAAAGTTTTATACGATGTTCAATCCACAATTGTTAAGTTCAAATTATTCATTATTAAAACCTGAATCATTTATTTGGCAATTAGATTTATTGATGGTAGTCGTAGGTATGACGATTGGATCTTTAGGTTCAATTATTTCAATGCGTCGTTTCTTAAAAATTTAGTCAGAGCAAAGCAGGCATTTATGTCTGCTTTTTCTTTACTTATTTTCATAAGTTCGTTATGCTTTAAAAGGGAATCAGTGAAAGAAGTATTTGGGGTGAATGAATGAAATTTTTATATGATAATTTATTTGTTATTATTTTTATTGCTAATATGCTATTATCGTTGATTATTGTTTTTAGAGAACGAAAACAAACAGCCCAGACATGGTCTTGGCTACTTGTATTGATGTTTATTCCAGTTTTGGGATTTATACTTTATATTTTCTTAGGGCGAGGCATTTCAAAAGATAAAATTTTTGATATGAAGATGCAAGCAAAAATCGGAATGAATGCTGAAATAGAATTTGAGAAGCAATCATTATTAAGAGGGTTATTTCCGCATCCGCCAACAGGAGAAGTGGATTCAAAGCAGCTGATATACATGCTGACGGTGTTTGAAAGTTCATTATATACAACAAATAACGAAATTCGTTTGTACACAGATGGTAGAGAAAAATTTGACGGCTTAATCAAAGATATTCGTCATGCGAAAGATCATATTCACATGGAGTATTACATTTACCGTGGAGATACATTAGGAAAAGAAATTCGTAAAGAATTGGTTGATGCTGTTAAACGTGGCGTTAAAGTTCGTTTGCTTCTTGATGCGTGGGGATCGACTCAGGTAAATATGAAATTTTTTGAAGAGTTGAAAAAACTTGGCGGAGAAATTGCTTTTTTCTTTCCGTTGTTTGTCCCGTATTTGAATCCACGAATCAATTATCGAAATCATCGGAAAATCGTTGTGATCGATGGGAAAATCGGTTACACTGGCGGTTTTAATGTAGGTGATGAATATTTAGGTGCAGTCAAAAAATTTGGCTATTGGCGTGATAACCATTTACGCATCCATGGTGAGGCTGTCTATAGTTTACAAAATCGTTTTTTAATGGACTGGAATTCTCAACATCGAGAAGAGTTAAGCTATGAGAAGACTTTCTTTCCTCCAATTTATGCTGATGGAAAAAAAGCAGTTCAAGTTGTAACAAGTGGTCCAGACTCAGAACATGAACAAATCAAGATGACTTACTTAAAAATGATTTCGATTGCTAAAAAAGAAATCTTGATTCAAACACCGTACTATATTCCAGATGCTTCCATCCACGAAGCACTGAAATTAGCTTTATTATCAGGTGTCAAAGTTCGTATGCAAATACCAAACAAACCGGATCATATGTTGGTTTATTGGGCAACATATTCATTTTCAGCTGAACTTTTAGAATATGGCGCGATTATTGAGACATATGAGCATGGTTTTATCCATGCAAAGACAATGATCATTGATGGTGGAATCGTTTCAGTTGGTTCGGCAAATATCGATGTACGTTCGTTCCGTCTGGACTTTGAAGTCAATACGATTATTTATGATAAAGAATTTTCAGAAGAAGTAAGAGATGCTTTTTATGAAGATTCCAAAGTATCTGTACTTCTAACAGAAGAAAAATACCGTAATCGTGGTTTGCTCATCAAGCTGAAGGAAGGATTAGCTCGCCTAATTTCACCATTGTTATAATTGAGATAAGGAGATGTGGCAAAAGTATTTTTTCTTTTGTCACACTTTTTTTTTGCTTATTTCGTATTTTTTGAACGAGAATCCTGTTATTTTATTATAAAAAAAATCCTGTTTTAGCAACTTATAATTTTCATCTTAAAAAGTTAATGTTAAAATGAATTGATTGAATTGAGTTTGGAGGATTAACGGATAAATGAAAAAGAAAATGCTATTATTTATTAGTCTAATTGGAATACTAACTATGTCAGGCTGTGCCAAGTGGATTGATCGAGGTGAATCGATCACAGCAGTAGGTTCATCCGCGTTACAACCTCTAGTGGAAACCGCAGCTGAAGAGTATCAAAATCAGAATCCTGGCCGTTTTATCAATGTTCAAGGAGGCGGAAGCGGTACAGGCTTAAGCCAAGTTCAGTCTGGTGCCGTTGACATCGGCAATTCAGATTTGTTTGCTGAAGAGAAAAAGGGGATCGATGCCTCTAAATTGACTGATCACAAAGTTGCTGTAGTAGGGATCACGCCAATCGTAAACAAAAATATTGGAGTATCGGATATTTCATTAGAAAATCTTAGAAAAATATTTTTAGGTGAAATAACAAACTGGAAAGATGTTGGTGGCAAAGATATCCCTATCGTTATGTTGAATCGTGCAGCAGGAAGTGGTACGCGTGCAACTTTTGAACGATGGGTATTAGATGGTAAAACAGCAATTCAAGCCCAAGAACAAGATTCTAGCGGGATGGTACGTTCTATTGTTGCAGATACACCTGGAGCAATCAGTTATACAGCGTTCTCTTATGTTAATGATGAAGTAAATACCTTAAGTATTGATGGTGTAAAGCCAACGGATGAGAATGTTACAATCAATAAATGGACGATTTGGTCATATGAACATATGTATACATTAGGCAAACCAAAACAGTTGACTGAAGAATTCTTAGCCTTCATGTTATCAGATGATGTACAAGAAAAAATCATTGGTCAACTAGGGTATATTCCAGTTTCTAAAATGGAAGTTGAACGAGATTGGCAAGGGAATCTTATCAAATAATCGACCTTTACACAAAATTTACAAACTTAACATAAGATTTACATGTTATTAAACGCAAATTTATGTTAAAAAGTTACACTGATTTTGTTATGGAAAGTAATGAGTATGATATCTAGCTTCACAGGCTAGCCTTTCGGAAAAAAGATAAAATATGAATGAGGCAAAAAGCACCTCAGTCATATTTTCCTATTTTTCAGTCAAGGCTGAACGAGCCTGCTATGCTTTTATGTTATCTAGCTTCGCAGGCTAGCTCTTCGGGAAAAAGATAAAAACTGAATGAGGCAAAAAGCACCTCAGTCATTTTTTCCTATTTTCCTGTCAGAGCTGAACGAGCCTGCTACGCTTTTAATGTTATCTAGCTTCGCAGGCTAGCTCTTCGGGAAAAAGATAAAAACTGAGTGAGGTAAAAAACACCTCAATCATTTTTTCCTATTTTCCTGTCAGAGCCGAACGAGCCTGCTCAGCTTTTAATTTAAGGAGGAATTTTCTTGGAAGATGTGCAGAAGAAATTGTTAACAAAATCAAAGCGCGCAAGAATGGAACAACGAGGGAAATTTATTAGTTTTCTTTGTATCGCTTTGATTGTTTTGGTTGTTTTATCGATCTTTTATTTTGTTGCAAGTAAAGGCTTAGCAACTTTTTTTACTAATAAAATTAAACTTTCTGATTTTTTATTCGGTACAAATTGGAATCCGAGTGAAACAGGAACGGATGGTAATCCTATGGTAGGAGCTTTGCCGATGATTGCAGGATCTTTTATCGTAACGTTTTTATCTGCAATTATTGCAACACCATTTGCGATTGGTGCTGCGGTCTTTATGACAGAAATTTCACCAAAAAAAGGATCAAAAATTTTACAGCCAGTTATTGAACTATTGGTTGGGATTCCTTCTGTAGTTTATGGATTTATTGGATTATCGGTGATTGTACCGTTTATTCGTTCAATTTTTGGCGGCACAGGATTTGGGATTTTAGCTGGGACATTTGTACTATTTGTTATGATTTTACCAACGGTGACAACAATGACCGTTGATGCTTTAAAATCAGTTCCTCGTCATTATCGTGAAGCATCTCTTGCATTGGGAGCGACTCGTTGGCAAACAATTTACAAAGTTGTTTTAAGAGCAGCTGTTCCTGGAATTTTAACAGCAGTCGTTTTTGGGATGGCTCGTGCATTTGGAGAAGCTTTAGCGATTCAAATGGTTATCGGAAACGCAGCAATTATGCCTTCTAGCTTAACAACACCTGCATCAACATTAACAAGTATTTTGACTATGGGTATCGGAAATACGATCATGGGAACAGTAGAAAACAATGTACTTTGGTCACTTGCGTTGATTTTGCTGTTGATGTCGTTACTTTTCAATATCATTATTCGGATCATTGGTAGGAAAGGGGCCTTGAAATAATGAATGCAAAAAAAGCAGATAAATTTGCAACAGGTGTTCTATATGCGATCTCTGGTGTGATTGTTTTAATTTTGGCAGCTTTGCTACTTTATATCTTAGTTCGAGGAATCCCTCATATTTCTTGGGACTTTTTAACGAAACCTTCAAAAGCGTATCAAGCAGGCGGCGGTATCGGAATTCAATTGTTTAACTCATTATATTTATTGTTGATCACGATGTTGATCAGTTTTCCTATTTCACTTGGAGCTGGGATTTATTTATCTGAATATGCCAAGAAAAACTGGATAACAGATGTGATTCGTACGTCAATTGAAATTTTAAGTTCATTACCTTCAGTAGTTGTTGGTTTGTTCGGTTTCTTGATTTTTGTTGTACAAATCGGTTATGGATTTTCGATCATTTCCGGTGCGTTGGCTTTGACCTTTTTCAATTTACCTTTATTGACTAGAAATGTTGAAGAGTCATTAAAAGCAGTTCACTATACACAGCGTGAGGCTGGGTTGTCGCTAGGTTTATCTCGTTGGGAAACGGTGACCAAAGTTGTTGTTCCTGAAGCGTTACCTGGAATTTTAACGGGTGTGATCTTGAGTTCTGGAAGAATTTTTGGTGAAGCAGCTGCATTGATTTATACTGCAGGACAAAGCGCACCAGCACTTGATTTCAGCAATTGGAATCCAATGAGTGTCTCAAGTCCAATCAGTATTTTCCGTCAAGCTGAAACATTAGCGGTCCATATTTGGAAAATCAATACAGAAGGCACAATGCCGGATGGAGCAGCTGTTTCTGCGGGTGCTTCTGCTGTTCTGATTTTAGTCGTTTTACTCTTTAATTTCGGCGCACGCTTTATCGGAAACAGATTATATAAAAGAATGACATCAGCCTAATGTTAGGGGAATCAGAATGAAAGAATATAATTTAAATGACACAAATATTATTAAATTACCTGAGCCGATTGCTTTGCATACCGATGATCTACACGTTTGGTATGGCGATAATGAAGCAATCAAAGGTGTTGATTTAGAGTTTGAAAAAAACAAAATCACCGCTTTGATTGGGCCTTCTGGCTGTGGTAAATCGACATATCTACGTTCATTAAATCGTATGAATGATGGAATTGCGAATACCAAAGTAACTGGAAATATCATGTATAAAGGCGTAAACGTGAATACAAAAGAGGTCGATGTTTATGAAATGCGTAAACGAATCGGCATGGTATTTCAACGCCCAAATCCGTTTAGTAAATCCATTTATGAAAATATCACATTTGCTTTAAAACAGCACGGCGAAAAAGATAAGAAAAAACTAGATGAAATTGTTGAAACCAGCTTAAAACAAGCAGCACTTTGGGATCAAGTCAAAGATAACTTAGATAAAAGTGCATTAGCTTTATCTGGTGGTCAACAGCAACGTTTATGTATTGCCCGAGCAATTGCGATGAAACCAGATATTTTACTTTTGGATGAACCGGCAAGTGCCTTAGATCCGATTTCAACTGGTAAAGTGGAAGAAACATTGGTGAATTTAAAAGATGATTACACAATTATTATCGTGACTCATAATATGCAGCAAGCTGCCCGTATCAGTGATTACACTGCCTTTTTCTACTTAGGGAAAGTAATTGAGTACGATGAAACAAGAAAAATCTTTACACGACCAAAAATTCAAGCAACAGAAGACTATGTTTCTGGACATTTTGGTTAGGAGGGGCAAGATGACAAAAGAGATTATTTCATCAAAAGATTTACATTTGTATTACGGTAAAAAAGAAGCCTTAAAAGGAATTGATTTGAGCATCAATCAAGGCGAAATTACTGCTATGATCGGACCTTCAGGCTGTGGTAAATCAACATACCTACGTTCATTGAATCGAATGAATGATTTGATTCCAGGTGTGACAATCACGGGAAGTGTGGTTTACAAAGGAAAAGATATTTATGGTCCTAAAACGGATATCGTCGATTTGCGTAAAGAAATCGGCATGGTTTTTCAACAGCCGAATCCTTTTCCTTTTTCTGTCTATGAGAATGTGATTTATGGGTTACGTTTAAAAGGTGAAAAGAACAAACAAGTTTTAGATGAAGCGGTTGAGACAAGTTTAAAAGCAGCTGCTGTTTGGGACGATGTGAAAGATAAACTGCATAAAAGTGCATTGTCTTTATCTGGCGGACAACAACAACGTGTTTGTATTGCGCGGGTTTTAGCTGTTGATCCTGAAATCATTTTATTAGATGAACCAACGAGTGCGCTAGACCCTGTTTCTAGTGGTAAAATCGAAAATATGCTGTTAACTTTAAAAGAAAAGTATACAATGATCATGGTGACTCACAATATGTCACAAGCGTCTCGTATTTCTGATAAAACAGCCTTCTTTTTACAAGGCGAGTTAATAGAATTTAATGATACAAAGAAGATATTCTTAAATCCAAAAGAAAAACAAACAGAAGATTATATTTCTGGAAAATTCGGTTAAACAATAAAGGGGGAAAAACAAATGTTGCGCAGCCAGTTTGAAGAAGAATTATTGAATTTGCATAATCAATTTTATGAAATGGGCATGATGGTCAGTAATGTAGTACATAAATCTGTACGTGCTTATATCAACCATGATAAAAAAATTGCTAACGAAGTAATTGATTATGATGTAGAAATCAACGATATGGAAGTAAAATTAGAAAAGAAAAGTTTTGAAATGATTGCTTTACAACAGCCAGTAACAACTGATCTAAGAATGATCATTACAGTAATGAAAGCTAGTTCTGATTTAGAAAGAATGGCGGATCATGCTGTATCGATTGCTAAATCAACGATTCGCTTAAAAGGGGAAACAAGAATTCCTGAAATTGAAAAAGAAATTTCTGATATGTCTGATTATGTGAAGAAAATGGTTGATAATGTATTAATTGCATATGTGAAAACAGATCAAAAAGATGCTCGAATGATCGCTAAAATGGATACACGAGTGAATGAATACTTTGATAGTATTTATAGCCATTCTATTAAAGCAATGCAGGCAAATCCTGAAACAGTTATCAGTGGAACGGATTATCTGCATGTAGCAACGTATTTAGAACGTATCGGTGACTATGTGACAAATATCTGTGAATGGATCGTTTATCTAGCAACAGGAAAAATTACAGAGTTAAATAGTAACCATGATGAATAAGTAACAAAAAATTACCTTCGATAAGTTGTCGAGGGTATTTTTTCGTAAAAAAGTAAAACAGGAGATAATTTTCAGAAAAACAATCATTTTGAACAAAATTTCATTATAGTATTTACATTATTTCATCCAAGATGTATTATACAATTATATTGGAAAGCGCTGACCACTATAATTATTTTGTTTGAGGTGAAAAATTTGGAAGAAGTGAATATTGAAGTTGGTAAAACAAATCAGCTAACGATTGCTGAACAAAGAAAAAGATGGTTTAAAGAATTTATGAAACCGTTCTTAGTTGTAGTAGTTATATACATAACGATGTATATGATTCGTAATAACTTTAAAGCAGCACAGCCACTATTGAAAAGTCAATTGGGGCTTACAACGACAGATCTTGGCTACATCGGTTTTGTTTTTTCGATTGTTTATGGATTTGGTAAATTTATTGTTGGTTATATTGTAGACGGTAAAAATACAAAGAAAATTTTGTCTATATTATTGTTCTTATCTTCGATCACCGTTTTATGTTTGGGGCTATTATTTACGATGAACAATGTACCAATGGGCTGGATCGTTGTTTTGTGGTCTTTAAATGGATTATTCCAATGTGTAGGTGGACCAAGTAGTGCTTCTGTTATCACACAATGGACCACAAGAAGCAATCGTGGGCGATATATCGGTTTATGGAATGCTTCTCACAATATCGGTGGTGGTTTTGCAGGGATTTTTGCAGTATGGTGTGCAACGACTTTCTTCAAAGGACAAGTAGCAGGAATGTTTATTATTCCAGCGATCGTTGCAGCAGTCGTTGCTGTGGTTACATTTTTTATTGGTAAAAACAGACCGGAAGATTTAGGCTGGAATTCAAGTGAAGAAATTTTTGGTGAACCAGTTGAAGAAGCGAACGTAGATGCTGAAAGCTTAACGAAATGGGAAATTTTTAAAAAGTACTTATTAACAAATCCGTATATTTGGGTTTTATGTGTGGCAAACGTTTTTGTCTATATTGTCCGTATTGGGATTGATAATTGGGCGCCTTTATACGTTACAGAACATCTTAACTTTTCACAAGAAGCAGCTGCTCAAACAATTTTCTATTTTGAAATGGGTGCTTTAGTCGGTTGTTTAGCTTGGGGCTATATCTCAGATTTACTTAAAGGACGTCCCGCTTTAGTTGCCACGATCAGTACTATTTTATTGCCGATTGGTATTATTGGGTATCAACTTGGTACGACAGAACTTGTGATCAATGTGTCATTATTTATGTTAGGTATGATGATTTTTGGTCCACAATTATTGATCAACTTGTCTATGTTAGGATTTGTGCCGAAAAAAGCAACAGTTGTTTCTGGAGGATTATTAGGCGCTTTTGCTTATTTATTCGGTGATTCAATGGCCAAAATCTTATTAGCAAAAATTTCTGATCCATCTAAAAATGGGGTGAATTTCTTTGGTCACGTACTGCATGGTTGGAATGATACCTTTATTATTTTCTATATTTCAATTGTAATTATTGTAGTTCTTTTAGGAAGTGTAGCATTGGCAGAAGAAAAAAGAAGAAAAAAAGTAAACGCATAAAGGTGGAGTAAATAAATGAATGTACAAATTACGAATTTTAGAGATTTAGGCGGTATTAAAAATAAAGAAGGAAAAACGGTTAAACCAAAGAAATTATTACGTTCAGGCCATTTAGTTAATTTGGACAAAATAACACAAAAAACGTTGACCGACACATTTAATTTAACAAGAATTATTGATTTTAGACGTGAGTTTGAAATCAGTGAGTCACCAGATACACCGGTTGAAGATGTGGAATATGTCAATTTAGATTTGCTTGGGAAAATGAACGCTAAAAATTCGAGTTTAGCTGATTTTGCTAAATTAAAATCGATTGAAGCTGTCGATAAGCATATGTTGGGTGTTTATGAAGATCTGATCTTAAATCAAGGAGCACAAGAAGGTTTTACAGAATTTATGGACTATATCCTAGCAAATAAAAATGGTTCAACAATTTTCCATTGTTTTGCTGGGAAAGACCGTACAGGTTATGCTTCAGCCTTATTATTGTTATTGTTAGATGTGGAAAAAGAAGAGATTTATAAAGATTTTCTAGTGACAAATACAGAAAGAAAACAAGCCAATGATGAATTGGTTCAGCAGTTTAGAGAGCAAGGCTTTAGTGAAGAACAGTTAGAATCTTTAGCAACTGCGCTTTATGTAAAAGAAGATTATTTGGATCATGCATTCCATTTGATTGAGAAACATTTTGGCACGGCAGAAAATTATGCAGCGGAATGTTTGAACTTTGATAAAGAAAAACTCGAAGAATTTAGACGTATTTATTTAATTGACTAAGGAATTGTCGTTTGTTTTCCTCATTTTTTCTTGCTATAATTGAGGAAAATAAAAAGAACGGATTATAAAAATGGATAAACAAAAACAACAACTTAGTATTGAGGCCGCTAGATTGTATTATCAATCTGGTCTTGGTCAACAAGAAATCGCCAAAAAATTAGACGTTTCCCGACCAACTATTTCTAGATTGCTGAATTATGCCAAGGAAAAAGGCTATGTGCAGATTACAATCTCTGACCCTTTTTCCGATCTGTTTGAACTTGAAAAAAAAATCAAAGAAAAATATGACTTATTAGAAGTGCACGTTGTGTTCTCTCCAGAAACAAATTACCAAGTGATTACAGAGTACCTTACCTCATATGCCGCTGAATATTTGGAAGAAACCATTAAAAATGGAGATATTCTGGGCGTTAGCTGGGGCACGACAATGTATGAGATTGCAAGGAAACTCGATCCTCAGGAAAGAGTAGGCGTGGAAATCGTTCAATTAAAGGGTGGGATCAGCCATTCTAATGTAAATACTTATGCTAACGAAACGTTAACATTATTTGAAAAAGCTTTTCAAACTGTGGCCGTACAATTGCCGCTACCAGTTATTTTTGATAACGCAGAAGTGAAAAAAATGGTCGAACAAGATCGGCATATCCAAAAAATCATCACAAAAGGAAAACAAGCCAATATTGCGTTATTTACAGTGGGAACTGTTAGAGATGAAGCGTTATTATTTCGTTTGGGTTATTTTAGCGAGGAAGAACAGAAGCTCCTTAAAACACAAGCAGTCGGGGATATTTGTTCGCGCTTTTTTGACAGCAAAGGAGAAATTTGCAGTCAAAAGATCAATGAACGAACAATTGGTATTGAGTTATCTGAACTAAGAGAAAAAGAAAAGGCGATTTTAGTAGCTGGCGGCTTACGAAAGATTGAAGCAATCGATGGCGCTTTAGCAGGCAAGTATGCAAACGTACTGATTATTGATCAAAGTGCTGCTGAAGGGTTACTGAAATTATAAAACATACTGAGCTGAAAATAAATGGGAACGCAGTCATAGCCGTTCCTATTTATTTTTGCCTAAATTGAACATAATTTCATAGTTGTGTTTACAAATGTTCTGGTCGGGTGTATAATACAATTATCAAAACTAAAGGAGTGTAGTAATGGCTATTGCAAAAATGATTGACCATACAGCGTTAAAACCCGAAACAACAAAGGATATGATCGTAAAACTATGCCAAGAAGCAAAAAAATATCAGTTTGCTTCAGTTTGTGTAAATCCTTATTGGGTTAAGTTATCTAGTACTGAATTAGAAGGTACAGGTGTTGATGTTTGTACTGTAATTGGTTTTCCTTTAGGTGCAAATACGTCTGAAACAAAAGCATTTGAAACTAAGAATGCTATTGCCAATGGTGCAACAGAAGTTGACATGGTAATCAATGTAGGCGCATTAAAATCAGGCGATTTAGACACAGTTGAAGCGGATATTCGCGCGGTTGTTGAAGCATCAGGAAATGTTCTTGTAAAAGTAATTCTTGAAACTTGTCTACTTACAAAAGAAGAAATTGTAACAGTTTCTGAATTATCAGTTAAAGCAGGCGCAGATTTTGTTAAAACATCAACAGGTTTTTCAACTGGTGGAGCGACAACAGAAGATATCGCCTTAATGAGAAAAACTGTAGGACCTAACATTGGTGTTAAAGCTTCTGGCGGCGTTAGAACAAAAGAAGAAGTACTAGCGATGGTTGAAGCAGGTGCATCAAGAGTTGGTGCAAGTGCAGGTGTTTCAATTGTTTCCGGCGAAACATCAGATCAAGGTAGCGGTTACTAAAAAAAGAATAAAGTAAGCATCCTGCTTACTTTTACAAATGAATGTAAACGAGTTCAATTGGAGGAGAAGATGAAGTATTTAATTGGGTGTCTAGGTTTGTTATTTTTTATCGGAGTAGCATGGTTAACGAGTAATGATCGTAAAAAGGTTAAAATCAGGCCGATTATTGTTATGCTGATTTTGCAATTTATTTTAGGATTTGTACTGTTAAATACAAGTGTAGGTAATTTTGTTATAGAAGGAATTGCCAAAGGATTTGACAATTTATTACAATATGCTGCTGAAGGTGTAAATTTCGTTTTTGGAGGTTTGATCAATCCAGATGAAAGCTCATTCTTTATTGGTGTTTTGTTACCGATTGTTTTTATCTCAGCATTAATTGGAATTTTACAGTATTTTAAAATCCTTCCATTTATTGTGAAATATATTGGTCTTGCTTTAAGTAAAGTAAACGGCATGGGTAAATTAGAATCATATAATGCTGTGGCATCAGCTATTTTAGGTCAGTCAGAAGTATTTATTTCTGTGAAAAAACAGCTAGGATTATTACCGAAACATCGCTTATATACACTATGTGCTTCTGCAATGTCTACTGTATCGATGGCGATCATAGGTTCATACATGTTTTTACTAAAACCACAATACGTGGTAACTGCTATCGTTTTAAACTTATTCGGAGGATTTATTATCACATCTGTTATCAATCCATATGAAGTGACACCAGAAGAAGACGTTTTAGAAGTAAAAGATGAGAAAAAACAATCCTTTTTTGAAATGCTAGGAGAATACATCATGGACGGGTTCCATGTGGCGATCACGGTTGCTGCGATGCTGATTGGTTTTGTAGCTGTTATTACAATGATCAACGCAATTTTTAAAGGAATTTTCGGAATTTCGTTCCAGGATATTATTGGATATTTGGTTGCACCATTTGCGTTCTTGATGGGTGTACCAGCAAATGAAATCGTAGATGCTGGAAGTATCATGGCAACAAAACTAGTGTCCAATGAGTTTGTTGCCATGACTAATTTAACTTCAAGCTCGATCGAATTCACTGGCAGAACGACAGCGATTATATCTGTTTTCTTAGTTTCTTTCGCAAACTTCTCTTCAATCGGCATCATCTCAGGTGCTGTTAAAAGTTTGAATGAAGAACAAGGAAATGTAGTTGCTCGCTTTGGAATAAAATTACTATTTGGGGCAACACTTGTTAGTTGTCTAACAGCAACGATCGTTGGACTACTTTATTAATCTCCAATTTTAATTGATGAGGTGAAAAGAAATGGAAAAATTTAAAAGAATACATGTTGTTGTAATGGATTCTGTAGGAATCGGTGAGGCGCCAGATGCAAATGCCTTTGACGACTTTGATGTAGATACATTAGGTCATATCGCCAGAGAAATGAATGGATTAGACTTGCCAAATATGGAAAGTTTAGGTTTATCCAATATTAAAGAAATTGATGGCGTAAAAAAAGTAGAGAAGCCTTTGGGTTACTATACAAAAATGCAGGAAACTTCTGCTGGTAAAGACACAATGACAGGGCATTGGGAAATTATGGGTTTGTACATTGATAAACCTTTCCGCGTTTTCCCAGATGGATTTCCTGATGAATTGTTAGAAAAAATCAAATCATTTTCTGGAAGAGAAATCATTGGCAACAAAGCAGCAAGTGGAACAGAAATTCTTGAAGAGCTAGGCGAAGAGCAACTTAAAACAGGGGCGCTGATCGTTTATACTTCTGCTGATTCTGTTTTACAGATTGCAGCTAATGAAGAAATTATTCCTCTAGAAGAATTATACCGCATTTGTGAATATGCGCGAGAAATCACTAGAGATGAGCCATACATGTTAGGTCGTATTATTGCTAGACCATTTGTAGGATCATCAAAAGAAACCTTTAAGCGTACATCTAACCGTCATGATTATGCGTTAAAACCTTTTGATAAAACAGTGATGGATACATTAAAAGACAACGGCTTAGATTCAATTGCTTTAGGGAAAATATCTGATATTTTTGATGGTGAAGGTGTGACTGAAAGTATTCGCACCGTTTCAAATATGGATGGTATGGATAAATTTATCGAATTACTCGACAAAGAATTCCATGGCATGAGCTTTTTAAACCTAGTTGATTTTGATGCTGTATTTGGACACCGGAGAGATCCTTTAGGTTATGGGCTAGCACTACAAGAATTTGATCAACGTTTACCAGAAGTTTTTGCTAAATTAAAAGAAGACGATTTATTGATCATTACAGCGGATCATGGAAATGATCCTACGTATAAGGGAACAGATCACACTAGGGAGTATGTACCGTTATTGGTTTACTCTAAGCGTTTCACAGATGGTTGTGAATTAAACGTAAGAGAAACATTTTCTGATATTGGTGCAACAGTTGCGGATAATTTTAATGTGAATATGCCAGATTATGGTACCAGCTTCTTAGGCGATTTAAAATAAAAAAAAAGGAATGGTGAAAAAAATGAGAATGGTCGATGTTATTGAAAAAAAGCGTAACGGATTTGAATTAACAAAAGAAGAAATTCAATTTTTTATCGATGGCTATACAGCAGGAACAATTCCTGATTATCAAGCAAGCGCATTATTGATGGCAATTTATTTCCAAGATATGACAGATGAAGAGCGCGCAAACTTAACACTTGCAATGGTTGATTCCGGCGACGTCATTGATCTATCTGGAATTGAAGGCGTAAAAGTTGATAAACATTCTACCGGCGGTGTAGGTGATACAACAACATTAGTGTTGGCACCACTTATCGCAGCATTAGATATTCCATTTGCTAAAATGTCTGGCCGTGGTTTAGGTCATACTGGCGGTACATTAGATAAATTAGAATCATTTGACGGTTTCCATATTGAAATCAGTGACGAAGAATTTATCAATATTGTCAATAAAGATAAAATTGCTGTTATTGGTCAGTCTGGTAACTTAACACCTGCTGATAAAAAAATCTATGCTTTACGGGATGTAACAGGAACAGTAAGTTCTATTCCATTAATTGCCGGATCAATTATGAGTAAGAAAATTGCTGCGGGTGCCGATGCCATTGTTTTAGATGTTAAAACAGGTGCTGGCGCATTCATGAAAACCGAAGAAGATGCTGAAAAATTAGCAGAAGCAATGGTTCGCATTGGAAACTTAGTTGGCAGAAAAACAATGGCTATCATTTCTGATATGTCTCAACCTTTAGGTGCTGCAATTGGGAACTCTTTAGAAATCAAAGAAGCAATTGATACGTTGAAAGGCAATGGACCAGAAGATTTAACTGAGTTAGTATTAACTTTAGGTAGTCAAATGGTTGTTTTAGCTGGCAAAACAGATTCTCTAGATGAAGCACGTCAAATGCTTCTTGGAGTAATCGAAGATGGTTCAGCTTTAGATAAATTTGCTGTATTCGTTAAAAATCAAGGTGGTAACCCTGAATGGGTGAAAAATCCTGACTTATTGCCTCAAGCTGAGTATACTTTTGAAGTAGCCGCAGATAAAGACGGTGTTGTATCTGAAATCATAGCAGATGCTATTGGTGTTGCTGCAATGAAATTAGGTGCTGGCCGAGCAACAAAAGAAGATGAAATTGATTTAGCTGTTGGTTTAGTATTAAATAAAAAGATTGGCGACCATGTTAAGGTTGGAGATTCTCTTGTAACGATTCATGCAAACAAAACAGATGTTTCTGAAGTAGAAGCGATGATCAAAGAGAATATACAAATCGGTAATACAGGACAAGCACCTAAATTGATTTACAAACAAATTTCATAAAAACAATTAATAATATAGAAGCTTTCAGAATTATTGATCGCTTAGCCTACTATATTGAAAGAAGAAGATAAAACTCAATCCGAGATATCTTCTTCTTTTTTTTGCGATGGAACTATTTTGGATACTGTACGGAAGTACAAGATAAAATTCATTCTTAAGTCCTATGACAAACATCAAAAAAGAAGGCATAATAGGTACATAAGGAAAACACCCTCGGGTGAAAAATTTGCTAAGGAGGCAATTTCCATGAAAGAAAGAGAAAGAGTATTAGACTTAGTTAAAAAAGGTATCCTATCTTCAGAGGAAGCTTTAGTATTATTAGAAAATATGGCGACAGAAAAAGATGAAAAACAAATCAAAAAAGCTGCCGACCAAGTAAACGTAACAAATCCAACTGTTGACACAAAAGAAAATGATAAAGTCGTAGATTTATTAAATAAGTTAGAAAATCAAAAAGCTGAAGACTTCGTCGAACCTGAGATTTCTGATGAAGAAGTAAAAGCAAAAGAAGCACAAGATCATGAACGATTAGAAAAGATTCTTGATGACCTGGCAACACAAGCCAATCGTACTTCGGTTGAATTAGACGAAGTTAACGCTGAAATTGCTGGTGTTAAAGAAGAAATCAAAGAAGCACAAGAAAAATTGATGGAATTAAACACTAAAGAAGAATTAAGTGAGTTAACAGAAGAAGATTTAGCAACAAGATCTTCCTTAGAAACAGAAATCAAGTCTTTAGAAGATTCTTTAGATGAAAGAAATCAAGAAAAAATCGCTTTGGAAGCAGAATTAAAAAATATTCGTAAAGAACAATGGTCGGGCACCAAAGATCGTGTTGCTTCAAAATTTGATATTCCTGATGATTGGAAAGATCAAGCGACAGATACAATCAATCAAGTTGGAGAAAAAATGAGTGAAGCAGGTTCTCAATTAGGTACATTCCTTAAGAAGACCTTTAGCACATTTTCAGAAACAATGAATGATAATATGGAATGGAAAGATGTTAGCTTCAAAGTTCCAGGTGTGGCTACAACAAAATTCGAACATGAATTTAATTATCCAGCACCACTTGCAAGTTTGATTGATGTCAAAGTAGCAAATGGAAATATCGTGTTCAAAACATGGGATCAACCAGATGTTAAAGTAGAAGGAAAAATCAAACTTTATGGTAAAATGGACGCTGAAACACCACTGGAAGCTTTCTTGGAAAGAAGCCAAATCGATGTAGATGATGAAGTGATCTCATTCCAAATTCCAAATAAACGCGTTCGCGCAGACTTGATTTTCTACTTACCTGAACGTACATTTGATCATGTATCAATTAAGTTATTAAACGGAAATGTGTCCGTCGAATCACTAAAAGCAAAAGATGTGTACACTAAATCAACAAATGGATCAATCACCTTTAATAAAATTGATGCAACAATGCTTGAGATTGAAGGCGTGAATGGTGATATCAAAGTCTTAGATGGTGATATCTTAGACAATATCATTGAAACCGTTAATGGTACCGTAACGATTGCTGCAACACCACAAACAATTGGTGTTTCATTGATCAATGGGGATGTCCGTATTACAGCAAAAGAAAAAACACTACGTAAAGTAGAAGCAAGTTCTGTTAACGGAAATGTGAAAATCGCATTACCAAATGAACTAGGCGTCGAAGGGACAGTAAAAACAAGCTTAGGCAGTATCAATAGCCGTTTAAGTGATTACGAAGTTATTCGTGAAAAGAAAGAAAGAACCAATCAATTACTACAATTCAGACGTTTGAATGATGATGATATGGCTCAGATCAATGCTTCTACAACAACAGGAAACATTTATTTAAAAGACACAGATAAATAAATGTGTAGAACAGTGAAAGCTTAAAAAGTGTCAATTCCTCGAACAAAAGTTAAGAGAAAAACTCTTAACTTTTGATCAGAGGCAACTAAAAAAAGAATGGTCAAACAGGAAATGATTCAGTTTTTTTAAAAGAAAAAACTTTTGTCTCAGTATCCATTCTAGTGTATAATTCTAAAGACGAGAGGTGAAAAGAGATGAAAAAACAATTGACAAAATCTCCTAATAATGTGGTATTAACAGGAAGCTTAGCAGGGATTGCTGAGTGGATCGGTGTCGATCCTACCATAGTACGAGTGATTTATGTTATTCTTGCTATTTTCTCTGCAGGATTTCCAGGATTCTTGCTTTACATTGCATTAGCTGTATTGCTTCCTTCTGGTAGAAGTAGAAATTACGATAATTATGGAAATAAAAATCCGTATAATAGAAATACGCGTAATCCAAATCCATACGCAAATGAACAGAAACAAAGAAAACAAGCTGAGAAAGTCAACGATGATGACTGGAGTGACTTCTAATGACATACTTTCAACGTCTGATCGTTAATACGTTGACATTTGTTTCACTCTCAGTGATTTTTCCAAATATGATTTATGTGAGAAGTATCTGGATGGCGGTTATTGCAGCATTTGTGCTTTCCATATTGAATATGTTAGTAAAACCAGTGTTGACGATTTTATCGCTTCCGTTTACTTTACTTACATTTGGTTTGTTTAGCTTCATTGTGAACGCAGCGATTTTAAAAATGACCTCTTCATTTGTTGGAGAAATGAATTTCGGTTTTTCTAGCTTTGGAGCAGCGATTTTAATGGCAGTGATCATGTCTTTAGTGAATATGATCGTTAGTGAACGTAATTTGGATAAATATAGTGAATAAGGATAAAACCCAAACGGTAAGTTGGGTTTTATCCTTTTTTTATGCAAATGGATCAGCAATATCAAGTAATCGACATTCCTTATGTCGATTAATATAACTGTATAAAATATTAATAAAATCAACTTGTTCTTTCGAAAATGTATTGTTATTGTCCGGTCTATTATTGGGGAGAATCTTTTTTGCCAGTTCATCTGGTGCATATTTAGTAAAGGTTCGTTTGGTCACTGTACGACTGTTAATCACGAGACCTTGATAGATCAGATAATATTTTATTTTTGAATCAATAGGAAAATGAAGCAGTTGCCAATTTGTTTGAGTTGCTAGAACCAGTTTTCTATTTTGATTGAAAAAGCGCGTGAGAAAGTGCCAATCTTCGCGTAATTTTAATGCTTTTTCGAAAGATTGACTTTCAGAAGCTAAAATCATTTTTTTCTCTAAACGCTTTTGAGGCAGTTGATTATTATGTGTAAACGCACCAAGTAATTCTGCGGCAGCAGTCTTTGGGTCTAATGGAGGTGCGGCACTTTCAGAGAAAGACTGCTGCCAATAAGTATTTTGGTTTAATCCATATAGGTTTTCTAAAATTTGTTTTAGTTCTGAAAGTTTCCGATTGATGGAAAATGGACCAAAGCAATTTTTTTTAGTTGGGACAGTGCGTATATTGATTGAAATGTCTTCTTTTTCCATATTGATTTCAATATATTTATATTTTTCAAAAGAGTTCATCTGTCGATTATAGATTGGGCGGTATTCTTGAATTAACTGGCATTCTAGCAAAAGAGCATCTAGTTCAGAGTCTACTTCAATCACATCGAAGCTATTTAGTTGTTGAATCATCCGAATTGTTTTGCTTGAATGTTGTTTGTTCTGAACAAAATAGCTGCCCACACGTTCACGCAGTTTTTTTGTCTTACCTACATAGATGATTGCTCCATGTTTATCTTTCATTAAATAGACACCGGGGGCTAAAGGTAGATTTCTCGCTTGTTCTTTTAAATTATTTTTCATGAAAAACACATCCAATACATGTTTTTATCACTGGAAATAGTACAAACTAAGTATACGAATTAAATAGAGATAGTCAATAAGTAAGCATGGTTGACTCTAGTCAATGTAGTAACACTATATAATTTGACGACAATAAGTAATTCTGACATAACATATAGTGTATGTTCTTATGTTTATTAATGTATTAATATGTTAATGAATAAACAAATGTTTTATTGAATGCGAAAATACTAGTAGAAATATATATTTTTAGATAGATGGAATCACTAATAGAGTTAGTGAATAGTTCTAAAAGAAAGCGAGGGCTGATGATTATCGAAATGAACTATTTTTTATAAAAATAAGATAGGAGGGTTAAAAAATGAAAAAAGAATTATGCTGTTTTTTAGCAACCGTTATGTGTTTGTCGTCTGTAGGGTCAATTGCAAGTGCTGCCGAAGCCGTAGGTGAAAAAGAAAATATTACTCCAGTACAAAATAGTCCTTTGCTGAACCAGGAAACACCAGAAGGAGATGCAGAAGCAATGAACGAATTATTGTACATTGGTTTTTGCTATGGTCAATATCAAATAAAAAATGGTGAAATGGATAAGGATACAGTCCCTATAGGTGCAGTAGAAAAATTTAAAGCTTTTGATCGCCATATAAGAGTAGAGAATATTTCACATGATAACTATGAGCTTAAGTATATTGATGTGGATACTTTTTCGAATGAAACTGATGTAGAACAAGTGTATAGTTCAATTGCGCACTCAGAGACGTTTGAAGAATCTGAAACATCGACGATTACGCAACATTATGCTTTGGGAATAGAATCAAGACTTAGTTTTGAACTTATAGTAAAAGCTAGTGGAGCCATTAAATTTCAAGTAGATTTTAACAAAGCTGATTCTAATACGAAGAGACATTCTGAGACACTTACTTTGAACTCTCAAAAGGTTAGAGTTCCAGCACATAAAAAATATAAACTGCAACTAATAATGGCAAAAACAGCGACAACAGCAGATATCAAGCTTACCTCTAAAATAAATGCGGATGTTTATAAAGCATTAAGAGCAAACGGAACTCGAGATTTTGAAAAAGTAAATCCACTAATAAATCATTATCGTCAAGCGCAAAAAAATGATTCTAGTTTGCCGAATCTTTTACAAAATTGGGAAGTACAAGCAGATGCGAGTAATCAAGATATGCCTGTTTTATACGATGGAGGACGTGGTCATGTAAAGGCCGAATATGGTTCTGATTTTCGTGCGCATATATTAGACATAACTGACGGTGAAGATAAAGCAGTAGTTGTCAGCGAAAAAAAAATAGAACTAATTAGGCAATAAGGTAAAAGATGGAGAGTCGTTTATAAAAATAGCATAGGAGGGATAAAAATGAAAAAAATATTTTATTATATGATAGCTTCAATTATGTGTTTATCGTCTGTAGGAGCAATTGCAAGTATTGCTGAAGCAGAAGTTGAAAAACAAAATAGTACACCAGTTCAGAATAATTTGTTGGACAAACAAGATAATGGTACAAGATTACCAGGTCTGGAGCAACCAAAGTATCAGTTAAAGATGATAGGACATTACGTTGGTATTTATGAGCGAGAGCGTGGTTTCTTACCTCCTGGTTCAAAGCCTGCATTCAGAGATCCAGGTGATTTTGAAGCCTATGACAATCATGTAAGAGTATACGATATCGTACACAATAATCTCCAGCCCAAATATATTGATGTGGATACTTTTATAAACGATACTGATGAAGAACAAGTATTTACCTCATTATCTCGTGATGAGGTCATTGAAGAGTCAGAGACATCGACCATCACGCAAAATTATTCGCTAGGAGCAGAATCCAGTATCAGTTTTGATCTTATGGTGAATGCTTCCTCAACGATCCGTTTTCAAGCTGATTTTAACAAAGAGGATTCTAGTACAAAGTCTCACAGGGAGACTTTTACAATGCCACCTCAAGAAACAAGAGTACCAGCACATAAAAAATATAGATTAGAACTCGTAGTGAGTAGAATGTCAACAACAGCGGCTATCAAATTAACTTCTAAAATTAAGGCGAAGGTCTATTTTGCTGAAGAACCAAACAGAATCTGGTATGGTAATTTATTAAACACGTACTATAGGTACAGATATGCAGTAGATGAGTTTCCTGACCTTGTACCAAGTGGTTTCGCAGACAATTTTGAAGCAGTTTATAACATTAGTGATGCTCTTCTATATGATGGAGGATTCGGTCATATTGAAGCGGTGTACGGTACTGATTTTTATATTCGGACGCATGATGTAACAAATGGAGAGGAGAATTCTGTAATTGTCAACGAACAAAAGTTAGAACTAGTTCGAAAATAAGTCATAAGTGTTGAAACGTTATAGTAGAATAATTGGCCTATTTTAGGCTAGGTGACTGATGAGAGTGGTACATCAGTCACCTTTTTTTATTTTTTTAAAGGAGAAAAGTAACATAGAATCATTGAGTGAAGCATAGTACTATCGAAAAATTGAAAGAACAGGTAATTACATTTAGACTTTAACAAAGTTGCATCTTTATAATGTTTCTTTAGTCAAAATAAATAATAAGATATAAAGAAAATTAAATAAACCCCTGACATCTTCCTAATAGCTAGAAACTTCCCACCTGAAATGATAAAATGGAACGAGTAGAGAACTGGAAAGGAATGAATGATAAAGATGGAAGAAGTTGTAAAAATTCATCAACTGGTAGAGAAGCTTTCTTTAGAAGTCGTTTATGGCGATGAAGAAAGTTTAAATAGAGAAATCACAACAGGAGATATTTCCCGTCCTGGACTGGAATTGACTGGGTATTTTAATTATTATCCTCATAATCGCTTGCAGTTATTCGGTAGTAAGGAGATTACATTTTCTGAACGAATGATACCTGAAGAACGTTTGATGGTGATGCGTCGTTTATGTGAGAAGGATACGCCGGCTTTTATTATCTCTAGAGGATTAGAAGCACCTGAAGAAATGGTACAAGCAGCGAAAGAAAAAGGCTTAGCCGTTTTACGCTCGCCGATTTCTACATCTAGATTATTAGGAGAGTTATCCAGCTACCTAGACAGTCGTTTAGCAACAAGAACTAGCGTACATGGTGTTTTAGTTGACGTTTATGGACTGGGTGTCTTGATTCAAGGTGATAGCGGCATTGGTAAAAGTGAGACTGCGTTAGAGTTGATCAAACGTGGCCATCGATTAATTGCAGATGACCGAGTGGATGTTTATCAGCAAGATGAATTGACAGTTGTTGGTGAACCACCTAAAATTTTACAGCATCTGATCGAAATTCGTGGTATTGGGATTATCGACGTAATGAATTTATTTGGTGCAAGTGCGGTTCGTGGCTTTATGCAAGTCCAACTTGTTGTTTATTTAGAAGCATGGGAAAAAGACAAGAAATATGACCGTTTAGGATCAGATGATGCAATGGTTGAAATTGCGAGTGTGGATGTTCCTCAGATTCGGATTCCTGTTAAAACGGGGCGGAACGTGGCAATCATTATTGAAGTTGCTGCAATGAATTTCCGGGCAAAAACGATGGGTTATGATGCAACAAAAGCATTTGAAGACCGTTTGACTCGTTTGATTGAGGAAAATTCAGGGAATATCTAGCTACGCGGGCTAGCACTTTGGAAAAAAGATAAATTATGAATGAGGTAAAGATCACCTCAGTTATAATTTCCTATTTTTCAGTCAGAGCTGAGCGAGCTCATTCTGTTTGTAATATTATCTAGCTTCACAGGCTAGTTCCTCGGAAAAAAGATAAAATAAGAGTGAGACATAAAGCGTCTCAATCATAATTTCCTATTTTTCAGTCGGAACTGAACGAGCCTGTTCAGCTTTTAAATTAGGAGGAAGCCAATGTTAGGACAAGTAAATCCAGTAGCGCTTAATCTTTTTGGGATAGCTGTTTACTGGTATGCAATTATTATTGTTTCAGGAATCGTACTAGCTGTTTGGCTAAGTAGTAGAGAAGCAGCCCGTGTCGGGTTAAAAGAAGATGACGTGATTGACTTTATGTTGTGGGGGTTGCCTAGTGCCATTATTGGCGCCCGCTTGTATTATGTTATTTTTCAATGGCAGGATTATGTTGATAACCCAATTGAAATTATCTTGACCAGAAATGGCGGCTTAGCAATCTATGGTGGGTTGATCGGCGGAGGTCTTGCCTTATATTTCTTTACAAGGCATCGTTTTATTTCAACCTGGACCTTTTTAGATATTGCCGCACCAAGTGTTATTTTGGCACAAGCAATTGGACGTTGGGGTAATTTTATGAACCATGAAGCCTATGGTCCAGCTACAACGCGATCATTTTTAGAAGGTTTGCATTTGCCTAAATTTATTATTGATAATATGAATATTGATGGAACGTATCATCAGCCAACCTTTTTATATGAATCTATCTGGAATGTCTTAGGTTTTATTGTATTGATCCTGTTAAGAAAAAAGAAAAACTTCTTAAAAGAAGGAGAAGTTGTTTTAGGTTATGTCATCTGGTATTCTTTTGGACGTTTCTTCATCGAAGGGATGCGGACGGATAGTCTATATGCATTTGGAAGTATTCGAGTTTCCCAACTTGTTTCTCTAGTGTTATTTTTCGGTGCAATCGCGCTCGTGATCATTCGTCGTAAAAAAGGATCAGTAAAATTTTATGACCGCGAAAAAGGAACAGTAAAAAAGGCTCTTTAAGTCTGCCTATTATAGCTAAGCTATGGTAAAATGTTAGGTGGGTATGAAAGTTATAAAGTTAGTAGACTAATGTGTTTATTTATAGAAATAAGAAGTTGAATGGTAGATAGAGATAATAGAAGTATTTTGATCTAACTTCACTGAATCAGCTCTTCGGAAAAAAGAGCTAAACGATTCGTTCAACTTTTCTATGATCTAGCTTATCAAACTAGCTCTTCGGAAAGAAGAGCTGGCGAGTTTGTTCAGCTTTTCTTATTTTGAAAGGAGATTTTCACCAATGAAACAAAAAGTTGCTGTTTTAGGTCCTGGTTCATGGGGAACCGCATTGGCCCAAGTTTTAGCAGAAAATGGTCATGAGGTTCGCATTTGGGGACATAATAAGGCGCAGATTGATGAAATCAATACCTACCATACGAATCATCACTATCTTCCAGACCTAGTTATCCCAGAGTCAATTCAAGGGAAGATGTCATTAGAAGAATGTATTGCAGATGCAGATGCAGTTTTGTTTGTAGTTCCAACAAAGGCAATTCGAACAGTTGCTCAAGAATTTACAGCAAAATGCAAAAATCAACCATTGATTATACACGCTAGTAAAGGTTTAGAACAAGGAAGTCATAAACGAATATCTGAAGTTTTGATGGAAGAGATTCCATCAGAAAAAAGGCGGGGTGTCGTTGTTTTATCTGGACCAAGCCATGCAGAAGAAGTTGCTGTTCATGATATTACAACGATCACTGCTGCAAGTGAAAATTTAACAGAGGCGACATATGTTCAATCCTTATTTATGAATGATTACTTTAGAATTTATACAAATGATGATGTAATCGGAGTTGAGACAGGAGCTGCGTTGAAAAATATTATTGCTTTAGGTGCTGGTGCAATCCATGGCTTGGGTTTTGGTGATGATGCGAAAGCCGCAATCATGACACGTGGTTTAGCGGAAATCAGCCGACTAGGTGTGGCGATGGGAGCGAATCCTTTAACTTTTATTGGATTGAGCGGAGTCGGGGACTTGATCGTTACTTGTACCAGTGTTCACTCGCGTAATTGGCGTGCTGGAAATCTCTTGGGCAAGGGGCATAGTCTAGATGAGGTTCTTGAAAATATGGGAATGATCGTTGAAGGCGTCTCTACGACAAAAGCTGCCTATGAGCTTTCACAGCAGTTGAATGTTGATATGCCGATCACTGAAGCAATTTATAAGGTTTTGTATGAAGGTCAAGATGTAAAACAAGCAGCAAAAGAAATTATGTTACGCGATGGTAAAACAGAAAATGAATTTTCTATATAATTTTTAGGAGGCCTAATGGCATGAAAGTAAAAAAAGCGGTTATTCCAGCAGCTGGACTGGGGACAAGATTTTTACCAGCAACAAAAGCAATGGCAAAAGAAATGTTGCCGATCGTAGATAAACCAACGATTCAATTTATTGTTGAAGAAGCTCTAGCTTCAGGAATCGAAGATATTTTGATCGTGACAGGTAAAGCAAAGCGACCAATCGAAGATCATTTTGATGCAAACTTTGAATTAGAAAGTAATCTACGTGAGAAAAATAAAACGGATTTATTAAAATTAGTAGAAGAAACAACAGATGTTAATCTTCACTTTATTCGTCAGTCTCACCCTAAAGGATTAGGCCATGCAGTTTTACAAGCAAAAGCATTTGTTGGAAACGAACCATTCGTTGTAATGCTTGGCGATGATATCATGGAAGACGAAGTACCTTTGTCAAAACAATTGATGAATGATTATGATGAAACACATGCATCAACGATTGCTGTTATGAAAGTTCCTCATGAAGAAACATCAAAATACGGGATCATTAATCCTGAAGTTGAAGTTTCTAAAGGACTATATAACGTGAATAATTTTGTTGAAAAACCAACACCGGAAGAAGCACCAAGTGATTTAGCCATTATCGGCCGTTATTTGTTGACACCGGAAATTTTCCACGTATTGGAATCACAAGAACCAGGAGCTGGCGGTGAAATCCAGTTAACAGATGCTATTGATACGTTGAACAAAACACAACGCGTGTTTGCTAGAGAATTCACTGGTAAACGTTATGATGTAGGTGATAAATTTGGCTTTATGAAAACAAGCATTGAATATGGCTTGGTTCATCCAGAAGTGAAGGATAACTTACGTGAGTATATCATTGAATTAGGTGCGGAGCTTGCTAAAGAAGACGCTCCTAAAAAGGAAATAGACTAGAAATTCTATAAGATTTTTTCATTTGAAGACAGAGCAAAATTTGTTCTGTCTTTTTTTTATAAAAACTAGTGGCGTTGCTTATAAATTGTTATAATTAAGATAACAAAGTTAATTGAATGATTTGTGAAAAATACCAGTTGGTGTTATTCTAAGAGCATGGAATAATTGATGGAAGGAGCAAGAAGATGACAGGTGGAGAGGTTGCAGCGATTATTGCTGCAGTGGCGTTTGCTGTATTAGTAGTATTTATTGTTTTAGTATTGATGAAAATAAGCAAAACGGTAGATAAAGTGACTACCACGGTTGATGAAGCAAATAAAACGATTGAGGTCGTAACGAAAGATGTAGATATATTATCTAGACAAGTAGAGGGACTTTTAGTAAAAAGTAACGAATTGTTAGATGACGTTAATAAGAAGGTAGCGACGATCGATCCTTTATTTGAAGCTGTAGCAGAATTAAGTGAAAGTGTTTCTGAGTTAAATTATTCTAGCAGAAACTTACTTGGAAAAGTTGGGGCTGTAGGAAAAACGACAGCAAAAGCTGGTGTTGTAAGTAAGGTCGGCGGAGCAGCGTTTAGAGCATTTCGACCTAAAAAATCATCAACAAGCGAAACAATCAAATAAAAATAGATAATGGAGGAATAAACATGGCGAAAAAAGGTGGATTTTTCTTAGGAGCAATCATTGGTGGAACGGCAGCAGCGGTAGCGGCGCTTTTATTAGCACCAAAATCGGGTAAAGAATTACGCGAAGATTTAGCAAATCAAGCAGACGATTTTAAAGATAAAGCAACAGATTACACAGATTACGCAGTACAAAAGGGTTCTGAGTTATCATCAATCGCTAAAGATAAAGCGAATGTACTAGGCGAGCAGGCTGGTGATTTAGCTGGTAATGTAAAAGATAAAACGAAAGATTCTTTAGATAAGGCTCAAGGCGTATCTGATACAGTATTAGAATCATTTAAAAAACAAACGGGAGATTTATCTGATCGTTTTAAAAAGACTGCACAAGACGTAAATGATCAAGTAGATGAATTAGGCGATATTGCTGAAGACGCATCTGATGATATCTTTATAGATGTTAAAGAATCTGCAAAAAAAGCAAAAGAAACAGTTTCAGAAGGTGTTGCTGAAGCAAAAGAAGCAACGAAAGATGTACCTGAAAAAGCAGAAGAAGCAAAGCATGATACAAAGAAAGCTGTTAAAGAAACAGTTGAAGATGTTAAAGGTAAATAGAGTAAAAAAACAAAGCCAACATTCTAAAAAAGAATGCGGGCTTTGTTTTTTTATAGTAATCAGTCGATAATGATTAATTCTTTTGGTGTTTTTGTAAAAGCTTCACAGCCTGTTTTTGTCACATGTAAACAATCTTCGATACGTACGCCAACTTTTTCAGGAATATAAATTCCTGGTTCAATTGAAAAACACATACCTTCTTCAATAACTAGATCATTTCCTGTTACCAAAGATGGATATTCATGAACCGTTGTTCCGATACCGTGCCCAAGACGGTGATTGAAATACTCACCATAGCCATGGTCGCTAATAACGCCGCGAGCAACTTCATCTAATTCTCCAGCAGTAACACCAGGTTTTACTGCATCCATTGCTTTTAATTGTGCTTCTAAAACGATAGAATAGATTTCTTTTTGGAAATCTGTTGGTTCTTTGAATGCAACAGTTCGTGTAACATCACTACAGTACCCGTTATAAACAACACCTAAATCAAATAGCACTAAATCTTGTTTAGCAACTGCTGTATTTCCAGGATTTCCGTGAGGACTAGCAGCATTTTTTCCAGTTAGGACTAAGGTATCAAAGCTCATTGAACGTATGCCTTGACGTTTTAGTTGATATTCGATTTCAGCTAGAATTTCTTGCTCTTTAGCGCCTTCTTTAATAGCTTTAAAACCAATCTCTAAAGCAACATCGGCCCAATTGCCAGCTTCCATCAGCTTAGATACTTCAGATGGTGTTTTTAATAGTTGTAATTTTTCAATAACAGGAGTAACACTAGCTGAAAAATCAGTTGTTGGGAAATAATTATTTAACATATCAAAGCGGGCAACAGTCAAGGCTTCTTTTTCAGTAGCAATTTTACTTGGGTTACCATTTTTTTTGATTAATTGAGCAATTTTTTCCCAAGGATTTTCGCTATCAAGATAGCCGTAAACTGGGTAGGCCCATGAACTTTTTTCAGCATCTTCAACTTCCAAAGCTGGAGTAAATAAAAAAGGGTCCTGATTTAATGAGATAAATAAAGCCAACACTCGTTCATGAGGATCGCTTTTATAGCCGGAAAAATAAGCAATATGTCCAGGATCGCTAATATAAGTCAGATCGATATTTTCGCTGGCCATCCATTTTTTTAGATCATTCATTTTTTCTTGATTCATAGATATCCTTCTTTCTTTAAAGCTATACGCTAAAAAACTTATCTTTATCATACCATGAAATGAGCAAAAGCGCTTTTTGAAATGTGGAGTAAATTTTCATGAAAATGGGATAAAACGGTTGCAAAAGTAAAAAAACTCTGCTATTCTTAGTGAGAAATGTAAACAGCGTTTTCAGAAAATGAAAACAAATATAAATATTTAGGAGAATTAACATGGAAAAACAAACAATTACTATTTATGATGTTGCTCGTGAAGCAAATGTATCCATGGCGACTGTATCTCGTGTAGTCAATGGCAATCCGAATGTGAAGCCTGCTACACGAAAAAAAGTGTTAGAAGTAATTGACCGCTTAGATTATCGTCCCAATGCTGTAGCCCGTGGCTTAGCAAGTAAAAAAACAACGACTGTAGGAGTTATTATCCCTGATGTCAGTAACGTCTTTTTTGCTTCGTTAGCGCGAGGTATCGATGATGTTGCAACAATGTATAAATACAATATTATTTTAGCGAATTCTGACAGCAATGATCAAAAAGAAGTCAATGTATTAAATAATCTTTTGGCAAAACAAGTAGATGGAATCATCTTCATGGGCCATCATATCACTGATGAGATCCGTGGGGAATTTTCTCGCTCTAAAACACCTGTTGTTTTAGCTGGTTCGATCGATCCTGATGAACAAGTAGGCAGTGTAAACATTGATTATACAGAAGCAACGAAAGATGCAACGAATTTATTAGCTAAAAATGGCAATAAAAAAATTGCTTTTGTCAGTGGTGCATTGATCGATCCTATCAATGGTCAAAATCGTATTAAAGGTTACAAAGAAGCGCTAGCTGATAATGGTTTATCTTATAATGAGGGCTTGATTTTTGAGTCTGAGTATAAATTTAAAGCAGGTATTTCATTAGCTGAACGTATTCGTAACAGCGGTGCGACAGCTGCATATGTGACTGATGATGAACTAGCAATTGGTTTGTTAGATGGAATGATTGATGCTGGTGTGAAAGTACCAGAAGAATTCGAGATCATTACAAGTAATAACTCATTGCTGACAGAAGTTTCTCGTCCTCGTCTTTCAAGCGTAACACAGCCTTTGTATGACATTGGTGCAGTTTCAATGCGTTTATTGACAAAATTAATGAACAAAGAAGAAATTGAAGATAAAACAGTTATCTTACCATATGGTATGGATCAAAAAGGTTCAACTAAATAACATAGCCTAGCTGTAAGTATTCTTATCAGCTACACTCCCTATAAAGTAGAAACTAGAGTTCAAAGCTAGTATACTTACATTAGGGAGTGTTTTTTATTGAAAAAAAAATCGGTTCTCACTATAGTTACTAAAAGGAGTAATTTCAATGAATATGCGAGAAAGAATCATGACTGGTAAATTATTTTTAGATGATTGTGAAGGATTGCCTGAGGAGCGATTACAGGCAAAAAGGAGAATGATGGCTTTTAATCAAACGTCATCTGACGAAGTAGAAAGAAAATTTCAGCTTTTAGATGAAATTTTTGGAACAAAAATAAATGCGTGGATCGAACCGCCTTTTTATTTTTGTTATGGCAGTAATATTGAGCTTGGTGAAGAATGTTACTTAAATATGGGCTGCACTTTTATTGATGATGCGACGATTAAGATCGGAAATAAAGTTGCTTTTGGTCCGGGCGTGACAATCGCAACGGTAGGGCATCCAATTCATCCTGATTATCGGCGTTTGATGTATGGCAATCCGGTAACAATCGAGGATAATTGTTGGATTGGAGCAAATACGACAGTTTGTCCTGGTGTAACGATCGGTGAAAATAGTGTTGTTGGCGCTGGTAGCGTTGTGACAAAGGATATTCCAAAAAATTCGGTTGCAGTTGGAAATCCTTGCAAAGTAATCCGTGAAATCAATGAAAAAGATCATGAATTTTATTACAAAGATCAGCCTTTTTTAGAAGAAGATCTAGAAGAAGTATATCGCTTAAATAATACACATTAAATTAGAAGAGGCTCAAACAAAACATATTGCCGTTTTGTTTGAGCCTCTAGAGATTAGTTATTATTTTTTTCGCTTGAAGAAGGGGTTGTATTTTCTTTTTTCGTATCCTCTTTTTTCTCAGAAGAAGGTGTCGTTGTCGAACCTGCATTTGAAGAGGAAGGCGTTGTTGCATAGCGTCCCCAATAGGCGCTATAGTTTGCATCTGATCCGCCATATCCAAATTTATATTGGCTTTTCGGAGCGCCGTCTTTCGCATAGAAAGATTCGACATTTGGTCCAGGTGCTGTATAAGTTCCGCCGTTGTAGGTGAAAGTACCTGGTTTTTCTCCTGTAAAGCTTGAAACAGTTGACTTGATTACGTCTTTTGAAAGAGTGAATTTTTCACCAGTGCCGAATAAATCAGGTCTGACTGAATAGACTGCATTTGCTAGATTTGCTAAGTAGGCACTATTTTGATCCCCACTATTTGGACTCATAGCTGTTGGATTATCATAGCCTGTCCATGAACCTAAGGTAATCGTCGGTGTCGAAACAACTAACCAAGCGTCTTTGTACAAATCGGTTGTTCCTGTTTTACCGATCCAGTCAACATTTCCAAAAGCAGGATTAAGCCCATTGACCATATTTTTGAAAGGCGTCGTTATTTTTGAATCTAAGACAGAACGCATCATGTCATTCATGATCGAAGCGGTCGCTTCAGAATAGACTCGAACGGGTGCATCTTTATGTTCATAAATAACTTTTCCACTATTATCTGTGATTTTATCGATCATATAGCCTTTTTGATATTGGCCTTTATTAGCAAGTGCTTGAAACCCATTTGTTTGTGTTAGAACGGTGGTTTCAACAGACCCCAAAGGAGCGGATTGATAAGCCCAAGCATCGCTAGCAGGATAATTCATTTTACTTAGATAGTTATTGTAAGAGAAATTATCATCGCCCATTTGTGCTTTCATGGCTTCATTTAGATGGTAAACTGGAATATTATACGACCATTCTAATGAATGACGGACGGTGTCAAATGTATTTGTTCCAGAATTTGTTGCATTCTCTAGCGGCTTGCCGCTACTACTGTAGGTGGTAGGATAATTGGCTAAGCGACTTTCTGAACCAATCAAACCTTGATCGATAGCCGGTCCATAGACAGAAATCGGTTTAATCGTAGAACCAACTTGTCGAACTGTATCTAGTGCATGATTACTCTGGCTAACATTAAAGTCACGCCCCGCTACAAAACCGATGATTTTACCAGTTTTATTATCCATCAAAACATTTCCGGTCTCAACAAATCCGGCACCATACCCATCGTCTAGCATGTAGCCGAAGTTTGCTACAGCATTTTGCATGGTATCATAAACCGTTTGATCAATTGTTGATTGGATTGTATAACCGCGATTTTGAATTTCTTTTCGTGCTTGATCTTTGTATTGAGAAAGTCCTAAATCATCAAGCGTTTCTTTTTTGACACCCGCTTTTTCTATATTGATATCCATCACTACATTGGTTGCTTGCTCTAATACAGCATTGTAAAGATAGCTTTCGGTGTTTTGATTGGATTCTTGTTGCGGTTGGAAATCTTGTTTCAAATCATAATTTTTGGCTGCTTCATATTCTTCTTTAGTAATGGCTTTTTCACGATACATACTGAATAAAACAAAATCTTTTCGTTTCATTCCATAGGCCATGTTTTCGTCTGCTTTTAAGGCACCCGTATTGCTATATGGCGTATAGATGATTGGACTTTGCGGCAAACCTGCAATAAAGGCTGCTTGTGGTAGTGTTAAGTCATTAGCACTTTTGCCAAATAATCCTTTAGCTGCTTCTTCGACCCCTGCAATATTTTCACCTTTGTTATTACGTCCAAATGGCGAAACATTTAGATAAGTAGTTACAATCTCATCTTTTGAGAAATATTTCTCAATACGATAGGCTAACAAAATCTCATTCGCTTTTCGTTTGAAGGTTGTTTCATCTGTCAAGATTTGTTGTTTCACTAATTGTTGTGTTAGTGTAGATCCTCCAGATGAACCACCCATACCTGTTGCATCGGAAACAAGGGCACGAATGACTGCTTTAGGAACAACACCTTTGTGTTCTTCGAAGTATTCATCCTCGGTAGAAATAATTGCTTTTTTGAGCAATGGAGAAATATGTTCTGAGTCTACTCTTGTTCGAATAAGGTCAGATTTGATCTTAGCAATATTCGTACCATCTGCGTAAGTCATCTGGGAAACTTCAGTGATATCACTGATTTCTGTTTGGAGTTCTTCTTTTGTTGGTGGTTGCGTATCTTCAACTAGAAAAGCAAAATACCCCATACCGATTCCAAGGCCTAAAGCGCCACCTAAAAGTAGGATAACAACTGCAAAGACAAATAATGATTGTATTACACGAATCACTACATTTATAGTTAAAAAAATCTTCTTCTTTTCTGGTACTTTTTTAGAATGTTGTTCCGTTTTACGGGAGTTATTCTGATTGTCCAAAAGCTTCACCTCAATATAATGATACATTCCGTGATATTATAGCAAAAAAAAACTACTATGAACAGTTGTTCAGCTATTTACAACTATTTAATCGAGAAAACTTAAGATAAATAAGCAGAAAATCTGTGACTAACAGATAAAATTTTCAATTATACGTTATGCAGTGAAAAAACGTACTTATCTAAAAGCTTCTAAAAAAATTCAAATGAAGTCAACGCATTTATTCTTAGTCTTTATTATTTCGTATGTTCATTCACTCGAAAAGCTACGATTTTTTTTATTAAATCTGTTGGTAATTCACCATCCACTGGAAATTGAATAGCACCTTTACTTGTTTTGAAAGGCGTCAGTTCATTTTCAAATGCTTTAATAGCAGCCGGTGCAGGATAAAAGCCAATATGATTTTTCATATTAGCAAAATGGACTAAATTACCATTTAAATAGAAGGTGGGCATTCCATAGGTCATTTTTTCTGTTGCTTGGGGAACGAGTTGTTTGATTATGGTGTATAGTTGTTGTAGTTTTTCTTGGCGATCTTTCGGGCATTCTAAAATATAGTCTTCAATAAGTGTCATGATGGCTGCCTACTTTCTTAGTGGATTTTCTTTTTAGTATACCATGGTGAGAGGAACTGCGGATTTCATATGATTTTTAAAGAAGCTAGCAAGTGAATAGCGCTATCATTTTATGGTACACTACCAGTAGATTGTAAAATAGACGGAAAGGCTGGGAAAAATGGGGAAATCGATTGTTGAAAAGTTAAAATTAATGACTTATTCAAATAAAGTAATTGTTAATCGACCAAGTAAAGAGTATTTACCTGAGCTAAAAGAGGATCAGAGCCAACTTCCAGCGGAGCCTACGGATATGATTTTTGTATTTGTCATGGCGATGGAAGAATTTAAAAAAATTGTAATAGAAGTAATCGAAAAGCAGCTGCTTCATAAAAATGGTGTGCTTTTTGTAGCTTATCCTAAAAAAGGCAACAAGGTGTATTCAACATTTGTTCATCGAGATGAAATTTTTCCAGCGCTTCAAGTAGATGATAGTGATGGTTATATAGGAAGTAGCACGTTGAAATTCAATCGGATGGTTAGTCTAGATGAGACCTTTACAGTAACTGGTATGAAAAATGTTGAACGAACAATAAAATCAACTAATGTAAGCAGTGCTCGTGTCGATGATTACGTTCAATTTATACCAGCTGTAGAATCGTTTATTGAGAATCACAAAGAAGCGAAAGCTATGTTTGATCAACTCACACCTGGCTATAAAAAAGATTGGGCACGGTATATTTATAGTGCTAAACAAGAAACAACACAAGCAAAAAGAAAAAATGAAATGATCGATATTTTACAAAAAGGATTTAAATCTAAAGAACTCTATCGTCAATCTTTAGCAAACGGAGGAGGAACTTTGCGTGGATGAAGTACAAGAATACGTAGAAAATATTGATGAAAAATGGCAAGAATCGTATCAAAAATTAGCGAAGATCATTGCTGAAAACATACCTGAAGGTTTTGTTTTACGTTTGCAATATGGGATGCCGACTTATGTTGTTCCTTTAAATGTTTTTCCAGATGGGTACTTAGATAGAAAAGATGAACCATTACCGTTTATCAGCTTAGGTGCTCAAAAAAAGCATTTATCCTTGTATCATATGGGAATTATGGGGAACAAAGATCTCTTATTGTGGTTTCAGGATGAATATCAAAAAGTTGTTCCGACCAAGTTGAATATGGGCAAAAGCTGTATACGATTTAGTAATCCCAAAAATATTCCTTATGAGTTGATTGGAGAACTAGTTGGTAAAATTTCGATGAAAGAATGGATCGATAGTTATTCGCATTTTCATAACAGAAATAAGAAGTAAAATTTTGTTAGAACAAAGAGGCAAAAAGATTGTTTTTTCCAGTTCTTTCACGTACTCTTTTAAAGGATGGAAAATCCTATTATGTTTACAATTATTCATTTTTTGAATTGTTTAGCTGTTTGGGTTAACACTATGTTTTGCTATGGCCATATCAATTCTTAAGCAGGATTGATATGAGTGGAAAAAAGCTAAACAGGGCTATTATATTATTCAGCTTCACGAGCTAGTCTCTCGGGAAAAAGATAAAATCCGAATGAGGTAAAAAGCACCTCAATCTGATTTCCCTATTTTCCAGTCGAGACTGAACGAGCTCGTTCAGCTTTAAAATTAGGAGGATCATTATGTTATTAGGTTCACATGTTAGTATGAGTGGTAAAAAAATGTTGTTAGGTTCGGCGGAAGAAGCGGCTAGTTATGGGGCGACAACTTTTATGATTTATACTGGAGCACCGCAAAATACGCGTCGTAAACCAGTTGAAGAGATGAATATCGAAACAGGTCAAAAGTTTATGGCCGAACATGATTTAAGCAATATTGTGGTTCATGCACCATACATCATTAATTTAGGGAATACAATCAAATTAGAAAATTTTGGCTTTGCTACTTCATTTTTACGTCAAGAAATTGAACGTGCGCATGCCTTAGGTGCAACCCAAATCACCTTACATCCTGGAGCCCATGTTGGCGCTGGAGTTGATGCAGGTTTAAAACAAATCATCAAAGGCCTAGATGAAGTTTTATGGAAAGAGCAAGTACCGCAAATTGCATTGGAAACAATGGCAGGTAAAGGAACTGAATTAGGTCGTACCTTTGAAGAGTTGGCAACAATCATTGAAGGCGTTAAGTTAAATGAAAAGCTATCCGTAACAATGGATACTTGTCATATCAATGATGCTGGTTATAATGTTAAAGAGGACTTTGATGGGGTTCTAGAAGAATTCGATAAAATCATTGGATTAGATCGATTGAAAGTCGTCCATGTGAATGATTCTAAAAACCCAATGGGCTCACACAAGGATCGCCATGCCAATATTGGCTTTGGAACAATTGGTTTTGATGCTTTGAATAAAGTTGTTCATCACGAAAAATTAAAAGACTTACCTAAAATTTTAGAAACACCTTATGTTGGTGCAGATAAAAAAACAAGTAAAGCACCATATGGCTATGAAATTGCCATGTTAAAATCACAAAAATTCGATCCAGATTTATTAGAAAAAATAGAAGTTCAAAATTAAAAGCTGAATGAGCTCGTTCGGGCTCGATAGAAAAATAGGAAAAACGAGTGAGATGCTTTTCATCTCAGTTGGCTTTTATCTTTTTTCCGAGAGCCCAGTTCTTGAAGCTAGATAAAATTAAAAGCTGAATGAGCTTGTTCGGGCTCGACAGAAAAATAGGAAAAAACGAGTGAGATGCTTTTTATCTCAGTCAGATGTTATCTTTTTTTCGAGAGCCTAGCTGAGGAAATGATCTTTCGTAAATTTCTTGTGAGGAATCTGACAAAAGACCTTTCCTTTTCCGCTTCTTTCTAGTAAAATAGTTTCTTGAGAGCAATTATATAAAAAAGGGATAAATATCCCTATAAATTTAAAAATGGTAAGTTCAACAAGAATAATGACTGCGTGAGACACCTTTAGCAGAAGTTCTTGTTTGGCTTTTCTAGGTAGAAAGGAGAGATTTATATGTCAACAGGTTTAGTAGTATTAATCGCGATTATCGCTTTATTAGCAGGTGCAGCAGGTGGATTTTTCCTTGCGCGCAAATATATGCAAGACTATTTCAAAAAGAATCCTCCCGTTAATGAGGATATGTTACGAATGATGATGATGTCTATGGGACAAAAACCTTCTGAGAAGAAGATTCGTCAAATGATGCAGCAAATGAAGAACCAAGGAGATAAGTAAGGTTCTTAGTTGCTATTCAGAATTCAAACACACAAGCGGGCCGATTTTTTGGTCCGTTTTTTTTGTGCTTATTTTTATAAATGAAAGGAGTTGTACAGAAATGGGGAAACAACAAAAGAATGGTGTGAGCGCATAGGAGTTAAATTAGAAGAGGAGAATGTACATGTCTATATTTAAAAAATTAGGGTGGTTTTTCAAACAGGAGAAAAAAAGTTATATTATTGGTGTATTTTCATTGGTTATGGTTGCGCTTGTTCAATTAGTTCCGCCTAAAGTTATTGGGATCGTTGTTGACAAGATTGCTGAAAAGGATTTGGCGATTCAACCTATTTTATTTTGGGTGGGTATATTATTGTTGGCAGCTTTAGCACAGTATATTTTTCGTTATATTTGGCGAATTTATATCTGGGGAAGTGCAGCAAGGCTAGAAAAAGATTTAAGACGGCAATTATTCCATCATTTCACAAAAATGGATAATGTGTTTTATCAGAAGTATCGAACAGGAGATTTGATGGCACATGCAACGAATGATTTAAATGCGATCCAAAACGTGGCTGGAGCGGGGATTTTAACCTTTGCAGACTCTATGATCACTGGTGGTGCGACCATTGTGGCAATGATTTTATTCGTTGATTGGCGTTTAACCTTGATTGCATTGATTCCATTACCATTATTGGCAGTGACGTCAAGAGTGTTAGGCTCTAAATTACATGATGCTTTTCGTGATTCACAAGCTGCTTTTTCAACGATCAATGATAAGACACAAGAAAGTATTACAGGGATGAAGGTTATCAAAACTTTTGGGCAGGAAAAAGAAGATCTTCAAGATTTTACAGAGAAAATTGATGATGCGATCGTTAAAAATAAGCGAGTGAACTTTTTGGATGCGTTATTCGATCCGTTTATTACACTGATTATCGGGATTTCTTATGTATTGACGATTATTATCGGCGGCCGTTTTATCATGGATGATACAATCACGATTGGTCAGTTAATTTCATTTATAAGTTATATTGGAATGTTGGTTTGGCCGATGTTTGCGATTGGGCGTTTGTTTAATGTATTAGAGCGTGGGAATGCGAGTTATGATCGTGTGAATGAACTTTTACATGAAAAAACACACATTGTTGAGAAAAAAGACGCGATCCAAACACCAGCAAAAGGTCAATTATCAATGGAAATTGACCAATTCACTTATCCAAAGGACAAAGAGGCAACGTTAGAACAGATAAAATTTGCCATCAATGAAGGCGAAACATTGGGGATCGTCGGAAAAACAGGTGCTGGCAAAACAACTATTTTAAAATTATTGATGCGTGAATATGATCATTATAAAGGACGTATTACTTTTGGCGGACATGATATCAAAGATTATTCTTTAGATGCTTTGATGAACTCACTGGGGTACGTTCCTCAAGATCATTTTCTATTTTCAATGACGATACGGGACAACATCCGCTTTGCCAATCCTGATTTTACAGAAACAGAAGTTGAGCAAGCGGCTGAAATGGCGTTTATCAATAATGAAATAAAGGCTTTTACTAATGGCTATGATACGTTAGTTGGGGAACGTGGCGTGTCATTATCCGGTGGTCAAAAACAACGGATTTCGATTGCCAGAGCATTGATCGTAAATCCTGAACTATTGATTTTAGATGATGCTTTATCAGCCGTGGATGCTAAAACGGAAGAAGCGATTCTTTCAAATTTAAAAGCTGCCAGAAAAGAAAAAACCACGATCATTGCAGCACATCGGTTAAGCAGTGTAATGCATGCCAAAGAAATCATCGTTTTAGATGAAGGGAAGATCGTTGAGCGTGGGACGCATCAAGAGCTATTAAGATTGGCTGGCTGGTACAAGCGGATGTGGGATAAACAACAATTAGAAGCGAAAATTGAAGGGAGTGAAGTATAATGGAAGAAAAATACGAATCTGAATGGACAAAATCAGTACCTTTAAAAGAACAAGTCTCGATCGTTAAACGATTGCTTAAATTTGCTCGACCATTTCGTCGAACGTTTTTGTCAGCAATTTTGTTTGCTTTGATTCTGTCGATTATTAACATTCTATTACCAAGAATCATTCAAACGTTTATGGATGATTATTTAACACCAAAAACAGCGACAAACCAAGTGATTTTCTTTTTTGCAGGATTGTATTTGTTTGGTGTGGTTGTTAAAAGTATTATCTGGTTTTTCCAATGGTTTTTATATTCGACCGCTTCACTAAAAACTTATCAATATATTCGTGTAAAATTATTTGAAAAACTCCAAACACTCGGTATGCGTTATTTCGATCAAACACCAGCTGGTTCGATCGTTTCTCGTGTAACCAATGATACGGAAACATTGGTTGAGTTTTGGTATGTATTCTTGATGGTCTTGACAGGAATTTTTGCAGTAGTTTCTTCTTTTATTGCGATGTTTCAGATCAGTGGGAAAATTGCGTTGTATAATTTGATTTTCTTACCGATTTTATTGATCGTAATTTGGTACTATCAAAAATTTAGTTCAAGAATTTATCGAAGTATGCGGGAAAAATTAAGTCAATTGAACACGAAATTGAATGAGTATATTTCTGGTATGCAGATTATTCAGCAGTTTCGACAAGAAAATCGTTTGGAAAAAGAATTTGAAGAGACGAACAATGATTATTTACGTACGCGTTTTTCAATGATCAAAACCAACTCATTGCTTTTAGGTCCAATCATTAACTTTCTTTATACACTAGCAATTGGCTTGACGTTGACTTTGTTCGGGTATGACGCATTGCATTCTCCTGTGGAAGTTGGCTTGATTTATGCTTTTGTTACTTATGTTCAAGCATTCTTTAATCCGATGACTCAAATGATGGATTTTCTAAGTGTTTTTACCGATGGCATGGTAGCAGGCAGTCGAATTTTGAAAATATTTGATAACGATGAATTGACTCCGCAACAAAATGTTGGAGCTAACGCAGAAATCCTTCGTGGCAAGATCGAATTTCGTAATGTTAGTTTTTCTTATGATGGCAAGAACAATGTATTGAATCATATCAGTTTTATTGCTAACCCGGGTGAGACTGTGGCGTTGATCGGACATACTGGTAGTGGAAAAAGTTCAATTATCAATGTTTTGATGCGCTTTTATGAATTTTATGAAGGGGAGATTTTGATTGATGATCGCAACATTCGCGAGTATCCTCTATCTGAGTTAAGACAAAAGTTAGGTTTAGTTTTGCAAGATGCATTTATGTTTTATGGTGATATTGCTGGAAATATTCGGATGTTGAATCCGGAAATAACCGATGAACAAATCAAAGCAGCAGCCGAATTTGTTCAAGCAGATAAATTTATTGAAACATTACCAAATAAATATCATGCAAAAGTGATCGAACGAGGTGCAAGTTATTCTAGTGGACAAAGACAATTGATCTCATTTGCTCGAACGATTGTAACAGATCCAAAAATTCTTGTGTTGGATGAAGCAACTGCTAACATCGATACCGAGACCGAAGGGTTGATTCAAGAAGGATTAGCCAATATGCGTCAAGGAAGGACGACGATTGCAATCGCTCACCGTTTATCTACGATTCGTGATGCTGATTTGATTTTAGTATTAGATAAAGGCCGTATCGTGGAACGTGGTAATCATGAAAATTTATTGACCAAAAATGGTCTGTATGCAGATATGTATAAGTTACAAAATAGTGAAAGTTAGAAGAAAAAAAGCGTTAGAAGTAGCTCTTATAGCTCCTTCTAGCGTTTTTTTCTAGTTTTATAGAGCTTTTCCTTACTCAGATGTTAAACAAAATGTAAAAATAATGTAAAAAACATCTCGTAAATATAAAAAACATAGTAGGATGACATGTTTTTTTCGATTATTTTACTCATTTATTTCTTATTTTTAGCGGTTAATGAACTTTAATTTCATAACAATTCTTATAAAATGATAGAGAAGCACAGTTATAGAGTTGGAGGATGAAATAGTGAAAGTTAAAAAATTTACAGCATTATTGATTTGTGGGGTTACTTTATCAATAGTTTCATTGAGTGTGAATAGCTATGCAGAAACAAATGTACCGGAAGGAAGAGCAATTATTGGGGAAGATACTCGAGTGAGAGTAATGGATACTACTAAAGCGCCTTACTCTAGCATTATTTATCTATTAAAAGCAGATGGTGGATTCGGATCAGGGACTGTTATTGGAAAGAACAAAGTGTTGACAGCAGCTCACGTTGTGACAAGCTTAAAAACAAGTGCAGATATTAGCAAGGCAAGAGTAAGTCCAGCCAGAAATGACTATTATTATCCGTTTGGTTCCTTTTCAATAGAATCAATTGATATGCATACTGGATGGACAGTTGAAAATAACCGAGATTATGACATTGCCGTTGTTACTTTGAAACCTAATAGCTCTGGAAAAAACATTGGAGATGTTGTACCAATCATACCTGTAAAGAATGTACCTAATATTCCGACAGGAACTAAAGGACTTCTACCAGGATACAGCCAAGATAAACATGGGCAATTATGGGAAGCAAAGGGGTCTGTTATTTCACAAACTACATTACGAGTATATTACGATATGGATTCTATTGGTGGAACTTCTGGGGCTCCTGTTTACAATGAAAACAACCAATTAATGGCTGTTCATACTTCTGAATATCGTATAAACGGCGTTGCATACAAAAATGCTGGTTCAAAAATTACTGGCTCTAACTATGAGTTTATTGCCAAACATTTAGGGCAAAATGAAATTGATACACAAGCGCCAAGCCAAGTGACTGGTGTAAGGGCAGCTAATATTACAACTAATTCTACACAACTTTTCTGGAATCCAGCGACTGATAATGTTGGAGTAGAAAAATATGAAGTGTACCGTAATGGTTCAAAAATCGGTGAGAGTAAAACAACAGCTTTTGCTGCAACAGGTTTAATAGCAGATTCATCGTATACATTTTCAATTATTGCGGTTGATCAAGCTGGAAATCGTTCAAAGATGTCAACAGGAGTAACAGTTCGTACAGAAAAAGAAATAGTAGCAGACACACAGGCGCCAAGCCAAGTAACAGGTGTAAAAGCAAGCGATATCACTAGCACATCAGCGCAATTAAATTGGAATGCTTCAACTGATAATATTGGAGTAGAAAAATATGAAGTGTATCGTAATGGATCAAGAATAGGTGAAAGTCGAACAACGAAATTTGAATTGAGTGGCTTAACAGCGAACACGACCTATACAATTTCGATTGCAGCGTTAGATAAAGCAGGTAATCGCTCCGATTTATCAACAGCTTTAATTTTTAATACAGAAAAAGAAGTAGAAAAACCATCTGAAAATCAAACAACTTGGGTGCAATCAAAAACATATGTTGCCGGAGATAAAGTTTTCTATGATGGAATTGAGTATCGGGCAAAATGGTGGACACAAGGAAATAAGCCAGGAATGTCAGATGCTTGGGAAAAACTAAGTACAAGTACTATTGAGGAGTGGAAATCACAACTAGCTTACTCTGGCGGTAATGTTATTACATTCAAGGGAGTACAATACAAAGCCAAATGGTGGAATCGTGGAGAAGAACCAGGTAAATCGACTGTTTGGGAAAAAATCTAATTCAGACACAATAAACATCCTAATTTTAAGTATACTTGGATACCATGTAAAGCGGTGGACCCAAGTAATGAAGTAACAGATTGAAATAACGTTTAGTTTATACAAACAATCTAAAAAATGAAGGATGGTAAATCAATGAAAATTCAACGTTTAGTAACAGCATTACTATGCGCAGCAGTGTTATCTACTGCAGCAGTTGCAGCAACACCTCAAGTAGAAGCCGCTCACCCAGTAAGAGAAAAATTAACTGAAAACAAAACAAAAGTTAATGATACAACAAAAGGACGTTTCCAGAGTGTAGCATTTATCGATGTTAATGGTACAACTGGTACTGGTACAGTTATTGCTAACAATAAAGTACTAACTTCTTATAATGTTGTTGAAGGATTAAAAAATAGCGAAAATCTTGATAAATCTTTCGTTACACCAGGGAAAGATGGCGAAAACGCTCCTTTTGGCTCATTCCAAGTTGAGTCAGTAGACTTTGAAGAAAGTTGGGGAAATTTAGCTGTTTTAACAGTGAAACCAAATGAATCTGGTCAAAATATTGGTGAAATAGTTCCTGTAGTTCCTGTTACAAAAAATCCAACAATTATCGTTTGTGGAGATGTGACTATGCCAGGATATGATGCTGATAAAAAAGGCGAAATGTGGGAAAGCCAAGCGACAATTAGTTACAATGTTGCTTCAAACTTTTGGTTTAACCAAGCAAATAAAGAGGGCAACTATGGTGGTCCAATTTTCGATAGACACGGGAATCTAATCGGAGTTCGTACATTTGCAAAATACTCAAAAGGTGTTCAAACAAGTGCGGCGAAATTTACAGAACGTAATTATGATTTCATTTCAAATCTTCTAAAATAAGAAGTAGAAATCTAAAAAAATCAAACATCTATTAAGCATCTTCTTAATGTTCTAGTTAAAATCGGGGAAGTATAATGTTTCAAAACTAGTGCATCGTTTCTAAAGATAGTAAATCAATAAAACTTGGGTTCACCGCTTTGCATGGTATTCAATTTAAGCTAGTAAGGGAAAACTGATTTTTAGTTATTCCTTACTAGCTTTTTTCTTATTATAAGTAAGTATAAAAGAGATGATATCCAGAAAAAAGCATGATATAATGGAAAACGAAATGAAGACATTCAGAATAGATTTGGTTTTTTTATTAAATAATCAGGTTGGGCAGAAAGATAGACAATCAACTAGTTAAGTTGTAAAGTGAATGTACTTGAAAAATTCGGAGGTTGAAAAGACATATGTATGATGTAATTATAATTGGTGCCGGACCTGCTGGGATGACTGCAGCGCTTTATGCATCACGTTCTAATCTTTCAGTATTGATGATTGAACGCGGCGCACCTGGCGGTCAAATGAACAATACTGCTGAAGTGGAAAACTATCCAGGATTTGATTCGATCATGGGACCTGAATTGGCTTATAAAATGTATGAGAATGTTGAGAAATTTGGTACTGAAAATGCATATGGCATCGTAATGGATATCAAAGATCAAGGCACATATAAAGAAGTCATTTGTGATGATAAAACCTATCAGGCTAAAACAATAATTATCGCTACAGGCTGTGAACATCGTAAATTAGGTGTTAAAGGTGAAGAAGAATTTGCAGGACGCGGGGTTTCTTATTGTGCAGTTTGTGATGGAGCTTTCTTCCGTAATAAAAAACTGTTAGTGATTGGCGGCGGCGATTCAGCGGTTGAAGAAGCAATCTACCTAACACAATTTGCTTCAGAAGTTGTAATCGTACATCGTCGTGATGAACTACGTGCACAAAAAATCATTCAAGATCGGGCATTTGCCAATGAAAAAATTTCTTTTGAATGGAATACCGTTTTAGAAGAAATCGTTGGAAATGATATGGTCGTAACTGGTGGACAATTAAGAAATACCTTGACTGATGAAGTCAAAGAAATCGAAGCTGACGGTGTCTTTATTTATGTTGGACTTGATCCATTAACAGAACCATTTAAAAAAGCTGGTTTGACCAATGCAGAAGGTTGGATCGAAACAGATCAAGATATGAAAACAAGTATACCAGGTGTTTTTGCCATTGGTGATGTTCGTGAAAAAACATTACGTCAAATCACAACAGCTGTTGGCGAAGGCGGAATTGCTGGTCAACAAGTCTATAAATATATTGAAGATATGACAGAAGTTGAAGAAGTAAAATAATGTTCGTTAAAAAGACCTGAGTCAAAATGTAATTCGTTTTGATTTAGGTCTATTTTTATTTTCTAAACGAAGAATAGGAGTGAAGATAATGGATCTAGATTTGAAAGCTATTGAAGAAATCATTAATAATGAGAAAAATGCTGGTGGATTTTCCGAGTTGATTCGTGCCTTTAAAAAGATAGGTGTACAAAAATACGATTATTTGGTGGAAGAAGGCGTTTATCGATATTACGATGAAACAGCATATATCGAGGTTCAATTTAATGGGAAACCTAAAAAAGTAGCAGCAGAAGAATCTGCTAAAAAGATTAAAGAAGCCGTATTAAAAGCGCAAGCCGGTTTGATAACTTTTGATGATTTTACTAAGCTTGCAGGAAATTCCGGTATAGCTTATTGGCGGACGGACTTAAGGACTATGCAGGTAGACTATTTTGGAAAAAGCGGTCAAATTCTTTTAAGTGAGCCAATTCCAGAAGTTTAGAAAAGCTAACACTTTTTATGTAAATTATTTCGTTTAGTGGTAAAATAAAGATTAAGAAGAAATGAGTATTTATCTAATCATTATCTTAAAAGCTACATAAAAAGGAGTGGATTGTAATGATGGAATATGAAAAGGATTGGTTCATGAGACAAATCAAAGCGGCTGTATTTAATCCGTTCAGAAAAACAAAAGAAGTACAAATCATGCCGATGATTTATGTAACAGATGAAGTAACTGGAGAAAAATATTCGATCCCGATTCAAAATTATCTTTTAGAACTTATTTTGAAGTTAAAGATCAATCAGGCTGAAAATGTACTGTTTGCTGAATCAGAAAATATGACAGATGAACAATTTTATGAACTAGGTAATTGGTTTTACGAGTGCTTAGAAAACCTATCCGATTCAGAATTGACAACCGCAAATTTTTCAAGAGTAGAAATTAGTCAAGGAAAAATAGATCTAGGACAACATGCAGAGGGAAACCCAGTGGATTAAAATTTTTTCTTTTTTTTCTTTTGACAATTATCAAAATATGAACTATGATGGATACGGATTAAGAATTGAATAATTGTTAGGTGAGGCTCCTATTTGGACACATGCTGCTGCCGCGAAAGAATCGAGAGACTCTTAGTTGGTTGAACAGGAATGATCGTGAAGGTCATTCATAACGTAGCTGATAAGAAATTATCTACGCCCTATAGTGCTAAAGCTCAACGATAGAGAAACTTTTATTTAAGTTGCTATTTCACGCACACTCTATTGTTGAGTGTGCGTTTTGTTTTGCTGTGAATCACAGCGACTGGCTCCGCCAGAGCTGATGATGAACAGTACTTGGCGACCAAAGAGAGCGAAGTTCCGCAAAAAAGAACAAACAGGCAGAAGGAAAGCATAAGCCAGATATCAAAAGTTTTAAGGTTTGAAGGAGGCAATGGCTCCCCCAGAGCTGATGATGAACAGTACTTGGCGACCAAAGGGAGCGAAGTTCCGCAAAAAAGAACAAACAGGCAGAAGGAAAGCATAAGCCAGATATCAAAAGTTTTAAGGTTTGAAGGAGGCAATGGCTCCGCCAGAGCTGATGATGAACAGTACTTGGCGACCAAAGAGAGCGAAGTTCTGCAAAAGAACAAACAGCCAGAAAGCAAAATGCTAACTCAACAGTTAAAAAATCCATCGTTTTAAAATACACAAAAGAGAGGAAGAGTCACATGGAAGACCCCAGTCATTCGAGAAAAATAAATGTAGCCTTCATCTTGGAAACGATGGAATTGGAATGATTTTTCCTTTCCCTTCCTAGATAAGATGAAGCGAGCTAGAACTAGGAGGAAAAGAAAATGATGAACAAAAAAATAGCAGATATAAAGAAAACAACAAAAGACCAAGAATTAAGAAAATTAGCGATGTTATCGGAACGAGAATTGATGATGGAGTTGCGTACTTCAGAAAAAGGGTTATCCGAAGAAGATGCTAAACATCGTTTAGAAGAATATGGACCAAATGAAGTGTCCGCACAAAAACCAACCCCCGCAATTATTATGTTTTTAGAAGCATTTAAAGATCCATTTGTTTATGTACTTGCTTTATTGATGGTGGTATCAGCTGCAACTAAAGATTTTGAAGCAGCACTTGTTATGGGAATCATGATTTTAGCTAGTGTGATTATTGCATTTATTCAAGAGTACCGTTCCCAAAAAGCGAGTTTGAATCTAAAAGAACTCATCGAAAATACAACAGCAGTGACGCGTGCTGGCCAAACGAAAGAAATTCCGATGGACGAAGTTGTACCAGGAGATATCGTAACACTAGCAACAGGTGATATGATTCCAGCCGATGCTGTGTTGATTTGGACCAAGGATTTATTTATCAATCAATCTTCTTTGACAGGTGAATCAATGCCAGTAGAAAAATTCGTAGATGCTGGTATCGATAAGAATTCAGATTCTGTTTCAGCGTTAGATATGCAGGACTTGATTTTTATGGGAACTGACGTATTAAGTGGGCAAGGTAAAGCGATTATCTTAAAGACAGGTCAAAATACTTTCTTTGGGGATATTGCTAAAAGTGCCACAACCCAACGCGGGAAAACTTCTTTTGATATTGGTCTTACTAAAGTCAGCAAATTTTTATTAAGAATGGTTATGATTCTGTTTCCAATCGTATTTTTGATCAATGGGATCACTAAAGGCGAATGGGGCGAAGCCTTTTTCTTTGCGATTGCTGTAGCAGTTGGTTTGACACCAGAAATGTTGCCAATGATCGTAACCAGTAACTTAGCAAAAGGTGCGTTAAGTTTATCCAAACATAAAGTGATCGTGAAAGAATTACCTTCTATTCAAAATTTAGGTAGTATGGATATTCTTTGTACGGATAAAACAGGAACAATTACTGAAGACAGAGTTGTTTTAGTACAGCATCTAGATCCATTAGGCGAAGTCAATAACCAAGTATTAGATATGGCCTTTTTGAATTCTCATTACCAAACAGGTTGGAAAAACTTGATGGATATTGCTGTAATCAATTTTTACGAAGAAAACAACAGTCAAAGTCCGTATCACTCAGTGACAAAACTGGATGAAATTCCCTTCGACTTTTCTCGTCGTCGTTTAACTGTGGTTGTTAATGCGGATGGTCATCAATTTATGATCACAAAAGGTGCTGTGGAGGAGATGGAAGCTGTTTGTACGCATGCTGAAATCAATGGTGAAATTGTACCGCTAACACCAGAATTACAAAAAAGAATGCGTGAAGTCAATATTCGGATGAATGAACAAGGCATGCGTGCGTTAGCCGTTGCGGTGAAAAAAGATGTTCATAATGAAGCTATTTATAGTGTAGAAGATGAACAAGGGATGACCTTGATTGGTTTTATGGGCTTTTTAGATCCAGCTAAAAAATCAGCGATCACTGCGATTAAATCCTTACACGAACATGGTGTCAATGTGAAAGTTCTTACAGGTGATAATGATATTGTGGCCAAAAAAGTCTGTAGCGACGTTGGAATCGAAGTTTCACATGTGGTACTTGGGTCAGATATCGACAACATGTCTGATGAACAAATGAAAGAAGAAGTCGAAAAAACCAATTTATTTGCGAAATTGAATCCGATGCAAAAATCTCGAATCATTGAAACTCTACAAAGCAATGGTCATACAGTAGGTTTCATGGGAGATGGAATCAATGATGCGCCAGCCCTTCGGAAAGCAGACGTTGGAATCTCTGTTGATACGGCGGCGGATATTACCAAAGATGCCAGCTCAATTATTTTACTAGAAAAAAGTCTAAACGTTTTAGAAGATGGCGTAATCGAAGGTCGAAAAGTCTTTACTAATATGATGAAATACATTAAAATCACGATCAGCTCAAACTTTGGGAATGTTTTCTCTATTTTGATTGCAAGTGCCTTTTTACCATTTCTACCAATGTTATCCATTCAATTATTGATTCAAAACTTAATTTATGATATCGCACAATTGGCAATTCCTTGGGATAACGTGGATGAAGAAGACTTATTGAAACCTGTTCGTTGGGAAACCAATGGCTTGATGAAATTCACCTTATGCATCGGTCCTGTAAGTAGTATCTTTGATATTATGACGTATGTTGTGATGTGGTTTGTCTTTAGCGCTAATACGATCGGCAGTCAACATTTATTCCAAACAGGTTGGTTTGTGGTTGGTTTAGTTAGTCAAACGTTAGTTGTTCAAATGGTGCGGACTCGGAAATTACCATTTATTCAAAGTATTGCATCACCTGCTGTGATTCTTTCAAGTCTAGGAGCAGTTGGTTTAGGATTATTGATTGTCTTGACACCAATCCGGGAGGTTTTTGACTTTGTGAAACTTCCAGCTAATTATTGGGGCTGGTTCATTTTGATCATTGTACTATATTTGATCACAGTAGAAGTTGCTAAACGACTATATATTCATATCACTAAAGAGTGGATTTAATTGATTAAAATAGTGAATAATTGTTCACTTAATAAAAAAAGCTGGTTGATTAAGACTTTCTACTAAAATTTTTGTAAAACAAATAACGAAAATTTTCTTTGCAACAGATAAGCTCATTCGTGATGAAACGAAAAAAATAAAATTTTAACTATAAATACTCATTTTAAAAAGAACAAAGACAAAAAATCCGAACATTTGTCTTTGTTCTTTTTTTCATTTCAAAAAATAAGTCATTATATTTCGGTAAATAATTTCTCACGCATGTTTTTTCTGTAGCATAACAATGATTCGAAGGACTATAACAGACGATTGTCAAAAGATATGTTTAGGAAGGCTTTTTGTAAAACGGTTTCTTGTTTGTGATTTTAATCACTAACCTTTGATACGAAAGGTTTCTGGTATTTTAATGAATTTTAAAGAAATGATAACTTTTTACTTGCTCTTTTATCAGTTTAGTGATAATTTGTAAGTGTAGTCGATAAAAAGTAATACAGTTTTTGACGCTGTTTTACTTTTTTCGAAAAATAGAAACGTAACAGAGAGGATTGTGTGACAAAATGGCAAAGGCAAAGAAACAAAAACCTATTGACTTTAAAGCACTTATGGAAAAAGTCGACGCTGATTTCCCAACATTTCAAGTTTTAGATAAAGATGGGAAAATCGTAAACGAAGATGCAGTACCTGATTTATCAGATGACGAATTAGTAGAATTAATGACTCGTATGGTTTGGTCACGTGTGTTAGACCAACGCTCAACTGCGTTGAACCGTCAAGGTCGTCTAGGCTTCTTCGCGCCAACAGCTGGACAAGAAGCAAGCCAATTAGCAAGCCAATTTGCTATGGAAAAAGAAGATTACCTATTACCAGGTTACCGTGATGTACCTCAATTAGTTCAACACGGCTTACCATTAACAGAAGCATTTTTATGGTCTCGTGGACATGTAGCAGGTAACCACTATGCACCAGAATTAAATGCTCTACCACCACAAATCATCATTGGTGCGCAATACATCCAAGCAGCGGGTGTTGCTTTAGGAATGAAAAAACGCGGCAAGAAAAACGTTGTCTTCACTTATACTGGTGATGGCGGTTCTTCACAAGGTGATTTCTATGAAGCAATCAACTTTGCAGGAGCATATCATGCAAACGGCGTGTTCATCATCCAAAACAATGGTTTTGCGATTTCAACACCACGTGAAAAACAAACTGCTGCTAAAACTTTAGCACAAAAAGCTGTAGCAGCAGGAATTCCAGGAATCGTCGTTGACGGAATGGATCCATTAGCAGTGTATGCAATTGCAAAAGAAGCACGCGAATGGTCTGCAAATGGCAATGGCCCTGTATTGATCGAAACACTAACTTACCGTTATGGTCCACATACATTATCAGGTGACGATCCAACTCGTTACCGTTCAAAAGACATGGATGACGAATGGGTACAAAAAGATCCATTAGTTCGTTTCCGTAAATATCTAGAAGACAAAGGTTTATGGTCTGAAGAAAAAGAAAATGAAGTAATCGAAAAAACTAAAGAAGAAATCAAAGTAGCAATTGCAGAAGCTGATAAAGTTCCAAAACAAAAAGTTTCTGATTTCTTGAAAAACATGTTTGAAGTTCAACCTCAAAACATTAAAGAACAAATTGCATTCTATGAAGCGAAGGAGTCGAAATAATCATGGCACAAAAAACAATGATCCAAGCAATTACAGATGCCTTAGCTCTTGAAATAGAGAAAGACGAAAACGTATTGGTCTTCGGTGAAGACGTTGGTAAAAACGGCGGAGTTTTCCGTGCAACTGAAGGCTTACAAGAAAAATTTGGCGAAGACCGTGTCTTCGATACTCCTTTAGCAGAATCTGGAATCGGTGGTTTAGCTTTCGGTTTAGCTTTAGAAGGTTACCGTCCAGTTCCTGAAATCCAATTCTTTGGATTTGTATTTGAAGTCTTTGACGAAATCGTAGGTCAAATGGCTCGTACTCGTTACCGTATGGGCGGAACACGCAACATGCCTATTACTGTTCGTGCGCCATTTGGTGGTGGTGTGCATACACCAGAACTTCACTCAGATAACTTGGAAGGGCTAATTGCTCAATCTCCTGGTATCCGTGTTGTTATCCCATCAAATCCATATGATGCAAAAGGACTATTGATTTCTGCAATCAGAAGCAATGACCCTGTTGTTTATTTAGAACACATGAAACTATACCGTTCATTCCGTGAGGAAGTGCCGGATGAATCATACGAAGTGCCTTTGGATAAAGCTGCTGTTACTCGTGAAGGTACTGATGTTTCTATCATTACTTACGGTGCAATGGTTCGTGAAGCAATCAAAGCTGCTGACAATTTAGCGAAAGACAATATTTCTGTTGAAATCATTGACTTACGTACTGTTGCTCCTTTAGATGTTGAAACAATCATTAAATCAGTTGAAAAAACTGGTCGCGTAGTCGTTGTTCAAGAAGCACAAAAACAAGCTGGCGTTGGTGCTATGGTTGTTTCTGAAATTTCTGAACGTGCAGTATTATCATTAGAAGCGCCAATTGGCCGTGTATCTGCTCCAGATACAATCTTCCCATTTGGACAAGCAGAAAACATTTGGTTGCCAAATGCTAAAGATATCGAAGCGAAAGCTAGAGAAATCGCAGAATTTTAATTAAAACTGAATAAATTTGCTTTAAACGGCATGCCTGAATTTTCACGTGATATTTTTTCATGTGGAAATTTAGAGCTGTTGTTTTCCGCAATTTGCGAGTTAGACAGATACGATAAAGGAAGGGAAGGCTTAAAAAATGGCTTATCAATTTAAATTACCAGATATTGGTGAAGGTATTGCAGAAGGCGAAATCGTAAAATGGTTCGTTAAAGCAGGAGACACCATCAATGAAGATGATACATTATTAGAAGTTCAAAACGATAAATCTGTAGAAGAGATTCCATCTCCAGTTACAGGAACAGTTAAATCAATCGTAGTACCAGAAGGCACAGTAGCAAATGTTGGAGATGTATTGATCGAAATCGATGCACCAGGACATCCTGAAAATGATGCAGCGCCAACAGCGGCTCCGGCTCAAGAACAAACGCCTGCACAACCAGCAGCTGTTCCAGAAGCACCAGCAGCAGACAATGGTGGCGGAGTATTCCAATTTAAATTACCAGATATCGGCGAAGGTATTGCAGAAGGCGAAATCGTAAAATGGTTCGTTAAATCAGGCGATACAATCAATGAAGATGATACTTTATTGGAAGTTCAAAACGACAAATCTGTTGAAGAAATCCCTTCACCAGTTACAGGAACAGTTAAAAACATCGTTGTTCCAGAAGGTACAGTAGCAAATGTTGGAGATGTATTGATCGAAATCGATGCACCAGGACATAACTCTGCACCAAGTTCAGCTCCAGCACCAAGTGCTCCTGCTCAAACAGAACAAGCAGCACCAGCACCTGCAGCGTCAACAGGCGTAGTAGCAGCGGCTGATCCAAACAAACGTGTCTTGGCTATGCCATCAGTACGTCAATTTGCTCGTGAAAAAGATGTAGATATCACACAAGTTGCGCCAACTGGTAAAGGCGGACGTGTGACAAAAGCAGATATCGAAAGCTTTATCTCAGGCGGCGGACAAGCAGCAGCGCCAGCACAAGCTGAACAAACTGCAGCAACTCCAGCAGCGACTGAAACTACAGCTGCACCAAAAGCGCCTGCGAAACCATTTGTTTCTGATTTAGGCGAAGCTGAAACTCGCGAAAAAATGACTCCAACTCGTAAAGCAATTGCTAAAGCGATGGTTAACAGTAAACATACTGCACCACACGTTACATTGCATGATGAAGTTGAAGTATCTAAATTATGGGATCACCGTAAGAAGTTTAAAGATGTTGCAGCAGCTAACGGTACGAAATTAACATTCTTACCATACGTTGTAAAAGCATTGACAGCAACTGTTCAAAAATTCCCAATCTTGAATGCATCAATTGATGATGCAGCACAAGAAATCGTTTATAAAAACTACTATAACATTGGTATCGCAACAGATACTGATCATGGTTTATATGTACCAAACGTTAAAAATGCGAACACTAAGAGCATGTTTGCAATCGCTGATGAAATCAACGAAAAAGCAGCTCTTGCAATCGATGGTAAACTAACTGCTGCGGATATGCGTGATGGTTCTATCACAATCAGTAATATCGGTTCAGTTGGCGGCGGCTGGTTCACACCAGTTATCAACTACCCTGAAGTTGCAATTTTAGGTGTTGGTACGATCGCTACACAACCAGTTGTAAATGCAGACGGTGAAATTGTTGTTGGACGTGTAATGAAACTTTCAATGAGCTTTGACCACCGTATCGTTGATGGCGCAACTGCTCAAAAAGCAATGAACAACATCAAGCGTTTATTAGCTGATCCAGAATTATTATTAATGGAAGGATGATTATCACATGGTAGTAGGAGATTTCGCCATTGAATTAGATACAGTCGTAATTGGTTCAGGCCCTGGAGGATACGTTGCAGCGATTCGTGCTGCTGAAATGGGTCAAAAAGTTGCGATTATTGAACGTGAGTTTATCGGCGGTGTATGTTTAAACGTTGGATGTATTCCTTCTAAAGCATTGATCGCAGCAGGACATCACTATCAAGAATCATTAGACTCAACAATGTTTGGTGTAACAGCTAAAGGTGTGGAGTTAGACTTTACGAAAACACAAGATTGGAAAGATAACCAAGTTGTTAATTCATTAACAAGCGGTGTTGGTTTCCTTCTTAAAAAACATAAAATTGAAATTATTGAAGGAGAAGCTTTCTTCGTTGATGAAAACACACTACGTGTTATTCATCCGGATTCAGCTCAAACTTACTCATTCAATAATGCAATCGTAGCAACAGGTTCTCGTCCAATCGAAATCCCAGGATTTAAATTTGGCGGACGTGTCTTAGATTCTACTGGTGGTTTGAACTTGAAAGAAGTACCTAAGAAATTTGTTATCATCGGTGGCGGTGTTATCGGTGCAGAATTAGGTGGCGCGTATGCGAACCTTGGTTCTGAAGTAACGATTTTAGAAGGTAGTCCTTCAATCTTACCAACTTATGAAAAAGACATGGTTAAACTAGTTACAGATGACTTCAAGAAGAAAAATGTAACAGTTGTAACCAAAGCAATGGCTAAAGAAGCAATCGACAACGGCGACAGCGTAACTGTAAAATATGAAGTAGACGGCAAAGAAGAATCAGTAACTGCTGACTACGTAATGGTAACAGTTGGACGTCGTCCAAACACTGATGATCTTGGTTTAGAACAAGCTGGTGTTGAAGTTGGCGAACGTGGTTTAGTTAAAGTTGACAAACAAGGTAGAACAAATGTATCAAACATCTTCGCTATTGGCGATATCGTACCAGGCGCGGCTCTTGCTCATAAAGCAAGCTACGAAGCAAAAATTGCTGCAGAAGCAATCTCTGGTAAAAAAGTAGAAGTTGACTACAAAGCAATGCCTGCTGTAGCCTTCACTGATCCAGAATTAGCAAGCGTTGGTATGACAATTGCTGAAGCTAAAGAAGCGGGATTAGAAGCAACTGCTTACAAATTCCCATTCGCTGGTAACGGCCGTGCTATTTCTTTAGGTAAAACTGAAGGATTCGTACGTTTGGTAACAACAAACGAAGACAATGTAATTATCGGAGCACAAATTGGCGGAGTTGGCGCAAGTGATATGATTTCTGAATTATCATTAGCAGTTGAATCTGGCATGAACGCTGAAGATATTGCATTAACAATCCATCCACACCCATCTTTAGGGGAAATTACTATGGATGCTTCTGAATTGGCTTTAGGTTTGCCAATTCATATTTAAATAGCATATTTGTCACACAAAGAAAGACCGAGCTAGCCAAGCTCGGTCTTTTGTTTTGCTTAATAAGTAGTATCTTTCTGGAAATATAAAAAGATCTTTAATCTGTAAGTATATACAATTAAAGATCTTTTCATATAGGTTGATAATTATCTACATGTTTAACGATGAAGTTCTCTATCATCTTGCTCATCGATTCTATGGACCATCTCAAGCAATCCACCGTTTCCTTCATCAATGATCCTCTTCACTCTAGAAATCGTTGTAGTGCTACTGCCAGTGGCTTCAGCGATATCACTGTATGTTTTATTTAATAATAGTAATTTTGCGACTTCAAATCGCTGAATCATAGAATCCAGCTCTTTTAATGTCATTAAGTCATCGAAATAATTGTAGCAATCCTCCAATGTTTCTAAAGCTAATAGAGAACGGAAAAACTCATCGCCGTGGCCGTCTTGTATCTTGTCGATTTTCATAAGTTCCTCCTAATTTAAAAGCGGAACAAATCGTTTCATCCTGTAGAAAATTAGGAAATTGGCATTGAGACGCAATTTGTCTATTTTCCTAAGGATTGATTTGTACAGCTAGATAATACAAATGATCAACACTTTCTTATGAAAGTCTTGTACTGTTCATCATCAACTTAAATTCTTTCGTTGTGATTCTCAGCAAAAGTGGAATGAGCCCATTTAGTCTCGACTAGAAAATAGGAAAACATGACTGAGGCGCTTTTTGCCTCATTCAGGTTTTATCTTTTTCTCGAGAGACTGGCTCATGCAGCTAGATAATACAAATGATCAACACTTTCTTATGAAAGTCTTGTACTGTTCATCATCAACTCAATTTCTTTCGCTGTGATTCTCAGCAAAATAGGAAAATATGAAGGTGGCGTTTTTAGCCACAATCAAATTTTATTTTTTTCTTAGAGACTGTATAGCAACAACGTTTCACATTACTACGTCGTATACTTTCTAACAAGCATTTTTTATTATAAAACTTTTTTGTATTTTGTCCAGTAAATTGTATAGATAAATACAAAAGATTAAACAAAAAGGGTGAAGCAAAACTGAAAATTGGTTTTGCTTCACCTTTTAAAAATAAATCAATTATTTTTTATTTAGAAATTAATTTAACTAAAGTGTATTGTTTTTTACCTTTACGAACAATAATGAATTTTCCGTCAAAGCTGTGCTCTGCTGTAACAACAAAGTCCAACTCTTTAATACGGTCACCATTGATTGAAATCGCACCATTTGAGATATCTTCTCTCGCTTGACGTTTAGAAGGCTCAATACCAAGTTCAATCAACCAATCGACAAGGTTTTGACCAAGCGTTTCTGTTTCAACAGTAGGCATGTTTTTAAAGCCTTCTTCAATTTGTTTTGATGTTAGATTTTTTACATTACCTGAGAATAGGGCTTCAGAAATTGCTAAAGCATCATTTAAATCTTCTTCACTATGAACAAATTTTGTCATTTCTGCAGCTAGTACACGTTGTGCTTCGCGTAAATGTGGTTCTGTTTCTACTTTGACTTCTAGTGCATCGATTTCTTCTTTGGTTAAGAAGGTAAAGAATTTCAAGTATTTGATTACATCGCGATCGTCTTGGTTTACCCAGAATTGGTAGAATTCGTAAGGTGTTGTTTTTTCAGGATCTAACCAAACCGCACCACCAGCTGTTTTACCAAATTTTGTTCCGTCAGCTTTTAGCATCAATGGAATCGTTAGACCAAAGGCTTTTGCATCAGCGCCTTCTTTTTTACGAATTAAATCCAAACCAGCGGTGATATTGCCCCATTGATCGGCACCACCAATTTGCATGCGGACGTTATTGTGTTGGAATAAGTGTAAAAAGTCCATTGATTGTAGAATTTGGTAGGTAAACTCTGTAAATGAAATTCCTGTTTCTAAACGGCTTGCTACGATATCCTTAGCAAGCATTGTATTGATGTTGAAGAATTTACCGTAATCTCTTAAGAAATCTAAAAGAGTTAGGTTGTGTGTCCAGTCGTAGTTGTTTACAAGCGTTAAAGTGTTATCTGTATCTACTGCAAATAATTTTTCCATTTGTCTTGTTAAAGAATCAACATTGTGTTGAACTGTTTCCATTGTTTGTAGTTGACGTTCTGTCGTACGACCACTTGGATCACCGATTGTACCAGTTGCACCACCAATTAAAATAAATGGATGATGTCCGAATGCTTGGAATCTTTTTAGCATCATAAAAGGAATTAAATGCCCAATATGCATGCTATCTCCTGTAGGGTCAACACCGCAATATAGTGAAATGCTCTCGGTTTCAACGTATTCACGTAAACCTTCGCTATCTGTTTGTTGGTTGATGGCGCCACGCCATTCTAATTCATCAATAATGTTTGTCATGTCTCTTCTTCCTCTCCTAAATAAAATAAAAAACGCCCCATAGGCTTAATGCCTATGGGACGAACTTCGCCGTGTTACCACCCAAATTGTATATGAAAAATCATATACCTCTCAAATCTGTATCGTAGATGCACGCCTACTTACGGTAGGAAACTAAAAGTGTAATTCACAAAAAATGTATATGCCAACTCTCACTAACTGCTGACTCTCTGAAATAGGGACATTCTTGCTACTTCGCTTTATTAAAGTTTGATATGTTATTTTGTAGCAATTCTACGACAAATAAGCCAACTTGTCAAATACTTCTTTTTTTCTTTTATTATTTTTAAATGAGGTCTTTCTCATTTAAATAGACTTCACTTTAATCTAGGTTTATTGAAATTAGTATTTGTGAACTATGATTTCTGACAATTGCAAATAGCCCTATTACAAAAAGCTGTTTTATGTTCTTTTTTTCACACAAATGCTTTAGCGCAGTGGAGCATTAACGCGCTGTATAGAGTGCAAAAATGTTAAATACTGGGCTATTTTTTTAATTCTCCTCTTTTTGACTTAAGGCTCAAAGCTACCTATACTTTGGGAGTGATTTCACATGTGGGAAACAAAAAATAATTTTTAATCAGGAGGTCAAACAGAAACATGAATAAGAAATTATCATTATTTGGATTAATTGGAATTACCATGGCCTTTTTTGGAACGGTTCGTAGTGTTCCAACATTAGCTTCAACAGGATGGGCGCAAATCTTCTATATGTTGATCGCAGCTTGCTGCTTTGCTTTACCAATTGCGTTGATTTCAGCTGAGCTTTCAACTGGCTGGCCAGAAGAAGGCGGCCCTCAAGTTTGGGTACGTAATGCTTTTGGAGAAAAATGGGGTTTTGTTACTTCGTGGTTATTATGGGTACAAATGTTTTTCGGAATGGTAATGGTTGCTTCAACCGTAGGTGTATTACTTGGTTACGTGATCGATCGTCCGGATTTAGGACATAATAATTTATTCATTTTTATCATGATCTTGATTTCTTATTGGGGTATTACATTGCTTAATTTGAAATTTGACATGGTAAAAATCGCTGGTGACTGGGGTGCTGTGATCGGTGTTTATATTCCATTTGTTGCTTTAGTTATTTTAGGCATGATGTACATGGCAAAACATGGTATCAATCAAGATAGTTACTTAGGTCATTTTGAAGCGAGCAAGTTATTACCTGACTTTAGCGATTTAGGTAGCTTACCAACTTTGACAGGGATCATCTTCATTTTTGCTGGAGTAGAAATTTCATCTGTTCATGCAAACAATATTGATAATCCAAAACGTAATTATCCAATCGCAGTAATTGCTTCTGTTTTACTATTAGTTGTTTTCAACTTAGCAGCTGGTTTAAGTGTAGCAGATAGCGTACCGGCTGGAAAAATGGAACTTGCCAATATCACACAACCATTTGTGATCATGACACAAGATCTTGGGATTCCAGCAATTTTCAACAACATTATTTCATTGATGATTTTAGTGGGTGTTTTAGTTCAATTGAGTGCTTGGGTTTTAGGTCCAAGTAAATCAATGATCAAAGTTGCAGAAGAAGGAAACTTACCTCCATTCTTCCAAAAACGTAATGCCAAAGGAATTCCAATTGTGTTTGTAATGATTCAAGCAATTGTCATTTCACTAGTTTCATTCTTATATGTTGTCGTGCCAGATATTAGTGCAGCATTTTTGATCATTACGATCACAACAACGATTCTTTATTGTGTAGTGTATCTATTAATTTCACTTTCAGCGATTAAGTTACGTTACAGCATGCCGGATGTGAAGCGTCCATTTAGATTAGGAAGCAAAGGCAATGGTTTGATGTGGTTTGTCTCAGTTTTAGCAATCGTTAGTGTGATTGTTACGATTTTAGTCAGCTTGATTCCGCCAACTTCTGTTCCTCAAAGTGGACATGTAGCATATATCATTTTCCAAGTGGCGGCAACTGTGATCATGATCGGTATTGCATTGATCATTTATAAGAGAAAGAAACCAGAATGGAAGAAAACAGATAAATAAGAAATAACGAATAAAAATAGAATTTTCAGCATGATCAATTATGAAACTATTGGAGGAAAATATCATGAAAAATTTCAACACTGATGATACAAATTTAAAAGCATTATTTATAGGCGACAAAGGTGAAAACGTAGATTTATTCAAAGAACTATTAAACAAAATGATCGATGAACATGTTGGCTGGAGACAAAACTACATGCCGCAAGATTTACCAGTTATTTCACCACAAGATAGAAGTTCTAAAAGTTTCCAAGAAACAGCAGACAATATGAGAAGTGTTTTCAATGTGTTATCTTCACGTTTACGTACAGAATCACTTCCGTGGCACTCAGCAGGTCGTTTCTGGGGCCATATGAACGCTGAAACATTAATGCCATCAATTATCGCCTATACAACTGCAATGCTTTGGAACGGCAATAACGTGGCTTATGAGTCATCACCAGCAACTTCACAAATGGAAGAAGAAGTTGGACTTGAATTCGCTACATTAATGGGCTATGAAAATGGCTGGGGTCATATTGCAGCAGATGGTTCAATCGCTAACTTAGAAGGTTTATGGTATGCGCGTAATATGAAATCATTGCCATGGGCTATTCAAGCCGTTGCACCAGAAATGGTTGCAGGTAAATCTGATTGGGAATTACTAAATATGTCTACTTCTGAAGTTTTGGATATTTTAGATCAATTACAAGATAAATTTGATGATATCAAAGCTCACTCAGCTCGTAGTGGTAAAAACTTAGATAAATTAGGTAAATGGATCGTACCACAAACAAAACATTATTCATGGTTAAAAGCCGCTGACATCATCGGTATTGGTTTAGATCAAGTAATTGCTGGTGAAGTAAATAGCGAATACCGTATGGATATTGATAAATTAGAAGCACAAATCCGTGATCTAGCAGCACAAGGAATTCCTACTCTTGGAGTGGTTGGTGTTGTCGGTTCAACAGAAGAAGGACAAGTTGACCGTATCGATCAAATCATTGCTTTACGTGATAAATTAGCTAAAGAAGGCATTTACTTCTATGTACACGTTGACGCAGCTTACGGCGGTTATGGACGTTCAATTTTCTTAGATGAAAATGATCAATTTATCGAATGGGATAAAATTGAAGAAACATATGCTAAACATAACATCTTCCAAGAAAAAAATGATTGGTTGACCAGAGAAGTTTATGAATCATTCAAAGCAATCGAACAAGCTGAATCTGTAACGATCGACCCACACAAAATGGGTTATATCCCTTATTCAGCTGGTGGTGTCGTAATCAAAGATATCCGTATGCGTGACGTGATTTCTTACTTTGCAACGTATGTATTTGAAAAAGGAGCAGATATTCCAGCCTTATTAGGTGCTTATATTCTTGAAGGATCTAAAGCTGGTGCAACGGCTGCCGCTGTTTGGACTGCTCACAAAGTATTGCCATTAAACGTAACTGGTTACGGTAAATTGATGGGCGCAAGTATTGAAGGAGCGTATCATTTCTATCACTTTATCGATGGATTAGAATTTAAAGTTGGCGATAAAACAATCGAAATCCATGCATTAACAAAACCTGATTTTAACATGGTTGACTATGTATTTAACGAAAAAGGCAATACAGATCTTGTGAAAATGAATAAATTAAACCATGATTTCTACGACTATGCATCTTATGCAAAAGGTGGATTATATAACAACGAATTCATTACTTCACATACAGATTTTGCTATCGAAGAATATGGACACAGCCCATTTGAATTTGTGAACAGCTTAGGATTTTCTCGTGCTGAATGGGAACGTGCAGACAAAGTAACGATCTTACGTGCTGCTGGTATGTCACCATATATGAATGATAAAGAAGTATTTGATGAATATGCAGAAAAAATCAAAACAGCGATCCAAGAAAAACTAGAAGCAATCTACGCTGAATAAGAGAAAAGGATGGTCAAGGTAGAAGTATCTAAAAGCTGCGCAAGATATTAAGAACATAAAAATTCCTGATAAGTAACTTTTTATACGACTGTGATTTGACCACTGTGGGTGCGGTAAAGCGTTTATTCAAGCTTTACCGCAGCTGCAGATTTTCTTTAAAAACAAATAAATAGGAAGGGATGAAAGGAGTCTTTCATCGGTTTCTACAAAAATGTGAGGTACAATGTATGAAAAAATATCAAGTGAATTTTAACGAAGCTGTGTTCTTATTAATAACATTATTGTTGATGATCGGTATCAGTATTATTGGTTTTGGTATTCCAGCTCATGTTGCTATATTGATTGCTATTGGTTATTTACTTTTGTTTGCGGTGTATAAAAAGTTTTCTTGGGATTTTATTCATGATGCGTTGGTCGAAGGCATTTCTTCCGGTATTATCCCGATAGTGATTTTCATTTTAATTGGTGCGTTGATCAGTGTTTGGATTGCTGCTGGGACAATTCCAACAATCATGGTTTTAGGTTTTTCTTTCTTATCAGTGAAATATTTTATCCCGACTGTTTTTATTGTGTGCGGAATCGTAGGAGGCGCTGTTGGGAGTTCTTTTACAACCATTTCGACGATCGGGATTGCTTTTTTAGGAATGGGTAGTTTGATTGGCGTTGATCCTGCATTAACAACAGGAGCAATTGTTTCTGGAGCTTTTTTAGGTAACTCGATTTCTCCTTTGTCAGATACAGTGAATTTGGCTGCAGCAATTTCAGAAGTTGATTTATTTGATCATTTGAAAAATACATATAAAACAGCGATTCCAGCTGCTATTCTTTCGTTTGGCTACTTTTTAGTCATGGGACTGCATTATGATGGTGCTTTGGACAGTACAAGCATTCACGAAATTGTAAATACGTTAAATAACCATTTTACGATTTCCTTTGTTGAGATGATTCCTCTAGCAATTTTGTTTGTTTGCGCTTGGAAGAAAATCCCGGCAATTCCGACATTGCTGCTGAGTATTTGTACATCCTTGATTTTGATTTTCTTTATGAATGGACATTTTTCGTTTGTAGAGACAGCAGATATGATTCAAAATGGTTTTGTTTCTCATACAGGCAACACACAGGTGGATGAACTGCTTTCTAGAGGTGGTATTCAAAGTATGATGTGGTCGGTATCCTTGATTATTTTGGCTTTAGCCTTAGGTGGGTTATTAGTGAAAATGGAAATTATCGATTGCTTGTTGCAACGCTTTGAGACAGCAATCAATTCGCGTCAAAAACTTATTTTTATCACGATGATGAGCTCAATTGGAATCAATGTTCTAATCGGTGAACAGTATTTGTCGATCATCTTACCAGGAAAATCATTTATTAATAAATTTAAAGAAAAAGAAGTTCCCCTAACACTGTTGTCTAGAGGATTAAATGATGCTGGTTCGGTTGTGAATCCTCTGATTCCTTGGGGCGTGAGCGGTGTCTTTATCTCAGGCACTTTAGGAATTGCTACAACCAGTTATTTGCCATATGCGGTTTTCTGTTATATCTTACCGTTATTGTCATTTTTTGTCACGATTAGTAGTAAAAAACAAGCAAAAAAATAATAAAACAAAAATACAACGCTATTCTTATTGGGATAGGTTGTATTTTTTTGTGAATTTCAGTTATTCGCCAAATGTTTTGAGATCTTCGTTATATAAATAATCATCAATTTCTGGAATAGATAATTTGTGGGAGATACCATAAATGACTACCGCATCCCATGGATGTTTCGGATAAAGTTGAGCATAACCTGTTTTTTTCATTAGTTCATTCGTTTCTTCTAAGGTTAGCTCTAAACCAATGCTTAAAGCTATGACTTTCTCTCTGGAAGGATTTCGTTTACCATCGAAGTATTGGTAGCCAGTCGCTTCTGCTATGCCAGCTTTTTTTAACACGCTACTTTTTGAAAGCTTTTTATTATTCAACCAATAAGCTAAATAATTTTTCAATGTTTGATCAATGATATATTGGCGAGTTTCAGAAAAAATCGTTTGAAAATTATCTGCTTGTTTAAGCGAGTGCAGTAGCTTGTCTGTATCTTTTTCTTGCATCATAGTTATCCCCTATATTTAAATTATTATGTCTATTATACATCGATTTTAACAAAGATAGTCCCTATTACAATACTTTATTTGCTATAATTGAAAAGTAAATGAAATCAATGGAGTGTAATCATGGAAAAGAACAATAGTGAGAAGTCTCTTTTATATAAAGAAATTGAGCCTCTAACGGATAAAATAAATGGACCGATTCTTGTTCGGGAAATTAATACCAAAAAATTTTTTGTAAGAAAATGCTATCCATTATATTTAGAAGAGCATTTAGTCACGCTCCAAAAAATCAAACATGCTCATTTACCACAAATTCAAGATCTTATTGTTCAAGACGGAAAACTATGGTTGTATGAAGAATTTATTCACGGAAGAACATTGAGCGAAGTGATTCAGACTTCTGAAATTTTAGAAACAGAGCAAATTTTAACTATAGCAATGTCTGTTTTAGAAGCTTTAGGCGCATTGCATAATAAAGGCTTGGTTCATAGAGATATTAAACCGGGAAATATTATGTTGACTAATGATGGTGTTGTAAAGCTAATCGATTTTGATGCGGTTCGGGTTTTTGATGGGGAGAAAGAAAGCGATACTGTTCAGCTAGGGACAGTTGGATTTGCTTCACCTGAACAATTTGGTTTTGCTGAGTCAGATGAACGAAGTGACTTGTATTCTCTGGGTGTTGTAATGAATATTTGTTCAGTAAAAGAGTATCCAAAAAAACAGTTAACAGAAGACCGGACCTTAAGAGCGGTTATTCGAAAAGCAACCAAACTAGAGCCAGCAGAACGCTATCAATCCGCTCTAGAAATGCATTTGGCACTTAGAGAACAACGGTCAAAACAAATAAATGCTAAAAAACAAGCGAAGTCTCGGGCTGCTGCTTCAAAAAAAAGTCCAATAAGAATGTATACAAATAATAGATCCATTACAACTATTTGGGAGACAAACAAATATACGAGGCAACTTGCTATCACAGGCAGTCGTTGGAAAGAAAGGATTGCCAGCTTTTTTAGAAAGTATATTCCAGGTTTTCGAACGGAAACATTGTGGAAGCGAGCGATTGCATTGTCTTGGTATATTCTTTTATTGATCGGGACAATAGGAAATGTATGGGATGAGCCAACAGGAAGTCTGAAAATCCTGAAATTTATCGACTATCTTTTTATGTTTTGGTTGCCGCTCGTCTTATTTACCAATTTTTTAGATTATCAAAGAAAGTTGCCTTTATTCTATTCTGAAAATAAAATTTATCGCTTTATAGGTTATGGATTATTGTTTTTATTTTGGTTTTTGATTACAAAAGTTGGTTTAGAGCTTAATTCGTTTATATACAGAAGTTTCAACTAATAAATTAGACTTGTTCTGTCACGGATGTTTATGATTCGTTTCACAGAATGAGTTTTTTTGTTATCGAACTATGCAAAATGCATAAGATTCTTTTTTGTTTATTAGGTAATATCAAGGTGTATCAACGGACTAAATAACAAAGGAGACAAAAAAATGAACGTGAAGAAAATTGTTTTGATCGGAGTCGGTATTTTAGTAGTAGGTGGTGTTCTAGTAAATCTAGGATCTGATTCTAAAGACGAAGTAAAATCAAAAAAAGAAGCACCGACAAGTGATGTTGTAAAAAGCCAAGAATCAGAAGCTGCACCTGACGTGACTGATGCGGGTGATTTAGGCGATTATCATGTTGTGATCAAGGAAATGACATTTGCGAAAGATTATAATGGAGCAGATGTTGGGGTCATTTCTTATGAATTTACTAATAATAGTGATAAAAATGCAATGTTTTTAACGTCGATCACAACTAAAGCTTTTCAAAATGGCATTGCTTTAGATTCAGCAATTATGGGAGAAGAAGGGTATGTAGATTCAATGACTGAAATCCAGCCAGGAGCAACGTTGAATTTAAAAGTACCGTACAAATTAGCAGACATGACAACACCAGTATCTGTTGAAGCAACAAAACTATTCAGCGATAAAGTGAAGCTGACAAAAGAGTTTAACTTGCAGTAAATGAGGAAAATAAAAAAAGGGTGTAAAAGGTGGTTCAGCTAGTTTTTTCTTGGATTAGAAAAGCGCTAGTTTTTAGCTTTAAAGAAAGCAGAGGAATTGAGTAATATTCCTTATATATGGCCGTGTATTAGGTTTGTCGGAACAGGCTGCTGTTAAGACATAGTTATTTGGTCCGAAATCAATTAGTCTTTGCTGTCTGACTGATTTTCCAAATACAAAAAATAGCCAAAGCCACAAAAAAAAGTGAAAAAGCCAAGTTCATCGGCAATTTCCTAAAAACCGCACAATGCGTTTTATGCATTGTGCGGTTTTTTAGTCTAATTGATTAAGCCTAAACGACTTTTGTCACAGCCTTACTTTTTCATTTTGATTGTGGGTAGTTTTTTTAATGGTTGAATGGGTTTGACTTTTAAAATATCTAAAAAGAAAGTGAAAATTGGAATCCCAACGATCAATCCCCAAACACCGAATAATCGTTCGCTGATCAATAAAATAACAAAAGTATAAAAGATCGGCAGGTCTGTTTTACTAGACATAAATTTAGGATTCAATACATAGGATTCAAAGAGATGAACAACAATAATCACGACTAAAATATAGATTACATCATTGATCCCACCTTGAGAGTAGGCAATAAAACTTAATGGAATACAAGAAATAATCACTCCAGCTACTGGAATCAAGCTTAAAATAAAAATCATAATTGCTAGACTCGGTAACTGATGAAACCCAATCAAAGCCAGACAAATCGTCGTGATCCCTGTATTAACGACAGCAATAAAAAATTGAGCTTCCATGACGACACCAAAGGTATTCACAAACTTATCTGCAAAAAAGTAAATATCCTGAAAGAACCAGTCAAAATCACTCTTTAAAAATAACTTAGAAAACTCAGCCATTTGCTTTTTCTCAATCATAAAGAAGAAACTTAAAATGAATGAAAGAACAAAGGAAAGCCCGAGGGAACCAAGGTCTTGAATATAACGTAAAATCATACTTGCACCATTTTGAATTTGTGTCATCAAGTTTGATTTTTCGATATAGTCATTGATGATCGTTAATAATTGGTTATGATCATCAGTTGGATTTTGGTAAAAATGAACAACAGAATTATACATTTGCACAGACTGATGAATCAGCACTGGAACGTATTTTGTAATGGCTAGATAGACTAAAAAAACGATTAAAGAATACGTGGCTAAAACGAGTATGAGAGAGGGTACTTTTATAATCTGTTGCATAAATTTCACAAAATGAAGTGCTAAAAATGTAAAGATAAACGTTAGTAAAATCATTGTGATCATGCTTCTCGCTAAAAATAAAATAAAAATAACAACAGCTAAAACAAAAAAACGTCTTAAGCGTTCATTTTGAATAAATTTTTCATAAATCGACACAGACTTCGCTCCTTTTTATTTATGGTTTGATTGCTTATGACATAACTATAATGCTTTTTGATGTTTTAAGATAGCAGTTTTAACTATAATTTTTTAAAAATTAATTTGATGTAAAAAAGCAATTATTGTAAAGAAATTAAGCGTGTTTTTATTTGTTATTTTTATCTACATAAAACGTAGTGTTTTTATAATTAGTCAATATAAAATGATATTTTATATTGTTATTCTATTGATATTCGCATCTCTTTTTGTTAAGTTTAAAATACAAAAAGGAGGTTTGAAAATGAAAAGTATTAAAAAGGTAACTTTGTGCATTTTTTTTGTTTCAATTTTGTTCTTTACCGGATGTAGTAGTAAAGCAAATGAAGGAAATCTAGATAAAAAAATCTATGATTTAGAAACAAGTTTCAAAGAAACATATCAATTGTGGGTAGATATGAAAAATATGGGGGAAATTAAGAATAAAGAGTATCCCAAAGATCTAAGAAAAGTAGCGGCTGATTTTAAAATTATTGGAGATAAAGCAAAATTGAGCAGCTATCAAAAACTTCTAGATGAAGAAGACAAATTGATTTATGAGACATATCGACAATTATCGCCAGCAATCAAGGAACTTGCTAGAACAATCGAAAAATCAAATTTTGAATTAGCAAAAACACAATATGAAACGATTCTAGAAAGAGAAGAAGGGGTAAAGGAGTAGGAGATGATGAAAAAAGGGTGGAAAAGAAAAGGGGTCACTTTGTTTGTTGCTGGAATACAAGTACTAGGTTTGTTTCCTTGGGGAGCGATTCAAAGCTTCGCACAAGAAAATGAAAAAGTAGAAACTATCGGCTCAAGTGAAGTAATTGCTACACAAGAAAAAGTAAAAAAAGAAGAGCTCGATCAACAGACACAGCAAAAACTCAAAGAAGCTGACGAGAGTATTGAGACAGAAAATAAAACGACTGAACAATTAGACGATAAAATAGAACCAACTCTAGAAGTTGCGCCACAATTGAAATCAGCATTTGAAGCAGAAGAAAAAAGTATGTTGGCATCAGTTAAAGATGATATGGATAAAAAAGGACTGACAGAAGTGTTAGCCAATCGTTCTGAGACAACCAAAACTTTTGTTCATCCTGAAACTGGTGTGGGAGAAACTGTTGTTTTTACAGAACCCATCCATTATGAACAGGTGAAAGACAACTGGCAGGAATTTAATGGCACTTTTGAAGAGAAAAAAGACATTTATATAGCAAAAGAGCAAATCGAAGTCCAAGTACCTAATGAAGTGACTGAAAAAGAAGTACCCACAGTCAAGGTTGGTGAATCAAAAGTAGGGATCGGTTTACCAGACGATAAATATGAAGTCCAGGCAGTCAATGACGACAAAGTATTATTAGCTGCGGAAAATGATTTAGAGCCTGTAGAAATTTCGTACCAGCCAACTGGAGTCAAAGTCAGTCAATATATTTCTGAAGAAACTGATTTGACAACCATTAAATTTGTGTTAAAACTACCAGATACCCTGCAAGCAAAAGAAGAAAAAAATCAGGGGATTGTTGGTCTTTATGACGGTGAAAAACTTGTGGGTGCTGTTCCCACACCAACGATTGAAACAATAACAGGTGATTTTATTTCAACTACAGAAGCTGATTTTGACAGTAAAACGAATACCTTGACGCTAAAAGCTTTTGACAAAGAAAAAAGTCAAAACTTAAAAGCGGCACGTGTCAATGTCCAATTTGTTCAAGCGAAAATCGATCAAGGTATTGAAGCAACAAGCATTCGTCAGTATGATGACAAAATGAATTACTGGTTTCAAGACTATATGTATATTGGTTATGATGATGGGTATAACGGAACACTAGGTGCTGCTCATTTTGTCACGTACGGTTTGATCAAGATCCCTGATGCAGAATTGAAAAAAATTGGCAAAGGTAGAGAAATTGAATCAGCAAACCTTTCGCTATTTAGAACAGGAGCACCAGGTTTTTGGGGAGATCGTGCAAAAGATGGTAGTGGAAAAGTAGTCAATCGCCATTTCGAAGTTCATGGCTTGACTAAAGATATTGGTGCGTTTTCTAAAGCTACGTATAAAGGTTTTAGTGATGAAAAATTCCCTTATGGACCACCTGCCAACGAATCAGGCAAAGAAACCATGATTGGTGGAATCGATCCGAATAATCGTAGAGTTAATTTTGACATCACTAATTTGGCAAACGACTGGATCAATGGCGGCAACAATTATGGGATGATTGTTAAATCAAATAAAGTAACCTCCCATGAATTGCCTTATTCTACCGCTGAAGTTTTTGCTGCACCAAAAGGCGGTGTAACGACTACATCTCCTTATTTAGTGATCAAGCATCGTGAACGTCCGCCAATCGATAAAAATATGCCGCTTAAAGACACAACCTTAAAACTACGCCCCTTTGTTAGCTCTGACAACGATGGTTTGGTTCAATTTCAAGCATTAGGTATGGATGGTATCGGTCGACCAGATGCAAAAATAAATTACCGTGTGATTGATACAAGCGATAAAAATAAGGTGACATTTTCAGGGACAGATCCATCGATTGGGCGAGATTATATTTTCCCTAATTATCCAAAACTATTTGAACATGCTAACCGGTATTTAGAGCTTTCCAGTAATTGGCAAACCAATACATTACTGACCAACTCTTTGAAAGAAAATCATCTTTACAAAGTGGAAGCCACGATCACACATGGAACGGAAGAATCAAAACAAACCTATGATCAGTTCCAACTATATAAAGTGACGAGCCAAGATACATTACCTCGTCTCTTAAAATTCTACGGATTAGAAAAACAACGGGCAACATTTATGCGGGATAATAACATGAAAGATGAATTATTGACCCAAGGAAATACTGTATTTATTCGAAATCCAAAGAAAAATCAAGGAAAAGCCTATCAGTCACAACCACTTTCTAAGGCTGATAAAATCCGCTTAGATGCATTATCTGTTGGTCGAGGGAAACATTGTAAATATGGTTTTGAACCAATCAACATTGGTAGTGGAAATTTAATTTACGAAATGACAGATAGTGTTTGGTATGATTTTGAAGAAGAGCAACTTTTTGCTAGAACCTATAATTCTAAAGGCGGTGGTATGGATAGTCCGGTCGGCAGAAACTGGACACTAAATCAATATTTGACCTTAAATCAATTAGAAGATAACTCAATGATGCTTACAAAAGAAGATGGCGGTAAAATCTTTTTCAATCGTGGAAAAGATGGTAGCTATCAAGTATCAGATGATACGCCTTATACGTTGACGAAAAAAATCGAAGATGAAAAACGCAACTTCGAATTGACGAATACGGAACAAAAGTTGACCTATCTATTTGATGCAACAGGGCAAATAAGAAAAATCACTAATGCTTATGGTCAAACCAAAGAATATAGCTACGAAGAAGAAACAGGATTTTTAAAAGCGATCAAACAATTTAACGGTGGCAAAGTTTCATTTGACTGGGATGATAATGGTCACATAAAAAAAGCCACTTTCCCAGATCAGACAACGAACACCTACGAATATGATGCAAAAGGAAACTTAACGAAAGTGATCGATGCGTTAGGGAAGAAAATAGTTTATACGTACAATGATAATCACTTTATGACTTCGTATTCTGATGACGAAGGAACACTACTTTATCAAAATAAATTTGATAAAGAAGGACGTGTTATCGAACAAACGGATGCCAAAAACAATACTGTTATAATTACGTATGAAAAAAATAAAACGACGACGATCGATGGTAACGGAAATAAAGAAATCACTATCTACAATGATCATTTCCAACCAACAAAGATTGAATACGCTGATGGTAAAAGCGAAACAAAACGCTATAATGATCGTTACCAGCTGATTGAGGAGATTGATCGAGCAGGCAATAAAACAACCTATGAAAATGATGCAAGCGGCAATGTCACCAAAACAATCTTTCCAGATGGAAGTACAGAAATTAGCTTGTACAATGTTAGTAATCAATTGACAGAGCAAACGGATCGTTTAGGTCAGAAAACCAGTTATCACTATAATGAACAAGGAAAATTATTACAGACCACACGTCCAGATGGAAAAACAATCACCTATTCTTATGATGGACAAGGTAAAGTGACTAGTAAGACTGATGCTGATGGAGCCACAGAAAATTATACGTATCAGGCTGGTAATTTAACGTCGATCAGTGATGCTCATGGGGCAAAAAGTGGGTATGAATATGACGCAAAAGGCTTAATTACCAAAGAAACTGACGCGGCTGGAAATGCTAAAACATTTAAACGAAATAAGCGTGGTGAACTAATAGAAGAAACAGACTTCAATGGGAATAAAAAGACGTATTCCTATAGCGCAGAAGGATACTTGCTTTCAGAAACGGATTTCAACGGAAATCAGACAAGTTTCACGTATGACAAATTAGGCAGAAAAACGGCTGAAGTTAATCCTGCTGGTGGTAAAAAGACATTTGAGTATGATGCGAATGGAAATATAACCAAAGAAACAGATTATCTGGGGAATGCTAAAACATTCATTTATAATGAATTAAACCAAGTAATCGAAGAAAAAACAGCTGCAGGTTCAATTACACGTTATACCTTGAATGCTCTAGGTGATCCTCTAACTGAGACAGTAGATGATAAGAAAAAAACGACCTATGCTTATGATAAAAATCAAAATCTAATCAAAAAAGTCGATGCATTAAAACAAGAAACAACCTATGAATATGATCAAAAAAATCAACGGATCAAAGAAATATATCCAGATCAAACAACGATTCTTTATGAATATGATGAGTCAGGAAATGTAACGGCTAAAACCAATCGTAATGGACTGAAAACTAGCTATTCTTATAACGAGAAAAGTCAATTGCTGAAGGAACTATCAGGAGATCGTGAAACTAATTATACTTATGATTCACGAGGCAACAAAACAACAGAAATAGATCCTGAAAATAATCAGCGTTCCTTTGCCTTTAATTCCTTAGGCTATCTTTCAGAGCAAATCGATACACTCGGTAATAAAACGCTATACGAGACCGATAATCAAGGGAATGTGACAAAAATTACGGATCCAGATGGCAATGTTTTAACGTATACCTATGACGGAGAAGGAAACGTACTTTCACAAACCGATGCGCGGGGAAATAAGAAACTATCCACATATAATTCGTTGAATCAACTATCCACAACAGTTGAACCAACGGGAGATATTCTCCAATATCATTATGATGCTAACAGTAATTTAGTTGAAAAAATCGATGCATTAGGCAATAAGACAGCTTATAGCTATACGAAAGATAATCAATTAAAAGCATCAACTGATCCATTGGGACAAATAACGCAGCTCTCTTATGACGCTAGCGGAAATTTAGTTTCGTTTGAAGATGCAATCGGTAGAAAAACAACTTATTCCTACGATTTATTAAATCAATTAATAAAAGAAATAACACCAGGAAACGTCACGATCAATTATAGCTATGATGTTCTTGGTCAGCGTATGAAGCAATCCGACAGCAACGGTAAAAGTGAAAGCTACACTTATGATAAAAATGGTCAGATGCTTACAGCAACAGATGAACAAAAACGAAAAATTTCCTATGAATATAATCTTTTTGGTGAAAAAGTTGCTGAAATAGATGCTGCAGGTAATAAAACAAGCTATGCATACAATAAATTAGGACAGCAAACTGCAATCACTCATCCACAAGAAACGAGTCAAACATTAGCTTACGATGGTTTAGGACATGTTTTGGAAGAAGTGATGCCAAATGGTGGGAAGTACGTCTACAGCTATGATAAACGCGGTAATTTGATCAAAGAAACTAATCCATTAGGCGAAACACAGAGCTATGCCTATGACAAAAACAGTCAACTGATTCAATCAACAACCGCTAAAAATGAGATTACGACCTATAGCTATGATAAAAATAATCGTTTGATCGAAACCAAAGATCCTTTAGGCAATAGTCAGAAAATCAAGTATGATGCCAATGGCAATGTCATAACAGAAATCGATGCTGAAGGAAATCAAACAACCTATGTCTATGATGGCAATAGTCAACTGATCCAAACAGTCAACGCTAAAAAATTCGAGCAAACAGTTAGCTATGATCCGGTTGGACGTAAAGTTTCCGAAACGGATTTTAATGGTAACAAAACAAGTTATGAGTATAATGCCAATGACCAACTATTGAAAAAAACAGAACCGAATAAACGCATCACAACCTTTGAATATGATGCATACGGAAATCTTTCAAAAATCACAGATCCTAAAAAAGCTGTAACGGAAATGACCTATACTTCCGATGGGCAACTTGCTTCTGAAACGAATGCAAAAGGCTATAAACGATTGTATGAGTATGACACTTACCGTAATTTACTCGCTGTAAAAGACAATGTTAGAAAAGAACCACTTGAAACATATAGTTATAATAACTATCAACAGCGCATAGTGGAAACCAATGCAGCAGGCAAAAAAACAACTTATGACTACAATAAATTTGGGCAACTCACGAAGCTGACTTACCCGAATAAAACTAATGTTGCGTATAGTTATGACTTACTAGATCGAGTAGCTGAAATGACAGATATTCGTGGCAATAAAACGAAAACAGAATACGATGCGAATGGTCAAGTGACCCGCTTTATCGCACCTGGTGAACAAGTTTCCACCTACGAATATGATAGTAATGGGAATGTAACCAAAGAACAAGATCCAATGGCGTTTACTTCTAGTTACACGTACAATAAATTAAATCAAGTAGCAGAAGAAACCGATGAAATTGGGCATAAAACAAGCTATGCCTATGATCAATTGCAACAAGTCACAAAAATTACGGATCCTAGAAATCATCAAATGGCAATGGATTATGACGGTAATGGGAATCTAGTGAAAGAAACAGATGCAAAAGGTAAAGAAAAACACTTTGGTTATGATGCAAACGATCAACTGACTAGCGTCAAAAATCGATTAGGAAAAACAACCAATTATACCTACGATCTTCAAAGTAATTTGACCAGTGTCAAAGATGCGCTTGGCAATCTGACTACTTTCAACTATTCGCCAACAGGTGAACTGGACAGTGTTCTCTCAGCGAATGGTAAAAAAGAAAGCTATGACTATACCTTAGATGGTCAATTAGCACAAACAACTACACCAAAAGAAGAGACGATTCAATACAAGTACGATGAAATGAATCAGCTCGTTGAAAAAGTCACTAAAAATGCCAACTTTACGTATACCTTTACCGATGAAGAAAAAATGGCGAGTGCGACTTATGAAACAACGGAGCCAATCACAGCAATCGACAATGAAGCCTTGAAAAAAGCTGTACCTACCAAAGGTGAGGTGGCATTTGAATACAATCAATACGGAGATTTAACGAAAGCGACGGATGAAAAAGGTGAAAGCTTATCTTACGGTTATGATTCTTTAGGACGCAAGACAAGTGTGACGTATCCAAGTGAACGGAAAATCACGTATGAATATGACAAGAAAAATCAACTAACCGTGGTAGCTGATGATGATCAAAAAACGGTGTACGAACATGACGGAGCAGGTCAAATTAAAAAAATCAGCTACCCGAATGGTACGATCACACAATATGACTATCTAGCCACAGGAGAAATCAGCACAGCTGAAACATTAGAAGCAAATGGAAAATCGTTAGCAAAAATGACTTATGCGTATGATGAAAATGACAATCTCCAAAAAGAAACGATTCAATACCCGAAATTAACACTTGAAAAAACGTATGAGTATGATGCCGAAGATCAATTGACAAAAGTCACCGAAGTCGAAGGCAAGAAAAAGACTGAAATCGAGTACTATTATGATGATGCTGGTAATCGAATTACTTATTCAGAAAAGGTCAATGACAAAAAGAAAACCTTCTATGAATACAAAGTCAATAACATGAATCAAGTCACCGAAATTACCAGTGAAAAAGGTGCTAAATTCGAGTATGATGCTAATGGTAATGTCGCAAAAAAAATCGCCATGACCGGTGAAGTGACAACGTATCTCTATGATGTAGAAGACCGTTTGATCCAAGAAACGAGTAGTAACGGTGTCTATACCCTTTACGGATACGATGCACTAGGCAATCGTGTGATCAAAGGTATGGCAACCGAATATGGACGCCGAATCAAAACAGATCTAAAAGCTTGGATGAAACAAACCGATCGAACAGCCCAATTAGCTCTAAACAACCAAGATGTCACCTTACATGAAATCTTAACTGCTGTAGCGAAACAGCCAACCATGGCCGATCGCTTACGCTGTTTACCAAAAGATCGTCCGTGGCGTAAAGACCATGATAAACCAAGAAAAACCGTTGAAACGGAGAAACTAAAAAAAGAGCTGGATAAAAACCATTCGATCAAAATCGTTACGTCATTGAACGAATACAATCAAGAACACACTAGTCCAGCTAAGCTCACGCAAGAAACCTATGATAAGAAAGTTAAAACCACCCAAAGACAAGAATTTACTTTCGGTGAAGAAACCGATATCTTAGGAGACCAAGAAGAGCAATACCATCGTGATGGTTATAGCAGTATTGGTACGATCACGAATCGACAAAGCGGTGAATTAATCACCAATACCTTGTATAATGAATATGGGGAAGCCGCATTGCGTTTAGAAAATGAGTACGGCTACCGCAGTGAATACCATGATCAGTCGAATCGGATCCATCTACGTGCCAGAGAATACAGCACAACAACGGGACGTTTCCTACAAGAAGATACATGGTATGGAAAAGTGGAACAACCTCAAAGCCAAAACCGCTATATTTATGTAGAAAACAACCCGCAGAAATACCGTGACCGCAGTGGAAATGCTGGTTGGTGGTCCAAGGCATGGAATAATGTGAAGAAAACCGCTAAAAAGGTCTGGAACGGAGTCAAACAAGTAGCGAAAAAAGTTTGGAATGGTGTCAAAAAGGTAGCAAGTGCTATTTGGAATGGCGCAAAAGCTGTCTGGAATGCCGTTGTCCCATCTTCACCACGTGCTTCAAGTTCTTGGGGTGGAATGCCATCTAGTATTCACTACGTAGGAAATTATGGAGCAAGAGCATATTACCCACAACGAAATTACGTTAGTGTCAATTATATCCGAGGAAGAAATGGACAACCTGTTGGTTATCAGACTTACAACCAGGCATTGTATTATCAAAGTGCGGCTTATCGCTATCAAGTAGAGGTTCAGCGAGCAAAAGCTACTCGTATGATGGCAAACGTCCGGATCAAGAAAGTTTGTGATACGGCGGATAAGAAATGGACGGGTAAGAAAAGTAGCGAAGAGCAGTTAACCGAGTTTGAGAAGAAATATGGCAAATATAAAATAATGAAAAATGAAATCCTCTTTATCCCTGGCGGAGGCGCAATAGGTTTACTGGGTAAAGCGAAGAATACGTTAGATTGGGCAAAGAATGCTATTGGTATTGGGAAGATATTCCAGTCTGCTAGTGAGGTAATGGGAGATAGTGCTGACGATAAATCATGGAATAGTGATGGAGAAGATTTAAATGATGTAGACGAAAATAATCTACCAGATGGTTGGACAGCAACTAATCATAATGGACGTGTTCATATAAGAGATGGAAATGGTAAAATTAGAGTTAGGGTAGACCCACCTGATAAAGTAACTAACTATGATCATAAGCATTATTTTGATAAAAATGACAACCCTTTGGATGAAAACGGAAATATTGTCGATAAAAAGAGTCCTGATGCACATATACCGTTAAAATAGAGAGGTAGTGATAGAATGAATGTACAAAAAATTCAAAAACTAATTGATGAGTATTATTATTGGGATTCTAGAGCTTTAGAGCTAGAATGTAATTATTTTTCAGATGAAGTTATATTAATTTATGAAGATACAAAAGAAAAGGGAATAAAATATGAATTTTTAGAGTGTTATCGAACACTTATTGATCATGATAAGACATATGATAAATTAAGAAAAGTAAAAGATATGTCTTTTGGACAAATACCTTATTTTCTTCAGGATGTAACAGTAGGAGAGGTTTTTGAAGGAGGAAATACATTTTACACCTGTAAAATTAATATGTGGCCCTTGAATGTAGAGATATGGTGTAAAAAAATTAACGTTTACAAAATTAATTTAAATGAAATTGATTAATTTTTATTCAACATGATAATAAACATCTTTTATTTAGATATATGTCGAAGTAATGAAATCTCCATATTTAGAATAAAATTTGAAAAGTTTGAAGTAAATTGTGTGTTCTTTACAACTTACTTCATAATGAGTTAACCAATAAAGTTGATACGGGAAAGTCTATTTTCTTCTGTATCCAGAGGGTTAGATTACAAAAATTAGATATAAGTAGGAGGGAGGTTATGAACGAAGAATGGAAGAGTTTGAATATTGCAGATGTTCCAAAAGGTGAATATGAGTTAGAAAAAGTAACAAAAGATGTGACACATTGTTGTATTTATACACCGAATGATGTTGCTGATATCTTACCTTTGAAGGATCCTGAAATAAGAATAGAAAAGGTATTTTAAAAATTTAGTAAAGTAAGTGTAAGTTAGCTTTGGGATGAGCAAGCCATCGAAGGTTAGAGTAGCTATATAGTTGTAGTCTACTCTAACCATATACATAAGATATATATATAGAATACCAACTAATAAAGTTAAATATATAAGAGTAAAATAATAATATATTATGACCATAGCACAATGATGGTGGTGTCAATTATATCCGAGGAAGAAATGGACAACCT
>NZ_JAFREN010000003.1 GCF_017377505.1 Enterococcus sp. DIV0212c | reverse complement strand
AGATGTGTATAAGAGACAGCCTTTATACAGAGTCCATTTATCAGACTTACCTATTAAGTCTGCCTGTTTTTTCAATGTTCCTGATGGAGGTCCAAATTCTACGAGGGCCGTATCTTCCTTATTACTGGCACTTCCTCTATGATAGACTTGCCAGTATATCTTTTTACCTGGGATTGTAGCTATATTTTGATACAAAGCCCCTACTTGATTTGCATTCAATTCTGCATACTGTAAACCATCAACAGGTTTTACATCATATATAGTCTCTTTCTGAAACTCAATCTTGCCATCTGAGGCAGTTGTGCTCCAGCCTGGAACAACACTTTGATCCAAAATACCATAACTTCCAGGAACTTGGGGTTGTTCAAAACTTCCATTGATTAATGTAATGCTGTATGCTTTCTTTTCCCCAACTATCAGAAACATAAATAATAATATTAACAACAATCCAAATAATTTAGTCTTTTTGTATCTCCTTTTATTCATATTGTACACTCCCTTATAATTATATAATATAGATTTATAAGATTTTTTAATATTTATACTTGTATTTTCAAATGCAACATATTCTGATTTACATATATATTTATTAGATAACCTTATTAACTATAGCTATTTTTTATTGATCTTAATCCACTTCCTTTCACTACAGGTCGCCCATCTGGAAAAACAAATAACTCTAAATAACTTTGTCCAGGATTTAAATAAGGTTGTGGACGTATTACGGCTTTATTAGGATCTAATGGAGAGGGGACTGGAGAGCCAGATTGAATCTGTCCGTTATTACTTACTATCGTTAATCCATTAAAAGCAAAGGCTTTCGTTGGAATCAAAATAAATAATAGACTAATTTGTGTTAACAATATTAAATATAAGAATTTTCTATAAAAATTTTCATTTCTATCACTCCTTATTTTTTCGTATCATTTTTTAGATAGGTAGGGACTGCTATTCCTAAAATAATACTATACTAAACAGTATGATAGAGACTTTTTGGATTTTCACACTATTTTGATTTGAATATGTGCTAATAAAGTAAACATATAAATTAAATAATTGTTCCTTATGTCAAATTATAAAAAATATAATGAAGACTTCATAATTTATCACGAAGCAAAAAAATCAGGCCGCATTAAGAAAATATTACAGGTTTTTTCTACCGCTTTATCATGATGGATTAAAGGCTCAAATCGATGATTGGGCTATTTTGATCACTAACAGAGATCGAAGATTTTCAAAAGAAAAATGCTCTACTAAAAAAAGAGAATCTTATCTTAAAAAAAGCAATTTCCATATTCACATATCACTTAAACAACGATTATAAGTTAATCATTTACTGCATATTGAGCATTTGATTGTTCGACAGTGCCCAGTTCTAAGAGTTACTCGAAGTATTTATATAAACATTTTTATTCTGCTGATTCTTCTCCTCGAACTCTTTAAAACCAAAAACTACAACAACTAATTGAGGATGAGTACTCAATTAGTTTTTTTCTTTTTCTCATTTATGTAGTTTCCAGTTCTCTTTCTTCTGCCGTTACTTAGGTGGGTATTCCTTCGCATTATCACCCACACACTTCCAGAAATCACTATACACAACACTAAGGTACATCCTAGAAACAACGGTTGATTGAAATAACCATTCTTCGTTAAGTTATTTATTTCATTTACACGTTGAGCTTCTAGTTTAGAAAACGTGAATTCTTTCTTCCACATCCAATGTTCCCCGTTGGTAGTTGATGTCGTTACCTCTACGACATAATCCCCCGAATCAAGTTCAGTACCTTCTAATTCCACTGGAAAGTTCATCACTGAATTAGGTGCCATGCGCATATCACTTTGTTTTTTTTCAAACAAAATCGCTTTTGTTCCTTTTTTTCGAATCCTCACCTGAGTCGTCAAATTCTCTAAAAATACTGGTTGAACATTAGACAAACTAACGCTTAAACCATATTGTCCATCTCTTTTTTTCAAAGACATCCCATTTAAAGCCATCTCTGGGGCCAGTTGGTGACTGTCAGACTCACTGATCAAAAGACCAATCACATAGGCAAACTCATTGAGAACAACTGCCTCTTCTTTGGTTGTCTGTTCTGTATAACGAAATGGTGTTAATTGAATCCCACCTGCAAGATATCCGATAAAAGGCTTCGCGGGTAAATCAATCCTCAATTCCACCATTTTTTTACTATGTGGTGCCAATAAAACTTCTTTTGGTGCTGTCACTAATTTTTTTATATCGTAGGTTAATGAAGAGTCAGTCTCTAACTGATTCTCCCCATACTCAATAAGCCCATTTCCATTTGTTTTCGCACTGTTGACTGAAAGTGAGATTTTCATACTTTCAGATGAAAGATTAAACAATTTTAATTGAAGCGTCTGGGTCTCTCCTGCCTTCATCACCAGATCATAATACCCCACATCTGTTCGCTTTTGGTTTTCAGGAAGTACGACCTCGTAAGCAAACTCATTAGGATTACTCCCCATGCTCTCACTTGCCTCACCCTGAATAGGAAGTACGATTAATAAGAAAAAAAGACTTATCATACAACGTATCAAATGATTCATTAATTGTTCCTTTCTATACAACTCTGTAATACCGTATAATTTTTGTTCATTCTATCTTTTCTTCGTTGAACAACTTAAAACAATAACTCTCTTCCCAATCTATTTCTATGATTTATTCTTTATATATTTTTTTGTTTTTATGTTAAAGATCCATTATGGTTGTAGATCATCCAATGTCCAAGTTACTTGACCTGTAAAAGATTTACCTGATGCTAAATTTTTCTTTGCATCTGTTGCCACTAATTTTACATCTTTTATCAGAGTCGCATATCCACCTTTTGTCTTAGTCGCTTCAGTTTTATTCATCACTGTTGTAGCTGTTGTACTGCCAGCTTCTAATGTCATCGTGTTTCCACCTAAAACTACTTTAGAATCTGATGGTAACGTTCCTAATGATGAAGCTCCTTCATCTGTTGCTGGATTTGGTGCGATAAAATCATTTGTCTCTGGATCAATAGTAGTCCCAATGTCATAGCTTTGTAAATCTCCTAAACCATAAACCAATTTAGATGTTAATTTTGTTTTTCCATCTGCTGATTTCATTTCTGAAAACTTTGCTTTTAAATCCCATGTTGACAATGTTTCGTCCCCACGATCGTCATTGACAACTAAATATTGTTTGCCTTCAACAGTATTGTTAAACGTCGCAACCCCACCTACAGCTTTTTGTTGACCAAATTCAAAACTTGATGGTTTCCACACTAGTGATAAATTATCTTTGTAAGGTTTGTTGTCACCTGGTGTTGTTGGTTCATCTGATTTGAAGCTTACGCCTACATCAGTGTTGTCATCAAAAGATTTTGCGTCTGCTGAAGTCGCAAACATCATCATTGCTGCTGTTGAAAGTAAAGAAATCATTATTGTTTTTTTCATTTTTTAGTACCATCCTTTTAATATGATAGAAATAGATTGGGGACAGTTACTGTTTTAAGTTGTTCAATACGAATTAGCTAAGCAGATCTATTTGTTCACGTAAAAGATTAAAGAGGTAAATTATAATTCCCAAATCACCTAACGTGATGAATAATAAACTAAAATTTAAAAGAAACCCACTCTTTGATTTTCTTAACTTCGTAAGTAAAAATGTGTCTTTTGACAAGGTCATCAAAAAAATTAGAAGCGACACAGTCGCTATTCCTCCCAAATAGAATAACCAAATATAATCCATTTCTTTATACTCCCTCCCATGCACTACTTATCATGACGCGTCTTAGACTATAGATCCCTACAAAAATGATGACAAAAGAAAGTCCAATAAACGTCATCATAACAGAGGTTACAAGCTCCCCTGTAGAAGGTAATTTCCCACTAGGCTTTACTAGAGGAAAAGTCTCTACTGACGATGGAACGACAGGTTTCGTTGGATTCAATGACATTTCTTCTTTCAAAAAGGAAATACCCACATTCGTTTGGTCAGACTTTTCCGTTGCCTGCACATTCGTACAAAAAAGGAAGCTACTCATTCCCATCAGACAAAGAACGATAATGCTATATTTTTTCATTTTTTTGTCCCTCTTTCATTTTTCTCTTTCTTTTTCGTCTATTTTTTCTTTTTTGCCACTCTTTCGTCAGTTTTTTCCGACGTATGACAAGTCCTATGACCAGTAAAACTACTCCAATAAAGGATAGAATTGTCGCAATCTTTACCCATGTCGGAGTAATAATTTTAAAACCACTTTCTTCGTTCATTTTTTTTGCTTGTTCACCGCTTATAATAAACTCTTTTTCAAATGACCACTCATTTAACTGATTGTTTCCTTTTATTTTAAGTATATACGTTCCTGCCTTTATTTGATTGGTTCCCCAATCCATTTCCAAATCAAAGTGACTATTTGGCGCAAGCATGTAATTTTCAACTTTTTTTTCTTTAACGATGTCTGTTTTTCCTTTTTCCTGAATTGTTGCCATTAGTTGTAAATTCGTCAAAATCTTAGACTCTGGATTTTGTAGCGTTCCCAAAACCATTTTCTTGCCTCGTTTAATACTTGCTTTTACCTCAGTTAAATTTAATGTTTTTGAATTTTTGTAATCATCACCGGTTTCTGATGCAAAAAGCCCTATTCGATACGAAAACTTATTGCCGACAGTTTCCCCCTCGTCTTTATTCTCTAATTGAAAAACGAGCGCTCCCATTTTTATCCCGTCATACGGTAGTTTGGGAGGTTTTACTTTGATGACTACTTCTTTTTCTTCATAATTCTCTACAGAGATATTTGGTGTTTCTATTGTTGTCAATGAACGGATAGGATCTTTTAAGGTCTCGTCCAATGCTTTTGAATCTGTGGTATATTCAATCGTTCCTCCGTCACCAGTAAAAGCATCTTCGGCATAAATTTTAATACGTACTTTTTCTTTCTGTGTACTTTTTACTTTTACTTTTAATTCCTCTTCCACACCTGGAGATGTTTGAATATAGAAATAACTTTTTTCTGGATCTATTTGTTTGCTACTACGAACTGCTGAAACAGTGTACCCTAAATTTGTTTCTTCTTTCGCATTCACTTTTTGTGGGAAGACAAAGGAAAAAAAACTTAGCAGCAAAAGGACATACAGTATTTTATTTGTTTTCATCTTGTTATTGCTTCTCCTTACTTGATTGATGAGGAACATCCATATGGTAAAACAGCTCTACATAATAGTGGTTGTTTTCATCTAAATAAATTTCCTTTTCTGCGACCAAACTTTTCTTATCGAAAAAATCATGTATAAACATTTGGGCTCTTTCTTCCGCTTCTGTTTCTGTTTGAAAAGGCCCTATAATTTCAAGCAGATCCCTTTCTTCATCGTTCGCTGTCTTTTTAGCCATCGTGAAGCTAAGAACAAAGATGATGTAAACAACACTCATACTTAACACAATAATCACTAGAAAAATTGGCCACAATATGGTAAAGAATGAAGCAACTACGGTTAGAATACTTACACCGTAAAAAAAGTAATAAAGTCGTTGCTCTTTGTGATTCTTTTTAAAAAAATGGCCAATTGTGCTGAAGAAAAATAGAGCAACATATACTAAAAAACTTAAACTAAGATACATCAGTGATTCTATCCAGTTATCATTCAAAAAAGAAATAATTTGGTAAAAAAGTGTGCGACTCTTGTCAATATAAAAATACGCATCTTGATAAAAAAGATAAAATTTACTCACGTATAGAGCCATCGCAGCTAATGCTAATCCTACGAATAGGTAAATAAATTTATTTTGGGTTTGGGTCGTTTCTATTGGTTGGACCATAACTACCTCATCAATCCTTTGTTTTTTTTTCTTAATCTCTATCAATACATACTGAATTTTTTTCTCTTCAAAAAAACTATTCGTTTTTAATGCTTCACTTGATACACTTGTTTTTTGAGAACAACTGTCTATCATGCAATAGATAGATGATTTTTTTATATTACCTACCACCTTCTAGTCTCTTTATGTTTAGAGATAGAGACTAGAGGTGCCTTTTATTTGCAATATTTATGAACCATCCCTATTGGGCCCATTACATTGGTCCGCAATGGTTCGGATGTTTTTTTATTTATAATGGCTTTATTGTCGATTATTGAATTCACTTCCTTATTGATCTTCTTTTACAGAGAGAAAATACCCTTTGTTACGTACAGTTTTAAGATAGACTGGATTTGATGGGTTTTCTTCTATTTTTGTTCTAATATGAAACACAATATTTGCAATCCGTGAACGGCCGTTTTCTAGTGTTAAAGGTTCCATCCATAGAGCCTTCATAAGTTCGCTGTAGCTAGAGAATTGTCCTTCATTTTTGTTTAAATGATCTAGTAATTTAAACTCTAACTTAGTAAGAAATATTTCCCCTCTGCCATCTACTCTGATAACAAAGCGGTTTGGCAACAATTCAATAGAACGATTACTTTCTTCCGGTTCTACTTCTACCGGTTCTAACTGTCCCATATTTTTTGTATTCAATAGATTCGATAGTAAAAGAGAAAATTCATCCGGAGCAGTTTGCTGATCAAATACTTGAGTCACGCCCAATTGGAGAAGTACCATACGGTCTATTTTTTTTGATTCCTTGACTATCACAAAAATAATCTCAGGATTACTTACTTTCTTACTAACTAAAAGTTCGCATATATTTAACATCACCTCTTCACTAGATTGTTCGGAATAGTCAATGATTATAATGTCTATAGAAGAATCAGCTACACTATTAAATTCATCGTCTAATTTCAAAAGTGATAATTTTTTTTCATGAAGTACTTCTATGTATGAGGAATATGTATCTTGTTTGTTTGAAATAATCCCTATGTTTATCATAATTCATCCTACTTTCTTCGTTTTTATTTTTACGTTATACTACGTGTATGGAAATTAATCTCCCTAAATTATTTTTTCTCAGAATTAGTCCTTCTAAGTTGAATCATACTCGCTCTTTTTACAGCAACACTTCTTATTTAAAGTGACCATTTTTTTGACGGCTACCAAATCGAGCCTAGTGCTTTTTCCTGACTAGTTAGCCATTTAAATTTAATGTCGCATCTACTATCGACATTGCTTGTTCTCTTGTTTCCCATAGGGATCCTGCGTACGTATCAAGCGTTAGTTTAATTGACTGATGCCCCAGTAATCGACTTAACGTCGCAATGTCGATGCCATTTTCAATACAACGTGTGGCAAATGTATGCCGTAACGCATGGAAATGGATCGAGGGAATCTTTGCCTGTTCCACGGTTTGTTTAAAGTGATAATTGATCAGTCGCGGCTCTGCAAAAGAGTTTTTATTGTTCACTACATAGTTTCCAACAGATATTTTTTTCTTTTCCGTTAAGTACGTTAGTAGATTTTGAGCTATCGGTATTTTTCTAACAGAATTTTTTGATTTTGGTAAATCGAAAATCACTTCGGTCTTTGCGGATTTACCAGTGACAGAAACCCTTTGGATTGTCCGGACGACATGAATAATTTTATTTTCTAAGTCAATGTCTGACCATGTTAGACCACTGATTTCTCCAATCCTAAGTCCGGTATATAAAGCAATAATGACGGGTGAACACTCGGTGTTTTGTAAAGCTACTTTTTCTAATTTTCTTTGTTGTTCAACGGATAATACACCAATCTCTTTTTTCTTAATTGGAGGAAAGACAACACCATCAAAAGGATTATCTAAGATTGCTTTTTCCGTATATGCTTTATTGATAGCACTTTTAAAAATCGTCAAGGTATTGTGGATACTTGTTGTACTTAAACCTTTATCTGATAAAAGAAACAACACTTCAAGGATGTCTTTTTTACTGAGTTTACTCAGCTTTTTCTTCCCTAGATAGGGAAGGATATGATTGTGCATTTTAGTTTGATAAGACGCGTACGTGGACTGTTTGATTTGTCGGATAATCAAGTGATCTAGCCAATAAACCAACCATTCTTCTACTGTTCCTTGAAAAAAATCAGCGTGTTGCATTTGAAAACGATAATGTGATTTGATTCGTTCTAATTCTACTTTGACTTCGCTGTATTTTTGTCCGTATACATAGCCATACACTAGTTTTCCCTGCTTATTTCGACCTTTACGGTATCTACCTTCCCAGCGGCCGTCTCTTCTTTTATAAATATTTTCTCCCTTTTTAGCCATGAGTTACTTCCTTTCTGCTTGACCATGTATTTGACGGCTTTAAATAAATAAATTGTTGTTTTTCAACATTATTCCCATGATATAAGGAGATAAAAATTAAATAATTCACATTATTTTACTATAGACTTTTCTTTTTCTTTATATTATAATAAATTTTGTGAATGTTTTTGAGCTAAACAATGTGATTACCCTATTGATTCTTCTTCTTAGAAGGACTAATTCTGAGAAAAAGAATTTTTTTCACCTCTGTTTCATCAACAACATTAGTATACTTAAACTAAAATATAAACGACTTGAAATGAAACGCTTCCAAATCAGTTTGGTGCGTTTTTTCATTTTATCGATATCTTTTTATATAAATACAATCCAACCTAAAAACAAAAAAATAAGCCACAAAATAAATTGTGCCTTACTTTTAAAAGGATTGTTCATGCCTAGTATTACTATTAAACCAGGCTAAGTTCTCTAATATGAGACGTTTTTTTCTCGTAAACTTTATTCCTTAGTGTTCTAATGATTCAATTACTTGTCTAAGTTGTTTAACAGATTCTCTGAATTGCAGCTGCTCATTAGCATCGATATTCAGCTCAATAATTTCTCTAACACCAGATTGATTTACCACTGAAGGTACACCAGTAAATAGACCTGATTCCCCGTATTCACCATTTAAATAGGAAGAAACTGGTAAAACTGCTTGTTCATTGTTTAAAACAGCCTTTACAATTCTTGCTGTACTCATTCCAATTCCATAATACGTAGCCTGTTTGCGATCAATAATTTCATAAGCAGCATTTTTTACTCTATCTGAAATTAAAGCTAAGTCTTCAATACCCAAACGATTATTTTTTACAATAAATTCTAAAATAGGCTTACCGCCAACTGTAGTATGAGACCATACGGCTACCTCTGAGTCACCGTGTTCCCCAATTATATACCCATGGATACTTCGTGGGTCGATTTTTAATTTTGCAGCCAGTTCTTTTCTAAAACGAGTTGTATCTAGTGTTGTTCCTGTACCCAGTACTCGATTAGCTGGGAAGCCAGATGTTTTCCACGCAACATATGTTAAAACATCTACTGGATTGGAAGCAACTAACAATATCCCATCAAAGCCTGTATCCATTATTTTCTGAACAATTGATTTCATGATTGATGCATTGATATCAACTAACTCTAAACGCGTCTGTCCTGGCTTTTGATTGGCACCTGCTGTTATGACTACTACATCAGCATCGTGACACTCTTCATACCCTCCTGACCATACATCTACATTCTCTTGTCCCCAAGAAACTCCATCTAATAAGTCTAAAGCTTCACCTTCAGCTTTTTCTTGATTTACATCAATGAGAACAAGTTCATTCACGATTCCTTGATTAATCATAGAATAGGCTATGCTCGTTCCTACAAATCCTGTTCCTACTACAACTACTTTTCTACTGGTTTTTTTCATCAATGTTCGCCTCAATTCTAATTTAATCGTAACAATGAGAAAATAAGGTATCCTGCTCATTGGCACTTTTACTTAATTTGTATCTTTTTTATTAGCTTAACTTCAATTATTGTCCTTTTTTAACTCTTGTATTCAGTCTCTTTTTCACTTTCTTGCTTACATTAATATAAATTCATTATAAAACGATTTTAAAAAAAACAACAATATCCTATCTGAATTGTTACTATTACTTTTTTTGATAGTTAAAACGATTCATTATTAAACGTTGTTTCTCTCATTCAAATTTATTTTTTCAAGCTTTTGCTTCTATAATACTACGTTAATTTTTGGAATATGTTTTTTCCTTGTGTATATTTTTATGAAAATGTACACTGTGTATATAATAAATGAGAAAAATATAAAAAAGAGAGGATGAGTATAGTGGATGGAGTCATTCGCGTTTACATCATTGAAGATGATTTTGTATTTCGGAAGAAAACTCACGATATTGTTGAGTCATTGCCATTATCAGACGACTACTTTTCTTTGGAAGTGATTGCTGTGGAGAATTTTGACTCTTTTTTCTCTACACTAAATAATTTAATCATCTTAGATAATGATATTTTTCTTGTCGATATTGATTTACAATCCTATTATTCTGGTATTGAACTTGCTAAAGAAATTCGTCAGAAAAATAAGAACTGTTTTATTCTATTTTTAACAAACTTAGAAGATAAAGCCTTAGAAATCATTAATCAAGATATTAATGCAAAATCATACATTATTAAAGGTACTAGCTTAGATACTTCCATCTTTGAAAGCCTATTTCATTCTATAAAAATGGAAATCATTAAACGTATACAAAATAAAGATAATTACATCTCTTTTAAAAAATTTGGTGAAATTATCTTCATTAAATACGAAGACATTCTCTACATTACTTCTGTATCCGGAATGCGAGGTACATTGGCAGTCCATACGATCAATTCTGAACAGATAGTTGAAGGTTCCATTAGCAAGTTAAGAAAAGAAATCACTACCCCTTATCTTTACACTGGTTTGAAATCGTATATTATCAATCTAAATCAGCTTCAATCATTGAATCGTTCAATTGGGTTAATTATATTTAATGGCGGCTATGAGTTAGAGGTTGGGCTTAGCATCATTGATAAGTTAAATAAAGTTTTATAGTAAAGCAAGAACCACTGGAGGTGTAAATCATGGAAGCGTCAGTATTAACTATTGTAACTACTTTATTTGCAGTCAATCTTTTGCAAACATGTTGGATTGTCGGCTATAAAAAATACTTTTCGCCCCAGCAAACATTTATTTTAACGGGATACATGTTTTTTCTTTTACTTATCAATTATTTTATTAGTACTAATTTCAGTTTCAGTCTACTTATTCCTTTTATTTTAATTGAATTAGGATTTATACTCTATTTCACAAAAAGCTGGGCTTTGACTTTACTTTATTCAATATTACAAAATATGGTCATGCTTATTTCTTGGCTATTTACGTGGGATATTATTTATATTTCACGGTTGAAAGATATAATTTCACCAGAACAATTTCTCTACTTTAAGCCCATAGCTATTTTTTCGCAGCAGCTATTGCAGGTTGCTCTATTATTAATAGTAAAAAAGATTAGTAGTAAGTACTCAATTTTTAATTCTATTGCGCAACTTCAAAAGAAATATATCGCTACATCCGTTTTTGGTTTCGTTTTACTTTATTCTTTAAATATTCTCAGACAAGGTAGTATTGTTCAGTTTGGACTCCTACCTTTTTTCCAGTTAACACTTATATTACTAGCTCTTTCAATTGTTTTTTGTTATCTAATATATATAATTAGCCGCTTTTATCAACAACAAACACAAATTTCTCTTCTTTCTAAAAAAACGGCAAGAGAATTACAAAACATCGACTTAGCTAATGAGTTTAGACATGATTATCGAAATATTCTTTTAAGTTTAAATACGTATCTTGATCAAAAACAATTTGAACAAGCAAGTACGTATCTATCGTCTATTATCAACTATTCTAAATCTTTTACTGAAACGAACTACTATGCCCAAATCTCCACAATCAATATTCCTGCTGTACAAGGATTATTGCTCCATTTTTTTGAAAAATGTGCAAATCTAAAGATACCCGTTCAGTTTTTTACAGATCAAAATATTTCTGATTTTGATCTAACAATCAATTTAGTTGATTTTATTCGTTGCCTATCCATTCTTTTAGACAATGCAGTAGAAGCTTCTGTTGCCGTAGAAAAACCACTAATTCAGCTGACAATGATACATAAAAACCAAGACTTGTTTATTGAAGTCAAAAATAAGTCCGAAGCACCAATTGTGATTGAAAAAATTTTTAAAAATAATTTTACAACTAAGAAGGGACATCAAGGAAAAGGAATCCCTATTTTTGTTAAACTATTGAAACAATATCGAAAAGTAACTTATTCTTTTTCTAGAGAAAACAATTTTTTTGTAGCCTCATTTACTTTGCCTACAAACCGGTTAAAAAAATAGCTTATAATAAAACTTTACCCAACTGATACATTCTAGATACTATTCATCCTAAAAATACTAAGCTTTATCTTCTTTTGTTTCGTTATTCTCATTTTACAGGTGTATTTGAAGATAGTGCATTTAGAAATCTCATACTTGTTTCTAAATGCATTATTTTCAAAACACCTTCTATTATAAGGAGTAGTTTTATTTTAGCACTTGATAAGCTACTACTTGTTTTCTGACTCGTTTTCAAAAGGGATTTAGTTTCATTGTTTATGGCAATCTATCTGAATATTACTTAACATTTTAAGAATATCGCTATTCGGATGACTTTTCCCATTTTCCCAATTCGAAATACTTTGTCTTGTTACATATAATATATCTGCTAATTCTTGCTGCGTTAAATGCAATTGTTCACGTTTCTTTTTCACGTCTGTACTCATTTTCTTCTCCTTGCTCGTCATAATATACACTCATTATAGAGCTTTTTTTTTATAAAAAACAATATTAATTTTGAATCGTTACAATTCATTTTCTTGATAGTTAATATGATGAATGAAGGTCAATGGACAGGACATATATTGACGATTCCCTCTTAGAAAAACAACTTCATTCTGAAAGGATGCGGATTGTTTGACAAAGCTTCGTCCTTTTGGTTTAATAGTTTAAACCAACGAACTATAAATGCATTTTCTAAATAAAAAACTAGGAGTTTACCTATGAATAAAATGACTGAATTAAAAGAAAGCTTCGCCGCACTTAGTCCTTTTTTAACCGCTTTAGGTGACGAAAAACGCCAAACAATCATCCTTCGACTTATGGAAGATCAAGCTTGCCAAGGATTGCAAGTACCCGATTTGATTGAAGCATCCGGCTTATCAAGACCTGCTGTTTCTCATCACTTAAAGGTATTAAAAAATGCCAATATTGTTGATTATCGACGAGAAGGTACAAAAAATTTCTACTATTTAACCCATGAATTGGGAGAAATCAATCAATTGAAACAGCTAATAGACCAAATTATTGATTTTACAGAAAAGAGGAAATAAATTGAAGAAAGTATTGATCGTAGAAACAAATGTTACTAGATATCAAGGAACCAAAGAACCTACTGGCTTATGGTTAGGTGAATCTGCTGAATTTGTAGATGAGTTAAACAAAGCTGGTATCGCCTATGATTTTGTCAGTCCAAAAGGCGGTTTTATTCCCTTAGACACTAGAAGTATGAAATACACGGATGAATCGATCTTAAGCGTGTACGAAGATCCTGATTTTGTTTATCGAGGATTAACGAATACCCTAAAACCAGCTGAAGTAAATGCAGATGACTATTTTGCGATATATTATACTGGCGGACATGGTGTGATGTGGGATTTTCCAGATAATACAGAACTACAAACAATCGCTAAAGAAATTTATGCGCACAACGGTTATTTAGTTTCCGTTTGTCATGGTATTGCAGGTTTATTAAATATTAAGGACGATAATGGAAACTATCTGATCGCAAATAAAGCCATTACAGGTTTTACAACGACTGAAGAAATAATTGCTGGAAAAAAATCTGTTGTCCCTTTCTTAAATAAAGAGGTTGCTGAAAAAAATGGTGCGACTTTTAAAAAGAAACGTTTTTATAAAGATTATGCTATAAAAGATGGACGAATCATCACTGGACAAAACCCGTTCTCTGTTCGTTCTGTCGCAAAATTACTATTGAATCAAGTAGATTTAGGAGGAAATGACCATGCAAACAATCTTAGGAAGTAATGGACAAATCGGGCAAGAACTCGCCAAGGAGTTGCACAAAAATTTTACTACAGATCTTCGCTTAGTGAGTCGTAGTCCTAAAAAGGTCAACGAAAGCGATCAACTTTTCCCAGCCAATCTGCTTAATTATGAAGAAACGAATCAAGCAATCGCTGGAAGTGAGATTGTCTATTTTACCGCTGGACTTCCAATGGATAGTCACATGTGGGAAGAACAATTCCTCATAATGATGGCAAATGTGATGAAATCTTGTATCGAAAATCAAACGAAATTAGTTTTTTTCGATAATACGTATATGTATGCCAAAAATAGTACCCCTCAAACAGATGACAGCCCCTTTCGACCAGTAGGCAGAAAAGCAGTTGTACGAGCAAATATGGCGCAAATGTTACTTGATAAGATGAACGCTAAAGAAATAGATGCAGTTATTTGTCGCGCACCTGAATTTTATGGCCCTGGTAAAACACAAAGTATCACGAATACCATGATTTTTGAGAACATAAATCAAGGGAAGAAGCTTCGAGTTCCTCTCAGCGATTCAAGCTTACGAACACTGATTTGGACACCAGATGCCAGTCAAGCAATGGCTTTGATCGGAAACACCGAAGATGCTTACGGTCAGACGTGGCACTTACCTTGTGATGATAGCAAAACGTATTCTGAAATAATCAATTTATCCGAACAGATTTTAAATAAAAAACTTCCATATACGGTTCTAAAAATGTGGCAATTTAACTTAGGAAGTCTGTTCAGTCATCAATTGAAAGAATTAAAAGAGCTGCTTCCGCGCTATAAAGAAGATAATATCTTCGTTTCAGATAAATTTAAAAAACGGTTCCCTGAATTTAAGATCACAACGATTGAAGAAGGAATCCAGCAAATAGTTTTGTAGTGATTACTTTTTTTATCAATTGAATGAACAAGTTAAATCAACTTAAAACGACAAAAAAAGAAGCTGGAATGGGAATAGCCAATTCTAGCTTCTTTTCAAACGTCAACTAAGCTAAATAAGTCGTTGCCATTTCTTTATAAATATCTACCATTTCCAAATAGTTATCCACATCTACATATTCATCCACTTGATGCGGTGTTTCATTTCCTGGACCAAAAATAATCACTGGAAAAGCCTTTTTCCCTTTGGTAAATTCAGCGGCATCCGTCGTTCCAGATACACCAACCATTGGAATATCCACATTGACTTGTTTTTTCGCTACTTGTTGGGCAATTTTTGCGATATCAGAATCTTTTTCACTTTTCACTGAAATTTTATTTGCTTCAATGCTCAATGTTAAATGATACGTATCTTTTTTGTTTAGCTCATCAATCAATTCGTTCATTTTTTTTATTACAAGATCATTATCGTAACCAGGAATCGTTCTAATATTTCCTTGAAGACTTGCTTCACTAGGAATACTGTTGATTTGTTCTCCACCTGAAATCATCGTTACATTATAGATAAAATCACCTAAGACTTCATCTGTGTGGATTTCACTGCGGAATAATTGGTTGGCTCTTGAATAAAAATCATTCAAATGATCGATTGCATTTACCCCTAGTTGCGGCATTGAGCTATGAGCGTTCTTACCTTGGGATTCTACTTTAAAATTGATCGATCCTTTATGCGCATAAACGATACCTGCGTAGCCGGAAGGTTCACCGATCACCATTGAGGTCACATCATCGACATAGCCTTCTTTGGTTAATTGTTCTGCTCCTAATTCTCCGACTTCTTCACCAACTGTAGCGATCAAACGGAGGCGTCCATTAAATGCAGCATTCTCTTCTTTTAATTCAATCATCGCGATTGCCATAGCTGCTAAACCACTCTTCATATCACAAGTGCCGCGACCATACATTTTGCCATCACGAATTTCAGGTTTAAATGGATCAGAAGTCCAATCAGCTTCATTCCCTGCTGAAACAACGTCCATATGTCCAGAAAACGCTAAGACTTTTTCACTATTTTTATTGCCGATTTCAACAATTAGGTTGTCACGGTCTTTGTCATATTCTAAAAAGCTTGAGTCGATCCCGTGTTTCTTGAATAGTTTGCTTAAATACTCAGCAACTTCTTTTTCGTTGCCGTTGACTGATTTGATTGCGACAATGTCTTTTAGGATTTGGATTTTTTCTTGTTTTTCCATGGTGTTGGCCTTCTTTCATTTGATTCATCCAGACTTTAATGACTCATGTGTGGGAAAAACTGGATAAAATTGCTTACAGACTAACTATACACCTAATTTTAAATTTCGTTAACTAAAAGTGGTTATTTTAAAAGTCGCTTGAATTAAAAATAGTGAGACAAAACTAAGTATCAGCTTTGCCTCACTATATCAGATTTTATTTATCAAAATAATTTCCAGGAACTACATTAATCGTTTTCGTTCTTGTATCTACATCTTCTACATAAAGCAATGACGTATAATCTTCGATTGCACGTTGCCCTTTAAATTTAGACTCTGCAAATACAGTGATTCCAACAAGTTCTGCCTCAAATTCTTCGATCAGGCTCTTCATCCCGTTAACAGTTCCGCCGCCTTTCATGAAGTCATCCACGACTAACACTCTTGAACCACGCTTCAAGCTACGTTTTGATAATTCCATTTTTTCGATACGCTCAGATGAACCCGAAACGTAATTCACACTAACGGTAGAACCTTCAGTGATTTTTGAATCACGACGAACGATCACAAACGGAACATTCAAGTAATATGAAACAGCTTGTGCGATTGGTACACCTTTTGTCGCCACAGTCATAACTGCATCGATTTGTTCACCTAAATATTTAGAAGCAATGATTCTTCCCACTTGGCGCAATAATTCCGGCTGTCCTAACAAATCAGAAAGATAGACATATCCTCCTGGCAACAGACGATCTTGCTCTGATAAACGTTCACACAAAGCCATAACTAATTCTTTTGATTCCTCATAGGGAATTTCTGGGATAAACCGAACACCGCCGGCCGCTCCTGGAATTGTTTCAAGGATTCCTGTACCTCTTTGTTTGAATGTCTTTTTAATGATCGCCAAATCCTCACTGATCGATGATTTAGCTGATTTATAACGCTGTGCAAAATGGGTCAAAGAAACTAATGTATGTGGATGATCCAACAAGTATTGTGTCATATCAATCAATCGTTCGCTTCTCCGAATTTTAGAATCTGTCACTTCTTCTCCTCTTTCCTTTAAGGTTTATTATCCACTAGAATAATTATTATCCCTTATTTTTTATAGGTTCGTTATTCATTATTTTTCAATAGGTAAAATAAATGATACTCCCTTACAATCTATCGTTCCCTATTATAGGGTGTTTTGCAAAAAAAATCGAGCATTTTTTGAAAAAAACGCAAAATAGTTCGCAATTTAAGAAACAAAAAAGAAGATAAAAGAAGAAACTTTCGTTTTTCCTCTTATCTTCTATTCGTTTAAACGGATTTATCTCTGACTCATCTTCTTATTTCGTTGCATCGTTACTACCACTTTACGGACGATACTGACAAGGATGAACAAAGCGATGAAAATCAAGGTGATGCTGGCACTTGGCGGCGTTTCTAAATAATAAGATCCCGTCAATCCTGTTAACATACCAATCAATCCCATGATAACACTAATAATAATAACTGTGTTAAACCCTTTGCCGATCCGCATCCCAATCGCAGCTGGTAAAACCATAATCGCCGAAATCAATAATGCTCCAGCAATCGGGATCATCACCGCAATCGCCACACCCGTGATCACGTTGAATAACATCGACATCCAGTGAATCGGTAATCCATCTACATGTGCTGTATCTTCATCAAAGGTCAACACATACATTGGACGTTTGAATAAGACAAACAAAATCACTAATACTACAAATAATACAGCCAAAATAACGACCTGTTGCCATGTGATCGTCACGATCGAACCAAACAGATAGGACTGAATACTAGCCGCTGAGTTCCCTCCGCTGAGATTCATCAGCACCAGAGCTAAAGCAAGTCCACCAGACATCAAAATCGCAATCGAAATTTCCGAGTACGTACTGTAAATCATCCGTAGATATTCTAAAATAATTGCGGCAATGATCACGACAACTAGCGTCATAATATCTGGATTCCAATTTAAGAAGAATCCTAAAGCAACACCGGCTAACGATACATGTGAAAGAGTATCCGCCATTAAAGATTGTCTTCTGATCACAAGAAACACACCTAACATCGGTGCGATTACCGAGATAAAGGTTGCAGCCAAGAAGGCTTTTCTCATGAACTCATATGAAAGCATCTCCATTGTGAATCCTCCTTCCGAACTAAACGAATTTGTCGATCCGCATACGATTTAATATCTTCATGATCATGTGTGATCATCAAAATCGCTTTGCCATGATCATGTGCATTATGCCGTAAAAGGCGGTAAAATTCATTTCTAGACGTTTCATCCATCCCTGTTGTTGGTTCATCTAAAATAAATAAATCAGGGTCTGTCGCAAAAATACGAGCCAAACTGATGCGTTGTTTCTGTCCACCAGAAAGTTCTCCGATCCGTTTATGCCGCATATCCCACATACCAACTGCTTTTAATGCTTTTTCAACATGTTGATGGTCTCTTTTTGTTAAAGGTTTAAACCAACGATTACGGGGAAAACGTCCTGAACGAACCAACTCGATCACAGTGCTGGGAAATCCCGCATTAAATGAGGCAACTTGCTGAGGAATATAACCAATACTCAGTTTTTCGCCCACGGTATTTTCTTTAGCGATCGTAATCTCACCTTTGGTTGGTTTTAATAACCCAAGAGTACTTTTAATCAATGTCGATTTCGCTGCGCCATTTTCACCTGTCAAAATCACAAATTCGCCAGGATCAACATAATATGAAACATCTTCTAAGACTGGCTCATCATCATAATAAAATGTGAGGTCTTTGACTTCTAGATAATGCATGACTCTACTCCTTCTTTAACTTCATAAACTGCTTAAAATCGGGAGAAAAAACTGAATGTCTTTTATCCCGATTCTACTTACTTAATACTTTTCTTCAAAGCGTCAAGATTGGCTTTCATCACTGAAATATAATCTTCGCCTTGGTCTTGTTCTTTTTGAGTAATACTTTCTAACGGATTAAGCACCGCTAATTCTACATTTGTTTCACGTGCCAACGTTTCGGCAACTTTTGATGAAGCAGATGTTTCAAAATAGATCACTGAGACATTATGTTCTTTAATATATTTTTTCAACTCTGCTAAACGGCTTGGTGAAGGCTCTTGATCTGGAGAAATTCCAGCAATCGATTCTTGCGTTAAACCGTATTGTTTAGCTAAATAGCCAAATGCAGCATGTTGTGTCACAAAAGTTTTATTTTTAGCATCTGTAAATGCTTCTTTGTATTCTTTATCTAAGTCTGATAATTTTTCTAGGTACGCAGCTGAATTTTTCTCAAATGTTTCTTTTTTATCTGGATATTTTTTCACTAATGCATCACGAATTGCTTCGACTTCTTTTTTCGCTAAAACTGGATCTAACCAAACATGTGGGTCTAATTCATGATCGTGGTCATGTCCATCGTGATCTGCCTCTTCTTCGCCATGATCATGCTCGTGGGCAGCACCTTCCATTAAATTGATCGACCCCGCCGCTTCAACCACAGCGACTTTTTTCTCATCAACATTTTCTAAAACATCTTTGACCCAAGTCTCTAACTCATGGCTATTATATACAAACACGTCTGCATCTGTTATTTTCGCAATATCTTTGGCACTTGGCTCATAATCATGAGGCTCTGTTCCTGCCGGGATCAATAACTGAACATCTCCAGCGTCACCCACCACATTTTTAGCAAAATCATACATTGGATAAAATGTAGTCACAACGTTTATTGTATCACTTTTTCCAGCTTTTTCTTGTTCTTTTGTTTGACCGCAAGCCGTTAGTGTAAAAATCACGGCTGTTAGTAGCAATCCGACAATATATTTCCAGCTATTTTTTCTCATCTTTTTGTCCTCATTTCGATTTGTCTTATTTAAATCGTAATATTTACGATTTGGTAGCAAGAACTAATTTACCAGAAGGAAAAGAGAACGTCAAGAGAAAACAGAAAAAAAGAAACAAGTATTTTTATTGTTCCTTATTTATAATAAAAAAAGAGTGTTAAACAAAAGAAAAAATCACTTTTGTTCAACACCTTAAGTACGAGTAAATACAGAAATCAGAACCAACCTCTTCTGTCTCATCTATCTACTAATTATTTCAATGTCCGCACAATATAGACTTCATCACAAAAACCTTTTAAGCCATTATAAATCCGTTGTGCTCGCGTCTTTTTCTCACATAGCGCAAAAACAGTTGGACCACTGCCGCTCATTAACGCGGCATCTGCACCATATTTTATCATGCGATCTTTGATTTGCTGAATCACTGGATGACGTTTGATCGTCACAGCTTCTAAAGCATTACCGATTTTTTCAGTCATTAATTGATAATCATCTGTTTCGACTGCATACCTCACTCCAGAAATATCCGGATGCTGAATGCTATTGAATGATAAACTACCAAAAATTGAACTGGTAGAAACACTCATTTTAGGCTTCACTAAAACGACCCAGCACTGAGGCATCGATGGTAAAAACTCAATTTTTTCCCCACGTCCTGTGACAAAAGCTGTCCCTCCGTGAATACAATAAGGAACATCGGAACCAATCTTACTGCCTAACTCAGCTAGTTCTTCTAAAGATAAGCCTAAATTCCATAACCGATTCAGTCCCCGCAAAGCAGCAGCACAATCACTGCTTCCTCCAGCCAATCCAGCTGCGACAGGAATTCTTTTTTCTATATTAATCTTGACTCCTTGAGTAAGATGGAAGGTATTTTTCATCAATTCTGCTGCTTGATACACGTGATTCCTTCTATCTACTGGTAAAAAAGAGCTGTCTGTTTCAATTACTATTTTATTTTCCGGCAACGACGTAAAAGTCAGCCGATCTGCTAAATCTACACTTGCCATGATCATCTCTAGCTCATGATAACCATCTTTTCGTTTATAGAGAGCATCCAACCCCAAGTTTATTTTTGCGGGTGCTTTTTCTATGATTTCCATTATTTTCACCTATCTAATCCATTACCTAACCAACTTCACAATCTTTTAAATTCTAACATATGTTATTGAAGATGTATATAATTCTATAAAAATTGATATGATTTTTATACCCATATCAAGTTAAAAAGGAAATCAAGCTTACCTTGATTGAGACACTTTTGCCTGTATTGTTTTTCTGTTCATTTCAGGTAAATTTTTTGAATAAAAATGAACTTTATACTTAATTCTAGTAATTAAAAAACTATTGTTATTAAATTTCCCATCATAAAAAACAAATTTTCTACATATAACACAGAAAAATAAGGACATAATTGACCTAATTGGGATAAAAAATAGCGCTATACTCTAATTGTTCTAATCAAAACAAGATTTATCAACAAACTATATTAGTCATTGGAGGAAAGATTATGAAGAAAAATGTTTTAAGTATCACTTTGGCTGCATCGATTATTCTAGGTGGATTAGGTGTTCTAACTTCTCAAGATGCATCCGCTCACGGTTATATCTCAAGTCCACCATCACGAGCTTATTACGGCGCACTTGAAAAAAATACGATTGGTTATCAAGCAGCGCAACAAAAATATGGTGCAGTTATCAACGAGCCTCAAAGTTTAGAAACTGGAAAAGGATTTTCTATAGGTTATGGAATCAATTTAGTTCCATGGGAAACAGGCGCTTCAGGAAATGGTCCAGCTGATGGCAAGATTGTTTCTGCAAACGATGCGTTAGGCAGCCAAATCAGTGTTCAAAAAGATAATTATTGGAAAATGAATGACATAAATCCGGGGAAATTGGATATCACTTGGCATTACACTGCCACTCATGCAACAAGCCGTTGGACTTACTACATCACGAAAAACGGATGGAACCCAAATAGTCCAATCAAACGTAGTGACCTTCAGTTGATCAAAAATGTACCTTTTACTGGAGCTCAAGCGAATACTAGTTTAACACACACTGTAGATATTCCAGCAGACCACACAGGTTACCATGTTCTTTTAGGTGTATGGGATGTCAGCAATACAGGTGCTGCTTTCTATCAAGCAGTTGATGTAAATATCAAAGGCGGAGCTGAAACAATCCCTCCAAAACCAGAAAAAGCACCTACTGCACCCACAAATGTAACAGCAACAGACATAACAACAACTTCTGCAAAATTAACATGGACTGCCGGTAACAATGTCCAAGAATATAATATCTATAGAAATAACCAAAAAATCGCTACAACATCAGGAAATACAATCACTGACGGCAACTTAAAAGAAAATACGACCTACAACTATCAAGTAGAGGCTGTTGGTCAAAATGGACAAATTTCTGAAAAATCAAATGCAGTAACTATCCTAACTAAATCTGCTGAACAAAAAGATACCCAAAATCCGACCGCAGCTACAAGCATTCACAGCATGGCTACGACAGAAACTTCCGTTGACTTAATGTGGACAAAATCTGAACACTTCTTAGGTATTAAAAATTATGAAGTTTACCGTGATGGCAAAAAAATCACCACAATTGCTAATACAAACTTCAAAGATGCAGGACTTACAGCAGGCACCACATATACTTATACTGTTAAAGCTTTCAGTTTAGGTGGAAATGCTTCTGTACTTAGCGCACCATTTACAGTAACAACTAAAAAAGAAATCGTTTCTTCTGGTAAAACAACTTGGGATAAATCAAAAGTCTATAATTCTGGAGATGAAGTCTTCTATAATGGATTAAAATATCAAGCTAAATGGTGGACTCAAAATGAAAAACCTGAAGAATCAGATGTGTGGAAAGCACTCTCAAATTCTGTTTTGGAATGGAATGCTAAAAAAGCGTACAACGCAGGCGAACGTGTCACATTCCAAGGGAAAACATACCAAGCTAAATGGTGGATTAAAGGAGCTCAACCCTCAACTTCTCGTGTTTGGAAGTTAGTGTAACGAGATTCTATAAATAGAAAAAAGATTAGCTAAGGCGCAAACGCTCTAGCTAATCTTTTTAAATTCTTTAGACTGCTTCACTGACGAATTCAATCTCTACTGTGCGTGTCAGCACATCTGAATAACTATAAGAAACTCGTTCAAATGAGTTTTCATCTGGATCTAAATCTACAACAAAGACAGATGGATATGTTTCTGTCAAAATACCTTTACGTTCAGTTTGACGCTTTCTGCCGGTCTGAGCAACTAATGTGATTTTGCTGCCGATACGACATTCTAGATCTTTTTTAATGGAAGCTAAAGTTGTTGGCATTGCATTCACCTCAACTTCCATTATACCACATATTAATAAAAATAACAAGTTTACCATAGCAGAAAATGAATTGCAACTAATTATAATCTATAAAAGGATAATTATTTGATGTGAAAATCTTATAATTTCTCATTTAATCATAAATAATCGCTTTTAGTTTCTTTTTGGCTCGATCATACGCACTTCTGACAGTAATTTCATGAGTAGCAGTGTCTTTAGCTATCTGCTCCAGCTCTTTGCCATTCATGTATTCCTGAAATGTTACCCGTTCAAAAGGTGATAGCATGATCGGTAGTTGTTCCAGCTTCTCCCGAATAATCATCTGTTCCAACACATCAGATTCTTCCATCCCGATATAATCAAAAAAAGATTCTCCCTGTTTCTCTACTTTTTGATCTAACGAGATCGATTGTACATCAATCGTTCGTTTGACAGCACATTGTTTTCTGACTAAACTGCGAATATGATTTTCAAAGTTTGATTTGAAAAATTTTCCAATGGAAACATTGTGTGCTTCATCGTATTTTTCCAATGATCGATGAAAAATAATGCGGCCTTCTTGCAACCAATCTTCTTGATCAAAATCTTTCAAATAATACTTTTTTTGAAACTTGTAGACTATCGGATAATATTGCCGATAGAAACGATCAAATACCAACGCATCTCCCTTTAAAATGTCCTCATACTTATTCATATCCCAACCTTCTCCTTTCAAGCACTCCACTAAGGCGCTAAATGCTTGACAAGAGAGTAACATTTTCTTTAAAAAAAGTATAAGCGAACGGACGTTTAATCTTTCTTTTTCGATAATTCGTCCAATTTGTTGGACAATTTTGACAATTGTTCTAAATTCCATGGAGAATTTCGTCGAAAATCCTGAAAATGGATATCCGTTGCGTGAATCGCAATGGTACGCTCAGATTTTTTAACATTTTTATACAATTCGTTGGCCGATGCCCTTAAAGCTCCTTTTGAAAAAACTAGCCATTGTTCTGCTAGATCACTTGTTGCTACAGTGACTTGAGTCAATCGATCATTTTTTTCACCAGCAACCCGTTCAATATAGCTATCAGCAGTCTCATCTTCTTTAGTAAAGACGACCGTTAAATGATATTTTTTATACGTTTGCTGGATTCCAGGAACTAGTTGAGCATCGAAAACAACAATTACTTCTAAATCTTCATATTTTGCATAATTGGATAAACGCTGCAATAAAGCTTCTCTAGCATCTTCAAGTTTATTTTGGTTTTTTAACTGAACCAGCTCCGGCCAAGAACCGATCATGTTATAACCATCAACAATCAGTAATTGCTTTTTCATTTGCTCTGTCACCTTCTTTGTAATGAGGTTGGGATAAAAATAAGAAAATATAACTTCTGTATCGCCTTTTATTCTGAGGTTTTAAAGCGGATTTCGTCCTCGGTAAGCTTCATACATCAATAAACCAGCTGCCACACCAGCATTTAAACTTTGAACGTGACCAGTCATTGGAATCGTCAATAACTCATCCACTTCTTTATGCAATCCTTGGCTCATACCGCGGCCTTCATTGCCGATAATCAACGCAATCGACCCTTGGGTATTCCATTGACGATAATCCGTTCCTTTCATATCCGTTCCAAAAATCCAGAAACTATTTTCTTTAAGCGTAGCAATACTTTGTGCTAAATTGGTTACACGAGCAACCGGGATATACTCAACTGCACCTGTTGAAGCTTTTGTCACAACTGGTGTGATACCAACTGCACGATGTTTGGGAATGATGATCCCATCTACACCCGTTGCATCTGCTGTCCTCAATATAGAACCAAAGTTATGAGGATCTTCTATACTATCTAAAATCAAGTAAAATGGTGTCTCTGTCTTTTCTTTCGTACGATCGAGTAATTCATCTAACGTCAAGTATTCATACGCTGTAATCGCTAATACGATCCCTTGATGGACGCCGTGATTTGTCATTGCATCTAATTTTTGTTTTGGCACCCATTTAACTGGAACAGCATTTTCTTTTGCCAATAATTTTAGATGTTCAACTTTTTCACTTTTACTGTCTTCTTGAAGAAATAATTTATTTCCTCGGCCTTGCTGAAGCGCCTCTATCGTTGCATGATTCCCAAAAACAAAGTTATCTTCGAGCTCTTCTTGTGACATTTCACGCTCTTTTCTTACTGTTTCTTTTCTTACCGGTTCTTTTTTAAACGGCTGATTTTTTTGCGGCTTATTTCCTTTAAAAGGACGTTTCTTATCATTTCTCATTTTTTTCACCTACTTTTTTTATACACCAATCAATCAATTCTTCCAAACGTTCGCTTTGTTTTGTCAAATGCAAATACCCCATCAATGATTCAAAACCTGTTGCGATTCGATACGTTGTGATATCAGCGTTTTTAGCGGATGTATGACTTTTCGCATTACGGCCGCGTTTGTACATTAGTTCTTCATTCTCTGTTAGTAATTTTTCTTCCAGCATTTCTTGAATCAAAAAAGCTTGAGCTTTCGCTGAAACATAATGCGTTGCCATGCGGTGTAACGTGTTCGGTTTGGTTTGCCCTTGCTCGACTAGGTAGTCACGGATATAAATCTCATAAATCGCATCTCCCACATAAGCCAAAGCTAAACCATTTAATTGCGTGTAATCTCTCATTCACTTCTTCTCCATCTAGTTCCTTGGGCTGTGTCTTCCAAGGTTATTCCTTTATCTTTTAACAAGTCACGAATCTCATCACTGCGGGCAAAATCACGATTAGCACGAGCTTGGTTACGTTCTTCGATCAATTGATCGATGTCATCATCCAAAAGCTCTTCTGATAAGAAGAAAATACCAAAAATACTCAGCCATTGCGTAAATTGTTCTAAGGCTTTTTCAACGACTGTTGCTGATACGTTTTCTTGCTCGCTGTATTGGTTCAACCACTTAGCTAATTCGTAAACGATAGTAATTCCGTTAGCAGCATTAAAATCATCATCCATTTCTGTTGTAAAACGTGTTTCTAACTCTACTAATTCTTGTAATTTTTGAGCATCTTCTTCAAGTTCTGCTAACGCATCCGCTTTTCTAAAGGATGTATTCTCAAAAGCATTTTTTAATTTTTGTAAATTGACCCCGGCTTCTTTCATCGTTGTCTCGCTATAACGAATTGGGCGGCGATATTGTGTCGTTGCCATGAAGAAACGTAAGATTTGAGGATCAATCTGTTTGGCTAATTCATGAACAGTCACAAAATTACCTAAAGATTTACTCATTTTTTCGTCGTCTTCACCGATTGTTACATAACCATTATGCATCCAGTAATTGGCGAATGTTTGTCCCGTTTTCGCTTCACTTTGCGCAATTTCATTCTCATGATGCGGAAATTCTAAATCTTGCCCCCCACCATGAATGTCAATTGTATCACCTAAATGCTTTGTTGCCATGACAGAGCACTCGATGTGCCAGCCTGGACGACCTGCTCCCCATGGAGACTCCCATGAGATTTCACCTTCTTTTGCCCCTTTCCATAAGGCAAAATCCAATGGATCTTCTTTGAGTTCTTTTTCTACTCCAGTACGCTGACTTGCGCCTACTTCCAACTCATCGATCGATTGGTGGCTAAGTTTACCGTACCCATCAAATTTCCGTGTTCGATAATAGACATCTCCTTGCGACTCATAAGCATAACCTTTGTCGATCAAAGTCTCAATAAATGTCAAAATATCAGGCATGTGGTCCATTACACGAGGATTCAACGATGCTGGTTTAACATTTAAAGCATTTGTATCTTCTTCAAACGCATGGATAAAACGGTCTGCGACTTCCGGTGCTGTAATTCCTAATTCTTTAGCTGCTCGGATAATTTTGTCATCTACATCTGTAAAATTTGATACATAATTTACTTCATAGCCCCGATATTCAAAATAACGTCTGATCGTATCAAAAGCAATTGAGCTGCGAGCATTGCCGATATGGATATAATTATAAACAGTGGGTCCGCAGACATACATCCGGACTTTTCCTGCTTCTATTGGTTTGAACACTTCTTTTTCTCTCGTTAATGTATTATAAATTTGAATCATATGCTTCCTCCATCTTCTCTCCTTTGATTCTTACAACTTTTGCTGGTATTCCTACAGCGGTTGCATCATCAGGAATATCTGCTAAAACTACAGCTGATGCACCGATTTTGGCACGTTCACCAATCGTGACTGGTCCAAGAATTTGTGCATGTGCATGGATCATGGCGCCTTTTTTTACTGTTGGATGCCGTTTTCCTGTATCTTTTCCAGTTCCACCTAAGGTCACACCATGAAACAATACAACATCCTCTTCGATTTCTGCTGTCTGACCGATAACAATTCCCATCCCATGGTCAATAAAAACACCGGGTGCAATCTTCGCTCCTGGATGAATCTCGATTCCTGTTAAGAAACGCCAAAATTGAGCGTGAATCTTCGCTAATAAAAACAAGCGGTGTCTATATAAAAAATGGGAAAAACGATGCCAAAACAGCGCATGCAAACCCGGATATGTAAGCAATGCTTCCAATGTTGAACGTGCTGCTGGATCATTGTTTTTGACTGCCTTAACAGCTCTTTTTAACCAACTCATCTTTTTGCTCCTTTCATTTGAATTTAAACATAAAAGCGTAGTAAGCTCCTCCAACACTGACTACGAGTAAACGGTGGAAACAGAAGTAACCTATTCTGTCCCATCCTCATAATAAAAAATAAACGCCTTTTAAACGAAATAAATCCGTTTAAAAGACGCTTTTGCGTGGTTCCACTTTTTTTTACAGGTCTCCCTGCCTCAAAACAGATAACGGTTGTTGGCCGTTTTCAGCTACGTATCACTGAAACTATTCAAAGATGCATTTCAAAAAGTGCTGACAACTGTTTTCACCACCCACAGTCTCTCTAAAGACAAACCCTTTTTTACTTCTTCTTATCTACATATTTTTTATTATAAAACTTTATTTAGATGATCCAAGGCTTTTTCTTTGCCTAATAATTCGATCGTATCGCCTAATTCTGGTCCATGCATTTGTCCTGAAACAGCTACACGGATCGGCATAAATAGGTTTTTACCTTTTACGCCTGTTTCTTTTTGAACTGCTTTGATACCAGCTTTGATACTTGGCACATCAACAACGTCCATTGCTTCTAATTGTGCTTTGAAAGCTGCTAAAACAGTAGGTACAGTTTCTCCAGCTAAGACTTCTTTCGCTGCTTCATCTAAAACTGGATGTTCATTGAAGAACAATTCAGATACGTTGACGATTTCAGCCGCATAACTCATTTGCGGTTGGTATAAGCTGACTACTTTTTTCAGCCATTCTAGCTTTTCGCCGCTTGGTTGAGCTTCAATTTTACCTTCTGCTACTAAATAAGGCAAACACATATCTGTTAAGACATCTAAGTCTAATTGTTTCATGTATTGGTTATTGACCCATTCCAATTTTTTCCCATCAAAAGCTGCTGGTGATTTGCTTAAACGTTCTGGATCAAAGATTTTGATCAATTCATCTTGCGAGAAGATTTCTTCTTCCCCAACTGGTGACCAGCCTAGTAAAGCTGTAAAGTTGAACATTGCTTCTGGTAAATAACCAAGTTCACGGTATTGTTCGATAAATTGTAAAATCGATTCGTCACGTTTACTTAATTTTTTACCTGTTTCAGAATTGATGATCAATGTCATGTGGCCAAATTCAGGTGCTTTCCAGCCAAATGCTTCATAAATCATTAATTGTTTTGGTGTATTGGCAATGTGATCGTCACCACGTAATACGTGAGTGATTTTCATCATATGGTCATCTACCGCTACTGCAAAGTTATATGTTGGCATACCGTCACGTTTTTGAATAACGAAGTCGCCGCCGATATTGTCTGATTCAAAAACAATTTCACCTTTAACCATATCTTCAAATGTGTAAGAAGTATTTCTTGGAACGCGGAAACGAATCACAGGCTTAAGACCTTGAGCTTCTTTTTCTGCTTGTTCAGAAGGTGTCAAATTCGCACATTTACCAGAGTAATGAGGCATTTCGCTGCGAGAGCGTTGTGCTTCTCTTTCAGCTTCTAATTCTTCTTCTGTACAATAACATTTATACGCACGATTGCTTACCAACAGTTGATCGATCAATGGTTGGTATATTTCACTACGTTCTGATTGACGGTATGGACCATATTCACCTGGCTTTTCAGGAGATTCATCCCAATCCATCCCTAGCCATGCTAAGTTTTCTAATTGGCTTTTTTCACCGTCTTCGATGTTTCTTTTTTGATCTGTATCTTCAATACGGATAATAAATTCACCATCATTGTGGCGGGCAAATAAATAATTGAATAAAGCTGTTCTTGCATTCCCGATGTGCAGGTGTCCAGTTGGACTTGGTGCGTAACGTACACGTACTTTTGTCATTGTGCATTCCTCTTTCTATTTATCAAGTAAAGCGACCGCGATCGCTCCCATACCTTCTTCTTGACCAATGAAGCCCATTTTTTCCATCGTTGTTGCTTTCAAATTGATTTGACTTGTCTCAATTTGACAAGCTTTAGCGATGTTTTCTTTCATTTGTTCTAAATAAGGTTTCATTTTTGGTTGTTCTGCTAAAATTGTACAATCAATATTGCCAATAGTAAAGCCGCCAGACAAAACTTTTTGATTTGCAACATGCAATAATTTAATTGAGTCTGCATCTTTAAACTCGGGATCTGTATCAGGAAACAAATGACCAATGTCTCCAAGACCTGCAGCGCCTAAAATTGCATCCGTGATTGCATGCAGCAACACATCTGCATCTGAGTGACCTAACAGACCTTTTTCAAACGGAAGTTCCACACCACCGATGATCAATTTACGTCCTTCTACTAGTTGATGAACATCAAATCCTTGCCCAATTCTTATCATATTTTTTCACCTAGCTTCTTTTTCGTTTCACGATTGCTTCACCGATCAGCATATCTTCTGGAGTTGTTAATTTGATATTTTCATAACTTCCTAACACCATTGAGACAGGTAGATTGCTATATTTTTCAATGAGTGAAGCATCATCTGTTCCTAAATAATTATCTTGTTGTGCACATTCATGAACTGCCAGTAAATCCTCGCCGTAAAAGGCTTGAGGCGTTTGGATCTGCCATAATGTTTCACGTGGAACCGTTTCTTGCACGATTCCATCAATCACTCGTTTGATTGTATCTTTGACTGGAACACCTAGAATAGCTGCTCTGGTTTCTTGCACTTTACGATGCAACAATTTTAATTGTGACAACGTAACAAAAGGCCTAGCGCCATCATGTACCATCACGATATTTTCCTGATTCAATAAGGCGTTCAATCCATTATAAACACTATATTGCCGCTCAGTTCCTCCAGAAACGATCGTTATAGGACACTTTTTCTTTTTGGCTTCTTTCTTGATCATCACTGCTAGTAAATCTTGTTCATCTTCTTGTGTAACTAGTATGATATGTCGGCATGCTGGATCATTTAAAAATGTGTTTAACGAATAAGAAATGACTGGTTTACCAATTAAATGCAGTAAAATCTTATTGCGGCTAGCCCTCATTCTTTTCCCTTGTCCGGCAGCTAACAAGATAACTTCATAGTCCAGTGCTTTGTTTCTATTTTCAGCTTTTCTCATTAGCTTTATGGTTTTCTTTACTATCATCAATCCCGCGTCCTGAGTGAGCTGGTTTTGCGAAAATCATCCGCCCTGCTGCTGTCTGTAAAGCACTAGTAACGACCACTTGAATATGTTCATTCATATAATGCTGTCCATCTTCAACTACAACCATTGTACCATCATCCAAATAGGCAACACCTTGCTGTCGCTCAGTACCAGCTTTCACAACCATCACGTTCATCGTTTCACCTGGAATCACAACAGGTTTTACAGCATTCGCTAAGGCATTGATGTTCAATACAGGGACATTTTGAAATTCAGAGACTTTATTTAAATTATAATCATTGGTTACAACAACACCGTCTAGTAGTTTAGCTAATTTGATCAATTTGCTATCCACTTCAGAAATATCTTCAAAATCACCATCATACATCTCAACAGAAATACCGTCTTCTTTTTGCAGTGCGTTTAAAATGTCTAGCCCGCGGCGTCCGCGAACACGTTTTAAACTATCACCAGAATCAGCAATATACTGCAGTTCATACAAGACAAAATTAGGAATTAAAATAACTCCTTCTAAAAAACCAGTTTTAGCAATGTCATAGATTCTACCATCAATGATCACGCTCGTATCTAAAATTTTATATTTATGGAAATGGTCTTCTACTTTACGCTCCAAAACCTCTCCTTCATTTTCAGCGGGAGTCTTTTTTTGTTTAGGAGTAAAAATTTTGCGCCACTCATCAATTCGAGTTGTTCCCATACGAAAACCAAGGTAACCGAAAATAATCATGACCAATATCGGTAATACACTATTTACAAACGGGATATTCAAGTTATACATCGGAATTGAAATAATAACGCCAATGATCAATCCAAGAATTGCACCGACACTCCCAAATAAAAGATAGGTCAAACTCATTTCATTTAGTGCTGCTTCTACTTTTTTAACGCCTGAAACAATATACTTTGCTAACCCTAACGATAATATAAAGAAAATAAGTGCACCAATCAAACTGTTAGTAAAGTTATTGTTCAGCCATGTATTATCTGCCTGTTTCGCCATGTCCCAAGCCATCGGTAACAATGAGATACCTAAACTTACGCCAACAACGATCATCAGAAGTGTAATGACACGTTTTTGCATAGATTCATCCTCCAATATAATTATACTTATTTAAAAATCGAAAGAAGAGATCGATCCTAACATCTTGTATCGATCTCTAACTTTCACTACTTGAAAACTTTTCTTAATGTTTCGCCAATTGTGGCAACACCGACGATCTCGATTCCCTCTGGTGGTGTCCAGCCGCCTAAATTATTCTTAGGCAAGTAAATCTTGGTAAAGCCCAATTTCTGTGCTTCCCGTACTCGCTGTTCAATACTATTTACACGGCGAATTTCACCAGTCAAACCAATTTCACCGATAAAACATTCTGTTGGTTTTGTTCCATTTTCCTTATAACTAGAAGCAATACTTACTGCTACCGCCAAGTCGATGGCTGGTTCATTGATTTTCACACCGCCAGCTGCTTTCAAATAAGCATCTTGATTTTGCAACAGCAATCCAGCACGCTTCTCTAAAACAGCCATGATTAAAGATACTCGGTTAAAATCCAGTCCAGTCGTTGTTCGTTTTGCATTACCAAACATCGTCGGTGTAATCAAAGCTTGTACCTCAACTAAAATCGGACGTGTTCCTTCCATAGCTACAACGATTGCTGAACCTGTAGCATCTGCTAACCGCTCTTCTAAAAATACCTGAGATGGATTCGCCACTTCTTCTAGTCCATGTTCCCGCATTTCAAAAATACCGATCTCATTGGTAGATCCAAAACGATTTTTTACTGCTCTCAATATTCTGAATGTATGATGCTTATCTCCTTCAAAATACAACACGGTATCCACCATATGCTCGAGCATACGAGGTCCAGCGATCGAACCTTCTTTTGTCACGTGGCCTACAATGAAAATCGCAATCCCATTGGTTTTAGCGATTTTTAACAGTTCAGCTGTCGTCTCTCGTACTTGACTGACACTTCCAGCTACACTAGTTACGTCTGGTTGAGTCATCGTTTGAATGGAATCAATGATTACATAATCTGGCTCCAATTTTTCGATTGCACGGCTTATTTCATTCATATCCGTTTCAGCGTACAAATAAAATTCCGTATCGATCGAGCTTAAACGCTCAGCACGCATTTTGATTTGTTCCGCACTTTCTTCTCCTGAAACATATAGTACTTTGCCGCCGATTTCCGCCAGTTGTTGTGACACCTGTAATAGCAACGTTGATTTACCGATTCCGGGATCTCCGCCGATTAAAACAAGGGATCCAGGAACGACACCGCCGCCTAACACACGGTTTAGCTCCACTAATTTAGTTTTGACTCTCGGTTCTTTCTTAGGAACCACTTCAGCTAAACGTTGGGGCTGTGTTTTTTTACCCGTCAAACTAACTCTAGCACGACGATCCGTTGTATCTTGAATGATTTCTTCGGTCATTGTGTTCCACTGTCCACAGTTTGGACAACGACCTAAATATTTAGGGGAAATATACCCGCATGTTTGACACTCAAATTGAACTTTTGCTTTTTTTGCCATATGCTATCCCCTCGTTTTGATGTATTCTTTATTTTACCATAGTATAGGTCTCTTAGACTAAGACTTCCCACTGTAAAATACGCAGTTTTCCAGTGAATTTATCTTACTTTTTGCCCGATGATCCAAAACCGCCTGTGCGTTCAGTTTCCACATCATCAATATCTGCTAAAAGAAACGGTTTAAAAATACCTTGTCCGATTCGTTCGCCTTTTTCGATGACCATATCTTCATATCCAAAATTCAAAAATTGAAACATGATATGTCCTTCATTGCCTTCGTTATTATAATAATCACGATCGATCACACCTACGCCATTTGCTAACATTAAAAAGCGTTTCAATGGGTTTGATGAACGACTCACTAATTCTAGATACTCATTTTCAGCCATGTAAGCTTTAATCCCTGTTTTTACCAAAACAGGTTTTGGCGCTACACCTTGTGCTTGTAATTGCCAAATACTTGGAATAACAACTGTTTCTGCTGCTTCAAAGTCGTATCCTGCAGCGCCTTTTGTAGCACGCTCAGGGATTGCGATCCCTTGGTCTGTATAATCAGTAATAATTTCAAATCCTCGTTGTTTCATCAAAAATCTCCTCTACTTGTAAACTATTTCTATTTTAACATACTACGCTGATTCCCAGCTTACTTTTACAGTATCTTTAATATTCTCTTCTGTTTTTTTAATGTTTACACATCATTTGGGCTTATTTTGTTCATGATTTTGACTTTTGTTGTTTTTTATTACTTGATAAAGAATAAATGAAAAGAATAACATCAACCCAACGATGCTAATTATATGAATCTGCTCAACTACTTGGAGGGCAACAGGATTATTAGTACGATGAGCCGTAATCTGTAGAACGGTTTTGACCGGTAATTGTGCTTGTTTGGCTAACAACCATAACACACTCATCAATAGCAACTGATGTGTCACACTGCCTTTTGTTTGGGTACTATACTTGGTAATAATCCGAGTATCTTGCGGCAAATCCTCTTCTTGGTAATACTTTTGATTCAGAAAATTACCAGTAGCACTAATAAAACAGCTTAATAGAAAAATCCCGATTGGAAAAAGTGGACGAAACAGTAACAAGAATAAAGAAAAGATGAATCCTCCAAGATGAACAATTCTAACATCCACTTTAGGAAATAGGCGATACAAAAATTTAATAACGACTGCTGATCCAATGATCCCCAAAATATAAGGAACATATAAATTCGCAGTAAGACGATCTATTCCCAAACGAAGAGACACATAAAATGTACCAAAAAGTAGTAGAAAATTCATGCACATCCCATTGGCAAACGTTAGTAAATTCAACCACAAAGGAAGCTTCCACGTTTTCCTTTGGCGATTCAAATACCAAGCAGTGATCACAAATAACACAGAAAAGCCAATAATTCCAACATCCAAAAGCTGTGGATCAAACAACAGTCGAGCCGAACGAATAAATAACAACAATACAAAGAAAAACAAAAATAAAAAGAACTCTTTGATCGATATCACCTGTTTGTCGACTTCATTAAAATCGATTTCGTAGTCAGGATAATGAGTAACGGTATGATAGGCCGCTATATACAGCAAGGTATATTCTCCTAAAACTAAAGGGATTCGCAACTCCTTCGTCAACATCAACGAGGCGATCACGCCACCTAATAGCAATAAGATAAACAGATATTTTCTACCCGTCAAAGCGGAATAACCTTGTCGTTTCTCATGATAATTAACCGTGGTATTAGCTGCTGGCAGCCACGATGCGCTGAGTCCTAATAAAACTGCCGCAAATAGATACGCCGGAAAATAAAATTGTCCGAATATCCCAATCAAACAGCCTGCGCCTCCAATCAGAATGGAAATAATCAGCACATTAAAACTCGTTAACGCCAATTTGAAGCTTTTTAACAAGAATATCCCAGTCATTCGGAATGTATAAAAAAGAACGAACGGTAAAACTCTCTCTAAAGTCGTACCATCACTTAAACTCAGAAATAAAAAATAAGGGATAAAAATAATTGTATTCGATAGAATAAAAGGTGCCACTTGCAAACAATTGCGGGCTAATTCTTTTAGTTTAGACATTACTTGATCTCCTTTAAAACGGTTTGTTATGTAGGTAGTCTACCACGTTCACAAGAAAAGTAAAATCCTCCACTCAACTAAAAAACGCCTATAACATAAATTATGCAATAGACGTCCTTTTTTATTAAAAAAATACTTTTTACTTCAAACTCCTACAACACTTCATCCACTAATTTCGTTTGATTTTTCTCAAAAACTTTAAAGAATGGATAATAAACAAATATACTCAAAATCACTAAGAAAACGTAGAAAATAATATTCCGCCAATCCATCGTTGCTAAATATGCTTGAGCAAAAAATGGTGTGAAAGATGGATCAACGATAAATCCAAGTGAAATCAAACCTATTTTTTGAGCAAAATAGGTTAAAAACAGTGAAATAACCGGCATGATCAAAAACGGAATCCCTAAAATCGGATTAAACACAATTGGTAACCCGAAAATAACTGGTTCATTTATGGAACAAATTCCCGGTACAAAAGATAGTTTACCGATCGTTCGATATTGCGGTACTTTACTGAACATCATCAAAATAACTAAACCTAACGTATTCCCCGCGCCGCCTAAAACAGAAATCCGAAACATCTGCAAGTTCATCAAATGCGTCATCACTTCTCCATTAGCTGCTTGTTCTGCATTCAAGCCAGTCTGAGCTACGCCTAATGTAAAGACAATCGGAAAAATAATCGATGAACCGTTGATACCAAACAACCAGAGAACATTTCCTAGTGTCACGATCAATAACAAGCCACCTAAACTCCCAGCAATATTCACAGCCGGCGTTAGCACTGACATAACTGCATCAGGAAACGATTGATCGATCAAACCTAGAAATACCAAATTCAAGCCATAAAATAAAACAATATTCGTCAACAAAGGAATCAACGTATTAATGAACGTTACGACCATCGGCGGTACCGTATCCGGCAGTGAAATCTTAATGTTTTTCACTTCAAAGAAACGACTGACTTCAACAACTAACAGTCCTAAAATAATTGCTACAAACAGTCCATTTGTCCCTAAATATGCTAGAGAAATCGTGCCATCCTTAACTGGTGTACAAACCAATAAGTACGTCACCATACTGACCATCCCATTCATAGCAGCGTTTAGTTTGTACTCATTTGATAGTGAATAGGCAATGCCAAAAACACTGATCAACCCAATAATTCCCATCGTTAGATTATATGGCGCTGTAATCACATCATAATTAGCAACAGCGAATTCTTTCCACGCAGCCAAAAACTTCATAAACATCCCAGCATGAGCTGGATCATACTGATCTATATTGATGGGCGGATTGGCAAATATCAAGAAAAAAGAACCAATCACAATAAACGGTAATCCAAACATCATTCCAGTAGAAACCGCTTTAAGATGCCGCTGATTGCCAATTTTATTTGCAAACGGGCTTAAAATATCATTTAATCGATTTACAACAGATCCTTTATCACTTGCTGAGTTATTCATCAGATGATCCTCCTTAGACTTGCCAAGAATTAAATTCAAAAGCCGATTCAACGACTTCATTCGGGTCATAACGGTCAATGATTTTTGCATATTCTTCTTTGTAGTTATTAGTTACTTCTGCCTGTGGAATAACAATACTTGCTTCATTTAAGAAATGCTTTGAGTCACGCCCCATTTCCTTACCTCGAGTTGTGTGTTTATCCAAAGCGATATCTGGAATCTCCGGTACATGTCCCATCGCAAAACTTTTGATCACGATATTTTTTAATAAATCAGACGAACGGTCTTTTTCAGAATTGCATAAATAGCGGATCGCGTGGAAAAAGAACATCGCACGATCAGATTCATTATATTGAAATTCTTTACGCATTTGATTTAAATTATTGACCATGATCGCAGCTTGATCGTTACCCATCCCAATATCTTCTACCGAAATTGCTAGTAATCTGCGCCATAATTTTTCTTCAAACTGCGGAGATGTAATGTACATTTCATAAGCAAAATCACACGCTGCACGTTCATTGCCTCTACGAATCGATTTTTGCAAAGCAGAAACAACCTCATCGCCATTTAAATTATTTCTGGTTTTAACTCTTGCCCACGGATCATTGATATATTCTTGTTCTGTCATGTTATAATACTCCTAACTAAATTGATTTTAAGGGTGATTCAAGTGAACATTGATAGTCTTGCTGAAAAATACCAATTGAATAAAACAGAAATCCAAATTTTACGGTATATGACCGACCATCGTCTGGAATTAAAAAATTTGGGTATCCGAGAAATTGCTAAACAAAGCTTTGTTTCAACTGCAACGATCATCAATATGGCGAAAAAAATGAATTTCACAGGATACAGTGAACTCGTTTTTTACATCAGTGAATTCAATCTCAACCAAGAACGTCTGGAAAAACATGATGTAATTAAAGCTTACGGCGATAATTTTTTGACACTTTTGAAAAAATATCAGGATAAAAACATCATGATCTTAGGTTCCGGATTTTCGCAAAATTTAGCGAATTACTTTTCTGAATACCTGAACCTTTACGGATTTAGAGCTACTTCTAATAGTCATTTAGAATTTTTAAGAGAAAGTCATAAGGATGATGTATTACTGATTTTCATCAGTAATTCTGGTAATACTGGTAGGATGTTTGAACTAGCAGAAATTGCTCAGACGAATGAGTTAGAAAGCATCTGCTTTGTCGGCAGTGATCAGTCTGCCATCAGCAAACTTTCTACGCTTTCTATCAGTACAAATACCTACTCTCCAAGCTCCCATCAAGATTTTTATCCCCAACTATTTTTTGGTACGGTTCTAATTCAATTTGAATTACTAATGAGTTATACACTTCAAAATTTACACTAGAAGAACGATTCGGCCGATGTCTCTTCATGACGTATTATAGTAGAAAAAAACGCCGATAAAAAGCGCTTTCAGTCAAATGTGAACATGTTTACCGATTTGTAAACATGTTTGTTTAACTCAAAATGAAAATCTCTGTGAAAAATTTTACGAAATTTACTTTTAATCTTTTTTTAATTTAAGCTTTCTGTTATAATGGTTTTCACATTTACTATACAATAACCTAGTAGATGAAAGAGAATATCAAAGGAGAGATAGATGTATGAAAACTGTTTACAATTTTTCAGCTGGTCCCGCCGTTTTACCTAAAAGTGTATTGGAAAAAGCTCAATCCGAATTGGTGAATTACGAGAACAGCGGTATGTCCGTGATGGAGTTGAGTCATCGTTCCTCCCTTTTTGAATCGATCATTGAAAATGCTGAAACCTTACTCAGAGAATTAATGAATATTCCTGATAACTATAAAGTACTTTTTTTACAAGGCGGCGCTAGTATGCAATTTACTATGGTTCCGTTGAATTTAGCGCAAAATAAAAAAGCGTTGTACGTCAACACTGGTTCTTGGGCGAAAAAAGCAATTAGTGAAGCGCAAAAACTAGGTAATATCGATGTTGAAGTGATTGCTTCAAGCGAAGACAAGAATTTCACGTATATTCCTGAAATCCGTAAAGAAGATATCCCTCAAGATGCAGCCTATGTTCACATCACGACCAACAATACGATCGAAGGCACGACGATTTATGATTTACCTGATACGGGAGATGTTCCAATCGTGGCTGACATGTCTTCTAATATCCTATCAATCGACTACAATGTAGCTGATTTTGGTTTAATCTATGCAGGTGCGCAAAAAAATATCGGACCTGCCGGTTTAACGGTTGTTATCGTTCGTGACGATTTGATTGGACAAGCGGATGTCCTTAGCGCCATGTTGGATTATGAGATTCACGCCAAAAATGGCTCAATGTATAACACTCCGCCGACCTACAGTATTTACATGGCAAAGCTTGTCTTTGAATGGATCAAAGAACAAGGCCGCGTTAGTCAAATGGAAAAACAAAACAAAGAAAAAGCAGCCATTCTATATGATGAGATCGACTCATCTGCCCTATTTTCTTCACCTGTCAATCCAAAAGACCGTTCAATCAACAATATTCCTTTTATTACTGGAAATGATGAATTAGATAAAAAATTCAACCAAGAAGCCCTAGCAGCAGGTTTTGAAAACTTAAAAGGACACCGTTCTGTCGGCGGCATGCGAGCAAGTTTGTATAACGCCTTCCCAAAAGCAGGTGTTCTTGCCTTAGTTGACTTGATGAAAAAATTTGAAGCGGAAAATGGAGGAAAAAAATAGATGTATGATATTAAAACATTCAACGCAATCGCACCTGTTGGTTTAGCTCGTTTTAATGAAGAGAACTTTACGATCAACCAAACTGAAACACCCGCTGGTATCATCTTACGTAGTGAAAAACTCCATGATTATGACTTTCCTGCTTCTGTTTTAGCTGTAGCTCGCGCTGGTGCAGGAACCAATAACGTTCCTGTTAAACAATGTACGGAAGACGGCATCGTTGTTTTTAATACGCCAGGTGCCAATGCGAATGCTGTAAAAGAATTAGTCATTGCTTGTTTATTGTTATCAGTTCGTCCAATTTTAAAAGGCTCAAACTGGGTTCAGACATTAACTGGTACAGACACTGAAGAACAAGCTGAAGCGCAGAAAAAACAATTTGCTGGTACTGAATTAGAAGGAAAAAAATTAGGTGTGATCGGTCTTGGTGCGATCGGTGCGATGGTTGCCAATGATGCCTATCGTTTAGGTATGGAAGTTACAGGCTTTGATCCTTTTGTCTCAGTCGATACGGCTTGGAGTATCTCACGTCGGGTCAAACGAGCGCAAAGTATGGAAGAAGTCTTAAAAACCTGCGATTTCGTCACTGTTCACGTTCCTTTATCTGAAAATACCCATCATTTGATTGGCAAAGAACAACTGGCATTAATGAAAGAGAATGCTGTTTTGCTTAACTTTGCTCGTGGTGAATTAGTTGAAACACAAGCCGTAATAGATGCTCTGGCTCAAGGAGAAATCAGTAATTTTGTAACAGATTTTGCCGATGAACGTTTATTGCACAACGAAAAAATCTTAGTGCTCCCTCATTTAGGTGCATCAACAGAAGAAGCTGAAATCAATTGTGCAAAAATGGCTGCTCGTACACTAAAAAAATTCCTAGAAACAGGCAATATCAAACGCTCTGTCAATTTCCCAACAGTTGAAATGGCCTTCAATTCACCATTCCGTTTCACAATTGTACACAGAAACGTTCCAAATATGTTAGGCCAAATCTCAACTGGTATTGCAAACTTGGATATCAATATCGAAACAATGATCAACCGCAGTCGTGACAATTACGCCTATACGATCGTTGATATTTCTGAAACGGACGAAGCCAAAATCAATGCCGCAGCTAAAAAAATTCAAGCGGCAGAAAACATCATTCGAGTACGCACAATTAAAAATACAGAGGCGGTGAGTTATTAATGGTTATGATTCATCCTTTTAAAAGCATTCGACCAGCAGCTGAGTTTAGCGAAAAGATTGCCACATTGCCTTATGATGTTTTAAATTCTGCAGAAGCACGTGAACTAGGCGAAAATAATCCTTATTCTTACCTGCATATCGACAAAGCAGAAATTGATTTACCTGAGACACTTTCGCCTTACGATGATCAAGTGTACGAAAAAGCTGCGAATAATTTACAAAGCTTCTTACAAAAACAATGGCTGATTCAAGATGACCAACCGCTGTTATATCTTTATGAACTAACTATGAATGGACGCGCTCAAACAGGTCTTGTGACTTGTACATCGATCACTGATTACACAGAAGGTAAAATCAAAAAACATGAATTTACCCGACCAGAAAAAGAAGTCGATCGTATCCGTCATATTGAAGCATGTGATGCGAATACTAGCCCGATTTTCCTGACGTACCGTAAAAATGAACAGATTCAAGCGTTGATGGATAATTGGAAAAAATCACATGAGTCAGTCTACGATTTCACTAGTTTTCATGAAGTCACTCACCGTGTTTGGCTTGTTAATCAACCAGAAGTAATCGAACAGCTAGTTGCGACTTTTGCTCAAGATGTGCCCGCTTTATATATCGCAGACGGTCATCACCGAACAGAATCAGCGGTAAAAGTTGGACAAAAGAAAAAAGCAGCTCGACCTAATGCAACTGACACGGCTGAATTCAACTACTTCTTATCCGTGATTTTTCCAAAAGAAGAACTGGAAATTTTAGATTATAATCGGGTCTTGAATGTACCAATCGAAACAGATTTCTTTGAACGTTTGGAAAAGAATTTCACAGTCATAAAAACAGACACTGGAAAACCGACTCAAGCAAAAACTTTCGGCATGTATTTGGACGGTCAGTGGTTTCATCTGACTGCGAAAGATACGATTCTATCTGATGATCCTGTTGATGGCTTAGATGTTTCATTACTGCAAAATCATGTATTTGCTGATATTTTTGACATTCAAGATGTTCGTACAGATAAACGGATCGATTTTGTTGGCGGAATTAGAGGAATGCAGGAATTAGAGCAATTAGTTGATAGCGGCAAGTGGACAGTAGCTTTCGCTGTTTATCCAACAACCATGGATGATTTATTAAATGTTGCAGACGCAGGCAAAATCATGCCGCCAAAATCAACTTGGTTTGAACCTAAATTGTTAAGTGGATTATTTGTTCATGATTTAGAGACAAAAGACGCATAAAACTGTAAAATAGAAGAATAAAATCTAAGCTTGGACAAAAGCCAAATTTTTGTCCAAGCTTTCTTGCAAATAAACTGAAAAGACTAGATAATAGCCTTATCTAAAATAAACTGGAAAAGTTAGGAAATAAGTGAGGTCAACCATGCGAAAACAATTAAAAGCAGCAAAACGAATCGTCATCAAAGTTGGGACAAGTACCTTGATTTACCCCAATGGAAATATCAATTTAAGCGCCATCGATCAATTGGCATTTACCTTATCCGATTTGCGTAACCAAGACAAAGAGATCATCTTAGTATCATCTGGCGCGATTGGTGTAGGTTTAAACAAGTTAAACATGGATAAACGACCCCCGACCATTCCAGAACAACAGGCTGTAGCAGCAGTAGGTCAAGCGGAGTTGATGAACATTTACAATCAGCGTTTTTTGACTTACAGCCAGCAAATCGCCCAATTATTATTGACAAGAGACGTAATCGAATATCCTGAGAGCCGCAAAAATGTAACCAACACAATAGAACAACTCCTGCAAATGGGCATCATTCCTGTCATCAATGAAAATGATACTGTAGCAATCGATGAATTGGATCATTTAACAAAATTTGGTGATAATGACCAACTATCGGCGATTGTAGCCCAACTGATCCAAGCAGATGCGTTGATTATGTTATCCGATATCGACGGTTTTTTCTCTGATAATCCGAATACCAATAAAGACGCCACCTTGTTCTCTGAAATCAATGAAATCAACGACGAGCTTTTACAAGTAGCAGGAGGTAAAGGCAGTCGCTTTGGAACGGGCGGAATGTACAGCAAATTAAAAGCCGCAGAACGTGTATTAGCACATAATGGCGCCATGATTTTAGCTAATGGACAGCAGCCTAAAATCATTTTTGATATTTTAGCTGGCGAAATGATCGGGACATTATTTATTTAATTAAAAAAGGAGGAACGCTTCATGACTGATTTAACAAAACTTGGCAAACAAGCTAAAGAAACCGCCTATCAACTAGGTTTGATGGATACAAAAACAAAAAATGATTTGTTACTGCACATGGCGGATGAACTAGAAAAAAATACGGCTAAAATCTTACTAGAAAACCAAAAAGATTTAGCCGCAGCCAAAGAAAACGGCATTACTGACACCATGCTGGATCGCTTACGTTTAACAGACGAACGCATTAAAGAAATGGCTGACGGAATCCGCCAAGTTGCAACTTTACCTGATCCAATCGGTGAAGTCGATAAGATGTGGAAAAATGAAGATGGCTTGATGATCGGTAAACAACGTGTGCCACTAGGCGTGATTGGCATCATCTATGAATCCCGTCCAAATGTAACGACCGATGCTGCAAGTCTTTGTTTTAAAACAGGTAACGCAGTAATTTTACGCGGTGGCAAAGAAGCTTTTCATTCAAATCAAATCTTAGTAACTGTTTTACAACAAGCATTAGAACAAAAAGGCGCTTCTCCTTTTGCGATCCAATTCGTGGATGATACTTCTAGAGAAACTGCTCAACAATTGATGAAATTAAATGACTATCTAGACGTTTTGATCCCTCGCGGCGGCGCTAACTTGATTAAAACTGTGTTAACAACTGCAACCGTTCCAGTAATCGAAACAGGAACTGGCAATTGCCACGTATATATTGATAAAGATGCACAATTAGAAATGGCCACAAATATCATCGTCAATGCCAAATGCCAACGTCCTTCTGTTTGTAACTCAGCAGAAACATTATTGATCCATCAAGCAGTTGCAGCAGATTTCCTACCTGTTATCGAAAAAGCGCTGAACGAATACAATGTAGAATTACGGGCAGACGAACGGGCAGCAGCGATTTTTGATAACTCAATTCCCGCAACCAAAGAAGATTGGGAAACTGAGTTTAATGACTACATTTTAGCGGTTAAAGTTGTAGATTCTTTAGAAGAAGCCATCCAACATATCAATCGTTACAACACGAAACATTCTGAAAGTATCATTAGCGATAATTACTTTGCTACACAACAATTTTTACAGCAAGTTGATGCAGCGGCCGTTTATGCCAATGCTTCTACACGCTTTACCGATGGATTTGTTTTTGGTTTTGGGGCGGAAATCGGCATCAGTACACAGAAATTACATGCTCGTGGACCGATGGGCTTAGCGGAACTTACTTCTACGAAATATATTGTTTATGGCGACGGACAGTATCGAAAATAACCAATAAAATATAAAAAAATTCCTTAGGGACAGATGCCTCTAAGGAATTTTTACATATTCTTTATGCATTATATCTCTATACATCCCTGGAATAGACTCCCAAGAAACAAACGATATCCGGCGCACATAGAGTCCTTTATGCTACACTAACGCATAATTTCTCCCTTCAGGTGCTTGACCTCCGAAAAAATTCAGCTTCCTTCCTTCACCAAAAGGATCATCTAAAACCCATATATCTTCATAGGGATCTGGAATTTGTAACTCCTCACTATTTTGATACTCTTTTCCTCCATTATAGGTGACTTTTGTAGGTAAAGTAGCATAACCTATTTTCATTTCCATAAACGGATTAAATCTATCTATCCATTGATTTTGGTATTGATAAACATTCAAAAAAATCACAGCGCCAATCAAAACCAACATAGTAGTCAGCAAGCCATATTTATATACTTTTTTTAACTTTAAATCAGTATCAATCCTTTTTACCATCTTTGAATCTCCTCTCATAAATTCATCTAAAGTAATACCAAATAGCTCACTGAGACTAATCAACATTTGAACATCTGGATATGTACGACCAGTTTCCCAACTAGAAATCGTTTTATCTGAAACATTCAATTTTTCTGCTAAATCTTTTTGTGTCCATTCATTTGTACTTCGGTATTTTTTTAACTGTGTCTTTAGTTCCACTATCCAAGCTCCTTTCTGATTATAATTTATAATAAGAAGATTCATTACACTACCTTGTCTTTGTAGACAAAGAGATTATATAGTCTATGTTTTGTAGAGTCCTGATAAATCAACATTTTCTCATTCTTTTATTATACAAAAAAGAAGCGGCATTTCATGTGCTTATTTTAACTCTGCTACTTATTTTATGAACAATAAAACTCACTCCAGATATACAATTAGAATTCATTTTGATAAACTATTTATAAATATAAAGTTATGCACAATTCAAAGGAGGTTTTCTCATGAAACGCGATGGCCACACCCATACAGAATTTTGTCCACATGGAAAAGTCGAGGACACAGAGTTACTGATTCAGCGTGCAATCAGCCTTGGATTTAAAGAATACAGCATCACAGAACATGCACCGTTACCCACAGGCATAGAAAAAATAGCCGCTGGAGAGCCCAAAGTGTGGACAACCGTGTCAATGGCTTTGAATGATGTGGATAACTATTTAAAAAAAATGAGTGCCTTGCGGAAAAAATACGCTGCTGACATAATTATCCACATTGGCTTTGAATTGGATTATTTTTCGGAATTTGAAAGTTGGACGCGTGATTTCTTATCTGAATACGGGCCCCAAACAGACGATGGCGTGTTATCTGTGCACTTTCTTGAAGGAGAAGGCGGATTGCGTGGGATTGACTACTCTTATGAAGAATATAAAACAGGTGTCGTTGATTATTTAGGCAGCTTTGAAAAGGCTCAGAATAGTTACTATCAAAAGGTTTTAGCCTCTTTAAACGCCGATTTAGGTCCTTTTAAACCGACTCGCTTAGGACATATTTCTTTGTGCCAAAAATTCGAACGTTCTTTTGATGAGAAGATAACTTATTCTGATGAAAACAAAGCACTTGTCCACACCCTTTTAACTGGCGTGCAACAGGAAAAATACAGCTTAGATTTAAACACAGCTGGATTTTATAAACAAGGTTATCAACAGAGTTATCCACAGGTGTGGATAACTGAAAAAGCTAATAAAATGGGGATTCCTTTGGTTTATGGATCGGATACTCATTCATTAGCTGATGTTGGGCAAGGTTATGAGAAAATCAGGCTTTTTCTAATTTAAAACCTTATACTGTGGCGTTTTCACTAGCTCATACATCGTGATTTGATCGGCATTTCCTGCAGCTTCATCAAAACGAATAGTTTGAATCGTAAAATTATCATACATCTTCACATACATCTGTCTCTGACTTAAATCATAAATCGAAGTATATTGTGTATATTGCCGATCTTGACCTTCTGGTTCATTTAATTTGATTACACCTTTGACAATATCAGATGTGGATAAAATGTGAAAACCTTTGTTGATAATCTCTTTATCCCCAACAGGATCACTAAATTTCAATAAATACGCTGCTCGAACAAAGCGTGATGTTGCTGTATAGTCTCCAGGAAGACCATGTAATCCAGAACCTTTTCCAGCTGAAAGAACATTCTTTTCTTGAAATAACGTATCTTTAGCATTTACATCAGATAACCCTGTATAATTCTCCAAATTTGTCATATGCCAGTCAAACTTAGGACTGTTAGTCATCACACCAATTGGATTTTCGTAAACATCAAAGCCTAATTTTTGCGAAGGTTCAACAACAATCGTTCTACCAGTAGCATCTGTGAACATAAAATGTTGCGGCAAACCAGATGCTTTACCATTTGTGGAAAGATCTGCTATCGCTACACAAGAAATCTTTTCTTCAATTTCTTGTGTATCCTTACAATTAGCAAGCACCCAAAAAACAAACTGCTCAGCTATTAGTGGAAACTTACCAGCTTGCTTAATTTCTTGTACCGTTGAGTATCGATTAAATTCTGCAAAATATTGTGTAATCCCGCCAAGCCCAAATTGGTTAACGCCATCTATCACACTTTGACCAGCTGTATTTTCCCCTTCTTTTACTCCTATACCTAATACGGAATAAACAGTCTGCCACTTCTCAATACTCTCTGTGATTTCCATTTTCGCAGGAATTTGAACACCTACATAATCAAAATCGATATTATATTCTTGCGTTCTTCCTAAATAATTGTTTCCTTCTAGTGATGTCAAATGAATACCTGTACACATGATGATCCCTTACTTTCCTTGATATTGTTTTATATTATTTATTATACACATGTTATTGTAGAAACAACCAATTAAAGAGTTTTCCCAATTTATCCCTATCGAAACCTTTCGATTTTCTTTAATTTTTTCTTTCTGACAATCAATTTTTCAGTGGATATGCTAAACTATATATATTCTATTTATTACGTTGTGAGGTTGATTATGAAGAAAAAAATACAAGCATTTATCAAAGAAAACTGGCCTTATATGACCGCTAGTTTTTTCATTCCTTTTTTTGTAATGGTTATTGTTTATTTAAGTTTAGGCATTTATCCTGGCAGCAGCCGTAGTGTGATGGCGAGTGATTCTTTTTCACAATTTTCCAACTTTCATGCTAGTTTTAATAATGTTCTCCATGGAAAGCAAAGCATTTTCTATACTTGGAATGCCTCCCTCGGGCTAAACTATCTCTCGCTGATTTCTTATTATCTGGGCGGACTATTTACACCGCTCGTCATTTTCTTTAAAAATCAGAACATCCCTGATGCACTATACTTGATCACTTTATTGAAAATCGGTTCAGCTGGATTGGCTTTTTGGGTCTTTGCTAGAAATACTTACAAGATACCAAAATGGGGCCATGTTATGCTTAGTGTTCCTTATGCTTTGATGTCGTTTGCTACGGCTCATTCAGAAATCATCATGTGGCTAGATGCCTTTACTTACCTACCACTGGTTATTCTTGGAATTCATCGCTTGATGGATGAACGAAAACCGACACTGTTATTTGTCAGTTACTTGCTATTATTTATTTCCAATTTCTATATGGGCTTTATGATTGGTGTTTTCTCTTTCCTATACTTTATCGCCCGAATGTTGACAAACTGGAAGATTTACAAAAAGCGAATCCTACCTTACGGGATCACCTCCCTTTTAGCAGGTGGCGCTTCGATGATCTTGGTGTTGCCAGCTGTCCTTGATTTACGGGCAAATGGTGAAACTTTATCTCAAGTAACTCAGTTTAAAACCGAAGCGACTGCTTTTTGGGATATCGTGATGAAAAATATGGTCGGTGTCTACGATACAACAAAATATGGCTCGATCCCGTTTATCTATGTTGGGCTACTTCCCTTGATTTTCTGTGTCTTTTATTTTGTCACAAGAGAAATTCCGCGGAAAAACAAGTTCTTATTCGGTAGTCTATTTCTTATTTTGATCGCTAGTTTTTATATCACCCCGTTAAATCTATTTTGGCACGGTATGCATGCACCGAACATGTTCTTGTTCCGCTACAGCTTCTTATTTTCTTTCTTAGTTGTTCTGTTGGCAGGTTACGGGTTTGAGAAATTTAAACTAGATGATTTAGGTTTGTTAGCGGGCTCCACGATTATGCTGATTGCAGTCTTTGCTTTAGCTGAAGGGACAAAAGGCGTAACAAGCTATGACTATATTCCGATATCAGCGTTTATTATCACGATTTTATTTTTACTGCTGTACCTAGCGGGGATCGTTTTTTATCAATTGAAAAAAATTCCGATGCATTATTTGATCATCCTTCTGTTGTTACTTGTTTCGACCGAAGCGTTCATCAATACAAATACGATGTTAAAAGGCATTTTAGACGACTGGAACTATGCTTCCCGCAGTCTTTACTCTGAGCCTTACCCATCGATCAAAAAACTCGTTGATAAGACTAAAAAAGACAATGATACCTTTTATCGTTTAGAGAACTTAAATCCAGTTTCTTCTAATGACAGTATCAACTACGGCTACAGCGGAGTCAGCTTGTTTTCTTCGATTAGAAATCGTCATTCTTCTTCTTATTTGAATGAATTAGGCTTCCGCTCTAGAGGAACAGGATTGAACATTCGTTATCCAAACAATACGCTATTGATGGATTCTCTAGTCGGGATCAAATACAATATTTCTGAGAGTGATCCATTAAAATTCGGCTTTTTCCCAACAGATAAAGCGAACAAATTTTCACTATATGAAAATAGCAATGCCTTACCGTTAGGCTTTTTAGCAGATACAGATATCTACAAAGTCAAACAACCAGCTAATGATAATTTAAGTAGCCAAACTAAATTATTCAATGCGCTGTCTGGACAAAAAGAAAATTACTTCACATTTTATCAACCAACAATCATTGATAAAAAGAATGTAAAAATCGAACAAAATGCGAATTCAGTGACCTATCGGGAACTACAAAACAATGTCGCAAAAGATATTACTTGGACAGTCGATGTACCTGCCAATACACAAGCTTATCTTAGCCTATTCCCAACGGATTTTGGGCAATTAGAAAGTTCGTCTGCAACAATATCTGTAAATGGAACTAGTCAAAAATCACAAATCAATATCACCGGGCAATATTATAATATCGGCTATTATGATAAACCGACTAGCGTTACATTTACGGTGAGTTTCTATGGGACAACTGCAGTCAGCTTTATGGAGCCAAAAGTGGTCGGCTTAGATACAAAAGCCTTTGAGCGTTCCGTTCAGGCAATTCAAGATAAAGGCGCTGATTTAACGGCTAACGGACGTAAAGCAATTGGTACCGTGACTGCTGACAAAGATCAAGTTCTCTTGACAACAATCCCTTATGACAAAGGTTGGAAAGCCTATGTAGATGGGAAAAAAGTACCCGTCAAAGCCTTTAAAAAAGCCTTTGTTAGCATTCCTGTAACACAAGGTGAACATACGATTGAATTTGTCTATATGCCAGAAGGTTTTGTACCTGGTGTGATTCTGTTTATTGTTTGTATTAGTGGGTTTGTTGTTTATGTACGATTCACGAACAAACCAAAACTGACGTTAGTAAAACCTAATAAACGTAAACGTAGAAAACGTTAATTTGATATTTTGTGAAGGAGCTTTGTTATGAAGCTCCTTCATTTTTTTGTTATACAGACTTCTTTTCTTCTGAGATATTTGCTATTGCTTGGTTCCAGCTGACACTGTTTAATTGCTTTTCAGCTGTTGTCAGTGGTTCTTGCTAAGAAGCCAACCGTTTAAAGGTCTCTCTCAGATTGATGACTTCTTGATAAAGAACAGCTTTGATACATACAGCGGAATTTTTCATTAGTAACTTCTCCTTTTTTAGTGATTTTTTTGATTGAAAGTAAATGAGAAAAAGAAAAAACGATAGAGATTACCGCCTCTACCGTTGATCTGATTATAAGCCTGTAACAAGATTCTTTCACCGATTTCGGAAAAATTTCAAAAACTGTCTAGAAATTCTTACAAAAATCAGGTGAAATAAAGAAGCTAGTGCTACAGTTCTAGTAATCAGGCAACTTAGATGGAGAGTTATGGCTTTCCCTTTAAGGCTTCATCTTTTGGTTGGTGCCAATGACGAAGTGCCTAAGTGCCTGTTTTTCTTTTTCTCAAAATTTATAGGATAGAAAACAAAAAAAGACGGTTACAGATGTGACTGCAATCGTCTACAACAGGCAAGGCAAAGAAACTCTACTTCTACTTATTATTGAAAGGAGCAGGTTGGTAGCCGTACCAGAAAGTGCCAATTCTATTATTTATCTTCATGCTAATTATTTCTATCCTACATATTTGAATATACATAAAGAAACATCTGTTCGCAATAAGAATTCTTACATTCCTTGATTAAATAACATCAAAAATGGCTCCCTTATGTATAAGATAAAATAACAGAAAATTTTTTATCGTTTCTTACTCCATAAACAGAAATAACTACCTATTTAATTATTTCTGATATTTTGTTACAATTGATAAAATGGACATTTAAGGAGAATTCTATGAGGAAAGTAATTAGATGGCTTCTGCTCGTAATATTAATTGTATTTTTATGTAGTTGTGGAAAAAGTGGTACTACAGATAATGCTAAAATATCTATAGATGAGGATACAGGATCATTTACTAAAAAAGAAATTTATTCTGCAATTAATACAGTAAAAAAAGATTTTAAGGGCTTTAAAGGTGGAGAAATGTTAGAACTTTCTTTTAACTATAATAGATATCTTAAGGATATTACAAACTATTTGAAAGAAAACAGCATTAACGACTATGAGTTGAAAGATTATATTGTATTGTATGGAGATTTTAAAATAGATGATCCTGGTAAGAATTCTAGTTTTGCACCAAATTCTAAAATATTGGGATATATGTGGATTATGAAGAAATCAAATACAGATAAATGGTATGTAATATTTAAAGGTATGTAACATTTAATATCGAAACAACTTTTCCCTTATGATAATATAATGAAAAAAGGAGGAGTTTAAAATGAAGAAAATCTTATTCACTATTTTACTAGTAGGTATAATGTTGTCTTATAATTGGAATGAAGCAAATGCTGAAGATGGCCAATCAATTAGCGAGACTATCCAACAATTAGAAATCCAAAAGAAAAAAGGAACTAGGTCAAATTTCAATAGCTACATGATGAAAACAATTGCTGAGACAGAAGAAAGTCTTATTAATGAGTTAAGTTCTCATTCTATTGTGGTTGACCCGACTAATCTAGAATACTTAGATGTTTTAAATAAAATAATCTCGGAAGAAATTATTTTAGACTTCAGTAATAAAGAGGAGATTTATGAATATATTTCTGTTTATCAGGCTCGTATTGCCCCTTATCAAGCTGATCAAACAACAAATACAGAGTCCTATAACTTATTTGTAAATAATAGAACCGAATTGTTACAAAGAACTTTTGAAAGTATTAAACAAGAGAATATGATGCAACTTTTAGAAGCAGATAAAATTAATTCTCAGAAAAATAGATCTAGAGCAGCTGTTTTCAACAGAAAAAAACCAAATTTATCAGCAATGAACAGCTATGCTAAGAAGTTTGCTATGGGTTATAATAGCATGCAATATCCTAAATACACCAATGGAGATTGTACAAATTTTGCTTCACAAATTTTAGAAAGAAGCGGGTTAATGTCTGTTAATAAAAGAAATGACTCTGGTCAAGTATGGTATTGTGATGGTAATTTTAATACTACTGTTGCTTGGAGATTAGCACATTCATGGGCATTGTATTGGACAGCAGAGGGTTATCCAACTAGAACCTTTGGTGATAGACAAACTAATCAAGTAAATAGTTATGCGAAAGCAGGTGATTTTCTTGCTTACTTCACAAGAGGAACATACCAAATCAACCATATTACCTATGTTAATAGAAAAGATGGGAATGGTAATATACGTGTTTCACAGCATTCAGGTGCACGATATGATGATACTTGGAAAAACATTAATGTCTGGAGCAATTATAACCAAATTATATCAATCAGATTTACTTAAAAAAGTATTTATGATGCAAACTAAATTTATATAATGATATGCAATGAAAAAACATAATTAGTATTTCAGCTCATACTAATTATAACTTTATAGTTTTGATTGCTTTTATAAGCATTAATTAATAGTTCATATATTTCCATAAAAAGCGTTAGACAAACACTTTTTATGGATTTTTTGTACTGTTAATCGTAAATTTCTACAAAACAAATAAAAATCAATTTCAATGAAACCTTTTTGGCAAAATTAGAGTCTAATAGCTATAAACGGGAAGGAGAAATTTATGGAAAAGGGGTTACAAATAAGTTTGGTCAAAAAAGCAAAAAATGGTGATGCTCAAGCGTTTATAAAACTTTGTGAAGCCTATCAGGTTGTATTATACAATTCTGCTTATAAATTGCTTTTAAATAATCAAGATGTTGCTGATTGTCTACAAGAAACTGAAATTCGCGCATGGCAAAAAATTAGCAACATACACAATGAAGCAGCATTCAATACTTGGATTTTTAGAATAATGATCAACATCGCTAAGGATATTTTAAAGAAGAGAGTTGAATTGGTTGAATTTGAAGAAAGCTATATGAGCACGACAGAGAGCAACTTCGAAAAAGTTGAATTAGAAACAGAATTTAATAAACTGCCAGAAAGATATAAGCTCCCAATCATTTTGCACTATTATGCTGGATTTAGCATTAATGAAATTTCAGAACAATTGAATCTATCTAAAAACACAGTTAAAACAAGACTTGCACGAGGTAGAGTGAAGTTAAAAATTTTATTGGAGGGAGAAGAAAATGGGTAAAAAGAAGATTGATATGATTAAACAAGAAAAGGAAATTCCAAAAGATGTAATGAAAACATTAGTTCAGAATCGAGAAAATATCTTACACAACAAAATCAAGCAAGATAAAAAGAAAATCAAATATAAGAAACAAATTGTATTTACGCTTGCAATAGCAGCAATATTAATCTTAATGGTCATAATAAACCCACAAAGCAATACAGCAATCAAAAATGCTTTAGGAATTAGTCAAGATGCAGGTGTGGCTATGATAGAAAATAACGATATACCAAGTGATCTTCATTTAACTAGTATACAAAATGGGCGTGAGATTACACTAACAAAATTTGTATCAACAAAGAAAAAATTTGCTTTTGATTATCAATTTAAATTAGATGATGAAAAACTAAAAGAGTTACTGAAAAAACAAAGTTCCCCTGATCGGATATTTACTAAAAATGCGCCAAATGCTCAACATATTGAGCTTGGTCTGTTTGTTAATGATAGCGATGAAGACATGTTCGGCGGTGTTTCATCACAGTCTACTTTTCGCATAGAAGGAGATACTTTTTATGGTTCCGTCGTAGCAACATTTACTCGGGAAAAAATTCCTGAGGATGCTAAATTGACCCTTCACATCTATAAACTAGTTTGGCAAGATGCGGACGAACTTGATCAAGCATTTCTGGAAGCTTCAAAGACTAATAGTCCTTTTGGTGTAGATAACGCTTTGGAATATGAAGGTGATTGGCGTTTTGATATTGATTACAAACCATTGACCCAAACTGCGAAGACCAAAATCAGCAATGTGAGTAATATCTCTGATATAAAAGTGAGTAATGATCCATTACAAACAACTGTTAAATTTACTGCACTTCTTCAAGAAGAAAGCTATCCAGCAGTAACACTTTATAAAGATGGTATGAAAACCGAAAATCAAATTTTTACAGAGATGTTTAACACTGAAACAGGAGAAATAACGATTTCTTTCAGTCTAAGCGCACTAGACAAAACATCTGTATATAAAATTCAATTAAACTATGTTGACGATTTTACTGGTGAACCAATTGAAGAAATTGGATATTTTGATATTCAAAATGAATAAACTACCGTTTATGCTCTATGCACATGGTCTACAAATACATTTCTAAAAAAACAGAAAGTAACGTTAATAACAATCCAAATAAACGATGTGAAAAAGTCAGGTTCTTCGGCAATTTCCTAAAAACTGCCCAATGCATAAAACGCATTGGACGGTTTTTAGTCCAATTGCTCGAACCTAAACGACTTTTTTTACATTCTCTTTTTATGACTATACCTATTTAAAAATCTTCTTTTTACATTTATACCCAACATAATCAGAATTTTAGAAAAAACAAAACTGATTGCCACTATCGAAAATATAACTATCGCTACTTTAATTCCCTCATTTTGCCATTCTTCATTTAAAACAGAAGAATTAATCAACCAGCAATAAGCTAAGACAGAAAAAAGAAGACCTAAAGTGTAAAACAAAATGATTTCACTGCTACTTTGACTTTGTTTTTTAGCTTCATATTCAGAATAACCACTTTGAAACGGAACAGGAGTGCCATTTTGTGATGGATCCGCTGCCATCGTATTCCTGACTAAATTAGCATTATCTATCTTTGTAGCATTTTTAAACTTATTTTCAGTCATAATTTCCTACCTTCCCATCAGTAGCGTTCATCCACATTTCCCAATCACTTCTAAAAACCACTGCCTAAATTGTTCTTCATCAAGATCCACACAAACCCGACAATTAGACTCTTTCCCCAAATACCCATCTAAATCAACCAATGTCGCCCCAGCAGTCATCGTTCCTTGCGTTTCAATCCCAACATAAGACTCTTTTACCTCAAACATCTCAGGCGCCAACAAATACCCGATTGCACAGCCATCATACATCTTCAAGCCCGTATCTAAACTTCCACCGCGATAATGACTAAACAAATGATCGATCATATCACCTGTTTTGTTCATCTTCTGGATTTGCTCACGTTCTTTAGGTAAAATCAGTGCTTTTTCTCCAACATCTAACCCAACCATCGTTAAAGGTATTTTGCTTTCGAAAACGATTTTTGCGGCTTCTGGGTCAGCAGCGATATTAAACTCTGATAGAACACCATAATTACCTCTGGCTAAAGAACCACCCATAATGATCAGTTCTTCGACTTTTTCTACACACTCTGGATACATTCTAAGTAAGAGCGCAATATTCGTTAGCGGTCCGATCCCAACAATCGTCGTTTTTTCCTTAGAATCCATCAGTACTTTGTACATGTCGATCACTGCATGGTTTTTTGTTAGTAATTCATACTTTGATTCTGGAAATTCATATCCGTCCATACCTGTGCTTCCGTGAATATCACTCGCATTGATCGCTTCACGAAGTAAAGGACGATCAGAACCGATCGCCACAGGAATATCTTTCTTCCAGAAAGCGAGTAGCTTAAGTAAGTTTTTCGTCACTTTATCCACACTGACATTGCCTGCGACTGTAGTGAACAACTTGATGTCCAACCTTTCATCAAATAACGCAGCAGCAATCGCAACAGCATCATCGATTCCAGGATCTGTATCGATGATGATCTTTCTTGTTTTTTTCAATTTACTTTATCCTTCCTTCAGACTTTAATTGCCTAAAAAAAGCGGTTCTCCTCCACTGATTTTAGGTAGCTAAAGATCCCCTTTTTTATATAAAAAAGCGAGAAACAGAAAAAGTAACTGCTCTCCCGCGTTTTTCTATTTTTTAATAATCTAACTGTTTTAAATGTAGTAAAAATGATTCGGATGTCAAACGCTTGATCGTGTATAAACGCTCGATCTGCTTGCGGATTTTTTTGTCTTCTTTAGTAGTCGGATCAAAAATATCCATCAACTTGCTAGCTCCGTACTCTGCCAAAATACCAATACCGCCGCTGCCAACTGCAAAGCCCATCGTTTCCGTATCATTTAATTGTCCCTTTTTGATTTCTGCGATGATTTGACTGAAATCGCCTTCAATAATAATCTCATCTGTCTGCTTATCTAACTCCGCTGCTAGTTCTGCTTTAGTTCTCACGGTTACTTGTCTAAGTTTCATCTCAAAAACCTCCTTTTACAAATATTATACGCTATTCCGATAATTTTACTAGTGGGACTTAGGACTTAAAAAAGTGAGGATCAACCCTTTTTCTGGTTTCACCTCACCTTATTCTTCTATGTTACGATCAGTACTTCTTCAACCAAAGAAACACCTTTTCCTTTGCCTCGTTCGATCAATAACGCTAACTGGATAAATGCAAAAAGAACATTACTCTGTTTAGAATAAGCAAAATATCTAGGTTCCCAGTTAGTCACATATTGCTCTTTTTCTTTTCTCGCATCTTTGAATCCATATATTTGATCGCCATATTTATAAAAAATATTGATCAAGCGCTCATTTAAAAATGCATACTTCGTTTCACCAACATTGGACAAAGGCGCCGTTCCCAAATTCACGCAAGAATATCCTCGTTTTTGATAGTCAGCAATAAAATGTGTTAACAAGAAATCTGTGACATGCTCTGGTGCTGCTTCACAATAACGTAATAAATCATAGGAAACCTCGTCATTTTCAACGATTGGTTTTGTGCTAATAAAGCCAATTACTTCATGATCTGGATTCCGCAAAATACCAATATCACTCAACTGTAAATAGTCTTGATCAAACCCACCGCTCACAAAATTCCGTTCTCGCTGAGTGCCTAGCCAGTTTTCTGACACTCTTGCCAGCGCTTGGAACACCTCTTGAGAAACAGGTTCATGATACATTGTAAATCGATAACCTAAATTGGTTAAGTGCTGTAATTCCATACTATTTGTTGCTAACGAAATTGGAGTCGAATCCATACTAGAAAAATCAACGATCCCTTCTTCGCCAACTTTCATAAAGTTAAACCCAAGATCATGCAAAATCATTGTATAACTTTCACTTATTCGATAAAATGCGGCTTGATACCCAAGCAAATCTGCTGCATCCATAAATGCCAAAGTCGCTTGAACCCACTTTTGTTTATTTCCAATCGGGTCTCCTAAAATAAAACATTTATTTGCTTTGGTTTGATAGGCGAATAGCACTTCATCCTCGCTATTTTCCTGATAATAAAAATAAGCATAATTTTTTAAGTAAAGCAGATGACTGCCTTCCGTTCCACCATATTTGTTGATCAACGTCGTTAACCGTTCTTCCTGAAACGTTTCCCCTAAGCGCTTATCTGTATCAGCCAAATATTGATACAGCGTGATCAGACCAATCATTGAAATCCCTAATCCAATCAAACCAGAAAACCAAACATCATCCGATGGAAACAGTAAAAACATATGAGGCAGCGGGCCCGTTTTATCTGGATGAGAACTGTAATAGCCTGCGACAGCATAAATGATAAATAAGAAACTAAATAAAACCCCATCGACTGCTAAAGCACCCCAAGAATAAACAAATTTTTCCCGATAAAACTCTTTTCTCGCTAGAAAAACAGCTGAAAGAATCACTAAATAAACAAGAATCAACTGCCACGATGATGTTCTAGAAATCATATTGATAATGCCAAAAATCAATAAGCAAATCGTTGGCCAATAAGCTTTTTTCACTTTCATCGAGATGCCTCTAGCTAATCCCAACAGTAAAAATCCAATCAGCATATTGAATGTTTGGTCTAAGAAATCAAAAGAGAATGGCAATAAAAATTTAAACAAGCGACTCACATTGGATAGATTCGTGATCGTTGATAGTAAAACCATCATGATCCCAGCAAAATAAAGAGCTGCCACTAAAATAAAATGTGCTGCTTTTTGTGAAAAAATTCGTGGCAAATTATCAAGAAATCGATTGATCTTGATTCCAGTTTGATGAATAAATAAAATAATTCCCGTAATAAAAGGCAATACGTAGTAAAACAACCGATAATAAATCAGCCAGACAACTGCGGTTGATTGGCCTACGCCTAACTGAGACAAACCTAAAATCATCAACACATCAAAGGTTCCCATACCACCTGGCACCATCGTCAGCATCCCGATCAATGTGGCAATCACAAACATTGGATAAACCGAAATGAGTGAAACATCCACTTTCATCAGAGCACCTACGCTTAAAAAAACAAACATTGCGCCCAGCCACTGCCCTAAAGATGCGCCAAACAAAAGAAAAATACCTTTCGGGAAAAAATCTTTAAACAGTGTATATTTTTTGATTTGAGTAAATAACAACAACGCTGGCGCAATCAAACTTCCTGCAAGCAGCCAAACCCAATACTCTCTAAATGAGCTATCTGGACGAATAAAAAAAACATCGATAAAGGCTATAAAAGCTAGAATAGATAATCCAGAAATCATAAACAAGGCTACTTTAGAAACAGTTGCCACAACTTTTTTACGCGGTGCATCTTTCCCATAAAAATTAGCTCGCAGCGTTGCTCCAACTACACCGCCAAAACCTGCAAGATTATTGATCGTATTCGTGACCCAAGCAGAAACAAACCATTCCCAGCGATTCATCTTTGGCTTTCCTTGCTCTTCAAGTACCTTCACCACCACTAGATCATATAACAGCATCGGCAAAACACCGATTAAGCCTGCTAAAATCATTCCGATGATCCGAAAACGACTTTGTTGTCCCATCGTATGAAATACATCTTGCCAAGTCATGCCTTGAACAATATGTGTCACTTGGTTGGCTACAAAGATTAAAACAGAGCCAAGAAAAATCAATTTTAATAATAAACTGTGTGCTTTCATCCATTGGAATAGCTGGTTTATTTTACCTTTCATCTGCTCACCGCCTTTCTATTGCTACAGATAAAGAAAATAGTCAAATGCTCAATTTTATACGCTAATTTCTCAATACGTTTTCTTTTATATGTTAGCGTATAACGCGTTTTTTTTCCAGTTTGGCTCTTGTATTTGATTTTTTAACAACAAAATGAGGTTATTAAAAAATCATTTGGAATCAAGCAATTGGACTAAAAACCCCACAATGCATAAAGCGCATTGCGGGGTTTTTAGTAAATTGCTGAAACTCCTGACTTTTCTAACCCATTTATTCGAATTTTGGATAACGTTAATACAACTCGAATAAATTTTGTCCCAGTCACGTGTTTATAGCATTATTTCTTATTTTTATATTCCTGACCAATTTTATCAGCTACAATAATTGCTGCTTTCACTTGATCTATCGTAATCGGAAACGGCATTGAGTGAATTGATTCTTCTGGAATACAAGATTTCTCAGCGACTTCTGTAAGCTCTGCATCCGAAATTTCTTTCACCCCTAAATCTGCTAAACAAACGGGTAACCCAATCGATAAAGCAAAATCTAACACTTCATACAACTCCGCTTTTGGTGCATTTTCTAAAACTAACTGGCAAATCGTACTAAAAGCAACTTTTTCACCATGTGTTGCTCCATGTGCATCATGTAAAACAGTCAAGCCGTCGTGGATCGCATGAATCGCAGCTAGTCCCGCACTTTCAAAACCTAAACCTGAAAGTAAGATATTGGCTTCAATGATATTTTCCAATGCTGGTGTTACTACATTATTATCTGAGGCTTCTTTGGCTTTTAACCCATCTTCTAAAATCGTTTCATAACATAATTTAGCTAATGCTAACGCAGTATTTGTGCCTTTCGCTGGTGGACAGACTCCTTCACGCGCGCCACAAGGCAAGCCAGCATTGACGTTGGAATAAGAATTATGCGTCGCTCTTGCTTCAAAATAAGTTGATAACGCATCACCCATCCCAGAAACTAAGAAACGTGTTGGCGCATTGGCAATAACCACTGTATCAATTAAAACCACGCTTGGACTTTGAACGAAATAAGCATAATCATCAAATTGACCGTCTTCTGTATACAAAACTGCTGAATGGCTCGTTGGGGCATCTGTCGCAACGATCGTTGGTACAATGATCAGGTTATGACCTTCGGCTACACATTTTGCTGTATCGATTGCTTTACCGCCGCCAAGACCAATCACACAATCACAATTATTTTCTTTGGCTACTTTTTGCAGACGAGCTACTTCCACTCGTGATGCTTCTCCATGGAAATTACTTTCTACAAAAGAAATATCAAAAGTTGCAGCAGTTTTATCTAGTTTGTCTTTTACTCGATTCACATCATCTGCGTGTGCAATCAATAATGCTTTTTTCCCAAATGTTGTGACAAAATAACCTAAATTCAATAATTCATCTTCACCTTGAACGTATTTCGTTGGACTGATAAATGCTTTTCTCATGTTTACAAACTCCTATTCTTATTTTATTTTTAAAGGGGCTAATTGCTCCTTTATGGTTTCAATCGGTGTATCTACTTGCAGTAAAGCTGCTGCCGTATAAGCGCTTTCTACTAAAGCCGTATCAAACAGTAACACTTCTTTTTCCGTCATATCCATAGCCATTTCCAAATTCATTTTCGCACTACCCAAATCATAAAATGCTAGTAAAGTCTCTGCTGGATTTTTCTCAAAAGCATCCATGATTTTTTCAAATGACGTTCCGACTTCTCCTTGTTCCAGTCCTGCTGCAACAGTTATTGGTACATCTTTTGCCACTTCTTTGATTAGACGATCGACCCCTTCGCCGATTTCTTTGACATGTGACACAATCACTACACCATTACTCATCGAATACACCTGCTTCCATTAATGATTGAAAGAAATACATGCTAGACATTGCACCAGGATCAATATGACCGATCGAACGTTCACCTACATAAGAGGCACGCCCTTTCGTTGCCGCGATATCTTTTGTTGCTTCTACAGCGGATTCGAGTAATGCTTCTGTTAATTTGCTATTTTTGATTGCATCAATTGCTGGGGCCCATTCATCCAACATTGTTTTTTCACCAGGCTGACTATTTCCACGTTTTTCGATCCCCGCCAAACCAGCTTCTAAAATCGGTAACACCTCTGAAGTTGTAGCCGAAGCTTTAGCCATCTCCATCATCGCTGTTCCATAAAGCGGACCCGAAGCGCCGCCTACTTTACTGATCAAAGCCATTGCAGTCAATTTGAAAATATCTTGTACCGTTTCAGGATCTTTACTCTGCAAACTTTCACTCACAGCTTCCATTCCTCGAGCCATGTTATTCCCATGATCGCCATCACCGATCGGCGTATCCAATTCACTCAAATAGTCTTTATTTTTGTCGATTTTTTCTTTGAATAAGTCTAGTGTTTTCTTTAAATTATCTACAGTAAACATTAAAGTCCCCTCCGTTTTTCAAACTATATCAGCCATTACCAAGCCACTGTATCAACCACTTCATTCAGCGCTTCTATCCAATCTTCTTCCACTTTCAGCAATGTTACAGAAATCCCCGCCATTTCCAAAGATGTCATATAATTACCTACTTTTGAAAATGAAACTTCTATACCTTCTGCATCCAACAAACGCATTGCATCATCATAAAAAATATATTGTTCCATCAAAGGTGTGCCACCTAACCCGTTGACTAAAATAGCAAACTTGTCACCTTTGCTCCATTGAAATGCCGCTTTTAGTTTAGAAATCAATTCTTCAGCCATCTCTTTAGACGGTTTGATTTTTTCTCGTTTATAGCCAGGCTCTCCGTGAATACCTACACCAAACTCAATCTCATCATCCCCTAAAACAAAACCTGGTTTGCCTACTTCCGGAACGGTCGCACCCGTTAAAGCTACACCAATCGTTTTTAAATTCTCAACAACTTTTTCCCCTAAAGCAACTAATTCTTCCACCGTTGCTCCTTTACGTGCAGCGGCGCCAAGAATCTTATGAACCAAAATCGTACCAGCCACACCGCGTTTTCCTTGGGTATACGTACTATCTTCAACCGCAATATCATCATCTACAACAACTGTTCCAACTTTGATATCTTCCATCTCTGCTAAATCTTTCGCCATATCAAAATTCATGATATCACCAGAATAATTTTTCACGACCATCACAACGCCTTGTCCTTGATCAACCGCTTTGATTCCTTCAAAAATTTGATCTGGGGTTGGGGATGTAAAAACTTGTCCGCAAACAGCAGCTTGGAGCATACCTGATCCAACAAAACCAGCATGAGCAGGTTCATGTCCGCTACCACCACCGCTGATCAAAGCAACTTGTTTACCAATTTCTTTTTGTTTTAGTACAAACGTTTCTGGTACTTGCTGGATTTTTTCATGATGAGCACGAACAAATCCTTGAACCATTTCTGGAACGACATTTTGTGCCTGATTGATAATTTTTTTCATGATATTCCCTCCTGTTTTCTGCCGAAGTTGGACGAGCTCGATAAGCTTTTACCTTTTGTATACGTTTACAATACTCGCTTATAAAAAAAGTTGCAACGGACAAACTAGTTTATGTGTCCGCTTTCATTTTGTTCTTTTCTCAAACTATAGTTTTCACCAAGAAGACAGCGTATAATAGAAACAGATATTACTGAAAAGGAGCAGAGGCTCAATGAAACAATTGATCAATTCTAATAGACAGATTCGCCAACAATTGCTGGCCGGACTTGCGTATACATATAACGATAAACTAAACTGGCAAACAAAAACAGGTATCGTCACAAAAAAATCAATTACTGATAATAAAGTAGTTCTGATCAGTGGTGGTGGTTGCGGTCATGAACCAGCGCATGTCGGTTATATTGGTGAAAATATGTTGGATTGTGCCGTAATGGGCGCTATTTTTGAACCACCGGCCAGTGCTGAAATTCTTCAAGCCATCGAACAAACATACAACGGATGCGGCACCTTATTGATTATCAAGAACTTTGAAAAGGATTTAGCAAGCTTTCTCGAAGCAGAACGTTTAGCCATAGCAAAAGGTTTGTCCGTTGCTCATGTGATCGTAGACGATGATTGCTCTATCGAAAGCGGCACATTCAAAAAAAGACGTCGCGGAGTGGCTGGTACAGTTTTTGTTCATAAGATACTTGGCGCCGCTGCTTCAGAAGGAAAATCGTTGAATGAACTCCAAGCGTTGGGTGAACAACTGATTCCTTTAATTAAAACGTTGGGTGTTGCTTTTTCTCCCGCTTCTCCTATTGGCATCATTCCTCAGCAATATGAATTAGCAGAAGATGAAATGTACTTTGGAATCGGCATTCATGGAGAGCCTGGCTACCGCATCGAAACAATGCAGTCTTCTGAGCGAATCGCAATAGAACTTGTCAATAAATTAAAACAGCAATACGACCGTAAAACCCTGAAGCAAGCTGCTGTCTTAGTAAACGGTTTAGGTGGGCTTCCCCTACTTGAACTTGGTATTTTTATGAATGATGTCCAACAATTATTAGATATTGAAGATATCGAAGTGGTTTACAAACGAATGGGGAATTTTCTAACTGCTTATAATACTAATGGACTTTCGCTAACATTGTTAACAATCAAAGAAGAAAAGTGGCTGGAATATCTTAATGCCCCAACCGATGCCTTTGGGTGGAAATGAAAAAATAATATGAAATAGCAAAAAATAATGAGCAATCGTGTAACCCTCACTTACACATATTGCTCATTATTTTTCTTCAAAAGCCATTAAAAAGGCTATTTTCATTTGCTCTGCAAATTGATGCGAATCGACCTTACATCCTTCAATGATCCATTTTGTCGTTAAAGAAACAAATGCATTCGCATAAAATTCTTCTAAAAATAAACGATCAGATTCTTCAAGAGTATCTGGTTTTTGTTTAACCACAAGAACTTGACTGATCAATAATTTTAGATGCTGAGTATAATACTCTTGAAACGAATTTTGCCCCTCAAAAAGAAGAATCTTTCGGTAAAAAATCTGATTTTCCTCAAAATAGACAAATAAGTTTTCTACAATAACCTGCCAACCTTCATAAGCTAGATTGTCTTCAATCTTTTCAATTGCCTCTTGTTGAAAAATCCAATCAGCCAGTTCATATTTATCCTGAAAATAATCATAAAATGTTTGGCGACGCATCTTGCTTTCCTGCATGATTTTTGCGATCGTCACTTTTTCAAAGCCGATCTCTGCAACCAGTTTTTTAAAGACCTTTGCAATTTTCTTTTTCGTAATCAATGATCCTGTCATTTGTCTGCACCTTTAATTTCTTAATTACTTTTATTGTACCAGTTAATCGGCATTTAGAGAATCAATGATCCTATCATCAAATAAAAAAAGATAAAGCTGGAATATCGCACCCAACTTTATCTGTAAATTGCTTTTATAAATTTTGTTTTTCTAGTGTTCTTAAAGAGATGTAGCCAAAGACAACAATCGAAAGAACGGTCAAGAATATTTGGAAAATATAACTTCCAGTTTCACTAAAATTAAATGAATACGCCAAAGTTTGCAACAGTCCAGTGACTAGACTGCTAAGAATATTAAATCCCATAAACAGTAAAAACGAAAGGTTTTTGCCTTTCATGATGATACAAGCCGTTGCAATCACCATCAGCATATTTAAATAACCAAGTAATCCTGAAAAAATAAATTTCACAAAGCTTAAATCTGTATAATAAAATACTGAATTAAACCCCTCCGCAAAACCATCCCAAGCATCTAATTGTACTAATTTTATCAAGAATAAAATCGTAGGAATCAATGCGATCATTAGCATCAATGCAATTGTACAAATAAAAATAGCACCAATCTTGGCAAAAAATAATTTTCGTCGGTTCACACCAGAAGCAACCATCATGGCCATAACATTATTCTTATAATCCATAGAAATCATGTGAAATGGGTAAACGTAAGCAAAAATAATATTCCCAATAAAGACAATCACACCAACAATTACGATTGTCCCTATCATTGATGCTGTAGCAGTTGATTCATAATACGAATCTGAAAACATTGATGTTAAATTTAATGAAAGCAATGTTACAACAATATTCAAAACACCAATCACTCCAGCGGTGATCAAAAAGCTTTTATCTCGTAAAAATTTAAATAACTCCATTTTAAAAATCAGTTTTCCAGTCATTTTCGCCCCTCCTAATTCAATTTCTCATCTAAAATTTTCACTTTAGATAACTCTGAAATTTCAATTGTTTCCTCTGTTAAACGTTGTTTTATAAGTGCCCAACGTTCATCGGAGATATCCAATTTGACGCCGCCTTCATCATCTGTTTGATAATAATAATTGGCTTCATCTAAAATTTCTATTAGACGAGCATTATTGGTCGTATCAATCCGGCGAATTTGTTTTTCTTTTTCAGCATTGATATCGATCGTTTCTGAGATTCGGCCGCGGTCGATCACATACACGATATCACATAATGCCTCTAAATCATTTTGGACATGGCTGGAAATCACTAATGTTAATCCTTTTTCTGTCAATTGCTTCAAATACTTCTTAAACCATTTTACGGTATCAATATCTAACCCACGAAACGGTTCGTCTAAAATCAAGACTTCTGGTGTATGCATCAACGCAATCAATAAAATCAATTTTTTCTGCATCCCATAAGAATAACTTTTTACTTTTTGGTCCAACACAGTAAATAAATCTAACTCTCTTGCCAATTCTTTCGCTTTTTCTTCGTCAAAATTACCACGTAATCCAGAAAAATACTGGATATTGAACCAACCTGTACGATTCGAATAGACAGACATACCATCTAAAACAATGCCCACATTTAATAACACTTCATTGTGCAGTTTCACAGAAGTATCATCAATCAAAATTTCTCCTTGGTAATTGGCAATGATATTTGTCATACATTTAAATAACGTTGTTTTACCAGCACCATTGTGACCAACTAATCCATATGACGTGCCTTTTTCAAAGTCCAATGAACGAATGTTCAAAACTTCTGCACGACCATAGCGCATAACTAGATCCCTTACTTTAATTTCCATAGTAAACTCCTTTAATTTTTTTGCTGTCTTTTTCTTTTGATTTATCACCCTAAGTATAAAAAGACTAACAATAATAGTTTATCATGTTTTTTATTATATATGGGGATAGATTAGAAATTAACAGTTTTTCTGGTATTGTTCTGTGGGTAACTTTTTGTGTCTACAAGAGGATTTAACGTTTTATTGTAGTTTATTGGTACATTAATTTGAGCATAGATTCTAGAAAGAGAATGATAGATAGTAGATTAGCAGATAATTGAGAGTTATGTTTTATTTACTAAAAATGATGGTTTTTGGGAGAGATGAAAAAGAATGATTAGAATTTTATATTCACAAACGTTATGGGTTAATTAAGAAGAGCTGCTATTGCAGTGGTAGAGGAAGAACAAGTTGACCAGGCAATATATGATAGGCTAGATGATGAAGAGCAGACTATGAGTGTTAAGTCCTATCTAATAAAATGTACAGAAGCAGAATTTAAAGATTTATGAACATAGTAACCTAGATTCCCTATTGATAACGTTGCTGTATCTGGAAGAAATTTTGGGACAAATCACTTTAATACGCCGAATGAAAGTGTAATGCAATATCATGCGACACAACTTCTAAAAAATTAAAGTGGGATATGTTCATAAAAGATGTTGGTTTTAGTTTAGATACATAATACCATATTAAGCCAGCACCATTGAAAGTTTAAACTATTAGATAGGTAAACATTGAGAATAAACATAAGCATAATGTAAGCATATATAAGGATATTATTAATTTTTTTAGATTATTATCTATTGTAATAAATATTGATTGTGGAATTGCTGTTGCTGAAAGTGCTGAATGACTAGAATCATTCTCAGATGAATAACTATTAAAATGGTAGCTTATCGCATTTAATTTTCTGTAAAAAGTGAAATAAACAGATAAAAATAAGAACATAAAAGCATCCGAGATCAAAAAGATGCTTATATCAAATCTGCTAAAAAGCATAATAGTATTTAATACGAATAAAATGATAGCAAATACTTTAAATACTTTAGAAAGTATGTAATTTCTTTTGAATTGAATTAAAGAATTGCTCAAAATAAGTATATTGTTTTTTTGCTTCTGCTGAATTAACTTTTTTGAAGTAATAGAAAAAGTTTCAGCATAGAACTTAAAAACAGAATTCCTATTTTGTGCTAATTTAAAGAAAAATAAAAATGTAAAAGTAAGTGAAACTATAAAAAACGTTACTATAGAAAAAAATATTAAATCTGCCAATGGGATGCCTCCTGAATTTTACATTTAGTTTATTTTAGTATAGTACAAAGTACAAGTCAAAATTTAATTGAAAATATAAAGGTTAAAGAGAATAAGAATTAAGGTATAATATTATTGAGAACGTAAATAATTTAATAGATAAAAATCATGGTACTTTTTCGTTTAGGGGAAAGTTCAATAGGGTACAGAACGATGATATGACAAGATTTTTGAGCGTTCAATAAAGTTGCTCAAAATATAAATTTAGGATAGAGGCTTTCTCTGTCCTATTTTCTTCAACAGAAATCACTAGTTAAGTGAATATGTAGAATCTGACACAAACTGATTGTGTCAGATTCTCTTTAATACACCTTTCCCAAAAACAGTCCTTATTCACTACTTCTAATTTGATCAGCTTCATACCTACCTAATCAAGTTTATTTCTCATCACCTCATATTACTACTAAATAAAAACTGAGATCAGCTAAAAATCAGCTGATCTCAGTTCATATTTTATTACTAGGCTTCATTTTACCGTGCAAGATACGTCTCCAGATACTCACTCAACAGTTTATATCCTTCCATCTTTTGCTCAACCTCTTTGGGACAATAGATCCATTTCCCCATGACTTTTCGTTTTTGAGATAGTATGGCTATTTCTTCTAAAAAATCACTCAAATCGGTGATCAACTGTTGACAGCTTAAATCATTGCCTAATATAATATCTTTCTTTTCTCGTTCATATACAGATGCCCATAAATAAGGCAAGACTTCGATTTTTCGGATATTAGCGTAAAAATCATCCTTTGCCATCATGCCTTTGTGACCTAAACCACGTGCTTGTTGGAAAAATGAATGAATCTCCCATTCTAATTTTTTCAATCTACGTAAAGAAGAGCTTTGTGAATCTTGGAATGTGCTACTATTTTGATCATAAGTATCGTCCATCGACCAAGAACTTCTTGTTTCAATCGTTTGCGGATGTTTTTCTGACACTCGATCAAGCATTTCTTCGATCGCTAAAGTAACTGTTGGTCTCTCGGCCTCAATTTCTTCTGTTGATTTCATAGGTCGATTTGCCTGTAGGAAGCTCTCCTTCGTTGGGAAGCTTCTGCTTGGTTGCGAAGCTGGTTTTGTCTGCGATGATACGGGCGTTATTGCTGGTTCGGGTGTTCTGATCACTGCATTGCTTGATTGTGCCACTGGTGTTGCTTGAACGATTTTGGTTGATTCTTTTTGCGCCGTCACTGTTGTTCGGCGCATTTTTTGTTCTAATTCAGCAATCTTTTGATGTGCTTTAATCAATTGAACATCTACTTTACCAACTGTTTGTGTTAATTTTTTGATTTCAGTTGCATTTACTTTTAGTTGCTCTTGATCTTTTTGATGCTGTTCAGCTAATTTTTTCGCTGCATCACTTTTTGTCAGTTTTGCTACAGGTATTTTTTTCTTTTCTTTTTTTACATTTGTTAGATCGGATTCAATCGACTCAAGTTTTCTAGTCAACTGATTGATTACTTGGTTTAATTTGTTTGTTTCTGATGTTGTTTCTTGTAATTGTCCGTGATCTTTTTCTATTCTTGCTATTGCTTCAGAATCGGGTTTTGCTTCTAACACATTTGTCTCTACTGTACTTAATTTGTCGTTTATCTGCTGCAATTGACGCGCAATCGCTGTGACCTCTTCACTCGTTGTTGCTAATTTATCTGCTAATTTCATTTGTTCATTGTTTGCTTTTTTAGCTATAGAAAAATTCAGGTTAGGTCTTTTTTCTTGTTTATTTGTTTCTATTGATTTTTTCAGTTCTTCTATTTGTTGATCAGAGCGGTTCGCTTTTTGAACGAGTGAATCGATTCTCTTTAGTGCTTCATCTAGACGGCTTTCTATCGTCGGTCCCGGCTTTTCACCTGGACCAAAAACAATTTTAAATTTCGGCGGTGTCTTAGGTTTGGAACTATTTGATACTCTAGCATCCACGTATGCTTTAAATGTAGAAAATTCTTCTGCTAATTGTTCGATTTTCTCGTTGGTTCGTTTTAATTGTTTGGCATTTTCAGACTCTAATGCTTCTTTAGCTGCAACTTTACTTTGTACAACTTTAACAACTGGCGGTTTTCTCTTGTCTTTAACACTTTGAACCTCTTTATAGATATCATTCAAATTTTCGCTAAATTGGTTCATCATCTCTGTTAAAAGTAATACTTCACTATTGGTTTCTTGTAGTCCTTTCGCCATATCGAACGACGAATCCTCTGAAAAACTAGACAAATGCTCCAATGATTCTTCTGGAACTTCTAAACTACTGATCCAGGTACGTAGATCACTGATTTGTAACTTGCTAAGCGGATGTGCTAGTGCAAGAAGCATCGTAATATAGACAGCTTTTTGTGTCACACGTACATAGATTTTTTTCGCAATACAGTCTTCAAACTCATGATTAAATTGCTCTGGCAAATCTGCTAGAAGTGCTTCAAATTGTTCTGGATATTCATAGTCTACAGATACCTCAAATTTTCTTAAGAGATAAACAGAATAGTGACTCAATACATCATCTGAATAGAGCTCTTCACCTAAGCGGCTAGCCTCGATTTCTTTTCTAAAAAAAACTTTTTTGTTTCCTGCTGTATTTTTTGTAAGATTCAACTTTTCCATATGTATTAACGGCCCCTTTTTCGCATGTATCTTACCTAGTATTTATAACTGCCCTTTTCATTATCAAAGAGGCTGGAAGTCAAAACGATCAACGTTGCTTTCATGCTCCATAACATTTAAATTTAGATAGCATCTTGCAACTAAAGTTTGTTATCCTCTACACCTTTTTTTAATTCTATGTTTATTACGTTCTTTTTTAATCATTCACTTTTAATTTTACCTTAAAAACAACAGGGTTTGTTTTCATAAAATGTTCAAATATCGCAAAAAAATGAGAATAACCGATTTAAAAAAGGTCATTCCCATACAAATATTTATGTTTTTAATCGTAAAATACAAAAAAATAACAAAAAAAACTCACCTTATCTTTTTATCACTATTTAAATATTTAGTTACACCGTTACTCTTTATATTGCTTTTCAATTCGTCGGTCTGGAATAATCCACATAATCAAAATAGCAATATTTACGATCAATACAAAATACGGATGGATCAATATACCAAGAGTAATACCTAAAATATTTAAAAAAATCGTTACATAAGATTTATTATATTTTTGAAATAATTCACTTAATGTTGATTCTTTTCCATTTACCCTTATCAATTCTTTGGTCAATATTAAATAAGCAACATTGGCTAATAGAGTCATGACTCCGTATGTCAGCTGAGGTACTAAGCTATCGATGAAATCCCCTACCCAAGCTGTAGCAAAAGGAACCAGTGTTAATGTGAAAATAAAGAAATTATTCGCCCACAAAACACGTCCATCGATTTTATGAACCACTTGAAACATATGATGATGATTGTTCCAATAAATCGCCAACATTACAAAACTTACGATGTAAATAAATAACTTCCGTTCAATACCTACTAAACCAGCTAAAGTGTCTGTTGTCGGCTGATGTAATTCTAAAACTAAGATAGTCATCACGATAGCAATTACAGCATCTGTAAAAGCTTCAAGTCTTGACTTTGACATATTTCTCATCACCTCATTTTTATTTTACGTTCTTTTTAAACAATTGCAATGAATACGACCCGCCTTAAGGTTGAGAGAAAATCAGCCTAAAGATGGATTCATGAATCAATGAATCTTGCTATACTTTATTCATAGAGAACGAGAGAAAAAATGGAGGTTTTAACAATGAGACAACGATCAATGGTAATGAACATATTAATGGTAATCGGGTTATTTTTCGCAGGAAGTATTATTTTAAGTATCGTCCTTGGACTTTTAGGCGGTCTATTATGGTTTGCAATCAAGATTATGATTCCTGTAGCTATTGCTGTTTGGTTAGTTCGGATGATTTCAGGTCCGTCAAACAATCGCCGTCGATATTACTAAACTGTCAGCAATAAAAAAGGTGTAAAGCAAAACTGATTTCCAGTTTTGCTTTACACCCTTTTTGTTTATTTAAATAGATCTCCACGGAACGCTTGCTCTAGATTATCAAAATAATTGATTGAACCTTTTGTTTGAATTTCCCATTTATCTTCTTTTTTCTTCAGCATTACTTTAAAACCTTCGCCGTAGCTATCAATGCTAACAGGTTTCGAATTTTTGAAAATTTCAGGTAGTTTATCTAATACTGCTTTTTCAGCTGCCTTACTTCTTTCATCATATTCTTGATCTCTATGTGCTTCATAATATTCTTTGTTCGCAGCTTCCATATCATCTTCCATCTCTTTGAAAGACAATCCTTCCATGTTGACGATCACTTCAGCGACATCTGAAAAATAAGAAGCAATTTCATATTTAACAGTTGCTACTTTCGCATTATCTTCTCTAAAGACTTTAGCAAGTGCCAAGCCTTCTTCATCAGTTACTTTATAGTCATAGAATTTTTTCTTGATTGCTTTATTGAAATTTTCATCAAAGTTTTTAACTGCTTCATCGCGCTCATTTGCTACAAGCCCATTATAATCTTTGTTTTCAGTCGCTAAAAATACTTCATCAATAAACGCAGTTACTGCCTTGACTGAATCTTGACTGTGGTCTTTGTACTCAGATGCATCAACATCTAAAATAATCGGTTTTGGTTCTTTTTCAACTTCGTAAATTCTAGGCTCAAAATGCAATTTGTATTTTGCTTTTTTCTCTACAGGAAACACGATGTAGCCCGTTTTACTTTTCTTACCAGAAATTTTTTCATATGAAAGAAGCTGTGTTTTACTGTCATCTAGATAAAGACTTAGTGCCTCAATCTTACTGTCGTCTCCATCATAAAGCATGATATCATCTGCGCTCATATCTAAGCTTTTATCGGTCTCATTTTTGATTGTTACTTTCAATGCTAAAAAGCCTTCGCCCTCTTCTACTTCCTTATCTTCTGGAACGATATATTCCCCTTCATCGATTGAGATAGAAGCGATTTTAGATTTTGATGCTTTTTTTTCTGTTTTGCTATCTTTGTCGCTTTTCCCAGATGAACCTGATCCTCCACATGCTGCTAATGAAATGATCGCAACTGCTGATAAAAAGACTAACCCCAATTTTTTCATTCTATTCTCCCCTTACTATTTCTTGAACACTCTGTTTATTTTACTATAGTAAGGGGCCTATTTTATCTCAATCTTCTGAGAAATAGTCTAATTTTCTGAGAATTTATCCGTGTTATTTATTATGTTGTTTGTTCTGTATACATTTTATCATGATAAAGTAGGAGTTGTTGCTCTTTGATTTCCTCGATTGATTTGACAGCGTACGCCACCCCTAGATGGTAATCTTTATGTACTTGCTTAGACACCGTTAAGAGATTCGTCTCATGATCGCTTCCACCTTCTGATACAAAAACCAAGTGATGAATTTCCATTTGATGACTGCTTGCAGGTATTCTGACACCAAATCGATTCGTTATCGCCAAATCTTCCCCTGTAACTCTGCAATAAAAACGATCTCTACTTGCTATTCTATAAGGCAATGTTGAAATACCTCGTTTAAAAAATGTTGCTTTTCCATAATTTCGACTGCAGCGATCGGAACAAAAAGAAGTTCGACGACCTTCTAACGGTTGATTACACCATTTACATAATCGCTTGTCTTCTCTAAAATCAATCGTTTCAAATCCTACTTTTTCTCCGAAGGCTTTTTCATATTCATAAAGGCTTAGCCAACGTCTTGTATATGTATCGCTTTGTTCTGTTAAACGTAATTGACTGCCTTGCGCTTTATAAATGTATTTATCTGGAATTTCTTCAACCGTTTCTTGGATTTCTTTTTTTCTTTCTTTTGAAAAAGCTGAAAAGTCATTCGTCGATAATTCACCCACACCGAATTGTCCTACTGTCTTGCATTTAAAACATATATAAAATTCCGGCAGATCTGAAGAATCTTCTGGGAAAAGTAATTCTACTTTTCTTGAACATTTCGGGCAATAGGCTTTAGGTAATTTAAATCGGTGATAGCTCATGAGGTCATTCCTTTATATTTTTTTCTATTATAACGTATTTTTTTAATTAAACTAATTAAAAAAATAGAGGATAATCTGAAAAGATCATCCTCTATTTTTTCTTATTCAATTAAGAATCCGTCATTAACCTAATTCTTCTGTTTTTTTAACAATTTTTTTGATTTCATGAATCGCCTTTTTTTGTTCTAAATAGCTTTTCACTTTATTTTCATCGCTGTCGATTTTTCCTAAAGTTGTTTCTAGTTTATCGATTTCAGCATCGATTTGATAAACCAATGAATCTTGATCATCGATCCAGTTTTCAGCATTTTCGACTGCTTTATCATGTGCTTTTTGTTCTTCTTTTTCGATCTTATTTTCTTTACGGATAATTGATTTTACTTCATGCAACGCTTTTTCTTGTTCAAAAAAATGTTTGATTTTGCTGTCAGTGTCTTCCATTTTTCCAAGAGTTACGTCTAACTTATCCATTTCTTTACCAATTTTTTCTACTAATTTTGCTTCTTTTTCTGCATAATTTGCCATTACTTGTTCCTCCTTGTCTTATCTAAATGCGTAAACGATATGTGTGATACCAAAAAGCATAAAATAAAATCCAACTAGAAAACTTAATGTTAGTGCGGAAGATAAAGGATTCATCAATAACATAATACCTAAAATAATTCCCAAAACATCCACAACTAATGTAAACCAAAAGTAACCTGTACTAACTGATTTCGCCAAATCTAAAGCAAATAGTCCAAAAACAGAGTCTAAGATAAACCAAATCGCAAAAATGAAAGGTAGAGCTGCAACTCCGATATTTAAATTAAATAAGAAATACACACCGATAATAATATCAATCACACCTAAAACAATTGGTGCATACGCTTTGTATCCTGTTAATTCCTTCATTCTGTTACGAGCGAAAATTTCAAAAACTCCTTTTAAAATTGCAAATATAGCAAAAACCATTACAATAGCAATTAAATTACCTGCTGGATCTTGAAATGATACTAATGATGTTAATACAAAGAGAATTCCTAATACCAAAGATCCCCAGTCTATACCTCTTTTGCTTGTTTCATTCATAATTTCCCACTTCTTCCTGTTTTATTTCTTTCTATAGTTTTATGGTACTCCTAAAAAAAGTTTAGGTCAAAACAAAAGGTCTAAAAAATAACAAACTGTATTTATCTCTCATAAATATCCTAGAATCACCTTTTATATATTAAATGTAAGAAAATCGATTGCTTTAGTAACGAACACTATATTGCTTTACAACATAGTGGGCTTTCTGGTATATTGTATTACAACATACCTATTCAAAAGGAGAGACTTAATTGGATACTACCCAAATACTAAAAGGATTACTCGAAGGCTGTATCTTAAAAATCATTCAAAAAAAGACAGTTTACGGCTATGAAATGATCACCTTATTATCTGAATATGGATTAAATATGGTCAGTGAAGGAAGTATCTATCCCATCTTACTCAAGCTTCAAAAACAACAATTGATCACAGGGAAAATGTGCCCTTCTTCTGAAGGACCGAAACGAAAATACTACTCTTTAACATCAACTGGCGAAGCTTATTTACAACAATTTGAAAAACAATGGTTATTGGTCTCAACAGGAGTAAATAACATTTTAGAAAACGAGGGGTTAAAATGAAAACAACAGATATAATCAAACAAAACAACGAACTGAGAAAGCAGCTAAATCCTGAAAATAAGAAATACTATGAAGATATTCTTGTTTATATCCGTGTAAATTTGAATAAAGAGGAACGCCAAACCGAAGAAATTCTCTTGGAAATTTTGCAGGATATTTTAGATGCACAAAAAAATGGCACCTCAGCACAAGCATTTTTCGGAAAAAATCCGAAAGAAATCAGCGATAGTATTTTAGCAGAACTGCCAAATGATACTGAAAAATATTGGAGTAAATTTTTATTTGTTTTTTTCTTGATTCTTCTGCAATATAATCTATTCGATTTACTCCTACAGCCAGTTGTTTCTATAAATTGGTTCAACACCGTGCTACCTGTGATTTTTCTGGTCATAACCGCAATATTAGGACTTACTTCGATTAAATACTCAGCCTTTACGAGTGACAGGAAAAAAAGTTACGTTTTCGCTTTTCTGGCTTTGTGCTTCTGGATGGCAAGTATTTTAATGCCTATTATCGATAAGAAAATGAACGGTATTGTCGGCTATGTCTTGCTCTCTCATCAAGCCTTTGCGGCTATCTTATTTATTTTATCAATCAGTCTATTGATCGTACAATTCCGCTTCAAAATGAACAACGCTGCCGGTATCTATATCACAACGTTTTTCGCTGTATTGGAAGGTGCAGTTTTACTTGGGATAGTGAATCCGATTTTTGTTTCAACTGGCTTGCGGATTATTCTTTGGGTGGTCATTATTCTTGTCAGCATCCTTGGCGTCGTAAGAGACAACCAAAAGTTTAGAAAAAACTAGGATAAATAAAAAGGAAACACACTTAGAAAGTGGGCTTCCTTTTTTATTTATCCTTTTTTATTACCAATCGATTGAAATGCACGTTTGATTACATCAAAAAATCCTAATGACTGTACCATATGATCAGGCGCTACATATTCCTGCATCTCCCTAAGCACTTTTTTCGGTTGTCTAGAAGAAAATGTAAATGTCCCGTTTTTCTTCGTTTGGATTGCATAACGCGGAATCCATTTCCCTTTAAACATGACCGACGCGATCACATAATCAACTTCTTCCCACGGGATTTGAACAAATTTTCGGCTATCACGAGAATTATAAAATTCAAACCCCTTGTCGCCGATCATAATTTTTCCGTAATCCGTAAGTCCTGTAAAAGCGGTGGCATCTGTTATGAAATCTACTTGTGTATTCAGTGATTGAACCATTTTATTTGCTCCATTTCTTCCGTGATTTCTATTCTTTATTATATGTGTTTTTAACGAATTAAGCTATGTAAATGAAACTTGGGACAAAACCGAATGGCCTTATCCCAAGCACTGAGTGAATAAACTTTACTTACTTTAGCTTATAATAAGCCAATATAGTGTCCAGCAACACCGACTACGAACAAACCAAGAATGATGACAATTGGAGAAACTTTTTTCTTCAATAACCACATACATAAGAATGTAAGTAACAATGCAGCTAAACCAGGAATCAATTGATCTAAGTTATCTTGAAGTGTCGTAACTTTGTCAGCTGAAAGTGCTAGACCTTGATTAACTTGTTCGAAAGCACTCTTGATGCCTTCTCCGCCAGTAGGAAGTTTATCCCACTCGATATAAGCACCTTTGTCTAGTTTAACTGTAGAAACAATTGGCAGGAATTTAATCGATACCCACCGCTGTACTAAAGCTGCCAGAACGAACATTCCGAGAATCGATGCACCTTTTGTTACATCTTGCAACAAGCCACCTGAAAGGTCTTCTGTGATTTTAGAACCAGCTTTATAGCCAAATTCTTGGGTATACCACATAAATGCCCAACGAATCAAGTTCCATGCAACGAAGAAAATAATTGGACCTAAGATGCTGCCACCCATTGCTAGTGAGGCACCTAAAGCACCTAACATCGGACGAACAGTAAACCAGAATACTGGATCACCAACACCGGCTAATGGTCCCATCATCCCAACTTTTACCCCTTGAATTGCTACGTCATCAACAGGTGCTCCATTAGCCCGCTCTTCTTCAAGTGCTAATGTTACACCAAGAATTGGTGAAGCAATGTATGGGTGTGTATTAAAGAACTCTAAGTGACGTTTTAACGCCGCTGAACGATCTTCTTTTGTTTTATATAATTTTTTGATCGCTGGGATCATTGAGAATGCCCATCCACCATTTTGCATACGCTCATAGTTCCAAGAACCTTGAATAAAGGTAGAGCGCCATGCAACGGCTAAACGATCTTTTTTAGTTAATTCAATTTTTTCTGCCATGTCTATTCTCCTCCTCTTGTTTTAATAGTCGTTTAAGATATCGCCGAGTGGATCGCCAGTATTGCTTCCGCCTCCGCCATTTGAAGAACCGCCCATTTTAGATAGGTTCAAGTAGATCAAGGCTAACGCAACGCCTAAAGCTCCTAATGCGATCAATGTTAATTGAGAAATCGCAGCGACTACAAAACCGATAACAAAGAATGGCCATACTTCTTTTGTCGCCATCATATTGATTACTAGAGCATAACCTACAGCAACGACCATCCCACCACCAATAGCCATACCATCCGTTAACCATGCTGGCATTGATTCCAATGCACCTTGTACTGATTCTGCTGGGATGAATAAAAGTGCAGCTGCTGGGATTGCAATACGAACACCTTGCATACATACTGCTAAAATATGCAATGCTTCGATTTTTCTGATATCGCCTTTTTCTGCAGCTGAGTCCATCATGTGAACGATCGGTACGGCTAATGTACGAACGATCATTGTTAAGAACAGACCTGCTACTGCTAAAGGAACAGCGATTGCGATTGATGAAGATACTGCATCTTTGATAGAAATACTTTGTGCGCCTAGTGCTTTAACTAAAATAATTGCTGATGCTACCGATGCTAATGCGGCATCTGGTGCTACGGCTGCTCCGATATTTGCCCATCCAAGTGCGATCATTTGTAATGTACCGCCCAAAATGATTCCTGCTTCCAAGTGACCAGTAACTAATCCGATCAACGTACATGCCACTAGTGGTTGATGAAATTGAAATTCATCTAGAATCCCTTCCATACCCGCTAGAAAGGCAATAAAAATTACTAGAATAATTGATATAATAGACATGATAAGCCTCCTATTTTCATTTAAATTTTTTTAATTATTTTGATTTTGCTTGTGCTAATTCATGTTTTGCTTTTTTAAGGATTTCATCCATGTTTGCGCTAGAATCATTTGGAACTTTACGGACGTCAAATTTAACGCCTAAGTTTTCTAGTTTTTCAAACGCCTCAACATCTTCTTGTCCCATTGATAATACTTTACTTACCACTACTTTACCGACTGAATGTGCCATAGAACCAACGTTGACTTCTTTAATATCTACGCCTGCTTCAACTACTTTTACCACATCTTCTGGATTTTCAAATAGTAGTAATGCTTTTGTATTGCCGAAACGTGGATCTTTTGAAATCTCAATCATTTTACTGATTGGAATAACGTTTGCTTTAACCCCAGGAGGAGCCGCTTGTTCGATCAATTTCTTACGTAGATCATCTTTAGAAACTGCATCTGAGACAACAATAATTCGATTTGGTAAAACCGATTTTGTCCAAGCAGTCGCTACTTGACCATGCAGTAAACGAGAATCAACACGTGCTAAAACGAACTTGATTTTGCCGTCACCGACAACTGTTCCTTCAGGTAATGCACCTTTTGGTTGTGCATCTTCAACTGCCGCTTTTGGGGCTTCAGCAGGCTCTAACTCTTCAGGTTTGATTCTTACGCCTTCTTTAGCTGTTTCAAGAATGTGCGTTGCAATTTCTTGCGCAGAGTTCATTGAGAAACGTGACGCATATGCTTCGATCAACATTGGTAAGTTCAATCCGCTAACAATCGCCCATTTGTCTTTATGTTCTTCAAAAAGACTATTTGCTTGGTTAAACGGTGTTCCTCCCCATAGATCGACTAAAAATAATACTTCGTCTTCTTCATCAAACGTTGCGATTGCTGCTTTTAATTTGGCTTTTAAATCGTCTGGGCCTTCGCTAGGCATCAATACAACTGCTTGTACTTTTTCCTGTTCACCAAAAATCATGGAACCGGATTGTAAAATGCCTTGAGCAAACTCCCCATGGCTAGCAATAATAATTCCTACCATAATTTGATACCTCCTATATTTTTTTCAATAACCTTATCATTACTATCATCAATTGACTTGAAAACTTCCACTAGAAATAGATATAAAGAAAAAATGCGTTATACAGCTTTGTTTTCAATGATTTCTTTAGCCAACACGATGATTTTTGATAATCTTCTATCATATGATCACTATCGTCTGCTTTTACTTATTTGACCGCTCCTTTCAATTCTATGAATTCCAGCTTCAACAATTGACATCGCTTCTGCAACTTCATCTATATAGAACCTGAAAAAGAAAAAATCATACTAACTGTTCTTTTTTCAGTAATTCCATCAAATCTACTTGGTTATCAGCAACTACTTTACGAATTTCTAAAGCAATTCCTTGATCATGTAGGTACTTAAACGCTGCGATATCCTGTTCATTAACAGCAACCGCATTTGTGATCATCCGTTTACCACTTGAAAAACTCATCCCGCCAATATTGACTGAATTGAATACTACATTACCTTGCACTACACGCCTCACATCTTCTGGATTAGTGAACAACAACATTACTTTTAAGCTGTCAAAACGTTCATCAGAAAAAATATCGATCATCTTATCCACCGTAATAACATTTACTTTTACCCCAGGAGGAGCCGCTTGAACTAACAGCGCTTTTCTTAAGGTATCATGCGCAACGGCGTCGCTAATGACTAAAATCCGATTTACATTGGTGCTTTTAGTCCAGACAGTCGCAACTTGTCCATGAATCAACCGATCATCGATTCGTACTAAACGAATATCCATCATGTGCTGTTCTCCTTCGTCTCATTAGTCTGTTGGGCAAATTCTTAATACTTTATTAATAAAATACTATGTCCATCCATTTATTGCCAAAATAATGACCAACAAAATCAGGCAAATTAGTTAAATTGATTGAACAAAAGGCAGATTTCTCCTACCTACTTATATTTAAAGCAATTTTCGTGCCAAAATTAGTGTATTGTAAATTACATAGAAAAAATAAGGGATTATTTAAGAAAATACACAAAGAAGATACACTAAAACAGTGTATCTTCTTTGTGTATCTCTTCTAGTGTATCTTCTGTATTTTGTGTTTGATTTATCTGCGTATTTTTAATCAGCTGAATAATATAATAGACTTCTTCCATCGGTAACTCTACATTGAATGTTTGTTTTAAATAGAGACCTGCTTTCATTACAACTTCATAGCTTGGTTCAGCTGTAATTTGGTTTAGTTCCTCTTTTGTAAGCGTCAGTGTATCGTTTTGCAGCACTCTTTCCAACATTCCTGCTAAATGCATGACTAAATTCACATAAAAAGAATAATCTAACTGCAATTCAAGCTTGGTTCTGATGATATCTGTAAATTCCCAAAGTGGCTCGATCACTTTTTTAGGATTAATAAACGTAAAACTTTCTTCCATATAATCGATGCAGATTTTTTTAGCCGCTGTTTCATTCATTTCTTGTGTTTCAACATAGATATCGTTGTCCATCAATAACTGGTTGATCACAGATTCTGCCTCGCCAGAAAAAAAGGTTTCCATCGGAATAAATGGTGTAGCGATTTTAGGATCGGTAATGCCCGTTGTCGCAATCACACAATATTCTTCTTGAATGGCAATCAATTGCTCTTTCATATCGATAATAGACAATGGTAATACTTCCAACTCTAAACTTAATTGAGGCGGAACAGCGGCTTCGATCATTTCCTTCATTCGTTTAGCCGTGCCTTCACCAGATGCACAAATCGCAATGATCACACGCTTTTTCCAAGGTGCTAAAGGATCCTCTTTTTCATGATGAATACCCGCGTAGCCTTGGAAATTTTTTAATGAATCATATAAGGTATCTAATTGCGTATCGATCAAAGTCGTTTTTCTAGCTGTTTCTAGAACAATCGGTGTTGTGACCATATCGACAGTTCGGACATCGATTCCCGTTTGACGCGTTATTTCGTCTGAAAAAGTAGCCAATGAGCCCATATCAACTAAAAGAATAACGCCACTATCTTCGTTGACTTCCTTCACTGCATTAACAATTTGACGCAACGCTTCTTTGGGCTGCATTTCTAAAGGCATATCGACGGCCCTTAGATTATCAACGTTCAACAGTTGGGAAACGACTTGAACCATACTTGTAGCTGTACTTTTTCCATGAGCTGCCACCACGATACCAATCCGCCCAGCGTCCTTATTTTCTCTTAGTGAAATCAGCAAAACAGCTAAGTAATACGTTTCAAAATCAGGGATGTTCATTTGATAGTTGGTTGCAATGATTCGTTTGATTTCTTGCGCTGTCTCAAATTCTATTGGATAATCCAAGACCATATTTCGGATATTTTCGTTTAATTGATGTTGGCGTTCTTCACCATTTTGGATTCGTTTTAAGAAGGAACTAATGTGAAGACTCATCGCATAAATAAAATTAGATTGAAAATTGTAATTCAGTTTTTGTTTGGCGAAACTATAGATTTCTTTTGTCACATCAATGATTCGCTGATCGACAATTTCCGCCAGTTTATTTTCAGTATCAAAGGTGAAACCGTGGTCTTTATAAAAGGATTTCAAATGGACATTGATATCTGTCGTGATAAAATTATTGATCACTTCCTGATCTAACCCATCCGCCTTGAGCAAGGCGGCCTTGTCACCAATGATTTCATAAAGATTATATGGCAATTCATAAGAATCTGATTGAATCGTAACAAGCGGTTCATTCGGCGAAACAATCATTTGTGGTTCCAAATATTTAGATAGCTCAGCTAATGCATCACGATTACTTGCCAACTGCATCATGCCTTCTTTAATACTATCAGTTAATTCATCAATCGTGATAGCTAATTCATCTTGGTCGATATGATTGAGAAAACCTCTTGCCGTCACTAATTGTACATTTGATTTCAATTGCCCTACATTTCCATAAGAAACACTGCCGATCAATGCTTTTACAACATCTTCTGATAAAGAAATTTTACGCTGAATTCGCGAGGCTTCCATAGAAATCATCACTCTGAGCAAATCAATTTTTTCTTTCGCTGGACGATCAACAAAATTAGGCAGCTGAATAATGATCGGTATTCTTCGAACAAAAGTATTCAATAACGACGAGGTTGGATTTTCAGTTGTTGCACAGATAATTCGCACATCAGCTCTACGGTTTTTTACCGTTTCTCCTAACCTTGAATAAGTTCCGTGGTCCATAAAATAAAAGACCATCTCTTGTCCTTCAGGCGGCAAGCGATGAACTTCATCCAGAAATAAAATACTGCCGTCCGCTTCATGAATGATACCTTCTTTAGCCTTTGTTGCCCCAGTAAATGCCCCTTCCGCATAACCAAAAAGATGTGACATCAAAAGTTCAGGATTATGAGCATAGTCCGCACAATTAAAGACAACGAGTTTTTTATCAGCTTCAATCACACGATTCAATAGTGCAAATTGAAACATCGCATGTGCAAAATACGTTTTGCCAGATCCAGTCGGTCCTGTGATCAAACAGTTTAGACCTTTTGGAGGATATAAAATCGCTGCTTTTGCTTGTTCCACTGGTGTTCTCATGCTTCCAGTAGAACCGATCATCTCCTTGAAAATATCATCACCAGCAAATTTTCTGGCAGGCTTATGTACCTGTGGTGTATTCGTTTGAGCTTCCATTAGACTGCGCTCACGATAGCTTTTAACAGGTTTGGACAACGGTTGGTACTTAAAAATCGCTTTGTCCACATACTTAACCGGTCGCCCCTCGGTTTTCTCAAGAAGTCCTTCTCGAACAAGTTGATTCAAATCTTTGCTGGCATTCGTTCGTTGGATATCCAAAGCTTCTGACACATCACCTGTTGTCATACCGCTTCCCAAAGAAACATCGCTTGGCGTCAAATTTTCAGTCTGTTCTTTTACATAAAGATAAATTCGTTCGATACGCTTCATTATTATCGCTCCTTTCTATCTTAAATAGCTTAAAAGATACACTAATTTTATGTGTATCATACAGTGTATCGTTTTAAAAGTACACTAATAACCTTTTTATTAGAATGTTTCACATGAAACAAACTTTTTTTTAAACATAATTTTATTAAAAACTATAAGGGAATTCTGAAAAAGTCTGAAATTCCTTGAAAAATGTGGGTTTCCTCGCTATAATGCAGAGAGGTTTAACTATTATTATATATGAAGCGAGGAAATCTATTGATTACTGTAAATGATGTAAGTTTGCTATTTTCAGACCGCAAACTTTTTGATGATGTAAATATTAAATTCACACCTGGTAACTGTTATGGTTTGATCGGTGCTAATGGTGCCGGTAAATCAACATTCTTAAAGATTTTATCTGGCGATATTCAACCAACGACAGGAAATGTCGCTTTGGGACCAGACGAACGTTTGGCGATTTTGAAGCAAAATCACTTTGACTTTGAAGATAATACTGTTCTAGAAACTGTTATCATGGGTCACAAACGTTTGTATGAAGTAATGAAAGAAAAAGATGCTGTTTACATGAAAGAAGATTTCACTGATGAAGATGGAATCAAAGCTGCTGAACTTGAAGGTGAATTTGCGGAGTTAAATGGTTGGGAAGCCGAACCAGAAGCTGCTGTTTTACTGCAAGGTTTGAATATTCCTGAAAATTTACATGATCAAAAAATGAGCGAATTGACAGCTGGTCAAAAAGTTAAAGTGTTGCTTGCTCAATCTCTATTCGGTAAACCTGATGTTTTACTATTAGATGAGCCGACCAATGGTTTGGACACTCGTTCGATCAATTGGTTAGAAGAATTCTTGATCAACTTTGAAAACACTGTTATCGTCGTTTCCCATGACCGTCACTTTTTAAATAAAGTATGTACGCACATGGCCGATCTTGATTTTGGTAAGATCAAATTATATGTTGGTAACTATGATTTCTGGTTAGAATCAAGCCAATTAGCATCAAGATTACAATCAAACGCAAATGCCAAAAAAGAAGAGCAAATCAAAGAATTACAAGACTTTATTGCTCGATTTAGTGCGAATGCATCGAAATCAAAACAAGCAACTTCTCGTAAAAAAATGTTGGATAAAATCACATTAGATGATATTCAACCATCTTCACGTCGCTATCCGTTTGTTGGATTTACTCCAGATAGAGAAATCGGAAATGATTTACTCCACGTGGAAAATGTCTCTGTGACAATCGATGGTAAGAAGATTTTGGACAATATCTCATTCTCTTTAAATAACGTTGATAAAGTAGCATTCATTGCAGATAATGATATCGTTACAACAACTTTATTCAAAGTGATCATGGGTGAAATTACACCTGACACAGGTAGCGTTCGCTGGGGTGTTACAACAACTCAAGCATACTTACCGAAAGATAATAGCAAAGATTTCGATACTAATTTAACAATTTTAGATTGGTTACGTCAATTTGCAAGTAAAGAAGAAGATGACAATACATTTTTACGTGGATTCTTGGGAAGAATGTTATTCTCAGGTGAAGACGTACTGAAATCAGTTAACGTGCTTTCAGGGGGCGAAAAAGTTCGTGTGATGTTATCTAAATTGATGTTATCTAAGTCAAACGTACTTGTTTTAGATGATCCAACGAATCACCTGGATTTAGAATCAATCACTGCGTTGAATGATGGACTAATGGCATTTACTGGCGCAATTTTATTTGCATCACATGACCACCAATTTATTCAAACATTAGCAAATCGCATCATCGCTGTTTCTGACAAAGGTGTTGTCGATCGTGCGGATACAACGTATGATGAATTCTTGGAAAATAAAGACGTTCAAAAACAATTGGATGAATTGTTTTCTGGTGAGTATTAAAAAAAAGATCAAACGCTAAATATGCGTTTGATCTTTTTTTAGATACTTGCACCTCAGGATCAGATGATTTTAATTTGTCTTTTTGACTGATTAGAATATTCATGGCCTTACTATCTGTAATTACATCTTCCAATCCATAACCAACTTCGATTATTACATTACGCTCTCCAGCATTTAATGCATATAAAATCAAAATTCCGTTATCATATTCTTGATTACCGATCCTCCACTTTTTGAAAAGCTGTGGTGCATAACTATCTATGCTATCTCCTTCAGTTGAATTTATCACACCTACAACAACTTGGGGATTTTTAGGTTGTCCTTTATAATATTCACCTTTGTCATCAACTAGTTGTTGTGTCTCTTGATTTAAAATATTCAATTGATCCAAACAAAAATGAGTCGGTGCCTCTGGCAAGTTCTTTTCCTCAGCATAGGCAGCGATTGGCACATTGATCAATAATACGAATAACAATAACCTTTTTACACTCACTTTTTGTAAACATCTCATAATTCTTAACTCTTTTTGGTCAAGTGCTCACATGCTTTCACCAACAAACCATTTAGTAAGTGACTTATATATTTAATTACGTAACATTAAAGAAACCTTATTATATTCAGACTTTATTCTTATTTTTGACAAGACAATACAAAAAAAGTGTGAAGCAAAACGGAAATACTCATTTTGCTTCACACTTTATCATTAAATAATAACCTACACTCGTTTCTTTCCACGTGAAAATACCGCTATACACCCATTCCCTGTATGGCTAGTAATCGTTGGACCTAGTGGATGCAACCGAATTTCTTTGACTTGAACTTTTTCTTCAATCAAGTTTTTGACCTTCTCAGCACTCTCTAAATCACCAGCATATGCAATAAATACGGTTTGATTTAAAGGCTCGACCATTCCTTGAACAGTTTCTTCAGCTAGTTTTTTCAATGCTTTGCCACGACCGCGAACTTTGCCGATATTTTGTAGTTTTCCTAGTTCATCTACCACAATAATTGGCTTAACATTCATTAATCCGCCGATTGCTGCCGCAGCTTTAGAGATTCTACCGCCTCGTTCTAAATGTTTTAAATCATCCACAGTTACCCATGATCGAACAGTCATTTTATTTTCAGATAGCCATAATAAAATATCCTCTAAAGAATGGCCTGCTTCTTTTAATTGGATCACTTCACTGACTAATAAGCCTTCGCCTAAACTGGCAGCTTTCGTATCAATAACATAAATTTCTGCATCGCTATATTCTTCTTTTAGCATATCAACAGCCTGCATTCCACTTTGATAAGAGCCACTTAAACCAGAAGAAAAAGCTAAATACAATATTGGAATCTTTTTTTCTACAAATGGTCTAAAAAATTCAATATATCTGCCTACATTTACTTGAGAAGTCGTTGGCATACCACCAGTTTTTATTTCTTTTAAAAACCAGTCATAATCAAAAGTTTTCCCTAAATCATCGACTAATTCTTCCCCATTTAATTGAATCGTCATACTAATAAAATCAACATCATTTGCTTCTAAATATGTATATGGTAAATCACAACAAGAATCTGTCATTAATTTAAACGTCATTTTAAATCTCCCCTAACTGTTGTTCCATTTTAACACATAATTGATGGATACTCATGCTTTATTAGACGAACGGGCTATCAAAAAAGAGCGAATAATAGAAAAAAATGAATAAAAAAACGAGAGACAGTTTTTTGTTGTCTCTCGTTTTTTCTATACTTTAAATTTGTGCCCAAACGCTTTCTAATACATTTGTTTGGTTACGGTCTGGACCTACTGAGAATGTTGAGATACGCACGCCGACTAATTCAGAGATACGGTGTACATAGTTTCTTGCATTCGCAGGAAGATCAGCTAATGTTTTACATCCTGTAATGTCTTCTGACCAACCTGGCAACTCTTCATAGACTGGTTTACAACGGCTTAATTCTTTCAAGCTCGCTGGGTAATGGTAAATCAATTCACCATCTAATTCATACGCTGTACAAATTTTTACAGTGTCTAAGCCACTTAGTACGTCGATTGAATTCAATGATAGATTTGTGATTCCTGATACACGTTTAGAATGACGCATTACAACGGTATCAAACCAACCAACACGGCGTGGACGACCTGTTGTTGTTCCGTATTCTTTCCCAACTCTGCGAATTGTTTCTCCTGTTTCATCAAACAATTCTGTAGGGAATGGGCCATCACCAACACGTGATGTATAAGCTTTACAAACACCAACGACTTTGTTGATTTTTGAAGGACCAACACCACTTCCGATCGTAACGCCTCCAGCAACTGGATTTGATGACGTAACAAAAGGATAGGTTCCTTGATCGATATCCAACATAACGCCTTGTGCGCCTTCAAATAGGACACGTTTACCAGCATCAAGTGCATCATTTAAAATAACAGAAGTATCTGTTACATATTTTTTGATTTGTTGACCATACTCATAATATTCTTCGAAAATGTCTTCAAATGCAATTGGTTCACTATCGAACATTTTGACAAATTGACGATTTTTTTCTTCTAAATTGATTTTTAAACGTTCTTCAAAGATTTCTTTGTCTAATAAATCAGCTACACGAATACCAACACGGGCTGCTTTATCCATGTATGCTGGACCGATTCCTTTGATTGTTGTACCGATTTTATTTTCACCTTTAGCATCTTCTTGTAATTGATCCAATTGGATATGGTAAGGTAAAATCACATGAGCTCGGTCTGAAATACGTAAATTATCTGTGGTTACATTATTTTCTTTTAAATATGCTAGTTCTTTTACTAAAGATTTTGGATTGACCACAACGCCATTTCCGATCACACTGATCTTGTCTTTGTAAAAGATACCAGAAGGAATCAAGTGTAGTTTATAAGTGACACCATCAAATTTAATGGTATGACCTGCATTATCTCCGCCTTGATAACGTGCGATGACCTCAGCATTCTCACTTAAAAAATCCGTGATCTTTCCTTTTCCTTCATCGCCCCACTGCGTTCCAACTACTACAACTGATGACATTCGAACACCTCGTTCTAAATTATTTTGTCCTGATTCATTGTACCAATAAAACACAATGCTTTCAACTAAAAATCGAATATTATCATTTAAAAAAAATAAAAAAAAGGTAAAACACGAACATTTATTGGTATATGAAAAAACAATGAATAAAAAGGCGAAGGTTTGTTATACGTTCTATAAATGAAAATTAGTTGTTGTTATTTTCGGAAAACGCTTTATTTTAAAAACAACAAATTTTAGATTACTTTTTATAAGAAACTAGCGTAAAATATACTACGCAATTCATTTTAAATAGGAGGGTTTTTATTTTGTTAGGTGTTGTATTATTATTTGTTGGTATCACATTGATTAGTAACGGCTATTGCGGACTGGCTGGGGTAGATGGTAAATCTGCTGCCTTTATAAACTTTTTTACAGGAAGCGTAACATTTATAGTTAATACAACTTTTCTATTGCGGGGAGATTATTTTTCTGCTGGTACTGGTTTTTTATTTGCTTGTACAAATCTATTGATGGGGGTTATCTATCTTTTTGATTTGGATTGGCGAGCATATGGTATTTTTGGTTTATTCGTCGCTGTGAATGCGATCCCTTGCTCCTATCTGGCTTATGCTAGTGGTGATTGGCGTTTTGCCATTATCTGGATACTTTGGGGTATTCTATGGTTTTCTGGATTTTTACAGAATGTTTTAGCACTTCCAATTGGAAAATTCGTTTTTTATTTAGCAATTTTCGAAGGGATTTTCACTGCCTGGATCCCAGGTTTTTTGATGATAGCAGAATTATGGTAGTGTAAAAAAAACAGCTCTAGACCAGCATAAATATTGGTTTAGAGCTGTTTTTTATTTAGTTTTTAAAAGTCATCTGGTCTTTGGGATAAGGAAGCGAACTTATTAAATTCTTTGATAAATAACAATTCAACAGTCCCTCGGGCCCCACTTCTGTTTTTCTCAATAATTACTTCGATCACGTTATCGATTTCAGGTGCTTCGCGATCGCCGTCTTCTCCATCTTCGCCACGATCATAATAATCGTCACGATATAAGAAAGCAACAATATCAGCATCTTGCTCAATAGATCCAGACTCACGAATATCACTTAGCACAGGACGTTTATCCTGACGCTGTTCCACCCCACGAGATAATTGAGATAAGGCGATAACAGGAACTTTTAATTCTTTTGCCAATTTTTTTAATTGACGAGAAATTTCAGATACTTCTTGTTGGCGGCTTTCACGACCCGTTCCCTCGATCAGTTGTAGGTAATCGATCAAAATCAACCCAAGATTTCCTCGTTCTTGCGCGAGTTTCCGGCATTTTGCTCGGATTTCTGTGATTTTAATACCGGGCGTATCATCGATATAAATTTGTGCTCTCGATAAACTCCCCATCGCAATGATCAGATTTTGCCATTCTTCTTCTGATAGTTGACCTGTCCGTAAATGTCCTGCTTCAATTGAGCCTTCCGCACAAAGCATCCGATTAACTAGTGACTCTGCACCCATTTCCAAACTGAAAATAGCAACAGAACGATCTGTTTTAGTCCCGATATTTTGAGCAATATTTAGAGCAAAGGCTGTTTTCCCTACCGCAGGACGAGCTGCTAAAATAATTAATTCTTCTGCTTGAAGTCCAGCGGTCATTTTATCTAACGCTGGATATCCTGTAGGCAGTCCTGTGATTTCTTCATCATTTTGATATAATTGGTCAATATTTGCAATGGATGTATTCAAGACATCCGCAATTGACAGGAAGCCGCTTCGGTTTCTTTTTTCTGAAACTTCTAAAATGCTGCGTTCTGCATCATCTAATATTGTTTCAACATCTTCACCTTGTTCAAACCCTTTAGTAACAATTTCTGTAGCTGTTTGAATCAAGTTACGTAATAATGATTTTTGTTCAACGATTTTTGCATAGTAAACAATATTAGCTGCCGTCGGCACAGCTAAAGCTAGATCAGATAGATAGCTTAAACCACCCACATCTTCTAGTAAATTTTCCTGCTCCAAACGATCTTTGATCGTAATAACATCAATTGCTTCATTCCGATCATTCAAGGTAAGCATAGTCTGAAAAATCAATTGATGATTACGGCGATAAAAATCTTTTGGTTCTATGTATTCTAAAGCATCGATAATAACCTCAGCATCTAAAAAAACCGACCCTAAAACGGCCTGCTCTGCTTCCATACTTTGGGGCGGTACTCGATCTTGCCATACTTCATTCATTTTTTTCTCTCCTATATCTTTGAGATCAAAACAATTCACACTTAAAACGTTCACTTCATATATCTAAATCAACGTCCTTCGTTTGCTTCATTCTCACCGTTTGTTCAGACCGGTTCAGTCTTTCTATTTTAACAAGAAATAGCGAAAATGTACACTGACAATCATGTATCATTTCCGTATCAAAGTAAGCAAAATGAAACTGGGACATAACTCTTCGAGTCACATCCCAGCCAACTAAAATCCTGATAAACTGCGGGAGCAGAAGCAACCTCTTCTACTGATTATTCTTCAACAACATGAACTTTGATTATTGCTGTTACTTCATGGTGTAATTTCACTGGAACTTTTGTAAACCCTAATGAACGAATCGGTTGAGATAGTTCAAGCTTACGTTTGTCTAATTTAACCTTATATTGCTTGTTTAAGGCTTCTGCTATCTGTTTTGAAGGAATAGACCCAAAGAGACGTCCGTCCTCTCCTGCCTTCGCTTTAAGCTCCACAACAGTTTCTTCTTTTTCTAAGAACTCTTGCATTTTTTTCGCTTCTGCTAAAATTTCTGCTTCGTGTTTATCTTGGGCTTTCTTTTGCCCAGCAAGAGCACTGATGCTACCGTTATTAGCTTCTTGTGCGTATCCATTTTTAATTAGAAAATTTTGTGCATATCCTGTTGGTACTTCTTTTACTTCCCCTTTTTTTCCTTTACCTTTAACATCTTGTAAAAAAATAACTTTCATACTATTATTCCTCCTTATTTTAACAGCGTAATAAGCTTGTTTATCATTGAAAGAAAAATAAGCAATTACGATTGTGCCTTCCTTGTCACAAACAGATTTTAACTTTTTTCCGAAAGACTAGCTTATGGAGCTGGATCATACATAACATCTATATTTTGATGAATCACTTTTAGCAGCTGTTCTTTTACCTCAGCTACTGTCATATTAGATAATTGTACCGCAGCATTGGTAAAATGACCACCTCCGCCCAAATTTTCCATAATTAGCTGGACGTTTATTGAACCATTGCTTCTAGCACTAATACCTATCTGTTTGTCTGTACGTTTGGTTATAACAAATGCGGCATTGATACCTACCATTGATAATAAGGTATCGGCAGTTTTAGCTGCAGTCACACTATCATATTCTTTCTCTTCACTACCAGTCACAATCACTGTATCCGGCGTAACGTACTCACTTTTTGCAATCAAACTATTCATTTCTAAATAACTAGTTAAATCTGAACTTAATAAGTATTGTACTAAAGATGAATCCGCACTACAAGTTCTTAAATAACTAGCCACATCAAATGTGCGGGCTGTCGTACGAACGCTGAAACTTTTGGTATCAACGACGATCCCTGCAAGGAGTAAGGTTGCTTCAAGTTTGTCTAATTGTTTTTGTGTATTACTTTGATACTCGATCAATTCTGTCACCAACTCTGAAGCCGATGAGGCAGAAGACTCGATATATGAAAGCAATGGTTTAACTGGAAACTCATCACCACGTCGATGGTGATCAATAATCACGACTTTATCAAACTGTTCATATAACTCTTGTGAGATCGAAAGTGATGGTTTATGGTAGTCAACCATTATCAATAAACTGCTATCTGTTTTTCTTTTCATTGCTTCTTTTGGTGTGATGATTTGTTTAGCTAATTCGGGGTATTTTTCCAGCTCAGCCATTACTCGATCGACATCAGGTATACTTTCTTGTTTCTCTAAAACAACCCAAGCTTCTTTATTATGAAATTTAGCTAAACGAGCCATTCCAAATGCTGAACCGATAGCATCCATGTCAGGATAACGATGTCCCATGATATAAACATCTGAAGACTCTGATAAAATTCCTTGAATCGCAGTACTCATTGCACGAGAGCGAACACGCGTTCTTTTTGCAACTGATGCTGTTCTTCCACCATAAAAAATAGGTTTCGCATTGTCTTTGGCTTCTTTCACGACAACTTGATCGCCACCTCTAACCAACGCTGTATCTAAATTGGTTTGGGCAGTGTTACCAGTTTGACTTAATGTGTCTCCACCATAAGAAATACCCATACTCAATGTAATCGCTATCTCTCTTGTGCTAGATTCTTTTCTTATTTTATCTAGAATTTGAAATTTCGTATCCATCATCTTTTTTATATCTTCTAACTGTGCAATAAAGAAATATCGTTCTGCATTCAGTCTTTTATAGAAAACTTGGTATTCATCCATCCAGTCAGAAACCATGGTGGTAATGAAACTATTCAGATATGAAATTTCTTTTTCATCCATACTATCTGTAATATCATCATAATTATCTACTGAAACAATGCCAATTGCTGTTTGCATTTCCAACTTTTCTTGATATAAATTACTTTCTTCCGTAATATCTTTGAAGGTGATCGTATTTTGATTTGTATCAACATTAAAACGATAAACATGATCGCCGACTTTGAATATGTCTTTACCTTTTTCTGCCAACGATACATATGTTTGTATCAATTCTGGACTGATTAGTGTCTGACCGTCTTTTCTAAAGATACTCTCTGCAAATGGATTTAGCCACTTTGCTTCTTTTGTATCAGAATCATAATTTATAATCCCAACAGATACTTCATTAAAAGCGTAATCTAATGATTTTTCTGCAATCGTACTTGCTTCTCTAATTTTCTCTGTATTAGATATCTCAATTTTTTTTATCAGATAAAATATCCGATTTATCAATATAAGATTGAGTATCAATAATCCAGCTATAAATATATATTTATTAGATATGAAGAAAAATAGTATTACTTCTAATAAAAAGAGAACGAATACAGAACCCAAAATCCGTTTCATTCTATTTTTTCCCATTATAAAGACTCCTCCATTGTTCATATATACGCTTATTTTAGCATAAAAAACAGATTTCTGCGAACTGCAAAATGTTTCACGTGAAACATCTAAATCGATATGTATCAGTTTAAAAATAAAAAAAGATCAAAGAACTGAGTTCTTTGATCTTAAGTAAAATCTATATTATTGCTCTTCACCAACAAATGGTAATAAGCCCATGATACGTGCGCGTTTGATTGCAATTGTTAATTTACGTTGGTTCTTAGCGCCAGTACCTGTTACACGACGTGGCAAAATTTTTCCACGTTCAGAAATGAATTTTTTTAGTAATTCGATATCTTTATAGTCAATATATTCAATATGGTTTGCTGCAATATAATCAACTTTACGGCGTTTACGTCCGCCTCTTCTTTGTTGTGCCATTCTTATTCCCTCCTATCAAATTCGTTTAGAATGGTAAATCATCATCTGAAATGTCAATAGTAGAACCTGTTCCACCAAATGGATCAGAATCTCTATCAAAATCAGGCATACCGTTATTGTTAGACTGAGAGGATGATTGATTAAAATTGTTTTGTCCAGAGAAATCATTATTTTGTGCTGGTTTTGGTTGGAAACTTCCACCATTACTATTAGCACCAGAATTATATGTTGATCCTGATCCTTCTTGCGTTTGTCTTTGTTCTGAAGCAGAACGAGACTCTAACAATTGGAAATTATCACACACAACTTCTGTAACATATACACGTTGACCTTGTTGATTTTCATACGATCTCGTTTGGATACGTCCAACGACACCTAACAATGTACCTTTACGTGCATAGTTTGCCATTGTTTCAGCGGGTTTACGCCAAATCACACAATTAACAAAATCTGCCTCACGATTTCCATTTGCATTCGTAAAATTACGGTTTACTGCTAAGGTAAACGTCGCAACTGCTGAACCGCTAGATGTATATCGTAAATCTGGATCTTTTGTTAGTCTTCCAACTAATACAACGTTGTTAATCATTTAAACATCTCCTTTCGTCAATCCAATGTTTCACGTGAAACATTTGGTTATGCTTCTTCCTTGATAATCATGTGACGGATAATACTGTCATTGATTTTAGCAAGACGATCAAATTCATTGATTGCTCCTGCAGTTGATGGAGAAGATACTTTAACGATATGATAGATGCCTTCACGGAATCCGTTCATTTCATATGCTAAGCGGCGTTTTTCCCAATCTTTTGATTCGATAACTTCTGCTCCGTTATCTTTCAAGATTGTATCGAAACGTTCCACTAAAGCAGTTTTTGCTTCTTCATCAATGTTTGGACTAATAATGTACATAATTTCGTAATTCGTAGCTTGACTCATTGATTTTCACCTCCCTATGGACTTTAGGCTCTTAGACTGCTAAGAGCAAGGAGAGTTATCTAATAATATATAGACTACTCACAAGGTTTTATTATACAGCTTAAAGCTGATAAAATCAAGCATTCTTCACAAATTTTGATCATTTTTTTTATCAATCATTTCTGACTCTCATGTCTTACTTTAATATACGTATAATTTGAATTTTTTCATTTTTTTTATTATTAATTTAGGTTATTTTTTTTTCATGGTATACTATCTTTGTTCGACATTACACAAATAGCTTAATACTCTAAAAGTAGTTTGAAAGGATGCTGTTACATTGAATCAATTGTTAGAATACCAACCGCTCAACTTGTATACGAATTATCTTGAGGCTGCACGCAATACCCCAGAATCTGCCATTATTCACGATGAACTCTTGCCAGCTTTTCCTGAACTTGGAACCAATTATACCTATCAATTAAGTCATGAGGCGATTTTAAATCGTGCCTATCAACTGGCTAGTTTAGGTGTGAAAGCTGAAGATAAAATCATTATTTTCAAAAGCTCAAAATTCGATACGTATTTATTAGCCGTTGCGGCGTCTTATTTAGGTGCTGTTCCAGCAATGATTTCTTATCATTTTCCAGCTGAAACAATTGAAGTTTTTGTTGATCGTTTGGAAAATCCGTTTATTCTTTTTGATGATGAAACAGCTGATAAGATTGCAAACGTAAAAAACAGTTCTCCAGAGAAGCAAATTTCGGTTACAAAGCTTTTACAAGCTCCAATCAACGAAGTTCCACAAGTAAAACTTCCTACGGATGCTATTGCTTATATGACACATACTTCTGGAACAACTGGCATTCCTAAATTAATTTGTCACTCTGCTAACTCAATGGGCTGGCGTACAAAGTGGCAAAAAACGATTTTTACAAAAATCGCTGAGAAAAAACTGGTTGGATTTCATATTTCGCCTGTTCATTCTCGCTTTAATATTGGAATCTCTTCATTAATGGCAATGGGTTTTCCTATGATGCCGTTATCAATCTCAAATAGTGATTCTATTTCAAAAATGCTTATAGCGCATAAGCCGATTGCTCTTGAAACTCATCCAAATAATTTTGTTCAGTGGACATCACTAGCAAAAAAACAGCCTGAAGCTTTCTCCAGTGTACGCTATTACCACTCTACCTTTGATGCAATAAATAATGCAACGATGGGGAGTTTCTTAAAAGCTTCTGAAAAAAATGAACCGATCTTCCTTCAAGTTTACGGTCAAAGCGAATGTGGCCCGATGATCTTAAAAGCTCATACTTTAGAATCGCTTAAAACATCTGATGCGCGTGATATGGGTGTTGGTCTAGAAGGTTTGACTGAAGCTCGGATTGCAGATAAAGAAGGTAACGTTTTACCTGCTATGACAGATGGACATATTCAATTTTTATCTAAAGGACGCGCGCTTACTTATTATAAAGAAGATGATAGATTCCAAGCTACTGTTTTTGGTCCATGGTGGGACAGCGGTGATTACGGTTTTATGGATGAAAATGGCCACTTATTCCTAAAAGATCGTCAAGTGGATTTGATTGAGAAAATCGATAGTAACTTAGCGATTGAAGATCATTTGCTTGATGCGCTAGATTTTCTTCAAGAAGTGATCATTGTTAGAGCCAAAGACAATTCTCCTCAGCCGATTTTAGCAGTTGATCCAAAACAAGGAATGGATTGGGATGCTTGGTGGGAGCAAGTGACTGATTTACCACATTTAAACAAACCAATTATTATGGCTTGGGACGAAATTCCTCGTACAGCTACAATGAAAGTTCAACGATTACAAATTGAAAAAGCTTTGAAAGAAAAAGAATAATTTACAGAAACAAAATACAACAGAGGAGAAAATCATCCATCGATGACGTTCCCCTCTGTTGTATTTTTTATTTAATAAATATTGTTTCAAAAACTCCGTACTTCATTAAGTTTTTTTGCGATAATGAAACCCCAATCCCCAATCCATCCGGCACAAAAATTTCACCCTTGTTTATTTCAAAAGGTTCTGTAAGAATATCCTCGTAATAATAACGATAAGAGGCTGAAATATCTCCTGGAAAGGTGAAAATTTTTTGAGATGCAAACTGTAGATTTAAAGCCCTTCCCACACCAGATTCAAACATTCCGCCTAGCCACACAAGTCGTTCATTTTCTTTACAGAAATCGACGATTTTTATAGCTTCTGTGATCCCGCCTACTCTAGGAATTTTTAAATTGATACTTCGACAGCTGCCCAAAGAAAATGCTAACTCACAATCTTTAAGTGTTCGAATATTTTCATCCAAACAAATACTCGTTTTCATTTCTTTTTGCAACTGTGCATGGTCTAAAAAATCATTCGCGGCAAATGGTTGCTCAATCATCACCAAATCATAGGCATCTAACTGTTTCAACCCAGAACTATCTTTAATGGTATAGGCTGAATTAGCATCCACCATTAAAGGTAAATCTGGAAATTTTTCCCGTATCGCTTCAATTGGTTTTAAATCATAGCCTGGACGAATTTTTAATTTCACCCTTTGATATCCTTGCGCTACGTATTGGGTAATCTGATCCAGTAATTTAGTTAGGTCAGTCTGAATACCAACACTTACCCCAACTGGAATTTGTACTCTAGTATCTTTAAAATACGTTTTTAAGCTTTTTCCATTCCGTTTAGCATATAAATCCCAGATTGCTGTTTCAAGGCTAGATTTCGCCATCTGATTTCCTTTCACCTCAGCAAAAAGAATAGATACTTCTTTAGGATGATGAATTTCTGCCTCTTTCAATAAAGGAATCAAATGTTTGTCGATAATAATTCGTGCGGTATCGATCGTTTCTTCTATGTAATCTGGCTGTTCAAAAGGAACTAGTTCTCCTATGCCTTGGTTTCCTAACTCATCAGTCACTAACAAAATATCAAATGCTTTCTCTGTTAAACGACCGTAACTTGTTTCAAAAGGAATCCTTAGCGGTAATCGAACACGATAACGATCAATGCGATGAATGTTCAACAATATCTCCTCCTTCTTCTAGACGTTCCCATGTATCTAATTAACCTTAGCTTTTTTCAAGAGACTAACTCATAGTTCTAGCTAAAAATGCATGAACGATTTCTTCAAATATACGTGGTTTTTCCAAATGAACGCAATGACCTGCATCGCTTACGACTTCGATAGTTAGAGTTGGTTGTTTTTCTTTCATTCTTATTGCGATTTGTTGAAATTTAAGATCTACTTCTCCTACAATCAATAAAGTAGGAACTTTTATATCTGTCAATTTTTGCCAAAAATTAGGCTGGACTCCAGTTCCCATAAACCAGAGACTGCATACAAGTCCGAAAGGTCGCTGTGATAAGCGTTCTTGCCGAATGGTTTCTTGCACTTGGGGAGGTAATTGTTTTTGACTATCAAAAAGTGACAGGCTTTCCCATCTAACAACAAAGTCTTCAATTGGATGTCTCATAATAAACTCAGCTAAATGCTCATCTGCTCGTTGCCTTTCAACCCGCTCTGACATCTTTTGTAACCCAGGAGAACCGCTCTCTAAGATCAGTTGGGTAACTTTACGAGGAAATAGACAAGCGAATCCCAAAGCTGCTCTAGCCCCCATTGAATAGCCTAATAAAGCAAACTCAGCTATCCCCAATTGTTCTGTCAATAACGCAATATCTTGACATAAACATTCCATCTGATAACGATATGGATGCACGTAACAATCTGTTTGACCGTGACCGATCAAATCAATCGCTAAAATATTTATATCACATTCCTGTTGGAAAACTGGAGCAAATGTTTGACTGATACCCGTAAACCCATGAAAGCAAACCAATGTTAGTCGATCTGCTTCATAGGCTGAAAACCACTCATAATAATAATTCACGCCATTTATGTTTGATTTCATTTATTTTTCCTTAATCCTAACTTTTCTTTCAATCCTGCAATGACTTTTTCATATAACAATACATTTTCCTGACGATCACCGACAACTTCAATTAGTTGAAATTTAGGGTACTTCTGTGTTGCTTCCAATAATAGCGCTAACTGCTCTAAACTCTCTACTTTTACATATTCTGCATCATATAATTGAGCAACTAATGAGAAATCCAAATCGATCGGCGTACCAAATATTGGTTCAAAATCCTCAGCTTCTAATTGGCGTTGTGAAAGAAAAGAAAAAATACCGCCACCATTATTGTTCAATAAAACAATCGTCAATGGTAAGTTATATCGTTTAGCTAGCAACAAACCATTCATATCATGATACATAGCTAAATCACCAATCAATAACACATTCTGAGCGTCAGGCTTTGTTGCGCACATTCCTAACGCAGTTGAAACAATACCATCAATTCCGTTGATACCACGATTACCAAATAACTGATAGTGATTATCTTCGTGTGTGGAAAATCGATCTATAAAGCGAATCGCATTGCTATTTGAAACAAACAATTGGCCATTAGGCGCCATCTTTTTATGCACAAGAATACTTGCAGATGTTTCATTTAATGTATTCATTTCTTCAAGTTCTTTCAATTGTTGCTCTGTTGTTTCCTGCCATTCGATCCATTGATTGCTCCATGAATTCGATGTTTTTGCTGTAATCTTATCAGTAATTGCCTGAGCAAATGTTTGTTCTTCTGCTTGGATAGCAACTTGAGTTTGCTTTAATTGATCTTGCCATTCACCAGTCTCATCGACAAAGTAAATGATTGTTTCGGTCTCACTAAATGACTGGAGCCAAAACATCGTATTTTTTGAAATAGGCAACATCCCAAAGCGAACGATGATTTCTGGGCGTTGATGCATTTCAACTTCTTGAATAAACAAATCAGCATAACTCATGATCAATGGACTATTTTTACCACACGAAGTGATATTTGCTAGTGGATCACTAAGAATCGGCCAATTTAATGTTTCAGCTAATGCAACAAATATTTCCGCTTCTTCTATTGTGTGACTGCCACCTATCACTAAAACACCTTTTTTGCCTTGCCATGCATCAACACATTTGATTAATTGTTCTTCTGGCAGTTGCTTTTTACCTACGAATATTTCAGTTGTTCTTTCTGCGATCAATGGTCGATTTAACTCAGGTAATAAAGGTTCTCGCAACGGAAAATTCAAATGAACGGGTCCTTTGGGTGTTTGACAAGCGGTATCTGTCACGCGCATTCCTTGCCAGTAAGCATAGTCCAACATCGCCTTAGTTCCTTCTGGAATCGCCATTTCTATAAATTCTTTTACATGACTTTGAAACAAATGGAATTGATCCATTGCTTGTGGTGCGCCAACTTGCCGTAATTCGTGTGGTCGGTCCGTTGTCAAAATAATCAATGGAATGTGACTCGCGTTAGCTTCACAAATCGCTGGATAGTAATTGGCTGCGGCTGTTCCTGATGTACACAATAATACGACTGGTTTTTGACTAGCTTTACTTAATCCAAGGGCAAAAAAAGCTGCAGAACGTTCATCAACTTCAATAAATGTCTCGATTTTTTCTTGCCGATGTAATAATAATGCTAGTGGCGTAGAACGCGAGCCTGGACTAATTACAGCTTGGACTACTCCACTGCTGATCATCCCTTCAACAAAGGTTTGTAAATAGTCTGTCATTTCACTTTGATTTGTCATGCTCATCCCCGCCTATTCCTCTTAACATCGGTTGAAACTTAATTTTTGTCTCAATTCTTTCTTGCTCTGCTTGAGAATCTTTCACAATACCACATCCAGCATATAAGTAGCCGACCTTCCCAGAAAATATAGCTGATCGAATCCCAACTGCAAATTCGCCGACATCTTCATTGATAGCGATCCAGCCAATTGGCGCACCGTACAATCCTCGATCTAATTTTTCATGTTCTTTGAGCCATTGTAAAGCTAGTTCTTTTGGTTCTCCGCCCAATGCAGGCGTTGGATGCAGTTCTTTTATTCCTTTCAAGAAACGATACTCTTTTTGCCGTTGGCCTTCGATTGGCAAGTATAAATGCTGAATATCGCGGTTTTTTAATAGTTGTGGTGTTTGAGCCTGAATCGAAGTTCCTGTCATCTTTTCTAATTCCTTGATGATTCTATCTACAACGATTTTATGCTCCTGCTTATTTTTCATATCGTTTAGCAAATAATTTCCTAATGCTTCATCTTCGATTTCAGTTGTTCCACGTGAAACAGATCCAGCAATGCTCGCCGTTGAAAAAGTCTTTGTAGATGCTTTTAATAAACGCTCTGGGGTAGCACCGATAAAAACATGTTCCTCCGATTCCAAAACAAAAAAGTATGTATTGGTTTGTTGTTGTTGGAGATTTTTTAAAATGGCATCTGCTTGAAATGGACGGTCACTTTCCACTTCCATTCGTCTAGCCAAAACGACTTTCTCTAAAGGTCCTGCTTCTCGTAGTTTTGCTACAGTTTCATCAACAAGTCTCATCCATTCAGAAACAGCAATTTCTTCTGCTTTTATTTGTGCAGTATCTTTTTCTTCTATTATTTGAGTCTCCATTACTTCTGCGAATTGTAATGTTAGATCTCGCCATTTCTGCTGCAATATTTCTTTGCTTTCTGCACTGAAATTAATCGTAAAATATTGTTTGCCTTCAGTTTCTGTAAGTAAAAAGGTTGGTAAATAAAACAGCCCTTGTTCCATACTTCCCCAGTCATTTTGCTCAGCATGTTTGCCGTCAAATGCAAATCCACCAAATAAAATAGCGCCTGTTCCTGTGATGGCTTGATTTTGATAAATTTTTTCTTCTAAAATAAATGCATCTACTTGTTCAAATGAAGCCTGATCATGCGCTAATTCTTTTTCTTTGCCGAAACCAACCAATGTAAAGTTATTTTCAGGGGTTTGCCAATAAAAACGCTCACCTTTAAAGGCAATTTTCCCCTTCTCAAAAGAAGTACGCAAAGAATCTGGATTTTCATTTATTTCTTTGACCCAACTAAATTGGCGATACCCCTTTTCATATGCTTGTTCTAATTCTTTAGGAATGCTCATTTGCATAAAAAAGCCTCCCTTTCTCTTGTTGTTAAGCGGTGTTTTGCTAATTTTCCACTAGCTGTTTTGGGTAGTGAATGGCATAAGTAAATTCGTTTAGGCAGTTTATATTTTGCTAAATAGTTTGTAGCAAATGTATTTATTTTTTCTACTGTAATCGTCGGTTCTCCAACAATATAGGCTACAGGAACAGCCCCCCATTTTTCATCGACTTCACCAACTACAGCAACTTCTTTTACGCCAGAAAATTCTTGTAAGACATGCTCGATTTCTGTGGGGTAAATATTTTCACCACCTGAAATGATCAACTCACTTAAACGGCTGACTAAATACAGATACCCATCTTCATCTAGGTACCCCATATCTCCTGTTTTAAACCAGCCGTCTGCCGTCCATTTTACCGTTTGCCATTGCTCACCATTCAAATACTGGCGAACGACATTCTCCCCTTTTAGCAAAATCTCTCCGACTTCGTTCGGCTGTAGCTGTTGCTCTTTATTATCAACGATTTTGATTGCCATTCCCATCAATGGTTTACCGGCAGAACCAATTTTATTCGCTGCATCTTCAAAGCTTAATGCCACGACTTGAGAACATGTTTCGGTCATTCCATATGATTGGATTACAGGAATACCAAAGCTTTCACATTTTTCCAGTGCTTTTGGAGAAATCGGTCCACCACCAAGCAACATTGCTTTGAAATTTGAGCTGTAGCCCGTCTTTGGATAATTCTCTAGTAATTCTTGTAGCATAACTGCCACAACAGAAATCACGCTTCCCCGACCTTCGACTAGATCGTTTGTCACCGTTTTTGCATCAAAATTATTATATAAACGGAAACTGCAGCCCAACACTAATTGGCGAATGATGATCGACAACCCGCTAATATGAAATAATGGGACTGAACAAAGCCAGCAATCATCCGCTGTAATAGCCATATTTTCTTGTGTGGCTAATGCGCTGGCACGATGATTACTAAAGCACTGCACCACTCCTTTAGGATTGCCTGTCGTGCCTGATGTATACATGATCGAAGCTGTGTCTTCTAGTTGATAGATAGATTCATTTTCAATCAAGCTTGTTTCAACACTACTTGAACGTCTCATTTCAACGATGGTTACTGGTTTCAATTCAGCGATAAACGGCAAACTTTCAGTAGAAACCACTACCAGATTGACCGAAGCATCAGTCAATTGGTAGTGGAGCTCTTGCAAACTTAAATGTGTATTTAATAAAACAAGCTCTTTGTTCAGCTCCCATAAAGCTAAGATCGAAAAATACATTTCTTTTGAATTACGGCTAAATAAACCAATTCGTTTTTCTGCCTTAGGAATCTTTGAAGAAAATTCTGTTACCCATTGTTTGACCTCTTGAGCAACTTCAGCAAATGACCATGCTTCATCCTGCCAATAAAAAGCAGGATGATCTGGTCTTTCATTCACTTGTTTTTGCAGCCAACTACTCATGTTTTTTCACCCTTTTATTTTATGGAAATTTAGGGAATTGGTCGAAATCAGGATCACGTTTTTCTTTGAACGAATCGCGTCCTTCTTTGGCTTCATCCATTGTGTAATAAAGTAATGTTGCATCTCCTGCTAGTTGCTGAATTCCAGCTAAGCCGTCTGTGTCAGCATTTAGAGAGGCTTTGATCATACGTAAAGCAAGCGGGCTTTTTTTCAACATTTCTTCTGCCCATTCCATCGTAACATCTTCAACTTCAGCTAAAGGTACAACTGTGTTGATCCAGCCCATATCCAACGCTTCTTCCGCTGAATATTGTTTGCATAGGAACCAAACTTCTTTGGCTTTTTTATGACCGACCACACGAGCTAAATAACCTGATCCGTAACCACCATCGAAACTTCCAACATTTGGTCCAGTTTGACCGAATTTAGCGTTATCCGCTGCAATCGTCAAATCACAAACAAGTTGAAGTACATTTCCGCCGCCGATCGAATAGCCTTTAACCATCGCGATAACAGGTTTTGGAATCACACGAATCAAGCGTTGTAAATCTAATACATTTAAACGAGGAACACTATCTTCCCCTACGTATCCGCCATGTCCACGAACTTTTTGGTCTCCGCCAGAACAAAACGCTTTGTCCCCTGCACCAGTTAAAATAATCACGCCGACATCTTGTTTATCACGGCTGATATTGAATGCATCAATCATTTCCATAACTGTTTTTGGTGTAAAGGCATTGTGTACTTGCGGGCGATTAATGGTGATTTTCGCCACTTTGCCTTCTTGTTCAAATAAAATTTCTTCGTATTCTTTGATCGTTGTCCAGTTTCTCATGAGGAAACCTCCTTATAATTTTAAAAGCGGAACAAGCTGCTTAGCTCTGACAGAAAAATAGGAAATTATGACTAAGGTGCTTTTTGCCTTATTCATAATTTATCTTTTTTCCGAAGAACTGGCTTGTGCAGCTAACTTGTTAATTAAATTAGTTTTCAATGCTTCTATTATACACAAATATACAAATTTTAGAATGATAGACGGTTTAAAGCCTGATGAAATAGTCCTAGGGGTTTACGGAAAATGACGTGGAAATTCAGTTATTTATTGTATCGCCTTTTCTTACAGTTTTGCGACTGGAAGAAGGTATTTTAACGTTTGATAAAGTTGTAGTGATAGCTTTATTTAACCCAAGTGACATTTAGCAAAAAAAGAACACCCCACGAATTGGCCACGTGGGGTGTTTATATTTTTATGCTTGATATGCTTCATTACAGTATCTGTACCACAATTCTAACTATCTTTAATTTGGTTTATTAGTTAATTAAAAAGGGACTAACACTTTCACCAATCAAAGATTCTCTTGATAAAAAGCCCCTAATCTCTTCACAGCCAAACCAACTGGCTCAACCTGATCATACAAATCATAATGACTAGCACCCTCAATCTCATACAAATCCTTCTTATCAGAAGCTGCACGCTCAAACAATTCATGTCCATCTCGCTTCGAACCAAACGCCCCTTCTACACTACCAACAATAATTTGCAACGGCTGTGTCAATAATTCTTCTACCATATGAAACGCATCAAACCCAATCACTGAACCGAAACTAATATATCTCACTTTATTCGGAGAACAAGAATGTTGTCCACGAGGCGTTGTATAGTAATCTACTGCTTCAACAATATCAATATCTGTTATTCCAGCAGCTTCTCTTTCCTCTTGACTCTTAGGAATCCAATTCGCAATCAAAGGTTCTCCACCTTGTGCTTCTACTGTACGTTGTTGCCCAATTGCTTCTAAGGTTTTGATTACACCCACTGCATCGCCGTTACTTTCACGATTTACCCGACCAATATTGGCTCCTACAACAGTTCCGACCGCTTTAATCCGACGTTCTGTCATTGCTGCATTAACCGCATAGGCGCCCCCAGCACAAACACCTAATATACCGATACGATTGTCATCTACATAATCAATCGTATTCAAATAGTCTACAGCAAAACGAATATCATCTACTCTTGCAGCTGGTTCTTCGATATAACGCGGCTCTCCTTCACTTTCACCTTGATAAGAAGCATCAAAGACAATCGTTACAAACCCAATCTCTGCTAACTTTTCAGCATAAATCCCTGCTGTTTGATTTTTACAACTACTGCTTGGATGAACACAAACAATCGCAGGATACTTCTTGTCTTTGTCTAACCCTTTCGGAGTATTTAAAATCCCGGCCAGCTTTAATCCTCTTGCATCAAATTTTACATTTTGTTTTTCAACATTCATCATGATAACCACCTTCATTTTTTCTCTTGAGAGAATTATTACACTCACGTATAATAAAATAGAGTAAAATGATTTTCAATAACCAAAAAAAGAAAAACGTAAATTACTACACACCTCTACATACAATGTGTAGAATTGGAGAATATATATGAGCAAAGTCGATCGAAGAATTTTAAAATCAAAACAAGCAATCCAGATATCTTTTCTAACCTTATTGATGCAAAATGGATTCGATGAAATAACCGTAAAAGATCTTGCTGATCAAGCAAATATTGCTAGAAAAACCTTTTACCTGCACTACTTAGATAAGTATGATCTATTAGACCAAGTCGTAGATGAGCATTTAGCCAAACTAAGGGTGATTTGTGATCAAAAAAAAGAGAAGAAATTAATCGAAGGAACAATTATCTGGTTCAACTATTTCAATGAACACAAAGCTTTTTTTCAAGCTCTTTTTAAAAGTAAAAGTACACTATCTTTTCGAGAAAAATTACTTGATTTTACAATTGGAGAATTAGAGAAAAAAATCATTCCGCTATCTAACATCAACAAAAATATCGATCAAGTAATTCTTTTAAAATTTTTAGGAATCGCCGTGATGGGCATCATTGAATCTTTTGTTTTAGAAGAAATCAGCCGTGATACAACAACCGTAGCAAAACAAGTCGGAGAACTAGTTCAAAGAAATATATAATCAAAAATAGGAGTAGCTAAGCCATGATCCAGCTCAACTACTCCTATTTTTTATCCTACTCCATATAAACACTGCTCGAAGGTACTACTTGTGCACCAAACGGCATCAACGCCAATTTAGCTAACTTAAATGACTGCATCCCAAACGGAATCCCAATAATCGTCACACATAAAATAATTCCACTAATACAATGACCTACCGCTAACCAAAAACCACTGAAAATCAGCCAAAGGACATTTACTAAAAACGAAGTCGTACTGGTACTATAAACAACTCTTTTACCAAATGGCCAAAAACTTAAGCCCGCAAGTTTAAAACACTGCAGCCCAATAGGAATTCCAATAATGGTAATACACCACAAAACTCCAGCTAAAAGCCAAGTCAAACCTCCAACAAATCCGCCGAAAATAAACCAAATAATATTTCCTAAACAGCCCATTTAAAATCCCTCAGCTTTCTTTATAATATAAATAAAAATTATACTATAGAATCATAAAACTAGCTTTAGCTTCATGCATAAAATAGTTATTTTTAAATTAATTTTAGTAAAATCATAAAAATTCTCGAAATTTCTTGTTATCAGCCAATAACTTGGTTACTATCATTACTAAGAACCTCTTTCAGATGTAGTCCAATCAAAGTATTCGACTATGATTTTTGTGAAAAAAGAAAGGATTGATTTTCGTGCACTTATTAGACTATTTAAACATCGAAACTACTGAACTATCTAAAGAAAAAGTTGTTTTAACAATGAAAATAGAAGATTTCCATAAGCAACCTTACGGGATTTTACATGGTGGAATGAATGGGATTTTAATTGAAACAGCCTGTAGTTTAGGTGCTAATGAACAGTTAGATGAGCATTCTTATGCAGTTGGTATCGACCTTCAAATTAATCACTTAAAAAGCGTGCCTAATGGCGTAATTACTACGATTGCGACATCAAATCGTGTGGGACAAGCGATCCAAGTTTGGGAAGGAAAAATTTTTAATGAAGCTGACGAACTAATAGCTGTTGGACGTTGTACTTTGATAAGTCGAAAAATAGAAAAATAAAGAAACGCACGAGCTTTTTTTGTTCGTGCGTTTTTAGCATTTTAAAATTGCCTGATTGACCCAATCTTTCAGCATTTAGCTAGATTATTTCACCTGTGATAACTTTTAAATTCATCAGTAACGATGACATTACCTCCAGCTCTTTTTGGTTCACTTCTGAATATTTTTGATTCATAATTTTTTCTCTTTCTTTTTTGACAAGTAAATACATTAAATTTAATTCTTCTGAAGTTAGATTTGATAAGTACACATGATTGGGTTCAGAGTATGCAAAAGCTTCTATTTCAAACGTTTCAGGATTTCTTTTTAAGCTTGTTCTGATTTGAAAACCATTTGAGAACGTGATCATCTCAACATAAAGATATTCTGAAAAGGTTATCGGTCTCCGTTCAAAAACAGTTGTCTTTTCCCAAAAGATTTCGAGGATATTTTCGATAAAATTTGATAAAGCTGTTCCAATATTTAATTGTTTTGAAAAAGTTTTAGACAGTAATAATTTTTCTTGTATCATAATTTTTACCTCTCACATCTTATTACTCTTTATTATAAACATACTTTTTTTCAAAACAAATAAAACGATATTTTCATTTTTTTCGAATTTATATTTTTCTGTTAAATTCTAGCTATATGACTTTTTTCAGTCGCACATTCAAATTATCCTTTTCTGCTGTTTAGCTGTGCAATCAAAGAGGTTGTGACAAAAGTCGTTTAGGTTCGAGCAATTGGACTAAAAACCGCACAATGCGTTTTTATGCATTGTGCGGTTTTTAGGAAATTGCCGAAGAACCTGACTTTTTCACACCGTTTATTTATATTTTGGGTGACGTTAATAAAACTCGAAGTGTTTTGTCTCGGTCACTTTTAGTGGAAGCTTTTCTTCTTTATTTTAATTGTTCTTTTTTGGTCTTTTGGAACTTCCATAAGGTATACCCCAATGCTACTACGAGGATTAAAATTACAATTCCCATAATCACGATAATATACATCCATGCAGAACGTTCCGGCGCTTTATCTACAGATTTTTTATTCAACTGGCTGGCTTTTTTTTGATCAATTGAAAAATCTTTACTAAACGTCCACGCTCCGTCAGCATTCACTAATTTTAGTGTATAGGTATATTCACCTGATTTAAATTTATCATTCAACATAGTAAATAAAGGAAATTCACTATTTGGAGCAAAACTCATGCTACTTCGTTTTTCTTGAACAATTGCTGTATTTTGACCTTTTTTTGTAATGGTAAATGTTCCTTCAACTTGTTTCATTACTTTGGGTTGAGGGTTTTTCACAATCATTTGTATGGCATTTCTTTTATTGATTTGTGTTAATTGAACAGCATCACCTTCCAATTTCGGCGTGATTTCTTTATCGTTTTCCGAAAGTTGAACAGCAATGGCATATTGAAACTCATTTTTGATCATTTTTTTTGAGTTTTCTTGATCATCTTGTTTTTTAGCGACCATGATACCGCCTAGAATCACACCGTCAAAAGAGCTTTTTGGTGTCATTAATGCTATGTAAATAATTTTTTCTTCTCCACTTGCAATAGAAATCGTCTGTTCTTGTTTTTCGACTAAATCCGAAAATTGATGTTTTGTTTCGATCTGTTTTACATTTGGCTGACTGTAATCGATGATTCCATTCATATTCGTTGTTGCTGAATTGACACTGACTATGTACTCTGACGTTTTATTTGCATGATTCGTAATTTTGATGGGGAGTTCTTCTTTTTTTTCTGAGGAGGTACGGAGGTTAAAATAACTATCGTTATCACCAATTTGACTACTCGCTATCTGAGGTTTAACTGTAAAATCGATACTTTTCTCCGCATGAACAAGAATTGGACTTAGACTCAATGCAATTGAAAACACACTTAAAAACAATATAATCGATATTTTTTTCATATTTGTAAATTCCTTTACTATTTATTCAAATAATAAGAAAAAAGAGCAGTAAAAGAGGTTCACTTCAAAAACAACCCTTTTACCAAAAATATGTGTCATCAACGCTCTTTTTTCGCTTTATTTTTACGTATAATTTGTTTTTCAGATTTAGAGGCTAAGACAAACCTCTTTTAGTTTGTCCTAGCCTCTTTTAGCTATTTAATTACCTTCTGGACCGCTTGTTAATGTCCATGTTAGTGTTGTGTTGTATGTTGCTGCTTTGACACTATTTGGAACATTTAATGTTGCTTCAAAAGATTTATCTTGTACTAATTCATAACTTTCTGCTTTGGCTTGTGAAGCAAAGGGTTGTGATGCTGTATTTACTGCATTAGTAACACTAGAAATATCAATCGTCATCGCATCATCCCAAGTTGCAACAGTTGCTTTCGCTATTGTTACGTCCCAACCTACATAATTCCCTCTGTAGTCAGTAACAGTGATTTCACCAGGTTTTTTTATTGTTTTCGATGCTGTATTATCTAATGTAAGGCTACCAAAATTGATTTCATCCGTAGCAGAAATCAGCAATTCGCCGCCTTCTACAGTTGTTTTAGCAACTGTTTCACCTTCTAATACATCTGCCTGTGCTGGCATTGCTACCTGTACTGTTCCTAACAACATTCCTGTTACTAACCCACTAATAATTACTCGTTTCATATAATATTCTCCTTTTTATTTTGCTTATGATAGTAAAATTTTTACATAAATTTATTGAAGCTTTCTAATAAATTGAATTTTGTTAAACTGATCATTTCATTGTTGATTGTGTCATTTAAGGTCCAGCAGTTAAAGTCCATTTAAGCGTTCCTGTATACGTTTGAGCTTTCAATGGTTCATCGGCTGGAATACTTAAAAATAATCCTTTTTTTGAGTCCCAAGTGCGTAATGGTGCTGTTTCAGAAGGTGCATTAGGATTATCTTCAAGAGTAGAATTAAATATGGGAATCGCTGAATGATTTAAAAACTGTTCCTGATCATCATTTGCGTCTTTATACACGACGTATTGACTTAGTAAACTGTCATCATCCATAACCAGACTTAAGGCATAATTGCCTTGTACGCCTGCTCCTCGACTATCTTCTATCGTTAATCCTAAAAGATTATTTTTTTCATTATTCGTGCCAACAAGCTGCTTTTGTGAACAAAGAGTAAAATCATCAAAGGTAAGTGCTTGTGGAACAGATAGATTTAGTTCTCCTTCTTCTACAATTACAGTAACTGGATAATCATACTGAACTTTTTTCCCTGAACCAATTGTTTGTTCTACTCTGATTATTGCTTCTTTTTTCCCGAAACTAGTGGTATCAGGATAGAATATAAATTTTTTTGAGATAGTTGAAAGGCCCTTTGAGTCAATCATTTCATCGATATGTTCATCTAAATAACTTTCGTTTGTATAAATTGGCACACTAATTTCAGTGGTTGAAAAAGTATTCAATTGTATCAATTTTAATCCTTCTTCGGTCACTTCATAATAAACATCGTTTAAACTGCTAGTCTCATCTAAAAAATTCTCATTTCCAACATAATATAGCCAAGCTCTTTCGTACTTTTCTCCAGTTTTCCGTCCATGCCAGACTTGAATAATATCACCTATCGCAATATTCTCCCGTGCACCAATTTCAAGGTTCCACGCTTCTTTAATCTGTATAGGCGTATCTTTGGATTTTAAAGAAAATTGACGATTAGGGGATAAATTTAAGTTTAAGGTGCCTAAATCATCTGCATGATAAAATGATACTGTTGAAAAAACTGGGCTATCAAATGTCGGCAACGAACCAAAATCCAAACTACTAGCTCCCTGTCCAGGCTCTAGAGATAAACTTGGACCTTTTTGAAGAGTCAGCACAGACACAATTCTTCTGGCATCAGTCCCTGTCCATTCACCACTAATGGCGATACTATTGCCCCAACGAACATTTACAGGAACTTGTACTTCTGTCATTTTTGACTTATCTGCGTTTAATATTACCTGAACGTTCACTTTTTTTTGACCTGTTGTATCAGTAGGTACAGTATCTTTGAGCAAAACTGAATAGTCATCTTCTATTACATTTTGTGCACCTAACTTTACATCTTTAACAAAGGTATACAAATCATATTCATTGTCCATAGTACCCAAAGTAGTTGTTACTGGGTTTGGTTTCGCTGTAAGTTTAGCATCTTCAAATGTTACTTTCAGATCTCTTTGAACAGAAAAGTCCTCACTGATCAATAAACCACGCGTAAATTTTCCAGACAAAGAATAAGTAATAAGCTGTTCATCAGCTGTAGAGAATAGCTGACTTGAAATAGCAATATCTATCTGATCTTTTGCTATCTCAGTACCAGATATTATTATTTGATCAATCACTTTTTCCTTAATAAATACCTCATCGATTACTGTTCCTTTTTCTACAAGACATGCGGCTTTTGCATCTACAACCACATTGAGCGGTTCATTCACTGCTAAGTTGTCGTCTACTATTTCTGAAGAACTACTTAACTCATCCGTAGTGATTTTTCCAAGATGATTTGGCTCTTGCAAACTTACATCAAAGTCCATGAAAGTAACTTCCGGAAGTTCTAATGCACTGGCGCATGTTGGATATACTAGGCTGACCAAAAATAGTAGTGTACTTGCTTTAAATAATATTTTTTTCATGTTTTAATTCCCATTTCAAACGAAACTGTTAGTAATAATTTTTACTTATTTCATAAAAACTTATATTATACTTCTTGATAATTCTACAAATAGTTTATCTATTTGTTATGTATTCAGTTTTTGCTATGTTCTAAATGACTAAAAAAACTAATCTAATTCTCATTTAACAAATTTTACCTGACCCTCCTCTGTTTTATTATTTTCAATTTCCTTTATGAAAGGCAACAACAACTAAGTTAACACAGCATTGACTCATATTCAACGGATATTAAAAAACAATTAGAAAAAAATGTTTTTATTTCTTTTTTTGATAATTTTATTTTTATAATTATCAAAAAAAAAACATCTAATTAAAAAGTATTCTTCTAAATTTAGAATGACGGGTGTCAAAAAAACACACTGCTTAACTCAATTTATATAATCAGAAATTCCTACTTATTTCTTGACGTTAAACGTTTTTACCTAAAAATTGTATATACTTTAAAACCCCCGCTTCGGTCTAAAATAGACTGAAACGAGGGTTATTTGATTTATTCTTCTGTCGTTGTATCTGCGTCTGGTGTTTCAGTCTCAATAACTACTGCTTCTACACCTTCAACTTCTTCAACAATTTCATCTGGCTCCGGCTCAACAACAGCCATCGTCACAACTTTTGCATCTTCTTCCATTCTCATCAAGCGAACACCTAATGTAGCACGACCTGTTTGAGAAACTGAATCTACATTGAAACGAATGATAACACCTTTATTGGTGATCACCAGAATATCTTCATCGCCACGAACAGTTGTAAGTCCTGCTAACGGACCATTTTTCGCTGTAATGTTGGCTGTTTTGATTCCTTTACCGCCACGGCCCTTCACAGGGTACTCAGAGGCTTTTGTCCGCTTACCGTAACCATTTTCCGTCAACACTAGTACTTCCGTGTCAGCGTCCAATAAAGAGGCTCCTACGACGTAATCATCTTCTCTTAGACGAATACCACGCACACCTGATGCTGTACGGCCCATATCACGGACGGCAGTTTCTGCAAATGTTACAGAATAACCATTATGTGTTCCGATAATCATATTTTGTTCACCATTGGTTAAGACAACATTGACTAACTCATCATCTTCTTTCAAACCAATTGCAATCAGACCATTACTTCTAATGTTAGAGAAAGCTTTGACTGCTGTACGTTTAACGGTACCTTTACGGGTTGTGAAGAATAGATAATGGCCTTCTTCCGCTTGCCCTTCAACAGCGATAATCGCTTGAATCTTCTCACTAGAATCGATCCCTAGCATGTTGATCACAGGAATTCCTTTAGCTGTTCTACCGTATTCAGGAATTTCATACCCTTTGGCACGGTATACTTTTCCGTTATTCGTAAAGAATAATAACGTATCATGGGTTGAACAAGAAACTAGGTTTTTCACGAAATCATCATCATGAACGCCCATTCCCTGAACCCCACGTCCGCCACGGCGCTGTGCTCTAAATTCGCTATTAGCTACACGTTTGATATAGCCATTGTTTGTTAGCGTAATAACAACTTCAGCTTCTTCGATCAAGTCTTCGTCTTCTAGACTTAGTACTTCACCAACTAATAATTCCGTACGGCGAGCGTCGCCATATTTATCACGAATATCGTTTAATTCAGTTTTAATGATTTCAACGACACGTTCTGGTCTAGCTAAAATGTCATTCATGTCAGCAATGAATTTCAATAGTTCTTGGTATTCATTTTCGACTTTATCTCGCTGCAAACCAGTTAAACTACGTAAGCGCATGTCTAATATTGCTTGCGCTTGACGATCAGAAAACTCAAAACGTTCGATCAAAGAAGCTTTTGCTTCATCGTCTGCTCTTGAATTTCTGATGATCGAGATGATCTCATCAATGTGATCTAAAGCGATACGTAAACCTTCTAAGATGTGCGCACGTGCTTCTGCTTTTCTCTTGTCAAATTCTGTACGACGTGTAATCACGACTTTTTGGTGTTCAACGTAGTTTTCAAGAATTTGTTTCAAGCTTAAAATTTTCGGCACACCTTTTTCGATTGCTAACATATTGAATCCAAAAGAAGTCTGCAAAGAGGTCATTTTATATAAGTTATTTAAAATAACTGAAGCACTAACGTCACGACGAACATCTATCACGATCCGCATTCCTTCACGAGAAGATTCATCACGTAAATCAGTGATTCCTTCGATTCGTTTTTCACGGTGTAATTCTGAAATTCGTTCGATCAAGCGAGCTTTGTTGACCATATATGGTAATTCAGACACTAAAATTCGTTCTTTGCCATTCGGCATTTCTGTAATGTCTACTTTGGCACGAACTGTGATTGAGCCTCTACCTGTTTCGTAAGCTCGACGGATACCAGATTTACCCATAACTAATCCACCTGTTGGGAAATCAGGCCCAGGTAAAACTTCCATCAACTCATTGGTTGTAACATCTGGATTTTCCATCAGCAAGCTAGTTGCTTCAATCACTTCTGCTAAGTTATGCGGCGGAATATTTGTTGCCATTCCGACAGCGATCCCTGTTGTTCCGTTGACTAATAAGTTAGGAAAACGTGCTGGTAATACATCTGGTTCTTGTTCAGAATCATCATAGTTACCATGGAAATCTACTGTATCTTTGTTGATATCACGCAGCATTTCCAAAGCGATCTTACTCATTCTTGCTTCGGTATAACGCATTGCGGCAGCGCCATCTCCATCGACAGAACCGAAGTTTCCGTGTCCATCAACTAACATGCTGCGGTAACTAAACGGTTGCGCCATACGAACCATTGCTTCGTAAATAGATGAGTCACCATGTGGGTGATACTTACCCATTACATCCCCTACAACACGCGCCGATTTTTTGTGTGGTTTATCAGGTGTTACGCCTAACTCATTCATCCCGTATAAAATACGGCGGTGAACAGGTTTTAACCCATCACGAACATCTGGCAATGCGCGAGCTACAATAACACTCATCGCATAATCAATGAAGGATTCTTTCATTTCACTGGTCAGATTGACGTCTTGAATGTTCTCTTTCATTTCTTCACTCATGAATCTATCTCCTTCTTAATTAAATATCTAGATTTTTCACGTAATGGGCATTTTCTTCAATAAATGCTCGGCGTGGTTCAACGCGATCTCCCATCAACATTTCAAAAATTTGATCGGCTTCGATTGCATCATCTACACTAACTCGTGACATTAAACGTCTTTCAGGATCCATCGTTGTTTCCCATAATTGATGGTCATCCATTTCTCCAAGACCTTTATAACGCTGAACGCTTGGTTTTGGACTTGCTGGTAAGGATTCCAAAATCTGAGCTAATTTTTCTTCAGCATTTTTTCCTGGTTGAACATAAGTGATATTTTTCCCTTGTTTAACGCCGTATAAAGGTGGTTGAGCGATATAAACATACCCTGCTTCAACGACTGGACGCATGAAACGATAGAACAGTGTCAATAACAGCGTACGAATATGCGCGCCATCGACATCGGCATCGGTCATGATCACAAGTTTGTGGTAACGAGCTTTTGATACATCAAAATCAGCGCCAAAGCCTGTTCCCATTGCTGTAAATAGCGAACGGATCTCTTCGTTAGCTAAAATTTTATCCATGCTGGCTTTTTCAACATTCAAGATTTTCCCACGAATTGGTAAAATCGCTTGGAATTCACGGCTACGTCCTTGTTTTGCTGATCCACCGGCCGAATCTCCTTCGACGATGAAGATTTCGCATTTTTCAGGATCTTTACTTGAACAATCGGCTAATTTACCCGGTAAATTACTGATTTCAAGTGCCCCTTTACGACGAGTCACTTCACGCGCTCTTTTAGCGGCCATACGGGCTTTTGAAGCAAGTAGACCTTTTTCTACGATTTGTTTCCCAACAGTTGGGTTTTCCATCAAGAATTTATTGAAATACTCAGAAAATAGGCGGTCAGTAACTGTCCGAACTTCTGAATTTCCTAATTTTGTTTTCGTTTGTCCTTCAAATTGTGGTTCTGGATGTTTGATAGAAATAACCGCTGTTAATCCTTCACGTACATCTTCCCCAGTTAGGTTTTCATCATTTTCTTTCATGATCTTTTGCTTGCGAGCATAATCATTGATTACACGCGTTAATGACGTTTTAAAACCAGATTCATGCGTTCCGCCTTCATACGTATGGATATTATTAGCGAAACTTAGTAAATTGGTATGGTAACCATCTGTATATTGCATAGATACTTCAACGATGATATCTTGTTGTTCCCCTTCAATGAAAACAGGTTCTGGGAATAACACATCTTTATTCGCATTCAAATGCTCTACGTAGCTCTTGATCCCGCCTTCGTAGTGATACTCTTTCAAGACAGGTTTTTCTTCACGTTTATCTTCAATAGAAATTTTTAGCCCTTTATTCAAGAAGGCTAACTCTCTAACACGTGTTGCTAATTTATCAAAGTTAAATACAGTTGTCTCTGTAAAAATTTCTGGATCTGGAACAAAATGGACAGTCGTTCCATGGCGATCTGAGTCACCAATCACTTTTAAGTCATCTTTTACAGCACCTTGATGGAATTCTTGATAATAAATTTTGCCTTCTTTGTAGACTTTTACGTCTAATGTTGTTGATAACGCATTAACAACAGAAGAACCTACTCCATGAAGTCCACCGGAAACTTTATATCCGCCACCGCCGAATTTTCCTCCGGCATGAAGTACTGTAAAGACTGTTTCTACCGCTGGGCGACCTGTTTTAGCTTGAATACCAACTGGGATTCCACGGCCATCATCGACAACTGTAATACTGTTGTCTTCTTCAATAACGACTTGAATACTTGACGCAAATCCAGCCAAAGCCTCATCGATGGAATTATCAACGATCTCCCAAACTAAGTGGTGTAATCCTTCCGAACTCGTAGAGCCTATGTACATACCAGGACGTTTACGAACCGCTTCAAGACCTTCTAATACCTGAATCTGACTGGCATCATATTCTTGGGCACGTTCTTTCATATTCTTTTCTTCTTCTGTCATATAGATGCTTCCCTCTCTATCTCTCCCTGATGAACGTAAAATATATCTGGTTCAACAGTTAATTTATTGTTTAAATGATCCAAACTTGTCGTTGTTAAAAAAGTCTGAACCTTTCCTTCAATCGTTTCTAGCAGGTGCAATTGTCGTTCATTATCTAACTCACTCATGACATCATCCAATAACAACACAGGATATTCTCCTGTTTCTGAATACATTAAATCAATTTCCGCAAGCTTCACGCTTAATGCAGTCGTCCTTTGCTGACCTTGTGAACCATATGTCTGGACGTTTTGCCCATTTACATTAAAAATCAGGTCATCTCGGTGAGGGCCCAAAAACGTATTCGCCTTAAAAAGCTCACGTTTTCTGCTATCTAAAAGACTCTGCAGCAGCTGCTTTTGGATCTCTTCAAGTGAAAAATCTTCTTTATCTAATGGGATACTTGAAAAATAGTCGATCGCTAATTCTTCTTTTTCATGGCTGATCTTCTTGTGCAGTAAATTCGCCCAATGCTCCAATTTTTTGATAAATTCTAAACGAGCAAACAAGACCTTACCGCCAAACTCTGCCAATTGTTCTGTTAAAATATCTAAGTAAACAAGATCAGACTGTTTTTTTTCAGCTAACTGCTTTAAATATTGATTACGCTGTTTTAAGACAGACTGGTACTGAACCAAATCATATAAATAGATCGGATTGACCTGGCCTAGTTCCATATCGATAAACTTGCGCCTTAGCTGCGGTGAGCCTTTGACTAAAGATAAATCTTCCGGCGCAAATAAAATGACATTTAATTGACCGATGTATGAACTCAAACGTTTTTGTTCAATATGATTGACCTTAGTCTTGCGTCCTTTATTAGAGATAATGATCTCTAACGGTACAGTGCCTGTCTTTTTTTCAATAACCCCGCTGATTCTTGCAGAATCATCATCCCAATGGACTAGTTCTTTTTCATTGCTAGTTCTGTGACTGCGGGTCATTGCCAAAACATAAATACTTTCCAAGAGATTGGTCTTGCCTTGCGCGTTTTCTCCCAGAAAAATATTTAATGTTTTAGGAAAATCTAAGGTCAGCCCATCATAATTTCGATAATGCTGTACCTCGATTTCATTCAGTCTCATCGACTGCCTCGCCTTTTTTGACCATAAAAAAAGTACCTTCTTCAGGTATCTCGAGCATCATACCAGCATATAATTTTCTGCCGCGGCGATTCTCTAATTCCCCATCCACGAAAACACTATTTTCAGCTAAGTACCATTTGGCAGCACCGCCACTACTGATAACGTCGACTTCTTTTAAGACTTGACCTAGTGTCATGTAATCAGTTTCTAAAACAATCGTCTTTTTCAAAATGCATCCCTCTTTTTTGTTTTCACTTTTACTCCAATATTATACTCTTTTTTACGTCAAAAAACAAATTTATCCGTCTAATTTTCTTTCTAAGCAATTTTGAAGACAATCGACAAAAAATATTCTAACGATTAAAAAAGGCTTAAAATGCATTTTAGGAAGAAATTTATAAGTTTTGCCTTATGCAAATTTTTTTTGAATAAATATTTGACTTATACAGTCTACCGATATACAATCGAACTATACAGTCAACCTGTATAAAAATAAAGATATAAAGGTGTACGATAAATGGATATTAAGAAAATCTTGCCTCTAACAGAAACAACTTTTTATATTATGCTATCACTGATTGAACCTTCACATGGATATGCCATCATGCAAAAAGTCGAAGAAATAAGTAATGGTCGAGTACGTATTGCGGCAGGCACAATGTATGGCGCAACAGAAAATTTATTAAAGCAAAAGTTGATCAGTGAGGTTCCAGGAGAAGATAAACGTCGGCGCATATATCAATTAACAAATACTGGTAAAAAAGTTTTAATGCTTGAAGTTGAACGATTAAAAGAATTAGTCAAACTTGCGGATCAGTTATTATAGGAGGGACATATGAAAAAAATAAGAATGTTTGTTGACATAAAAAAAGAAGAGCTATATTTACATGAAATGGCTGAACAAGGTTGGGGACTGATAAAATATAGTACGTGGGGAATCTATACATTTGAAAAAATAATGCCAAAAAATTTGAATTACAGAATTGATTATCAGATATTCAAAAAGAAAGCTGATTATCTTGCTTACCTAACTTTGTTTGAAGATAGTGGTTGGCAGCATATCAGCGGGACGAAAAGTAGTGGTTTTCAATTTTTTATTCCGCTAAATAGTAAAAATCAAGATTTAGATATTTTTTCAGATACTTCGTCAAGCAATGAACGCTATAAACGGTTATATGATCAAGCTATTTTATGGGCGACATTAATGTTCCTTTATTTCTTTATGTTGCAACCTTCTTTTGAAAAAATATCTTCATGGTACTTAACCTCAAGTATTTGGGAATATACTGGTCTGCAATTGTTTGGAATGATTGTTATGCAAACATTCTTTTTGATCATCCAGATAATGCCAGTGATGTTTTTTATGTTTGGCGCTGTCTACTTTACGATAATGGGAACCAAAACAAAAAAACTTATTAAGAAGTATGAAGCTGGATAATCATTCCTATTTTAATTTTAGCTACAATAAATATAAAAAGAGTGTGTGAAAAACCAAATTTTAGGTTTTTCATACACTCTTTTATCATAAATTTTCAATACTTTTTGTTTTTTTAATTCGTACGAACAGGTGTAATCAACTGAATAAAATCTAAATCTGTTTCTGTCGGTTCTAATGTAAATGGACGAATCGCAGAAATAAACTTAACGGTAATACTCATATCGCCAAAAGCACGCAATGCATCTTTCATATAATCCGGATTGAAAGAAATTTCCAATGGATCGCCCGTTACTTTTTCATAATTTAGTGGTTCTTCAACTTTACCGATCTCTGGAGAGTTTCCGTAAAGAACAACTGAATCAGATGCAATCGCCAAACGAACGATATTATTACGTCCTTCATGTGACAATAAAGAAGCACGATCGATCGCAGATAATAATTCTGGTACATAAAAATCAATCTCCGTATTGAAGCTTGTTGGAATTAAGCGATTGGTATCAGGATAATTTCCTTCTAACAAACGAGAATAGAAATACATGTTTTGTGTTTTAAACAATACTTGGTTTTCCATGATACTGATTTCGACCATTTCTTCTTCATTCGTAAATGAACGAGAAAGCTCAGTCAAACTTTTTCCAGGAATAACAATATTGAAATCTTCTGCTGCTTGTTCAATCGGAATGATTCGTTGACTTAAACGATGTGAATCTGTTGCAACAGCTAATAATTTTTGATTTTCTAAAATAAAATGAACACCTGTCAAAATCGGACGGCTTTCATGTAGAGAAACAGCAAAGCCAGTTTCATTGATAATTTTTGTCAACAAATGAACAGGTAATTGAATTTGATTTTTAGCATCAATTACAGGAAGGTGTGGATAATTATCTGCATCTAGTCCGTTCACTGTAAAATCTGCTTTTCCTGAAGTGATTGCTACTTGATTGTTTTCTAAGACTTCTAATGTAAACATATCTTCAGGTAATTTACGGATGATTTCTCCAAAGAAACGTGCTTGCAAAACAATACTACCTGTGGATTCAATCGTCATTTGAGCTTTTTCATCTTCTTGACTTAGGAAACTTTCAATAGAGATATCAGCATTGCTTCCTGTTAATGATAATCCTTCATCGGTTAAAACAATTTTTACACCTGTTAAAATTGGGATAGTTGTTTTAGAAGAAATTGCTCGTTGAACAGTTTGTAATTCTTGTAAGAATGTATTTCTTTTTACGGTTACTTTCATAATGATTGAACTCCTTTTTTAATTGATTTTAAAAGCATGATTTTTGCTAAGACAGTTTTGTATTTATATATAAATAAATAATAAAAGTAGTAGGTCCTGTTAATTCTGTGGAAAAGTCTGAAAAGGAAACAAAAGATAAGTTTTCCACCTGTGCATAAGTTGTGGAAAACTTTTTAACATTTTGCTTTTTTATCCACAGGCTAGGAATTAAGCAAGTTTTTGATTTCTCCAACTTCTTTTTGAATTGCTGGATCTTTTTCCATTAATTGTTGGATTTTTTCATGCGCATGAATAACTGTTGTGTGATCTTTTCCGCCAAATTCAGCACCTATTTTTGGGAGTGAATTATCAGTCATTTCTCTAGAAAGATACATAGAGATTTGTCTTGGGACAACGATTGATTTTACGCGTTTCTTGCCTTTTAGGTCTTTTAATTGGATATGATAATATTTTGCTACTTCTTCTTGAATCTGTAAAATCGATAGATGGTTTTGAGTGCCCACAGATTTTAAGGATTTCAGTGCATCAGCTGCTAGGCTAGTGGTGATGTCTTCACCATTGATCGTAGCATAAGCCTGAACTCGGACTAGAGCGCCTTCTAATTCTCGAATATTGGAATCGATTTGACCAGCGATATAACTAAGCGTATCATCAGGAATTTCCAGTCGCTCTGCATCAGCTTTTTTGCGTAAAATAGCAATTCTAGTCTCTAAATCAGGCGGTGTAATATCAACTGACAGTCCCCAAGCGAAACGAGAAACTAAGCGTTCCGGCAGTTTAGGAATATCATTGGGTGGTCGATCACTTGTCAGAACGATTTGTTTGTTTTCATTATACAAATCATTAAAGGTATGGAAAAATTCTTCTAAAGTTGCTTCTTTTTCTGCTAAAAATTGAATATCATCGACTAACAGTAAATCGACGTTTCGATATTCTTTTCTAAACTGTTCTGAATTCTTTGTTTGGATCGAGTTGATAAATTCATTGGTAAATGTTTCACTGCTGACATATTTTACTTTGGCATCCGGTCGATTTTGCAGCATTTGGTGACCGATAGCATGCATCAAATGGGTTTTTCCTAGACCAACACCACCATAAAAGAAGAGTGGATTATAGATAGAACCAGGATCTTCCGCTACAACTAAAGCTGCGGCATGTGCCATTTGGTTTCCTTTTCCGATGACAAATGTGTCAAAAGAATATTTTGGATTCAATAAAGCCTTTTTCCCATGTTCCGCAATTTTCTCTTGCGTTACAGGGGCTTTTTTTTCTTCTTGAATCGGCATTGTTTCTTTTTCACCAGTCACAACAAAATGAGGCATCACTTCAGCACCGGTCAATTTAAAGCCAGTTTCAACGATTTTTGCGGCTAAATTCTTTTCCCAATAGTCTTTATGAACAGCAGAAGGAACTTCTAACCATAATTGGTTATTCTCCAACTTTAACGGTTGAGTCGTTTTTATCCAAGCATCAAAACTTGGCGCAGACAAAACAGATTGGTAAGTATCTTCCAGATCTCTCCAGAAACTTTCCATATCGGGCATATGGTGACCTCCTTAATATATAGGTAACAACGTTCTACTTCGTTTCACCTTGTACTTTTCGACATCAGCTCATTTCAATTGCTGTGTGTCAAAGCAAAAGCGGAACAAACCGCTTAGCTCTGATAGAAAAATAGGAAAATATGATTAAGGTGCTTTTTTCCTTATTCATATTTTATCTTTTTTCCGAAGAGCTGGCTTGTGCAGCTAGATAATATACGGAAATAATATTCCGTGTGACTTCATCTTGTATTTTCAATATCAGTTCAGAACGGTTCTGTTTTTTGAAAAACAAGTTATGTAGCATTTATTACAAAACAAATCTAAACAAATTTTCCTATATAAAATAGCAGTACAAATATAAATAGATAAGCAAATAGAATTTTAGCATTTTTTCGGAACTTTTTCCACAGGCAAATTGTGAATTGTGGAAAAAAAATTCACAGAACGTTATAAACTTATCCACAAAGAGAAAATAAACGGTGGATTTCTCATAGTTATTTTATTTATCCACAGCAAGTTCTGCAAAAAAAACCACGTAAGACAGGTTTTTCAGGAAGTTATACACAGAAGAAAAAACAAATGTGCATAACTTTTTAACAACCTGTTTTTTTGTGCAAAAGTGTGGAGAAAACTAAAAACGAAATGTGCTTCTAAAAAAAACTATCCACAAGTTATCCCTAAACATTTCCGTTTTGTGGATAACTTATTTAGAGAAGTGGAAAAATTAATTCCTGAAAATTTATTGACAAATCTACCCATTACTAGTTATACTATCAAAGTATGTCTATGTATTGATGGATAGTTACAATTTCAGGAGGTGGAACAAGAGATGAAAAGAACGTATCAACCAAACAAACGCAAACGTCAAAAAGTTCACGGTTTCCGTAAACGCATGAGCACAAAAAATGGTCGCAACGTATTAGCGAGCAGACGTCGTAAAGGCAGAAAAGTTATTTCAGCATAATTTATGTTGACTTTAAATAACGAATCAAGTTTAAACTAAGAACCCTTTATTATCTTCACAATGTATGTGTGAAAGTAATAAAGGGTTCTTTGCTTTATCTTGTGCCGAAAATCTTCCTGTCCTCACAAAATAAAGTGAAAAAATTCAAAAAAAATGATAATATATGAAATTAGAGTCATGATTACCAAAATCTCTAGAGATTTTCCTTGAAATTTGGAAAAAAATAGCTGAGATATGCTATTATTGTAGAGTGAGTTAAAAAGAAAGATAGAAAGAAACAAAGGGATGCAGATGAAGAAATCCTATAGAGTAAAAAAAGAAAAAGATTTTCAAGCAGTGTTTCAACATAAACAGTCATGTGCTAATCGAAGATTTGTCGTGTATGTATTAGACAAACCAGAACAAAAGCACTTTCGGGTTGGGATTTCCGTAGGTAAAAAAATCGGGAATGCCGTTGTTAGGAATGCTGTGAAACGTAAGATTCGGACTTCGATCTACCAATTAAAAGAATCAATCGATTCAACTTGTGATTTTCTTATCATCGCAAGACCAGGTGTGGACAAATTAACATCTGAAGAAATCCATAGCAATATCAAGCATGTGTTAAAACTTGCAAAAATTTTGAAATAAGAGAGGAACAGTTTTGTGAAGAAGTATAAACGCTTATTATTGATGGCAGGTTTAGTCACACTTGTTTTTGTGTTGTCTGCCTGTGGAACAGCCCCGATTAACGAGAGCAGTACAGGAATTTGGGACCGCTATATTGTCTATTATTTCGCTGAGGCGATCAAATTCTTATCTATTTCAGCAAATACTGGTATCGGGATCATCCTATTTACATTAGTGATTCGGATCATTTTATTACCATTAATGCATTTCCAAACGAAAAGCATGCGCAAGACACAAGAGCTACAACCTAAATTAAAAGCGCTACAAAAACAATATTCATCAAAAGATCCGGAAACACAACGTTTATTCCGTGAAGAACAACAAAAACTATATGCTGAAAATAATGTAAATCCGTATGCTGGATGTTTACCATTATTGATTCAAATGCCGATCATGATGGCGCTGTATCAATCAATTTCTCGTGTACCAGAATTAAAACAGGGAAGTTTTATGTGGCTGAACTTAGGTCAACCCGATCCATATCTGATTTTACCGATTTTAGCAGCGGCCTTTACATTTGCCAGCAGCTACTTGACTAGCATGAGCCAAATCGAGTCAAATGCGTCATTGAAAATCATGAACTTTGTAATGCCAGTTATGATCTTTGTTATGGGGATGAGCTTGGCCAGCGGATTATCACTTTACTGGGTGGTTTCTAATGCCTTCCAAGTAGGACAAACATTATTGATCAACAATCCATTCAAAATTCGTAAAGAGCGTGCAGAAGCAGAACGACAAGTGAAAGAACGCGAACGAGCACTGAAAAAAGCAATGAATCCTAAGAAAAAAAATAAGAAAAAATAAAAGGAGGTTTTCCAGATGCCGGTTTATGAGGGAAACACAATTGAAGAAGCGACAACTAAAGGGTTGCACGCACTGAATTTATCAAAAGAAGATGTAGAGATTACCGTGATTACTGATGCGAAGAAAGGTTTCTTGGGTTTTGGTAAAAAACTTGCTCAAGTATCAATCGAACCAACTGTTAGCGAACAAATCACAGAAGCCGTTGAAGAGACAGTCGAAGACATCATTGTGGCAGATGAGGAAGTTAAAACAGAAATGGCAGTTGAAGAATTGCTAGCTGCTAAAACATCCGATTCTTCTGAACCCAAAATCTTGGAAAACCTAACAGACGAAGAGGCTGTTACTGAATTAGCAATGTATTTAACTACGATTTCAAAAGAATTAAATGCACCAGCATTGGTTCGTTTAGAACGTAAAGAGGGCTTGTTAGTTTTCCATTTGGATACAGATAAACAAGGGATTTTGATCGGAAAACACGGAAAAGTCTTAAATGCATTGCAATATTTAGCACAAGTTTTTGTTCATCGTGTGGCAGAAAATAAATTATCAGTTGTTGTAAATGTGGGTGATTATCGTGAAAAACGCCAAGCAATTTTACAACGTTTAGCAGAAAGAACCGCTGAAAAAGTTAAACAAACGGGTCGTCCAGTTTTTCTAGAACCGATGCCGGCATTTGAACGAAAACAAATTCACTTCACGTTGAGTAAAGATGATCATATCAAAACACATTCAGAAGGCGATGAACCTTATCGTTATCTGGTTGTTGAACCTGTAAAAAAACATTATTAATCAAACAAAGATGGTTATTCCGCTAAAAATACATTGACAATTATTGTTAAACAAAGTATATTTTAAACGAAATCATTCTTATCAACGTACAAAATACGATGATAAAGTAGTTGGAGCATTCGTGCTTCTTCCAGCCTGGTTCTTTTAGAATCAGGTTTTTTATTTTGTTCAAAGCAAAAAAAAGAAGCGAATTCGCTTCTTTTTAGATACTACTCAACCAATATTTGTCTGTGTAAACTGAACCACAGTCCCATAAGCAAAAATTTCCACGACCCATTTTCCTTGATACTCTACATATTTTTCTTCAAAATGACAATTGATCACAGCATCTGCTTCATATTCAAATGCAATCAATTTTAGCTGACGATAGACGCCGCTAAAAACATCATTTGGATTGACATCAGGTGAAAATAAATCTGTCTCAATTCGATCTGTCGCAAAAACAATATCCCGAACAATATACTTTCTACTAACATTTCCTGTAGATAATGTGATTCCACTTAAACGATTTTCTAATTCTTGTTGATTAAGTTCATCTTTATTTGCTCGTTTCATCATAGGAACCTCCTTGCTTTATTAGTTTTATTTTAAAGATAAACCAGAAGAATTGCAAAGTTAACGAACAATTTCAGTAAACAAACAATGTTGCGAAAAAAATGAAAATATGCTATTCTATGTCAAGAAATTAATAGGAATTGATGCAGTGAAAGTGCTAGATCCAACCTGAAAAAATAGGGGTGGAGTGGGCGCTTTTTTTGTAGCCAAAAATTGATTTATACATAATTTTGAAAAAAATAAGAGGTGTTTCACGTAGTTATTATTACGCAAAAAACAGCTCAATCCATTAATGAAAGGAATTCAGTCAATCATGCAACAAATAACGCTAGAATTTGATACGATCGCCGCAATTTCAACGCCTCCTGGCGAAGGAGCTATCAGCATTGTCCGTTTGAGTGGAGATGAAGCGATCAATATCGCAAATAAAGTCTATCGCTCCGGTAGTAAGCAATTGCTTGATGTGCCTACTCACACAATTCATTACGGTCATATTCTTGATCCTAAAGATGACAGCTTGCTGGATGAAGTAATGGTTTCTGTGATGCGAGCGCCGAAAACCTTCACTAGAGAAGATGTTGTCGAAATCAACTGTCACGGCGGGATCGTGGTCGTGAATCAATTATTGCAGCTATTATTAAGAGAAGGCGCACGTTTGGCTGAACCTGGTGAATTTACCAAAAGAGCCTTTTTAAATGGACGAATGGATTTATCTCAAGCAGAAGCGGTAATGGATTTGATTCGGGCAAAAACGGATCGGGCGATGCATGTTGCTTTAGATCAATTGGATGGAAATTTATCTTCTTTGATTCGCTCATTAAGGCAAGAGATTTTAGAAACTTTAGCCCAGGTTGAAGTCAATATCGATTATCCTGAATACGATGATGTCGAAGAATTAACGACCAAGTTATTGCTTGAAAAAGCTGGATTTGTTAAAGCTCAGATTGAAGGATTGCTGACGACAGCCAAACAAGGAAAAATTCTACGAGAAGGCCTAAGTACAGCGATTATCGGCCGTCCAAATGTCGGAAAATCAAGCTTGCTGAATCACTTATTGCAAGAAGAAAAAGCCATCGTAACAGATATAGCAGGAACCACTCGAGATGTTATCGAAGAATATGTGAACGTTCGTGGTGTGCCACTGAAATTGATCGATACAGCTGGAATTAGAGAAACAGAAGATATTGTAGAACGAATTGGGGTAGAACGCAGTCGTAAAGCATTAGCTGAATCCGATTTGATTTTACTAGTTCTAAATCAAAATGAGCCGCTAACAGAAGAAGATCGTCAATTATTAGCTGCAACGGAAGGTTTAAAACGAGTAATCTTACTAAATAAAATGGATTTACCTTCTCAATTAGATCGAGAAGAATTAAAACAGCTCGTTAATGATGAAGAAATATTACCCGTATCGGTTTTATCCAATACAGGGATGGAACAATTAGAATTAAAAATCGCAGACTTATTTTTCGGCGGACAAACAGGGGAAAAAGATGCAACTTATGTTTCCAACACCCGCCATATTGCCTTATTAGATCAATCAGCAATCGCGCTAGATGAAGTGATTCGAGGAATCGAAGCTGGCATGCCAGTCGATCTCGTTCAAATGGATATGACCCGCTGTTGGGACTTTTTAGGTGAAATCGTCGGTGACAGTGTTCAAGATGAACTAATCACTCAATTATTCAGTCAATTTTGTTTAGGAAAATAGAGAGGAAGAGTCGATGAATCAATTTAAAGCAGAATCTTATGATGTAATCGTAGTCGGAGCAGGACATGCTGGTTCAGAAGCAGCCCTAGCATCCGCTCGTATGGGCAGCAAAACACTGCTCCTAACAATCAATTTAGATATGGTCGCATTTATGCCGTGTAACCCATCAGTGGGAGGTCCAGCCAAAGGAGTCGTGGTCCGAGAAATCGATGCACTAGGCGGCGAAATGGGTCATAATATAGACAAAACATACATCCAAATGCGGATGCTAAACACAGGAAAAGGTCCGGCCGTTCGCGCCCTGCGCGCCCAAGCGGACAAACACGCGTATGCCACTGAAATGAAACATACAATCGAACGCACGGATAACTTGTCATTACGCCAAGGAATCGTTGAGAGATTAATCGTAGAAGACGGCATCTGCCAAGGTGTTGTGACAACAACAGGCGCACAATATCAAAGTAAAGCGGTAATCATTACAGCTGGAACAGCACTTCGCGGTGAAATCATCATCGGTGAACTGAAATATTCTTCAGGACCGAACAATTCATTACCATCAATTGGTTTAGCAGATCATCTGAAAGAACTAGGTCTTGAAATGGATCGTTTTAAAACAGGAACGCCACCACGCGTAAAATCTAGCACGATCGATTACTCTGTGACGGAAGAACAACCGGGTGATGAGCAACCTAATCACTTTAGTTTCAGCACACCAGATGATGCGTATAATTTAGACCAACGTTCATGCTGGCTGACTTATACGAATGAAGGAACCCATGAAATCATTCAAGACAATCTGCATCGTGCACCGATGTTTACAGGAATCGTTGAAGGCGTTGGCGCACGTTATTGCCCATCGATCGAAGATAAAATCGTTCGTTTTTCTGACAAGCCTCGTCACCAACTATTTTTGGAGCCAGAAGGATTGAATACAGAAGAAGTCTACGTTCAAGGGCTATCAACTTCATTACCAGAAGATGTCCAAACCGATATCCTACATTCGATTGCTGGTTTAGAAAAAGCTGAGATGATGCGTACAGGTTATGCAATCGAGTATGATGTTGTTGTGCCGCACCAATTGCGTCCAACCTTAGAAACAAAAGTAATTGATGGCTTATTTACAGCTGGACAAACGAATGGTACCAGTGGTTATGAAGAAGCAGCAGGTCAAGGTCTAATTGCCGGAATCAACGCAGCACTCAAAGTTCAAGGAAAAGAACCATTTGTGATGAAACGTAGTGATGGTTATATCGGTGTTATGATCGATGATTTAGTGACTAAAGGAACCAATGAACCCTATCGTTTACTAACATCAAGAGCTGAATATCGCTTGATTTTACGCCATGATAATGCAGATTTGCGTTTAACAGAACAAGGGCATGAAATTGGTTTAGTTAAAGAAGACCAATATACAGCCTATCTTGAAAAGAAAAAAGCAGTTGAAGCTGAAATCGCTCGCTTGAATTCAGTCCGAGTGAAGCCTACAGCGGACGTACAAGCGTTTTTAGAGGCAAAAGGTTCAGTTCCGTTGAAAGATGGGGTCTTGGCTGGAGACTTCTTAAAACGCCCAGAAATGAGCTATCATGAAGTGACACAATTTATTCCAGCAGCCGAAGTAGAATTGGATGATAAAGTTATTGAACAAGTTGAAATTCAATTAAAATATGAAGGCTACATCAAAAAAGCACTAGAAAAAGTCGATAAACTAAAACGGATGGAAGCCAAACGAATTCCAGAAAATATCGACTATGCAGCTATCAATGGCTTGGCGACCGAAGCGAAGCAAAAACTACAAAAAATCCAACCAGAAACAATTGCTCAAGCAAGTAGAATCAGTGGTGTAAACCCAGCTGATGTTTCGATTTTGATGGTTTATATTGAGCAAGGGAAGATAGCGAAAGTACAAAGCTAATAGAAGATAGTTATAACAGAGATGTTATTCATCCATTCATGAACTTATTTTCTACAATAGAAATACCCAGTGAGCATAAATCTTCTCACTGGGTATTTTTCATCTATTTTTTCAAAACTGTAAATCTTCATTTTCTGATATTCAGATAACTTAGAATTTATTTCGCGTGTTTGCCTTTTTTTCTTTTCCAGAAAAGAAGTGATCCAGCGATTCCTGTCATCAATACGCCGATACTTTGTTCTGTTACAGAAGTTGCGGTTCCTGTGTTAGGCAGTTTCCTTTTGGCTGAACGAGTATTTGGCAGTGTATTTCTTGAAGGATCGGCTACGGTATTTGTGGTAGTTCTTAGCATCTCAGTTTGGACCTGCTCTTTTTCTTTCGGTTTTACGAGTGTTTTCGGCTCTTCTGGACGTTTCCCTTCCACAGGCGCTTCTGATGTATTTGGTTTAGTTGACATCGTAATCTCGATAGGTTTTTCTACAGGTGTTGTGGTCTCTTCTACCACTTCTGGACGTGTAATCTCTGGAATAACAGGATCTTCAAAAGCTGGCGCTTTCTCGAGTTCTTTCGGTTTTTCCACGGGTGCCGCACCTGTAACTTCTTCTAAATCGTTTAAATCAATTGGCGCTTCTGGCTGCAAACTTTCTTCGGCTTCTTCGCTGTCAAAATCCACATCAGTTACATCTTGTGATTCTTCTAATTTAACAATTGGCTCAGTTGGTACTGAGGCGTGTTTTTGTGTTAACGCATGTTGTGTAATTCCTGTAATTTCCACGATCGCTTTTGATGAAACTACTGTTGGCTCTATTGCTAAGTTTACAGGTTTCTCTACAGGCTCAACTTTTTTAGGTATGCTAAGAATTGCTGGCTCTAAAGGTTCTACAGGCATATCTGGTACGGTTGGAATGATTGGAGCTGTGAGCTTTAAAAGTTCAAAATCACCTAAATCAATTCCGACAGGTTCAACATCAATTGGCTTAATATCAACTGTTCCAAGGAATGATTGTGTACTCATCCGCCAATTAAAGACAGAACTGCCTCCACCCATTTGTATCCAATCGTAGAGTGATAGGTTTAATCCTTCAAGATAAGGATCTTCATAGAAGTCGTCTAGACCTGATTGATAAACACCTGTGGCTGCCTTGATTCCTGAAGTAACGGATGAAGTAATTCTATCTAAATTAATAGGCGGCTGAATACTGTAGCCTGTTGCGTTATTAAACTCATTAATAGCAGTAGCGATAGCGTTGTTTGCTTCTGTCCATTCAGAGGAAACCCCTTTTAAATACTCAGAGTACTTAGTCAGGCTTTCGAGTGCTTCACCTGCTTTTGTTTTGTAAGTAGAGACAAATTCATTCCAAGCATCAGTGGTATTTAATGATTGTAGACGTTCATCAGGATATCCAATCGAGGTAAAATCCAAATCCCCAGCTGAATTGATAATTGTGATCCATGTATTTAATTCTTTATTAGGATCACCTGCATTACCATTTGCCCAGCCTGATTTATAGGTATTAAAAGCATCGGAATAGTTATTGTACGCTTGATAGTATTGTTGATACGCTTTAGCATTATCTATATTTTTTAACATCATTTCTTCTGCTTTTTTTATATAATCTGATAATGTGTTTTTAAAACCTACGGGCTTATAAACATTGGTAATATTACTTTCAGGTACAATAGAGCTGGCATTATAGGCATTATTTTTAGATTGATATTCCTCAATAACTGGCCATGAGAGAGTTAAGGCTTCAGTTAAAGCTTGTTTAGCTGAACTGTATTCAGCCTGCCATCCCACTAAGTCATTTTGAATATTTTCAAAATTTTCCTGTGTGATTTTATCTTTCGGGAAATTTTTGAAGACATTCTCCATGTTAGTTGTAGCATCATTAATTTTTGTTGTAGCAATAACTGCATCATCATATGCTGCTAGTGCTTCATCATAAGGCTGTGAAGCGGTGCCGTGCATTTCTTGTGCCAGAGCATATTTTGTCTGTAGAGCTTCATATTGTTTATGCGTTGAAGTATACGCTTTTTCAAGTGTTTTTAACGTTTTATCTGCTAAATTATATGTAGTATCAGCTGATTCCCATGCCAAAAAAGCATCGGTATATTTTACATGAATGTCTTTGTATTGTGTTTCGATTTCTGTAAAGGCTGTACGTAATTCATTATATTTTTCTGAAACAGTTAGATACTCAGCTTCATGTTCGTTTTTCTCTGTTTGAAGGTTTTTCAATGTTTCAGAAGTAGTTTCATAAATTTTAAGTGCCTTCTGATATTTTTGTTCAAGGACAACATAGTAAGCAGCTAATTCTATATATTCTTTTTCGCGAAGCTCATAAGCTTCAGTAATTGCTGAAATTTTCTCTTGTGCAGTTGAATAAGCTGTTTTAGCCGTAGTATATTCATTTTTTAACTCACTAAACTGTTTTGTTACTTCCGTATAATTTGCCTTTGTTTCAGTATATTGTAACGTCAATTCATTGTATTGGTTTTTAGTCGTGGTCAGTAGTTCACTCACAGTTGCAAAAGCTGTTTTAGTCTGTAAAAGGTCAGCTTTTAGCTTGATCAATTCATCTTTAAGTGTTTGCTGTTGCAGCAATAGCTGATCATAGTTGTTACGGGTTATTTCGTATTTTTGGCGAATTGTTTCATAAGTAGTGTTTGCCTCGTTATATTTCTCTTTGGTTAATTCATAGGCAGCTGAGCCACTTATAAATTTAGTTAAGATGTCGTTATAAGACAAACTTAATTTTGTTGACTGATCTTTTACTTCATCAACTTCTGCGAGTGTTGCTTTATAGGCTTTTTCGGTTTTTTCGTAGACACTCATTACTTGAATATAGTTGTTGCTGATTGCTTGATAGTCTAACTCTAATTTTTGGTAATTACTTTTAGCTTGGTCACGTTGTGCAACAAGAGAATCATACGTTTGTTTGATTGCTTGATAAGAAGCTGAAATCGCTTGGTAGTTTGCTTCTATTGTTTCATAAGCTGTTTTTGTTTCTTTAAATTGGTTAGTTAGTAAATCGGCTTGCTCTTTTACTTGTTGATAGTGGTTATTCACTTCATTGTAAAGGGCATTATTTTCTGTATATACGTTTAGTGCAGCTGTATATTCTGCGGTACCTTCTTCATATTGTTTTAGAATTTTCTCGGCTGCTACCCGTTTTTCATTATATGTGTTCAATTCTGTTTTATAAGTAGCGAGTTGAGTATCATAAGCTGTTTTTTGTTGATCATAAGTAGCTTTAGCTGTGTCGTATGTTTTAGTTTTCTGATCGAAAGCCTGTTTTTCTATTTCATGAGCTGTTCTCGCCGTTTCATACTGATTTACTAAGTCCTTTAATTGATCGGATACATTATTGTAATTAGCTAAAGCTGTTTCATAAGCTTGTTTTTTTACTGTATAGTCATCTTTGATTTGGTTGTAGGCAGCAAGTTTACTCTCATAGTCACTTATGGATTTGTTTAGTTCTGATAAACGTTTTTCACAATCAGCTTTTTCAGTTGAATAAAGTTCTTTTGCGGTATTATATTCTTTTAATAGCGCATTGTATTCACTAAGAGTCTGATCATAATCAGATTTGACCGTAGCATAAGCTGTTTTAGCTGTTTCAAATTCAGTTTTACTTACGCTGTATAAATCAGCGGCCTGATTAAATTCAGTTGCTGTCGTATCATAAACTTCTTTTTTAGTATTGTACTTTTCCAGTAGAGTGTCATAAGAAAGTTTTTCTATAGTGTAGTCTTTTAACTGATTATTGTACGTATTTTTTGCACTGTTGTAAGCAGATTGAATCGTTTCATATTCTGTCGCTATTTTTTCATAGGCTGTCCGCTTTTTCTCGTATTCAATGCGTAAGTTTTCATAAGTTATTCTTTGATTCTCAGCTTCACTATTAGCTGTTTCATACAGAGTTAGTGCAGCTAAGTATTTCTCCTGCATACTAAGGAACGTCGTTTCAGTTTTTTGATAAAGAGCCTGTTCTGTTTCGTAAGCGGACTTTGCTTCATTATAATGATCAATATGTACTTCATAGTTAGATTTATTTGTTTCATAAGCAGATCTACTTGCCTCATAAGTTTTTGCAATTTTTTCGAAATTCAGTAACTCTGTTTGATAGGCTTCTTTCAGGACATTAAGTTCTGTATTTAGTTGATCAGCAGTTTGATAGGTAGCATCAGCGTTGCTTTTCAATGCATTATATTCATCCAATGCACTATCATAGTTGTTTTTTACTGCCAAGTACTCGTCTCGTGCAGCTTCATATTCCTTCAAAGTTCCAATATAATCTTTTGGCAAAGCCGGTTGTGTAGATTGGTCTACTTGTTCTAGGGCTACAGCAAATGTACGAATAGGTGTAACAATTCCTATAAGAATTGGACTGGAATATAATATGAACCTAAATGATTTTTTTTTCCATAATTCATTCATTAAATACACATACCTTTCTTTTTTATTATCTTCCATATAGTAAATTATTGAAAATAAAAAGATAATTATATTTACATAAATGTAATTGTACTATATGGTGAAGTGAAATATTCATCATATTTTTTTGCATTCTTCTAATTTTTTGAGAACATAAGGGGTATAGAATGGAATAAATAACAAAAAATCTTTTGAATGAATTCACTATATGCGGTTTCATAATTGTTTTATTCAAAAAAACATTTATTAAATTACAAAATATAGAGAAAAACAAAGTAAAGAAACTAAGCTGAATTGATTTATTTTTTGTTAAAATTAAATGAGAAATAAATTTATGTCAAAATATAAAAATATTTTGTAAATGCGATCTTTCAAAGAATAGACAACAAAATAAATGAATTTTGTACTATATACTTTTTAAATATAATTATTGATTTTTGGAAGAGGAAAAGATAGGAAAGTTTTTTGGGAGAGTGTTGATAGTAAGTTAAGAGTATTAAGAGGAAAGTTTGCAGTAGAATTAACTTGTGAAAAAGACAGCGTGTCTCGACATGGCGCAATTATTAAATAGTCCCATTAGAAAAAAGAAAGGAGTGAAAAAATGCGTAAAATAAATACAATCGAAGAATTTTGGGAAGCAATAGATGAGATAAGAATAGAAAAAGAATTAAATTGGTCAGATTTAGTCGGCGGAAAGGTCAATTTAGCTGCTAGTAAAAAATGGAATCTTACATTGATGAATATTCTTCAAATACAAAAAGAATTAGATGTAGATATCATTAATACATTAACCTATCAGCTGTTTGAAGCAGAAATGAAGCTATCAAAAGATCCTGAGACACCAAAAAAGATGGCGCAAATACATCAATGGATTCAAGCAGATAATTGGATGGAAAATGAAGAGGCGGTGCAAAAAGTTCAAGAATTAGCGATGACGATTATTTGATAAAAAATTACTGGATAAACGGAGGATCAAAAGAACTTAGTTTTCAAAATGGAACACTTTTGATTCAGCCGTATTAAACAATTAAAGGAGTTAAAACATATGTCTAATATAGAGAAAATGATTAAATGGATGACAGATCGAAAAGGGAAAGTTACTTATTCGATGAATACACGTTTAGGACCTAACAGCTATGACTGTTCTAGCGCAGTTTATTTCGCATTAATTAGTGGTGGTTTTTTACAAGTTGGAACAATGGGAAATACAGATACACTTTTTACTCATTTGGGGAAATCAGGATGGATTCAAGTACAAGCGGATGTATCAGGCAATTATCCTGTGAAAAAAGGCGATATTTTTATTTGGGGAAACCAAGGTTCATCTGGAGGTGCAGCAGGGCATACGGGCATTTTTATGGATCACCAAGATACGATTATTCACTGTAATTATGGCTATAACGGTATTACGATCAATGATCATGATACAATCTGGAGACTGAATGGTTGTCCTGCCATTACAATTTATCGTTATAGTAAAGATGAAAACAATCATCAAAAACCACAGCCAAGTAATCCAGGACCAATACCTGTGCCGCAAAAACAACAAGCTGGTTTGATTCCAATGAAAGGGACCTTTTATCCTGATAGACGACTAGCAGTCAGCAAAGATACTAATCCAGATGATACGATCAGCCCAGCTCTCGACTATTATCTACCAAATATGAGCATTAATTACGATCATTATATCCATAGTAATGGCTATGTTTGGATCAGCTACCTAAATTATGAGGCAAAACGTCGCTATGTTGCTGTGGGACCGGATGATGATCGGACAGATACAACGTGGGGAACAGGATTCTTTAACTAATAAATAAAATGGATTCATCTAGGAAAAGGGACTTATCTATAAAAACGAACAAAATCTTGCTATAATGTGGGAGAAATAATTATGGATGGAGTGACAATAGATGAAAACGAATTTTGTAGAGAGTGAATTTTCTCCATTAAAAAGAGTTGTTTTAGCGCAGTCACAATTTTATTTACCGGAAGAAGAACAGCACTTAGATACTGGTTTTTTATCAGAAGAGAACTTGAATCTTTTTGATAAAAAAGTTGGAGATGTGGCTGACTTATATCCAGAATTGCAACAAAAATGGGAAAATGAAAAAGAACAAATGTTACAGTTGTTAACTTCTTATGGTGTAGAAGTTTTAAGACCACGGACATTGACGGAATATGAAAAAGCGTTAGGAAGAGATACCGGTCGAGGATATGCAAATTTCTTTTCAAGAGATCCTTTTTTCACTATTGGTAATTTCATTATTGAAGGAAATTTAAGATTTGCGCATCGGCGTTTGGAAATATTGCCGATTCGAGATATTTTAACGGCTGAGTCCAAACATCCAGAAGCACTTTATTTAGCTGTGCCGCAACCAGATATTTCTCAAGGAGTAGAAAGCGAAACAGGACCATTTTTAGAAGGCGGAGATGTCTTGGTTTATGGAAAAACAATTTTTGTTGGCTATTCTGGATTGGCAAGTAATCTAAATGGTATATACTGGTTAAAGTCTTTATTAACACATTGGGATTATGACGTTGTACCTGTACGTTTACATCCTGATATCCTGCATTTGGATTGTGCATTGAGTATGGTTCGAGATGGATTGATGATTTATTGTGAGGATGCTTTTTTAGATGGACTGCCTAAAGAGCTGAGCCATTGGGATAAAATCAATATTTCTTTAAAAGAAGCATCTAAGTTGATGGCGAATGGACTTCCAATCAATGAGTCTGTATACGTTACAGATCAATCCTTTACACAGCTAATTTCAGCGTTGGAAGGTTATGGAATGAAAGTAGAGACTTTAGATTACGAAGTTTCAAGAATCTTTGGCGGCTCTTTCCGATGTACAACACAGGCATTATTGAGAACAGCTGATTAATCGCTAAATAATAGAAATTCTGAATTTCACCAAAAAATCGTAATAAAGAAACCAATTTTTCAACACAAAATAGTCACAATTTCGGGTTATTATATATTCATACCAAACAACCCTAACCAAACACTTTTTCATTTTTTAACTCCTTTTCCCGCTCTTTCCCCGAAGAGCGGGTTCTTTGTTGTGAATCACTGTGATTGGCTACGCCAGAACAGATGATGAACAATACTTGGCGACCGTAGGGAGAGAAGTGACTATACTAGTGAATCCCCCCGCTTCAGTTCAATCTCATTGTTGTAAATTACGAAGAACGATGTGATTCAATGATGAACAATACAAGGCGTGAAAAAGGAGAGAAGTGACCATACTAGTGAATCACCCTACTCCAGTTCGATCTCATTAGAGTGAATTACCAAAAACCAAAACCATAAAAAGTAATAGAAGCACAAGTCAACGTATTAAAAATAAAAAATTGATGTTCATTTTTCGAAAGAACCTTCTGTAAATAAGCAGTACACTAAAGAAACAAAGTGAAGGGATTGATGATCAATGAATGAAAATAAAACCGCGCAATTTAGACATGCACATCAAAAGGATAAGCCACTTATTTTACTAAATATTTGGGATGTAGTTAGCGCAAATGAACTGACAAGGAAAAATATTAATTTGATTCCGACGGGTAGTTACGCAATGTCAGAGCATTACGGCTATCAAGATGGTGAAAATATGCCTTTTGATGAGCTACTAAACTACATAAAACACATGGATACAAAAACCAACTATATCACTGCAGATATCGAAACCGGCTATGCCACAAACAAAGCAGATCTGGCAAAAAACATTGAAGCGCTCATCCAGATTGGCGTCATTGGTATCAACATTGAAGATAAACAACCAAATACGGAGACCTTATACTCTATAGAAGAACAAAGCGAGCGGCTATTATGTATCAAGCAAAAATGCAACGCTATGAAAAAGGATCTATTCATCAATGTAAGAACCGACACTTATTTTATTGGAGATGTCACCGAAAACAACCAAGATGAACAGGTACTAAACCAAACAATCTCGCGAATCAACGCCTATGAAAAAACTGGGATCGATGGTATTTTTGTCCCAGGATTAAAAAATCAAGAACATCTCAAGAAAATAGCTGCAGCAACTAATTTACCGATCAATATCATGCTAGATATCCAAAAGGACTCAATCTCAGACTATCTAAATACAGGAATCTCAAGAATCAGCTTTGGTCCTTCGATCTATATGCTTTATAATGAAAGTGGAAATAATGATTTAAATAGTTTTTATACATCGTTATTGGCTGATTTATCTCAATACGAGGAACAAGATCACATTGAATTATTCAGAATACAGTAGAAAGGGGAATGCTCAATGATCGGCGAAAAAGAAAAAAAGCATTACTATCAAGCATTGCTGGCAAAGGATTCTACCTATGACGGAATTTTCTTTGTCGGCATTAAGTCAACTGGTGTTTTTTGTCACGCAACCTGTCCAGCAAGAAAACCAAAGTATGAAAACTGTACCTTTTACGAAACAGCAGAAGAAGCACTTTTATCCGGCTATCGACCTTGTAAACGATGCAAACCTTTATCTTTCCCAAGAGAGATTCCGCCACTAGTTCAAAAAATGGTGGAGCTAGTAGAGGAAAATCCAGAAAAACGTTGGAAAGATCAAGATTTCGCTGAATTGGGCATTCACTCGATGACAGCTAGAAGACAATTTAAAAAAGTCTACGGTATGACGTTTGTTCAATATGCACGTTCAAGAAGGATGGGAATGGCCTTGAAATCAATCAAAAATGGTGAAAAACGAATCGATACCCAGTTGGATGTTGGCTACGATTCCCCTAGCGGATTCTATGATGCTTTTTCAAAAATCATGGGTAGAAATCCAAAGCAATCAAACGACATCAAGATATTATCGGCAGATTGGATCGATACGATTTTAGGCCCAATGATGAGTATTGCTGATGATGAATATCTGTACTTACTGGAGTTTGTTGACCGTCGAGGCTTGGAAAGAGAAATCGAACGACTACGCAATCGATTGAACGCTTCGATCGTTCCAGGAAAAACCAAGATCAATGAACAGATCAAAGCAGAGCTGGATTTGTATTTTGTAAAGAAACTAGATAAGTTTCAAACGCCTTATATATGTTTAGGCTCTGATTTTCAGAAAAGTGTTTGGCAGGCTTTGACGCAAATTGAGCGTGGAAATACTTCTTCTTATAAAGAATTGGCAACGATAATCGGCAACTCAAACGGAATGCGGGCTGTAGGGAATGCAAATGGAGCGAATCAGTTGGCGATCATTATTCCATGTCATCGAGTAATCCAGACGGATGGCAGTTTAGGTGGTTATGGTGGGGGCGTAGAGCGGAAGAAATGGTTATTGAAACATGAGCGGGAGTACTGTTAAATTATAAAAGTAAGAGCAAGGTTGGGACTAAGTGTTTAATCCCGAGAAATAAGAAGGGATTGCTTCTGCTCACACCGTTTATCCGGATTCCACATGGGTGGGATATGACTCGAAGAGTTATGTCCCACCCATTTTTAGTAACTAATGTTATTTTATTTAAATTCAAAAAAACACATAAAAGATACTATTTTGATCTAAAAGGTTTATAAAAATATGGTATTGTAAAGGGGTGGTAATTATAATTAATCAAAATTTTGAAAGAAAGAGTGGTTATAAAATTGAAAAAAGTGTTATTAAATGTATTGTTCATATGTCTAGGAAGCGCAGCTTTATTTTTTACTGGTGTGCATGCACATGCTCAAAACAGAACAATTAACGAAACAAATAATCATGTTATGGGAAACAACTTAAAAAAAGCAGAATCATCTAAAAGAGAGCAACAGATTACGTTACCTTACACACAACAAACTCTTCCAAGAGCGGACTTTATCGATATCTCATCTTGGAATGGTGAAATATCTGTAGAATCCTATAAAAAAATGAATGCACAAGGTGTTAAAGGTGTAGTCGTAAAATTGACAGAATATACAACTTATCAAAATCCTTTTGCAAAAATTCAAATCGAAAATGCTAAAAAAGCAGGTTTAACTGTTTCCACGTATCATTATTCTTGGTTTGTAGATGAAGAAAAAGCTGTTGAAGAAGCCAACTACTTTGCGGATTTAGCTGAAGAGCTTGGTTTGAGTCCAGATACAGTGATGGTCAATGATGCTGAAGAAGGGGAAATGATTCCGGCAGATGTAACCATCACATCAACTGCTTTTAAAAACCAATTAAACAAACGTGGATTTAGCAACGTGATCCACTATAGTATGGCTAGTTGGTTTACAAATAATTGGCTGGAATTTCCAGTTTTAGGTAAAGAGAATTGTTGGGTAGCAGAATGGCCAAAATCACCATCGAATGAAAACTTATTACATTCAGATACAGCTGCATGGCAATGGAGTTCACAAGTGGAATTTTCAGGTGTGACAGGAGTATTTGATGCAAATGTAGATTATCTTGGTCGATTTATAGATACACTTGAGTTTAAACTGGGAACAGATATGAAGCCGATCCAGTATTATCAAGGGGAAGAAGTGGCATATCAAGGAAAAAAGTATACAGTGATCCAAACACATAAAAATTATGGTGATCCTAGTGGCGTGCCAGGGATTGCTGAAGCTTTGTTTGCGATGAAGAGGTAATTGGATAGATGAATAAAAAAGAGTGGACAATGGTCAGAGAAAAATCTGATTATTGTCTACTCTTTCAAATTTACCAGCCTCCGGAAAAGCCACCTCCGCCTGATGAGCCGCCACCTCCAGAGCTGCTTCCTCCACTCCCGGAAGAGCTACCAGAATCGCTACTTCGATAGCTTGAGGTACTAAAATACTGTAATGTTTGATACTTCGATAAATTCAAGCCGGGTATTGCCCCTAAAAATAAACATTTATCAAGATCCATGATTGCTTTTTGATAATAGTCAGACTCGATTTTTTTAAAATCCTTTTCACCTTTTTTAAAGGCTTTAGGCAATTCACTTTCAAAATTCCCAGCCTCTTTTAAAAAATCTTCTTTACTAGTATCTTGACCTTTTAGCAGGTGATACGAAACGAGTAAAACTAGTAATTTTTCCTTTTGTTTGGTGTAAAATGACTTTGGCACATGTTCTTTTACATAGACTTGCACAATCTTTCTCGTTTGCATGAAAGCAACTCTGGCTTGAACGATTTTTTGTAAAAGTTCTAAGTAGTCACTATCTAATTGCTTTAGTCTCGGTTGTAGTTGTTCTTTAGCCTGAGTGATTTTCTGTGGTTCTGTTAGGAAATCACCTAAACTCTGGGAATACGCTTCATAGTACCTCTCACTGATTTCTAAGCACATGGTGCAATACGTTAGCTTGTTGGCTTCAGTAAGGTGATGCATACGATATTTACCAAGTTGTGTTGTATAATCAATGACATTGCTTGTAAATAAAATTTTAGTTAAATAGTGTTGTAAAGGTTTATAATTATCAAAATTGGCTAGAATCAATATCCTAATAGGTGCTTTTTTGACATAAAGCATAATCGCTTTTTCTCTCACAGCTACTTTACCTAGCCAACGTACCTGTAATTCTTGGATCGAATCAAACAGGTGCTTTTTTAAAAGCCGTTCTTCTAAGAAACTCCTTAAGAAAAGAAAGCCGATAAATAGACTTACAGCAACAAGGAGTGAAAGGACAAAATGATCCATGATAAAAGCAAAAGCGATCCAAATATAGTCTAAAAAATTCTTTTTTGGTTCTACATAGTGATATTGATAGTTATCATAAGAGTTACTTGCTTGTTCTAGATCTTGAACTTCCTTTTTCGCTGCTTCATAATTGCCATAACGTTCATTAACGATTGCTATGATATTGTGGCTGATAATGTTCAAGCCTGGATCATACTTTTCCTCACGAAACAATTGTTCCACACTTGTGGGCACAATGTCGCGCTTCATACTATCTGTGATTACGTCTTCTACACCATATCCAACTTCTAAACGATATTTTCGATCAGAGACTGCAATGACAAATAGAAAGCCGTTGTTTAGGCCTTTATCGCCGATGCCTAACGCTTGGAAGGTTTCATTTGCGTAGGTTTCAATTATTTCGTTTTTGGGTAATTTTTTGATGGTTTTTAGGACGAATTGAGGACTGCCAGGTAGTTGTTTGAAATCTGCTTCGTTTGCTTGGATGATGGTTTGTTTTGTTTCCTCGCTTAATAAACCAGCTTGATCGTCGACGAAGAAACTTTCGGCTGAGCTGGTTTGTGGGGTGGATAGTGTGAATAGAAAGATTGTAGTGAGAAATAGGATTGTTTTTAAAAAGTTTACTTTGGTAAATTGTGTGTGTGATTTATGTGTGTGATTTGAGTTCATTTTGCTCCTCTTGGTTGTGTTGTTTTAGGCATTATTGCGACTTTTTAATTTTAACATAAAGAGTGAACGAATATTTTTATTTAAGTAAAAAAGTAATTTTTACTTCTAAAAGGTAATATGTAATTAAAATTTCTTTTCGAGGAAATTTTATGGAAAGAAAAGTGGAAATTCGTTTGAGATAAAGTAAAAAAACAGTGTAAGCATACAGTTAAGTTGCTTGCACTGTTTTTTGGATTTATTTTAACCAATACCATTCTTCTTCGGTCAATCCAGATTCTTTACGATAATCCTCAATATACTTCTCTAGATAAAATCCTTTTACCAGTTCTTTTTTCATTGCTGTTAAAAAAAGAACTGGTACTAATACCATCAAAGGTGACAATGCACCTAGAACTTGTTGTATAAAGTCAAAATGCTCACCATTTTTAGTTTCTCCAGTATTAAAAAATCTTCTTATGATGAAGAGAAAAATGATTATTAGCCAACCGTATTTTTTTGAAAATGCTTCAAATTTAGTAAAAAAACTAAGAGTTTTATTTTCGCTAGGGATGTTATCATATAAAGATTTCATTATAGTTCTGTTTTGAGAAGCATTTAAGCTAGGAATGAGAATTAGAAAGAAAATGATATAACCTAAGCTAAAAATAAGCGAATTCGTAACAATTGTTGCTAGTAGAAGTAAAAATAATAAAAATAGAATAGAAATATTGATAAAAATAAAAGACATGGTCTGATTGAATAAGTAACTCCTCAATATTTTCTTTCTTTTAAAACGAAACAATTTAAAGAGGTAATATAAAAGACAAATAAATGCCGTGAAATACCAAATAATGGTTATTTTAGAAATAAATAGTCCAGTTGTATATGGAGAACCTTCTTCTATCAAACGAATACAGAAAGCTAAACCAATCAAGAGGATACATGCGGCAAGAACACCAAAAGACCTTTTCCTAACAACTTTACTGTTAGAATCTCTTAATGCTTCTTTTATACATTTTTCGTTTACTAGTTGTTTACTTTGTTCAAAAGTAGCGGTGTAAATTGTTTGTTTTTTCATGATTTCTCCTAACCAAACCAGTTTAACTTAGGCATGGAAATTTTTGGTAAATTATCCAATACTTTACTGGCTTTTTTTCCAATATCATCTATTCCTTGTTTGAATTCATCCGTTTTTTTATTAATATAGTTCCCAGCATTTTCAGTTATGTTATTAAAGTTTTGTTTTACGGACTCTCCCCACTGTCTAACATCATCAACTTTGTCATATGCCCAATTTTTTACATTATCAGGCCAATCTGGGAAAAGAACTTGTGAACCCCACATTACTCCACCAACAACAAAGCCTCCCAAAGCTCCCCAAGGACCGGCAGCAGAACCAATAAGTGCACCTTCTAAAGGTCCTATGCTTGTAATACCGTCAATAGCTCCACACGTAACAGATTTTCCAAGGTCTTTATATGTTTCACTTCCTTTATCATTATAAGCATCGAAAGCTGAAAAACCTGCTTCTAATGCTATACCAGTCCAAGGTGAAGTTAATACTTTACCTAATCCTGTGTTTGCTAGCTTGGATAAAAATTTGAGTGGTTTTAGCTCACAAATATTTTTAACCCATCCAACAAATTTTTCTGAAAAATTTATAGCGGAAAAAGCATCGTCACTAAACTTTACCATAAAATCTAACACTTTATCTTGAAATTTGACAGAGGCCTTACTTAAAAAAGATACAAATTTATCGTTATTGGCTAACGAGCTCATAATTTTTGTCGAGAATGAATTTGCGTGAGTTCCTAAAGTTTCCATTTTTATCATAGCTGCAAGAAAGAATTCCTGTATAACTTCGCTTTTTTGAATAGCTGTCACGAATTTATCACTATTTAGTAGTTCTTGCCATGCTTTTGTAGGGTTCTCTTTTGCTAATAGTAATATTCGTTGTATAAGGTCGTTATCACCTATTTCACCAGAAATTCCTTTTATGAATTCTACAATCTTTTTATACATTATTTTATCATCAATTTTGGAATTTAGTTGATTTAAACGAGCTGTCACATCGCTATTGTTAGTTCCGTCTGCTATCCCGTTAAACTTTGAAGCAAACTCTTGATCGTTATGCTCAATTTTATATAATGGATTTTGTCCATTAAAGCTAGACATATTTGTTAAATTTTTACCATGTGTTTCGGTCAGTTTTGTATAAAGTGTTTTAGCTGATGTGTAAGCACTGCACCCTTCTAGAAAACTTTGATCTTGTCCATCCAATTCCCCAATTCCACTGGATACTTTTTGTAGAAAGTTTGTTTGAACATCTTCAGCTACATCACTTACTTTTTCCTTTAAAGTTTTTGACTTATTATAATATTCATTCATTGGAATTGTATAGCTTCCTTCACCCATATTTTATTCGTCCTCCTTTTTAATAAATTTTTCCACCTTTGCCTTGTTGGTAAGGTTCTTGTCCTTGCACAATTCTTTTAGCATTTCTATCAGTTTCAACAAAAGCTTTCTCCACTTGTCCGGCGTTAGCAATAACGGTGGACCAACTTTCTTTTTCTTTAGTCAACTGCTCAATTTTTGTTTGAAGAGCTGTCTGCAGAGCGGTTGCCCCATTGCCTTTAAAATCAGAACTAACAATTGATTTTACTGACTTAAATTCAGTTATTACTTCTTCAAAACTTTCTTTAACACTATTCATTGCATCAATAAGTTCCGAATGCTTTGCTGGATCATACTTAACATCTGCCATTTACTTATTCCACCTTTCTAGCTAGGGAATGATGCTGATGACTCAGCATATGCCATTTCCGAAGCATAATTTCTAATTTCGTCTGATAAAATTTGACATTCTGCAACTAGCTTTTTTTGAGATCCAATTTTACTATTCATTTGAGCCAATAATGTATCGTACCCTTTCCCAGATAATGTAGTAGATATATCTGAAAAAGTAGATGCAGAAGAGACAACTTTATCTTGGTAGCTAGTTACTTTAATATTCACTTTAGTAGCAGCATCTTTTAAAGAATCACGTTCTATTTTTATTGTTGTCATATATAATTCCTCCTATAAACAATTTTGTCCGATTTTTGCTTTTACACTGGAATCAATTTGGAGTGAGTTGTAATAGTTTTGTTTTTTTTCTTTCTTCTTCTTCACATCTTTATCATATATTGAATTCATTTGAGAACTATATCTTGCATATTCTAGATCAAATTGTGTTTGAATCGAACTAATGCGAGAGTCTATCTTACTGATAAACGAACTCTGTTTTGTTACAATTTTAGCAGTATCTGCTTTTACTTTATTTACATAATTATCGTAGCCATTTTTAGCAGTTTCCCCGCCAACCCAACCAGGAATTTCTGTAGTAAATGAAGCTGCTGAATCTTCTATTGTTCCGTTTGAAACAGTTGTTTTAAATGATTCTAGAGCGGCAATACGTTCTTGATAGTTCATTATTAGTCACCTTTCTTTATACTAATCAATTTTTTTCTTAGGGATATTTAGACCGCTTTCCCATTCCTCATACACTTTTATAAAGCGTAGTTCGTCTTCATCAGAAAAACCTTCATGAACAACTTGATCAATATTCTCTTCATTAAAAAATAATGTTTGACTTGGGTCAATTCCTTCAGGGTATGCACAGCCCATGTAATCTACAAATACATCTGATTTTGTTTCTTCATCTTGGTAAACCACACCACGAGCTACGACCATAATCTTTTGAGTTCCTTCTTTTAAATAGACGATTGTTCCTAAAGGGTATAATTTTTTTTCCATGTGTTTTCTCTCCTCTAAAGTTAAAATTTTATGTAGAAGAGCGAAATTATATTCACTCTTCTACTTGATATTATCTGCAACATTTCATTTTGTAATAAATATTATTGGTATAGAAATAAGCTTCATCCACTTCAAGCAAAGGTTCATTTGCTTGGTATGGTTTCTCAAACAATGTTTGATCTGCTTTTCGTAATCCTAAAATTGCTTGTTTGGTATTTGTTTTGATATATTTTGGAATCGCTTCGTAACCACTCAAGAAATTCAAGTAAGAGTACATTACTAAGTGAATGCCAACTTTTGGTGCACGTTCGTAAATAGCAATAAATTCATCGTCCTTAATCCCAGACTCTTTCACGAAATTAGCCATATTATCAATTAAAACGACCCATGAATCCGTATTGCCACTTTCTTGTCTACGCTCTATTTCAGCAAGTAACATTTCTGAAAATTGTCCAACTTGTTCTCCAGAAACATAAGTTGAAATACGTTCTTGATATTGATTTAATGCACCTTCTGTATCAATGGCTAATAATTTTACATTATCCATTTGACTAACAGTAGAGATCATTTGTTTTTGCAATAACGTTAGAACTTCTTCACGATCACTGAAAGCTACAAGGTGTTTCATTTTAGCTAGGTCAATTGGGACAGCTTCAACTTCTTCATAATCAACGCCTAGAGGGATTAGTTGATTATTCATAGCATATTGAACCGATTTTTTCCGCTTAAAGCTTTCAAAATCAAGGATATCAGGCACCATCGGGATTGGTTCAGGTCTAGCGCCAGTCCAATGTTCATCCATTTGGCTAACTTCCTCTTGAATCGCTTCGATAATTTGTAATGTATCTTCACCATCGGCTGGTAATGCTGCTTGGAACAATTCAGGTTCTTCTAACTTAATCAATCCACGACCAGGTAAGTCATCAATCGTCAATGTTGTCCGTCCAACAATCGCTCTTGGCTCACTATCGTCAATCATTTTCAAAACAATTTGCGTTTTGATATTACTTGAAAGCGTTGCTCTTATTGAGTTTTGTCTACCAGCAGATAAAAGTAGATGAAGTCCAACACCAGCACCTTCACGCGCCACTTGCGTAATAACTTTTTCAAGGATATCGTTGAATTTTGTATCCTTCATTCCTTCAAAACCATCTAACAAGATAAGGATAATCGGTTCTTCTTTCCCACTAGCACGCTCATACATATCCAAACTAGCCACAGAAAACTCACTCAACAACTTCTTACGACGTTTTAATTCATCATTGATTCTACGTGCAAACTTCTCGATTTTCTCTTCTTCATCAATACTCATCGTATCTGCTACATGAGGCAGTTTTTTCAACGGTAGAAGTCCATTTGTCCCAAAGTCTAATAGATACACATTTAGCCTTTCAGGACTATGCACACGCGCCAAATCCATGACAACCGTCTGCATAAACGTACTCTTACCATACCCAGGACTACTAAACACGGTCATATGACCTTCTTGCGTCATATTCAAACGCAACGTATTCTGCGCCTGCATACTCGGCACATCCACCACACCTAAAACAGGTTCAAGCGGCTGTTTCTCTGTTAACCATTCTTCTCTAAAGTCGACTGGATGTAGAGTAGAAGAAGCAATTCGTTCTTCCAACGGCGGTAACCAAGGTCTCGGTAGTGGCGTGATATTTTCTCTTTCTGCCACTTCATGAATCCCATCAATAATGGCATCGAGTTCTGTCGGAATCTGTTTCACATCATCCGCATTCTCCAAGCCACTTAAATCTTCACTTAAAATTTCATACTGACCAAGGTCGTTAACCAAGTAAATCGTATGATCCTCAATCTGTTGGTCATCTTTCTCAGGCTGATAATCCGCACCACTCCACGCACTTTGGAACAATTCATAAATCTCATTATTTCCCACTTGCAAGTACGCACGCCCAGCTTGGGTGATTTCCGCTGCATCTGGTGTTTTCAACATTTCCATCGAATCGGCTTTATCCGCCACTTTCAATGCTAATTTAAATTTCGAGTTACTCCAGATTTGGTCATTGACCACACCACTTGGTTTTTGCGTCGCAAGAATCAAGTGAATCCCCAATGAACGCCCAATACGAGCTGTAGAAACAAGTTCCTTCATAAACTCAGGCTGTTCAGATTTCAATTCGGCGAACTCATCTGAAATTAAGAAGAGGTGAGGCATAGGTTCTTCAACATCGCCGTTTTTATATAATTTTTGATACTGATTGATATGATTCACGTTATTCTCCGAGAAAAGACGCTGACGGCGTTTTAGCTCGGCATTGATAGAGATTAAGGCACGCATACTCTGAGCGCCATCTAAGTTGGTAATACTCCCTAATAAGTGAGGCAGATTACGGAACAAGTTCGCCATACCTCCACCTTTGTAGTCAATCAGTAGGAAGGCTACGTCGTAAGGATGGAAATTCACGGCTAAACTCAAGATATAACTCTGCACGATCTCAGATTTACCAGAACCTGTTGTCCCAGCGACTAACCCATGAGGTCCATGGGCTTTTTCATGTAAGTTCAAGTAGACAATATCATCTTTTCCACGTAAACCAAGTGGTACAGCTAAGGTTTTATGTGGGGAATGTTCTGCCCAACGTTGGGTCACATTAAATTCCTCGAATTTTTCGATGCCGTACATTTCTAGGAAAGTAACAGCTTCAGGAATACTTGATTTCAAATTTTGTAAGTGATTCAATGGTGCAAGCAGTCTTGGCAATTGCTCTTTGTTAAATTCAGCAGGGAAGTGATCCAATTGGAACGATTTGTTCATCAATTTTCCTTCTTCCAACAAGAGAACCCCAGTATTACGGTCACGGATATCGATAACCGTTTTGATATTATCCGATAAGCTACTCATAACATCTTCCACGAAAATCACGCTACAACCTAATTCACTTGGATCTTCATTGAAAAATTCCATGATGACATGATCCAAAATCAATTTCTCGTCAGTAATCATCACCACATAATGAGGGGAGAAGATCGTACTATCACGGCTATTGCGGTTTTCTTCCATGGAATTTTTACGGTTTTTCAAAATTTGATTCAGACTATTCAACACTTGGTCACGGCTCCGTTGGTTATAGACAAACCCGCGCACATTCACATCTTGCATCGTTGCATGTGGCAACCAACGCATCCATTCCCACAGGTCTTTTTCAGCTTCTGGGAAAATCGAAATAAATTGTAAATCATGGTAACTATGGAAGACAGATAATTGATTCACCAATAAATGAAGCTGTTCCAACACTAAGTTTCTAGGCCCGATATACCCAACAGGTCCATTCACTAAGTTGGCAACAATCGGCATATCTTCAAGCTCTAAACTCTTCGTATAAAGCTCATACCCACTTTTTTCTAAATCATCCGTTTCTTTGCCACGTTCTTTGTTAGAATAGGTAATTTCACTTGACGATTGCAATGTTCCTAATCCTAAACGATAGAACAGAAAGTCAAAGTGTAACGGCGTTTTTTCATAAATTCTTGGGCTATACGTTTTCGTCATCTCCAACAATTCTGAAACCGTTGGGTAATGATACAATTGCCCTTGTTTTTGTTCTTGATTTAATTGGTGCAATTCCACCGATTTATCGACTAAATATTTCTTATAACTGACTTCACGGTCGATCAAGCTTTGTTTGTGCTCTTTTTTCCCTTTAAAGTAATTCGTGATCGAGAAAATAATCGTGATCAAGGTCGTTGCCGCACTGGCTAATACGAATAACCCGTTCGGTCTGAAAAAGGCCATTGCCACTGTCACCATCAGCATCACAATTGGTGGTAAAATCGTTTTGATCAGTTGGTCTTGTTGTTTACTGTTTGGTTCACTTGGGGCATTAATCATCATTTTTTCTTCTGGTTCACGGTAAATAATCCGCGGTGAACGGTGGAAATCTGGGTAATCTTCATACACATCGTAACGAGACGTATAGATTTCGCATAAATCAGATTTGATGATCGTGCCTTCTGTCGCATGGATTTCATGGGTAAAGACTTTCAATGTGTGGTGCAAGAAAGACAGTTCGTCTCCTTTACCAAGTAAATAGTCTGTACCAGTAAATAGCTGATTATTGATCATCAACTCACCAGAAAGGACCGTCAACAACCATTGATCGTCTTGTTTTTTCAAAATAGCGGAGAGAGGCTCGGCTAAATGATCATTCGGTAATTCAAGGGTTGCGCCTTTATCCGTACTTAAAATAATTTCTTTCTTATCTAATAGATCAAACACATGTAGCTTGGTCACAGGTGTTAAAATAACTGTTGCTTGTTGATCATCTGATAATGAAAGAGTGAGGGGAGAGCCAAGGGATAAAACATGTTCTTGACCTTGGTGTGTGATTACCCACTCGTCTTGTTTTTCGATCGTTAGTTCATCCGCTTCTGTCAATAAAGGTAAATGGAGAGAGGCTTGATTATCCGATCCGATTCTTTGTATTTTCTCTTCATCAAGTGTCAGTTGATAGCGATAGCCTTGAAGGTAGATGATGGCTTGTGTCTTGGTCATCTAATTTCCCTCCTGAGCAGTCGATCCTTGTGTTTGTTCCGCTTCTGCTGCAGCATTCACACTTTCGTCACGTTTTTCTTTGTATTTTTTGTAGTCCGCTTCTAATTTTCCGATTGTTTCTTCTTTTTCAGTACCAGTCATTTTCGTGTCTTTTCTAACTTGTTCGATTTTTTGTGTGATTCCATATAAAATCAAATCAGAATCTTCTAAGTTTTTCGCTACATCTAATGCTTCATCAAGATTTCCACGACCGTTTTCAATCCAGTAATCTAGATAATTTTCATCAGAGCGTAACGTTACGTTGTTTAAAATGACTTTTTTCTGTTGCTCTTGCAATGCTTCCCCTTGAATGAAACTAAAGGCTAATTCATATTTTTGCGTGAAAGGAATACTTGCTGTTTTTACTGGTTCTAACGTTGTGATCACGGCTTCATAGTCATTTTTCAAGAAAGCTGTGTCCGTATTTTGCATCCGATCTAAGAATGGTAAACGGAAAAACAGTAAATAAACGAGTGGAATCACTAAAATAGCAGATAGGACGGTCATCCAAATCGATAATTGTTTCATCACTTGGAATTTCGTTTTGCTGACTTTTTTGATTGTTTTTGTCGCATGTTCTACGGTTTGATCGTACATTTGAACCAAATATTGTCTGATGTCTTCAAAGCTTTCTTTTTTCAAGATCGTTTGGATAAATTCAGAGCCTTTTTTGATTTCTAATTGGCCTTCATAGAGTTTAGTAAAGTCATCTTTTTTCTCGAATAAGGCGATGATCAAGCTTTTGTATTGTCTTAGTAGTAAGTCGTTATTTGTCACTTTCGGCGGCATTTTTCTGTCTAGTCCGCGATAAGCGATTTTTGGCTGTAAGTTATAATCAAACAGCAAGTTTTCTGGGTGGATAAAGAAGGTAAGTGGTAAATCTAATAGTTGTTCAACTGCGGCCATGTTTGCCATAGCGCGAAGTTTATCTTCTTTTGTTCCAGCTTTTAATTCTGTAAAGGTAATGCGTTCTTTTGGTAATGCATAGGTGAACGTCACCGCATCTTCTTCCCAGTGGATGCTTGTTTCCATCAATAGTGGGTGAGCAACTTTTAGTAAAGCCAAATCCTTTTCTTCGTTGACTTGAACTTCTGATTTTCTTAGTGCTAGTTGCCAGTTTTCCAGTGTCTTCTTAAATTCATACGTATGTTTTTCAATTATTACAGCAACAGTTGTTTCCTTCATATTTTCCATCATTATTCTCCCAACACTTCAATTATATCTCCGTCAGTAATCGGAAAATCTTTTAGTTTTTGTTCTTCATCTAAAAGAAGTCCTTTATTCAAAACTTTGATTTGGTATTTTTTTACATCTTTTTCTTTGCCAAAAATTTGGTTCAATTCTCGAATAAACCGAAACACAGTAATGTTATTTGGGATTCTTAAATCGACCATTTTTTCTTTATTTTGTTGATACAACAACGTTACGTTGATATGTTCTGTATTATCTGCCATGATTCTGTCCTCTTTTTCTGTTGTGATACAAAAGTAAGGTGACAACGGTCACCAGCGCTAAGCCTAAAATTAATGGAAATAACGCAGGAGGAGAAGAAACCGTTGATTCAGTTTCTTCTCTTTTTACTGCTGCTTTGTTATTTTCACTTGCTGTAAATAGCTGAGTAGGGTCTAATTCTTTTACTTTTGCTCCTTTCGTTAGGAAGAGCTTAGACATGTCTTCTTGTTTTTGTTTTTCTTCCAATGCTTTTGCATCGGCCGTTTTTTGGATCATTTCAGTTTCGAATAAGCGGTCTTCTGCTACAAAGCTTTTCGTTTTTCCATCATCGACTTGTTCTTTGTTTAAACGGTCTGTTTGTAACTCTAAGTTGTTATCAAGTAATGTTTCTTCAGCGTTGGTGGCATCAGAAAAGGAAAAGATGCTTATTCCTAGTAAAGATAAGAATAGTAGCTTTTTCATTTCGAGATCACTTCCTTAACTTTCCTTCTTGGTTTCCAAATGAAAATGTTAAATCCGATCAATGCCACAATCACTAAAAGATACAAAATAATATGAACAATGTTTAAAGCATTATTTGCGAGAATGTCCGCTAAATTATTTTCGCCAATCGATAATGGATTGACTGAGCGAATAATATCTACCATCGGGTTATTTCCTTTTGTTTTACCGATCGCATTAGTGACAAAGACATAACTGATAAATAGGAAGAGACTCAAAGCAAATCCAGCGATATGGAATTGTTTCATTGCATAGTGGTTTAATAATGAGAAGATCAGCATGAACAATACGACCATCATGCCCCAAACGATTTGGGATTCTTTGACGATACTTAATTCACTGATACTTAACATACTTAAGATCAAGCCAATAAAAATAGCACTTAAGCTGAGTAGCAATGTTTCTAACATGTTGTCTTTTAGCCAGACTTTTTCACGTTTAAATTTATTTTTGACTTTTCTTGCGACAGGTTGTGTTGCAAAAAGGTAAGCGACAAATAAACTTAAGGTATACATGATCAAGATCCAAGTGAATGGTTCATTGACTTCGGTTGTTTTGATCGTGGCTTCTGATTTTCCGTTGACAGGATTTGCGATAAATTGCAGTAACGTATTATTCGGTACCCCGTCTTTGTGTGCATTATTCAATACTTTGATGAATGCTGAAACGAAATCATTATTGTTGGCGAGTTCTTTGTTTAGATTCTCCATGATGACGTCAGCATTAGCAGATAAGTCTTCTCCGTTTTTTTGTGCGGTTTGTACGTCTTTATCAAATGAGGTAAAGACCGACTTCACGCTTTCTGCTTCTTTGACATTCATATCAGAGGCTTCTTTGAGCATTTCTGCTTGTTTTTTGATTGATTCTAGCATGGAATCGATCGCGGATATTTCTGTGTCCGTGGTCGTATTGTCAGAAGCAACTTTTGTTTCTGAAGTTGTAATCTCTGACATATTTTTTTGCCAGTCGGAGATTTGAGTTAAATGATTTTGTACATTTTCATTCAGGTTTCTGGTATTACCTTGAATTTCTTGAAGTTTTTCTCCGATTCGTTCAGATTGACGATCGATATCGGTGGCTTGCTGTTTTAGAGATTCAAGTTTTTCATGTTGATCTTTATAATGACCAGTTGCAAATGTTCCGTTTAGAACTTGTTTGAACATTTCGGTCATGTTCATGTCTAGTAAGTTGTTGAAGACATCGAATGGGTATTTGTTAAAGTCTTTTAGTTCGGTTTCTACAGTTGTATATAACTCGATTGTTTTACCTAGCTCTTCCGAGTATTTTCTTTGAGCATATTGATATCTTGGGTTCAAAAATTCTGATAAATCAGTAGTCTGCTCCCAAGTCACAATATATTCGCCTGCTTCTGCGCGACTCACGTAAGTTTCTGTCTGAGGTGCTTCTTGAACTGGAGTGACTTCTGTATTTTGAGTTGACTGAGTCGTTTCTTCATTAGAAGTAGAAGTACTTTCAGTGGTTGAGCTATCATTTGATTCACTGGCACTTGTTTCATTTGTAGTTACATCAACGGCTGGCAGAGATTTTGTGACTGGTGCATTTCCGTTTTCATCTGGGTGAAGGACTTTTTTCACTGTGATCGGGATTTTAGGTGCACCTCCAGTTTCTTCAAAATCAGCTGCGTAGGTATAGGTAAATCGCATGGTATTGCTAGAAATAGGAATATGATCTCCAGAAGCAACTGTAGTTTCAGGGTAACCATACGTAATCGCCGAGATTTCAAGAGGAATTTCTCCAAAGATAATCTCCCCATCTGTTCTAAAATTTTCTGTATTGATTTTGAAAGTGTGAGATTTACTAATAGCGCTATCTCTTGCAGCAACTAATTTATCATAGGTTCTTCTTAAATCTATATGATGTCTACTATTACTGATCGTTTCACTATCAACTTTCCATTCCAACTCTTTGATTTCAGGATTATCTGGATATTTTTCATTAGAATCGCGAATTTTTTGATTGATTTTTTCGATGCTATTTAACATGCCATAATTTCCATAAATAGCTGACCGGATATCATCAATTGCGGGTCCATCAGTATATGGCAGGTGGCCGTATAAAAAGACTTCATTAAATTCATTGATATCTCGTGTATCTTGTTTGAAAGGTAGTTCGTCTAAACGATCCTGCATTTTTTGTATATAACTATCATTGAATTTGGAAATATCAGAGATTTGTCCATAGTCATAATCCATTTTTGAAAGTACTTGTTTGAAGGTAACTTTAGATGCTTCATCTGGATCATTGATTCTAAATTGTTTGAAAAATTCTGTACTATAAGTATCAAAATACTTATCTTCAATTCCTTCTAATTCATCAATCTGTTTTTCAACATCAGCTTTAGAAGCAATCAGTTGTTCATTCAATGCATTCATTTGCTCGATATAACGGCCATTTCCATCATCTGAGGCGATAAAATCATCCTGCAATGATTGGTTCAAACTTTCTAACGTGCTGTATAATTTACTGGTTTCGGAACTTAGCACGCTATCATCCATTGAGGTTAAAATCTTTATAAATTCCTCATACGATAGTTTTCCATCGGCACGTTGTTTTAATAATTGTTCTAGTAATGTAGAAAAATCTTGGTGACTGCTTACGAGCGACTCTGGATTTTTGATAAAATCAATCAATGTAGTTGTTAATAGGTCATTAGCCTGTAAGGCACTTTGAGATTGTGAGGTGATGCCTGGTAGATACTCTTTAAAATTAATCGTTGGCTGGTAAAGAATGTTTTGAAATTTACCAACGGAATCTGTTTGGTTTGTATACACTTTTTCAATATTTTGTTGTGCGGTATATAAATTATCAACGATGCTGACCACATATAAATCTACGAGTTGTTGGTTCAGATCATTAACGATTTTCCGACCAACACTTCTTGATTCATTTTCCAAAGTAGCATTCCCGTTTGCGTTGATTTTGTAATTGACTTGGACTTTTTCTGGGGCTTCACTATCTAGTTCTAAAAGTTTGCTTGAAAAATTGCTTGGAATCGTAACAAGTAAGTTATAAGTGCCGCTTTTTAAGCCATTTTCAGCGATCCCTCGACTAACTGTAAACCAGTTATACGTCGCATCTTTTTCGATTTTTTTTACATAATCTGCACCTAAGTTATAGTCTATGTTATTTTTGTTAATTCCGTTATCTTCATTTACTAATGCAATATTTAACCGCATATCTTGTTCTTCTTTTGCTTTATTTGCAGATATATCAGTAAAATCTCGATTCATAAATATCAACATAATAAGTAATATTACAACCATCCAAACAGACTTCAACATATAATATAGTTTTTTACTGTTCATTTATCATTCTCCTAAAAAAAGAGGAACAGCGAGGAGCAAGTGCCCTCCCTATTCCTCAGTTATGTGGTTCTTATAGACCTCTTCCGATTGCTGAAGAGATATTTTGGTCTGTTTCTTCTACAATGTTGGCAACTTCGTTTAATTGTTTGTTGATTTGATCTAATAACTCAGCAAACTCAGATACTTTTGGTTTTAAAGCAGTAAATTGATCGTTAAAGCTATCAAAACCGCTACCTTCCCAGTTACCTTGAATTGTATCTTGTTCAGCTTGTAGTTTTTGTAAAATATCTTGAACTTGTTGCGAACCATCCGTATATTTTGTTGAAGATGTTCTTAGTTCTTGTGGGGATAATTTAATTCTATCGCCTGCCATTTTTCATTCCTCCAAATTGTTTTTTTAGAGAGCATTTATATATGCCCGCTAGTTACATAAACGTTACCATAAAAAAAGAGACTATGAATACTAAATGTAAAAACTTGCGTGTTTTAAGTAAAAAATAACGTCAAAAATAGGATTATAATATATCTATAAGAATATATTTTATAATCATGTGAATTTTATAGTAATCTATAAGTAGGAAAAATAAAAAAATCTGTTGAAAATACAGATTTTTTTTTAAATATTAAATTTTTAAATAAGTTAAGATTCACTCACAAATTTAAAATGCAAGAGATCATTTTCTTGTGTTTAGAAAAGTTGCATATGATTCTTTTAGATCATCTTTAAATTGTCTACTCATTGGTAAAGAGGTGTTGGTTTCTTTATGCATCTCAGCGTCAAATTGTTTAACAAATACTTCATTTTTCATAATCTCCACAATATAATCTAAATTTACGATATAACTGCCATGTATTCTAGAAAATAAAGGCGTACTCAACTTATCTGTGATCTCAGCCATAGTCATATAGGTTTTATAGACGTTATCAGTCGTATGAATATATGCAATACGACCACTTTTACCAATATAGATGATTTCATTCATTGCTAACACAATTAGTTTTCGATTAAAAGAAAACTCGAAATATGAATGTATAGCATTGAAATAGTTTGTAGCTCTATTCATTGTTTTTAATAGGCATTCAGTTGAAACGGGTCTCAACAAGTAATCAAATGTCTGAACCTTAAAGACTTCAGGCATCTGCTGAGTGTTATCAGATATAAAAATGATAAGAGCTTCTAAGTCAATCGTTCGTATGTGTTGAGCTAATGAAATTCCGTCTATGTCAGATATTTCAATAGAAATAAAGTATATATTATAATTTGTATCTATATCATTAAGATGTCTTAACAGCTTTTCACCGTTACTAAAAAAGTCAAATTCGTAGGATTGTGAAGCGTGTGAATTTAAAGATTGTTCAATTTTTCCCATTTCTCGCTGGTTATTATCACACAATGCAATCTTCAATAAGCTCATCTCCCTTGAGTTTAAGATTAAATGTATGTCAAAAATTATTATAATTCCATGTATATAATAGCATATTTTTTTTACAGAAATTCTCAAAAATTTGACAAAAATTGTTTTTTTTAGAAAATTACTATAGTAATCGTCAATTGAATAGTTTTTTTAAAGTAAAGATAAGGATAGTATTCTATAAATGGAAGCCTTTTTTTGTTACACTGAGAGAAATAGGGGGGAAGAGATGAGAGTTAACGAATATGGACAATCAATCGGAGCACCAATTAAGAACTGGTCTAAAAGGGAATATCCAACTAAGGTTATATTAGACGGGATGTACTGTCGCTTAGAAAAAATGGATCCAACTAAGCATCTTGAAGATTTATACCAAGTCTATGGACCAGCAAGCAATCCTAAAACGTGGACATATATACCAATGGTTTCTTTCGAAAATAAAGCTGATTTTTCTATGTATCTAGAGTCAGCAAGCAAGTCACACGATCCATTTCATTATGTGATTATAGATAAGGCTAATGGAAAAGCGCTTGGCACGCTAGCGCTAATGCGAATAGATAGAGATCAAGGATCGATTGAAGTTGGATATGTTATTTATTCCGATCAATTGAAGAAAACACGAATAGCCACAGAGGCGCAGTATCTTTTAGCTTGTTACGTGTTGGATGAATTAGGCTATCGCCGCTACGAATGGAAATGTGATGCACTCAATGAGCCTTCTAGAAAAGCAGCATTACGCTTGGGTTTTGTTTTTGAAGGGATTTTCCGGAATGCTTTGGTGTATAAAGAGCGAAATAGAGATACAGCTTGGTTTTCTATGATTGATAGCGAGTGGCCTAGAAACAAATCTCGAATGGATGTATGGCTAGATCCATCGAATTTTACTGCTGATGGCAAGCAAAAGAAGCGTTTGAATGAGCTTTAAATACAGGAATCATTTAACTTGAAGGGAAGTCAATGAAATGAAACAGTCAGAAATTCAATTAACAAAGTTACCTAAACCAATGATTTTTACCGATGTGCCGCCAACATTTCTAACAGATGAAACGATGAATGAAAGAAAGCAAAAAGTATTGGAAAATATGAAGTCTGAAAATTACGATACTCTAGTGATTTATGCAGATAAAGAACATGGAGGCAATTTTGAGTATTTAACTGGCTTTATTCCTCGTTTTGAAGAAGGTTTGCTTGTTTTAGATGTTACAGGTGAAAGCACACTGATTTTGGGTAATGAAAATTTAAAAATGGCGAAAGTTGCTCGAATTGAAAATCAGTTGATCCACTCTCCGCTTTTTTCTTTGCCAAACCAGCCGATGGATAATGAAGCAAGGTTGGAAAGTATTTTTAAAAAGATCGGCTTATCTGAAAAACGGAAAATCGGCGTTGTCGGTTGGAAAATGTTTACTACGGCTGAATCAGACAATGAAGCATATTTTGACCTGCCTTATTTCATTATTCAAGCACTTTTAACGAGTAAAAACGGTCAAGCAGTGATCAAAAATGCTGCACATCTGTTTATTAGAGGAGATAAAGGTGCCCGTACGACTAATAATGTAAATGAGATTGCTCACTATGAGTATGGGGCAAATCTATCGTCCAGCTGTATTTTAAAGGCGATGGATACGGTTGAAGTTGGCATAACTGAAGCTGCATTAGGCAATGAACTGACTGCTGAAGGACAAACCAACACAGTTGTTACAATTGCTGCAACTGGACAGCGTTTTGAATTTGGTAATGTATACCCAACTCATAAACAAGTAAAATTAGGTGATCCATTATCTTTAACAACAGCTTTCAAAGGTGGGTTATCTAGTCGAACAGGTTTTGTGATAGAAAATGAGAAGCAACTTCCAGAGAATCAGCAGGATTACTTAGAGAGAGTTGCTAAACCTTATTATCAAGCCGTCGCTACTTGGTTAGAAAAGATAAAAAGTGGAATGGCAGGTAAAGAACTGTATCAAACAATTGAAACTGTTTTTCCTCAAGCTGATTACCACTGGCATTTAAATCCGGGACATTTAGTATCAGATGAAGAATGGATGTCTTCACCAATCTACGCTAACTCTGAAGAGACATTGAAAAGTGGGATGATTTTACAAATTGATATTATTCCTTCTGTGGCAGGTTATACGGGTGTGAGTGCAGAGGAATGTGTGGCGTTGGCTGATACTACGTTGCAAAATCAAATCAAAGAGACGTATCCAGAACTATGGCAGCGCATAATTGCTAGGAAAGCTTACATCATGGAAACATTGAATATTGAATTAAGCGAAGATGTGATTCCGTTATCTAATACAGTAGGCTATTTACGACCATTTTATCTGGCAAAAGATCAAGCGTTTCACTGTGTTAAATAAAAGTAAAATAAGCAACTATCCTTGAAATGTAAGGGGAGTTGCTTATTTTATTTTAAAAATCCATTGTTACACGTGAAACATTTACTATATCGCTCGAAAAAAAACGTTATTTTTTCGAGTGCCAATATTTCCAGTGGTTCCACAAGATGTAACTTTCTTTAAATAGATGCAAGTCTTTGGCACAATGAACGATTCAGGTGTTTAGCGACTACTATTTTTCTACTACTTATATAGAAAGAAACATTTTATTAAACTGTCATAAATCTTACTAAAACCATTGCAAGAAATTGCTATTTGCGTTAAAGTAAGAAAAGACAACTGTGAAACATTTTTCTGTTTCACGCAAGGAAGGAAACGTATGACACCAGAAGAATTTAAACAATTATTAAGCCAAAAAGAAATCCAGCTATCGGATTATCAAATGGAACAATTTGCCCGTTATTTTGAATTACTCGTTGAGTGGAATGAAAAAATGAACCTGACAGCAATCACAGAAGAAAAGGAAGTGTACTTAAAGCATTTCTATGATTCTATCTCACTAGCGTTCTTTGAAGATTTTTCAACAAACAAATCAATTTGTGATGTAGGGGCTGGAGCAGGATTTCCTAGCATCCCCTTAAAAATCGTTTTTCCAACATTACAAGTAACGATTGTTGATTCCTTAAATAAACGAATCACATTTTTAAATGAATTAGTTAATGAGCTGAAGCTGGAAAATGTTTCTTTGTATCATGATCGTGCCGAAACATTTGGACAGCAAGAGCAATTTCGTGCGGCATTTGACTATGTAACAGCTCGTGCAGTTGCTCGTTTGAATGTATTGAGTGAGTTATGCCTTCCATTGGTAAAAAAGGATGGTTTTTTCTTAGCACTGAAAGCTGCTAAAAGTGAGGAAGAAATTATTGAAGCGAAGCCTGCGATTGCTATTTTAGGCGGAAAGTTTCAAAAAGAAGTTTCTTTTGAGCTGCCGATCACAGAAGACGAACGACATATCGTTGTGATCCAAAAGAAAAAGGAAACACCAAAAAAATACCCAAGAAAACCTGGGCTACCAAATAAACAACCAATCAAATAAGATGGAGGAACACAAATGGCACGAATAATTTCTGTAGCGAATCAAAAAGGCGGCGTTGGTAAGACAACGACTACTGTGAATCTAGGTGCATGTCTTGCTTATTACGGCAAGAAAGTGTTGCTGATCGATATTGATGCTCAAGGAAATGCAACAAGTGGTATCGGTGTACGTAAACCCGACGTTGCAACAGATGTTTATGATGTATTAGTAAATGAAGAACCAATCAAAAACGTGATTCAGCAAACTTCTCGAGAAAACTTAGATATCGTTCCAGCTACGATCCAGCTTGCTGGAGCAGAAATTGAATTGACTTCAATGATGGCTAGAGAATCTCGTTTAAAAGCTGCGATAGAAGAAATAAATGATATCTATGATTTTGTTTTGATCGATTGTCCACCATCTTTAGGACATTTAACAATCAACGCATTTACAGCGAGTGATTCGATTTTGATTCCTGTGCAATGTGAATATTACGCACTAGAAGGTTTGAGCCAGCTGCTAAATACGATTCGTCTCGTTCAAAAACATTTTAATCCAGAATTACGTATTGAAGGTGTATTGTTGACGATGTATGATGCCCGAACAAATTTAGGCGCTGAAGTTGTGGAAGAAGTTCGTAAGTATTTCCGCGAAAAAGTGTATGACACGATCATTCCTAGAAATGTCCGTTTATCTGAAGCACCAAGTCATGGCTTGTCAATTATTGATTATGATCCCCGTTCACGTGGTGCCGAAGTGTACCAAGCACTAGCAAAGGAAGTGTTGGATAATGAGTAAAGGAAAAGGTTTAGGTAGAGGTATTGATGCATTGTTTCAAGATTTTGCTAGTTTAGAAGATGTGGATGTTCAAAAAGAAGAAGTACTTGAAATTCCTTTAAATGAACTTCGTCCGAATCCTTATCAGCCAAGAAAAACATTCGATGAAGCGTCTCTTCAAGAATTGGCAAACTCTATTCAGCAATCAGGTGTTTTTCAACCGATCATTGTTAGAAAATCTGCTGTTAAAGGATATGAAATTATTGCAGGTGAACGACGTTTTCGTGCTTCAAAATTAGCAGACAAAGAAACGATTCCGGCAATCGTCCGTGAATTTGATGAAGAAGCTATGATGCAAGTTGCCGTTTTAGAAAACTTACAACGCGAAGATCTAAATCCGTTAGAAGAAGCTGAAGCGTATGATATGTTGATGAAAAACTTAAAACTGACACAAGTAGAAGTGGCAGAACGTTTAGGAAAAAGTCGTCCATACATTGCGAACTATTTACGACTATTAACATTACCGACTCAAGTAAAAGAAATGGTTCAAGCTGAAACGTTATCGATGGGGCAAGCTAGAACCTTACTTGGCTTAAAAGACAAAGATATGATACTAACATTAGCTAAGCGTGTGGTAGAAGAAAACTTAACTGTTCGTCAGTTAGAACAAATCGTTAATGACCAAAATGAAAATCAAGGCAAAAAAGTACCTAAGAAAGAAAAGAAAAATGCCAAAGACAAACCGTACTACATTCGCGAAAGTGAAGATCGTTTAATGGATAAATTTGGTACAACCGTTGCTATTCAAGAAAAAGAAGGCAAAGGAAAAATTGAAATCGAGTACTTATCACAATCAGATTTAGCGAGAATCTTGGATATCTTAGAGATTCATTTTGATGAAGCATAATCGATTCGTTTAATAGTAATAAAAAGTGTAGAGCCAAAACTATTTCTTAGTTTTGGCTCTACATTTTTTATTCTAAATTTTTAGATTATTATCATATACATAGATTGTAAATGAAAAAACAGGTTTAAGTGTAGCCATAGAAGGTAATATTTACTAAAAAAAGTATTTCCAACGTATAAATTTATATATAAAAGACTAAATTTAAAAATAACAAAATTTTTCTTGTTTTTATATAAAATAAGAAAAATTCATAATTGTTCAAATTAAGCTAGGATAGATATTGTTAAATAGACACTTACTTAAATAGTTATACATTAAGTATACAATAAATAATTTGGACATGTCAATGAGGGATAAAAAATAACAATATATTTAATTAAAGTATATTATGACCAGTTTACGCACTCAAATCATCATTTTATACCAGAGTACTGATATATAGCCTTTAATAGGTAAAAGGTAAGAAAAAGTCCATCTATCTTTTTAAGACCTAACTAATACATAATCACCTGCATTAAATTTACTTATTTTCATACGCCGTCAAATAGACCGTCAAATATTTTACTTTAAATCTGCTATTTCCAGATACGTAGTGAAGAAAGAATGCTCACTATCCTTTTTTTTATTTTGCATAATGCGTGATGATTCATTTATTTTTTAAAATTCTTATTTTTTAACATATTTATCTAGCGAAATCCTTCAATCGACCGTCATCTAACCGTCAAAGGTGGAATTAGATTCTATATATGTCTAAGATTAAATACTCTTTTTTCTTATTTTATATAAGAATAGGAAATTCCTATTATCTAAATTTATAATTTATGTAGTACATAATTTTAAGTTTGTACTATATTAATTTGCTATAGGAATTTTATGAACATGAATGGTTGGTATTTTACTATATATATAAATTAAAGGAGGATTTACTATCTATGAGGAAAAAAATTATTATATTGACAGACACACTAAGTGCAAATGGACTGTTGCAAAATAGTTTGTTGAATATGGATTATGAAATAATGGTTTCAAAAGATATATTGACTCAACCAAAAGATAAAGAGTTCTATTTTCTGCAAAATTTTGATCTTATTATTTATCAGCAGTCTATGTATAGCGGGTTGAAAGAATCATTTTTAGACAATTTAGCACTATTAAATAAGCCGATTGTTGTTTTAACTTTTGAATCAGAGCAAGTCAATAAGTCCAAGTACTTGAACAATGCTAATGTGATTTTTGTTCGTTACCCTATATCCGTTACGGATTTGGCTAGTAAGTTGGCAGCTATTTTTGAGGAACGTGCTAGTCAGACAGGAAAAGATGGGCAAGAAAAGATGGCAGATTCATATATCAATAATGAAGGGTTACATCGAAGTTCATCGTCATTATCAAATGCAGCCAAAGTTAAAAAACAATATTCGTTCCAATTGAAAGATCGTACATTGATTATTGACAACTGGTTAATTCCATTAACAAAAAAAGAACATCAAGTATTGGAACATTTTATCGAATCTGACCAAAGAGTTTTTTCAAGCCAAGCTCTGTGTGAAGCGATTTGGACTAATGCAAAACAAAAAAATAAGCAAGCATTGCTAAGTAATCTAATCAACCGTATCAAGCAAAAGATAATGGAAAAAACCTCGATTTTTGAACCATTTATTTTAAATAAAAAAGGAATAGGTTATTACTTGAATCAAGAGTTTGTCGAATTAGATGAACAGCAAGATGAAAAGATAAGAGAGTTATTAGTAGGTAATGTGTAAGTAAAAAATGATAACTAAGAAGGGAAGCGGGAGAATTGGCTATATTTAACAAAAAAAACAAAAAAAAAAAGAAGTATGAAGAAGAGGATTATGACGAATACTACGATGAGTATGATGAATATGACGAGTACGATGATGAGTATGACGATGATTACGAAGAAGAAGAGTATGATCCTCCTAAAAAAAGTCGTCCAGAAACTTCAACTAAGAGAGAGCGTTCGGACAATACTATGAGAAAACAAGAGCAAGAAATTCAACAAGAGCAAGCAGCTGTGCTTGAACATTTGACCAATGAAAATCAACAGTTCCAAAAAGAAGTCCAACGCCAAAAAACAATGGCGGAACGATTAAAGGCTGAAGTTGAAAATAAACAGCAAGAAATTGATCAGTTAACAATGCGTTTGACGAGCTCGTCTAAGTCTAAAGAGCGAATCCATGCACTTGAAGAGCAGGCACGACAATCAGAAGATTTGAGAACCCAATTAGAAGAACAGCTATTAGAAGAACGAAACAAGGGTATTGAGACTGAGAGACAGTTGCGCCAACAAGACGTAATGAAAAATCAAATTGCTGAAGTTTTAATGGAGGCAAAAGAAAAAGCGCAACAAATAATTGAACGTGCAACGGCTGAAGCTGACCGAACAGTAGAAGCAGCAAGACATGAGACGAAGAAAGCTATTTCTGAAGCTTCAATCGAACTGAAAATGATCAATCAGGAAGCAGCAAATTATCATACTCGGATACTTCGCTTGCAAAATGAAACAAGTGTGTTGATGGAAGATTTGCTTAGCAAATCAAGCCGCCTGGCCGATCAATCACTAGATTAAGGGAAGGGGATTAAGAAGTGGCTTATCAAAATATTATGGTTGACATTTATCAAGCCGCTGCTCCAGCAGTAGGTGAGCGTCTTTTTGATGATGACATGTTGCGGGACATCTATTATATCTGCGAAGAGATCTTTCAGAAAAAAAATAAAAGAATTCCTTACCCTCAAAAAGATGTAGAAGAATATTTTGAAGAATTTCATACCATAATCTCCTTTTTTAAACATGTAGAGATTACTTTGGATTTTGTAGATCTCGACTGGTCCGGGTTACTGGATGAGTTGATCCAAACCTTTCCTCAAATTGCTTGGATAGGCGGTTCTATGGAAAAAGAAGATAAACGTGTGGTTTACTACATTGATTTTGTTCCGATTGCTTATAGAGATACGGGATTTCCCTTTATGGTCAACTTGTTGCAGTCGTTGAATCAGCAGATGTTTGGTGACGATGACGACGTATTAGAGTTATTTGTCCGCGAGATTGAACAACTTGTATCTAAGTTTATCAAACCGCTTCAGACTGTAAGTCATGCGCCAAGAGAGAAAGTCGAGCTTTCAGAGTATAGCAGCGATGATCATGACGATGCTAATTATTTGCTGAAAATTGAAGAAGCAGTTAGCAGAGAAAGATATGCTAAAGAAAGAATGCGACTTGCAAATAAAAAATTGGAAGTCGTAATCGATCAAATGGAGCGTCAAAACCTTTCTAGAGCTATGAAAGAATTAAGTCAATCAAGTAGTGATGATAATGAAAATTGGGATCATATATTAAGAGTAGACTTGAGAGAGTATTCTCAGTTACTGCAAAAAGCCAAATTTTTAGAGCAGTCTTGGCAAATGAATAAAGAATTAGTTACAAAGTCTGAAAAGATGACTATTTCTGATAATCAGTTGACTTATGAAAGGGAACAAGTAAGAAGTTTTAAAGACTCAGTTTCTACAAATGAAATTTATCTGGTCCTAGATGAATGTAAACTGATTGAATCAAGAGTGAAAATCAAAAAAAAATCTTGGTTTCGTCAACCTCATGTAAGGATCATGAAAATGGATTATGACAGTATACTGAATAAAGCTGCTTATTTTGATCTGATACAGGGAGAAAATTATTTACTAGAACAAATAGTATTACATGAGGACTCAATCGTTGATGCTTAAAACAGTTTATTTCTCATTTTTTAATTGATTAAAAAAGAAGGATTGGAAATTGTCGGCTTTTCCAATCCATCACTACATAATTTGCTAAAAAATGACTACGAAAAAGAAAACAGATGAAGTTGCTAAGGTTAGGTGTACTCACTTGTTATTGTGTTTATGCCTATCTTACATTTACTTCGATTATGGGACAAAGAGTCATTTATATCTGTGGTCCATTTTTTCATAGTTGTTACATTAATTTTTTTCAAAATACTTACATACGATTCTATTATACAGGGGGCTTAAAATTCAATGATTGATAAACTAAAAACATTTTACCCTAGGGTTTGGATGATAGGATTTTTTCTTTTATTGTTTACAGTTACGGTTGTTAAAGTCGAAGTAGGTTTTGCCGTAACGGTAAAGCCTACGTTACCTAAAAACCAACATAATCCAGAAGCAACTTATTATGATCTTAGAATGGTACCAAATCAAGAACAAGATTTGACTCTTGAATTAGTTAATGATTCTGATAGTGAGCAGAAAGTTACTATACAAATCAATGATGCTACTACAAATGATGCTGGGGAGATAGATTACTCTGATCGATCCAAAGATATCCCAAGAGATAAAAGTTTGAAATACTCTTTAAAAGACATTGCGAAAGCTGAGTCAGAAATAATAGTTCCAGCTAAAAAAACGATCACCACAACTGTACATGTAACAATGCCTGGTGATGAATTTAATGGAATGGTATTAGGCGGTATTAAAGTTACATCATCTGAAAAGAATAAACAGACAAGTCCGTCGGAGAGTAAAGAAAAAACATATGTTGTAGCCGTTAAATTAACTGAGACAGATACACCTGTTGCAGCTGAATTAGATTTGCTAAAAATTATACCTTTACAAGACACGAAAGCAAAAGTTATAAAAGCAACTATTCAAAATAAACAAGCTGTAAATTTAGAAGATATTGAATATACAACAAAAATATATAAAAAAAACTCAGATAAAGTACTTCATCAAACTAAAGTAGCTGGTCATAGGATGGCTCCCAATTCTAGTTATGCACTTGTTATTGCGGAAGAAAAACAAGAACTTCAGGCGGGTGAATACCAAGCGCAGGTAACTGCTAAGTCTAAAGAGACCAATCAAGAGTGGAAATGGACGAAAGAATTTGAAATTTCTCAGACTACTGAAGAGAAAGAAAAAAAAGCTTCTAAAATAGGATCAGATAGAGAAAAATTACTGTTTTATACGATTATTTTTGTTATCACTTTTGTATTCTTATTAGTACTGTTGCTAATCTTACTGATTTTGAGAAAACGCAAGGAGAAACAGTTCGAAGAAGCAATGGAGTATAGGAAGAAAAAACGTGAACGTAACAATAGGAATTCTCCTAAAATCAGAAAACCTAAAAGACAAAAAAACGATAACGTCAAGAAAAATCGGCCTTCTAGTCCAAGACGTTCAAGAAGATGAGAAATAAGCAATCGTTTGGAAACAATTCGCCAAGTATTAGAAAAAAATAGAGGTATAGTACAGCGATTTTAGGAGTTGGAGGACATGAACGAAACCGAACACAATCCCCAAAAACAAGGGAGAAAAATCATAAAAAAATACATTCTACATCAAAAAGTTAATCCGAGACTTTTGGGCGTAGAACTTTTCAATAAACATATAGCTACACCACACGAAGCATATTTATCCTGTAAATTGATATTTAAAAAAGATGTTCAATCACTAATGGAGCTTGAGCAGATTGCCAAAAAAATACAAGAAACATGGACTGAAAAAAATGATGAATTGCTCATTAACAAAATCAATGTTTTTACATCACCAGCATATATCGTATTAACTTTTACGATAGGTTTTTTTGAGCAGGAACAAGCAAGGCATCTCCGCACAATGAAAGAGTATGTTAAAGAACTTATTGAAACATACGATAATATTGTTAAACAAGAACAAGAAGCAGAGTTTAAACGAAAAGAAGCAGAAATTTATGGAATATTAGAAAAATGTAGTCAGCTAACGAAAAAGATGGAAGGTTTAGAAGACAGATTAATCAAAAATGAATCCATCGTTTTAGGATCTGGAGAGTTACTTAAAAATGAGCTAACAAAGGTCAGCCAAACCATCCAAGAACAAATGAGTCAAGCTGAATATAAAATGAAAGATATCCAGAAACATTCTGAAAATCAAGAACATACAATAATAGAAACAAAACCGCTCCAAGTAACTGCTGATTCTGTAAAAAAAAATAGTTCAGTTCCTAAACTTATATTGAAACGATCAAAACAATTGTCAAAAGGTTTAAAAATAAAGAATGGAATACCAATTAGGTTAGCACAAAATCCTGTAATTAAAAGAGATGCGACAAAAAAAAGCACATTTAAAGGACCTGTATCCAAATTTGAATTGGCGGTTTTGAAGTGTTTTACAGAGAGTGAAGAACTAAGTAAAAAACGAATGATTCCTAAAAAACAATTTTTAATGCTAAAAACAAAAGTAGAGTTTATAGATTATTTATGGATGTTGTTGGAGTTGGAAGGAAAAGAAGAAATTATTATTGCTGGTAAATTGAGTTGTAGAGAACTGATTGAAGAGTTAGGTCAGTTTATGGAGACTGTAGAAAAAATTGCTGCAGGGCCCGCAATTTTTAATTACTGGGTATATTGTTCGCAAGAATTGTTGATTAAGCTAGAAGGCTATGGGGCATTAAAAGATCTTCTAAGTAATTCTTTAAAACTAAACAACAATATGGTTTTAGCAAATGAAGTATAGTCAAGGAAGTTATGGGGAATACACGAAACTAGATTAGTTTCAGATGTATGGTCCCCATTGTTTTTCATTAGAATATTATATTAATGTTATTTACATAACAAAAAAATATAAGAAGATACTTCCAAAAATTTTCTTTTTTTCTGTAATTTTTGAAACTAATTAAAAAAAGAATTAATGCATACTTAGTTAGGTAAACTGAACTTAATGTATGTTGGAGTTTAATGGTTGGTTAGAAGTTATTGAAAAGGGATTAAATACACTAATTAAATAGGTACTTTTTTAGGACATATATAACAAAAAAATATTTTAATTTTGTAATAATTTCATTTTCTAGAATTAATAAAATTTACTTTTGGAAAGGATCTTAGATATGGCAAGAAGAGGAGAAAATATTTATAAAAGAAAAGATGGTCGTTGGGAAGGCCGATACATAAAAGGCAGACATGAAAATGGGAAAATTTATTATGGGTATATCTATGGGTATAAGTACTCAGAGGTAAAACATCAACTTATTTTAATGAAATATGAAAATCAGACCAGTAAAAGCAAGAACCTTCTGCCGTATGAAGGAAAAATGTTGGATTGGACAAATTATTGGTTGGAGACATTCGTTCGTCCGAAGGTAAAAGGTAGTACATATGCTAGTTACAAAAACAAAATGAATGTTCATGTATTATCAAAAATCGGTTCAATCAAATTACAAAAACTAAAACAAAAAGATATTGATGGATTGCTAAAAAGCATGGATCAAACGCTCAAAGCAAGTTCGATCCGATCAATAGTTTCAGTATTGAAAAATTGCTTAAGTAAAGCGGTAAACTTACATTTGTTGACAGAAAATCCGTGTATGGGATTAGATCTTCCAAAAACAACGAGGAAAACGGTTCAAGCTTTGTCGATTAAAGATCAAGCCAAGTTAGTCAAAGAAATCAACACAAATCAGAAATTTTTTTCTATCATGCTTGCTTTACAAACAGGTCTTCGAATTGGAGAAATTTGCGGATTAAAATGGGAAGATATAGACTTTGAAAATAATACACTTGGCGTTAATAGAACAGTGCTGAGAATTCAGACAGAAGATAAATCCGGGAGAAAAACGGAGATTGTTGAAGTAACACCTAAAAGCAGTAATTCACAACGAAAAATCCCGATTACTAAGTCTCTAAAGAAAAAATTATTAGAACTTCAAAAAGTATCCACTAGTGACTACGTTATTTCAAACAAACATAAAGCTCTTGAACCGCGAACGATTGCTTATCGTTTTCAAATAATTCGCAAAAAGATTGGGTTAGAAAAATTCTCTTTCCACTCTTTAAGGCATACATTTGCTACCCGCTGTTTAGAAGCTGGTGGAAATATTGCAACGATCAGCTCCCTTTTGGGACATTCATCGACAAAAATGACACTTGATTGTTATACAAATTCATTTTTCACAGAAGAGCGTCAGTTAGTAGAAAAGCTTGAATTTATTTAATATGGCCTGAAAAAATCAAGCCATATTTATGTTTTAGTAATGCTGGACGAGTAAATCGTGTGTAGCAATTGATCAAGATCATTAATATCAGTTTTTTCGGTATAATTTGCTATAAAGAAAAAGTGTTTTCCACGTTTTTTCAAATTGGAACAGTCAACATTACTGATTACAAGATCATAGAGTTTATTAAGATCTACTGGTTCTGCTTGTGCAAATGTAGTTAATTCGACATGCTGGATCCACCAATTCGTAAATTTTTGCTTGCATAACAGATCGCCTTCAATAAATATGCCGATAGAAAGTTTAGCTCTGATACAGTCTTTATAAAAGCTTATCGCATGGGCGTATCTTGTAATCAAAATAGAATCATAAGTTATATCTACAAAAAGCATTGGGTATTTTTGTTTAAAAAAATCAATAAACGTATATATCATTTCAGCATGTTTGTTTTTTTCCCATTTTATATAGGTTGGTTCCCAATGATAATCAATATGTCCTTTAAATAATAAGTGATGATAGCCAACAGAATTTAGATAATGTTGAAAAGTTGCACTATGTATTTCGTTCAAGCAAGTATTTGGGTGACATTTTTTTATAAAATTAAAAAATTCTTTATTTAATGTTCGAACAAAAAAATTACTTTGCCGTTCGATTAAGTCAAGTTCATTTAAGTAATGAGAATTAACAGGAATAATTTCTTCACCAAGCATGAAGAGCAGTAATAAGATAGTTTCGTTGGGAATCATTTTAAAAGAATAATAAACTAAAAATGATCCAAGAGCCTTATTAACTTTTTTAAATAGGTGTGTATTTTTTAATGCGCGAATAAATCTTTTTTGACTGTTGATATCAGTTTGGTTATAAAAAAATGGAGCTTGATTGCTATAGTCAGGTATATTTTTTTGAGCATTTCTTCTTTTTAGAAGACTTAAATAGGTAATTAACTTTTTTCGAGAATTAAACGAAGTACAACCACCTAAAATCGTCTGAATGTTAGTAACAGTTTCATAAATTCTAGGATCGACATTAGGAATTTTTAAGTGGCGTTTAGGATCTATTACCATACAAAAAGATACATAAAAAAAGCGGATTTGTAATTCAGAACCTAATAGGTAACCATTTTGGATAGATAGGTCAAAGTCACTTAATAAAGTGTTTAGTTCGTTGATTTTCCTGAAATAGGTCGAGTGGCTGATACCTATTTTTTCGCATAAACGAGTAGGATCGACGGAGCCGCAAAGCAATAATTCCTCTAAAATTTTATACTTTGGTGCGTGAGCAATCAGTTCATTGTAAAGTGTATGAATAGAGTAATCAGGTTTTGTTTGAAATCTGACAGTATGTCTATTTACTTCAATGGAGAAGCTGCCATTCGATTTTTTAGCGGAGGTCATTAAACCTTCTATTAACTTTGATAGAAAATAATCCCCTACATCTAAATGATTTAAAAGCTCTTTTTTTGTTGCAGTTCCGCCAACATCGCTCATATAAATTAATAAGTCGATTTGATAAATTTCCAATTTTTCTAGTAAGTCAAACTTTCTCATAGTAAAACTCCTTTACATATCAGTATGAAGGGGTGGATTTGGATGAGGTTCATCCAATGATATTTTTTCTTATTATCCAATATAAATATAGCAAATACAATTCTATTTAAACGGATTAACTTTCATTTTTTTGTAAATAATAACATTAATTTATTGTATTGTATTATTAAATAAACAAAACATAAATGGAACAATAAAATAGTTTTGCTTGATTGCCCAAAAAATGGTATTGTATCTGTGTATGTTTATGTCTGATTTTATAAATATTGATGACTATTTATTAGTTAGAAGGGATATGTCTGGAATGTATGATCTTGGTGATATTGTAGAAATGAAAAAGCCCCATGCTTGTCAGGCAAATCGTTGGGAAATTATCCGAATGGGTGCTGATATTAAAATAAAATGTACGAACTGCGGTCATATCGTTATGATGTCACGCCGTGATTTTGAAAAGAAGATGAAGAAAATTTTGGAAAAAAAACTGATAAAGGATAGTGAATAATCGATGGCATTAACAGCTGGAATCGTAGGTTTACCCAACGTAGGGAAATCTACCCTTTTTAACGCAATTACAAAAGCAGGAGCAGAAGCAGCAAATTATCCATTTGCAACAATTGATCCTAATGTGGGGATGGTTGAAGTACCGGATGAGCGCTTGCTGCGTTTAACAGAGTTAGTGAAACCTAAAAAAACAGTACCAACTACTTTTGAGTTTACAGATATCGCCGGAATCGTAAAAGGCGCAAGCAAAGGTGAAGGCTTAGGAAATCAATTTTTAAGTCATATTCGTCAGGTAGATGCAATCTGTCATGTGGTGCGTTGTTTTGATGATGATAATATAACTCACGTTGAAGGTCGTGTAGACCCATTAGCGGATATTGATACAATTAACTTAGAATTAGTATTAGCCGATCTAGACTCTATTACGAAACGTTATGCACGTGTGGCTAAGATCGCTAAGACGAAAGATAAAGATGCGGTAGCCGAACTTGCAGTTTTAGATAAACTTAAACCAGTTCTAGAAGAAGGCTTGTCTGCTCGAACAATTGAATTTACTGAAGATGAGCAAAAAATTGTTAAAAGCCTATTCTTATTAACAGCAAAACCTATTTTGTATGTAGCAAACGTGTCAGAAGATGAAGTGTCTGATTCAGATAATAACCCTTATGTTCAGCAAGTTCGTGATTTTGCTGCAAATGAACAAGCAGAAGTTATCGTTGTTTGTGCACGTGCAGAAGAAGAGATTGCTGAATTAGATGATGAAGATAAAGCTGAGTTTTTAGAAGCGCTAGGCATCGAAGAATCTGGTTTAGATCAATTGATTCGTGCAGCATATGATCTTTTAGGCTTAGCTACTTACTTTACTGCTGGTGAGCAAGAAGTTCGTGCGTGGACTTTCCGTAAAGGAATCAAAGCACCTCAAGCAGCAGGGATCATCCATACTGATTTTGAGCGTGGATTTATTAGAGCTGAGACGGTTTCCTTTGATGATTTGAATACGTATGGCAACATGCAAGCTGCTAAAGAAGCAGGAAAAGTTCGTTTAGAAGGAAAAGAATATATTGTTCAAGATGGCGATGTTATGCTTTTCCGTTTCAATGTATAGGAAAAAATTCGCTAAAAACTGTTTTTCTCCCTAAAAAATGTGTTAGAATACTTTTTAGGTAAAGACTGCCCCGTTGTCACGGGTGAGGAGGACGCAAAAAATGGAATCAGAAGCACTTCGAGATATCGTTTCAGAGAATCGTGAACTTGAACAAAAATTGACAAAGAGAAATGAACAATACATTTTTGACTTAAAAAAGTCATTGGTTGCTGCTAATCTTTCAGAAGAAGCGCAGACATTAGCGTTACATGAAATTCTACCCCATTTAGTAGAAGGTCAAAAAAGTGGAAAAACTGCACGTCAACTTTTCGGAACAGTGGCTGAACGTACGGAGTCTATCTTAAATAAACCAGAAGAACTTCCTGAATCAACTCCGACCTTAATGTGGCTGGATAATACGTTGTTGTTATTTGGTGTAATGACGATCATGTTTTCAGTTATGATGATGTGGTCTAAAGGGAAGTCACAGCCGTTAGGATTATTAACCTTAGTATTAGCATCTATGGCTGGTGGATATGTATTTTATCTTATGTATAAATATGTGTATCAGTATGATCGCCCAGGTGTGGATAAATCTAAACGTCCAGGTTGGTTCAAAACAGGCTTGATTTTAGTTGGCGCAATGTTGCTATGGCTTGTTGTATTTACTGGTTCAGCAATGTTACCAGCAGTTATCAATCCAGTTTTAGACCCAGTAATTGTGATTATTATTGGTGGAATTGCTTTAGGTACACGTTATTTATTAAAGAAAAAATATAACATGCGCAGTAGTTTGGCGCGTTAATAAGTATTATTTAATAAAAGAAGAATCTTAAACAAAATTATTTTTAATTTTGTTTAAGATTCTTTTTCTTTTTTTAAATTACCTAGTACAGTTCAGATTTGAAGGGTTCATGTTTGAAAGAAAAGGATTAACAAGCTACCATGGTTAGTAGTAATGAAATTTTCAACTAATTTTCATAAATAAAGAGGTGGATCAATGAAATCGTGGATCAGTCAACATAGTCGATTATTGATTTTTTTGAGTTTTTTTATATTAAGTGTTTTATCTTTATATATTATTTATCTTCAAAATAATCATATTATGATCGGTGATGACTATCATTTTCATCAAAATCGGATCGAAGGTTTGGCTTTGTCATTAAAAGAAGGGATACTTCTGCCAAAAGTAAGTTACTTTTTTATCGGAGGATATGGGTATGCATCTAGTTTGTTTTATCCAGATTTTTATTTGTATTTTCCTGCAATTTTACGGGCAGCGGGCTTTTCTTTAGCAACTAGTTTTATTATTTTTGCCATTGGAATCAATTTAAGTACCTTTATTTTGACGTATGTATCTGGTAGATATATGGAATTATCTAGAGTAAAAAGTTATTTATTTTCATTATTATACACACTTTCTATTTATCGTTTGCAAGATTTTTTTAATCGAGAAGCAATTGGGGAATTATTGGCGATGGGTTTTTTCCCGTTAGTTTTGGCAAGCGTGTATCTGTTAAAAAATGGGCAAGAAAAGAAATGGCCGTTGTTGGCTTTTGCTATGACAGGTATTGGGTTAGCTCATTTTATTTCGTTGGAAATCGTTAGTATTTTTATAGGGATGTATATTCTTTTAAATTTAAAGCGGTTTTTAAAGAAAGAGATAATTATTGGAATATTGAAAGCTGCTGGAGTGACCATTTTGTTGTTGGCCTTTTATTTGGTACCTGTTTTTGAACAGATGAGTCATGTTACGTTCCAAGTGACATCGAACCCTTTGACACTGATTTCAGATAGGAGTTACTCTTTGAGTGAGTTACTTGCTAATAGTTTCAAAAATAGTGTATTTCATGCATCTTCAGCGAATATAGGGGTTATTTTACTAGTTGGTTTGGTTGTTTATACAGGAATGCTGTTTAAGCGAGATACACCCAATCGGGAACTAATCATTCTTGCTTTGTTATTCATGTTTATGACGACTGATCTTTTTCCTTGGCATCTATTTGACCAAACACCATTGAATACCATTCAGTTTCCTTGGCGCTTCTTATCACTCGTGACCATGTTGGTAGCTTACCTTGTCGCAAATGATGATTTAGGATTATTTAAAAAGTTTCCAAGCAGTCAGGTTATTCTAGCGATCGTTCTTTTACTGGGCGTTGGATTGTATGAAAAGGAAAGTATTGATACGGAAGGAAAAAGGGTCTTATCACATCACGAATATGACCAAACGAACAGTTACTATATTGGTGCTGGGCATGAGTATTTACCAAAAGAAGTTGCTTATTCTACTATTAAAAAGAATAAAAAACGTAAAGTAGTTTATGATGCTGACGAAGTAGAAGTGACGAAAGTTAAAATGAGCTTTGATTCAGTGGCTTTTGATTACCATACAAAAGATGCACAAAAAACGACGGTAACTATTCCGTTTATCTACTATTACGGCTACCAGGCTAAAATAGTAGACAATGGAGATGAAAAAATAATTCCAGCATCACTAAATAAACAAAACGGCCTAGTAGATATTGAACTGTCTGGAAAAGGGCGTGTGGCGGTCTCTTATCAAAGCACTTGGGCGCAAAAAATTTCGTTGGGTTTATCAGTTTCTACTCTTTTATTTTGTATTATCTATACAGTTGTACCTGAACGTTCAACTTGGAGAAAATTAAAGAAATAACCTCAGTTATGATTTTAATTCGATAACAAAAAAATGAGAAAACGCTCATGTTTGAATAAACCAAAAGAAAATCTCTGTAAACAGGGAAATGCGGTTGACTTACCTTTTATTATCTGTTATTTTCTTATATAAAATTAAATAGAGGAGTGGTCTGGAAAATGTCAAACTGGGAAACAAAATTCGCGAAAAAAGGTCTTACATTTGATGATGTTTTATTGATTCCTGCAGAAAGTCACGTGCTGCCAAATGAAGTGGATATGAGTGTACAATTGGCAAAAAATATTAAATTGAATATTCCTCTAATCAGTGCGAGTATGGATACTGTCACAGATAGTAAGATGGCAATTTCAATGGCTCGTCAAGGCGGCTTAGGCGTTATTCATAAAAATATGAGTATTGCTCAACAAGCAGATGAGGTTCGCAAAGTAAAACGTTCTGAGAGCGGTGTGATCATCGATCCGTTTTTCTTAACACCAACGAATTTAGTAGCAGATGCAGAAAATCTGATGAGTAAATATCGGATCAGTGGTGTGCCGATCGTAGAAACGATGGAAAATCGTAAATTAGTTGGGATCATCACGAACCGTGACATGCGTTTTGTAACAGACTATCAAATGAAGATCGATGAAGTAATGACGAAAGAGGATTTAGTTACAGCCCCAGTTGGTACTTCTCTAAAAGACGCTGAAAAGATTCTCCAAAAACATAAAATCGAAAAATTACCGATTGTTGATGAAAATAATCGTTTAAGTGGTCTGATCACAATCAAAGATATTGAAAAAGTAATCGAATTTCCTAATGCGGCGAAAGATGAGCATGGTCGCTTACTAGCAGCAGCGGCAGTTGGTGTTACTAGTGATACATTTGAACGTGCAGAAGCTTTATTAGATGCTGGAGTAGATGCGATTATTATCGATACGGCTCATGGTCATAGTGCAGGTGTGATTCGTAAAATCAAAGAAATTCGTGATACATTCCCAGAAGCAACTCTTATTGCTGGAAACATTGCAACGGCTGAAGGTGCTAAAGCTCTTTATGACGTAGGTGTTGATGTAGTTAAAGTTGGAATTGGACCTGGTTCTATTTGTACAACACGTGTTGTTGCAGGCGTGGGTGTTCCTCAATTAACAGCGATTTACGACGCTGCTTCTGTTGCACGTAAATACGGAAAAGCGATTATTGCAGATGGCGGAATCAAGTATTCTGGAGATATCGTCAAAGCGTTGGCAGCTGGTGGACACGCTGTTATGCTAGGCAGTATGTTAGCAGGAACAGATGAGTCACCTGGCGAATTTGAAATTTATCAAGGTCGCCGTTTTAAAACATATCGCGGTATGGGTTCGTTAGGCGCAATGGAAAAAGGATCAAGCGATCGTTACTTCCAAGGTGGTGTCAATGAAGCTAATAAATTAGTTCCAGAAGGAATTGAAGGCCGTGTTGCATACAAAGGCAGTGTATCAGACATTGTTTTCCAAATGATTGGCGGTTTAAAATCAGGTATGGGATATGTTGGTGCAGCAACGTTAAAACAATTGCGTGAAGAAGCACAATTTATTCAAATGAGTGGTAATGGGTTGAAAGAATCTCATCCTCATGATGTACAAATCACAAAAGAAGCACCTAATTATTCTGTAGAACAATAAACACAAAAACCTCCCAGGTATGACACCTAGGAGGTTTTTGTGTTTATTGTATAGGACGTTCATCTTTAGAACCATAATACATGTGTAAAGGTTTAGCTTTTTTCCCTAATAAGTCTTTCGAAGGTATAATTTCATAACCTTCCCCACGTAAGCGATCGATCACCGTTGATACAGCATCCACGGTTTCCGGATGGATATCGTGCATTAAGACGATTGTATCATTGTAGGCAGTTTCATCGATCCGTTTAATGATTGCCTCAGCGTTATGACTTTGCCAATCTTGAGAATCCACAGACCATTGAATAATTGGTTTACCGATCATTCTAGCTACCTCAGGATTTACAGCCCCATAAGGAGGTCTGAAATCAGTGGGTAATTTGCTGATAGCGCGATAAATGGCTTTATCTGTTTTTTGAACTTCATCTTTTACTCTTTGTGCATCGACGCCAGTCAATTGAGGATGTGAATAGGAATGACTAGCCACTTCATGACCTTCATCGGCTACTCGTTTTACTAGGGATTCGTGTTTTACGACATTTTGTCCTAGCATAAAGAATGTGGCTTTGATGCCTTTTTCTTTTAGAATATCTAAAAGTCTAGGTGTTGTTTCCGGATTCGGTCCATCATCAAACGTTAGAGAGATATATTTCTTATTAGGATCTAACGGTGCAGGTAAAGCATCTTTGATAGAATCTGGATCAACAAACTCTGGGTTTACGTAGCCGGCTATGTCTTTATAAGATAGCGTGATTTCTGTTTTGCCAGTCGGATTTTCTGGTAATCCTAAACTGATTTTATCGGAATAATACGTAAAAGCAGTTCTATCTAAAGTAATATTTGGCATATTGAGAATACCATCAATGATGGCATTGCCATCAGGGCTGTCAGTAAGTAGTTTCTGTTGAATAACTTGCTGAACAGCTAAGATATTTGCGTCACTTATGAAAATATCTTGCAATGTCAGTGGTTGTTTGGTTTTCTGGTTGACGAATGCTGTATTTTTACCTGATTCAGTTTTCTCAGACCATTCTTCTTTTTCTTGAGCCCAGGTATAAGTTTCGACCGTAGGCTGATAACTGATTACTTGTTCATTGATTTTGTGCACTTTTACATAGCCGACAATCTTAGTTTTAGTATTTTCTGGACTATTCTTTTGAGCAGCCTCTATTAAAGCTGTTAATTCAGTTTTTATTGTTGGTAATTGAGGGATAGAATCAGATGGGACTGGCTCATAAATCAGTGTCTGGGTATTGCCATCCGTTTTTTCTTGTTCAGTGCTCTCAAGTTCTTTTTGTTTTTGTGATTCTCGAATCTTATTTAACAATGCTGCTTCTTTTTGTTCATAAGGATTGACCTCTTCAACGTTACTTGCTTCTTTGGGTTTATGCTGCATGGCATATGTTGCATAAACACCTCCGCAGATTAAAATAAAAGAAATGGCAATAATTGATGCAAAAGCTATTTTTTTTGAAAAGATCTGCTTCTTTTTTTCATGCCGGCTATTTCGTGTTACCGGTGGGCGATTTTTTCTGTCCATATCGTTTGATCCCTCTAATTTATAATTTTGACTGTTTTCAGTGGTTTAAATGTATCATGCTTGAATTGTACTTTCAACAGACATTGAGCTAAATTAGCGATTCTTTCTATTTATTTAATTAATTTCAAATTACCCATATAAGGAACTAAAACTTCTGGGATCGTTACTGAGCCATCTTCATTTTGATAGTTCTCCAAAATAGCAGCTACAGTCCGTCCAACAGCTAAACCAGAACCATTTAAAGTATGTGCATATTGAACTTTATCATTTTGGTCACGGTAGCGAATCATTGCACGACGAGCTTGGAAATCTTCACAGTTTGAACAAGAGCTGATTTCACGATAGGCATTTTGTGCTGGGATCCAAACTTCTAAGTCATATGTTTTCGCAGCAGAGAAACCCATGTCTCCTGTAGCGAGTGACATGACACGATAAGGAAGATTCAGCTTTTGTAAAATATCTTCAGCGTTCGCAGTCATTTTTTCTAATTCTTCATAAGAATGTTCTGCATCACTGAATTTTACCATCTCTACTTTATTGAATTGGTGCAGACGAATCAATCCTCGTGTATCGCGACCTGCGCTTCCAGCTTCAGAACGGAAAGAAGGACTAAGCGCTGTAAAATAGATAGGTAAATCTTTGCCATCTAAAATTTCGTTATTATAATAGTTTGTCAAAGGAACTTCAGCTGTTGGAATCAATGTCATATCAGTTCCTTCTAATTGGAAAACATCTTCTTTAAATTTAGGGAATTGTCCTGTACCAAACATAGAATTACTATTTACGATGTATGGTGTCATCATTTCTGTATAGCCATGATCATAAACATGCATATCAAGCATAAAGTTGTATAAAGCGCGTTCTAATCTAGCACCCAGTCCTTTATAGTAAACAAAACGACTTCCAGAAACCTTTGCTCCGCGTTCAAAATCAAGAATATCTAGATTTTCGGCTACATCCCAGTGTGGTTTTGGTTCAAAGGCAAAACTTCTAGGCTCACTCCAGCGACGCACTTCAACGTTATCATCTTCATCTGCGCCTACAGGTACTGACTCATGAGGAAGATTAGGCAGTGTTGTAGAAATTTCTTGAAGTTTAGCATCGATCTCTTCAATTTCGGTATCTAAAGCTTTGATATTACCGCCAACTTCTTTCATTTCAGCAATCTTAGCTGCAGCATCTTCTTTATTCCGTTTTAATTGTGCAATTTCAGCTGAAACATCGTTACGATACTTTTTCAGTTCTTCAGATTTTACTAATAAGTTGCGTCGGCTTTCGTCTAAGCCTAAAAACTCTACTAATACCTCTTCTTTTACACCGCGGGTTTTCAATTTTGCTTGTACTTCATCAAAATTTTGACGAATCATTTTTACATCTAACATAATTACTCCTCCTTATTTTAAAAGCGTAGCAGGCTTATTCAGCCTTGACAGAAAAATAGCAAAATAAAAAGCCACTCCATCCCCAGAAAAATATTCTTGGGACGAAATGACTTGAATTTCGCGGTACCACCCAAGTTCAGCTAAATGCTGCCCTTGTATAGCAGATAACGGCTGCTGCCGGTTTGACTTATCTCATCAAACGCATGTAATAGAGACGGACTTCTTTATAGTAGAATATTTGCTCTCACCACCGCAAACTCTCTTTGATTCAGCACTATAAATACTTTTTCTCTTTGCTTGTCATTAGGATACAAAACTTTTGTTTGGATGTCAACCTTAGTCAGTGATTAAAGTAAATATAATTAAAGAGTTCTTTTTTTATTAATCCTTGGAATATAATATCGCTTCTTTAAAGTGTATGATAAAATAGTAACCAATTAGTGAAAAATGAATTAATAACCGTTAATGTTTTGGAGGATATAACTTGAATAAATCAAGACGAAGATCATGGTTTCAACTGAGTATTTTATTGTTAATGGTTTTTATAGGAGTCAGTGCCTATTTTTTTTGGTTGGTATCATCCCAAAGTAACTATCTTGGCATTGGAGGAAGAAAAGAAGGGTCTACTTGGGTTGTAAAAAAACTACAGGCTGATGGTGCCGCCAAGGCCAGCGGTTTAAAAACAAATGATGAAATAAAATTGATTGAGGAACAACCAGCAAACGAGAATAAATTGCTGAACAATTGGCTGATTGTAGAGCAAGCAAAAAGTATAGTTATTTCAAGAGACGGTACACTGCATACAATAGTGTTTTCTAAAAATAATCGAAATTTAAAAATATTCTGTATTTTCTTCGGTATAAGTTTGATATATCTTATTTTTCTGATAGGACTTTCTAAAAAACAATTAGCAAATAATAGCTCCAAACGATTTTATCAGTTTAGTCTACTTGCTATCTTTACATTGCTATCAGTTGTTCCGTCTAGTATTGGAAATTACCTAGGTAGACTAGTGATCATTTTGTTTATCTCAGCTTTTCCCTTTTATGTTTATGCGTTTTTAGACAAAACAATGTCAACGAAGATCGTAAACGTGAAAACCATACGATTTATTGCATTGGTCGGATTAGCGAATATTTCTTTGATGTTCATTTCTTATTGTGTCCAGTTGCCTGTATTCTTGATCGAATATTTATCTGTTGGCGAATTTTACATGCTAGGGTTTATTCTGATCTTATTATGGATCAGTGATTTACAAAAGAGGATTACTAGTAAAGTGGGAAAAGAAGGAACACAAGTAAATTTATCATTAATCATTCTATTGAGCTTTGTTCCATTATTCTTATTTTATATATTACCTACTGGTTGGGTTGCACCGTTTTATTTAGTGGTTATTTTTACGATATTTCCAATCTTTGGTGTGATTCATCTGTTGATATTGTCACGTTTTTTAAGGTATAGGTATCGAATGAATCAATCGTTGTTATATTTTATTCTGGCATTTATTTTATCTGCTACGATAATTCTTGTCTCCTTACTAGGTAGATACGTTCCGCTTGCCATCCTATTGTGCTACGTTTTTCTGTTGATTTACTCTTTTTTTCCGTTGATTGGGGAACTGATTTTAACTGTGAAACGAAATAAAGAGTATAGCGATCCTGTTTCATTATTTGTTGCTGTTGAAGATGAGAGAGAAAGTATCTCTGCCTATATTCATGATACAGTCATTCAAGATGTAATTTATCTAATGAAAATTGCCGAAGAAAAGGAGAACAGTATTGCAAAAGAAGTGATTATTCAGGAGTTGGACGAAGTAATATTTAATTTAAGAGAGCTTTGCTCAGATATCTATCCATTGATGATCAAAGAAATGGGACTGACAAATACAATTGTTTCTATGATTGAACAGACGATGAAGAAACATACTGTAGTTATTTCGCATAGTATAGATACAAAAATAGAGCACTATCCAGCGAAAGTAAATAATTTTATTTTACGTTCATTGAAAGAATTTATGAACAACAGTATTTTACATGGAAAAGCAGATGAAATTGAATTAATTATCACTTGTAAGGATGAGGTTTGTGAGTTTAAGGTCTTGGATAATGGAAATTACGTTCAAAAGAAAGCTGATAATCATCCGCATTTTGGGTTGGAGGTAATTAAAGAGAAATTGATTTTGCTAGGTGGAGAATTATTGATTGAAACAAATGAACAGACAATTATTACAATGACTCTTCCTTCCAATCATTTAAAAGGAGAAATAATATGAATATTAGAATGGCATTGATTGATGACCATCGGCTTGTGTTAGAAGGGTTGCGCAACAAATTAGGAACAATTCCAGAATTTGATATCATTGGAGCATATGCGACAGTTGAAGAGTTTTTAATTTGTATAAAGTATAAAAATATAGATGTTGTAGTGATGGATCTAATGTTAGATGGGGTTCATGGTTTTGATTTGGTAAAAAAAATTAGAGGTATGGCTAATAGTGATGTGAAAATTATTTTGATTTCAGGTTTTTATGAAGAAATGCTTCATAAAAGAGCTTTAGAATTAGGTGTAAAAGCATTTCTTCGTAAAGAGACAAGTTATGAAGAACTTATTAGTACAGTAATCAATGTCTATAAAGGAAACCATGTGATTCCTGACTTTCTTGTTTCAATAGAAGAAAATCCAATTTTAAGTGAAATCGAAATAAAAATCATCAATCTAATTGTCAATGAGTATACAAACGAAAAAATTTCAAAAGAACTTTATGTAAGTAGAAGAACAGTTGAGTCCCATGTAACAAACATATGTAGAAAGCTTGGAGTAAGCAGTCGAATTGGTGCTGTTAGAGAGGCAATTAAATTAAACTTGATTGATTAAATTGGGGAAACCCGCAAGAAAACATTCGGAAGATACGGATGTTTTCTTGCGGGTTTCCTTTTATGCTAGGTATATCAAAAGGAAATGGGGAAAGAAAATGGTTGTTGATGAGATACTTGGTAAATTTGAAACTAGATATTTTGGTTTGGGACACAAAAATACAGAATATAGTTTGTTAGATGGAGTAGAAGAAAATACAGCTAGTTCGGAATTGGTGCTTGTTGCGAAGATCAATCAATCTTGTAGTTGGTCAGAAAAAGATGGAAAGAGTTTGAAGCCACATTTAAGCACAGTCGATGGATTGATACTAGCAGTTTTAGTTGCAGAAGATTATTTATGTAGATACAATCCAGAGATATGTCTGGAAAATTTATATTTAGCTTCTTTTGAAATTAAGGCAGGTGTTGTACCTGTAGAAGACTTAGGGAGAATACCAATGGTCTTGGAAAAAGCAATTATTCAAAAAGATAACCAGAAATTTACTGTTTTCATTTTAGGGATGAGAATTAGTCTTCAGTTGAAGAGTATCGATACAACTGCAGAAAATAAAAACTGTAGGGAACAAGTAACACATTATATGAGCAATCATTTAAAAAACTTACGTCATGATATCCAAAATATTGAGATATTTAATGGAAAAGAAATGATGTGCGAAGTAACTAGATCGGCACAATGTGAGCTTGTTTATTCTGGAATAGGGAGTAAGGTATCTCAAGCTATGTCCTTAATTGAGTGGTTGATTATTTTTTCTCAGATGAGCCAAGTTATTGCGTATAACTTTGACGACATCGAAAGGAAATATAGTGATACTTTCTGGATGCGCTTGGCTAAAGCTGAGATGGATGAACCTTATCAATATAATCCAAAGAAGGTTCTTGTTTCTGGAGGAATAAATAGAACCCAGATCATTTCAATGAATAACGAGAGCTGGAGAACATTCAATATGGCTGGCGAAACCGCTGATAGTAAAGTTAAATTTTCAGGGAAATTAGCTCATAAAGTACCTGAAAAAGTAAATAATGGGAGTGAAGAAAATGAGTAAGGAGGAGATTAGGCTAGTAATTTCAGGAACGTATTCTACAGGTAAGACCACCACGACAACGGCATTATCTATAGCAACGGGAATTCCTTTGATTAATGCTTTGTCAGCTAGAGAGATTTTAACTGAGTTGTATCCTGGGCGTCGTTTTCAAGATATGAATGCTACGGAACTATTAGCGCTTGGACTCAAACGAATGGAAGAAAGAATTAGAGAAGAAATGGCACTTTATCAGACTCATGGAAGTTTTATTTCAGATGGTTCGGTAATGAACGAATGGATATATGGAACTGTAAGGATGAAGGTTGGTATAAACCCTGGATCATCATTTACACATAGGCTAGCGAAAGCTGTATTAGGGTTGCCAGCTCGTGGTTTTTTCAAAAAATATTTGGATGCTTATGGACAAGTGGCTAACCAGCACGCAAAACAGTGGTATACAGACGCTGTCCACCTACCAATTGAGTTTGAAATGGATCCAGATGGACATCGACCAGTTTCAGAAAAATATCGAACACTATCAGATCAAGAATTAAAAAATGCATTTATCAATGTTGGCATAGAACCTAATTTAATAAAAGGCAGTCAAGTTGAACGTGTTAGGAGAATTGTGGATTTATATCATCTACCATTAGTCGTTCCGGTCGAAGAAGCTGTGGCGCTGGCGGAAACAAAAATTCAAACAAATCGAGAAACAGTTGCTCAAAGAATTATTGAACAGTATTCAGAACCTAGTCTAAAAGAAAAAGTTTTAATCATGACAAAATATTAGCTAGCTTTATGAGCCTGCATCTCAGAAAAAAAGATAAAACCTGAATGTGCCAAAGAACGGTACAATCATTTTTTCCTATTTTTCGTCAATGCAAAATGGCTCATTCAGCTTTAAAATTAGGAGGATATAATGCTAGAATTTAAAAATATTAGTAAAGAGTATGAGGTAGGGGACCAAAAAGTAAAAGCACTGGATGATGTAAATTTTACAATTGAAAAGGGGAAGTTCACTGTCATTTTGGGACCTTCTGGATCAGGGAAAAGTACCATGCTAAATTTATTAGGTGGAATGGATCGTGCTTCAAGAGGGGAATTCTATTTTGATGGACGAGATATAACAAAGCTAAATGATTTTGAATTGTCTGTTTATCGTAGAGATGTTGTAGGATTCGTTTTTCAATTTTATAATCTTATACCTAGTTTGACTGCTTATGAAAATATCGCAATTGCAGCACAATTAACGGGAAATCAAGGCAATGCAGAAAATTACTTGAAAAAAGTCGGGTTAGATCATAGAAAAAGTAATTTTCCAACACAAATGTCTGGAGGTGAAATGCAACGCGTATCTATTGCTAGAGCTTTAGCAAAGTCACCAGAATTATTGCTTTGTGATGAACCGACAGGCGCACTTGATTCAGGTACAGGAATAAAAATCATGGAAATTCTTAGAGAAGCTGCTAATGATTCCAATACAGCAGTCGTTATGGTAACACATAATTCAGAATTTGCCAGTATCGCTCATAAAGTAATTCGTCTGCACGATGGTAATGTCGCATCTATTGAAGAAAATCTTCATCCAATTGATGTACAGGAGGTTCAATTATAGTGAGCTTTTTAAATTTAAAATTAAGACGTGATATTTTTAAAAATTGGACCCAGTTTTTCTCAGTATTTTTAATGTCATTTTTAAGTGTTCTAGTATTTGTTGGATTACAGGGGGCATGGGGAGGTTTAGAGAAAAGTTTAGATGATTTTACTACTACTTCTAAATTAGCAGATTCTTGGGTATACAGTACTGGTTTTACGAAAGAAGATATTGAAAAAATTGGTGCAATTTCTGGAGTAGAAAATGTTGTTGAAAAAACACAGATCAAAGTAACAGATTTAAGAGATGATAATCGAGACAAATACCTATCAATAGATACATATTCTAGAGAAAATTTATCAACACCTTTTTTAGCAGAAGGGTATGATTTACCTTCTGGTGAGGAAGAAGGGATTTGGTTAAACAAGGAGTATGCGTCTGAAAATAGGATTGCACTAGGAGAGGTTATTTATTTAAAGTACAGGGAGCATCAAGTTGATTTAAAAGTAAGAGGGTTTATTCAATCTCCAGAAAAAATTTATTATACTGGTATGCAAGAATTTATTGCACCAAATTATTCAGACTATGGTTATGGAATTATTTCGAATAAAACATTAAAACAGAACTTTCAGTATCAAGGTCCGTCTAATGTAATTGAAATGAGAAACTCTAAGAAAGATATTCGTAAAAGTATTGAAAGTATCTTAGGAGTGAAACAGATTGCTTATTATAATCAAGAAACGTTGAATGATGTAGCCAATGCATTAGATCGAGTTGGACAAATTCGTAATTTATCCTATATGTTCTCTTTCATATTTATTTTACTTGCGATTTTGGCTATGTATACAACCATTAGAAGGTTGATTGAATCTCAAACAAAGGAAATTGCTGTTTTGAAAGCCTTGGGTTTCTCAAACCTGAATATTGGTGCTCATTATGCTAGTTATGGTTTTTTAATTGGAGGAGGCGGAGCCTTTCTCGGAGCTGTGGTATCTCCATTACTATCTTGGTTTGTTTTGAACACGCAAAAAGATATGTTTTCAATTCCTAAATGGATGATTTCATATAATTATACTTCATTGATTGTTGTTTTAATTGTTGTTTCTACTTGTGTACTGTCAGCCTTCTTAGCTTCTAGAGAAGCAAGAATAGGATTGCCAGTATTATTTCTTCGCGGAGGGAATACCAAAAACGTTCACTCTATTATTCTAGAAAAAATCCCATTTTTATGGAATGCGTTGAGTTTCGAAAATAGATGGGCATTTAGAGATGCAGCGATTAATAAAGTTAGGATGTTAATGGGAATTATTGGTGTTGCTGGTGGAATGATGTTACTTACAGCCGGGTTTGGTATGCCAGAATCGATCAATCATTTAGTAGATAAAGCATACAATCAAGATTTTACTTACGACAAAAGACTAGAAACAACAAATTTTGAAGAGTTGAAAAAGGAATTTAACGGGCAAAGTGTACAAATTTTACCAGCTAGATATACGCCAGATGATGGATACAATCGCTTATTGATTATTATAAGTGAAGGGTCTTTTGTAAATATGAGAACAAAAGATAATAAAACTGTATCAGATGATGGAATTTATTTGACGAATGGGTTTGCAGAAAGAGCAGATTTAAAAGTAGGAGATAAGGTCAAGGTACGCTCATCCTTAGATAAGAATGATTATGAGTTCGAAGTTAAAGGGATTATCACTAGTGAAACCAACCAAGGTGCGTACATTATGCAAGAAACTTGGGAGAGAGCCGGTGGAACATTTACGCCACATACTTTGCTAGTAGGAGCGAAGCTACCGTTATCAGAACTTAAAAATAATTCGAATGTAGAATCAGTTATTAACATAAGGGATCAAAAAGAAAATGCATATGAATTCGTTGAAAGTTTAAAGAGTATTTTTATGATGATCATAGCGTTTGCTATATTGTTAGTTGTAGTTGTTTTATACAATTTAGGAACATTGAATTTTGTTGAAAGGACAAGAGATTACGCGACATTAAGAGTACTTGGTTTTCATAAGAAAGAGCTAAGAAGAATTACTATGATCGAGAATCTGTTTACGACAATGATCGGTTGGCTTATAGGAATTCCATTAGGATTATGGTTTTTGGATCAGTATGTAAAAACATTCTCAACAATACACTTAGAATATACTTCCTATATAGGTATACTCAATTTGACATTGGCTTCAATTGTTGTATGGGGCTGTTCATTAACGACAACTTTCTTTATTGGAAGAAGAATACAAAAACTTGATATGGTGGAATCGTTAAAGGGTGTAGACTAAAAAATAAGAGTTAGGAACTACACTAAGTGTGTGGCTTCTAACTCTTATTTTTTAATTAATTTCTCTTCAAAGGCAAGTGAATAATAAAAGACGTCCAACGATTATCAGAAGTTGCATAGATATAACCGCCATGCAAGGCTATAATACTTTGTGCGATAGCGAGTCCAAGACCTGTTCCGCCAGTTTCTTGTGAGCGGGACTCTTCGACGCGGTAAAAACGATCGAATAATTGATCTAAAGATTTTTTAGGAATTGGCGGGCCATCGTTTCTCACAGCGATTACAGCTTCTGTTCCAACTTTATCTACATCGATGACGATATTTTTACCACCTTTACCGTATTTTAATGCATTCGATAATAGATTATCGAAGACTCGAACTAGTTTTTCAGTATCTCCATCCATTTTGATTGAGGCGGGATTTGCGTTGACTTGAATCGTCATGCCGTTTTTATCCGCTTCAAGCTCAAAATCAGCAGCAAGTTGTTCGATCAGTTGCGCCATATCAAAACTGATTAAATTGATAGGAACGGAAGGCTGACGAACTTTTGTATACTCAAAAAGGTCATCAACAAGTAACTTCATCTGTTTTGCTTTTACATATGCTGTATGGGTATATTTCAGTAAATCTTCTTCATTATGAAACTGACGATCTTCAATCAAGCCCAAATAACCTATAATAGAAGTTAGAGGTGTTCGAATGTCATGACTGACGTTTGTGATCAGTTCGTCTTTTGATTTTTCAATCTTACGTTCATCTTCGATAGCTGCAACAGTACTATCAACTAAACCATTGATACTAGTCACGACTTTTGCTAGATCCCCACTTAATTCGAAAGGGATACGATGGTCATAATTACCATCTGCAATATAATGCAGCTCACTGATAATGTGACGTAGTTGCATTTGACGGTAACGACGAATCAATCGCCAATACAGTACGCCCACATCAACTATAAAAAATATAGGTATAACAAATTTACTTAAACTCCAAAATAAATCTGTATTTAGTTCTTGGGCGAAAGCACCTTTAGTTGCCCAGATGACTCCCTTTAATGTTTCGCTGCCACTAAGAAGAACTGTAATTGAAACATTTAATAGAAGTAACAGGATAATTGTAACGATTCCTTCAGCAAGTAATTCACTGATTTCTTTGGATGTTAAGGTAATTCGTTTTTGCTTTTCGATTTTCTTTTGTCTAACGAGCATCGATCTTATATCCAACTCCCCAAACTGTTTGAATGACTTTTTCTCCACCAGTTGCTTCTTCGATTTTATCTCTCAAATGACTGACATGAACCATAACTGTTTTCGCAGAAACGATACTTTCTTGCTGCCAGACACGTTCAAAAATTTCATCGGCACTAAAAACACGATTCGGATGGCTAGCTAATAGATATAAGATACCAAATTCGAGGGCGGTTAATTGGATTTCTTTTCCATCAACTGTTTTTACTTCGTGAGAATCTTTATTGATGATCAACGATCCAATCTCTAGCACATCAGGTTCGTCTGCTTTAAGCTGCATCTGACTACGTCTTAAAATTGATTTAACCCGAGCCATGACTTCTAAAGGATTGAATGGTTTTGTAACATAATCATCTGCTCCAGCCACCAGCCCTTTGATTTTATCCATATCAGTTGTTTTAGCAGTCAGCATAATAATTGGAATTTGGGATTCCTTTCGTAATTCTTTAACGACTTGCATACCGTCCATGATGGGCATCATGATATCTAGAATAAGCAGATCAATATCTGAAATGGTTCGAATCTTAGATAAAGCCTCTTTTCCATCATAAGCTTTAACTACTTCGTAACCTTCATTGTGAATATAAATACTCAACAGTTCTACAATTTCTTTATCATCATCAGCAACTAAAATTTTCATATCGTTCATTTCCTCCATATATATAGTAGAATTCTTCTTATTCATTCTAACAAATAAATGGAAAAATTGACAAAAACAAAGAGAAGTTACGGGAAATTTAGAATATGTTACTAAAAATTAAGAAATAGATCGAAAATCACCTTTTTTCCAGTTAAAAACGAACAATAAAGAACAAAAGTAATAAAACAATCGGTAACGAAAAAAAGTTTAAAAAAAGTGCAAATTTTAGTTGACCGGAAGCCGGAAACTTGGTATATTATATCTTGTCGCAAGGCACTGATGAAACACGCCAAACGATACAGATAATATAACATTCCAAGTTTGAAAAAAAACTTTGGAAATCAGCAAAATTGTTGTTGACAAACAATAATTAACCTGATAAACTAGTGAAGTTGTCACAAAAGAAACGACAACGAAGCGAGAAATAAAATAACATTTCAAGTTTGAAAAAACTTGAAAAATCAGAAAAAAGTTGTTGACAAACAACTGACAATCTGATAAACTAATGAAGTTGTCACGAAACATTCGATAACATCAAGCAGAAAAAAACTTTTAAAACTTTTGAAAAAAAGTGTTGACATCGAATCGAAGATTTGATATGATA
>NZ_JAFREN010000029.1 GCF_017377505.1 Enterococcus sp. DIV0212c | reverse complement strand
AAAAGGGGAATTGCTACTTTTTTATTTTTCTTCAAATATATAAATTTTCTCAAGTGCTGCTGCCAATTTTTGAAACTGAACAAATTTTCCTTCACGAAGATATTCTTTTCCATCAACGAAAAAAAGCAATGTTGGTGCTGAAAAAATCAAATATTCTGCTGAAATGGCTTTGACTTGATCTGCTTCAACTTCTCTTAGTTCAATTTTAGGATATTTTTTTAACAGCTCCACCAATTTTGGTCTGAGGGCATGACACACCGAACAGTCTTCTTGCGAGACATATAAGAAAACCAGATGATTTTCATTTATAAAGTTTACTACCTCTTGAATTGTTTGTAATTTTCTCATTGCTGATCATCCTTTTGTAATTGGCTAAATCATAGCACCTTCCTATCAAGATTACGATTTTTATACCCCAACATTACTTATTCACTTCGACCCAAGCCTTGTAATAATCTCTATAAAATCCGTCTTGTTCTTCTGCCGTCATAATATATCGGCCTATCATCGTTCCAGTTTGATAGCCTTGTTGCTCCAATTTTTCTTTTATTGATTGGAAATTATTTTCTAAAGGATCATCTGATTTGATCGTCAATAGGAATTGCTTGTGTGAATTTTTTGGTTGCTCAGGTTGTTGCCAAATCGTCACTTCTTCGACAAATTCTTTTGTTGTCACGGCAAATCCATAGATGATTTCTTTTTCATTTTTAGAATCAATATACACCACTAAGCTAGAAGGATTATCAATGTATGTCTGTAATTCATTCGGATCTTTTAAATCAATTGGGATGATTCGTTCTATGTCTAATGGTTCGTTAAGAAATTCTTTTTCTTTCAACTCGATCAAACTTAATAATTGATCTTTTCTGTGTTTGATCCCTTGTTTCTTTTTCTCTAGTTCAGCCAATTCTGCGACAACTCGCGTTTCAGTCTCATCTAGTATCGCCCATAATTCTTCTGGTGATTTTCGATAAAGATTCGTCATTTTATTAATGGGAATATCCAACCTGCGGTAAAAATCGATATCACTGATTGTTAAGATATCTTCCATGTCAAACATTCGATAACCATTATGCCGATTTCTAGATGATGTCAGTAGCTTCATATCATCCCAATAACGGATTTTCGACTTTGGCAAATTCGTGATTTCAGCGACTTGTCCCACAGTCAATAATTTTTCTTTTTCCATAAAATTCACCTCTTATTTTAATTATAAACAAAAATCATTGACCTTCAAGTGACTTGAAGGTGTAGAATTCCTTTTGAGTCTTGAAAAGGAGGAATTTATATGAAAATCATTCAGTTTTTCATTAAAAAGAATAGGACACTTATTTTTGCTACAGTGATTTGTTTATGTTTACAAATTATCGGGACACTTGGTGTGCCGTTACTAGTAGCACAATTGATCGATGTGGGGATTGCGAGCGGCGATGAACAATCCATCAAAACAATTGGGCTTAAAATGCTCGCCATGGCTTTATTTGGTGCGCTTTCAGCAATTGCCGGAAGTTATCTTTCCGCTAAAGTAGCCGCTAAATTTGGTTTAGAAACACGGGAGATGTTTTTTGACAAACTACAAACATTTTCTATTAAAGATGCAGATAATTTTGGAACAGGTTCATTGCTGACACGAATGACAAATGACGTTGATAATATTCAACAAATGATCGTGTTGTTTCTACAACTAATTTTACCAGCACCAATCATTGCCATATTCTCACTTTATATGACATTCACTTACTCAGCGACATTAGCTTTAGTGCCATTGATCGCGATTGCAGCTTTTGGGTTGATTGTTTATATCTTAATGAAAAAAGGAACACCACTTTCCTTATTGATCCAACCTAAAATGGACAAAATCATTGTAACCTTACGAGAATTTTTCACAGGAATCAATATGATCCGAGCTTTTAACAATCAAGATTATGAAGAAGAACGAACAAATAAAACATTTTCTGACTACGCAAATGGCATGATTCGAGTAAATAGTATTTTTGCTTTTATTACTCCTGTTGCCTTCTTGTTGATGGGCGTGGTTTTCTCTTCTATTCTATGGTTTGGCGGAAATTTAGTTGCTGTTGGTACTTTGCAAATCGGTACTGTTTCAGCAGTCGTTGAATATTCTTTACTAACGCTTGCATACTTGATGATCGCAGCAATGGTTTTAGTTATGCTACCAAGATCACTCGCTTCAGTAAAAAGAATCGAAGAGATTTTGAATACACAAGATCAAATTTTAGATACGAACCAACCTGTTTTACTTGAAGAAAATGGATCACAAGATGCCTTGATTGATTTAAACCATGTAACGTTTAGTTATGATCAAGCAGATGAACCCGTTTTAGAGGATATTCATTTCAGTATTCCAAAAGGAAAAACAACTGCCATCGTTGGCGGGACTGGTTCTGGTAAAAGTACGGTAGCAAAATTATTATTACGACTTAGCGATGTTTCTGAAGGCGCGATTTTATTCGATGGTGTGGATATTAGAAATGTCACACAAGAAGAGTTACGTTCTAAGATCAGCTACGTTCCTCAAAAAGCTTTTCTATTTAGCGGAACCATCAAGAGCAACTTATTGATGGGCTATCCAGAAGCCACTAAAGAAGATATGGATCGAGCGGCTGAAATTTCTCAACTTGCTTCTTATCTCGCTACGTTAGAAGATGGCTATGATTCATTCGTAGCTCAAGGCGGAACGAACTTCTCAGGTGGTCAAAGACAACGTTTATGTATCGCTCGAGCATTGATCAAACCTGCGGATATTTATATCTTTGACGATAGCTTTTCAGCGCTTGATTATCAAACAGATGCCGCATTAAGACTCGCGTTAAAAGAAGAAATGGCTGATAAAACGTTGCTGATCGTTGCCCAAAGATTAAGCACGATCCAACAAGCAGACAATATTATTGTCCTAGATGAAGGAAAAATCGTTGGTCAAGGAACACACAGCCAACTATTACAAAACAATAAAACCTACCAAGAGTTTGCTCGCTCACAAGGGATTATCAAGGAAGGAGCGCTAGTCTGATGGAAAAATTAAATAAACAAACATTAAAACGATTCTTTCAATTAATTCGACCTGAACGCCCGATATTTTTCGGTTTGATTCTATGTAGTTTGATTGGGAATGCCTTAGTCATTGCTATGCCTTTCATCATGGGTATCGCCATTGATGATTTGCTTACCCTGATCAAAACTCACGGAGTCGGTCATATCACGTTCCCAATGGTGCAAGACGCTTTATTGACACCCGTTTTGATTCTGATCGTATTTTCGATCATCAGTAGTTTAATGTCTTACACACAAGAACGCGTGATGGCTTCCTTAAGCGAACGGATCACATTAAGAGTCAGAAAAGAAGTTACGAAAAAGTTCAAATCATTACCAATGGCCTTTTTTGATCAACATCAAGTAGGGGATATCTTAAGCCGGACAACAACCAGTTTAAATCAACTATCACAAGTTTTCTTAACTGGGATCAATCAATTCTTCACATCGATCTCAACGATCGTCTTTGCCGGGATCATGTTATTCTACATTGACGTAAAACTGACATTGATCGTCGTTGTCCTGATTGCAGGAAGCTCATACTTAACTGGTAAAATTGCCAATAAAAATAAAAAACTAGCCGAAGCAAGTCAGGCAGAACTAGGGATTTTAAATAATAAAACAGAAGAGTTTTTATCTGGGAATTTAGTAACGAAAACATTTAATCAACAAGATCGTGCCAAAGACGTCATTTCAGAAACGAACCAAAAACATTACAAAGCATTTCTAAGTGCGCAATTTATGAACTTTGCGATTTATCCAGCGATTCGTTTGATCAACCAACTGGCTTTTATCGTCAGTGCGATCATTGGTGCGTTCTTAGTCTTACAAGGCGGTATCACGATCGGTTTGCTGCAAGCCTATCTACAATATATCAATCAAATTTCTGAACCGATTTCTACAGCTTCTTATGTCATCAACTCGATTCAAGCAGCGTTGGCAGCTGTGGATAGAATCTTTGAGATTTTAGATGCTGAAGATGATGTGCCAGAAAAAGCAAACTTACAAATCATCGATCAACCAACTGGTGCTATTGCTTTTGATAACGTTCAGTTTGGTTATACAGAAGAAAAAATGTTGATGAAACAAGTTGATTTCACAGTTAAACCAAAACAAATGGTCGCAATCGTCGGACCCACTGGTGCAGGTAAAACAACGTTAGTAAACTTACTAATGCGTTTTTATGAATTAAATGGAGGTCGTATCACCTTTGATGGCGTAGACATCACAGATCTTTCAAGAACAAATCTGCGTGCAATGTTCGGGATGGTTTTACAAAATACGTGGCTATTTGAAGGAACGATTGCAGAAAATATCGCGTATGGAAGAATGGATGCGACACGCGAAGAAGTGATTGAAGCGGCTAAAATTGCGCAATGTGATCACTTTATCCGGACGTTGCCAAATGGTTATGATTCGATCATTTCCAGCGAGAATGGCTCATTGTCACAAGGACAGCAACAATTATTGACGATTGCCAGAATTATTTTGGCCAATCCTCCTGTGGTTATTTTGGATGAAGCAACGTCTAGTGTAGATACTAGAACAGAAGCTCATATTCAAAAAGCGATGGATGAAGTGACAAACAATCGAACAAGCTTTGTGATTGCGCACCGTTTATCTACGATTGAAAATGCTGATTTGATTTTAGTGATGAAAGATGGCGATATCGTAGAAAAAGGGAATCACCAAGAGTTGTTGGCGAAACCTTCGTTATATGCTTCTTTATATAATAGTCAGTTTCAACAAACATAATAATACTTACAACAAACAAACAGGCTCCTTAGTTCAAGTGAGCCTGTTTGTTTTATATTTTTTTACACTTACAGTCAAATGGACAAAATACTTGAATGTACTTCAAGCTTCTACCCTAATTTTCCTATGCTTATTATTTCCAATAAAGAGGAATCTTACTTTCCCCTGCAAATTTAAATTTGTTGGATGAGCCTTTGATCTTCCATGAAATTTCCAGCTCTTTTGTTTCAGGTGATAAATTTTCCCAAGTTAGGATATCATTTTCAAACGTAAATCCTGGAGTAGTAGATGTAATCTCCAAAGCTGTATTTTTAAATTGTTTTGAGAGAATAAATGGATTCACTAGTACATATTTTGTCATTTCTTTTTTCAAACTGACAGTCGGAAACGGTCTGTCATTACTGCTTACAGAAATATCTTTTACATTTTCTAACTCGTCAAAAATGGAGATATCTGTAATTGCTTTATAACCATCATTGTTCTCTGAATGATGATTATCATAGCTAGTCGCGTCAATAAATACAGATTCTAATTTTTTTAAGTTTTTAATAAAATCTAACGAAGTAGCTGGCCCACTATAAGATAGGTGCTCAAGATTTTTGGTATTACCTAAAGGTCTTAGATCACTTACTTTTCCGAATATCTGCGCTTCAGTTAGATTTTTTGCGTACTGCAACATGTCTATACTGTTCATATCTGCTTCTGCTTCAAAATAATTCAGTTTTTCAAGATCTGTAATTTTGAATACACCAAATTGTAAAGTTGGATCATTTGTAGCATCCGGGAAAAATGTCGGTATTCCTAATAGCGGTAATTCTAAAGCGATAGCATATTCATTTGTATAACCATATTGCTTTGTAGGATAACCACGTTCTCCGTAATACTCATCCTCTGCGTGAGCAGTTGATGCTAATCCGATAAATAGTAACCCCAACCCTAGTGTTACTAAAAACTTGATTTTTTTCATTTTAAAACTCCCTTCCCTTAATTGAAATAATAACAAATAGATAGATATTCCACAATAAACGTTTAATTTCTATATCTTTAAATATATTTCATTTTTTTGAGCGGTCTCTCCATTTTCGCAGGTTAGTATTAATTAAAAATTACTCAAAAATTGCCAGAAAAACATATCTTAACAGGTTTGAATAATCTATTTCCATAGAATTTAGTTTGAATTATTTTTCAAAAATAATATTATTTATTGCTATTTGTTTATTTTTATACTATAATTCCTCTAGCTACTATTCTATAAATTGTAGACTAAAAACTTACATAAGAAAGGAATTATTTTGTTTTGAAAAAATTTATATTAGGTTTAATTGGTATTTTTTTACTGGGTACTTCTCTTGTTGATTTGACTCCTGCAACACAAGCATGGGGAATCGAAACTCGCTCCATTATTGGTACAGATGATCGTATTCCAGTCACAGATACCACTATCGCTCCTTATCAGAGTACGGTATTCATCGCAGCTAATGGCTCCTATGGCTCAGGCTCTGTTATAGGAAAGAACACCGTTTTAACAGCCGCACATGTTGTAAAACGAATTAAAGATGATCCGAACAAAGACTCTATCTTTGTCGCTCCTGGAAGAGACGGCGCAACTCTCCCTTACGGAAAATTCAAGATAAAAGAGGTCCATATTCCCCAAAAATATTTGACTACACCAAATGTTGATAGCGATATTGCAGTTGTTACTCTTGAACAAAACAATGGTCAAAGTATTGGGGATGTTGTCAAACAAAATCCGATTGCATTAACTGATTCGGTAACAATCGGAAGTTCACTCTCAAGTCTGGGTTATCCTGGCGACAAACCTTGGGCTACTATGTGGGAAACAAAAGGAAAGATCACTGACCAATCTGCTACTCGACTCTACTATGATTTCGATACTAGCGGTGGACAATCTGGTTCCTCTGTTTTCAATAACAACCATGAAATCATCGCCGTTCATTCTTCGGGTGCCACAACTGTAAATATCGGTTTAAAATTAACTTCAGAATATTATGATTTTATTTTAGAACATATCGGTGAAACATCCACTCCGATTGAAATTTCACCTAAAGATATTGTCGTTGAAAAAGAAGTTGTAGAACTGGATGCTGGAGAATCTATAGCGCTTAAAGCATCTGTTTTACCCGAGAATACAACGAATAAGCAATTACAATGGGATACAACAGATGAAGAGATCGTTACAGTTGATGCCAATGGACGTATTACAGGAGTAAACCCCGGTTCTACTATTATTGATGTAACAACCGCTGATGGAAAAATCACAAAGTATATTGACGTTACTGTAAATGAAGTTGCTCCCAAAGAAATTGTCGTTGAAAAAGAATATCTTGAATTAACGACTGGAGAATCAACAACACTCAAAGCATCTGTCTTACCTGAAAACACAACTTATAAACAATTGTTCTGGCTTTCAAGTGACGATACTATTGCCACGGTTGATGACAATGGGAAAATTACAGGTGTAACAGCTGGCTCAGCAGAAATTTTGATCTTATCTAGTGATGGAAAAATAGAGAAATATATTACGGTTAAAATCAATGAAGCATTGCAACCTATCAATATGACTTTTCCTTCAAAAACTGGATTGTATTTTTCTAACCAAGATATAAAAGAGACGGTTGAAGTACCTTCCACTGCTGATAAAAAAGCAATTATCCTTTTCCACTTAAACAAACTAAATCCATTATATGAGTTAAAAATCGGTGAAATGAATGTTGCTAGCGGTACTGGTGTCTATAATGTTAAACCATTGACGCTCGGTCAGCCCATGATCCCTTCTTTATACGATGTTAGTATGGATAGAAAATTGACTGATAGCGACATTGTTATTATGTATGTTGATAAGAAAAAACCTAATCTTGTAAAAGATTATTTCTTCGTTAGAAAAATGTAAATTTAATCCTTGCTTTTTAGAGGAGAGATTCAGAACTATCTTTTAGTTTTGTATCTCTCCTTTTTTGATTAAAAAATACTCCGTTTAAATAAATTAGGAAAAATTGAATTAGAAATCATGCTTAAGTAAAACATTGACTTTTTCCGTCAAATAACTTACAATTTACACTTGAATCTGATAATTAAATAGTACCTCAAATTGAGGTAGAGGTTGCGTTTTTTATTAAGCTTGCGGAGTGAGAGGTCACATTGAAACAAGTCTAGGAAAAATCGCCGAAATGCATAACAGCCTCTCTGTTATGTGTTGGGACGTAAGCGAATAGGTTACGGACTGTCTTAGTAGTGATGCTAAGTTGCGCTATGTTTTTGTTGAGAGTACCTGACGATAGTAGGCAACCATGCATTTTTGTATGGTTGTTTTTTGCGTAAAGAAGAATATGTTAGACACATTCTTCAAAACTCTTTAAACTAAATTATAGTAGAACAAATTCAGTGGTTAAAAGAAAGGAAGAAAAACATGAACAAGAAATCATTTTCACTTGGCTTATTATTCGCAATCATTTTAAGCGTGTTCTGCGCTCCACTATTCAGCCAAGCAGAAGGAAATACAAACGGTGAATTCCGTGTTGGAATGGAGGCAGGCTATGCGCCATTTAACTGGTCACAAAAAACAGACGCAAACAGCGCTGTGCCAATTCAAGGAAATTCTTCTTTTGCAGGAGGATACGATATTCAAATCGCAAAAAAAATTGCGGATGGACTGGATAAAAAACTAGTGATCGTTCAAACAAAATGGGACGGTTTAGCCCCTGCCCTACAATCTGGAAAAATCGATGCGATTATTGCTGGGATGAGTCCAACAGCTGAACGTCGCAAAGAGATCGATTTTACTGATCCTTATTATGAATCACAATTAGTGGTCGTTGTTCAGAAAAAAGGAAAATTTGCAGATGCTAAAAATTTAAAAGATTTATCTGGTGCCAAAATTACAGCACAATTAAATACCTTCCATTATAGTGTGATCGATCAAATTCCTGGTGTGAATCAACAACAAGCAATGGATAATTTCTCCGCAATGAGAACGGCCCTTGCTTCTGGCATGATCGATGGTTATGTCAGCGAACGACCAGAAGGCGTAACTGCTACAAGTGTTAATAAAGACTTAGAAATGCTGGAATTCTCTAAAGAAAATGGTTTCCAAACAAATGCCGAAGATGTTCAAATCGCAGTCGGTATGCGTAAGTCAGATCCGGAAATCAGTAATGTTAATCAAATTTTATCTGGTATTTCTTCAGAAGAACGTACAAAAATCATGGATCAAGCAGTCAAAGACCAACCAGCTGCCGAAACAAGTGATAGTGAAAAAACAGGCGTTTTAGCTGATTTTAAAAATATTTGGGATCAATACGGCGGGATGTTCTTGCGCGGTGCTGGTTTAACTTTATTTATCGCTTTAATCGGAACAGTTGTGGGAACAACTTTAGGTTTATTGATCGGTGTCGTTCGCACGATTCCTGAATCTGAAAATAAAGTGAAACGTTTCTTCCAAAAATTAGGTAACGCCTTGCTTTCTATTTATATTGAAGTGTTCCGTGGTACGCCTATGATGGTACAAGCAATGGTTATCTTCTATGGTTTGGCCTTAGCTTTTGGGATTTCTCTAGACCGAACAGTTGCAGCCTTGTTTATTGTTTCTATTAATACGGGCGCTTATATGTCTGAAATCGTCCGTGGCGGGATCTTCGCTGTTGACCAAGGTCAATTTGAAGCAGCTCAAGCAATCGGAATGACTCATGGTCAAACAATGCGTAAAGTCGTTGTTCCTCAAGTATTGCGTAATATTTTACCAGCAACCGGAAATGAATTTGTTATCAATATTAAAGATACTGCCGTGTTAAGTGTTATCGGTGTAGCAGACTTATTCTTCCAAGGAAATTCTGCATCTGGCGCGAACTTCCAATTCTTCCAAACCTTTACGATCGTTGGTATCATGTATCTGATCATGACGTATGCAATCACACGTATCCTGCGTGTTGTTGAGAAAAAGATGGATGGACCTTCTGCTTATGTGAAACTAGAAGAAGTAGAAAATCAAAAAGAAAGCTAACGATCTAGCTTCACAGGCTAAACGAGCCTGTTCAACTTTTTAAATATAGGAGGATATAATGATGAACCAAATGATTGAAGTCGAACATCTAAGAAAAAGCTTCGGCGAAAATGAAGTTTTAAAAGATATCAATGTGACGGTAAACAAAGGAGAAGTTGTAACCATCATCGGTTCTTCTGGCTCTGGTAAATCCACTCTTTTACGTTGCATCAATTTATTAGAAAAACCAACTGGCGGTAAAATCATCTACAATGGTGAAAATGTCTTGGAACGTGGCTATAACTTGCCAAAATATCGTACACATTTAGGTATGGTGTTCCAGTCGTTCAACCTATTTAATAATATGAATGTGTTAGAAAATTGCACATCAGGACAAATTACTGTCTTAAAACGAGGCAAAGAAGAAGCACGTAAAATTGCTTTAGAAAACTTAGATAAAGTGGGTATGGAACGCTTTATTGATGCAAAACCTTCACAACTTTCTGGTGGACAAAAACAGCGTGTAGCTATTGCTCGTGCATTATCGATGAATCCTGATGTGATGTTATTCGATGAACCTACTTCAGCCCTTGATCCTGAAATGGTTGGTGAGGTGCTGAAAACAATGAAAGACTTAGCTCATACAGGCTTAACGATGATTATCGTAACGCATGAAATGGAATTTGCCAAAGAGGTTTCAGATCGTGTGATCTTTATGGATAAAGGTGTGATTGCTGAAGAAGGCACATCTGATGATATCTTTGTTCATCCAAAAGAAGAACGGACGAAAGAATTTTTACACCGTATCTTATCTAAATCCTAAGCAAAAAAAAACTCGTTTGAATGTTCCTTATTCAAACGAGTTTTTGCTTATTTATATTGTCTAATCGTTGGTGGTATAAATGTATCAATAAATTGTTGTATTTCATCCAACGAATCTGAAAAATATATTTTGGCCCGATCTTCCTTTGTTAAGAATCCATCTGCAACCATTTTATCAAAGAATTCTGCCAGCAGATCATAATACCCATCCACATTAAAAAAGATACAAGGATTTTGATGTTCCCCCACTCTTCCCCAAGAAACGACCTCTGAAATTTCTTCCAATGTTCCTGGACCTCCTGGTAATGCCAAATAGCAATCTGCCAAGTCGATCATTTTTCTTTTACGTTCGTGCATATCATTTATGATATGCATTTCAGTAATCCCTTGATGAGCTAATTCCCGATCTAACAGAAAAGTCGGCATAACACCAATTGCTTTACCGCTATTTTCAATAACTGTGTCGGCCAAAATTCCCATTAAACCGACATTACCTCCGCCATAAACAAGGTCATATTGATTGTTGCTCATCCATTGTCCTAATTCTTTTGTTCGCTCCTGATAAATTGACTTATTCCCTACACTAGCACCACAGTAAACTGCTATTTTTTTCATAAAATTTCCACCTAATCTACCTAATTTATGCTTCTTCATTTTGTGATTGATATGAACTGTCGTTAAACGATTTGATTCTATAGATTTTATTATTCTGGTCGTTCTCTAAAATTGAGATACTGGTATTCGCCAGTGGACCACCTTCACGCCATTTAGATTTTTCTTTTCCTACTAAAGCGTTGATCAGAGTAATCAACAACACTCCGTGCGCTACGATCAACACTTTTCCATCTGGATAGGTTTCACTAATTTTTTCGATTGTTTTAGTGGAACGTGCAACTAAAGAATCTATCGTTTCCCCTTCAAAAGCTGTCGGATCATATAAATCTGGACGATTGCGTAAGTGGTCAGTTTGTTCATCTGTGTGATCAATTTCAACGCCTTCACGTTTACCGAATTTGATTTCTCTTAATGAATCATGATATTGCACAGTCAATCCATCTAAAAAATTATTTTCTTTAAGAAGATAGTTGGCTGTGTCCATCGCACGCTTTTGAGTACTGACAGAAACTGCATCAAACCGTATATCAGAAAGATAACGACCAGCTTGGATTGCTTGTTCAATTCCTACAGGCAACAACGGAGAATCAATCTCTCCTCCCTGAAATCGCAAGCTCAAGTTCAATTCAGTCTTTCCATGTCTAACAAAATAAAATGTGGTCATTTGCTCCATCCCCTCCATTTTTTGAAATGTTCCTTCACTTGATTATGATACTACAAATGAGAAAACTTTGCTTTGACTCTAAAAATAATTGTATGTTTCTCTGCAATAAAACGCTTTTTTTTCTTTTTGAGCCTGATATGCTACCATAGTAAAATAGACAGGAGGGATTGTGTGGAACTTAAACATTATCAAAAATGGATTAGTGATTTTTATAAAAAAAGGAATTGGTACGCTCTTAATCCATTCATTCGGGTAGGATTTTTAGCTGAAGAAACGGGTGAAGTCGCACGAGCTGTGCGTGCTTTAGAAATCGGTCGGGATCGTCCGGATGAACAAAAACAAGAAAAAGAAGCTTTGATTCAGGATTTAACTGAAGAACTTGGGGATGTGTTAGATAATATCTTTATTCTTGCAGATAAATACGATATTCGTTTTGAAGATATTTTAACTTCACATAAAACTAAATTAGAAGAACGATTTAAAGAAATAGATAGATGAAAGAAGGATAATAATGGAAAAGAAGATAACGATTAGAGCTGTTGAGGAAAATGATTTTCCAACACTACTTGAGATAGAAAATACGATTTGGAACAATCACAATTCTCCTGTACTTCATTATTATGAATCAGTTGATGCGTACAAAGAAAAGATCGAAGGACGACTTATTTTTGTTGCTGTAGATGAAGACAAGGTTCATGGTTTTATCGATGTCCATCATCCTACGCCTTTACTATCTCATAAAAAGCAATGGATGTTCGGCATCGGGGTTCATCCTGAAAGCCAATCTTTGGGTATTGGACGTCAATTAGTGGATTATTTAAAAGAAGCTGCTGCTAATGAGGGCATTCATAAAATTTCTTTACGGGTCATGGGAGCTAATACGAAAGCGATCCAGTTTTATCGTAAAAATGGTTTTATCCAAGAAGCTTTACTCAAAGATGAATTTTTTATCAATGGACGGTTCTGTGATGACTATCAATTTGCTTATTTTATAGATTAATCTCAGCTAGTTTTAATATTTTCAGAAAACATCTAGCCCTTTCTGAAAATTGGCTTGCTGTCGACTCCTTATTCTGTTATTTTAGTTAAGAATAACGTTTAAGGAGTGTTGAATTGTGACAAAAAAATTAACATGGCGTGATTACCTTTATGTAGGTTCCATGCTATTTGGTTTGTTTTTCGGAGCTGGAAATTTGATTTTTCCGGTTCATATGGGACAAGAAGCTGGAGCAAATATCTTTTTAGCAAATCTTGGTTTTTTGATTACAGGGATCGGTTTGCCTTTTTTAGGAGTAATTGCCATTGGTATTTCAAAAAGTAATGGTGTCTTTGATTTGGCAACTCGAGTGAATCGACGCTACGCTGTTGGTTTTACTGTATTGTTATATCTGACGATCGGGCCATTTTTTGCCTTGCCTCGTCTTGCAACAACGTCGTTTGAAATTGGTTTAGCACCATTTATTTCAAGCAACCAGCATAAGCTATTTTTAGCTATTTTTTCAGCGCTATTTTTCTTAGTTGCTTGGGCATTCTCTCGTAAACCATCTAAATTGCTGGGTTATGTAGGAAAGTTTTTAAACCCGTTATTTTTATTCTTATTGGCTATTTTGATTTTATTTGCATTTATTACTCCATTAGGATCTGTAGCTTCTGCACCCGTTGGCACTACATATGCTGAAAATCCCTTTTTCAAAGGCTTCACTGAAGGGTATAACACCTTGGATGCATTGGCATCATTAGCTTTTGGAATCATTATTGTTTCAACCATTCGAGGAATGGGCGTAGAAAAACCAAATGATATTGCTAAAGATACTATAAAATCTGGCGCAATCAGTGTTGTCTTGATGGGGATCATTTATACGTTATTATCTTATATGGGCACAATGAGTTTAGGTGGATTCCCGATCAGTGAAAACGGCGGCATTGCTTTAGCGCAAATCGCGAATCATTATTTAGGTAACTTAGGAAGTATTTTACTCGCGTTTATCGTGATTTTAGCTTGTCTAAAAACAGCGATTGGTCTGATCACAGCTTGTTCTGAAACGTTCAGCGAATTGTTTCCTAAAGGCTCTTATGCATTTTACATTGCTGTAGCTAGTATTTTACCGTGTTTGTTTGCAAATGTTGGGTTAACAAATATCATTCAATTTTCGATTCCTGTTTTGATGTTTCTTTATCCTTTGGCAATGACTTTAATGATTTTAGTAATCATCAGTCCCTTGTTCAAACATCGTAAAGAAGTTTATCGTATGACTACTTATGTAACATTATTTGCTGCCTTACTTGATGCGTTGAATAGCTCACCAGATTTCATCAAAACAAATACACTTATTGCAACTATTTTAAAAACAGCTGAAACATACCTACCTTTATTTACTATCGGTATGGGCTGGGTTGTTCCAGCTGTAATTGGCTTTTTCATTGGTTTGATTTGGGTCATGTTAAAAAAAGAAGCTATTCCCGAATAGGAAAAAAGATAAGGTACGACTCTGAGAGTTTTACCTTATCTTTTTCTTTCGTTAAAAATCAAAACAAAATCTTTATGTAAAATATTAATTACTAAATATATTCAAATTATCGTCTTAGCTGACAAGTGCTTACAAAGTACAGTAGAATAGAAGCAAGGAAGTGATTATCATGTTATATGAAGAATTGATGATGGATTCGGGAATGTTGGCAAAGTTTAGCCTTTTTAAACGAATCACACAAATCAATCAGGCGGATATCTCAATTACCCAATTATCTGAAGAACTATTTTTAAATTACCAACAAACATCTATTATCGTAACTGAAATCAACAATGACTTAGTTAAAATAATCAGCACGCATCCATCGATCCTACAAAAAGCTGGGAAAATCGACAGTACCAAATTGCTTGTAACAATTGATGAGTATCGTTACTTTCTTTTGAAAAAATCGGTGCCGTTTCAATATATCTTTTATTTTTTAAATCATGATTCTCCCAATATTGATGATTTTTGTGAACGCTACTATGTTAGCCGCTCAACTGTCTCTAGAAAAATGCTTCCTTTAAAGAATCATGTAAAGCAATTCAATCTACGATTTACATATACTGAAGCAAACTTAACTGGTGATGAACGCTCTGTGAGAGTAGCCCTTTTTGATGCGCTTTGGTTAGGAACCAGAGGAACCACTTGGCCTTTTAAAAGTGTGGCTATTGAAGATGCTCAAAAACTTGCTGAAGCTTTTGCTGAGTACTTTCCTTTATCAAGAACTTATTTGGGTAGCCGAGAGCTGACCTATTTTGCAGCAATCTTTCTTTGCCGCACGCGAAAAAAATATTTTGTTAGCTACGATGAACGTTATGATTTTTTATTAATGGACAATCCTTATTATGATTTTGACCGCTTAAATAAAGAGCTTGGTCCAATCCAGACATTATCACCTGAACATAATAAAGCTGAAAGTAGTTTTATCTTTTTCTTATCACATTATGCACCATTTTATACATTGGATGACGATCCTTCATTGTTTCAAACGTTACATGATTTTTCAACTCGTCCAAATCCAGTCTATGAGTTAGTTCAAGAGTTTATCGCTTATGCTAAAACCAATATCTTCAAAAAAGAACCAGAAATTCTTGATAAGCCAATCCTTATTGGTAATCTTTTAAATATTACCTTTACGTTTTTTGTCTTACGCCAACCTTTTCCAAACCTACAAAACTTAGTTGAGATTCCCCAGCAAAAGAGAAAAGCCGATGAATCGCTTGAAAGAAAACTTCAACAATTTTTCGATGACAAGGCTCAGGAGAAGGAATACAAATTTGTTTACACGATCAAAAAACCTTTGATTGCAGCATTTAAAAGTGTTTTACTTCCTTCTTATGACAAACCACAACACTCTGAACATCTAAAAGTTGGTGTTGCCTTTGAACATAATTTTACGTTAGTTAGAATGATTTATCAGTTTTTAAATGATTTAGGTTTTGTGGACTCTGCACCTTATCAGGAAGAACAAAATGACAGTTACGATTTAGTTATCAGTTCATCATTGCTTCCTAGAAAAAAATATCCAGATATCCCTTTGTATTTTTGGGATTTATCATACAGTAACAAAGATTTAGCTGATCTGTATAAAATCCTGCAGCAGCTGTTTGAAAAGAAGAATATTATTCAAGAATAAAGATAAATTTCTCAGAGACATAGACTAGCTTTTGACTGTATTTTAAGTCATTTCAAAAAAAGAAACAGGTAGACACGGATGCCACCCTAAATGTTAGACCATGAAATCTAACGTTTAAGGTGGCTGCACGTATCAAGCCTGTTTTTCTTTTAAATAAGGAATTATTATTTTATTCGTATTTTACTTCAACTAAATATAATCCTTCTGGATGTGCTGTTGGTCCAGCTAAATTTCGATCTTTCGCTTGGATAATTTCTGGAATCAATGTTTCATCCATCCGGCCATTGCCCATCTTGAGCAAGGTCCCTACTAAAATACGAATCATTTTATACAAAAAGCCATCACCGCGAAATGTAAAAATCAACTCATCGCCTGCTTCATTGACCTTTAAACTAGCTTCATGAATCGTGCGGACTTTATCTTCTATTTCCGTACCAGAAGCACAAAATGAGGTGAAGTCATGAGTACCTATTAAATCAGTCAACGCTCGCTGGATTTTTTCCACATCAACTGGATAAGGAAAATAACTCGCATAAAAGCGTTTGAACGGACTTCTTGGTTTACCGATATCTACTCTAAATTGATACGTCTTTTCAACCACATGATACCGTGCATGAAAATCATCTGGAACAATCTCCACGCTTTTTACTGCGATATCTTCAGGCGTTTGTGTATCCAACGCATAACGCATTCTTTCTAACTCTCTTGCTTGCGGATAATCAAAGTGAATGACCTGTCCTTCAGCATGAACACCAGCATCTGTCCGACCAGAACCAAAAATCGTGATCGTTTTGCCGTTGTTCATTTTTCTTAATGTTTTTTCAAATTCCTCTTGAACTGTCCGTCCATTCGGCTGAGCTTGAAATCCATTAAAATTCGTTCCATCATAAGCAATTATCGCTTTATAGCGTGGCATTTCTTTTCCCCTTTACTCTAACTTCTTAATAAAATCAAGACCGCAGTCAAAGCTGCAAACGCCAGCATCACTGCCGTATCTTTTACATGCCAATGAAGAATTCGATATTTCGTCCGACCATCTCCACCTTGATACCCACGAGCTTCCATCGCAGTCGCTAAATCTTCTGCTCGATTAAAACTGCTAACGAATAACGGAATCAATAACGGTACCACAGCCTTCATCTTTTGGATTAAATTTCCTTCACCAAAATCTACACCGCGAGCACGTTGCGCATTCATGATTTTCTCTGTTTCGTCCATTAAAGTTGGAACAAAACGCAAAGCAATCGACAACATCAATGACACTTCATGGACAGGAAAACGAAGGACTTTCAGTGGTCGCAGCAAATACTCAATCGCATCTGACAAATCCAACGGTGGAGTTGTCAATGTCAATAACGTAGACATAAAAATAATCAATACAAAACGGCAAAAGATCATCAAACCGTTCATTATACCAAATTCTGTAAGTGTAAAAATCCCCCATTTAAAGTAGACCTCTCCACCTTGCGTAAACAACATCTGTAAAGCAACAGTGAATAAAATCAGCCAAATCAATGGTTTGATCCCTCGAATAAAAAATCGAATATTGATCTTCGATAAAAAAATTGCAAATAATGTAAAAATAGTTAACATAGCATATGTTTGCCAATTATTCGCTAAAAAAATAATCCCGATAAAATAAAAACTAGCAACCAGTTTAGCTCTTGGATCCATTGTATGAATAAACGAATTTCCAGGAATATACCGACCAAAAATCAACTTGTTCATCATTGGCCTTCACCTGCTTTCTTGAAGCCTTTTAACAATTCATCTGCTAAGGCATCGGCTGTTAATGGTAAATGATCAAAGTTCATTCCTTTATTCACCAGTTTTTCTGCAAAAGAAGCCGCAGTCGGAACACCTAATTGTTTTTCTTTTAACCAATCGATATTTTGAAAAACTTCTTGTGGTATTCCTGATTTTACTATTTTTCCTTTTTCTAATACGATCACATGATCTGCATAATTAGCAACATCATCCATTAAATGGGTCACTAAAACGATGGTCATCCCACGTTCTTCATGTAGTCGTTGGAACATTTCCATCATTTCTTTACGTCCCTGAGGATCTAAGCCTGCTGTAGGTTCATCCAATACCAAAACTTCTGGTTCCATTGCTAAAACGCCCGCAATTGCAACTCGACGCATTTGACCACCTGACAATTCAAAAGGAGAACGTTCCAAATAACTCGCATCTAGCCCGACCAAACCTAACATTTCGGCAGCCAAACTTGCAGCATCTGCTTCTGAGACTCCAAAGTTTTTAGGTCCAAATGCAATATCCTTAGCAACTGTTTCTTCAAATAATTGCGCTTCTGGAAATTGAAATACGATTCCGACTTTTTTACGAATTGGTTTTAAGTTTTTATTATTTGTTTCAGGCACAATTGTTCTATCACCAATCGTTACTGTTCCCTTTGTCGGCTTAACCAAAGCATTCAAATGCTGCAATAGCGTAGATTTGCCGCTGCCTGTATGACCAACGATTGCCGTATAAGAGCCATCTTCGATTGTTAGATTCAAATCAAATAATGCTCGTTGTTCAAATGGTGTATTGGGCTGGTAGGTAAAATCTACTTGTTCAAAACGGATGTCCATAACCAGTCCACCATCCTTTCTTCGGTCAAGTACTCTTTCGGAACATCAATTCCGCGTTTTTTTAGTGCTATTTTTAATTTTTCTGGAAAAGGCAAATCTAAGCCCATTTGGATCAAGTCAGTTCCGGCAGAGAAAATTTCTGCTGGCGTGCCTTCGCCAACTAATTCCCCTTGTTTCATTACTAGAATTCGATTCGCATTGGCAGCTTCATCAATATCATGGGTAATTGAAATGACCGTCAAATTGCTTTCTTCTTTGATTTTTTTGATTGTTGAGATAACTTCTTCGCGTCCTTCTGGATCAAGCATACTTGTCGCTTCATCCAAAATAATGATATCTGGGCGCAAAGCAACAACACCAGCAATGGCTACACGCTGTTTTTGACCACCTGATAAGCGGGCAGGTTCCCGTGTAGCAAATGAATCCATTCGAACTTTCTCTAAAGCATCTTTGACTCTAACAAGCATTTCCTCACGAGGTATGCCTTGATTCTCTAAGCCGAATGCCACATCATCTTCTACCGTTGAACCGACAAACTGATTGTCAGGATTTTGAAACACCATCCCCACCATACGGCGGATATCCCAAACGTTAGTTTCGTTCAATTCTTTGCCCCCAACTGCAATACTGCCAGAAGCTGGCAGCAATAAACCATTGATCGTTTTTGCCAACGTTGATTTTCCTGAGCCATTATGCCCAATTATAGCAATCCACTCGCCTTGTTGGATGGAAAAAGATACATCTTTCAACGCGGGAGAAGCATCTTCAGGTTGATAGTTAAAATCGATATTTTTTAATTCAATTATCGGTTGCATCGCGTACTCCCTCAATTATTTAGTCTTCCTAACACTAACAAAAAATCAGTGTTTTTTCAATCATCTATTCTTTTCTTTGCACTATTGTCTATTATAACAAAATAAGTCAATTTATGTGTATTCTTATCTGTCATGACAGAATTTTTTTAGCAATTAATTGATGATTTCTCATTACTAACTAAAATAAGGATAGAACAAAACTAAAATATTAGTTTCATTCTATCCTTCAAACTCGAATAATCCGTTATTTACTTAAATACTCAAAAGCATATTGCGCATATAATTCCGCACCAATTTCCATCGCATCTTCATCCACATTAAACCGCCCATGATGATGAGCCCATTCTGTATCTTTCTCTGGATTTCCACAACCAACTAAAGCAAAACATCCTGGTGTATTCTCGGTAAAGTAACTAAAATCTTCTCCCCCAGTAGTTGGTGGTTCTTGAATTAACGCTGATTCACCAAAGCTTTCTTTGATGATTGCTTGAGCAAATAATGCATCTTCTTCGTCATTGATTACAGGAACTGTTCCATAATTATAGTCTAGCGTAGCTGTACCGCCATATATCGCCGCAGTTTGCTCAGCATAGCGTTTTAAAGCTTTTTCCACACGATCACGCGTCTCAATACTAAAACAACGTACAGTGCCTTCTAATCGAGCATTTTCAGCGATCACATTAAATCGTGTACCAACATCCATTTTACCCACGGTCACTACAACAGGATCTAACGGATTGGTTTCTCTAGAAACGACAGTTTGCACATTCATAACAAATGAAGATGCTATCACTGCTGCATCTACACAAGCATCCGGCATTGCACCATGTCCGCCACGTCCTTTAAAATCAATCGAACAGATATCCGCTGAAGCAAATGATGATCCTACTACACAAGAAGCTGTTCCAGATGGCATTTGTGACCAGATATGAATCCCAAAAACATCGTCTACTCCTTCTACCGCACCTTGTGCGACCATCGCTTTTGCTCCCTGAGCGTTTTCTTCTGATGGCTGAAAAATAAAACGAACTGTTCCTTTAATTTCTGACTGCACCTCTTTTAATGCTTTTGCAGCAGTCAAAAGCATCGCTGTATGAGCATCATGCCCACAAGCATGCATTTTCCCATCTTCTAATGACTTATAAGAAATACCATCATTTAGCTCTTGAACAGGTAACGCATCCATATCAGCTCTCAAAGCTACTGTTTTTCCTAGTTGACCACCAACTAATTCTGCAATGATTCCTGTAGGTTCGGTCTTACGATAAGGAATACCGATTTTATCTAACGTTTCAGCAATCTTTTCTGTTGTTCTAAATTCCTCAAATTGCAATTCTGGATGTTGGTGTAGATCTCTTCTGAAATCGATCATTTCTTGTTTATACTTTTGTACCAAAGTTTTTAATTCGTTCATTTCATTCCCTCACTTCTATAGACTTAATAAAATACTCGAAAAAATTCCTGCTAAGACAACTGACACGATTGTCACTGTTATAAATCCTGCTACTAACATCGGCGGCATCATATGACTTGTTAGTGCTTCTATCTCTTTTTCATCTTCGGTCAAAGACTGAATGACTTCATTGGTAATGATATAATCTGCTGGAAATCCATACAAGGCAGTCAGTGACACCGCAAAGGCCATTTCTTTACTAACTCCTAACAACTTTCCTACAATAGCTGAGAACAGATACATCCCAATCACACCAATAATAATAATACCCACCATTGGTAGAAATAATTCTTCCAACATTTCTGGCGTTGCTTTTTTCAATCCATCAAAGATAAATAACATTAATCCTAAAATAGCAAAACCAAAACTATTCGCTTTTTTCAATGGTTGTTTTTCTAGAAAACCTACAGAAGAAGCGATAACTCCAAAAAATAAACATAAAACAAATGGACTAATCGATACAAATGGCGCACTCCATACTGAAACATAATAAGCTAATAAAGCCACGATCGCTAAACGAAAAATTCGAGAAAAATCAGTATGATACTTTTTAGGTACACTGCTAAACAATCTTGGAATATCTTCATCAACTGTCTCTTCTTGCCCAGCTTCCTGTTCATGAACAGGTGTCCATTCTCCATTACGATATTTTTCAAGCATTCGTTTTCCTTCTTTTTTCAACATAATCGAAGTTAAAGGATAGCCGGCAAATCCTTGCATCACATAAATCAAAACGGCCAATACTGATAATGATGTCAATCCAGCTGTTTGAGCCGCTTCTGACATGATCAAAGAAGAAACAACGCCTCCAACTAAAGGTGGTACAGCAACCAATACGGTCTTGAAATCAAAAATCAATGATCCAACTGTTAATAATAAAACAACAATACCTAAAATTCCTGAAAGTGTGATCACGATCGTTTTCCATTGATTTCCCAATTCTTTGATTGATAACAGTGTCCCCATATTAGTAATCAGCAAATACATTAATAATGTAGCAACAACTGGCGGAATCCCAGCAATTTCAACAATGTTTTCTGGAAAAAAAGTCCAATAACCAATAACAAATAGTACTGCACAAACAAAAACCGATGAAATCCATGCTTTTGTTTTGCTTGATACAACGTCTCCAATGTATAAAATTCCCATTAGTAACGTAAAAGCGGTCATTTGTGCCATGTTACTCCCCCTTAAAACTCTTTTGTTTTGTCAGAAAATTCCGACTAATAAAAGTATACTAAAATTTACACTGGGATGCAATAACATAACAAAAATAATCAGGTTTACTCCAATAAAACAAAAAAGTCCTAAGAATAAATTCTTAGGACAAAAAAATACACCTTATCTATGATGAGTGCTTCCCTACCAGACAAGTCCGGCAGGGAAAGCGTTGAGCTAGACTAGGAGTCGCCTCCAACATCATAACACTCTAAAAGAATCATCTATAAAGTGACGGTATAGTTTGATTATTTAACAAATTCGATAATTACCATTGGTGCTGCATCTCCGCGTCTTGGTTCTGTCTTCAAGATACGAGTGTAACCACCTTGGCGTTCAGCGTAACGAGGTGCAAGGTCATTGAATAACTTTTGTAAAGCTGATTCAACAACGATTTTTTCGTCTTCTTCACGAACGCTAGCAACTTCATTACGTACAAAAGTAGCTGCTTGACGACGAGCATGAAGATCTCCACGTTTGCCTAAAGTAATCATTTTTTCTGTAGTCGAACGAATTTCTTTCGCACGAGCTTCAGTCGTAACGATACGTTCATTGATAATTAAATCAGTAGTTAAGTCACGCAACATTGCCTTACGTTGGCTTGATGTGCGTCCTAATTTACGATAACCCACGTTGGTTTTCCTCCTTCGTAAAAAGTATTAATCGTCTTTACGTAAGCCTAAACCTAAATCATGTAGTTTTAGTTTAACCTCTTCAAGAGATTTACGACCTAAATTACGTACTTTGATCATTTCTGGTTCAGATTTATTTGTAAGTTCTTGTACAGTGTTAATACCTGCACGTTTTAAACAGTTGTATGAACGAACAGACAAGTCTAGTTCTTCGATGGTCATTTCTAGCATTTTTTCTTTTTGTGTTTCTTCTTTTTCAACCATGATTTCAGCGTTTTTCGCTTCGTCAGTAAGGTTAACAAAGATGTCTAAATGCTCCGTCATAATCTTAGCAGCTAAGCTAAGGGCTTCTTGAGGAATGATTGAACCATCAGTCCATATTTCCATTGTTAATTTGTCGAAGTCATCACGACGACCAACACGAGTGTTTTCTACTTGGTAGTTCACACGGCGAACTGGTGTATAGATGGAATCAACAGGGAGAACACCAATCGGCATATCTTCCTTTTTGTTTTCGTCTGCTTGAACATAGCCACGACCAGGTTTCACAGTTAAGCGAGCATGGAAAGTAGCTCCTTCAGAGACACTACAGATAATTAAATCTTTATTTAGGATCTCAACATCACTGTCGACAATAATATCGCCAGCAGTTACTGTAGCAGGTCCTGTAATATCGATCTCAAGGGTTTTTTCTTCTTCTGCATAAAGCTTAAGAGCTAAACCTTTAATATTCAAAATAATTTGAGTTACGTCTTCTCTTACACCTTTAATGGTAGAGAATTCATGCAACACACCATCGATCTGAATATTTGTAATAGCCGCTCCCGGCAGAGAAGATAATAAAATACGACGTAGAGAATTACCTAAAGTAGTCCCGTAACCTCTTTCCAGTGGTTCAACGACGAACTTGCCATAATCTCTATTCTCATCAATTTTTTCGATTCTTGGTTTTTCAAATTCAATCATTCTTATCTATACCCCTTTCAAAACGAAAAGTGTCTTGTTCAATGACGTTCTTAATTCAAACTCAGAATGAGTGGCACTCATTAAACACGACGGCGTTTTGGAGGGCGGCATCCATTATGAGGAACTGGAGTCACGTCACGAATTGCAGTCACTTCTAAACCTGTTGCTTGCAATGAACGAATCGCTGCTTCACGTCCAGAACCTGGTCCTTTAACTGTTACATCAACAGTTTTAAGTCCGTGTTCTTGTGCTGCTTTAGTTGCAGCTTCTGCGGCCATTTGAGCTGCAAACGGTGTTGATTTTTTACTTCCTTTAAAGCCTAATGATCCTGCTGATGACCAAGCCAATGCATTACCATGACTATCAGTGATCATTACAATTGTATTGTTGAATGTAGAATGGATATGTGCAATCCCAGTTTCTATATTCTTTTTCACACGGCGTTTACGACTAACTTTTTTTGCTGCCATGAAGATCTAACCTCCTTCACTTAGGAATTATTTTTTCTTGCCTGCTACAGTACGAGCTGGGCCTTTACGAGTACGTGCATTATTTTTCGTGTTTTGTCCACGAGTTGGTAATCCACGACGGTGACGGATTCCACGGTATGAACCGATTTCCATCAAACGTTTGATGTTCAAGTTCACTTCACGACGAAGATCACCTTCAACTTTTAACTTATCAATTTCCGCACGGATGGCATCTGTTTGATCGTTCGTTAAGTCACGAACACGAATATCTTCAGATACGCCAACGTTTGCTAAAACTTTTTTAGCAGTAGTGTTACCAATACCAAAAATATAAGTAAGGGAAATTACTACACGTTTATCACGAGGGATGTCTACTCCTGCAATACGAGCCATTATTCGTTACACCTCCTATTATCCTTGACGTTGTTTATGTTTTGGATTTGCTGGGCAAATGACCATAACACGTCCTTTACGGCGAATTACTTTACAATGTTCACACATTGGTTTTACTGATGGTCTTACTTTCATGATAATACCTCCCTGAATTTTACGGAGTACAATTATTTAAAGCGATAAGTGATTCGACCACGAGTTAAATCATATGGAGATAACTCTACAGTCACTTTATCCCCAGGTAAAATTCGAATATAGTGCATACGGATCTTACCGGAAACAGTAGCAAGAACTTGGTGTCCATTTTCTAGTTCAACTTTAAACATTGCATTCGGCAAAGTTTCGACGACTGTACCTTCGACTTCAATCATATCTTCTTTAGCCACGCACAGTACCTCCTTGTACTTGTTTCGCATTTTCACACGATAAAATGGCGGAAACTTCAGCCCCCACCTAGAATTTTCAATTAAACCTCTACAAAAAGGTAGAAGTCGGACTGATATATTCTATCATAAACTATTCTATTTGGCAAGAGAATCTGAATCAAACACAAATGGTAAACTGCGGGCCATTCAAACAACTATCTTTTTTCAATGATTTGTTTCACTTCAGAAAAAACAGTATCGATCTCGCGATTCCCATCTATTGTGTGCAGTACGTTTTTAGCCTTGTAAAAGTCTAAAATCGGTGCACTACTTTTGATGTTGACAGCCAGACGGTTTTTGACCGTTTCAGGCTTATCATCTTCTCTTTGATAAAATTCATGTCCGCCGCAACGATCGCATGTTCCTTCTACAGTCGGAGGATTGAAGATTTTATGATAAGTTGCTCCACAAGAGCGGCAGATAAAACGGCCAGCTAAGCGTTCAACTAAAATTTCTTCTTCAACATGGATGTCGATGACAGCATCAATTTTTTTATTTAACTCTTGTAACATTTTATCTAATGCTTCTGCTTGATCCAAAGTACGTGGAAAACCATCTAATAAAAAGCCTTTATCAGTATCAGGTTCTGCCAAACGTTCTTTGACAATTCCATTTGTTACATCATCAGGAACCAAAGCACCTTTATCGATATAAGATTTCGCTTCTAAGCCAAGAGCAGTTTCGTTTTTCATAGCAGCACGGAACATATCTCCTGTAGAAATATGAGGAATACCATAAGTATCCACGATCTGTTCTGCTTGAGTTCCTTTGCCTGCTCCAGGCAATCCCATTAAAATGAGGTTCATTTCATTTCCTCCTAATTTTAAAGGCTGGCTTTTGAAGCTAGCCTAGCGAGAGAATGGTGCTGAGGGTTGAAATCCTCAACACACGACTCCTACTTATTGATAAAGCCAACATATTGACGTTTCAACATTAAACCTTCTAATTGTTTTGCTGTTTCTAAAGCAACACCAATTACAATCAGTAAGCTCGTTCCTCCTAGACCGATAGATTGCGGTAACTTCCAAATCATTTGTGCAATGATTGGTAGTAAGGCAACTAAACCTAGGAATATAGAACCGACAACACTTAGTCTCATTAACATTCCAGAAATATATTCTTCTGTCCCTTTACCTGGTCGTACACTTGGAATATAGCTTCCTTGTTTTTGTAAGTTTTCCGCTAATTTCTCAGGGTTAACTTGAACAAAAGCATAGAAGAATGTGAAAGCGACGATCAGTACAGTATAAATAATCGCACCTGGAACGGTATTGTAACTAAAAATTTGCGTCATTACATCATACCAACCTTCACCAGAATAACTCTTAGAGAAGGCTTGTAAAACAGCATTTGGCGTTGCAATCAACGAACTAGCAAAGATAACTGGGATAACACCGGCAGCATTTACTTTTAACGGTAAATAACTACTAGTTGGTGCACCAGAAACTCGTTTTGTATATTGGATCGGAATTTTTCGTTCTGCTTGCTGGAAAAATGTTACTAATGTAACGACAGCTAAAATTGCAATAATCAAAATTACAATGAAAATAGCAGATTGCCAAATTCTAGAAGATTCAATATTGATAAAGTAATCCTCAACGATCTCTTTGATTCCTTCTGGTAAGCGAGAAATAATCCCCGCGAAGATAATCATTGAAACACCATTTCCGATTCCTTTTTCAGTAATTTGTTCTCCTAACCATGTAACAAACATTGTTCCACCAGTTAAAATTACAGAGATCATTACAAAAGTGCTGATGTTAGGATTTTTTACGATCCCAACTGAACTTAATTGATTAAATCCAGCAGTAATCCCAATAGATTGAGCTATACCCAAGACAATCGTTAGATATCTTGTTGCTTGATTCAATTTCTTACGTCCGACTTCACCTTGCTTCGACCATTCTACAAATTTTGGAACGATGTCCATTTGTAATAGTTGGATAATGATCGATGCTGTAATGTAAGGCGAAACCCCCATCGAGAAGATAGAGAAGTTTTGCATAGCACTACCACTGACCATATTCAACATATTTAAAAATGGTAAATTGCTTAAGTCTTGCAAACCTTTTGCATTTACGCCAGGTACAGTTATATGCGCACCTAAACGAAATACAAAAAGAATGAATACAGTAAACAAAATTTTTGATCTAATGTCTTTGACTTTAAAAGCGTCTTTTAATAGTTTAAACATTAGATCACCTCGATTGATCCACCAGCTGCAACAATTGCTTCTTCTGCTGCTTTAGAGAATTTAGCTGCTTTCACAGTTAATTTTTTAGTTGTTAATTCACCATTGGCAAGAACTTTGATTCCAGCTTTTTCGTTTTTCACGATTCCAGCTTCGATCAAGCCTGCAGGTGTTACTTCAGTTCCATCTTCGAAACGATTTAAGACATCTAAGTTGATGACTGCATAATCTTTACGGTTGATGTTTGTGAAGCCGCGTTTTGGTAAACGACGGAATAATGGAGTTTGACCCCCTTCAAATCCTAGTCTTACACCACCGCCTGAACGAGCTTTTTGCCCTTTTTGTCCACGGCCGGATGTTTTACCATTACCAGATGAAGTACCACGTCCAACACGGTTACGTACTTGGCGTGAACCTTCAGCAGGTTTCAATTCATGAAGTTTCATTGGTTTGGCACCTCCTTAACAATGTACTATTGTAAATTAAACTTCTTCAACGTCCACTAAATGTGACACAGTGTTGATCATACCTTTGATTGCTTCATTCGCAGGTTTAACAACAGAGCTGTTTAGTTTACCTAAACCTAGTGCTTTAACTGTATCTTTTTGGTTTTGAGGACGTCCGATAACGCTGCGTTTTAATGTAACTTTTAATTCAGCCATTATTTTGTCCTCCTTATCCTAAGATTTCTTCTACAGATTTACCGCGAAGTGCTGCCACTTCTTCGGCACGTTTTAATTGTTTTAACCCTTCAACTGTTGCGCGAACAACGTTGATTGGTGTATTTGAACCTAATGATTTTGATGTAATATCTGCTACACCAGCTAATTCCAATACGGCACGAACTGGTCCACCAGCGGCAACCCCAGAACCTTCTACTGCAGGTTTCATAAGGATACGGCCACCACCGAATACCCCGATCACTTCGTGAGGGATACTAGAACCAACCATAGGCACTTCAACTAAGTTTTTCTTCGCGTCTTCGATTGCTTTACGGATTGCTTCTGGCACTTCTTGTGCTTTACCAGTCCCAAAGCCAACGTGACCGTTTTTATCTCCCACAACAACTAGTGCTGCAAAGCGTAGACGACGTCCACCTTTAACAACTTTAGTTACACGGTTGATAGAAACCACGCGGTCTTCTAATTCCAAGTGTTTTGGATCAATATAAACCATGAATGGTGTTCCTCCTTCTCCTAAAATTCTAGTCCATTTTCACGCGCTGCTTCAGCTAAAGCTTGCACGCGGCCATGGTAAAGGTATCCACCACGGTCAAAGACTACTACTTTAACGCCTTTTTCAGCGGCACGTTCAGCGATTAGTTTACCAACAGCTGCGGCTGTTTCTGTTTTGTTTCCACCTGAAATTTCTTTATCTAAGGCAGAGGCACTTGCTAGCGTTACACCCGCTACGTCATCAATGATTTGCGCGTAGATGTTTTTGTTAGAACGGAATACGTTCAAGCGTGGGCACTCAGCAGTACCAGAGATTTTGTTACGTACACGACGATGTCTCTTTTGGCGTGTTTTGTTTTTATCTGGTTTTGTAATCACAATTGTCACCTCTTTGTATTTGCTAGCTATTAAGCTGCGATAGACAACGGATCGTTATTTTTCAAATACAATTGAAAAATAACTCTCAAGTTGCTATTATTTACCAGTTTTACCTTCTTTACGACGTACGAATTCGCCAACATAACGGATTCCTTTGCCTTTATAAGGTTCTGGAGGACGAGTTCCACGAATGTTTGCTGCTAATTCACCAACGTGTTCTTTGTTAGCTCCTTTAACAATCACTTGTGTATTCGAAGGTACTTCTACAGTTACACCAGCTGGTGGTGTGATTTCTACTGGATGAGAATACCCAACGTTAAGAACTAATTTAGTCCCTTGCATCTGAGCACGGTAACCAACCCCGATAAGTTCAAGACCTTTTTCAAAGCCTGTACTTACACCAACAACCATGTTGTTGAAGTTCGCACGAGTTGTTCCGTGAATTGTTTTCATGTCTTTGCTATCATTTGGACGAGTGAATGTTACTTCATTTCCTTCGATATTCATTGTGATATCAGCAGAAAATTCACGTGTTAATTCACCTTTAGGTCCTTTTACAGTAATGTTGTTTCCTTCTTGTTTGACTTCAACGCCAGCAGGAAGTACAACGATTTTATTACCAATACGGCTCACTTAGAGACACCTCCTTGTGTGTTTTTTTAAATTACCATACGTAGGCGATTACTTCGCCGCCGATGTTTTTAGCTCTTGCTTCTTTATCAGTTACAACACCTTCAGAAGTAGAGATAATCGCGATTCCTAGACCATTCAATACTTTAGGTACTTCGTCAGATTTGACATAAGCACGTAAACCTGGTTTAGAGATACGTTTTAAGTTTGTGATAACACGTTCTTCGTTTTTACCGTATTTAAGGAAAACACGAATCACGCCTTGTTTGTCATCTTCGATATATTCTACATCGCGTACAAAACCTTCACGTTTCAAGATTTCAGCGATATCACGTTTGATTTTTGACGCAGGCACTTCTAAGCTTTCATGTTTAACCATGTTTGCATTACGAATGCGCGTTAGAAAATCTGCAATTGGATCTGTCATGACCATTGAACTATTTACCTCCTTTATGCGAGTTTACTTGTTTACCAGCTAGCTTTCTTCACGCCGGGAATTTGACCTTTATAGGCAAGTTCGCGGAAGCAAATACGGCAAAGATGAAATTTACGATAAACTGAATGTGGACGTCCGCAACGTTCACAACGAGTATACGCTTGTGTTGAATGTTTTGCAGGGCGTTTGTTTTTAGCAATCATTGATTTTTTAGCCACGTAGTTCGCCTCCTTTTATTATTTTTGGAATGGCATACCTAATTGTGCCAACAATTCACGAGATTCTTCATCTGTGTTTGCTGTTGTTACAATAACGATGTCCATACCGCGTACTTTATCTACTAAATCATAATCAACTTCTGGGAAGATTAATTGTTCTTTAATACCTAAAGTGTAGTTACCACGTCCATCAAAGGCTTTTTTGCTTACTCCGTGGAAGTCACGTACACGAGGTAGAGAAACAGATACTAATTTATCTAAAAATTCGTACATTCTTTCTCCGCGTAAAGTAACTTTCGCACCGATTGGCATGCCTTCACGTAAACGGAAACCAGCGATTGATTTCTTAGCTTTAGTGATTAAAGGTTTTTGACCTGTGATCAATGCTAATTCTTCAACTGCTTTATCTAAGTTTTTTGCGTTTGAAACAGCGTCACCCACACCCATGTTAATAACGATCTTATCAACTTTTGGTGTTTGCATAACTGAACTATAATTAAATTTTTCCACTAATGATGGAGTAATTTCTTTAATATATTTTTCTTTCAGGCGGTTCATTTAGTAAGCCCCTCCTTCCTTTTAATCTATTTATCTAAGACTTCACCGGTTTTTTTAGAAACACGGACTTTTTTACCATCGACTTCTTTGTAACCTACACGACCAGCTACACCTGTTCCGTCAATCACCATTACATTAGAAACATGAATCGGCGCTTCTACTTCTAGGATTCCGCCTTGCGGCGCTGCTTGGTTAGGTTTTTGGTGTTTTTTCATGATGTTAACACCTTCAACGATGACTTTGTCTTTTTTAGGAAACGCTGCTAATACAACGCCTTCTTTATTTTTGTCTTTACCAGTGATAATTTTCACTTTATCGCCTTTTTTAACAAACATTACTGTTTCGCACCTCCTTTGATACGTGTCCTGATTATAATACTTCTGGTGCTAGAGAAACGATCTTCATGAAGTTGTTTTCACGTAATTCACGTGCAACAGGACCGAAGATACGAGTTCCACGCGGGCTTTTATCATCACGAATAATTACAGCAGCATTTTCATCAAATTTGATGTATGAACCGTCTGTACGACGAGCTCCTGATTTTGTACGAACGATAACGGCTTTTACGACTTCACCTTTTTTAACAACTCCACCTGGCGTTGCATGTTTAACCGTAGCAACAATCACGTCACCAATATTAGCAGTTTTACGTCCAGAACCACCTAGTACTTTAATCGTTAAAATTTCACGAGCACCTGAGTTATCTGCGACTTTTAATCGGCTTTCTTGTTGGATCACGATGTGTATCCCCCTTTCAGATTTTATGTTTCAATCTATATAGGAAAATCTCGTTTTTATTAGATAATAACTGCTTCTTCGACTACCTCTAGTAAACGGAAACGTTTTGTAGCTGATAATGGACGAGTTTCCATGATTCTTACGATGTCTCCAACTTTTGCAGTGTTGTTTTCATCATGAGCTTTGTATTTCTTAGAATATTTCATACGTTTACCATAAATAGGATGGTTTTTCTTCGTTTCTACGACAACAGTGATAGTTTTATCCATTTTGTCTGAAACAACACGACCTTGGTAAACTTTGCGTTGATTTCTTTCTTCAGTCATACGCGTTTGGCCTCCTTCCACTATTAGTTAGCTTGTTCACGCAATACTGTTTTGATGCGTGCAATCGATTGACGTACTTCTTGAATACGTGCAGTGTTTTCTAATTGACCTGTTGCTAGTTGGAATCTAAGATTAAATAATTCTTCTTTGAATTGCTTTTCTTTTTCAAGCATTTCGGCAGTGGTTAATTCTCTGATTTCTTTAACCTTCATTCGATTCACCACCCATTTCCTCACGTTTTACAATTTTGGTTTTCACCGGTAATTTGTGGGATGCAAGGCGAAGTGCTTCACGAGCTACTTCTTCAGGTACGCCTGCGATTTCAAACATGATCTTGCCACGTTTAACTGGTGAAACCCAGCCTTCAGGTGCCCCTTTACCTTTACCCATACGAACACCGATAGCTTTACTTGTGTATGATTTGTGAGGGAAAATTTTAATCCATACTTTCCCGCCACGTTTCATATAACGAGTCATAGCAATACGGGCAGCTTCGATTTGACGGTTAGTAATCCAGTGAGATTCAGTTGCTTGTAAACCCCATTCACCAAATGTTACTTCTTTTCCACCTTTGGCTTCACCACGCATTTTACCTCTAAATTCACGACGGTGTTTTACACGTTTAGGTACTAACATGATTATTTCCCTCCTTTCTCAGCGTTTTTTTTCGTTGGAAGAATTTCTCCACGGTAAATCCACACTTTAACTCCTAATTTTCCGTAAGTTGTGTCAGCTTCTTCCCATGCGTAATCAATATCAGCACGCAAAGTGTGAAGTGGAACTGTACCTTCAGAGTAACCTTCTGAACGAGCGATATCAGCACCGTTTAAACGACCTGATACTTGTGTTTTGATACCTTTAGCGCCTGAACGCATAGTGCGTTGGATCGCTTGTTTTTGAGCACGACGGAAAGCAACACGATTTTCTAATTGACGTGCAATTCCTTCGCCTACTAATTTTGCATCTAAATCTGGTTTTTTGATTTCAATGATGTTGATATGAACTCTTTTACCAGTTAATGAATTCAATGATTTTCTTAGGTTTTCGACTTCAGATCCGCCTTTACCGATAACCATACCTGGTTTAGCTGTGTGGATTGAAATATTCACACGATTTGCAGCGCGCTCGATCTCAATTGTAGACACAGCGGCATCAGCAAGTTTTGTCGCGATAAATTTACGGATTCTTAAATCTTCGTGTAAGAACTCAGCATACTCTTTTTCAGCATACCATTTTGCATCCCAGTCGCGGATGATGCCTACACGCATTCCTATTGGATGTACTTTTTGACCCACTGATTGTCCCTCCTCTTAATCTTTTAAGGTTCGGTTGCCACTAGTTCAAAATGCCAAAGCATTAAGAATAATGGTCCTCCTCTTATCAAGTGACATCTGTTTAAAACAGATTATTTTTCTGATACGACTACTGTAAGATGACTTGTACGTTTGTTAATTGGTGATGCTGAACCTTTTGCACGTGGACGGAAGCGTTTCATTGTTGGTCCTTCGTTGACAAATGCTTCAGATACTACTAAGTTTTCAACGTCTAAGTCAAAGTTATTTTCTGCGTTAGCAACTGCTGACATTAAAACTTTCTCAATGATTCCAGCAGATTTGTTTGGCATGAATTTCAAGATAGAAATTGCATCCGCAACGCTTTTACCTCTGATAAGATCGATTACTAAACGGGCTTTACGAGGTGAAGTGCGAACTGTTTTTGCAGTTGCCTTAGCTGATGTAATTTGTTCTGACATTTGCATTTCCTCCCCTCAAAATTAACGTCTAGTTTTCTTATCGTCGGCTCCGTGGCCACGATAAGTTCTAGTTGGTGCAAATTCACCTAATTTATGTCCTACCATGTCTTCTTGGATGTATACTGGAACGTGTTTACGTCCATCATATACAGCAATTGTAAATCCAACGAATGTTGGAAAAATTGTTGAACGGCGAGACCAAGTTTTAATTACTTTTTTCTTTTCGGCACCTTGTTGAGCTTCTACTTTTTTCATTAGATGCTCATCTGCGAAAGGCCCTTTCTTTAAACTACGACCCATGGTGAACCTCCTCTCAAAATGTACGACACATGGTCAAAAAAATTATTTAGTACGACGACGAACGATAAATTTGTCGGATTTAGCTCTTTTATTACGAGTTTTCAAGCCGATAGCTGGTTGACCCCAAGGTGATACTGGAGCTTTACGTCCGATCGGTTGTTTACCTTCACCACCACCGTGTGGGTGATCGTTCGGGTTCATTACGCTACCACGTACAGTTGGGCGTTTACGCATCCAACGAGAGCGGCCTGCTTTACCAATATTGATTAATTCGTGTTGCTCGTTACCAACAGAACCGATAGTTGCACGGCAAGTTGCTAAGATCATACGAACTTCACCAGAGTTCAAACGGATTAATACGTATTTGCCTTCTTTACCAAGTACTTGAGCACTTGTTCCAGCAGAACGAATCAATTGACCGCCTTTACCAGGTTTCATTTCAATGTTGTGGACAACAGTACCTACTGGAATGTTTTCCAATGGTAATGCGTTCCCTACTTTAATATCTGCATCAGTACCAGAAACAAGGCGCATGCCTACTTCCAATCCTTTTGGTGCTAGAATGTATGCTTTAATTCCATCTTCGTAATGTACTAACGCGATGTTAGCAGAACGGTTTGGATCATACTCGATAGTTTTGACAACCGCTACAACGTTATCTTTATTACGTTTGAAGTCGATCATACGGTATTGACGTTTGTGACCGCCACCTTGATGACGAACTGTAATACGACCATTGTTGTTACGACCGGCATGGTTTTTTAATGGCGCCAACAACGTTTTTTCAGGTGTTGATGTCGTAATTTCAGCGAAATCAGATGCTGTCATATTACGACGGCCATTTGTGGTAGGTTTATACTTTTTAATCGCCACGTCTTTTTCCCTCCCATTTAATAGTTAACATGGACTGCTTATTCAGCAGCATCGAAAATTTGAATTTCTTTTGAATCAGTTGTTAATGTCACAATTGCTTTGCGACGTTTTTTAGTGTATCCAGCATGTTTACCCATACGTTTGAATTTAGGACGTACGTTCATGATGTTTACGTTTTTAACTTTAACATCAAAAGCTGCTTCAACAGCTTGTTTTACTAAAGTTTTATTTGCGCGAGTGTCTACTTCGAAAGTGTATTTCTTTTCGTCCATAGCAAGCATGGATTTTTCAGTGATCACTGGGCGTTTGATTTGATCTAGTAAGTTCATTATGCAAGCACCTCCTCAATTTGAGTAAGAGCAGTTTGTGTTGCCAATACTTTAGTATTAGAAACGATATCTAAAACACTTACGTTATCAGAAGTTACTACAGAAACGTTTGGTAGATTACGTGCAGACAATGCTGCAAAATCATTCCCTGTTTCTAAAACAACTAATACTTTCGCATCGATAGATAAGTTTGTAAGAACTTGTTTGAATTCTTTTGTTTTTGGTGCATCAAAGCCTAAAGCTTCAACAGCAACCAAGTTGTTTTCAGCAACTTTATCTGACAATACAGATTTCATTGCTAAACGACGAACTTTTTTAGGAAGTTTGTAGCTGTAAGAACGTGGTGTTGGTCCGAAGACTACGCCACCTCCACGCCATTGTGGTGAACGAATTGAACCTTGACGAGCACGACCAGTTCCTTTTTGACGCCATGGTTTACGGCCGCCACCACGAACTTCTCCGCGATGTTTTACTGAGTGTGTACCTTGTCTTAATGAAGCACGTTGCATGATGATTGCATCGTAGACAACTGTTTCATTAGGTTCGATTCCGAAAATCTCTTCGTTTAAAGTGATTTCACCATTTTGAGTTCCATCTTGTTTAAATAATGCTACATTCGGCATTCCTTAGTTCCTCCTTTCTCTACGCTTATTTAGCTTTCACAGCTGATTTGATTGTGATTAATGATTTTTTCGCTCCAGGAATGTTACCTTTGATCATGATTACATTTCTTTCAGCGTCCACTTTAACAATTTCAAGGTTTTGAATTGTTACGCGGTTGCCACCCATACGGCCAGCAAGTTTTTTATTTTTAAATACACGGTTAGGTGCAACTGGACCCATTGACCCAGGACGACGGTGGTAACGTGAACCGTGACTCATTGGTCCGCGGCTTTGTCCGTGACGTTTGATAACGCCTTGGAATCCTTTACCTTTCGAAGTTCCTGTTACATCAATAATGTCTCCTGCTTGGAAAACATCTACCTTAATTTCTTTACCTACTTCATATTCTCCTAGCTCAACATTTTTGAATTCCTTAATGAAGCGCTTAGGAGCCGTGTTTGCTTTCGCAACATGACCTTTCGCAGGTTTGTTCGCTAATACTTCACGTTTGTCTTGGTAACCAATTTGGATAGCTTCGTATCCATCAGTTTCAACAGTTTTTACTTGTAAAACTACGTTTGGCGTAGCTTCAACTACTGTTACTGGAATTAATTCGCCAGACTCAGTAAAGATTTGTGTCATTCCCACTTTTTTTCCTAAGATTCCTTTGGTCATGAGTACACCTCCATCATCTTGATTTTATAGTTTGATTTCAATATTCACACCAGACGGTAAGTCAAGCTTCATTAAAGCATCAACTGTCTTTGGTGTTGGGTTCACAATGTCGATTAGACGTTTGTGCGTACGCATTTCGAATTGTTCGCGTGAATCTTTGTATTTATGAGTCGCACGAATAACTGTGTAAAGCGAGCGTTCTGTTGGTAATGGAATTGGTCCTGACACGTCAGCTCCAGTTCTTTTTGCTGTTTCCACAATTTTATCCGCTGATTGATCTAAAATACGATGTTCATACGCTTTTAAACGGATACGAATTTTTTGTTTTGCCATCTTGTTCCCTCCTTCGCCTATTTTGAAAGTAGACATAGCTCCACGAAAATTTTTCCGTCACGCTCGTTCGTGGCAAAGCGCCCGGGCGTGTCGCAACCTCTCGTTTCTTAGCCGGTAGATCAAAAGCTTGATTTACCAATGCTTTTACACTTCTATAAATAGCACCTTTGTAATTATATTACAGAAATACAGTAATAGCAAGGTTTTTTTCTAGAAAAAACGACTTTTTTACTGCAAGCATTTTCTTAAAAGCACAATCTCTTATATAGGAAGAACTTGATAATGCTTTTTAACTATTATATAGAAGAAATATATTCCGAATACTGTATCTAGATTACTTATATAGAGTTGCGCAAATATGCTTACTGGCTTACATATCTATCCATACACAAACAATACTAATAGAATTTTTTGGAAACTTTATTTAAATATGTACTTAAATATTTAAAGTTCCAATTTATACCGAAAACTTTTTGAAACAAAAAAAGCCGAAGGGAAATCCCTTCGACTTACGTCCGAGTACGCCGATGTTTTAGGTCGGTTTTATTGCTTTATATTAAATCGTTAAATTTAAATTATTTAGTGATTTCAGAAACAACGCCTGAACCAACAGTACGTCCGCCTTCACGAATAGAGAAACGAGTTCCGTCTTCGATAGCGATTGGGTGGATTAATTCAACGTCCATTGCAACGTTATCACCAGGCATTACCATTTCGATACCTTCTGGTAATTCAACTACACCAGTTACGTCAGTAGTACGGAAGTAGAACTGAGGACGGTAGTTTGTGAAGAATGGAGTGTGACGTCCGCCTTCTTCTTTTGATAAAACATAAACTTCAGCTTTAAATTTTGTGTGTGGAGTGATTGAAGCAGGTTTTGCCAATACTTGTCCACGTTCGATATCTTCACGTGCAACACCACGTAATAAAGCACCGATGTTATCGCCAGCTTCAGCGTAGTCTAACAATTTACGGAACATTTCAACACCAGTAACTGTTGTTTTAGCAGTATCTTCTTTGATACCAACGATTTCGATTTCGTCACCAACGCGAACTTCTCCACGTTCAACACGGCCAGTAGCAACTGTACCACGTCCAGTGATTGAGAATACGTCTTCGACTGGCATCATGAATGGTTTGTCAGTATCACGAGTTGGAGTTGGGATGTACTCATCAACTGCAGCCATTAATTCCATGATTTTTTCTTCGTATGAAGCGTCGCCTTCTAATGCTTTCAAAGCAGAACCAGCGATAACAGGAGTGTCGTCACCTGGGAAGTCATATTCAGATAATAAATCACGAACTTCCATTTCTACTAATTCTAATAATTCTTCGTCATCTACCATATCCATTTTGTTTAAGAAAACAACGATGTATGGTACACCAACGTTACGTGATAACAAGATGTGCTCACGAGTTTGAGGCATAGGACCATCAGCAGCAGATACTACTAAGATAGCTCCATCCATTTGTGCAGCACCAGTGATCATGTTTTTAACGTAATCCGCGTGTCCTGGGCAATCCACGTGGGCATAGTGACGAGCATCAGTTTCATACTCGATGTGAGAAGTGTTGATTGTGATACCACGTTCTTTTTCTTCTGGAGCGTTATCGATATCAGCATAGTTTTGAGCTTCACCGCCACCGTGTTTAGCTAACACAGTTGCGATTGCAGCAGTTAATGTAGTTTTACCATGGTCAACGTGTCCAATAGTACCAATGTTTACATGGGGTTTAGAACGGTCAAATTTTTCTTTAGCCATTTTAAATGTTCCTCCTAAAATATATGAATTTTATTTTATTTGATAGATAGTTTACAGCTACCTGATCATCTTTAATTAGTTTAACCGAAATCGCCAGAAAATCCTAGCCATAAATAAGCAAGTGCTTATTTCTTAACTATTATGCGTTGTTTCCGCCATTTTTCTTGATAATTTCTTCTTGTACAGATTTTGGTACGTCTTCATAGTGATCAAAGACCATCATAAATGTACCGCGACCTTGTGTTGCTGAACGTAATGTTGTAGCATAACCAAACATTTCAGCTAAAGGAATCATTGCATTAACAATTTGTGAATTGCCGTGTGCTTCCATTCCTTCAACACGTCCACGACGACTTGTAACGTGTCCCATGATATCACCTAAGTAATCTTCTGGTACAGTGATCGTTACTTTCATCATTGGTTCTAAGATAACTGGATTAGCTTTCTTAGCAGCCGCACGTAGAGCCATAGAAGCCGCTACACGGAAGGCTGTTTCATTTGAATCGACATCATGGTATGAACCATCGTAAAGTTTTGCTTTAATATCAACTAATGGATATCCAGCAAGAACACCGTTGTTCATAGATTCTGCCAAGCCTTTTTCAACCGCTGGGATGTATTCACGAGGAACCACACCACCGACGATAGCATTTTCAAATTCAAAACCTTTTCCTTCTTCGTTTGGTGTAAATTCAACCCAGACATGTCCGTATTGACCTTTACCACCAGACTGACGTACAAACTTACCTTCAGCCTGAGTTAGAGGCGCACGGAAAGTTTCACGATATGATACTTGAGGAGCACCAACGTTTGCTTCAACCTTGAACTCACGTCTCATACGGTCTACTAATACGTCTAAGTGCAATTCGCCCATACCAGAGATAACTGTTTCACCAGTTTCAACGTTTGTTTCAACGCGGAATGATGGATCTTCTTCTGCAAGTTTTTGCAGAGCGATACCCATTTTATCTTGGTCAGCTTTTGATTTAGGTTCAACAGCTACTTGGATAACCGGTTCTGGGAACTCGATTGATTCAAGAATAACTGGTGCGTCCATCGCACATAAAGTATCACCAGTTGTTGTATCTTTCAATCCAACAGCGGCAGCGATATCACCTGAAAAGACTTTATCGATTTCTTTACGTGTATTGGCATGCATTTGTAGAATACGACCGATACGTTCTTTTTTGTCTTTAGAAGCGTTCAATACATATGAACCACTTTCAAGGACACCAGAATATACACGGAAGAAAGTTAAACGACCAACAAACGGGTCAGTCATAACTTTAAATGCTAGTGAAGCAAAAGGAGCTTCGTCATCAGCAGGACGAGTTGTTTCTTCGTCTGTTTTTGTATCGATCCCTTTGATTGCTTCGATATCAAGTGGTGATGGCAAGTAATCAAGAACTGCATCAAGCATTAATTGAACACCTTTATTTTTAAAGGCAGAACCAGCCATTACTGGGAAGAATTCAACGTTGATCGTTGCTTGGCGGATACCCGCTTTTAATTCTTCGATAGTAATTTCTTCACCGTCAAGATATTTCATCATTAGGTCTTCATCAGTTTCAGCAACAGCTTCAACTAATTTTTCACGCCATTCAACTGCTTGATCCATATATTCTTCTGGAATTTCAGTTTCTTGGATGTCTGTACCTAAGTCATTTGTATAGATTTCAGCTTTCATCGTAATTAAATCGATGATCCCTGTGAAGTTATCTTCTGCACCAATTGGTAATTGGATTGGATGAGCATTTGCTTGTAAACGATCATGTAATGAGTTTACAGAGTATAAGAAATCCGCACCGATTTTATCCATTTTATTACAGAAAACAACACGTGGAACTTTATATTCAGTTGCTTGACGCCAAACTGTTTCAGTTTGCGGTTCCACACCTGATTGTGAATCAAGAACGGTTACAGCACCATCCAATACACGTAGTGAACGTTGAACTTCAATAGTGAAATCCACGTGTCCTGGTGTATCGATAATGTTTACTCGGTAACCTTTCCACTCTGCAGTTGTTGCAGCAGATGTGATGGTAATACCACGTTCTTGTTCTTGTTCCATCCAGTCCATTTGTGAAGCACCTTCGTGCGTTTCACCAATTTTATGGATTTTACCAGTATAGTATAAAATACGCTCTGTTGTTGTTGTTTTACCCGCATCAACGTGAGCCATAATACCGATATTACGAGTGTTTTCTAACGAAAATTCTCTTGCCATTCTAGGGTGTTCTCCTCTCTTTATTTAAATCGATTGTAAAGTGACTGTCTGTTGTAAAGTTAAATTACGTACAGAGAGGATCTTACCAACGATAATGTGCAAACGCACGGTTAGCGTCCGCCATTTTGTGTGTGTCTTCACGTTTTTTGACAGAAGCACCAGTGTTATTGGCAGCATCCATGATTTCTTTCGCTAGACGTTGTTCCATTGTATGTTCACCGCGTAGGCGAGCATAGTTAACAACCCAACGTAAGCCTAAAGTTGTACGACGTTCTGGACGAACTTCAACTGGTACTTGATAGTTAGAACCCCCAACACGGCGAGCTTTTACTTCTAAGACAGGCATAACGTTTTTCATTGCTTGTTCGAAAACTTCCAATGGATCGTTACCTGTAGATTCTTTGATGATATCAAATGAATTATAGATAATATTAGCAGCAATCCCGCGTTTTCCATCAACCATTACACGGTTGATTAAGCGAGTTACTAATTTTGAGTTATAAATTGGATCTGGTAAAACATCGCGTTTTGTAACAGGACCTTTACGTGGCATCCGTAACTCCTCCTTCCGAAAATTCTTTTTTATATAATACCTTAGTGATTGTCAAATTATTTAGCTGCTTTAGGCATTTTAGTACCATATTTAGAGCGGCTTTGTTTACGATCTGTAACACCGGCTGTATCAAGCGCACCACGTACGATATGATAACGTACCCCTGGTAAATCCTTTACACGTCCACCGCGTAATAATACCACGCTATGTTCTTGTAAGTTGTGACCAATACCTGGGATATAAGCTGTTACTTCGATTAAGTTAGACAAACGAACACGGGCATATTTACGTAAAGCTGAGTTCGGTTTTTTAGGTGTCATTGTTCCCACACGAGTACAAACCCCACGCTTTTGTGGTGAGTTTACGTTCGTTTGAGATTTCTTAAAACTATTATATCCTTTGTTCAACGCTGGTGAATTAGATTTCTCCACCTTTGATTTACGAGGTTTACGTACTAATTGATTAATTGTAGGCATTCCTTGTTTCCTCCTTCCTCATTTCGCATCTAGTCCCACACATCCAGGTGGTTCTTTTTTAGCGATAAAAAATAATGCAATCTCTGCACTCATTATCAAATATGCTTCGATAGACAGTCAGCACGTCTCCAACGAGAGACCTGTAGATAAAGCACCTTCGCTAGGATATCATGGTATTTACGGTCTGTCAACCGTTTATCGTCTTTTTTTCAGTAAAACAACTGTTTTTTTTGCCTCATTTACAAACTGAACATTTATATAGTAGAAAATCGTCATTTCACCAAATCATTCTATCTTTTTTTTTCGTTTAAAGGTACAATATCTTTGATTATTCGAAAGGGGCGAACAAGCTGATGAATCTTAAACAAATGGCAGGAATCGAAGCGGCAAAATATGTAAAAGATGGTATGATCGTAGGTCTAGGAACTGGATCTACGGCAAAATTCATGGTTGATGAAATTGGTCGACGTGTAAAAGAAGAAGGATTATCGATCGTCGGTGTTACAACGTCAAAAGAAACTGAACGTCAAGCACAAGAATTAGGTATTCCTTTAAAAGGAATCGACGAGGTTCCTTATGTCGACTTGACGATTGATGGTGCAGATGAGATCAGCGAAGATTTTCAAGGAATCAAAGGCGGCGGCGCTGCTTTATTATTTGAAAAAATCGTAGCGACCTATTCAAAACAATGTATTTGGATCGTTGATGAGTCTAAATTAGTTAAAAAACTTGGTAAATTCCCATTACCTGTTGAAGTCATTCCATATGGTAGTCAACAATTGGTTCATTTATTTGAAGAAAAAGGGTTTGCTCCTGCTTTACGCACAACACCTGCTGGAGACATTTTAGTTACAGACGGCGGTCATTACATCATCGATCTTCATTTAGAAGAAATTACTGACCCTATCGCTCTAGGTGCTTATTTAGACCACTTGGTCGGCGTCGTTGAACACGGCTTGTTCCTTAACATCGTTTCAACGGTAATCGTTGGCGGAGAAGCAGGTCCTAAAACAATTAATGTTCCTGTATAACGAATTATTTGAATAGGATTTGAAAAAGAAGAAAGACATTAAAAAAAGATAAAAAAACAACTATCATTCCGTCCGTTTATATGCTACATTTTTAGTATCCTATATACTTTTTTTACTAGAAAGGACGAACGATGAAAATAATTGGTTATGCTCGTACCACAATTACTGATACTGACTTAGATACTCAAATAAAAGTACTGTCTGACTTTGGCTGTGATGATATTTATCAAGAATCTTTTGACATCACTAATGACAATCAAGTTGTTTCTGAGTTGGAGACTCTGCTCAATAGTTTAACTGCAGGAGACACTTTAGTTGTTTGCCGTTTAAACCGCTTAGGCCGCTCTACTCGCCAACTGACTGAGCTGACACAAATGTTCAAAGGTTCCGGCATTCATTTAGTCAGCATTGATGAAGAAATCGACACCCGACATCCTATGGGAGAAATTTACTTTAAACTAATGAATGGATTAGCAACAATGGAATGCGATCTGATCAAGGAGCGTACATTAATCGGATTGAACAATGCTCGAAAAAAAGGAAAAATCGGCGGTCGACCTAAGATAGATGCACGAACGGTCAAAAAAATCCGGTATTTATATCATGATAAAAAGGAAACGATCCAGTTTATTTCCTCAAAATGCAATGTTTCAGTTGGTACTTGCTATAAATACATCAATTTATCTGAAGCTGATATTGCTAAGATCGCTGAAGACTAATGAGAATCAAATAGAAAACCTATCTAGGAGAGCGCATCGTTTTAGTTGCCCTTCCTGTTGAATACTTTCATTACAATAGCTGACTTAAACAAACTCATTTAACCGTCGCTTTCAGTAATTTTTACTAATTTACAATGGAAATCTATTTTAAAACGGTGTACAATAGAAAAGGAAATGAAAGTTTCAGAAACTACAACTCAAAGGAGAGCTATACATGCCAAAATTAGTATTTTCTCGTCATGGACTTAGTGAATGGAATGCGTTGAATCAATTTACAGGTTGGGCTGACGTAGATTTAGCACCACAAGGTGTTGAAGAAGCAATCGAAGGCGGACGCAAAATCAAAGAAGCTGGAATTGAATTTGATGTAGCTTATACTTCTGTATTAACTCGTGCTATCAAAACATGTAACTTACTTTTAGAAAACTCAGATCAATTATGGGTTCCTCAAATCAAATCTTGGCGCTTGAACGAACGTCATTATGGTAAATTACAAGGTTTAAACAAACAAGAAACTGCTGAAAAATATGGAGATGACCAAGTACACATTTGGCGTCGTTCTTACGATACTTTACCTCCATTGATGGAAGTAACTGATGAAGGTTCTGCAGCAAACGATCGTCGTTATGCAATGTTAGACCAACGCGATATTCCAGGCGGAGAAAACTTAAAAGTTACTCTAGAACGTGCTTTGCCATTCTGGCAAGACGAAATCGCGCCTGCTTTACTAGACAACAAAACAGTTTTAGTAGCAGCTCACGGTAACTCTTTACGTGCTTTAGCAAAACATATCGAAGGTATTTCAGATGAAGATATCATGGATCTTGAAATCCCAACAGGTCAACCACTTGTTTATGAATTAAACGATGACCTAACAGTAGCTAAAAAATACTACTTATAAAAAAATTAAGACTCCTGAAACTTTACAGTTTCAAGAGTCTTTTTTTACTTATTTTTCTAAATCTGCTTTTAAGCGTTGAAGCCAATTTTCAATAGCTTCTCGCTGCGTTACAAATTCAAAATCAGACATATTATAGTGAACATAATATTGTCCATCCACCAAACGTACCATAATCGAGGATCTTACTTCCTCTTCTAGCGCATCTTTTTGCAACTCTTCACGGTAAAATATCCAGCTTGTAGCCAGAACATCAGTCGATGCTTTCAAGTCGGTTCGAATAATCTGACTGATCATTTCAACTAAATCTGGTTGTTCTATATCTTTAAAATAAGCATACCAAAGCGTCCGGTTTTCGGAATACGTTTCATCAAACAACTGCTTCATAGAATTATCCCCTTCTCAAGTAGTTAACTTTAGTTATGCAAAACTAGATTCAGTTAAACATGCACGATAAATCGCTTCAACATCTGATTCAGTTAATGGAACAAAGGCATCTGTTTTGATGGTACTGTAGGCTACCGCTTGTTTGGCCATCTCTTCAAATTTCTCTTCGTCGATCCCAACAGCTGGCAATGTCATAGGAATATCGCAAGCTTGGAAGAAATCATAGGTTGCTTGAATTCCTTTTTTCGCTGCAAGCATTGGATCTTTCTCGTTGATTCCCCAAACATTATGAGCAAACTGAGCAAATTTTGTCACCGTTTGTTCAGAAAGAACATAGTTCATCCAACGTGGCGTCAAAATAGCCAGACCGATCCCATGAGTAATATCATAAAAAGCACTTAGCTCATGTTCCATGGCATGGCACGACCAAACACCATGTTTTCCATTTCTCGTCAAACCATTTAACGCTAAGCTACTTGACCACATCAAATTAGCACGGGCATCATAATTATCAGGTGTTTTAAGAGCCACTGGACAATTCTTAATAACAGCACGCATCAATCCTTCTGAAACAAAGTCTTGTACATCAGTACCTTCAGTTATATTGAAATAACTTTCGAATAAATGACTTAGTATGTCAGCGGAACCTGCTGCTGTTTGATAAGCCGGCACAGTAAATGTATAGGTTGGATCTAAGAAAGAAACTTTCGGCATCATTGCTGGGCCACCAACACCTAATTTTTGGTTTGTTGCTAAGTTTGTGATTACAGCTCCAATATTCATTTCACTGCCCGTTGCTGCTAAAGTTAAGATCGTAACAATCGGTAATGCCTCACCTTGAAATCCTTTGCGTCCTGCTATGACTTCCCACGGGTCTTCATCACTATAAAAACCTGCTGCAATCACTTTGGAACAATCAATTGTTGAACCTCCGCCTACAGCCAAGATAACATCGATCTCATTTTCGCGACACAACGCTACACCACGACGAACTGTTTCGATACGAGGATTAGGCTCTACGCCGTTCAATTCAACAACTTTATTTTGATTTTTTTCAAGCAGATCAATGACTTGATCGTATAAACCATTTTTCTTAATACTGCCCCCACCATAAACGAGCAATACATTTTTACCATATACATCTAGAACATCTGTCAACTCCGTTGCTAAACGATCTTTCCCAAAACGAATATCTGTCGGTACATAAAATCTAAAATTATCCAATTTTTCTTCCTCCATTCAAGTTAGGTTTCTTACTCTATGATAGTTCATCAAAAAAGAGTGTCAAGAAAAACAACCCTTCAATCCCACTCGATTAAATCACAGTATAAAAACAGCTCCGTCTATAATCAGGAGCTGTTTAACTACTTATTTTTATTAACTGTTGATTGCTGTTTCAAGACCGACTTCGATCATATCATTAAATGTTGTTTGACGTTCTTCGGCAGTTGTTTCTTCACCAGTTACTAAACTATCACTAACTGTCATGATCGCTAATGCTTGTACATCAAATTTAGCTGCTAAATAATATAAAGCTGCTGCTTCCATTTCGATTGCCAACACGCCTAATTTGCCTAACTCAAAAACGCCATCCATACTATCTTTGTAGAAAACATCATCTGATAAAACATTCCCTACATGAGTATTAAAGCCTTTTTCTTTTGCAACAGTATAAGATTTCAACAACAAATCAAAATCAGCAATTTGCGGAAAATCATATTTCGGGAAATCATTACGGATCATTGAAGACGGTGTCGCTGCAGCTTGTGCGATAACTAAGTCACGAACACGTACTTTCTCAGAAATCGAACCGCAAGTGCCGACACGGATCAATTTTTTCACATCATAAGAATTAATCAATTCATGAGCATAAATCGTTGCAGATGGCATGCCCATCCCTGTCCCTTGAACCGAAACTCGTTCACCTTTATATGTTCCTGTATAACCCAACATCCCACGTACTTGATTGTAGCATACCGGATTTTCTAAAAATGTTTCAGCAATATATTTTGCTCGTAACGGATCTCCCGGTAATAAAATTTTATCTGCTATTTCGCCTGGTTTCGCTTCGATATGAACACTCATATTTTTTCTCCTTTATAATACATCTTTTATAGTTCAGCTAATGTTGCTTTAATTAAATCTTTGAATTGAGCTTTGACACGCTCCGTTGTTTCCACAACTTCCGCATGATTTAAGCTGCTTTGCATACCCGCAGCTAAGTTCGTGATACATGAAATTCCTAAAACTTTCAAGCCGCTATGTGCTGCAACGATGACTTCTGATACTGTTGACATCCCCACTGCATCCGCCCCCATTACACGAGACATGCGGATTTCAGCTGGTGTTTCGTAAGTCGGACCAGAATAGCCCATATAGACCCCTTCTTGCAACTCTACATTTTGTTCTTTCGCTACTTTTTTTGCTACTTCAAAATAAGCTGGTGTATAAGCATGACTCATGTCTGGGAAACGTGGTCCCATCGCTTCGTCATTTTCACCAATCAATGGATTATCACCTGTAAAGTTGATATGATCTGTGATTAGCATCAAGTTTCCTGGGGTGAAGTTTTGATTGACACCGCCAGCAGCATTAGTTACAACGATTGAATGTGCACCAATTGCTGCCATCACACGCACTGGATACGTCACTTTTTGCATTGAATGACCTTCATAATAGTGGAAACGACCTTGCATCGCTAACACTTTTTTTCCAGAAAGTGTACCGTAAACTAACTTACCAGCATGTCCAACAACTGTTGACACCGCAAAATGAGGAACTTCTGAAAATGGAATAGCAATAGCATCTTCTACTTCATCGGCTAATTCACCTAAACCAGAGCCTAAAATCAACCCAAAATCAACTTCACCAACACCTTTTTCTTTTAAAAATGCTGTTGTCTCTTTTAACATCTCACTTAGTTTTGTCATCATTTCTCTCCTATACCAGTTTATTTAAAAAGCTTTCGCCGTTTTCTGTTTTCGGAACAGCAAAGTTTTCGGCCACAGTTGCTGAAATATCTGCATAATGACCTTGGGGCAGACTACCTTGTCCATTCATTTTTTTACTGTAAACTAATAATGGAACGTATTCTCTTGTGTGGTCAGTTCCAGGGAAAGTCGGATCATTTCCGTGGTCTGCTGTGATCATTAGTAGATCGTCTTCTTCCATTGCATCAATGATTTCTGGAAATCTTAGGTCAAACGCTTCGATTGCATGGGCATAACCAACTACATCACGACGGTGACCATATAAGGCATCAAAGTCCACTAAGTTAGTGAAACTTAATCCTTCAAAATCTTTTTTCATCACTTTAAGCAATTGATCTACGCCGTCCATATTACTTTTCGTGCGGACAGAATCTGTGATTCCTTGACCATTGAAAATGTCGTTGATTTTTCCAACAGCGATCACTTCTTTGCCATTTTCTTTCAATGAATCAAGAACAGTATGACCAAATGGATCTAGCGCATAGTCATGACGGTTACTTGTTCTAGTGAAGTTGCCTGGTTCACCAAGATATGGACGCGCAATAATACGACCAATCATATATGGCTCATCTTTAGTAATATCACGGACATACTGACAAATACGATATAATTCTTCTAAAGGAATGATTTCTTCGTGAGCTGCGATTTGCAACACTGGATCAGCAGATGTATAAACGATCAAGTCGCCTGTTTCCATTTGGTGTTTGCCATAATCATCAATAACAGCTGTGCCGCTGTATGGTTTGTTACATACAATTTTACGTCCTGAAAATTCTTCAATTTGTTTTAATAGTTCTTCTGGAAATCCATCTGGAAAGACGCGGAAAGGTTTTTGAATGTTCAAGCCCATGATTTCCCAGTGTCCAGTCATTGTATCTTTTCCTACAGAAACTTCTTCTAGTTTTGTCGCATAACCTTTGTGGTCAGCAACCGCTTCTACATTGTGAAGAGGTGCAATCGTTCCTAGACCAAGATTTTCTAAATTAGGAATTGTTAAACCTGCTTCTTTTGCGATATGACCTAATGTATCACTGCCAACATCACCAAATTTTTCAGCATCCGGTGCTTCTCCGATTCCGACTGAATCCATAACAACTAAATGAACACGTTTAAACATAATCCATCCTTCTTTCTTTGATATAGTTACTATTAATAAAAAGGGCATGACTTAAGATAACTTCCCATAGCCCGCCCTTTTATACTTAAATTATTTATTTTGATTTGATATAATTTTTCCCGATTGCTTTTGGTCCAGAGGCTTTACCTAAGAACACAACTAGCACAAGGATTGTCAAAACATATGGCGCTGCTTGTAAATAAACCGCTGGAATTGATGAAATCACTGGCAAGTTTGATCCAGCGATACTGATGTTTTGAGCAAAACCGAAGAATAAAGCGGCTCCCATCGCACCTAGCGGATTCCATTTACCAAAAATCATCGCGGCCATTGAAATAAACCCTTGTCCAGCAATTGTTGTAACCGCAAAGCGACCAGCAATTGTTTGAGCAAAGACCGCTCCGCCGATACCGCCTAAAAATCCAGAAATCAACACACCAGAATAACGCATTAGATAAACATTGATACCAAGTGTATCTGCTGCTTGAGGATTTTCACCTACTGAACGAAGGCGCAAACCAAAGCGCGTTTTGAACAATACAAACCAAGAAAGAATAGCGACTAGAATTGCCACAAAAGCCGGCAATGTTGTTTGCTTGAAGAATAAATCTCCTAAAATCGGAATATCCTTCAAGATTGGAAATGAAAAGTAACCAAACGATTCTGTAATCGTATCTGTTTGACCTTTTCCATAAATTACTTTAATCAAGAAAATGCCTAAAGCTGGTGCCATTAAATTGACTACAGTCCCACTAATAATATGATCTGCTCTTAAATTGATTGTAGCAACTGCATGAAGCAAAGAAAAGAGCATGCCGACCACACCACCAACTAAACAAGCAAGCCACGGTGTTGCTGAGCCAAAAGTTTCAGCAAACGTCAAATTAAAGACGACTGAACTAAATGCACCCATAACCATGATTCCTTCTAGTCCTACGTTTACAATACCACTACGCTCGGAAAATGTCCCGCCCAAAGCCGTAAAAACCAAAGGAGTTGAATAAACCAAAGTTTGTGTAATAATCGGCGCCAATACAGCGATTAATGCAATATCCATTAGATTTTTCCTCCTTCTTGACTCGTCGGATCTGATTTCCCTACTAATTCTTCAACCACTGCCACTTCTTTTTTACTACCAGAAGCTTTTGCCAGTAAGAAGCGAATAAGGTAACTGATTGCTACAAAGAAGATGATCGCAGCAATCACGACATCAACTAATTCAATTGGCACACCTGCACGAAGCGGCATTCCTTGCCCGCCCAGTTTCAATACGCTGAAAAGAATTGCTGATAAGAATATTCCGACCGAGCTGCCTGCTCCCAATAAGGAAATCGCCATTCCGTCAAATCCAATACTTAATGAAGAACCTTGGACAAAGAAGTTTCCAAATGTTCCTAAACCAAGAACTACACCGCCTAAACCAGCTAAAGTTCCTGAGATGACCATTGACATCACGATTGTCCGCTTGCTGCTCATCCCAGCATATTCAGAGGCAAAAGGATTTAACCCAACAGAACGAATCTCATAACCTAATGTTGTTTTCTTCATAAGAAACCAAATTAATACTAAGAAAATAAGTGCAAGAAAAATACCAATATTCAAACGTGAACCACTACTTAGTTCTTTTAAGAAAGCTGTCCGCAAACTAGCATTTTCTCCAACTATTTTTGTTACACCTTTATTGGTGCCCAAAACGTCTGCTGACATCACATTATTCACGATATGGGTACTTGTATAAAGAAAAACGTAATTCAACATAATCGTAACGATTACTTCACTCGTACCAAAGAAAGCACGTAAAAATCCAGGAATCGCAGCAGCTGCCGCTCCTGCTAAGGCACCAGCCAGTACAGCTAGAGGTAAAACGACCATACGCGGTGCATCCGGCATAGACAACGCTACCCAAATACTTGTTACCCAACCACATAAAGCTTGTCCTGAAAGACCAATATTAAAGAATCCAGCAGAGTTTGCTACTGCAAATCCTAACGCTGTGAAAATCAATGGTCCTGCTGTTACAAAAATTTCTCCGATACTTTTTGGACTTTGAAAAGCAGTTTGCAACATCGCTTGATACCCAGCAATCGGATCTTGCCCAGAAATAAGCATAATAATTGCTCCAAGAATAAATCCCATCAATACCGATAAAATAGGAACTAAAATATTACGTAGCTTTTCTGCTCGATTATTCAACTGCCTCACCTACCTTTTGACTTAATTCAGCTCTCGCTTCTTCCAATGAATAGCCCGCCATCAGTAAACCTAATTCATTTTCAGTCGTTTCTTTCGGATCAACGATTCCGACAATTTTACCAGCGTGAATAACTGCGATCCGATCTGATACGTTTAAAATTTCTTCTAACTCAAAACTAACTAATAAAACTGCTTTATCTTTATCTCGTTGTTCGATCAAACGTTTATGGATATACTCGATTGCACCAACATCTAAGCCACGAGTTGGTTGTGCAACGATCAATAAATCAGGATTCCGATCCACTTCACGGGCAATAATTGCTTTTTGTTGGTTCCCGCCAGAAAGTGCTTTAGCTGGAACTAGCTCATTCGTTGTCCGTACATCATATTCTTCGATCAATTTACGTGCATATGAATTAATTTGATTATAGTTCAAGACACCACTTTTACTTAGTGGTTTTTTATAGTAGGTTTGTAAGGCAATATTTTCTGCTAATGTCATGTCCAAAATCAACCCATATTTATGACGGTCTTCCGGCACATGACCAACACCAGATTCTGTAATCTCACGTGGGTGCTTGTTTGTAATTGATTTTCCATTTAATTCAACTGAGCCGCTTTCTGATTTTCTCAATCCAGTTAAGGCTTGAATCAGTTCAGTTTGACCATTACCGTCAATTCCGGCAATACCGACAACTTCGCCAGCACGAACATCTAAACTAAGACTTTTTACAGCTTCTAATCCACGGCTTTCTTTTACAACTAAATCTTTGATAGAAAGAACCACGTCTTTAGGCTCTGCTGGTTTCTTTTCTGTTTTGAATGAAACAGAACGTCCTACCATCATATCCGCTAATTGTTGCGAAGATACGTCTTTGACATTCACTGTATCAATACTTTGACCACGACGAATGACCGTACAACGATCCGCTACTTTTTTGATTTCATCTAACTTATGCGTGATCAAGATAATAGATTTACCTTCTTGAACAAGTCCACGCATGATTTCGATCAACTCATCTATTTCTTGAGGTGTCAATACAGCTGTCGGTTCATCAAAAATCAGAACATCTGCACCACGATACAACGTTTTCAAAATTTCCACGCGTTGTTGCGCACCGACAGAGATATCACGAATATAAGCACTCGGATCTACTGATAGACCATATTGTTCAGACACTCGTTTGATTTCAGCTGTTGCTTTTTTACGATCCAACACACCAGCATTCGTCGGTTCGCTGCCTAAAATAATATTTTCGGTCACAGTAAATGCGTCTACCAACATAAAATGTTGATGAACCATCCCGATCCCTAAACGATTTGCCGCAGTCGGTCCATTAATAGATACTTTGGAACCATTCATAAATATTTCCCCTGATGTTGGTTCTAATAAACCAGATAAAATATTCATCAAGGTGGATTTCCCTGCGCCATTTTCCCCAAGTAAAGCATGGATTTCTCCAGGCCGGACAGTTAAGTTGATATTATCATTGGCCTTAAATGTCCCAAACTGCTTAGTGATATTGCGCATCTCAATTACAAAGTTTTCCTGAGCCACATTTTTCACATCCTAACGATTTAATCACTTGCATCAATCTATTAATACGGTACTTCTAAATAAGCAGCTTTTAGGCTCTTAAAGAAAGAAAACGAAGGCATCTGGAACGATTGATTCGTTTTCTTTCTTTAAAATCTTAGCGCTGCTACTGGCGCAGCGCTAAGCAGAAACTATTATTCTTTTACATCTTTTGGTGCTTCTGGAACTTTGATTTCATCAGCGATGATTTTTTCTTTTACTTTTTCAACAGCTGCTTTGGCTTCGTCAGATAGATAACCATCTGTTAAGTCTACACCGCCGTCTTTCAAACCGTAAACTAAGTGTTCGCCGCCAGGGAATTTATCTTCTAATGCACGATTAGAAATATCTTGTACTGCAGCACCTACGCCTTTAAGCGTTGATGTTAACGTAAAGTTATCTTCTTTACCGTCTTTAGTTTTGTATTTACCTTCTTTGTCTTGGTCACTATCTACACCGATAACCCAAACTTTATCTTTCGAACCAGTTTCGTTTAAATCTTTAGCTTCTTGGAAGACACCTTGTCCTGTACCGCCTGAAGCGTGGAAAATAATGTCAGCGCCTTTTTGATACATAGAGGCAGCTAGTGCTTTACCTTTTGCAGGATCACCGAATGAAGCTGCATATTCAACTTCAACTTTGATGTCTTTTTTCAATTCTTTGGCTGTGTCGATCACACCTTGATGGAAGCCAGCTTCAAAACGATCGATAACCGCGCCTTCTTCTCCACCAATAAAGCCAACAGTGTTTGTTTTAGTTGTGTATGCTGCAGCTACACCTGCTAAATATGAAGCTTCTTGATCTTTAAATGTCGCAGAAACAACATTGTCTTTCCCATCAATAACACTATCAATGATACCAAATTGTGTATCTGGATTAGCATCAGCTGCTGTAGTGATTGAATCTGCTAGTAAATAGCCAATTCCAAATACTGTTTTAAAGCCGTTAGATACAGCTGTATCGATGTTTGTTACATATTCAGATGCATCGTTTGATTGAATATAATCAAAACCGTCCGCGCCTTTTTTCAAATCATGTTCTTTCCCCCAAGCTTGTAACCCTTCCCAAGCTGATTGGTTAAATGAACGGTCATCCACCCCGCCGATATCGGTAATTACTACTACGCTATGGTCTTTGCCACTGCCTTTTGAATCTCCACCTGCTGAATCTTTTTTACCGCCGCCACATGCTGCTAATGCAACTGTTAACGCTAGTGCAGTCAAGCCAAAACCAAATAATTTTGCTTTTTTCATCTCTGTAAAGCCCCCTAAAATAGTTTTATATTTTCAACAGCCGGATGACTGAATGAAACAAGATAATAATTGAACCAACGCTCTCTTCATTCGCCTTGTATCAAGGCATTTTGTCTATCTGGCGAGAGATTTGGTTCATGTAGCTAGATCTCATAGATCTTTTTCAGTAAACGCGTAAGGCAGTAATTCTCCTACTGTCGTTTCTTTTGTAACACCATGTTCACCAACTAATGTGACAGGCATATCAGGCGCACAAAACTCAGCCATTACTTGTCGACAAGCACCACACGGAGATATCGGTTCAGGTGTTTTCCCTGTAATGACTAGATGTTGAAACTCATGCTCGCCTTCTGAAACAGCTTTGAATATTGCCGTCCGTTCTGCACAATTCGTCAATCCATATGACGCATTTTCAATATTGACGCCTTGGTAAGTATTGCCTGCTTTTGTCACTAGACACGCCCCCACTGGAAAGTGAGAGTAAGGTACATACGCTTTGGCTAACGCATTATCTGCGATAGTGATCCATTCTTGTTTTGCTGTCATTTGTCCGCCACTTTCTTCATTAGATTAATAGCCTGTTCCTGTAGCGCCTTCCATGATTGCAACTCCAGCACTTGTTCCGATGCGTGTAGCGCCTGCATCGATCATGGCTTTTGCTTCTGCTTCATTATGGATACCACCTGAAGCTTTGACACCCATATCTGGGCCAACTGTTTCACGCATTAATTTAACGTCTGCAACTGTGGCGCCGCCTGTTGAAAAACCAGTTGATGTTTTAACAAAATCTGCACCTGCTTCTTTTGCTAATTCACAAACTTTGATTTTTTCTTCATCTGTTAGTAAAGCTGTTTCGATGATTACTTTGACTAAGGCTTTGCCTTTTGCTGCATCAACGACCGCTTGAATATCTTTTAAAACTTTTTTATATTGCTTAGATTTTAAAGCGCCGACATTAATGACCATATCGACTTCTGTTGCACCATTGTTGATCGCATCTGTTGCTTCGTATGCTTTCACCTCTGATGTATTAGCTCCTAAAGGAAAACCAATTACTGTACAAACATCCACAGATGTTCCAGCTAAGTGTTCTTTTGCTAAGGCAACCCAACATGGATTGATACAAACTGAGAAGAATTCATATTTCTTGGCTTCTTCAATAATTCGTAAAATATCTTCTTCCTGTGCATCTGCTTTCAAAATAGTGTGGTCAATCATTTGATTTAATTCCATTATTTTTTACACATCCTTTATGCTGTTATTATATCATGAATCAACTCAGGTTCAGTTGCGAAACTGCCGATTTCGATATTTTTATATAAAAGTTCTTTTACGTCTTCAATTGAGTCTGAATTTGAATAAATAGTCAATAATGAATCACCAGATTCTACAGGCATGCCAACTTTTTTATGAAGCTTGATGCCTACTGCATGATCGATCGAGTCATCTTTAGTTGCACGTCCTGCCCCTAAAATCATCGCTGCAATACCAACTTCATTTGCAACAATTTTCTGTACGACACCTGATGTTTTTGCAGGTAATTCTATTTGATACTTGGCTGTCAATAAGCTCTCGGGCTGATCAATGATACTGGCGTCTCCACCTTGATTACTGATCATTTCACGGAATTTAGCTAATGCTTTGCCTGTTTCTAAAGCGTCTTTCAACATCGCTCTAGCTTCTTCTAATGTGTCAGCTTTTTTCGCTAAAACAACCATCTGACTACCTAAGATATAGCACATTTCCATTAAATCTTCTGGGCCTTTACCTTGCAGTGTTTCGATTGCTTCAACAACTTCCAAACTGTTACCGATCGCTTCACCTAATGGCTGAGACATGTCAGAAATCACGGCCATTGTCTGACGATTAGCTAAACGACCGATCCGAACCATTGTTTCAGCTAAGCGGCGTGCTTCGTCGATATTTTTCATAAAAGCGCCTTCGCCAGTTGTTACATCTAATACAATTGCATCGGCACCGGCTGCTATTTTCTTGCTCATAATGGAACTGGCAATCAATGGAATCGAATCAACTGTCGCCGTCACATCACGTAATGCGTATAGTTTTTTATCGGCTGGAGCTAGATCACCCGATTGACCGATAACCGCTACATTACTTTCATTGACTAAACGAATAAATTCTTCATCTGGTAATTCTACATGAAAACCTGGTATAGCTTCTAATTTATCAATTGTGCCACCTGTGTAACCAAGTCCTCTTCCAGACATTTTAGCCACACTTACGCCAACACTGGCAACTAAAGGAGCTAAAATCAGGGTTGTTGTATCACCTACACCACCTGTTGAATGCTTATCCACTTTGATTCCTTTAATAGATGAAAGATCGATCATTTCACCTGAGTTGGCCATAGCCAGTGTCAGGGTCGTAATTTCTTCATCTGTCATATCTTTGTAAAAAACAGTCATCAAAAACGCACTCATCTGATAATCCGGAATATCCCCTTTGGTGTAACCAGAAATAATGAATTGTATTTCTTCGTCTGTCAAAACCTGTCCATCGCGTTTTTTCTCGATCAAATCTACCATTCTCATGCTTTTTTCCTCCGAATCAATCCCCAAGGATGTATTATACACTAAAATCATTCAGGTTAAAACCTTTTAGTAAAACAGTTTACTAACGCTTACATAAAATGTAACCGCTTATAACACGAACATTAAATCAAATCGACCAACTTGTCAATCGATTTCGTGCTATTTCTTAAAATAAATGTTGTATCAAAAATTTTATTCGGTATTTTTTTCCCTGGATGGTTGATTGCTTCCACTAAAAATTGTGCTGCGTAAAAGCCAATATCAAAACTCGGTTGATAAACAGTCGTTAATCCTGGTACTAAATATTCAGAAATTTCCAAGCCATCAAACCCGATAACAGAAATATCATCTGGAATTTTCTTGCCACATTCTTCGATCGCTTGATAAGCCCCCATCGCCATTTCGTCATTTCCACAAAAAATAGCTGTAATCCTCGGATTTTTTAATACATTTTTAGCCGCTAAGTAGCCGCCACCTAAATTTAAGTCTCCGCTACACATGTATTTTTCTCTCACAGGAATATCGTGATCTTTTAAGGCATGTTGATAAGCGGTCACTCTTTCTGTTAGCTGGTAATAACCCTCATTTTCAGTCAACATACCAATATGCTGATGTCCTTGTTCAATCAAGGCACTGACTGCTTGGTAAGCGCCCTCATATTCTTTCACAATAAGCCGCCCGTTTTCACGAGGATTGATACCGCGATCAACAAGAATCACCGGAACTTTTCGTTTACTTTTGTTCCGCAAAATATGATTGGCCGGTAATATATTAGGCGTTGCAAAAATAATTCCGTCAACTGAACGATGAACAAGTTCCGTAACATACTGCGTTGCTTTGTCTTCATCATGCTTAGAATTGCACAGTAAAATCATATATCCTAACGAATTCAGATGCGTTTCTACCCCTTCAATCACTTTAGCAAAGAAAAAATCAGTCACATCAGGGACGACCATTCCTATCGTCTTTGAATGTCGTGTGATAATATTGGAAGCAAAATAATCTGGCTTGTAATCATATTCTTCAACAACAGCCAATACTTTTTTTCTCGTTTGTTCACTGAAGCGGCTGCCTTTATTATTCATAATTTGAGACACTGTGGTTACTGATACACCTGCCATATCTGCGATTTCTTTAATCGTCAACTTCATACTTCATTCTCCCTTTATTGACAAGACCTACCAACCATGTCAACGTTTTCAAAAATACTTACCGAATGACTTTAGTTTAGCAGAATTAATCACAATAGAATAGCGTAACTTACTCAGCGTTGTACTAGTAACCGCTAAAACGCTTTATACCTTTGCATTTTAGCCTCAATTTATTTTCTGAAGATGTCGACAAAAAGTCTTCACATGCAAGAAACAAGACCTTAATAAGGAAACACTAGAAGGGATTTCAGAAAAGAGCTGCTTTTGCCTCATAAGTGTTTTTTACCAATTATTTGTCAGCATCAAAAGCCCCGGAATCCAGCAAGTCACAATCCCTTCAAAAATCGCAAAATATAGCACAGGTTTGCCAATTTCTTTTTTCAATACATATTCAATAAACCCAGTCAGCCATAAAATTCCCCAAGATAACCAAATTAAAGCAAAGCGCCAATCACCATCTACCGTGTAAGAAATGTAAGCTGCTGGAATCGTATTTACCGCAACAAACAAAGCAAATATTCCATAGACACGCATGTCTAAGTTAAATACGTAAATCATCCCAACCATTAAATAGGTGAATGCAAATAGATAGCCCGTTCCAGCATCATAATAGGCACCTCGCCATAAATAAATCGTATTGATGATAAACGATAGACTTCCTGTAAATAGATTGATCAAGCCTGTAGATTTTTTATCCACTCCAGCCAAACCACAGTAGCCGTTGCTGATTAACGTGATTGCTACAAATAATAGTCCTACTCCTAACACAAAAAGCCCTCCAATAATCAATCAAAAAATAATCGTTTTCTACTGGACTATTTTACTTTAAAACGTCTGAAAAAACTACTCTTATTGACAGAGACCACTCAGCATGTTAAAGTCTTCAAAATACTTATTGAGTGCAACAACATCACTCCATAAAAAAGCGAGGTTGATACCGTGAAGCGTGAGCTTGTTAAATCTTTACCTAAAATTGAGTTGCATTGTCATTTAGATGGTTCTATCCGTCCAGAAACATTACAAGAAATAGCTGAAAAACAAGGGATTTCCCTACCAGCAGATAATGACCAATTAAAAGAGCAATTGATCGCACCAAAAGATTGTCAAAGCCTGGCTGACTACTTACAACGATTTGATTTAGTTTTAACTTGTCTTCAAACTGAGGAAGCTTTAAAAGCTGCTGCTTTCGATGTGATCAGTCAAGCTGCCGAAGAAAACATCCATTATATCGAAGTTCGTTTTGCACCTTCTCTCCACACTGAAAAAGGACTTTCTTTACCTAAAATAGTTACCGCTGTTTTAGCTGGTCTTGAGCAAGGACAGCAAGAATTTGGTGTAAAAAGTAATGCTCTATTATGCGGCATGCGCCACGAAGAACTGAATGAAATCGAAAAAATTGTTCATTTAGCTGAAGAATTTAAAAAAAGCGGGATTGTAGGTTTTGATCTTGCTGGAAATGAATTAGATTTCCCACCCTATACTTTTGAAGAAACGTTAGGACTAGTCAATCAATTGAATATCCCTCTAACGCTCCATGCTGGGGAATGCGGTTGTGGGAAAAATGTTGCGGACGCGGTTCATTTAGGAGCTAAACGAATCGGTCACGGAATTGCACTGAAAGACACACCAGAATATTTTTCATTGTTACAGGAAAAAGGAACGTTAATCGAAATGTGTCCTACAAGCAATTTCCAAACAAAAACCGTTACTCACTTGGCAGATTATCCTTTCCGATTATTTCTGGATAACGGTATTAATATTTGTATCAACACAGATAATCGAACTGTATCTGATACAACTTTAACAGATGAATTTATGAAACTTCACGAATGGTACGGTATTACCTATGCGGATATGGAACAATTGAATCATAATGCCGTTAATGGTGCTTTTATCTCTGAAAGCGAGAAACAGATTCTTCATGAGCGATTGACGAGTGGCTATTGATTGGTTCAAACGAAAAAAAGGTAGAAGGGACGTGTTGCGCGTCATTCTACCTTTTTTTGTTCCACCTCAAATCTACTAAATTTATGGTTTAACGATTCCTGTTTGATTTACTCCAATAATCTGCCAATCATAAATCCGAGCCGTTTTCCCATTTTGCTCGGCTTTTTCCAACGAAAGTTTGACATATCTTGCTTCAACTAAGCTGATTGCATCACGGCTGTTATCTGCTGTATTGCCTCTGTGTTGAACAACCGTCGTCCAATTATTCCCATCATTGCTCACAGAAATAGCATAGTCTCTAGTGTTCCATTCTGAACTTTCCCCACCTGCTCCTGCATGAAATAATTCAAAACCAGAGATAGTTTTTGTGGCACCTAAATCAGCGATCATCCATGGTTTATCATTTGCATTATCACACCACTTTGTTTTTACATCTCCATCCAAAGCAAAGCGATAACTTTCTCGGTCATTCGTGTAACCAGAACCTTGAGTAGCCGTTGTTGTTGGCAGCGTAGAGAGATTTTCTATTTTGATGTTGGTGTTGGGATCATAAACATGGAGATAGTTTTCTTTAACAACCACGGTCTCCCCAGAAGCATTCACTGCAGTTGCTTTTACTGTATAAATACCTGGTTTAGTAAAAGAAAACACGGCTTCTTTCCCTGATGCTATCTGCGGCGTTGCTCCAATCACTTCCCAATTGACGGTTTCCGTAGATTTGGAAACAGTCGCTGACAAGGTAATCGTTTCTCCCGCTGGAATCAGCGTGCTGCTGGCATTGACTGCTATCTCCGGTTTGTTCAATGTTTCGAATGTATAAATTGCCGAAGCTCCTTTATTTTGCTCTTCTCGACCATAATGATCGACCGGAATCACTCGATAACTTGTATTCCCTTCTGTTCGCTCTTGATTTAATACAGTATAAGAATGATTTGCTGTTTCTCCTTCAAACTGCAATTGACCCGAAACTTCCCGATAAATGCGGTAAGAAGCTGTATTTTCTCCTTTGGTATCCCAACTCATTCGAATACTTTCAGTTAAATCATCTACAACTGTTTTTCCAGAAAAAACAAGATTACTGACAACGCTAACTGGCGTTTTCTTTTCTTTACCAAGTTTTAATTGGCCTAAGTAAATCTCAGCAGGACCACTCTCAGCCTTTTTCACATTCAGCCCAATTGCTGTCACAGTTTGGCAGTTTGCAGTTTTTAAAGAATAAGTTGTTTGGACCCAACCATTCGCCAAAGCTTGTTGTTGCCCTTGAATGATTTGAGGTTGTTCCTTCCCTTTTAATTCTAGAACTAACGAGGCTTCGTTGGCTCCTTTGGTCACTACTGTTGCTGTATCTGATGCGTTCACTTTTAATTGGGATGCATATAATTTGATAAAGGTTTGTTTTTCCGCTGTCATCGCTCCAGATAACTTGATCGATGAACCGCCATTAAAGGCATCATCGTAACTAATTGCTGCTTCAAGTTGGTTACCTTCTTCATTATCGATGACCCAACGATAAGTCGGTAAAACATCTTGAATACTACGATTATTAAAGGTTCCTTCTTTCGCTTTGGTTCCATTTTGATAAAAGTCATCCCCATTTCCCACGTTAAAATTCGTTACAAATGGGAGACTGGTAACGGGTGTTTTTTCTACGTAATAGCGAGAAATACCTTGCCACTCGTTTTTAGAACTTTCCACAGCACGAGGATCCCCTTGTGGATTTATCCAAAGTAATTTTTCATTTTCCCAATAACGTTCAATATCGTATTGACCACCATCTCGCAACGTCCAATCTGGACAATAAAGACCTAAAGAAACCAACGGCTGACCATTTTCACCTACAACACTGCTTGGCTTCCGTCGACTATTTACACCGTTCGCTTGAACATCGATTCCAGCAAAAAGGTCGTATGGATCACGTTTCAATTGAGTTGCTTTTTCCCTAGACGAAGTGAGTCCTTGCCAGCGAAAATCAATAAACATCTTATCTGAAATACGTTTTTTTCCCTCTTGGAAATATCCTTGGTTTTGCTCATTCAATGCTCCTTGCCAGTCTACACGGCCGTCCGGAAGCATAGAATCATACCAAATAACTTGCTGATTTTTAGGTTTACGTGCTTGTAGATAGCTCATGAATTCTTTCATTGCACTGGCAGTCTGTGCATCAACATTGGTTTCTTGATTGATAAACCAGCCATCAAAACCATAGGCCACTGACATTTCTAGTAATTTGTCCGCCATTGGAAATTTTCCTTTTTGATCCTTTTGCACAAATTGTGAAACCCACTCAGCTTTTCCCCCATATGCTTCTGGAGGAAAGAAAACCGTCCCAACCACTGGCACGCCGTTGCGATGAGCTGAATCCGTAACATCGCCACTTGGCGGAACAATGATCCCTTCGCCGGAAGAGCCTGCCCACGCAACAAGCGTGTCTACATATTGCCAATTAGTAAAATTGTAGACAGCTTTGTCTGTTCCTCCTTGAGATGGTGTTCCTTTGGTATGCCTATTCACAATTGCAATCGATAATACTTTAGCCTCTGTACTTTGATCCCCATTCATTTTCTTTCCTTGTACCCGAGTTGCCAAAGGAACATTGGAAACATTGAACGGCGCATCTGGATCATTTTTCATGTTCCAATTAAGTAATGTTTCTGGAAATAACGCTGTAGATTCTGGTACTTGATCAAATAACGGAATGTTTGTTTTCTGACTGACCTTCACTTCAGATGACTCTGCGTAAACAGTTGACTTAAACATCATGCTCGCTCCAAACGTAAGAACAAACACAGTGCTCGACAAGCAACATACACTTTTCCAAGTTTTTCTTTTCAACGAATGAACCTCCTTAGTCATTTGCCTAAAATTTCAGCATTTTTTCATTCTTGCATAAAATGTTAACGCTTTCTTATCGCGTTATAAATAGACAAATTATAGTATTTATATCAAAAAGTATAGGTTCCGTTTTTGCACTACCAAAAAGACAGCTGAAATATCACGCTTCTCGCATTTTATTTCAGCTGCCTACTTACTTAGTTCTATGAAAATGAAAAGAAAATCCTTCCATTAATTTTGTAAGCTCTATGATGATTTCTTTTTCTGTTTTTGCCTCAGGTTTATCGCACCAAACTGCTAAAGCTGCCCCTTTCACTTGTTTTTGATTTCCAAACGGAACCCGTTGCTCCGAAGAAAATAAGTTTGGATGCCATTGTTGTCTTATTTTTTCTTGGGATGGGTATGTATACCCAGCATTTTCTCCAAGTACATAATAGAGATAATTATCATTAAAATTGATGACTGTATACCCCTCATCCAAAAATGTTTGCAACGGAGCCATAGCTTTTTGCCACCTCGTCCAATAAGTGATCTCGACTTCTTTTGTCAAATTGGACGTTTTACCATTTCGAAAAAACGCATCATTCCAGACTCTAGGCGTAAAACCATGTGATTTCACAAAGTTAGCAACAATATTAACGTACGCTTCAAATTTTTTTATTCCTTCATCCGCCAAGCTTGGATACTGTTCAATATGATCAAAATCAATAAACTCATCTGCACCGATATGAAAATAGCGACTATTAGTAAAAAGTGCCATGTATTCGTCGTATAGTGACAGTGCGAATGCTACAGCCTCTTTGTTTGTGATATCTAACGCTGAAGGAACTTTGCTTGTTTCTCCCTGCAGTCCTTCCACTGTTAGTTGCCACTGCGGATGTGCCTTTAAGAGCTGCTCCATATGCCCAGGTGTATCGATATCTGGAATGATTTCGATCGATAAAGATTCAGCATAACGAATTAACTCTTTTATTTCATCTTTTGTCAGAAACTTTTCTGAAACGAGTTGAGGATACTTTTCTGATTCGATTCGAAACCCTGTATTTTCCGAAAAATGCAACTGCAAGAAATTGAAACCATACGTGGCCATCCGTTCCAAAATGTTGCATATCCCTGCAAAAGAAAAATATTTTCTACCAATATCTAACATAATGATTCGCTCAGTCAAACCCTCGTTTAATGTAGACGCGTCATTTACTTCCATCTCACGCACATTGTTCCTTTGCCAATAACAAGCAGCCCATCGTTCCACTATTATCGCCTAAATCACAGCCCACAATATATTCCTCTAAAAGCGGAAACGCTACATAGCCGCCTAATTGTTGTTTTAAAGATTCTCTGATTTTCGGTAAAAGGTGCGTTTGTTTCATCACACCTCCACCTAAAATGATTTTTTCTGGTGATAAAACTAATGTGTAGTTCATCAGAACTTGTGCCAAATAAAAAGCTTCCATCGTCCAAACATCATGATTTTCCTCAAGCAATTGTCCTTTGATCCCAGTTCGTTTTTCTAACGCAGGTCCTGCAGCAAGACCTTCTAAGCAATTTTCATGATAAGGGCAGGTACTTTCTAAAGTATCATTTGGGTAACGTTGAACAGAAATGTGCCCCATTTCAGGATGACTAAATCCTTGTAGAACAGTCCCATTTACTACTGCACCGCCGCCCACACCTGTGCCAACTGTCAAATAGATACAACTTTGCGTATCTTTTCCAGCGCCCAAATGCATCTCACCATACGCTGCCGCATTAACATCTGTCGTCCAGGCAATAGGGATATTATAATGCGCTTTTAACGCGCCTAAAAGATTTACATTTCTCCAACCTGGTTTAGGGGTCGAGGTAATATAACCATACGTACTTGATTTATGATTAACATCGATTGGTCCAAACGAGCCTACCCCTAAAGCCTTTAAGTCATACGCATCAAAAAAGGTAAAAACTTGTTCCAATGTCGTTTCTGGCAACGTCGTCGGTAAACTGATTCGTTCAATGATTTTTAACTCTTCATCCGCTACAGCGCAAACGAATTTCGTTCCCCCCGCTTCAATTGAGCCATAATAAGCCATTTAAATCACGCTCCTTCTTATCGGTCAAATCCTATCGTGCGAATTTCATAAGCCTTCAAATTCTTTGTTGGGTGTTCCTGTTGTTTTTCTTCCAACAGATTCAGTAAGCTTGACTCCTTACTTCCTATTTTCTCAATCTTCACTTCAGCTGATTTCCCGCTCATATTAAACCCTCTAACAACCAGCGCTTGATTATCTTCACTATTTTTCACTGCCGTTGTAGCAAATGTTTCTCCCTCGACAATTAAATACGCATCTTTGGTTTTCAACTGCCCTGAATGTCTCGCTGTTGCTTTCACACTAAACGGAATTTGTGCTGCATAAGCTCGTTGATAAGTTGCATAACGTTGTGCTTTTTCTCCATGAAAATCAACACCATAGTTGAACGTATGCGTACCTAAACATTGCGCTTCTGGTGTTGGGAAGTAGCCCCAATCCCCCATTTCTCCCACAGCTCGTAAGAGTGTTAACGCAATCGTATTATTTTCAGGTAAAATTTCATATTCATTCAAACCAAAATTAGAAACAGTCATTCCTGAAATATCATCATGCACGTTAACAAAGGCATGTTGGTGTTGAGGATTCGTTGGATTCTCCCAACTTTTGCTGACTTGATTCGGGCGTGTTACAACCTCATAAATACTATCCGCTTCATGGGTTTCTGCTTGGATACCTGTTGGAAACAGCATCCGTAAACGATGGTCTTTCATTTGGTTATCTAATGTTGTTTCAAAAAATAAATGAGCAGAATCTTTTTCCATCGTCAGTAATGTTTCAATCGTGAGTTCTTGTGATTCTTTCGAGCGCCCAGCTTTACGATAACGGAAGTCAACAACAGATTTTTGTTCTTGTTCTAATAAATCATCTGCTGATTTCGGAATCATCATACGTTGGATGATTTTTATTTGCGCCACAAATGACTCATCTTTAACAACAGAAATTTCTGCTGGACATCCACTAGACAGAATTGGACTCGTTCCTTCAGGTTGTTTAAAAATATATTCATTGCCGATATCCCCTGTATTTTCGATCGTTAGCAACTTACTATAAGTTCTATCTGTTGCCTTGTCTAATACCTCTAAAGTTCCATCTTCATTGATTGTTACCTTCAAACAACTATTTTCCAATTCATAATTTTTCAAAGCCTTGATCATTGACGTTTTATCTACTACTTGAGATTTGGTTTCCTGCAATGCAAAAGTATTCCAAGAAAATGCCGGCATATTTGTGATTAGCATTTCAATTTCAACATACTTAGCCATATATGGGATTCTAAAACGGTCTTTTGGTAAATCATAACCAAAGCTAATTTCTGGTTTTGAAATAATAGCTGGAATGATTTCACCGTGTACATCAATGACTTCAAACGTTGGTGTATCGTCCTTCGCAAGTGCTTCCCACAATTCGTGAGGAACCCCTTCTTTGAATGGTTTTCTTTCGGTTTCTACTTTGACTTTTACAACCTCTGATTTTTCATAGCCTGATGTATTGAACACAACAAATGGATGACTTGCCTCAGAAAAACTTTCTGTATCGACAGCTTCAACTAAATGCGTCAATGCTTCTTCAGCTAAAAATTTCCCAACTTCATTGGCTTTTTCAAATCTTGGCATCATTTCTCGATGAACTTCATCTACTGAACAACCACAAATACTATCATGGGGATGATTTTGTAGTAATAATTTCCAAGCGTAGTCTAGCTGATCATGCGGGTATTTTCCCGTTAAATCGTACGCCATTGCAGCCAATGGTTCTGCTATATTTTCCAATTGTCGTTCGACTTGGGTATTCCATTGTTTTAAATATACTCTGGCTGAAGCAGTATTCGCTAATGTAAACCAACCATCCGTTTCTTGACTTGTCAGCTCTCCAGTAACCGTTCCAACCGTTTCTGGCAATTCTTGGCGCATTTGTTTCAGATACTCATCAAAATTCGAATGAATAAATTCATATTCAGGAAATAACTCATTTGCTAATGCGATTGCTTTTGTCACATCTTTTTGAACAGGTTGATGATCTACGCCGTTCATCATCAGCAAATGATCCGTAGAAGCAAATTTTTCAGCTTCCGCTAATTTTTGCGTCCAAAAAGCCAAGGCGGCTTCTTTTTCAGACGGTATTTCATTGCCATTACTATACCAATTTGCAAACAGCAAGCCGAAAACTACACTACCATCTGGTCCTTGCCACCACATTTCTGAATATTGAGATGTATAATTTTCATCATCTAGCACTTCATTATTAAAGCCAACTGGTTTTACTCCACGACCAAAAGCTGCTGCATCTAAGCCAGCTTGTTTCATCATTTGCGGTGTTTGCCCCATGTTACCAAACGTATCAGGAAAATAACCTAATCTAACAGCTGGCCCCCACTTTTCACTCTCTTTTTTACCGATCAGCATGTTGCGAACATTGGATTCAGAACTAATCAAAAAATCATCTTGTAGGATATAAAATGGGCCAATTTTTAGTTTTCCATCTGTGATTGCTTTTTGAACAGCCTCTTTCTGCTCTGGCCTAACTTGTAAGTAATCGTCTAAAATAATTGTTTGCCCATCTAAATGAAAGCTATCAAAATCTGGATCTGTTTCAGCTAGTTCCAACACATCATCCATCAGCTCAACTAAACGCATATGATGCTGCTCATAAGGCATGTACCATTCACGATCCCAATGAGAATGGGAGATGATATAAACTTTTTTCTTCATGATTTTACGCTCCATTTCATTAGTTATCTTTCCACTCGAATATCAAAATAATCCATTACCAACTCACAAAACATCATATTTGCCCAAGAGAACCACTCACGTGTATAGTTTTCAGGATTATCTACATCAAAACCTTCATGCATTAAATGAGTTCCGCCATCATTTGCTACTAAAGAATCCAAGATTCGGGCTTTTTCCGCCTTATCCTTTGTCGTCATTCCTTCCATCGCAAGAGCGATTGGCCAAATATAATTTTCTGGCGTGTGAGAGCTGCCAATTCCTTTGGCATATTTGCCTTCATAAAAATAAGAATTTTCTTTGCTTAAAATCGTTTTTCGTGTTGCTTGATACGTTGAGTCATCGATAGTTGTGTACCCTAGGTAAGGAGCTGAAAGTAAATTAGGAATGTTACTATCATCCATAATACTGCTGTTTCCTAGCCCATCAACTTCATAGGCATAAATCGTTGTTCCTTGTTGGTTATCCGTTTTTCCATACTTTTTAATCCCAGCATTGATCTCATTTTTAAGTGAATTCGCTTGTTTGACCACTTCAGAGTCAGATAATACTTCCGTGAATATTTCTTCGATATAGCCTAAAACAACTACTGCAAACATATTCGATGGCACTAAATAACCATAACGACACGCGTCATCACTAGGACGGAAACCGGACCATGTCATTCCTGTTTTACCGACTTCACTGCCCCGCCCATTATTTGTAAGCGTATCTTCTAAGCGCGTTGTCTCTCTTTCAAAAGTATAAGGCGAATGTTGATGCTCCTGCTCTGTCGTAAAGACTGTCAGAATTTTTTTAACCCCTTCAATAAAATTTTCATCAAACTGCTGCGTGCTTCCTGTATTTTTAAACAGTAGATAAGCTAGCTGAATCGGATAACAAAGTGAATCGATTTCATATTTACGTTCCCAGATCCAAGGAGTCATTGCCGTGTGATCCGTTTGATGTCCAGCACTATTTGGCGTTTCATTGAATGCATTAGCATACGGATCAAGTGTGATATAGAAAAATTGACGTTGAACCAAGCCACAAATCATATCTCTCAGTTCTTCATCTTCTTTTGCAATCACTAAATAAGGACGAACCTGCGCAGTCGAATCTCTCAACCACATAGCAGGAATGTCACCTGTTAGTAAGAATGTTGTACCGTCCGCTTGTCTTTTAACCGTTGTCGTTAATGTATTAGCAAATGCTGCATTAAAGTTCTCTGCCCACCCAGCGTGAGCTTCTCCACACAATTGTGTGATTTTATCCATAAATTGTTGTACGGAATTCGGTATTTTGCTATAAGTCATAATAACCTCCCAATAGTTGATATATCATTTCACAACGAAAGTATATGCTAATGAAAGCGTTTTGTCTACTGTTTTTATTAACATTTTTAAATTGAACTCTTTTTCTTTGTATGGTAAACTACCATTAATGATATATCATTTCACGATTAGGAGAATTATAATGTCTAAACCACTATATAAGAAAATCATCGATGACTTGTTACACGCAATCGAAACAGGTCAATTACTAGAAAACGCTCAACTTCCTACTGAAAAAGAACTCTCTCAAACTTACAATGTTAGCCGCATCACCTCTAAAAGAGCGTTGACGGAGTTGGAGAGTCAAGGATTGATTTACCGCATTCAAGGAAAAGGTAGTTACGTCCAAAAACAGAAACCTAAGAAGAAAAAAGTTTCTCGCATTTTATTTTTGATTCCATTTGTAAACGATCTTTCTCTTGGAAACTTCAATGAAGGACTAGCTCCTGTAACAAGTCAGCATCATTATGAGGTTATCATGTCCTCAGCAGAATTTTTGATCAATAAACAGGCAGCGGATATCATCGAAGATTTTGACGGCATGATTTACTATGCACACAATACAGAAGATTTTTTAGACACCTTATTCGAGCTGTCTATTCAGCAATTTCCAGTTATTATCTTAGATAAAAAAATCCATGACCTACCTTACCCAACGGTTCAATCTGATAACTTTTCTGGTGGTGCTATGGCAACCAATTATTTAGCTGCCCAAGGACATCAGAGGATCGCTTATATTTTTGGAGAACCGACTTTACCTCAATCAGTACGTCAGCGCTATTTAGGCTATATTCATGCAACAAAAGAACAGCACTTATCTTTTCATACAGCCTTAACAGACAAACAAGCTTTTGTAAACGCCGATGTTATGACTTATCTCAAAGAAAATGCCGTTACAGGTGTGGTCTGTGAAAATGATTTAGTTGCGATTTCACTAATGAATCAAGCAAAACGATCTGACATTGATATACCAACTCAATTGTCCGTTGTCGGCTTTGATAATATCCAAGCAGCCTCATTGATCGATCCTGCACTCACAACGATTGCTCAAGATTTTAAAGGAATGGGAAAACTTGCGGGCACGATGCTGATTGACTGGATTGAAAAACATGTGATTCCAGTAGACCAGCAAGTCCCTGTAAAACAAATTATTCGCAACTCAACAAAGGAGAATTAACGAATGGAAGCAACCTTAATCGATACTAGACATGGAACTGATAACCAACACTCTTTTTCAAACGGCAACTGCCTACCCTATACTGGTGTGCCGTTTGGCATGAATTATTTTGCCCCACAAACCAATGGAGAGAATGGTAGCTGGTGGTTTAACCCTCGCGACCGAGTCTTTCAAGGGTTCCGTTTAACACATCAACCCAGTCCTTGGATGGGGGACTTTAGTTATTTTGTTATGCAGCCTTTTAATGGCAAGCTAAAAGAGCAGAGTGTTTTTCATACTCAATCTTCTTACCGACCAGATGAAAGCGTTTTTAACCCAAACTATTTAGAAATCACTGCACAACGCTATCAACTGACAACTCGCTTGATCCCTAGTATGTACGGTGGTGTTTTAACAGTACATTACACGCAAAAAGATGCTGGGCTCTTACTTTCATTACCTGGAAAATACCAACTAACGATTGAAGATGCTCATACCGTTTCCGGCTCGATCATAAACTATGCAGGTTGTGAGGACAAAGATTTTTCTTTTTATTTCACTTTGCGTTTTCAGCAACCTCTGACTCTGGAGAATCCTTTAGAACAAGTTGGAACAGATGGCTGTATCACTTTTTCATTCGGTGATATCAAGGAGCAAATCATTCAGTTTGGTACTTCTTTTATCAACTTAGAACAAGCCAAATTAAATTTATCCCGAGAACTTGATTGGCAGCCAGAAGATTACCTTGCACAGTCAGAAGAACAATGGGCGCATTATCTAAATAAAATCGATATCCAAGATAAAAACCCGCAACGCCGATCAACGTTTTATCATAATTTATATCGTGCATTTTTATTTCCACAGACATTTTATGAGAAAGATTCTGATGAGCAAATTATTCATTATGATACGTTGGCTAAGGAAGTAAAACCGGGATTTCTCTATACAAATAATGGCTTTTGGGATACTTATAAAACCGTTTATCCTTTATATTCATTGATTGCTCAAGAAAAATATGCAGAAATGCTGGAAGGTTTTTTAAATAGTTATCGGGAAAGTGGCTATTTGCCTAAATGGCTTTCGCCCGATGAGAGAGGTTTGATGCCGGGAACCTTGATTGATGCAGTGATCGCAGATGCGGCAGTGAAAAATATTCGACCTGATTTGATGCCTGAATTTTTAGATGCCATGATCAAAGGAGCCACGATCCAAAGTGAAAATTCAAATTACGGGAGACAAGGAACCACTGACTATTTGACCTACGGCTACGTTCCTGCTCATTATCACGAATCAGTCAACCATACTTTGGATTATTGCTACAGTGATTTTTGCATCAGTCAAGTAGCCAAGACATTAAAAGAATCTATTATAGCTGAACATTATGGCCAACAGGCGAAGAATTATCTAACTATTTTTGATCCTAGCACTGATTTCATGCGTGCTAAACAGACAGACGGTACATTCAAAGAGGATTTTGACAGCCATCGTTGGGGCGGAGATTACGCCGAGGGGAGCGCTTGGCAAAGTAGTTTTGCTGTTTATCATGATTTTAAAGGATTGATCAAAGCTTTCGGGGGACAAGATAAGTTCCTAGAGAAATTAATTGATTTATGTAATCAATCACCTGCCTTTAACGTCGATGGATACGGTTTTGAAATTCATGAAATGAGCGAGATGGCTGCTACTGAATTTGGGCAACTGGCGATTTCTAATCAACCAAGCTTCCACCTACCTTATCTGTTCAGTTACCTTGGTAAACCTGAATTTGCCCAGCCTTTGCTAAAACAATTAATGATTCAAGAATTCAATGACAGCCCCACTGGTTTTCCTGGTGATGAAGATAATGGGAGCATGGCTAGCTGGTATATTTTTAACTCATTAGGACTTTATCCTGTTTGTCCTGGTTCAGGTGAATATGTTATCGGCATACCATTATTTGATAGAGCAGTTATTCATTTATCTAACGGGGAAACATTGACGATTACCACTAGCCCAAATCAGGAGCAGCAGCAATTTGTCGACCATATTCGTTACAATGATTCGTTACACGAAAGTCTAATTTTTGATCATGAATCATTGATGAACGGCGGCAAGATTGATTTTACGTTAGGCACTGTCCCTAGACCAAAAAATTACAAAGAAGAGCAACTTCCATTTAGTATTTGACTAATAAAAAAGCGAACTGGAGATAAAAGATCATCCAGTTCGTTTTTTTATTGGCCTGTTCATTCTTCTCCCACAGAATCATAATGGTGTTTATACTTTTCTCGAAACTCTTTCGGTGTTAAATCGTTCATCTTTTTAAAAATCTGTGAGAAATAAGTACTATTGTTAAAACCGATTTTATCCGCTATTTCATTAACATTATCATCTGTATACAACAATAGGTTCTGCGCTTTTTTCATACGATATTGGTTCAAGTATTGAGAAAAGCTCTTTTTGGTTTCTTTCTTAAATAACTGGCCCAAGTACATTACATTGAGATGTAAAGACTGCGCCACGCATTTCAAAGTTAGTTCACTGGTATACTCTGAACGAATTTTATCAATTACTTTTTGAACATTTTCTGAATAATCATACGCTATTTTTTCCCGAGTGATTTGTTTAACAGTGGTTGATAGAATCTCACGTAATTTATCGGCATTCGATGAGTGATTGATATCATCTAAAACTTGTTGGTATTCTCCTTCATCTAAATGATTAAAACGTCGATAGATATCCATAAAAAGCATAAATGTAATATGTCGAACGTCTTCTGGGCGAGCGCCTATCTTTTGCGTCTTAGCAAAAATCTCAGCAATCGTAGTCTCAATCGTAGTAAAATCACCTACCATCAACGTTTTATTAAAATTGATGATATCTGCTGATAGATCAAAATCATCTGAAAAAACGGAATAGAGTAGATTTTTCCCACTAGCTTCATAGAACTTGTAACGCTGCAATGTTTGATTTGCTTTTTCATAACTATCTGGAACATCTTCCCAGTCGCTAACCGTCTCGCCCACACTAATTAACCAACTATTGTCTTCATCTATTTGTAAGGGATTCGCTGCTAGGAGTTGATTCAGTTGATACTTGCCGCCTTTAAAGATATGTACGAGCAAACTCTTATCTCCCAAATTCCGCGAAAAAAATAAGGATTGTTGTTGGCCTTCCAACCACTTAACAACTTGAGCTTTTTTTTCACGTGTGACTTCCACTAATAACACTGTCCAGTCTGATTTTTCTGCAGTGTTGACTAGTTGATCCAGTTCTTCAAAGTTATCTTTATCGATTTCACCATTGACCCATTGAGACAATAAAATTTCACTATACAAACCGTTTCTAGTTTCTTGTTGATTCCGATTGTCCAAACGTTTTTTTGCTTTTCTCACGCTTTTTAAAAGCTCTAGTTTATCCACAGGTTTCATCAAGTAATTGATCGCTCCAAGCTGCAGTCCACCTTTTAAAAAATCAAACTTCTGGTAACCAGAAAGAATCATAAATTCAAACTGTTTTGCTTCATTTTGAGCAGCTTCAATAAATTCTAATCCGGTCATTTCCGGCATCGTAATATCTGTTATCACAAGGTCTATTGATTCTATTTCCATCATAGTTAACGCTTCTTTTGCATTTCGGGCTGTTCCTTTAATAGAAAATCCTTCTGTTTCCCATGAAATAATCCTTTTCAAACCGTTAACGATCATGTATTCATCATCAACTAGCAAAACATTGTAATTCATCCTCTCACTCCTTTATTGTGAACTACTTAACCATTTTTATATGCGATTTAGTCTTGAGAAATAGAATCGTTGAATGAAAGCTCAATAACAATTCCTTTGATTTCATTTGGGGTAATCGTCATCAAAAAGGTCGAACCAAAATAGGCACGCAGGCGTTCATTTACATTTTGTAATCCGATGGAATCATGCAATTCAATTTGCTGACTCTTTAATTTATTTTCAATCACAGTTAGTTTTTGCGGAGATATTCCTTTACCATTATCTCGAATCAAGATTTTCACTTGCCCATCAACTAAACGAGCTTTCACACTAATCGCATTATCATTGCGAGAAAAATCGATCCCGTGGACAAAATAATTTTCAATCAATGGCTGAATCGAAAATTTAGGCAAAACCAGTCCCTTCAATGCTTCATCGATTTCAAAATGATACGCCACTCGATCTGGATACCTCATCTGATACAAATAGACATATTTTTCACAAAAACTCAGTTCTTTTTCCAATGTGGTCGTCTTAGCCTGATCTGTGTTATTACGCAACAACGTTGAGAATGCATACACTACATCGGCTAGTTCTTCGCTGCCTTCGCTTAATGCATACATGCGAATATACTCCAATGTATTGTATAAAAAATGCGGGCTGATTTGTGACTGTAACGCACGCATATGCGCATCTTGCTGCTTGATTTCTAATTTATAAATATCCGCAATATATTGCTCAATATTATCCAGCATCGTGTTGATCCCTCTTGAGAGCTCTTTTAGTTCAAACTGAGTCTCTTGATCATTGATTCGTGTATTCAAGTCTCCTTCAGAAACAAGGGCCATTGATCCCATAATAATATCGACTTGCTGAGAATACTTAGTAAATGTTCGATAAAGTAAATAGAGCAACAATAAAATCAGCACCAAACCACCCAACATCAAAATACGCAAATCAAAAAGAACATGTGTCAGGATTTTTTCTTTAGAGACCGTCACTAAAATATCAAACCCACTTGTCGTTTGTAGATGCTCTAATATATTATCTTCCATCAATTTTTGAATCGGCAATGCTGATGTTTCTTTCATTTTCTGCTGAATCAGTTGCTGATCTAAGCTGTTGTCTTTTTCAGTATACGTTAACAATTGATACCCAGTGTTCGAAAACACATAGGCTGACAATCCTTCAAAAGTCGTTAAATGGGTTAAACTGTCGATAATATCTTTTTGAGAAAATTCAACATAAAAACTGCCCAGCACTTCTAACGTAACAGGATTCGTAATTGGGTAAGCTAAATAAAATTTATTGTTTAAACGAGGCGTCCCACTGATTTTCTTTCCACTCTTATCCTGCGATGTAGAAAGATAATAATCATTATAATTGTTCAATACCATGATGATCGATTCGATATTATCATACATAGTATAAAAATTTTTTACTTGCCCAGGTAAAAATAAATAATTTCCAGTTTCCAATTGTTGATCATACGAATAATTCAAATAATTTGAAATGGACGTATCCATGTACCGATTTAAATTGTTAATTTTCTCTTGATTCTCTGTCAGACCATTCAACATGGTTTTTCCTTGCAAATTCTTATCATTGATCGATCGGCTAATCGTATCTACAGCTTCTTGCGCCGTAATTTCCCCTCTTCCCATCGATTGCCAATAGGTATTCATGCCAATACTGCCCATACCGATCAAGATCAGTGAAACTAAAATCAACGCATAATTTTTCAGTAATCGGTTTAGTAAGGTCTTTTCACTAAAGGAAGAAGGTTTCTTTTTACGCATGAAGTTCCAATCGTTGATCGATCGTTTGCCGCCATGACTTTGTTGCTGTAAAGCTCCAAATTTGAATCATAGAAAAGGTGCCAAACAAAATCAATCCTTTGAACTTCCACGTAACAAATAAGATCAAACTTATACCGATTGCAATTTTCAAGAGATTTGTAAAATTAGATAACGTTGAAATAAACGCTAGTTTCAATAAGTTTTTTAAACCGATTTCATAATAACTATCTAACAGTAACATGTATTGATACGTAACAATCCCGTAGATCATCGCAAAAACTAAAAGAAAATCGATCATCAAAAAAGCCAAGCCTTGGATTTGAACGGATAAAAACAAATTGTATGCCAACATTACTAACAACAGAATCGTTGCATAGAATAAAATATTTCCTCTGATAAAATTATTTTTAAAACTACTCCAGCCTTCTTTCAAGGTAATTTCTTTATAATTAAATGCGTGACTAGTAAATAATTCATTGACCGTTTTCAAAGCTGGACCAATCCCAGCTATAAGCAGGCCGCAACAGCTGAATAACCAAAAGAATAAATTTAATTTTACAATGACCCAAATTTTAATGAATAACGTTTCTAACGCTTTTCCAACCATCTAGCTCTTCCTTTCTACATCTCTATTAGTATAATAAATAACTGTGGCCGATATTCCAAATAAAAAAACCGCTGCTTATAATAGAACTACGCAGTTTAACAAGAATATTATTTTTTTGATAAAAGAACCAAGCAAAAACGATGCATCATCGAATCACTTGGTTCCACGGATTATACCTGTTTTATTTTTTCAAAAACTCATCGTATTGTTTTTGCATCTCAGTCATAACTTTGTCGTAACCAGCATTAACAAGCGCTTCTTTTAGTTTAGGAACAGTTTCTTCTGGGTCAACGGTTCCTGTATTTAAGCCATCCAAATATTGGCTCATAACGTTGGCTATATTACTCATCTCTGTTTTTACATTCGATGTTACAAAGTTGAACCCTAAAATCGGAGACGTCTCTGCTTTAGCAATCGATTCGTCACGTTCTTTGATCATTTCATCTGTGATAGTATCTTGCGTATAAAGAATTTTATTATTTCCAGTATTCCATGCAGGTAAGTGCGTGTTTGGTTTATAGCCATCTAATAGCTTGATTTTATCCTCTTTACCAGGAATTTTTTCCCAAGCTTCGCCTTCGATACCCCAAACTAAACCATTTAGTAATTCTGGATCACTATTGATTTGACCTAAAACTTCTACAGCTTTTTCTTTATTTTTAGATGTATTTGAGACTACAAAGTTTGCCATTCGAGCTTGATCACTTGATTTAAGCGGTGTGGTAAAGGCTTTGGATACTAATTCTTGTCCTGCAGCATTACTTAAAATCGTATCACCATAATCGTAAGGACCTTGTGTTTCTTGACGAATAAACCATGTGTTTCCTTCTAATGGAAACTCCGTATTACTTGTTGCCGCATCGGATGGAATGTAGCCTGCTTGATACCATTTATGCATTGTTTTTAAAACTTCCATAAAATCTTTGTTTTCATATTGGTTGATGATTTTTTTAGTATCGCCATTTAAGTCGACAGCAAATGGATAGTCATTTCCAATTGGGAAATCAAAATCCCCTTGTGCTTTAAAACCTTGACCAATCGCAAATGCTGCGATATTCGGTTCTTTTTCATGGAATGTTTTCAACACACTTTCGGCATCTTTATACGTTTTGACATCATCGATTGATAAATTATATTTATCTAAATATTGCTTGTTAAACGTCAACACTTGTTGCGAGTAAACATTGCCATTCACTGGAAAGGCATATAGTTTACCGTCTACTAAATTTCCTTTGATATACGCTTCATCTAATTGATCATAGGCATCTTTAGCAAACTTAGGTGCTAGTTCAGTTAAATCCGCATAGGCTCCTTTTTGTGCATTTGGTACATAACTATCTGCAAAGGCAATATCATAATTTTCACCAGAGGACACAATAACGCTCATTTTTTTCTTGTAATCGCCCCACCCAATATACTGAATGTTTAGTTTAACACCTGTTTTCTCTTCAATTTTCTTATTAGCAACTTCCATCAATGCATCATAGTTATCAGGTTTATCCCCGATTTGATACATCAATAACGTATTTTCATCCGCTTTTTTACTGCTCCCGTCAGTTTTTTCTTTACTGCCACCACATGCTGTTAACGCACCTAAAAGAACCACTGCTGTACTTAAACCGACTACTTTTTTCCACGTCTTCATTTCTCTTCGTCCTCATTTCCTATATTTTATTCCTTAACTCCGCCAATCGTTAACCCTTTGACAAAATACTTTTGGAAAAATGGATAACTGATCGCAATTGGTAATGTCGAAATAACGACGATCGCCATTCTAGCAGATTCTCCTGGTATTGCCGCCATCCCGCCAGATAATTGACTGCTAGCTCCAGCATTTTGAGTCAGATATTGAATATTATTTTGAATCTTCATCAATAAATATTGTAATGGAACTAAGCTATCTTTTTGAATATATAAGAGTGCATTAAACCAATCATTCCAATAGCCTAAAGCAGCAAATAAACTAATTGTTGCAATCCCTGGCACTGCTAGCGGTAACACGATTTGAATAAAAATCCGCATCTCAGAAGCACCATCGATTCGAGCTGATTCAATAATCGAATCAGACACTGAACGTTTGAAAAAGGTTCGCATCACAATAATATTAAACGGACTGACCGCCATTGGCAAAATCAACGCCCAAACCGTATCTCTTAAATGAAGCAAATTAACTGTCACGATATAATTCGCTACCATCCCTGGTGAAAACAGCATCGTAATCAAACAAAACACAGTAAAAAAACGGCGAAATGGAAAATTAGATCTTGAAATCACATAAGCATATAGTGATGTCGCCGTACTATTGATCAACGTTCCCACCACTGTCACAAAAATTGTCACAAATAACGCTTGAAAAATCTTATCTTGCATTTGATCAAATAAATAAGTATAGCCGAACAAACTAAATTCCTTAGGCCAAAAACTATAACCGTTCGCTGCTAGCGCTGTTTCATTAGTAAGTGAGATCGCCACAACAAACAAGAACGGCAAAATACAAGATAGAGCAAAAACAGCGATCAAAATATTAAAAAAGAAGTTAACTGGTTTATTAAACGAACGAATTGTTACTTTTGAAACTGGCTTTTTCCTCAATGTTTTCACTCCTCCTTAGAATAATGCCGAGTCATTGTCGAATCGACGAACGATTCCATTTGTGACCATCAGCAAGACAAAACCGACTGTTGACTGATATAACCCAGCAGCTGCTGTCATCCCGATATCTCCGGTAGCGGTCAAGCCGTTAAAGATATATGTATCCAAAACAGACGTAACCTGATACAACGAACCTGAGTTTCGCGGAACATTATAGAACAAACCAAAATCTGCTCTAAAAATATTTCCCACAGCTAAAATCGTCATAATGGTCATCAACGGTAACAATTGAGGAATCGTCACATTTTTGATTTGCTGCCACTTGCTGGCACCATCCACCATCGCAGCCTCATAATAAGTCGGATCGATTCCCATAACAGAAGCAAAATAAATGATACTATTATAGCCGATTCCTTTCCATGTTCCGATAAAGACTAAGATGAACGGCCAATATTTCGCTTCACTGTACCAATTGATCGGCGTTCCTCCACGACTTGAAATCCACTGATTGAAAATCCCTTTGTCTGGACTTAAAAAGGCATAAACAAAATACCCAATAATAACCCAAGATAAGAAGTACGGCAAAAGAGACATCGTTTGATAGACTTTTACCAAACGTTTATTCCGCAATTCACTCATCACGATTGCAAAAAATACAGAAATGACAAGGTTTAATGTAATAAACGTCACGTTGTACAACACTGTATTTTTCGTAATCAAAAAGGCATCATTAGAAGAAAATAAAAACTTGAAATTCTCTAAGCCAACCCAAGGACTCTCTTTCAAACTAGCGATAAATCCATCTGGTGAAATATGGAAATCCTTAAAAGCTACCACATTAGTCAATACTGGAATATAAAAGAAAAAAATCATCCAAATCATCGCTGGGATTGCCATTAGGATCAGCGCTTTATACCGCCATATGTTCGTAAAGAACAGAGAGCTCTTTGACTTCTTCTTCATTTCCCCAACTCCTTTCATCAAATTGTCTACAATAGAATTGTAGCGCTTTCAAAAAATTATAGGAATAAACAAAATATAGGTATTCTTATAGAAAATATAGATGTTAACTAAAATGAACCAAAAAATTCCCCTATCCAATAGCTTTTCTTCAAGTATGATACAATTAACTTATCAACTCGAATGGAGGAACCTACATGCAAATTTATCAAAACACAAAAATTGCTAACAACAAGTCGCTATATATCTCAGGCCAAACTCCAAGTAAAGAAGGTCACACACCCCAAAATATAGAAGAGCAAACAGAGATTGTGCTAGGAAAAATTACAGAAGCTTTAGATGAAAATAATTTAACCGTAGATGATTTGGTAAAAATCACGATTTATATTACCGATATTTCTTATCTACCAGGCGTTAGAAAACAATTAACAACCTTTGTGGGTGAGTCAAAACCTACTTCTACATTAGTTGTTGTTGCCGGATTGATCGATCCTGATTTTAAAGTTGAAATTGATGGAATTGCAGCATTTTAAGTACTCTATCAATATACTTAACAATAGAAAAAGAAACCGTCGTAAATCTCTCAAAATTTACGACGGTTTCTTTTATTTATGTTTTTTTTGATAAACAATATACCCTAGTAATCCAACTAAGATAGCGCTCATTCCAGCTACAACCCATGGCCAATAATTAGTTGGTTGTTTCACAACATCCACAGCTTCATTGTTTAATTTCTCTGCCTCTTTTTTCTCGACATCAAACTCTTTTGTAAATGCCCACTTCTCTTCACCACTTGTAACAGTTAACTTGACTGTATATTCTCCTGCACGAAACTCTTCATTGTCCAAAGAAATATTGTAATCAAATACAGAATGAGGAGCCATTGCTAATTTCTCTTTTTTAGTTGTATAAACCAAGTTATCTTTTTGATAGACTTTTCCTTCAATAGTAGCATTTTTTAATGTCGCACTCTGAACATTTCTTAATGTAGCTAGGAACGCTGTCCGCCCATTTGCTAAGCCAGCTTTAGCTTCACCAAGTTGAATTTCTGGCTTTACTATGCGGTCTGTTTCACTTAATTTTACGCCGATCGTATATGAAAAACGATTAGATAATTGAACACCAGATGCATTTTTTTGTTCTTTTTTGGGTTCATCCGAATTTTCAGAAGTCGCTTTTCCATCTACTTCTTGCACAAAGAATCCTCCAAGAATTTCGCCATCAAAAGTATCAGCAGGCATCTCCAACTGAAAAGTGATTTCTTTTTCTTCCTTAGGATTTAATGTAACGACCTGTTTTTTTGAAACCAAATTAGTAAATGCATGCTTCATGGTTTTATCTAGCGGCGGATTCTCCACACTATAATCAACCATTCCATTGTTATTCGTAAAGGCATCTCTAGGTGTAACTGCAATCTTAGATGGTTGATCTGCATAATTGATAAGCTTTAATTTTAGCTCTTGTTTTTCTGAGGGTTTCATATTTAAATGAAAATAGCTAACGTCTGTCTTTTGATTCTCAGGTAAAATAGCTTGAACTGAGTAGGTCATTTCTTCAGCAAAAGCTACATTTCCGTTAAGCATCCCAAAAATAAAAATTGCACTTAAAATTCCTAGTATTTTTTTCATTATAGCTGTTCCTTTCTACAAAACAATGTGAGTGACTTTGACTTATGTACGGATATGCTTGAAGTGACTAAGATAAAACTTCCAGCCACTTCAAACAATCCACGCTATCTACTTAGACAGCCAACTATTACTATGTCTGACGAAATTTTTTGTCTTACTCTTGACCGGTTTCTGCATCAACTAAGTTCCAGTTGATTTCACCAGTATAATCTCCAGCAACGACTTTTTTGTTATTTGTATAGCCAAATGACATCATTGCATTAGATAATCCGATCGTATTAACGCCTAATCCAGTTGTTTCGCCATCTGAAACAATGTTTGTTCCTACTTGATCGATACTTATTAAGTCAGCTTCTGCTCTAGGCGCTTCTTGCCCTAAAATTTTTGACCCTTCAATCAATGGTGAAGCAAGTGTTTGTTCTTTGTTTTCTGTGTTAACAAACGCTGATAATTTTACATTCAATGTCCATTTTTCGTTAGAACCTAATAAATCGACTACTTGACCTTGGATGATTCCTGATTCATTTTCCATTGGTTTAGACTTGATTGTTGAATTGATCACTGTATTTCCGTGTTCATTTGTTGTTACTGCATCGTTTAGGTCAAAATCAAAATTTACATTATTGGTAAAATCTGTTAAATACAAATCTCCACCTTTAACTGAGGCTTCAGCTTTTGTTGTTGCTTTTTTAGTTGGTGCTTCCTCTGCATGTGCTGTTACTGCAAACATACTTCCTACTGCTAATAAAATCATTCCTGCTGTTAATGTACTTGTTTTCATAATAAAATTCCTCCTAATTGTGTTTAACTACTTAATTATTTTAACGATAGAAACTATCTGTTCTATCTAATTGAAAACGACTATAATGAATGTTCACTTTTTATGGTACATCCATCAGATTCCAAGAAATCGTTCCTTGGTAGTGCCCTTTGTTCATAGTTGGAGAAAGTTCTGCATAAATTTTTTGCTCACTTTTTTCTCCGAAGGTTAATTCTTTCATCCCTTTGTGACTAATAATAATGCCAGTTTCCAATGATTGTTTTTGTTTGCCTTCTTCAAAAAATAACGGCAACAAATCACCAGATTCATTTTTAATTTCACCAGAAACCTGCAGTGACCATGAATTACTACCTACGCGTGTATCTTGAATTTTTATGCTCAAATCTTCCGCATATTTTTTTTGTGTTTCTCTTTTTATGGTCAATTCTCCAAAATTCATTTCACCAGTCACATCCGCTATGGTCAGCATTTCTTTGGGTTGAACCTTAGGAATTTTGATTTCTTTTGCCACTTCGATATCTTCTTCTGTTTTGTCTGTGCCAAAAGCTGATGTATGAACAGTGATTGCTTCTTTTAACTTAGAAGAATCTTTAGCCGCGGTTGCTTTTACCCGGATATGGTACTCTTCTTGAGGTAGAATATCCTTTTTAAAACGAGCGATTGCCATTCTTTGATAATTATTCTTGATCTGTTTCTCATCATTTTCAGACACGATCCCACTCTCAACTTGACTGTCTGGCAAAGGTTGATTGTTTTTATCAAGAACTTGAATTTCTTTAAGAACTAACCCTTCTTCTTCTGGAAAAACATATTGTACTTGTTTCCATGCGCCCGCTTCAGTGTCTTTAACTATCGTTGAGTTACCGATCTTTCCTTCAAAAACTAATTCATCGTCTTCTTTGATTTCTTTATTTAGCAACTGACCATCTAAATATGGTTTTGGAAAATTTGTAACCGTTCCTTCATTGGCTAAGCTAATCTCACTTTTTACTAAAGGTTTAGTCGAGCTGTCTCTTTCATAGAAACTAGCTTTATTCACAATTGACGCTAGCTTTATCCCTAAACTTTCATCTTTGACAATTGCATCAAAGCTAAAAGTAACAGCCTCATTTAAAGCCGTTGCACCCTCATAAGTAATTATCTGATCTTTAATTTGAATATTCGGTTTTGGCTCTCGTTTATTTTCGATATGAATTGATTTTTCATCTAACTTCAAATACTTAGAGAATTCATTTTCCCAACGGAAGTAAATATTTTTCCCTCTATTTTCTAAATAAATCTCATAGTGCAAACGATCTCCCGGGTGAACTTTGGATAAAAGTCCGTTCGTATTTGTGACTGTAGAATCAAAAACATATTTTGTATCTTTAGAAATGATTCTAAATGTACGCGTGACTTTTTCAGATAAGTTGCCATCGCTATCTTGAGCCAGCAAGGTCAGTGTATGCTTCCCTGCTTTGTATGAAGATAAATTGATTTTATCAATTGACCACTGATGTTTTTCGCCTTTATTTTCATTTACGATTTCTGCAAATTTTGTATAGTCACCCTCATCAATTGCATACAGCATATTCATCGTATTGCTTCTATCAGATTCTACTGAGCCACTGATCTTTTCTAAATTTTTCCCTTCAAGTAAACTAGCTGGAATATCTGACTGTAGTTTAATTTCTGGTTTGCTTATTTCATCTAAATGAATGGTATAAGACATTAGACGAGTTTCTTGTGGTTTCACTTTTTGTTTATTCCACATCATAGCGATTGCGGAATCTGAAAAATGATCCACGATTTCACCTGGCTGACCATTTTTATCTTCCAGACCATGAACCTCACCGCCAATGATTGAATGGTTCTTAAAGAAATCACCTGGTTCTGCATAACGATACCACCAGTGAATACCGATGCTTAAATCCAAGTACGTTCCTTTAGCAGCTCCCCATTTATCAGGATTTGTCCCTGCGCTGTTTTCTTCATTCACTTTAAACAGAACTTTATATGGATCATTTTCAATTGAAAGCCCACGACCATTTCCAATATAAGCAACGTCTGCACTGTCTCGGCCATTTAACTTCGTATCGACTATTTCTGAAAAGCCGACATTCATCGGTTGAGGATCACCTAATAGAGGTTTGTCCACACGTTTGATTTCGATTTGCTTTTGAATGTCTCCAGTCGAAGGATTCGAACTTAACGTTACACGTACCACAACTTTATAAGAGTAGATTAGATTATGATCAAGTGTGAATTCTCCATACCCTCTGATTTGGTTATCTTTGATCGAAACAGCACTCAACGCCACCTTCTCTACAGCTGAATATTCCCCAGCTTTTTCAAAAGAGTAGAAACGAATTCCCCTACTACTTGAAGAATTACTTTCATTTCGATAATCAACTCGTTGACCCTTTTTAGTTGTTAAAAAGATGTTGGTTAAAAATAAATCTTCTTCTGTCGCAAAACCATAAGAAACTTGACTCCCAGATGATAGAGGCGTTGATAAAAGGCTTTGCTTATCCAGTTGAACTTTCCAACCAGCCTCTCGATCTGCTGAAATCTCACTCATCAAGTCACCTGATCTTGTCTCTGGAGTATGTGTATTTTTTTTTGTTGATGTTGCACTTTCTGACGTCGCAGTTACTTCAGCTTCAGTGCTTGTACTGCTATCCAGTCCTGAACTTGTTTCAGTTTCCGTCATCTCTGTCGTTTCACTTGTCTCAACTATTGAAGATGTATCTGAACTCTCTTGATTTGTTTCTTGTGTTTCATTGCTATTTGATTCTATTGGACTTGTTTCAGCGAAGCTTTCATCCAACTGTAATTGGTAGGTAGTGACTTCTCCGTTTTGTTCAACTATAAGTTCTTGCTCGTTTACTTGATCAACTTCAAAATATAATTCAAAAGGGTCGACTCCTTCATAACTAAATGAAACACTTCGCATGTCTTCATTAGTACTTAAATTTAGAATTGATCGTTCCTGCTCTAACGCCGTAACATCTATTGGCGTCTCAGCCTTGATCGTTACCTGTTGTCCCGAAATGATTTGTGGTAACATGACCACTGCTTGTTCATTTTTATGTATTTTTAAATAGGTAGCCTGCTCGCTTAGTGTTTCAGCGAATACATGCATCGTACTTTGACTCAAAGGACTGATGACTAAAAAAAGAATAACCATCCATAAATTAAATCGTTTAACGAATCTCACTAAACCACCTCTTGTTTATCAAATTTATTCTGCTTACAAAATATAAAAGAATCCCATACTAAATTCAAGATATTCTCGTATTACAATAATTTGCTTATTTTTAATTTTTTAATATGAAAAATATTTAAACTTGTTTATAATGACTATATAAAGGTGGGGTTGTTATGTTAATGACTAAATTAATCAAAAAAAATGAACAGATAAAATTAGATTTATTTACCAGGATCGTAAATAGTCCCATGATCGAAAGTGAGATTTTACAAGTACAGTTGTCTCTATCTAAAAACCGCCTGTATCATTTTGTACTTCAACTAAATAGAGATCTGGCTGTTTATCAAATCCCAATAACAATCAATTACAAAGAAAATAAATATATAGCAGAAAGAGTGGAAGATGGTCATCATCCTTCACTGTTGATTTATGAACTGATTCAACATTATTTAAACGCTTCTGCGATGTTTCAATTGACCTATCTTTTTTTGCATGAGGAGCAAATCCCCATTACTGATGTTGCACAAAAATTGCTATTTTCTCAGTCTCATACTTATTATGTGATTCGTCAGGTCAATCCTTTTTTAAAACAGTTCAATTTAGAATTGACAGTTGCAAATAAGACCGTTTTTCTTAACGGGCGAGCTTCTGATATTTTTATCTTTCGCTTTTTAGTGTTTAGTTTCTTATTCTTTTATCACTCAGCTTATCCAGCGATTGAATCTGAACGTCAAAAAAGTGTAGCGAATGAGAAAACACTCCCTTATGCTAAGCAAATGACTTATTCTGAGCTTCACAGTCTAAATTCTTTTTTCTATGTTTTAGAGCATACACCAATGGATCTAGACCGCTTAACTGAAGAGATTCAAGCAACCTCTGTATTTCCTTTAACAACGATTCTTGAAGCGAAAGAAAATGAGCTAGATCAACCATTTCTTTTATTCTTCCTACGGATCTTTATTCCTAGACTTTGTACCTTTGAAGAAATGATTCGCTTAGGTGAACGTTTAGAAACTATGATTGATTTTGATTTAGCGATGCTTGCCAAGCAAATGTTAGATGCGGTATTCGATACTTTCACATTGGAAACCTTACCACGTCTTTATAAAAACTATTATGCAAGCCTTTATATTTTGACCCTGCATTTAAGTTATATTCAGTTTTTTGGTCACGATTTAAAAAATATCTTTTATTCACAAGCCCTGACTACTGAAAGTATCCAAACTCACGCAGCATTATATGAGCAGTTGGTTGATTTCTATGACCAATTTCAACCAGCAATTCCTTGGTCTAAAAAAGAAGAAAGTAAGCAAGTCTTGATCGATACGCTTTATTTGATCGTTCTAGGTGAACATCAGCAAAAAGTCATGATTTATATCGACTTTGGCGGGAATATCATTGCTGAATTGGCCTTAAAAAGAAAATTAATGAAAATCCTCAATCCTGATACTTTTATTTTCACGACAGATGATACAATTGCAAACGTGATCATCGCAAATTACGTAGCACCAATTGAAAGACCAGATACCACCTTTTTACTTGTGGAAAACTTTAATGAGGCTGGAACTTGGAAAGCTATTTATACGCAACTTTTACAGCTTGTTAAAGAATAATATGCAAAAAAACGAGACAATCATTTCGACTGTCTCGTTTTTTTATTTTTCTATTCACTATTATGCTTCTTTAATACTTTTCAAAATATAATAGCCTTTGTCTTTTGTCACAATTTCTACATTACCAAAGACTTCTTCCATTCTTTTCTCTGCACTTGGTGCACCTTGTTTTTTCTGGATCACTACAGTCAAGGTTCCTCCGACTAAAAGTCTTGGATGAGCTTCACTTAAAATTTCATGAACCACTTTTTTCCCCGCTCGGATTGGCGGATTGCTGATGATTGCAGCGTATTCCTTTTCATGAACATCGGCATAAATATTGGAAGTATGGATATCGACATTTTCTACGTGATTCTTCTTCGCATTCTCTTGCGCTAAAGCCACCGCACGTTGATTGACATCGATCATTTCTACCGTTCTACCACTTAATGAAGCCAACGTTAATCCAATTGGTCCATAGCCACAGCCAACATCAAGTAACTTGCCTTCTGGTAACTCTTCCAAATCAAAGGCATCGATCAACACACGCGAACCAAAGTCCACTGTATTACGTGAAAATACTCCACTATCTGTTAAAAATTGAAACTTCTTCCCTCTTAATTCAAACGACCACTGCTCTAAATCATGAGCCAAATCTGGATTTTCTGTATAATAATGATTATTCATTTTCTTCTTCCTAACTATTTTCTTTTGTCATCAGTCTACCTTTTATTTCGCGAACAATCAAGGCAGCGAGTAAGTCATAACCGGTTTTAGAAAAATGTAGTCCATCTGCTTGTAAAAATTCATCTGTGCCAGGATAAACGACCATCGCTTTGTATAAATTGATCACAGGAATCTCGTATTTTTCCCCAATGACTTTTACTCGTTCTACGTATTCCCGAATGCGGTCGTCATCTCTTGTTGGTTTTCTAGCACAATCTACATATGGCGGTGTAAGTAAAATGACTTTTTCTTTCCCGATTTTAGTGATCATTGTTTCGAGGTTCTCAGCGTATTGCTCTAAAGGAACTAGATTGTCGCTATTCGTGTCATTGGCACCGAAAAAGATTGTTACGATATCCGCTTGTTCAGCTAATACTTCCTTTTCCAAACGTTTCATAGCATCTTGTGTGGTGTCTCCTGGCATCCCAGCATTTACGATCATGACTTCTTCATAGTTTTGCGCTGCTAGGTCTTCTGTAATTAGGTTTTGTAAAATCGGTGTGATGGCTTCTTCGCCGTATCCTGCTGTGATGCTATCTCCAAATAAAACGATTTTTTTCATCAGGTATTTTCCTTTCTCGACTTGTTTTCTTTGTTTATCATACCATTGAAAAGACTGTTTTGCTGAAGCTAAGAATTATTTCAGGAATTGGTGTTAGGTCTAGCTAAATTGTGTTAAAATAGGAGCAGAAATAAATGTTGGCTTTGGTGGAGGAACCGATGGACGATAAAATGAATTATTACCCCATTTCACGGAAGGAATGGCAGGGCTTCTATCATAACGGCAAAGCGCCGCTGACAGAAGAAGAATTAGAAGATATTAAAGGCTTCAATGATCAAATTTCATTGCAGGATGTGCAGGACATTTACGTGCCCCTGACCCATCTGATTCATTTATATATGAAAGAATTTGAGTCTTTAACTGTTAGCAAAGGGCTGTTTTTGCATGAATATGTACCTGTTCCGCCTTTTATCATCGGGATCGCTGGTAGTGTGGCTGTTGGAAAAAGTACAACTGCTCGCTTGTTGCAGCTGATTTTATCCAGAACCTTTAAACGCCGCAATGTCCAACTGATTACGACGGATGGCTTTTTGTATCCGAATAAAGTGTTGGAAGAAAAAGGCATCATGGATCGTAAAGGATTTCCTGAAAGCTATGACATGGAAAAGTTGATCGACTTTTTAAACCAAGTCAAAAATAGCCAAGAAGAAATCAAAGCACCACTTTATTCTCATAGTGTATATGATATTATCGAAGGCGAATATGAAGTGATCCAACAACCAGATATTCTGATCGTTGAAGGAATCAACACACTACAATTGCCAGCCAATCAACAAATTTATGTCAGCGACTTTTTCGACTTTTCGGTCTTTGTAGATGCGGAACCAAAGCTGATCGAAAAATGGTACCTTGAACGATTTGGCGCCTTACTCGATACGGCCTTTCTTGATCCAGATAATTACTATTATCAATATGCGATTGGCAATCGTGAAGATGCTTTTGCGATGGCTAAAGAAGTTTGGAAAACTGTGAATTTGAAAAACTTAGAGGAATATATCTTGCCAACTCGAGGCAGAGCGGATATTATACTTCATAAGACTGAAAATCATATTATTGATGAGATATTTATGCGGAAATACTAGGAAAAGCGGAATGAAGCGTTTAATCCGCATGAAAATTAGGAATCTGAAAGTGGAACGCTTTTTGTTCCAGTTGAAGATTGTCTATTTTCCTTGTGGATTGCTTCATGGAGCTAGATCACAAAGTAACACTTAACTTGATTCTAAAGGGGTCAGAATTTTTCTAACGGAAAATTCTCCATAAACGGTGTAAAAAAAGCAGGTTTCTCGGTAATTGGACTAAATCATATACAATCCAAATAACGGATTCCACATGATTTAGTCCAATTGCTCGAACCTAAACGCTTTTTTTACAACCTCTTTTTAGATAAATCTAAATGGATAGGGGTAATAAATGTGACCAATGTTGCCGATTTGACAACTGTCGAAAAAATTATTGTTTTAGACTTTGGTAGTCAATATAACCAATTGATTACTCGACGTATTCGTGAATTTGGCGTGTTCTCAGAATTATTGAGCCACCGAATCACAGCGGATGAAATTCGCGAAATGGCACCAAAAGGAATTATTTTCTCTGGTGGCCCAAATAGTGTTTATGATGAAAATGCGTTTAGTATCGATCCTGAAATTTATGAATTAGGCATTCCAATTCTAGGGATTTGTTACGGTATGCAACTAATGATGCATAATTTAGGTGGAAAAGTTGAGCCTGCTGGCAACCGTGAATACGGCAAGTCAGAGCTATCACTTTTGATTCCTGACTCACCTATCTTTAAAGGAACACCTGAAAAACAAATCGCTTGGATGAGTCATGGTGACCTAGTCGCTGCTATCCCTGATAGCTTTGAAACTGTGGCAACTAGTGCAGATTGTCCATTTGCAGCTGTTCAAGATACAGCTCGCAACCTTTACGGTGTGCAATTCCATCCAGAAGTACGTCATTCTGAATATGGGAATGACTTATTACGTCACTTTACTTTTGATATTTGTCATTGCGAAGGCGACTGGACAATGGGCAACTTCATCGAAATGGAAATCAACAAAATCCGTGAACAAGTCGGCGATAAAAAAGTCCTTCTTGGTCTTTCAGGCGGCGTGGATTCAAGCGTTGTTGGTGTGCTTTTACAAAAAGCTATCGGCGATCAATTAACATGTATCTTTGTGGATCATGGTTTATTGCGTAAAGGTGAAGCAGAACAAGTAATGGACAGTTTAGGTGGAAAATTTGGCTTAAACATCATTAAAGTAGATGCGAAAAAACGCTTCTTAGATAAATTAGCTGGCGTTTCTGATCCAGAGAAAAAACGTAAAATCATTGGAAATGAATTTGTCTATCTTTTTGATGATGAAGCGACAAAACTTGATGGAATCGACTTCCTAGCACAAGGTACCCTTTATACAGATATCGTAGAAAGCGGAACTGAAACAGCTCAAACGATCAAATCTCACCATAACGTGGGCGGATTGCCGGAAGATATGCAATTTGAATTGATCGAACCATTGAATACTCTATTTAAAGATGAAGTTCGTGCCTTAGGAATTGAATTAGGAATGCCTGAAGCGCTTGTTTGGCGCCAACCGTTCCCTGGTCCTGGTTTAGGGATTCGTGTACTTGGTGAAATTACCGAAGAAAAATTAGAAATCGTGCGTGATTCTGATGCGATTTTACGTGAAGAGATCGCCAATGCTGGTTTAGATCGTGATATTTGGCAGTACTTTACTGTGTTACCTGGCATCCGTAGTGTGGGTGTGATGGGTGATGGCCGTACGTATGATTATACTGTGGGCATTCGTGCAGTGACTTCGATTGATGGGATGACAGCTGATTTTGCTAGAATTCCTTGGGATGTTTTGCAGAAGATTTCTGTGAGGATCGTGAATGAAGTAGATCATGTGAATCGGATTGTTTATGATATTACGAGTAAGCCACCAGCTACTGTTGAGTGGGAGTAATAGAAAAAACCGAAGAATTCTGATTAATACAGAATTCTTTGGTTTTTTTATTCATAATGAAAATATAGATTACGCAAATAATTTACTCTTCATTCTACCAAAATGCTGTCATGCAAGTATTAGTCATATTCCCCCCATGAGCTGTAAAGTTAATATATCTTGCATTAATCGTCCAGCCATCTGCAATGATTAGAAAGTTTGAATTGGTGCCTTTTTTACCAATATGATAGCCTTGCACAACAACTGAATGACCTATATCTTGTCCAACGTTATAACCAAAAATGAAATTTTTATTACTTCTTAGGTAAGATTTCATTTGTGAAAACACGGGTTTGTAAATTTGAGCTGAATTTACAGTCTTATTTTTCGATTTCGCTAAACTATTCATGGCCGGAATAAGTTTATTATCGTAAGTTGATCCATAAGAAATAGTCTTTCCATTTTTTTTAGCAGTCTTATAAATTGATGTGCCAGAATCTTTCCAAAGTTTATTATAGGTTGCATTAATCGTTCTAGAATCATATGTTGCTCCTCTTGCAATACCGAGTTTCTCTGCCATAATACTCATTGCAGTAACTGAGCAAGCAAACTTACCTGCGTGGACTTCTGCATCCTCTTGTAACATTGGAATAAATGCTCCTACCCCATAGGATTCGACATAAGAATATCCAGAATTAGAAGGGTAGCTGGTCATAACATCACCCGAATGTCCATAAGACCCTCCGTTGCTATATCCTTCCTGATTTTCTAACTCTTCAATGAAGCGCTCTGAATCTTCCACACCTGTAGCTGAACTAGCAACAACATCTTGAATATTCACGTTGTATACAGTGGCTTCATTTGAAATGATAACTTTATCCTCAGTTGAAACATTATTTGTATCGACGTCAGATTTTTTATCTATTACTTCAACCAAATTATTAAATAGACTAGTAACATTTTCTTTTAAATTAAATTCTGATATATAATCATCTTTCAATCGATTATCAACTATTACATATCCATGATCTTTATTATCTACCTGCATCCGACAATCATACCCAATAAAATTTTTATCACCATCATAAATAGGAATCATCTCTGAAATCTTAAAAACTTTCCCTACATTCATACTATTAGAAAATTCGAGTGCAAGTTTAGCATAAACTTCTTTATTTTCAAAATTCAGTGATGTAACATTTTCAACGTCTTTCTCTGAAATTATTTCACCGGAATATTTCTCCGTAGTATCTTCATTTAAAAAGTCTTGAAATTCACTTGCTTCGACATATCCAGTTCCCATAAGTGAACAAAAAACCATTAATCCAGCTACCAACAACGTTATTCTATTATTTTTCATTTTCATCTTTAACACTCCCTCTGATTATATTTGAAATTCTGCTAATTTCTATTTGTTTGGTATTATTAATTTTACTCATCGGATAAAAAATCAACATATTTTCTCCTATTCTAAGGCTATCGATATACAAACGAATCTCTGATTCTTTTAGCACGACATTTGATTCGTCAAAAACTTTATCAGAAAATCTAACCACAATAGAAGTACCTTTCTTTAAATCTTCTACGCCTTCTGATAGCTTAATAGAAAACTCATTATTTCCTTTTTCTTGAACTACTCCTTGAATTTGTATTGGAGGTAATTCATTTCGCGCAACTTGTTTTTGCCGATTTGCGTTCCAAATAAAATAGACAACAATAATCATGATAATAGTAATTGATACTATGCCAATTTTTTTAATAACCATCTGTCCTCCCTCCTTAACGTCCATCATGATTTTGCGTTCACACCAACATTTCCCAGTCAAACATAATTTACTTTACGTAAATTCAGAATATTCTAAAAAATTAATTATGTCAAGACTTTTTAAGATGTACTTGGTGAAATTACGGAAGATTGATTAGAATTCGTGCAGTGACTTCGATTGAAGGGATGATGGCTGATTTTGCGAGAATTCCTTGGATGTTTTGCAGAAGATTTCTGTGAGGATCGTAAATGAAGTGGATCATGTGAATCGGATTGTTTATGATATTACGAGTAAGCCACCTGCTACTGTGGAGTGGGAATAAAGAGCCAACATAATATGAATGGGGAATGCCGATAAATCAACGTTTTTCAACTTTTAAAATGCTTGATTTCCATTGAAAATGATATGTTCCCTACAAAAAAAACCTGTCAGGATAACGTTTGACAGGAGTTTTTTTTGACTTACTTTTTCTTTCTTAAGAACTGGTTTGATTGTTTCAATTATCAAGGTGCTTCAAAATCCGTTAATATCAAACGTTACATAACCGTTTATATTTTCAATCCTATCTCTTTAAAAAAATCTAGCATCGTTATACACTTGACTCCCAAATCAGATGCAATATCTGGAATTTTACAAGCTTTGGAAGGGTTAATTCTATTTAGATTGGCATTCTTTGTTTCATCTGTCACAATTGTAAATTGTTCCTTTTTCGCTATTGCAATTAACCATCCATCAGCGATAGTATCATTTGCCCAACCACGCTCACTAGTCAATGCATTTTCTTTATATAAATCACTTGAATTAATGTGTTGTAATACACTTCCCCACTCTTGATCATAAGTTTTATGATCAAGGAGCCCCCTAGTATAATTATTAGCTAAATATTCTTTGACAAACCATTCACTTTGGTATGTTTCGTTAGTAACTATTTTAGGAATAACAATATTTGTATTAAGCACTTTAGTAAACTCTTCCCAAAAAGTCGGGAAATTTTCCTTTGGATAATAACGATCATAAAAGGATATATAAATATTCGTATCTAATAAATACATTCTCTATCTACGCTCCTTTAATATGTTATATCCTTTGTAGCTTACTCCTACAAGGTTAAATGCATCTGTGTAAGATAGTCTTTGATTATTAACCGCATTCTGAACATAATTAAAAAAATGTTGGTCAATCCTAAATCGTACATTATTTTTAAAATCTCCACCACTTGATTTTTTTTCATCAAACAGTTTTTGATTTTCTCTATACTGTTCGTTTAGTTTATCAATTAAGCCCATATATTGTTTATGACTGATTTTTTTGTTATCTAGCATCTTACGTACAATAACGAACTCACTAACTTTAAAGATATTAGCTAAATCCACAGTATTTTGAGTAGTATTGTATTTTTCTAAAAATTTATCATTTGGTACCAATATTTCAGCAGTAACTTTGTTAACAAACGCTTCAGTGTGATCAAAATCAGTTGATTCATTTTGAATACCATAAATTTCTTCATCACCAATAAAAAGATGTACTAACTCATGAATAAGGGTGAACAATTGTCCATTTTTAGTATCTTTTTGATTTAGAAAAATAATCGGCGCTTTTTTATCTATTAAAACAAATCCCCTGAATTCATTTAAATTTAAAGCACGATGAGTATTATCTTTGTACTTTCCATTAAGGAACACAAACACCCCAATTTGATTAATTTTTTCTCTAAAAAATTTTAAAATATTTTCTCTACTCACTTTTAAATAGTAATCTTTTTCAATTCCCAAGATACCCCGAATATAGTTAGCAACTTCTAAATAATTGTCAGAAATCAAAAACTTACCAATGTATTCTAACTCCGTTTCGATTTCTTCACGTAAGAAATCTTGTTTAGAACGCATTTCATCAATAGTGTCTTGTAACTCTCTGCTTTGACTAGCAACATATTCTGAATTAATTGTTCTAAAATTAATAACATTTAGTTTCTTTTCGATCGGTTTATCTAGCATCAACAACCCTACTGGAATTGAAAGTTCTTTAGAAATTTTAGTTAATTGATTAAAGGTAGGAGGTTTTTCACCAGACAAAAACTTATCAAAATTTTTATGCGACTTTTCTTTCATATACTCTATAGAAAGACCTGACTTCTCAAAATAAGCATTCAAAGTTTGAGTATTCATCTCGTTTTCCACCTTTCACTATAATATTTCTTATGCTAATTGTATCATAGTTTGTCAACCAAAAAAACTATGTAAACTTTTTTTAAACACTTTTAAAAAAATAATACTTTAAATCAAACTCGAAATTTTCCTTAGCGTTTACCAACAATTAATCGCATAAACAGAAGTCAAGTAATTAGCAAACTCTCCAATTCTTTGCCTATGCCCAGATATATTTGTCTAGTTCTATTTGGTACATCACCTTCTAAAAAAGATCTTCAGCCCAAACATCACTATTCCATGCATTTAACTTATTTTTAACACTCTTATTAAGATTACATTCTCAAAAAACAAACTAATTGACAATTATTTCTTTTTAATTATACCACAAAATTAATTTTTAGTTTGAAACAAAAAATATATTTAAACATTTGTTCAACAAAAAAACTACGATTCATCACAAATCGTAGCTCCACTAAAAGTAATTATTCATCCTCAAATATAGTATTATTCATCTCTGGAAAATTCAACAATTCAGAAACCGTCATATCAAGTCCTGTTGCTAACTTATGTAAAGTTTTCAACTTAGGGTTTTTGGTCTTCCCTTTCATGATATTATCCACAGTAGATTGCGTTATGCCAGATAATGTCGCAAGTTTATTGATAGATATATTTTTTTCAGCACATAAATTTTTAAGCCGTAATCTAATTACATCAGAATAAGTCATAGCTCTCCTCCATTAACCTTGTATAGTTAACTCAGGTATAGCGAATAAAAATATACAATATTAACGTTACAGGGTTATATTTAGTATTACTCATCATCAAAAAGCGTTTCATTCATTTCTGGAAAATCTAACAGTTCAGAAACCGTCATATCTAATCCCATTGCTAATTTATGCAACGTTTTTAGTTTAGGATTTTTAGTATTCCCCTTCATAATGTTATCTAGCGTAGATTGAGTCATCCCTGATAACGTTGCAAGCTTGTTTATTGAAATTCCTTTTTGTTCACATAATTTCTTAAGTCTAAAAACAATAATTTCTGAATATGTCATAATATCCTCCGTTAACCTTGTACAGTTAACTGAAGTATATAATATTTCCATACAACAAATTAACTGTACAAGGTTGACACCTCCTAATGATATTTTTTAACCTTATAAGGTTAAAAAATATCATTAGGAGGTTCAACATGGCTCACCCAGTAAAAATGATCACCTATCAAGACCTACACAAACTAAATCATTCAATCCAACAATTAAAGAACTGGCACAAAACATTCAGTTCACTAAAAAACAATCTCCATAATCATTCTATTCCTGATAACCTCTTTTATGAGCATGAGCGAATACTAAAAACATTAGCTCAAGAAACACAAAAACTTAAAAGCAAAGAGAAATTGAAAAACATTTTGATTTAAAATCCTAGCTGCAAAATGAGATTTTAAAGTTCATCAGTATTAGCCGAACTGATACTGATGAGCGATATATAAAGCTAAGTAATTGAACAGGCAACTACTTAGCTTTTATTTTAATCTTTAGTCGTTCAAAAAGCCCTGCCAAGATTTTTTCTTAGCAGAGCTTTCACTATTAAAAAAATTATTCAATTTATCTAACACTATTGTTTATACTGAAAATTTCCCATATATAAAACATCGTAATTCCTCCTCATTTTAAATAAAAATTCTATCTCATAATTTCATGTGAAGCGCATGAGTTTTACTATAGTATAAAATATACAAAATCGACTTTTTTCTATATAGTCTTTTTCAAAAATCGTTCAAGATATTTTTGATGGCTGTCATGAATATCTTGTAATTCAAGAACTTTTAATACTTTCAATACTTGATTTGCTTTTTCAATCCCTGCACTTCTTTCTCCTTCTGCGATTAGAAGAATTCCTTTCAAAAAATTCAATTTATTTTTCTCATAAATTTGCTCTGGTTTGTCCAATAAACTTTCTACTTTAACAATAAATTTTTTTGCTTGCTTGTACCCTTCATTTTCTATAAAAAAGATAATAAGATTGAGCAGCAAGAGTAACAATTCATTGGTATTTCTAAATATATGTAGTTCTGTTTCAAGTCTTTTTTGCGCACCTTTCACCAATAAGCTTACTTGCTCTAGGCTGAAGCAAAAAAATACATTGTTAAAAAGTGACACATCATAATCAAACCACACATCAATATTAATTAAGTAATTCCAGAGAGAGTCAACGATTTTTCTAGAATACTCTTTTTGTTCTATTCTTTCTATGTGTAACTTACAAATACTTATATTATGTGCATGTCGAGTAATGTAATTGGTCTTATACTTTTTTTCTTCTGATTTGATGAGTGTATCCAACTCAATGACACTAGCACCACTGACAGCACTTTTCAATTCCTTTAAAAATTGACGTTGACAATTATCTTCCGATTTATCTTTCATACTAAGAAATTCTTGATAACTCACACTTAACTTATTTAATAAATCATACAACTTTTGAGAAGATATATCCGAGTTACCTCTTTCAAACTTAGATATAAATGAAACAGATATCGTATCATCTGATAAGTCTGCTAAGGAAAGATTTCTTGATTTTCTAATATACCGAATTATATTTCCATTTTCCATAAATAACCCCTTTTCAGATTTTTTTTACACTATAGTGAAAAATACTAACTAAAGGAAATAAATACCTATACTATTATAAAAGTACCTTGAATTAGGTGACTTGGCAACTAAAATTTAAAAGAAATGAGGAATGGATTTGCAAAAAATCATTACAGCAGAGCAACTTTGTAAGGAGTATAACAATGGTTCAAATACCGTAAAAGTATTAAAAAATATTGATTTGGAAATTTATGAAGGTGATTTTACAGTAATAATGGGAAGCTCAGGTTCTGGTAAATCAACTTTATTGTATTGTTTGAGTGCAATGGACAGTATCTCATCTGGTGAAGTGAAATATCAAGATCAAAGAATGAATAACATGAATGAGGTTGCGATTTCAAAAATTCGGAGAACAGAGATGGGATTTGTGTTCCAACAGATGAATCTCATTAGTACACTTTCTCTTTTTGAAAACATTATTATATCAGGCTACTTGAAGAAAGAGTCGAAAAAAACAGTTCACTCTAATGCGATGAGCTTATTAAGTCAAGTGGGATTAGACACATTTGCAAAAAGGCTTCCGTCTGAGATTTCAGGTGGTCAACAACAGCGAGTTGCTATCGCTAGAGCACTTATTAATAGTCCCAAAATATTATTCGCAGACGAACCTACAGGTGCTTTAAATTCAAAATCAGGTAAAAATATATTAGATACTCTTTCTCACTATAACAATAATGACAATCAGACTATCCTTATGGTCACGCATGATCTAAAAGCATCATTAAGAGCGAATAGAATTATCTATCTTAATGACGGAGAAATAGAAGGAGAATTAGCATTAGATAAATATGCTGCTGAAAATATAGATATGGTAGAGCGTGAAAAAAATGTATTGAATTGGTTACAAGGAATGGGGTGGTAAGAGCATGCGCACATTTTTTCTACTACTTAGAAAAAATCTATTCAAAAGAAAAGCCTTTGCGTTTTCGATAGTAGCGTTATCAACCATTGCTGTTATTTTTTTATTGACAACACTAGGTGCTTTGTCTGAGAATAGCAAAACTTATGACACTTCTTATGAAGTCTCGAAATCACCAGACTTACTTTTGAGCTTTTCCCAAAATAATTATCGGAAGAGTTACACAAGTGAACTAAAAAAGATGGACAATATTAAAGACGTTGATACGATTGAAACATACTCTGGTTTATTAGAAGATGAAGAAAATGGTGATACGAATGTTCTGCTTCGTTCGAAAGGGATTAACACTTTTCGAGTAGAAGATGGCGGCAACAGCACATTAAATATTAATGAAACTTATCTACCTATCTATTTAAAAGATTCCCTCTCTCTCAAAAAGAATGACACTATTGATGTTAAGATCAATTCCCAAACCATTCAACTAAAAATTGTAGGATTCTTTGAAGACACTGTATTTGGCTCACCAATAATGAGATATAATCAAGTTCTTATTAATGATGGAACTTATGATCAGATTTTAAAGATGGATTCAAGTGAAAACATTATAAAAAACTTTTTCATACAAGTGAATTTCAATAAACCGCCACTTGATGAAGACTTCACAGCTTACGTTACGAATAAAACGGAAAATTTTGAAGGAACAGAGATAGCAGATTTTATCTATGATAAAACATTTACTAAAAAAGCCTATGTCATGATACCAACAGTTCTCTCTTTGGTTCTTTTGCTTGCAACAGCCTTTATTGTTTTGGTTAGTTTTTTTGTTTTAAGATACGCAATCTTAACTTCGCTAGAATCTGACTATACTCAAATCGGTGTTATGAAGGCATTGGGATTTACCAATAAACAAATAAAGTATCAATTTATGATCCAATTTCATGTATTAATACTTTTGGGAGCTG
>NZ_JAFREN010000028.1 GCF_017377505.1 Enterococcus sp. DIV0212c | reverse complement strand
TGTTTTTTACTCTTTTTTAGTATTAAATTTGACTGGAAAAATATAAAACTATTAAATTTAAATATCTTTTTTTGAAACGAAAATTTCCAAAAAAAAATAATAAAAAACAGATGAATTCCGGCATAATAGTTTTAATCGAACTGATTTATTTCTTTTTTTGCTGGAAAAACAGTAAAAAAAGAAATAAAAAATGAAGAATACGAGATATATTTATTGAAATAGAGTACTTTTTTAGGAGGGAATAATGAGAGGTTTTTTAGATGAAACGTATGATAGACAATTGAAAATTTTAAGTTATATAGATAATAAAAAAAAGGTAGTAACGATAAAACAAATCTCTGATGATACTAACCTTTCGGAGAAAACAGTTTTACAGATTATCAGGAGGTTTGAACAAGAACTTACTTTTACAGATCATCAGTTTCAAATTATTCATTCCAATAAATCAATTAGAGGGATTTATGCAGAAAATCTAGACTTGATGGAAATAGCATCAGGATATGTAAAAAAATCTGTCCTTTATAAAATGATCCGCAATATTTTTCTATATGAAAAAGTAGATGTTAAAAAATTTTGTGAGGTAGAATACATAAGTCCACCAACATTTTCACGTTATCGTCAACAATTAATTGCTATCTTAGAACAATTTGGCTTGAAGTTAACACGTGAAAATCAAATTCATGGAGATGAAATGAAAATAAGAAACTTTTTTTACCAGTTTTTCTCTCACTCGTCAAGTGAATGGGAATTTAGCTTACAAGAATATCGTGAAATTGAAACGTATATTTATAAGCAAATCAATACTTGGCAAGCTAACAATAAGATCAAACAACGAAAAATTTGCCTGCTCGTCTATATCAGTAACGTTCGCTCTTCGCAAAAACACTATTGTGAAAATGATATAATGACTCAATTAACTAAAAGACTTAACATGGATTATCAATCAGATTATGCATACTTAAATGGATTATTTGGTTATTTTTTGTCAAAGAAAAATAGAACAGTGGAGCAAGTTTGGAGTGAGTTGGCCTTCATACAATTATTTTTATATATAGAAGATTTAAGTGATGAAACAATTGATTATGACAATTATGAAGCTTATTTTAGTGAACAGAACTTTCCTTTTATTGAGCAAAGTAATTTATTAACAAAAAAAATCATTGCCACTTTTTTTTCAGAAATGGATTCGACTGATAAAAAATTATTTTTACAAATCAGACAAGAAATCGATAAAATGCATCTAGTATTATCAGGATTTTACATTGATTCTCGCATATTTTATTATGTATACGATCATGCTAATTTTTATTACCGTGATAAGGTTGAAAGTGAAATTTTTGAGCATGTAAAGCGAATTGTGGCTGAGCTGATCGAGGAACCTCGTTACCAGCCTTTATGGAATCAACTGAAAAGAAATACAAATGAAGAAGCCTTTATAAATTACCTTTATTTAATCATTTATGCTCTTGTGAGCAAGCTTCAGCAGTATACATATAAAACAGTGAACGTCATGGTCCAAAACTCAAAATTATTTATAGAAGGTATTATTTCTAATAAGTTGATGTTGATTTTTGGAGATAGAATTCAGTTAGTGGATGGCTTTCGAAATAATCCTGATATTTTGATTACAGATGTACATTTACCTGACACACCAAAGCAAACCAAAGAACTGTTTGTCAGTTCCTTTTCAGATCTCATAGATTTTAATAGCGCTGTGGATGGAATCAAAAAAGAAATCATCAACCAATATAACCAGCGAGTAGTTAGAAACAATTCAATTAATGTCCACTTAGAAGTAGCAAGTTTGAATTCTTGTACTCACGAAAAGTGATACAGCCTCCCAGGTAGTAGACTCGTAAGGAGCATCAAAATAAAAGAAGTCTCGATTACTAATATCCCCTTCATAACTGTCAGAAATGACTAAGTTTGCTTGTTGAATATCAGTAGTGAAATGGATTGCTCGTGATCCAAAAGTAGTCAATAAATATTTTTTGATCTTGTCTCCCATATAAAAATTTTTTGAGTACTGACAGAAGATATACAGAGGAACTATACTCCGAGTACTATCTATTATGCAATAAAGTAAATTGGTCATATAGGTGACTAAGCCTTTAGCATCCATTTCTTTTAGGAATGGATCAGTTATAAAAAATTGGCTCACTAGGTGATTGATTTCTTTTTCGACTCTTGAAAAATCCTGATTATCATCATCTAGAAAAGAAAGCCGATCTTCATTTTCTGAAATAGACTGGTAATCAATTTCAATGTAGTGCACATAAAGTAAGGCGATCATTAAATTATAGTAATAGAAAAGGTATTCTTCTGGATTTATGACTAAATCATATTCAGTTTGTATTAGCTCTAGTAAATCAATACAACTCTTAGTTAAAGGGAGCCCTGAATCAATGAATAGTTGAGCGATTTTCTGTTTTGATTCTTTTGTATCAATATCAGGAATAAAAAACCGACTTAAGAAACCGAAATAGACTTGTTCATTTTTAAGCTCTTCAATGGTCAATGTGTTGCTGAAATCAATAGTAAACTTTGTCGGATTTTCTGTGTCTAAAATAAATAAGTAGGTAAGAAACTCTTCTGTAATCGAGATTTTTTCTTGTAAATATAAGATTCTCCAGTAAGTAATATTTTGATGATAACGTAGTCGCATATGTTGGGATGGGGCTAAGGTCGTGTTGATTGGCAAAGGCAACTCTTTGAAATAATCTGGTGATGCGTTGAAAGGCCAAACAATCCCCTTATTAGTGTTCCAGTACATGTAGAAAAGAAAAAAGCGAATATCAGCTTCAGCGCCATAAACATTGGATTTGCGGGAAAAGTCGCCAAATCCAATGCTTACTCTAAAGTAGTGAAGTTGTTTATTGATAATATTCAAACTTTTGTATGTATAAGAGGGACTTAAGTTGATACTTTGAGCAAGCGATTCTAAAGACGTATGATTTTTGCCAGCAGCAGCAGCGAAAATCAAAATTTCAGGTGAAATATATATATAGCTAAGTCTTACTTTATCAAGTATGTAGGCAATATTTAATAAATCAGAAAGCACAATATAAAATGTTGTGTTTTTTTGTTCTATCTGGATCGGTGTTTCGGTGAATAAAAGAGTTAAATCTTCATTTAACTGTTGGATATAACGATAGATGGTACTTTTCGATTCATGACTAGCAGTGATGATTTCTTGAATACTAAGTCCTTGTTTACTATATAGCAGTTTTTTTAGAAGCTCAAATTTGTTGGCTTCATTTTTTTTCATAAATTTTTTATTCATAGTGTCATACTTTCCTTTTATATATATAAAATACGATTTTTTTATTATTAAGAAATATAACACGAAAAACAATATTAGTTAAGGAGGAAATGCTGTTTCTTTAATCATTTTTCAACTTTTTTCAAAAATATCGGAAAAAAAAGTATTTTTTGTAATTTGAATTTAAAATAAAAAGATATAATTTAAGAGAAATAAGTTCTTGTTTTTTTGTATATTGATAAAAATAATAGATAAAATCACTTATGTTTATGATATTGATTTTAAAAAAATAGATATTTGATTGAGGTATACGGTTAATCATGATTGAGAGTTACTTAAGAAAGAAAGGAAATATATATGTATAAGATAGGCATCATACCAACTGGAAATCTGAAAAAAAGTAGATACACCGAACAGTTCAATAAAACAAGATATCAAATATATCCGCTGACAAAAGCTGACATATTTACCGAAGCCTCAAAAATGGATGCCTTAATAATCGAAGAATCTCCATTAGTTGAGTTGAACCGTACTTGTGAACTGATTTTAGAACTTAGACGTAACTTTAAAGCTTTGATTTGGATTGTATCTAAAAAAGTGAGCAAAACAAGCAAGATTGTTTATCTTCAGTTGGGAGCGGATGGTGTGGTAGATGTTGAAGTAGAGCAAGAAGAATTTTTATTACAATTTTCCAATATATTAAACAGATTTACAAATGAACGAGAAGTGGAAAACAAAATTTTCTCATATGATAAGCAAGAACTTTTCCAAAGTCAGCTAAAGCTCATCCAAAACAACTTAAGTGTTGTTTTGGAGGGAAAAGAGATCAGTTTAACCAAACTTGAATTTCAAATACTCTCGATTTTACTAGAAAATAAAGGTAAAGCTGTGACCTATGAAGAAATTTATAAAGCGATTTGGCAAGATAAATATACAAATTCGGACTCACAGAATAAGCAATATCGAATAAGCAATCTAATCTTTCATTTACGGAAGAAAATGGAATTAGATACGGCACATCCGAACTATATCAAAACGGTCCGATCAAAAGGATATATGTTAATGAATGCAAAACATTCATATATATTCTAATTAAATATATGTAATAACAGAAACAAGCTGACTGATAGTTATGAAAGTCTTTAGCTGTAAAGCTAGTAAAAAAACTATAGAGGATGAAATGATGAATAAAGAAAAACCAAACGGTTCTGTAAAGAAGAGCAAAACGAGGAAGACTAATTCTGATCATACTCGTAAAGCCAAAAGTAAAGTAGGAAGTTCTGGATCACCCAGTAAAAATGGATCGGTGAATCGGAAAAAGAAAAAAAAATCTCCACTTCCTCCTTCAAAAGGACAAAGATTATTTCTCTTCATTTGGAATATCATTTTCTATGTTTTGATGCTGAGTTTGTTGGTAGGTTCTAGTTTAATGGCGATAATGCAGCAACAAGATAAGGCATTAAACGGCTATCGAATGTTTGGTGTTTTAACCAACTCAATGGTCTCGCCAGATAACACCTTAAAAAATGGTGGATTTCGAGCCGGTGATATGTTGGTTATCAAAGAAGTTTCTGCTGAGCAAGTAAAAGTTGGGGATGTAATCACCTATCGTCCATCAACGAATCCAACAAATAAAAGTACTAATTTTCTAACGCATAGAGTGGCTAAAATAGATGATCATTTGGGTGAAGAAAAAGGGATCTTCTTCACTACTCGGGGAGATGCGAACAAATCCGATGATTTACCCATCAGCTCTAGAGCACTAGTTGGGAAAGTAACGGTTCGTGTGCCGAAAATCGGTGGCATTTTAGCTTTCATAAAAGAAAATTGGCTTGTTTCACTTATCTTTCTGATCAGCATTACTGGTTTTGTCTGGGTCACTCGAATTTATATCCTAAATGGTTCAGTAAAAAGTCATCCTCAGAAAAAACGAAAAACAAAACCTAAAACTGATATTACCTTATCTAAGGTTAATATAAATAAAACACACACTAGGAGGAAACACCAATGAAACAAAATAAGAACAAGAAAAAATGGGTTGTAGCTGCTACAACACTAGCAGCTATGGCTGCATTAGCAGGAACATTTGCCTGGTTTACCAGTCAAGATAGCGCAAAAAACCACTTTGAGGGGAATATTGCCGGTAGTGATGTAGAAGTAGTCGAAACCTTTACGCCACCAACTGATTGGAAGCCTGGACAAAAAGTAAATAAAGATGTTGCAATTTTAAACTCAGGTGACTATGATTCAATGATCCGTGTATCTTTTAGTGAAATTTTAACAAAACTAACGGATGCTTCTTCAAAAACAAGTAATGATCCAGCAATTTTAAATGGAAAAACAAAAAAAGAGGTTTATTTATATCCATTGACAGAAAAAACTGGGGATTGGACACCATCTAAAGTGGCAGCAACAACATTTGTTGTTGAAGGCGGCGATTACGCAGGAACTTACACATTAAAAGCAAAAGAACAAGTTGTAACAACCGAAGCTGGTTCAACATACCGTTATGTTTCATATTGGGATAATGGTACAGAACAATATTATGCAAAAGCTGGTTCATATAGCCGTGCAGAAGACGGAACAATTACACCTTCAGCTGCAGAATTTAAATATGTAGATCTAGCAGCAACACCAGTTGATATGGATTGGGCAAAAGCGCCAACATACAAACCAACCTTGACAATCGATGCAAATGGTACTGCGACAGTTGATGCAGGTTCAGACTCAAACATTAAATTAAACTTTGTTAATTTAGCGTCAACACCAACAACTGGTAAATGGTATTACAATGCAGCAGATGGTTACTTCTACTATGTAGGTATTGTAGCATCACAAACTCAAACAGCACAATTATTAGACTCAGTTACATTAGCAAATACTGCAGATAACAGCTACAGTAAAGTACAATTCGACTTAATTGTTAATTCTACAGGTATCCAAGCAGCGAAAGAAGCTGTTAACAGTACTGATTGGGTAAATAACACAAATGCTGATTTAACAACGGCTTTAGAAGGTTTATTCAAATAGAAGATTAAATGAAAAAATAAAATAGTTCAATAGTTACAATAATATTAGCTGGTTAGTGAGTGATGCATCCAATCATCAACCACTAACCAGTTATTTTTTTGAAACAATTAAAGAATATAACGAAGTTGTAAATGAATGTTAAGTCACATTATCAAGCTAGATGAGTAAATTTCTCAGAGGAAATGGCAACGTGTAATGAGCAAAAAACTCATTTATAATGTGCATTTCAAAACATGAACATCTAGCTTTAAAACTAGGAGGAAAAGAATGGCGCACAATAAATGGTCAAAAATCTTTTATCTCTTTTTATTCGGATTGTTGGTTATTGGAGTACATCCAGTTCAAACGCATGCGCAAGAATTGCCGCCTGGAATGGTTGTTGGTGATGAAAATGGCATTATGGCTAAAGAAAATGGTGAATATTTAATGGAGGTTACGGATGTGATGCCAGGAAAACAATGGCACACTACTATTTCCATGGTCAATATGGAAAAGGGAATTCCCTATCAGCTCAATATGTTGATTTCTCCGGCACAAGTTTCCGGTAATCTTGACCTATCAAATGCCATCCAAATGACGCTGACTTATCAAAGTAAAGTCGTGTATAAAGGACCTATTTCAGGTGTTAGCGATAGCATAAATTTACAACAAAAACCACTGGATTTAGGTGTTTTTCAGGCAGGAGATAGCCGTGCGTTAGAAGTCGATTTTTCCTTATCTGGACAGTACACAAACCAAGATTTTGTTGTTAAGAATGTCATGGATAATGTGTGGTCTTTTTATGCTATATCGACAACAGCTCCAACAACAGAATCAACGATAGAATCGGTGATTAAAAAACCTTTTGGGAAATTTCCTTCAACAGGAGAGGCTATACGACAAGGAATGATTTTTCTTTGTTTAGGCTTGTTTCTTATTCTAATTGTATTACTAGTTTGGAAATCGAAACGCTCAAAAATTGAGAAAGATAAAAGAGATGAACGCTGAGAAAGGAGGCTGTAAGACATGAAAAAAAAGTCAAAGCAGAACCGAAAAAATACTTTAAAGAGCAAGTGGTTAATGGGACTGCTGACTACTACTTTTATTGTCGGCGTAACTGCCTTCAGCGGAACATATGCCTGGCTTAACTCATCAGATAATCGTGTAAATACTTTTAAAGGAACAAAACTGACGGCAGAAATTGATGAAGTTTTTGTGCCTAACCGAAATTGGCAACCTGGAAGTACCACGACTAAAGAAATAAGAATCAAAAATAGTGGACAAGCTACAAGCTTTGTTCGTGTTTCACTCTATGAGTTTTTAGCAACGCTACAAGTAGATAATACAGATCAAACAGGAAATGGTAATTTGAAAACTGTTTCTGCACCAACACAACCTATTTTAGATGAAGAGAATACAGATACTTGGGTCAAAGCAGCCGAGAATCATGGAACGTATGCTAACACTGGTCACTACTATGTAGCAGACACCGCAATAGTATCTGATCCGATCAATAAAACAGGGATGTATGAATATAATAGCTTAGAAAGAGCAAAGACAACGTTGAACTATATCACCTTAAATTTTGCTGATACATTTAAAGAAACACCTCCAAATGAACTAGAAAAAAATTGGACATATGAGAATGGCTATTTTTACTATTTAAAACCATTAGAGTCGGGTGAATGGAGCGAACCGTTATTGAAAAGTGTGACGTTATCAAACGGGCTTCCAAACAAATATAAAGGGATGTTTTATAAATTAAAAGTTTATATGGACGCTCATGACCTGACTCAGCCTTTAGTAGATGAATGGAAACTGGATAAGAGTGGGAAAGTCTATTCATTATTGGCTGAACAACTGAAATAAAAAATTCATGTGCAACTCTTCTTACTAGTTGTTTTTCAAACTCAATTAATACAGATTCAAAAATGCTTAATACAGTATTGATCTGGATAATTAATAGAGGGAAGTTAATCAAGAGGAGTACCATTTTTGAAAGGGTAACAAAATATGAAAAAAATAATTAAAATTTTAATGTTTTTGATAGTCATATCACAATGTTTAAGTCCAACAAAAGCATTTGGAGTCGAGATGAATGTTGAAAATATTCAAGGCAAAAATGAGCAATTGAAGGGGAATTTATCAGACATAAAAGGATACATTACGATAACAAAAGATAATTTTTTAGATTACTTTCAGTTAAATGGTTCTGCTACGTACGATCAAAATTCAGGTTACTTAACTGTGACACCCGATGTTCAGTATCAAGTCGGTTCAGCAACATTCAATAAAAAAATTAAATTTGACCAAGATATAAACATTGATGTGGATGTCAATATTGGAAATAAAAGCCAGGCACAAGGGGGTGCTGATGGTATGGGGATTGGTTTCCACGATGATAGCATAACTTCCATCGGTGGAGCGGGAAATGGTTTTGGACTAGGTGGTTTGAACGGTAGTCTGGGTTTTAAGCTAGATACGTATTATAATTCTGTATATGGTACGGTTGGTAAAGCCGATGCAGATCCTGTTAGATTTAAAAATAAGAGCTTTGGAGCTTTCATTATTGGAAAGAGTGATGCTGCCAAATCCATACAGACAGTTGATAATAAAGATATTTATGGACCATTTTCATCACCACAAGAGATAGTAGCACCTGCAAATAACACGTTTAAAAATTTGCTTGTAAATTATAGTTATTCATCTAAATTGTTTTCTAGTCAATATAACGATAGTGACGTTTTTAAAATCTGGAGTATAGATATGAATGGATTGATTAATACAGATGCTCCATCGGCTAAAAGTTTAATTCTTTCGGGTTCTACAGGAGGTCAAAAAAATCTGCAACAATTTAAGATAAATGAAATAACGTTTGCAGTTCCAGTAGCGATGATAGAAAAGGTAGACGAAGACGATAATAATATTAAACTTCCGGATGCTGAATTTGATATATTTACGAGTAACGGTATAAAGGTATTGGCTAATTTGAAAACCGATAATGACGGTATTATCTATTTGCCTGTAAATTTAGAAAATGGTAACTATTATGCTAAAGAAGTAAAGTCTCCACAGGGATATCAAGAAGATCACGATACAAAATACCCATTTGAAGTAGATGGTAATAAAACAGAGAATTATTTTGCCGCTACTATTACAAATAAAAAGATCCCCCAAAAGAATGCTGATCTAAATATTAAAGGTGAAGTTATTTCACCTAATCAGGATTTAGTTGTTCCAACAACGCTGGCTACTTTGCTGAAAAATATACCAATTGATAACACTTTGGATATAAAACAAACATTAAGCATGATAATTCCGACTTGTGTTGCCGATACAAACCAGTCTTTTAAAACTGTTTCATTGTCATTGAATGAAAAGAAATATAGTGGGTATAAAGTTGATTTGAAGATTCCCGCATTTTATTCTTATGCGGGCTATCAGCTTACAGACTCCAAGACAATTCATAACTCATCTAATAGAAAAACAGAAGAAATTCCAATAATAGATTTTAACAAAAATTTGAAATATTGGTTAACAGTTTATATTGAGCCTAAATTATTAACAGATGGACCCCCGTTTTATAATTGGGACTATAAACTAAATGATTTTGGCAAAATATCTATTAAGTGAAGGCGCTCTTTGGCTCAGATAAGCTATAAGCAAATTAAAATTAGTGAGAAATATAGTTGATTTTAATAGCTTAGGATGAATGAAAGTGTTTCTTTAATGTTTTGGGTGAGTAATGCAAGACGCATACAGTTTTGTATTGCTCACCTTTCTTAATTTATTCAAAAATAAAATTTTGTTAGTTTTTTATTGGAGAACTGTAAGGCAGATCTTCTTAAAAGGACAGCGAGCTAATAGAAAGGAAAATAAACTGATGAAAAATAAACGCAAAAAAAGATCATTTAAAGGCCAATTTTTTTTGATTTCTTTGTTCACAGTCTTTTTTATACTAGGGATTTGGGGAACAAGGACGGTTTACGCTGCACTAACTGCAACAGATCAAGTAACGAATGATTTTCAAGTCAATAATTTATCCGGAACCATCAAAGAGAGTTTTGTCCCTCCGACGGTTGAAGATCCAATGACACCAGGAAGAACCTACCCAAAAGAAGTGACCGTAACGAATCCGAGTGGAACATCTTTTTTTGTCAGAGTTTTAGTAACGCCAGAAATTCAATCAGCAGATGGGATTTTGTTGGCAGGCAATATAGGAAAAGAGCTAACAATAGATCTAGGTAAAGACTGGTTATTAGGTGAAGATGGGTATTATTACTATTTAGGTAAAGTTGAAAAAGATCAAACTACATCTCCTCTATTTACCCAAGTTACTTTAGTTGATAATCTGGACGAAGCTTATAATGGCGCAAGTATGCAGATTCACATTAAAAGTGAAACGATTATTACTGGTAAACAGCAGTATAGAGATGCTTGGTGGAATGGAAAAGTACCAACTGCAAGTGAGTTGCTGAAAATAGATACTAAGTTACAGAGTTTGTAGAAAGGAATAGAATGAAGGAGCCAATTGAATCGATCGATCTTTCTAAAGGCTTAGATCAATGGCTAACGGTGTATATTGCCCCTAAACTATTCGCTGGTGTGTCACCATTTTATAGTTGGGATTATAAAAACAATGATTTTGGTGAAATTGCTATCAAATAGATGATTATAGAAAAAGATTTTGAGATATATTTAAAAAGGTTAAATGAATAAAATTTTTTAGCTCTGAAAATAGGTTTGATGTAACATCCAATTGTTAACCTTCTAGTAGTTTATACAATAATCTAGTACCTGCAATTAACCACAATTTACACGTATTATATGTGACGTGACTGGGATAGGACTCATTGAGTTATATTCCAGCCACTTTTTTTGTAATTAATAGAATAATCTTATTGAATGATGCTGTTGATACAGAAGGACTACTAAATTGCTCAACTTTCAAATAGGAAATTTCAAAAAAAACGGAAAAATAAGTATTTTTTGTAATTAAAATTAAAATTAAAAATATATAATTATGTAAAGAAGTGAGGGAAAGATAAGAAATAAGGAAAAATTACAAATAGAAAGGGAAATAATATGTACAACATAGGGATCATACAAGAAAAAGAACGAACAGTTAATACATATTCCGGCAACTTAAATGCAAAAACGTATCGCCTATATCAATTAACAACTGAAGACGTCTTTAACGAAGCTTCAAAAATGGATGCTTTGATAATTGAAGAATCTACAGCGGTCGAATTAAAAGACACTTGTGAATTAATTCTAGAACTTAGGCGTAATTTTAAAGCATTGATTTGGATTGTGTGTAAAAGAATGACGCAAACAAATAAAATTGTGTATCTTCAATTAGGCGCTGACGGTGTATCTGATGAAAAGGAGCAAGAAGAAGCGATTCTTCAATTTTCAAATATATTAAATAGAATCAAAGACGAACAGGAAAATTTAGCAGGAACAGTGGTTAATGAACGAGAGAAGAAAAATAATAGACATCTGGAGTTGGTTCAAAATAATTTAAGTATTATTTTGGAAGGTAAAGAAATCAGTCTTACTAGATTGGAATTTCAAACGATCACGTTTTTATTAGAACATATTGGAAAAGCAATCACATATGAAGAACTTTATAAAAATGTTTGGAAAAATGATTTCGGTAATGAGAAAGAAGGAACGAAACAATATCGAATTAGTAATTTAATTTTCCATTTACGTAAGAAATTAGAAATAGATCCAGCTCAACCAAATTATATTAAAACAGTTCGTTCAAAAGGGTACATGTTAGTTGACGGTAACAAAAAGTAGACGAGCTATGTTATGGCAGTTAATTTATGAAATGCCTAAGTGAGAGTTTTATGGGGTAAAGTTGGTTTCGTTTTTTCATTGATATAGTACGACAATTATTTGGTTTTATGAAGACTATACAAGGAAAATTTGAAATAAATGTGTTTTACTTTGAAACACGAAATTAGTAAGAAAGGAGGAAAAAGATGAAAAATAAAAAAATGTGTTTTTTTAGTGGTGTAATCGTCATTTTAGGAATGACACTATTTTCAAATAATCCACAAGTGAATGCAGTACCAAATTGGCCGGAATGGGATGGTAATCCAAAAACAGGATGGATTGAAACAGAAAATCCAGCTAAATCAACTGTCAATACGTACTTATATAATCCGGATAAGCTTGTCACGGTTGGCGACAAGCTTACGATAAACGCAAACGTGGCCACTCAGCTTGCGCCTGGTGGTAGTAAAAGAGCTGTTGCTGATCCTGCAGAGAATTACTATTTTGAACGAAGAAGATCCGATGTGCCATTTATAGAATTTTTTCCTAGAACTGGTGGAATACATTTTGGAATACCCTTCAAAAAAGCTTCTTTGGGAAGAAACGTAGATTTAGGACAAAGTGGTGGAGTAAGGCCGAACTGGAACCTTAATTTGAAATCATTGGGGTTAGTTTTTGCTATAGGGAATGATGTTAATACAATTCAAGAGGCTTCAGCAGGAAGAGCTACTCCATATGATCTATCACCAGCAGAGCCAACGATAGATCGTAAGACATTTAAGATTTATCAAAAGAGTGTGTCTAGGGACTCCAAGACAAATGGATTAGAAATGAGAGCATTGAAATATCTGTATGAGGTGACCCTTAAAGATCAACAAGGGGATACGTATTTGGTTCAAGTTGATAATACGTACTACCCTACAAAAGATGGACAGGTTCGCATCAGTTTCGATATTAAAAATATTGGGGATAAGCCAATTCCACAGATGATGATCGGCTATAATTACACACCTGAAGTGAAATTTACTAATTACAATTCTAATAATACACCTAATGGTTCTGGTATCCCAGGTTCAGTCAAATACTTAGGAAAAAATTTGGGGGTTTACGCTGTTGACAGTGAAGGTATTTATCGAGCAGAAATTTATCCAAGTCTTGATAGATATGGGGCCGACAACTGGTCAGCTTGGGCAGAGCCTTTTGTTGGGAAATACGGTATGGGGAGTCGTGACAGTACTGTTTTCATGAAAGGATTCGATGATCCTAATGACCTGTTTTCTAAAGGACAAGAAAATGTGGGGATACTGAAAGATACTGTTATTAATGATGATCCGAAAGGGACTGTTGAAGGTGGAACTGACACAACAATTAGTATGAAGTGGAATCCACAAGACTTGGCTGTTGGGGATACGAGAAATACTGCATGGATTTATGGTTCAGAAATCAAAGATATTCATCCAACGTTGAACATTACGGATGATGATTGGAAGTATACTTTAGCAAAAGACGGCGAGCATAGTGCACTACTTAAAGGAACATGGAAAACCTACGAGACAGTCACTGGAATGATCAAATATACGATCGATGATGGAGCGGAACGGCAGTTGCCTATTAGTTATGATTCAGAGGACGATCTAGGGAGTATAGAACTTTTCGAAATTCCTTTAACGTTTAAACCGACGGCTGATCATACCGTTAAAATTTATATGGAAGATGGTGACGGCCGCCAAACAGATGTTAAAACTATAGTATATAGTTTTGTTTACCCAGATCCGGAATTAACTGGAACATCTTCAATCAAGGTCAAAAATAAAGTAAGTGATAAGGTTGCAATAGGTGGCGAGTTTACTTATAACCTAGATTTAGCAATGCAGACACCGTATTCGAAATTATTTGGCAACAAAGTTTCGATTCCAATCAATACGACAATCGTTGACACTGCATCACTGAAGGATATTTCAATTACTGATGGAACAAAAGTAGTTAAAGGAACGTTCAATTCCACTAGAAAGACTTTGGATTTTACTTTTGACGACGAAATTCTTGAAGATGGTAAATTACAAGTTCAATTTACTGGGAAAATCATTGATTCTGAAACTTTAATTGGAGAGCGTTTGGTTATTATTCCTGATGAAGTAACAGGGAAATCTGGCGTAGCGGCCGATTTTAAAGACTTTTCAATGCCAACCAAAGATCTACCACAAGCGACAGCAACAATTGTCTCAAAACTATCAACACTCAACGTTCGGTATCTAATTGACGGGACAACTACACCGCTAGGAGAGCTTGAATCTCCTAAAGAAGGACTAACGGGTAGTTCAGATACAATTCCGTCTAAAAATTTTGAAGGTTACTTGCTAAGTAAGATCATGATTGATGGTATTGTACAAAAAACATTGACTGATCCAGTTTCAATCGAATATGGCGAAGTCGCTGAGGTGATTTTTTATTATCAAGTGAAGCCAGTCCTAATAGCAGACTTAGAGATTTCATTACCAGAAATTTCAGAAGGTGAAAAGGTAACATTTACATCAACCTTTAAAAATACTGCTGTAGCACCATCAGATTTAACGGGTGCAGTATATGAAACGACAGAAGCATTCCCGAAAAATGTCGATGTTGATTTAGGCAGTGTAAAACTGAATGATCAGCTTCTGGAAACTGGGAAATCTATGATTGATGATAGTGGAAAATTAAAGGTCAAGTTGGGTGATTTAGAACCTGGTGTTACGTATAGATTGACTTACGATGTAGTTTCTAAAATTACTACGCCACCATTAGCAAAAACTTTAGAAGTCAAACAAGCATATACACTTAGTGGGAAATCAGCAGATAAAGCAACTGTGACAGGAAGTTCTGGGGAATTGAAATCGTTCACGATTAAACCAAGAATTGCAGCTATCACTGTTCAACATTTAGAAGAAGAAACAGAGGTTGAACTTGCACAAGAACAGCCAAAACAGGGAATTATTGGTGAAGAAGCTACATTTAATGCAAAGGAAATTAAAGGATACGTATTAAGTAAAATCATCATTGATAACGATGAACAGCCACTTTCAAGTGTTGTTAAAGTGAAATATGGCGAGCATTCTATAGTCAAATTTTACTACAAAGGAGTGTTGGAGTTCTCTTCCGTTCCAAGCGAAATGAACTTCGGAACCAAAGCAATGGATGGTAATGAAATTAGAGTGAATCAACCAAGCTATGATGCTCCGTTAGTCGTTAGCGACAGCCGTTCCGATAAAAAATCTTGGACACTAAAAGCAAAAATGACGACACCGTTAACAAATAATAATGGAAAGATTATTGTTGGAGCAATCCGTTATAAGAGTCCTGGAAAAGAGGAATTTTCATTAAATGACGGAACGCAAGATTTATTGACTGCTTCTAATACTGCGATTTATGATGTCAGTGCAACTTGGGGAGCTTTAAGGGATAGTCCCGGTTTCAAATTTGAATTACCGGCAGTCAAAGTAAAAGAGCTGGGTAAGTATAAAGGAATCATTGAATATTCCTTAGAAGATACTTACAAGCCATAATGGAGGGGAAAATGAATAATAACTCATTTTATATACGAGCAATAACCTCCCTTTTTTGCTTAATGATATTTAGTTTGATAGGTATTCAAGCAATGGCGGAAGAAAACGGCGGAGTAGTAGGAACTAAAGGTGAAATTATTCTCCAAGAAGAAATAAATCCATCATCAGAACCACCTACAAGTACAACAGATACGACAAATTCTAGCATAAAATCAAGTAATTCAGAACCAACCAAAGCTAAGCCAGTAGGTAGGTATCCATCAACTGGAGAATTGGCGAAAACAGGTTTGTCTATTGGGGGCTTGATCCTACTGATTGCAGCTTTATTCTTATTTATTTGGAAGCAAAGAAGCAAAAGGAAAGGAGCAAATGAGGATGAAGCGTAAACTAATTGCTACAGTAATCGTATTTTTAGTGGGAAGTTGTAGCTTTTCCGAAGTGCTCTGGGCACAAGAGGGTAGATCTGGAACAGGGGATATTGAATTTTCTGGAAAAGAAGATCCCAATCTGAAAATTAGACATCCTGAAACATTAGAAGGTGCTGATCCAGGCGTTGTTGCGAGTACTAAAGGAGCTTTGAGGATTGATTTTGCTCCACAGTTGTCTTTCGATGTAGGAAATATCTCTAAAAAAGATGCTAAATATTTAGTAAATGCTCAGCTGTATAAAGACGACATGGGACCAAGCGGAAATTTTGTTCAGGTCTCGGATTATCGTGGAAATACAACTGGATGGAAATTACAAGTGCGTCAAGAGAGTCAATTCCAGCAAGGAGAGCATCCGGAAAATCAATTAAATGGTGCAGTTCTTTCATTTGATAAAGCGTGGACTAATACTTCTGTAGAAAATCCGAGTAATGCGCCGTTGGTCTCTAAAGAGGTCGTTCAAATGAATAATATTGGTGAAACCTATACTCTCGCTGATGCAACGTTTGAAGATGTTGCTGGGGCGGGCACTTGGAATATTGTTTTTGGTGCTTCAAAAGATAATACTAACGATCAGGACGTTACATTAAGTCCGCGATTAAATAAAACTGGGGAAGTCATCACTGACCCTGACTTCAATAATCAAGAAGTCTATACAAATAGTGCCATCAATCTATCCATACCTGGAGCAACAAAAAAGGTATCGGGTACTTACTCAACGGTGTTAACTTGGATAATAGCTGAGTTGCCATAAATAAAACACACATAAACTAGGAGGAAACACAAATGAAATTAACACACAAATTATGCGGCGCTGCGTTATTAGCAGTAGCTGGAGTAGCCGTAGCGCTACCTAACAACACAAAAGCAACAGACGGTGACCCACGTTCTGCAGGTGCGGATATCGAATTTACTTCAACTGAAATAACTCAAGATAAACCTGATCCAAACCAGAGTGGTGAGGGTACGGGTATTCCTGGAAATAGTTCTGATCTTCCATGGACAGATGCTAAAGGGTTTGGTGTTTCTGCTGTAACGCGTTTAGAATTCGATAAACACGCAATTGTACAAGATGGTACAGATCGACCTTACCAAGCTAAAGAATGGGTTTCAACTGACCAAGCTGGTAAAGAAATTAAAAATGCTAACTTCGTTTCATTTGAAGATCTACGTGTCATTGATGATCATAGCTACAAAATTACTGCCAAAATTGCTACACCATTTACAAACTCAAGAAAAGCTGCTAATGGCAAAGATGTGACATATACATTAGATGGAACTACATTGGCATACAGCAACATGACATTGAGTTCAACCAATGGTTCTCCAGCTGAGGCTTATCCAACAGATGGTTTGCAAAACGGTGCTACTTTATCATATGACAAAACAACTGGTGGTACTCCAGTCGTAATGTTAGATAATACTAATAAAGCAAACTTAGATCAATATGAAAAAGGTGCTGGTAAATATAACCTTTACTTTGGTCAATACGGTTCAACAGAAAAAGATCCAAATAACTCAGTGTTATTAACTATTCCAACAAGTAAAAACGTTATGCAAGAAGGTAAATATAGTGCAGTTGTTGAATGGACAATGGCTTCAATTCCAACAACTCCTAAAGGGTAATCAATAGTCCATACCGATTTTATCGATAAAAGGCAACGAAAAACAAGGAAGTCAAGAGTGGGGGACAAAAGTAAAAAGCACTTTTGTTTTATATCTTAACTACGAATAAACGATGGAATCAGAAGCAACCACTTTGAAAATAGGAAGGAACTCACAAAAATTTGAAGAACAATTTCCATGAATTTTTTCCTATTTTTCGAGGTTAAACACTTCTGTCCCAGCCTCTTGATTATAAATCAAATATTGGCAGGAAAAGTTTAAGCTTTTTCCAATAAGAGCCTAGAATTCCTGCCACCTTGTTTTATCGCAATTAAGAAAGGTTAGAATGAAAATGAAAACAACAAAGGTTTATCTAGTTTTATTATACATAGTTTGTTTGGGCTCTTTTTCGCAAAGAACGTTTGCACAAGAACAAGCACAAAATCCTGGATCCTTTACATATAAGGTGATCCATCCAGAAAATCAACGATCTAATGCTGGTTATTTTGATTTACGAATGACACCAGATAAAAAACAGACACTTCAAATCGAAATAAACAATCCTTCTGACAAAGAAGAGGTAACAGTTGGCGTCTCCCTAAATAGCACCAAAACAAATGCTAACGGGGTTTTGGAGTATGGTCCATCACTGCTACAAAAAGATCCGTCGCTGAAAAATGATTTAGCTGATATCGCCAAGGTAGCTGAGTCGATTACACTTAAGCCCAGAGAAAAGAAAAACTTGGATATTGATATTACAATGCCAAAAGCATCTTACGATGGATTTATATCTGGTGGTATCCAACTGAAAAGGCAATTAAGTGAAGCGGAAAAAAAAGAACGTGAAAAAAAATCGGGAATTCAAAATGAATATGCATTTATTATTGGCGTGTTACTAACTGAGACGGATACAAAAGTTGAAGCGAATTTAGAGTTCAACAAATTCTATGCGGAATTATCCAATTACCGTAATGCTGTTTTCGCAAGTATTTCTAATATTAATCCAGCCTATGTCGACGATATGACAATCGATATGCAAGTCATGAAAAAAGGTTCGACTGAGGTTTTATATGATACAAAAAAAACAACGATGCAAATGGCGCCTAATTCAGTAATAAATTTCCCTTTAATTATGAATGGGGATGAAATGGTTCCAGGAGAATATACAGGTCATGTGTTAGTGACGAGCAAGGAAAAAAAATGGGAATGGACAAAAGACTTTACAATCAGCAAAGAAGAAGCGGATAAATACAATAAACAAGATGTCTCGATCACGCAAGAACGTGGCATTGACTGGAAGCTAATCGCACTGATTGTTGGTGGTATCTTGATCGTTCTAGTGATTATTTTCTTAGTTGTCCGTACAGTAAATAATCAAACAACAGCCAAAAAAAGAAAAACATCTAAGAAAAAGAAATAATCTAATGGAGGAGCGACAGAGTGAGTATATTATATTGGTTATTCATCGGTCTGTTAGCTGGTGGTATTCTCCTGATACTTGTAAGTGTTTGGTCTGTTTATTTATGGTTCCAAACATCTAGAAAAAGACAGATGTTGAAAATGCGACGAACTAAAAATAAACAAAAACGTCGGAAATTAAAAAAAGAGCTAGCACGATTACAAAGACAAAAGCAACGTCAGGTACGCAATAGTTTGATTTTTCTGGTCGTTAGTGTTCTATTGATTGCAGGAGCATTCTATACAAGATTCTATCAACAGACATCGTTAAGTGCTAACGATGGCGAAATTATCGTTCAAAGCTATTTTTTAGTGGATTCTATTGAAAAAGATATCCAAGGGATCCAAAATGGCGCAGATCCAGAAAAGTCACAGGAAAAAATCAGTACAATGACGGCATTGATGGTCACTTATGGAAATCTACCACCGTCTGGTAGTTTGACAAAAGATCGACAGCAAATGCTGAAAAAATACTATCAAGGAATCCGGGAATTGGGGATGAACTTGAATAGTCAAGCAGCTAGAAGACTAGGAGAGCCAGAAATAGTAGAAGGCTATCTCTCTGACATCAAACAATTGAAACAAAGCCAACAACAAATTTTTCAAACATTTAAAGTGAACGAATCGGCTTTAAAACAAAAGAAATAGCTTGGGAATAGGAGAAAGCAGATGAGTGTAAGCAATTTACAATCGAAACCTTCATCCCAAGCATTTTCTGCGAAAAAGTCTAGTTCAAGAAAAATAAAACAACGAGTCAACGTTCCAAGTAAGTCGATGAAGAGAAAAAAGAAGCGACATTCAAGAAGAAAAATAGTGAAAGAACTATACATAACTTTTGGTATTTTCCTTGCTCTTTTAATACTGGTACAAAAAATGACAATCGCTTTACCAAAAGTTGAGGGATATTCTATGATTCCCACATTAGTAGATGGAAATCGTGTGGTTGTTAACAAGTTGGGTCAAGTGAGGAGATTCAAACTCATTTATTTTAAAGATGAAACTGGCAAAATAGGTGCTGTTCGCAGAATAATTGGAATGCCTGGCGATCGAATCCGGTATAAGAATGATCAATTGTGGATTAATGAACAGGAAGTAGTTGAACGTTTTTTAGAAAAATCAGTATATAAAGTGCAAGAATCTGGAATGAAATTTACAGACGATTTCACACTAGCACAAGCAATTGGAGTAGACGCTGTTCCGGTAGGAAAATATTTTGTCTTGGGAGATAATCGACCATTTGCCACTGATAGCCGAGCTTATGGGCTGATCGATGAAAATAAAATCGTTGGAACTGTAGAAATGTTATTGTTTCCGCTACATAAATTGGGACAGTTTTAAAAGTAATTTATTTTTATAGAAAAGAAGGCGCACTATGGTAGAGACAAAAAGAAAACCGGGGAAAAAGCATATTTCAGTGTCTGAACGCAGAAAAGCTAAACCTAAAAAGAGACAACTTGTAAAAAGACAGCCAAAACAAATAAAACCAAAACTAATAGAAAAGAGAGCACAATTATTTTGTCTTGGGGTAATGTGTGTAGTTGTTTTTTTTACGTTAATTCGAATGAGCGCACATAGAGTAGACGGACAATCAATGAATCCAACTTTAGCCAATAGTGACCGAATCTTTGTTTTCAAAGATAACCAACCGAAACGATACAGCATAATAACCTTTCGTCCGAAAGAAAAACCAAAAGAATCCTATGTTAAACGAGTGATCGGCATGCCAGGTGATGCAATTTGGATGGATAATAATACGTTGTATATCAATCATCAATTGATTAGTGAAACGGAGCAACCATTAACCAATAGTGATCTTTTAGGAAGAAAATTACCCGACGGTACGATCAAAGTCTGGTTGAATCAAGGGTTAATCAAGGCATTTGCTGGTAAACAGAAGATCCCAGAGAAGAAGTATTTTGTTTTAGGTGATAATCGTAATCATTCATCTGATAGTCGATCCTTTGGATTAGTAGATGCATCTCAAATAGAAGGTGTTGTTAAATGGCGTTACTATCCATTTAACAAGATTGGAGTAATTGATTAAGTCAAACAAGAGAGACAATTATGAAGCGAGGCTATTATGAATAAAAAAATAAAACAGTTTTTTAAAGATGATGCTGTGAGTCTGTTATTGAGTATTACGATTCCAATCATTATTTTAGGTGTAGTTTATTATCAAAATGAAATTTATTTGGGCAGTGAAAAGACTATTTTGGCAAGTGATGCCTATCCGCAACTTTCTAATTTTTTAGCTAGTTTTCATAATGTCATGCATGGGAAGCAAAGTATTTTTTATACGTGGTATGGCTCATTAGGGCTTAATTATTGGTCATTAGCTGCTTACTATTTAAACGGCATCTTTACACCGCTAGTTTATTTTTTTAAAAATGAAGCGATCGCAGATACATTTTACTTCCTGACATTGCTCAAATTTGGTGCAATTGGTGGGAGCTTTTGGATTTTTGCTAGACAAACCTTTAGCCTTTCTAAATGGTTATTGGCAGGTTTGAGTATTAGTTATGCTTTAATGGGTTTTTCTGTAGCATACTCACCAATGTTGATGTGGTTGGATGCAATAATGTATTTGCCGTTAGTGATTTTAGGTATTCATCGTTTGATGGATAAACAGAAATCAGGATGGTTATTTGTCAGTTATCTGTTATTGTTTTTATCTAATTTTTATTTAGCGTTCATGATTGGTGTTTTTTCCTTTCTCTATTATTGGGTAAGATGTGCTACCAATCCAAATAGGTATAAAGCAAGTATTTTGTCATATTTAGTCACTGCCATTCTTGCGGGGACTGCTTCAATGATTACGATTATCCCAACGGTCATTGATTTAAGTAGTAATGGTGAAACATTAAGCGAAATAAGTCAATTTTTGACTCCTGATACCGGGCCGTGGGACCTGGTCGTGAAAAGTATGACTGGAACATATGATACAGCTAAATTTGAAGGAGCCCCATTTGTTTACATAAGTCTATTTTTTCTTTTATTTGCTACATTTTATTTTTTCAATAAACGAATTCGTTTACGAAACAAGTTGCTTTACGGAACTTTATGTTTATTTTTAGTCATGAGCATCTACATTCAGCCGTTGAATTTATTTTGGCATGGGTTTCATGCGCCAAATATGTTGTTGTTCCGTTTTAGCTTTCTGCTTTCATTTTTATTGTTGGTACTTTCAGCTTATGGATTGGAAGAATTTGAAAAAGAGTCGATCAATTCTTTATTAAATGGTGCAATTGTGTTAGTGAGCTTGTTTTTAGCAGCATTTTTGCTAGCGAATAGAAAACGGTACGATTATTTTTCGGGAAGAAATGTACTGATTACCTTAGGCTTTATTATTGTCTATTTCATATTAGCTTATTTCTTAGTCAAAAAAAGTCGCTGGCAGCATCTGACTCCTGTTGTTATGCTCCTATTCGTTACAGGAGAAATGGCTTTTAATAGCCACGTAATGATTCAGGGAATAGCAAAGGACTGGGTCTATCCAGAACGCAGAGGCTATGAACAAAAGTATCATGAGATTCAAACACTAGTTGAACAAACAAAAAAAGAGCAGCCTATGAGCTATCGAATGGCTAATTTAGACCCAATCAGTGTGAATGAAAGTTTTAATTTCGGTTACAGTGGTGTTTCGATGTTTTCTTCTATCCGAAATCGCCACTCATCAATGTATTTGAATGAGCTGGGTTTTCGCTCAGAAGGGACGAATTTGACTATCAACTATTCCAACAATACATTGATTATGGACTCCTTATTAGGCATTCAGTATAATCTGGCGAAAAATAATCCTAATAAATTTGGTTTTACAAAAGAAGCCCAAAATGGAGAGTATGGATTATATAAAAATAAGTACGCATTACCCTTAGGAATAATAACAGATAAAGGAATTTATGATGATGAAGCAGTACATAATCAAACAACCCTGTTGGATTATTTAGCTGAAAGTCAGTCCCATTTTGTTTCATTTACAGAACCTAAAGAAATCAGTCATGAAAATGTCTTGATTCAAGAAGAAGGTCCTGTTGTCTATTATTCAGAAGCAACACCGCAGACTAAAAAAATTATAAATTGGTCTGTTTCAATTCCAGCACATACACAGGCTTATTTAAGTTTATATGATGCAAATGATTACTCCATTACATCTAAAACAAAAGTGGAAATAACAGTCGAAAATGAAGCGACACGGGTCTATCAAATGAAGGACGTCGGACAATATTATGATTTAGGAAACTATGAAAATGCGAAGACGATTCAAGTTACAGTAGCTTTTTCGGGATCACCGCTAGTTAGTATTTTACGGCCAGATGTTTTATTACTTGATACGGAGATGTTTAAAACAATTATTGAAAAAATCCAAAAAAAAGGTGTTGCATTTGAGACGAGTGGACGAAAAGCTAAGGCTGAAGTCGACTTAGCTGAAGAGCAAGTGATCGTAACCACGATCCCGTATGATCAGGGCTGGTCGGTCAACATTGATGGAAAAAAAGCAGAAGTCATCAAGTTTAAAGAGGCTTTCTTAACGGTTACTGTACCACAAGGAAAACACACGATTGAATTTGTTTTTCTACCTAAAGGATTTAAAATCGGAGGATTGCTTTTTGTTGGAAGCATAGCAATATATGTCTATTTTTATTGGTATCAAAGAAAGGAAAGGATCAATTAATGAAAATAAAACATCTTTTTATTCTTTTGACGATTCCTTTGAGCATCTTCTTTTTGACTGGATGTTCAAAAGAAGCGATCGAAAAGGACAAACAAATAATTGAGGGTGAAGGATTGACCTATAATTTACAACTTCCTAGAGCGTGGAAAAAACAAGTGAATTATGAAACGATCTATGGTCATCAAGCCGCTTTTGGAGCGGAAGATACTAAGAGTAAATCTGGAATGTCAGTCTTGATTTTTCCTAAAAAAAGTGTGGAAGAAAAAGGGTTTGGTGAAAGAACTAGAAAGGAATTAGCAGAGAAAAATAACTATAAAAAAGTTGACGGAGTGTATATGAAAGAGTATACGATCAATGAAGCTCCAGCGTATAAATTTACATTTGAATCAAGGTTTGGAGATCAGAAGGTGTGGTCTCACTTTTATGCTATTTTTACGAAAAACGGTGTAGTTGAGGTGATGTTTTATTCCGCACAAGATACAGCGTATAAAGAACGCGCCAAACTAATTGATGCTTCGATGGAAACCGTAAAGGAAACCGCCTATGACGAAACTGCTGACACAGCGATAGAAGAGGATGAATCAGATAAAATAGAAGTTGGAAACAAAGAACTATCCGCAGTGATCACAGGGATTCGAACGATTACGGGAAAGAATGAAGAGAAAATCTTTGTATTACGGTATCAATTAACGAACCTAAGGGATCAAGCAATTAGGCCTGTTGAATGGCAGAAGTTTATTGAGCTGAAGCAACAAGGAGTTATTTTGGAAAAGGCAATACTGCCTGAAAGTACGACTTCTTTTGATACTAAAGAGTTAGTAGTTGCTGGTGAGAAAGAGCTGAAAAAAGGGGAGACCGTTGAGTCGGTCCTACTATATAAATTACCCGAGTCAGCTAATGTTCAATTGACATTCGATCCAACGCATTTTCCTGAACAAAAAATGTATACATTGCTTGTATCAAATTCCTAAAAAGGAGAAAAATAACGAATGAAAAAAGTAGTCATAGTTTTAGCAATATCTTTATTGGCTATCATCGGTTGTACAACGAAGAAAGATGATCCTGCTTTGGTGAGTAAAACCGATAAGCAATATATTGTCCATACAGAACGAACGAAGGGGTTTGGTAATTATGATTATCCAAACTTAAAGAAAGCAGAGGCTGAAAAACTACTAACTGAAAAATTTCAATTAGAGCTACCAACGCTGTACAACAAAATTCAACCGATCATAGAAAAAGAGTTGGAAGGAAATGATATCAAAGCTGCGGAACCATTATTTCAACTATATGTTCAACCAACACAAGTGGTCTTCACGAAAATCACTTCTTATGAGAAAAAAAATCAGCCTTATATTGATACAAAAATAGAATTTAAATATTTTTTTGATGATGGAAAGAAAATCGCAAAATTAAACAATCAGACAGTTATGTTAATCAACCAAACCGATGAATCAAATACTTTGACTGAGAAACTTCCGTTATTTGTAACAGATGTTGGGAAAATGGTCAATTTAGGTGGACTGGAACAAGGGTTGAGTAATTATGATACAAAAGTTCAAGAGTCAAAAAATTTCATAGTTCAACAAGCAATATCTATCGCAGATAATAGTGACGAAGCGAAAAAAGAGAAAGGGTTGCTGAAATCTATACAAGTCTCTTATGATGAACAGGGTGTTTTACGAGAATTGTATGGGAATATAGCCGATATAACAGAATAGGTAATGAAGGAAGGCTGGCGAGATAAACGTATCTAGCTTTAAATGCAAATTAGTATCAGTTTGTTTTCAAAGTGTATCGTAATAGTTAGGTTTATTTCGCATTTATTCAGATTCAAAGGATGAAGTAAGCTTTTTTAGTTTTATCCGTTCACATGGAGGAAATAAATGGAAAAATTGAAAAACAATAACATAGTACGTGCGTTTGATAGACGGCCGTTACTAAGTTATTATAGTATATTTTTATTATTAAGCTTTTTTAGTATCTATTTTGTAATGATTCAAAACCAGCAATTATTTTATGGAGATGATCTCGGGTTTCATTTAGGCAGAATCGAAGGTGTAACAAGAGCCTTTTTAAAAGGAGACTATTTTCCTAGAATCAATTATTTTCTTACTGGGGGAATGGGTTACGCTACTGGAATTTTTTATCCAGAAATATTTTTGTATCCAGCAGCATTATTGCGGGTAGCTGGTTTATCATTAATACATAGTTATATTATTTACGTATTTCTGATTAATTTTTTGACTTTTGTCATTGCCTATCATTCATTTAATTATTTGAAGCATGCACCTAAAAAAAGTCTGCTTTTTGCTGTATTATATGGTTTATCTTCCTATCGTTTATCTGATGTATTGTATCGTGCTGCGGTAGGTGAATATTTAGCTTTGATGATTCTGCCTTTTGTTTTTGTAGGAATTCATTTGATTTTATTTGGATCATATAAAAAATGGTATGTATTATCAATTGGGATGGCTGCATTGTTTATGGCTCATTTGTTAAGTAGCGGAATCATGATATTATTTATTTTTTGTTTGCTTATTGGTAACTGTGTCCGTTTGTTTCATGAAAAGGCCAGATTTCTTGCGTTATTAAAAGCTGCGGGAGTAACTGTTTTATTAGTCGCAGCGTTTCTTTTTCCAATGATTGAACAACTAAGATTTCAGCATTTACGAGTTCGGGATACTCCAGTGTTCTATTTACAAAAAATGGCTGAAACGCCACTTAACTATTTAGAAACAGCAATCAAAAATGTTCGGTTTAATAATATTGGCATACTTGTTTTACTTGCATTGATTTTGTTGGCAATCCGTTTTCTAAAGCTTTCTAGTGAAAATAAACAATTGACTGTGCTCAGTCTGCTCTTTTTTTATACTGCAACAAACTTCTTTCCACATTGGCTTTTCCATGAAACACCATTCAATTCGATTCAATTTCCATGGCGCTATTTCATGATTGTAACCTTTTGTGTGCTTTGGGTATTGGCTGATAGTTTAGATCGATTAGTTGCCAACCACCAAAGAGCCAAAGTAATTCTTTATATTGCGCTACTTGTAGTTACGCTTTTTAGTACATTTGATATGGAACAAAAACTTAAAAGTATTACTAAAAAGAATGTTGATTACAGTTATTTTGATCAGGCGGATAGCAGTAAAGAACTTGGGTTTGGTGAAGAGTTCCTGCCTAGCGAGATGGAAAATTGGATGGCACCAACAGGTCTTTTATCAGAACCTGCTACTATTAAAATAGGGAATATGTCTCGTTCCTATAGCACGTTTTATTTAGATTATGAAGCAAGTGAAGTGACCAATTTAATTTTTCCGCTTATTTATTATAAGGGCTATGAAGTAAAAGTAGAGGGCACAGGAACGGTCAGTAAGGTACATGATGCCAGGCGTTTCAAGGGCGATAACATGCATGGTTTTGCAGAAGTTACGGTGACAGGTAATGGAAAATTAACACTTTGGTATGCAGGAACGCTCATTCAAAAGATTTCTTTTTGGGTAACTTCAATTGCTTGGATAGGAATGATAGGTATCCTCTTATGGAATAAGAAAAACAGAAATTAGCTCCTAACATATAATCAGCACTATTTGCCTAGAAAAATCTCGGACTTTAGATGGATGTATCTCTCTTAAAAAAACTTTACAATAAAGAAGTAGAGAAATGACAAGAGAAAAATTCACTAGATAAAATTACGAGATTGGGGAAATGAATCATGAAGCGTTTATATAAATCAGTTGTGTTTGAGATGAGTCTGTATTATGGGATGTTAGCAGTTGTGTTGCCGTTGATTTATGCAGTTACTTATCAGGTGTCGTTTATATCTGTTTTTAATGCTGAGTGGCTTGCTGTGACGGTATTCATGTATCCGATTGTGCTTGTCTTGTCAGCGATTCGTTATGGTTATGGACGCATGAGAAAGACCAGTCACGTCTAAGGAAAATTAAAATAAGCTAGGATGGAAGTGATTACTTTCGTCCTAGCTTATTTTGAAATTTTATAAGGTTAATTGTTCCATATTAAACGCATCTGTCATAGCCTGGGTTGCTTCGTTCATCGGTGTCACGGATTCTAACTCGCCTTGAACAGCAATTCGTGTTGTAGCGTACATGTCGCCACACGTGATCAACGTGATCATTTTTTTATCTGGAACATCATCGATCAACTCTACACGGGAAGGATCGATTTTTTCTACATAATTGATTTTATATGTATAAACATTGGTTAAATCAGTCGTATAAATTAATTCTCCTGGTTTTGAATATTCTAGTGGTGAGAATAAAGAGATCATATCCTGCACACGATGGCTAGCTAAGGCATAATTTCCTTTCCCCATCTCTTGATCGGGTTTCATTGTTCCTGCTCCAGTGAGCAGCACTACATTATCTAATCCTCTAAAAATCGGTAAGTTGATTTTGACATCAGGCAGTGCAACAGCACCTACGACAGGTAAGTCCTTATTTGCTAACTGTGCTTTAAGAACTGCTTCGGTACTAAGGGATTCAACTGCGGCAAAATCAAAAGTTGTCTCTTTTTCATTATTTTTTTTGATTACCTCAGGTGTTAATTTTTCAACAGCGTAAGATTTTCCATTTTGCTGAATCAGCATATTTCTGATTTGTGTGTTGAAGACTAAAGCTAAACCAACAACCAATAATAAGAATAGGAAGATATTTATCAGCCAATTTCTTTTTCTTGATTTTTTCTTTTTAGGGCGTTCTTTTCTTGAGGCCATAAGCTTCCTCCTTTTTTTCTTTAAGTGTATCATAAATTAATTTGAAACCCTAGTTTAAAATCTTTATTTTTTTCTAAATGGGAATATTTAAAAGGAACCTTAAAAATACACGAATTTCATGTAGGTTTTTAGCATATATCCGCTTTTTTGTTGGGAAAGTGAGCGCTTTTAACCCCTTTGTAACTGAATCTTAAAATAAAAGACACAAGCTTTTCTTTAGGAAATATTGTAGAATGTAGTAGAAGACTATTTTGGGGGTGATGGAACAAATGTTGGATTTAATTTATGTACATATCGATATGACAAGTAATGCGGTTTTGTCCAAAGGAATCACACATACAGATTTTACACACTCCATTGTTCATCACCCAAAGAACCTACTTTTGCTGAATCCTTCTGCGGAAGAAGGAGAATATGATATGCATAGCGGATTAAAGATTATTCGTGGCGAAGAAAACGTGAATCATTATTTTTCTACTATTCATCGTCGTAAGATGAATGAAGAAATCAAATGGATCGATTTTTCAGATGTTACAATGCTTAAAGAGTTGACGCCACTGGAAATTTCAGAGCTTCTTTACTTTGGACATATGAAAACAAGTCTGCACTCACCATTCTTTTATAAATTACAAAATGATTTCGTCTTTTTTGAATTCGTTGATCATATGACACGGGTTTATTATCGTTATATTGATGAGTTTTATCGAATATTGGCGGATAAGATTACTCGGGTGATTTTAGAAAAAGTCAATGATCGGAAAACGTTTTTCAAAAGAGGGGTTTCTGTTGAAAAGTTAGATGCTGAATTATTGAAAGAAATGAAGCCGATTTTACAAGAAGGTGTTGTTTTTTGTTTCGATCAGATGGACATCAAAGGAAAAGAGTACCATATCCCCATCCATGTAGTGGAAGATTCTTTGTGGAAAACGAAGAACTTTGCTTATCGAAATGAACCAGTAATCGCTATATTGATCTATAATACAGCTAAAAGAACGTGGCGTTTGATACAAGAAGATGAGTTTGGCTTTACTGATTTGCCAAGACAAGCATAAAATAAATTGAGATAGAAGTACTCAACAACATCTGTTAGTTGAATAGCAATGACTGGGATATGACTCAAAGAGTTATATCTCAGTCACTTTTTTTATCCATCTCATTTTCTTTGTCTTTTAATGCATCTTCAATTTCTTTATGCAAGAAGTAAGAGATCACGGTTCGGATCACGACTAAAATTGCTAATTTTAAAATATCTTGAAAGGTCGGTTTGATAATCGATTCAATAATATCAGCGGCAATTAATATTTCTAAACTAAGTAGAATGTAGCTGCCTAAAAAGCTTTTAATAAAATTATTTTGGCGTGCCATGACGATCCGATTTCGATCAGTCTTTTCGCTTTTTAGAAAATCGATTCCAGCCATGATAACGCCCCAAATCAAGACAACGATGGAAAAAATATTCAATGCCAAAATAAATAAATCAAAAAAAGGTATCAAATTATCCATGATCGTTTGGGCTAAATCGTGCATAGCGTTCTCCTCCTTTTTTTATCTAAGTATATCAGCCTCTAGTTAGATGTCCAATATTATCATTAAAAGGGGTGTGTTAATTTAGTTTCTTGGCAGAAATCAGCAGCATCATTGGTCTGCGTAATTCATTTCTCATAGCTTCACTGGTCTCCAGCATTTCTGGAGCGGGCATAGGTTCGATCAAACGAGTGATTTGAAAGCCAGTTGTCAGTAAGCCATCTAAGTATGTTGTTAACGTCTTGTGGTATTTCATGACAGTTTCACCTAGAAAAGTTGTTTCACGAATGCTTTCATCAAAATAACGGTCTACCGGCCAATACATTGGTTGACCCTCTTGATCGTAAATCCAATCTTCTGTTCCTTGGGCTGTAAAAATCGGATGTTCTGTAGAAAAAATAAAATCGCCGTTAGGGTTCAGACAATCGTTGACTTTCTTAGCTATCTCCTCAAATGAAGGGACGTAATGAAGTGCTAAAGAGCTGATCACGACATCGAAAGTTTCATTTAAACCATCAATTTCTTCCATGCCCATTAAATGATAACTGATTTTTGGAGAATCGGTCATTTCTTTGGCTTTGTCGAGCATCCGTTCAGACAAATCGATTCCTATGACTTTTTCAGCACCCATTTCAACTGCGTACCGGCAATGCCAACCGTAGCCGCAGCCAAGGTCTAAAACTGTTTTTCCGGTAAAATCGGGGAGCAGTTTTTTTAATTCGTGCCATTCGCCAGCTCCCTCAAGGCCTTTTCTTGAACGATCCATTTGGCTATATGCTTCGAAAAATTTTGGATTGTCATATTCATTTTTCATTATATATCTCCTTTTAACAAGTATACTTTCTGTCTTCTTTATTTTATCAGATTGCTAGGAGAATACCCATAAAAGAGGACTTAACAAGAGAGCGGGATAGCAGGGGTGATTCTGAGCTAAGCCTCAATTGTTAAAGTTTTAATGAAAGGTATGACCGCAATCATGCAATACACGGATGGCTTGTTCTTTATCTTTGTTTTTAATTAAAAGATAATCCGTATTATAAGTAGATAGGGCAAAAATCGAAATCTGATTTTCAGCTAATGGATTAGCTAATTGAGTCAAAATACCGACTAGGGAAAAATCCAGTTCACCGACGATCTGAATAATAAACCAATCATGGTCAACAGAAAGTGCGTGGTCGGTATCAAGTGTGTCAGAAGGGACAATAATAGAACATTCATCTTCTGTATAAGTGATACTTTTAAATGCTTTTATCTTATGAAATGAAGTAGGAATTTCGATATGAGTAGGAAATTTTATGATCGTATAGTTTAGTTTATCTAGCAGTTTTAGTTGCATTGCGTTTCCTCCAGGTATCTTTCTTAAATAGGGATCTCTAAAAGTACTTGAGAACCGTAAATAGGTGGGAGTTTATGACTGGTATCTTTGAAGCCTGCCTCCATGCATAATGCTTGAGTGAAGGCTTTGTCTTCATTGACAACGATCGTAAGTTGATTGATATTTGAAAAATGTTGATGAATGAACGTTGGTAGCAATTGAACAGCTTTTTTGACATAGCCCTTTCTTAAATGCCGAAAGTCAGTTGAAAGGTCTTGCACTAATAGATTGTTTTCATTATCAGAGTGGACACTGCTGCCTTTTGCTTCAAAAAGGGTCAAAAAAGCAACCAAATGCTCATTTTCAAAAACAAGAACAGCATGACGTTGTGGATTTTTTTTGGTTAAGGCAATAGCGATTTTTGGTTCGCGGACATAGCGTAGCTTTGTTTCTGATAAACAGTAATTATCTATGAGTGTTTGGTGTGTATCATTATACATTTTCAGGTACATGATTTTCCCCCTATCTCTGTTAGCATACTTTTTTCAACTAATCAGTAAATAACTATTTCTTTATATGTATAGTATAACTTTTTTGAATGTTCTTGTGCAGTGCTTTGTCGAAAAAAAGAAACAGTCAGAGAGTGAAACGTAATCGTTCCGCTCTGACTGTTTGTTTATTTGATGAGACGTTTGTCATTTTTTGACAATGTACTTACTTTTTTTATATGTTCAACAGGGATCATCCGAATTTGCTGGCTGTCTTCTTGTAATCTTAACATGATTGAATCAGTGATGTTTTTAGAAACGATCCATCCGGAAACTGTTTCAAATTTTTGAGAAGTCGGCACTTCTTTTAATTGTAAAACGACTAAACTTTTTTGAGCAGAAGCAACTTGTAATTTCTTAAGAATCTCTTCACGCTCTTTATTCTTACTATTCTTATCTTTAGAGTCTTCTAAAAATGCCGAAAAGAAACTTTGGGAAGATTGGCTGATCAATTTTGAAATGCTTTTCATTGTTGATTTATGGTTATTGTCCATTCTTCTACCTCCTTCACGAATTTGCTGCTACTATCAGACTCTGAATAATCAGATACTACCATTCTACCTAAAAAAGGTAAATAGTTCAAGAAAATATGTTCGTAATAATTTTGTGAATAGTTATTCCTACTTGCTTTTTTCGTTAGATTCAGTAATATTAAGAAGTACCAATTACTATTTACGCAATTCATTTGGAAGTGAGAGGACGACTAAAACTTTCAATTTAAAAGAGGGAGATATCCATGAAACAAAAACAAGCAGAGAAATCAAAATTTTCTATTATAGCATTACTAGTGGTGACAGCATTTGCAGGAGCGATTTTAGCGAAAGTAGCACCGATGCAAGAAGGCCACGGCTTTTCATCTTTATTCAATGATGGCAAGGCAGATGAGATAAAAACAACGGAAACAAGCGAAGTGAAAAAAGAACCAGAAAAAGTCAAAGAACTAACGTATACTGAGCAAGTCAATGAGGATTTGAGCCAAGGAAAATTTGCGAACCGGATGCCGATCAACTTATTATTACAAACGGATGATAAATGGAAAGCGACACCTTATGGGATGGGGAATCCTGATGGAAATACGTTAGAAATCAATGGTTGTGCGATCCTTTCTTTAGCTATGGTTGCTTCTTTCTTAGACAATAAAGAGTATGTACCGCAAGATATTTTAAATTGGTCGAAAAATAATTACTTTTTAGAAGGTGAAGGTACAGCGTGGTCAGCATTTTCTGATTTTGCAATGGAAAAAGGCTATCAATTTGAAGATCTTGAAACAGATATCACAGCTGTAGAAGAGCAATTAAAACAAAAACATCCTGTGATCATTTCAGTAAAACCAGGCTTGTTTACAAAAACAGGTCATATCATGGTACTTAGTGGTACAAATAACGGGAAATTCTGGGTGAATGATCCAAATGATTCAGAAGTCAAAGGACATTCCAAAAAAGAATTTACAGCGGATGAATTGATGAACGAAGCATTGAATTTCTGGGCGATTTACAAATAATATCTAAAAGTAAGTTTGTAGAAAAGTCGATTAGGACAGTAGCCTAATGACCGACGATTTTGATTTTTTCAGTTTGTTTACTTTGATTTTTCATGAGTGGAATCTGACGCAAGAAGTTAGGTTCCATTCTTTTTTGCGTTTAACGCGGAAGAGAAAACGCTTTATTTTTTTAAAAGGACTATTGACATGGGATGGTTCCCACAAGATACAATTAAACAATAAAAGGGAAATGGAGTGAACGACATGAAAATTATTATTGAAAAAAACTTTGAAGCGATGAGCGAAACCACTAAAAATATTTTATTAGGACATATGAGTCAAGATAAACGCGTTAATTTATCTATTACAGCAGGCAATACCCCTGTTGGTGTTTATAAAAAAATGGTAGAAATCGTAAAAGATTCACCAGATTACGAAAATGTTCACTATTATAATTTTGATGAAATTCCTGTAGCAGATCAGGATGAAGGGGTAACAATCACTGATTTACGAAAATTATATTTAACGCCGGCAAATATCAATGAAGCAAATGTTCATCCATTAACTGTCGAAAATTATGCAGAACAAGACAAACGATTAGCGATGGATGGCGGATTGGATGCGATGTTGATTGGTTTAGGCGGAGATGGACACTTTTGCGGCAATATGCCGACAACGACAAGTTTTGAAAATTTGACGTATAAAGTAAAAGTTTCAGGAGACGAACCATGGTTTGTGCCGGATATGATGGAAAAAGGCTTAGAATTTGTGACGATGGGACCTGTTAGTGTTATGCGTGTAAAACATCTGATTCTGATCGTCAACGGCGTGAAAAAAGCTGAGATGGTGAAAAATGTATTGCAAGGTCCTGTGACAGAAGAATTCCCAGCATCTATTTTACAATTACATCCAAATCTTACCGTTATTTTAGATGAAGAAGCAGCAAGTGAATTAGCTAAATAAATAGTTTATAAAGACTGAGACAATCATTTGTGTTAGTCTTTTTTTATTTCTGTTTACAAACGTACGTTCCCGTGGTATCCTTGGATAAAAAAGATGGGAGTAAGGCATGGAAAAAATTAGATGTGATTGGGCTAACGGCAGTGAATTGGAAGAAAAGTATCATGATGAAGAGTGGGGAACGGCAGAACATGATGACCGAAAGCTTTTTGAAATGTTGATTTTAGAGAGCATGCAAGCGGGATTGAGCTGGTCGACGATCCTTAAAAAAAGAGAGACATTAACGAGTGCGTACGATCAATTTGACTATGTCAAGGTTGCTGAATATACTCAAGAAAAAATCGATTCTTTATTAGAAGATCCTGGTATTATTAGAAACAAGCTTAAAATCAATGCGACGATCAATAATGCGCAAGTGTTTATGCGTATACAGGAAGAATATGGAAGTTTTGATCAGTTTATTTGGGCTTATGTTGATCATAAACCGATTCAAAATCGCTGGAAAAGTATCAAAGATGTGCCAGCTTCTACAGAATTATCTGATAAAATCAGCAAAGATTTAAAGAAACAAGGCTTTAAGTTTTTGGGTACAACAACCGTGTATGCATTTATGCAAGCAACTGGTATGATAGATGACCATCTACAGCATTGCTTTAAATGTGTAGAAAAATAATACAAACAAAGAG
>NZ_JAFREN010000027.1 GCF_017377505.1 Enterococcus sp. DIV0212c | reverse complement strand
TGAGGTGACCCCCAAAAGTTGTACGTGAAAAATACAATTTTTGGAGGTTATTTTTTATGACTTATTATGAAGTAGAGTTCAAATTAAAGATCGTCAAAGAATATCTGGAAGGTCCCCTAGGTTGTCGAGCATTAGCTAAAAAATATGGTCTTTCATCGTATTCCTTAATTTATAGTTGGAAACACTCTTATCAACTATTTGGAAAGGAAGGGCTCGTCACACATCGTTCTCCTCAAAAATATACTAGTGAATTTAAGCGAGATGTATTACACTTTATAGAAACGACAGGGGCTTCTTTCGGAGAAGCAGCGAGACAATTCAAACTGCCATGCGGTCCAATGATTTCTCGATGGCAGAGGAAATACATTACTGACGGCCACACAGCCCTGTCTAATCGCAGAGGGAGACCTAAAAAAATGACGAAACCAACAAAAAAACAGCAGAAAAGAGCCTCACTTTCCCGTGAACAAGAATTAGAACGTGAAAATGAATTATTACGAATCGAGGTGGAGTATCTAAAAAAGCTACAGACTTTCCAACAGAATATTATGGCGAAGCGAAACGGCGAGTCCAAACCAGAATAGCCATCGACCTGATTGGAAAGTATCGTCAAGAGTTGGTCTTAGAAGCCATTCGTTTACCCCGATCCACCTTTAATTATTGGAAAAAAAAGATAGCAGTTGAAGAAACTACGTCTCCAATAGAGGAATGGATTCAGCGTATTTTTAAAGAAAATGATGGGAATTACGGATATCGTCGATTGAAGTTGGCGTTAGCCCATAAGGGCTATCAAGTGAACCATAAAAAAATTAGGCGAATTATGAAGAAATATCATTTAGTATGTACAAGTTTTACTCGTCGTTCAAGAAGGTATCGTTCTTATAAAGGACAGGTCGGTCAGACAGCCAAAAATAGAGTGAATCGACGTTTTTTCAGTTGTGTTCCCAATCAAAAAATTTATACAGATATATCAGAATTCCACTATACTGAACGAAATCCCGAAGGAATAACTGTCAAAAGAAAAGCGTACCTAAGTCCGTTTCTAGATGGATTTAATGGAGAAATCATTGCCTATCATTTCCAACAAAAACCAACATTGGATTGTGTGTTGGAACCTTTAGAAAAAGTGATTGAAAAAAGTAAAGATGGGTACTATCGAATGACGATTCATTCCGATCAAGGCTGGCATTACCAGCATCACCAGTATGTCAGACGATTGAAGCAAGCAAAGGTATACCAGAGCATGTCACGAAAAGGAAACTGTTTAGACAATGCATTAATGGAAAATTTCTTTGGTTTGATGAAACAAGAAATGTATTATAGACGCATTTTTTCTAGCTTTGAGGAATTAAAACGAGCAGTTGAAAATTATATTGATTATTACAATCATCATCGAATAAAAGCAAAATTGACCGGTATGAGTCCAGTACAATACCGAATTCATACCAGTCAAGTAACAGGTTAATCTACGTACAACTTTTGGGGCGCACATCAAAACTGATTTTTAGTTTTGTCCCGGGCTTTTTTTTTGCTAATTTCTTTTGCGAGGTTTTCTACCTAATCCAATAGCGTTTTTCATTCGTTGTAAGGTTTTATTAGCAACCAGACGAGCTTGTTCGGCACCT
>NZ_JAFREN010000026.1 GCF_017377505.1 Enterococcus sp. DIV0212c | reverse complement strand
ACTTTTGTTCTATCCTTTTTATTTTGTTCAATAATGTTCAAAAAATCGAGAAAAAAGAATTGAATTATGAAAAACTTGCCAAATGCATCAGCTGTTAGCTTTTTTATTGTCTCTGAATGTGTTAGAATAGTTTGGGTATCTTACAAAAAAATAAAACTATTTGTTTTACATAGATAGGTGAGAATAATAAATGAAAAAAATCGTAATCAATGGCAATCGTCCATTAACAGGAGAAGTATGTATCAGCGGAGCAAAAAATAGTGCAGTTGCATTGATTCCAGCAGCTATTTTAGCCGATTCACCAGTAACATTAGATGGTGTCCCTGATATTCAAGATGTTCATTCTTTAATTGAAATATTAGAAATTATGGGTGCTAAAACAACCTTTACTGACAATACACTAGTCATCGACCCAACAGAAATCGTTTCTGTTCCAATGCCTAAAGGTAAAATCAATAGTCTTCGTGCCTCTTATTACTTTATGGGGTCATTACTAGGTAAGTTTGGTGAAGGCGTTGTCGGGTTGCCTGGAGGCTGCTATTTAGGTCCACGTCCGATTGATTTGCACATCAAAGGTTTTGAGGCGCTTGGCGCTAAAGTAACCAATGAGCACGGTGCGATGTATTTAAGAACAGAAGATGGACTTCGTGGAACAAGAATTTTCATGGATATGGTTTCTATTGGAGCAACAATCAATGTGATGTTAGCCGCTGTAAAAGCAGAGGGTAAAACGATCATTGAGAATGCTGCTCGTGAACCAGAAATCATCGATGTGGCCACTTTATTGAATAATATGGGGGCAAATATTAAAGGTGCTGGAACGGACATTATCCGTATTGAAGGTGTTGAAAAATTACACGGCTGCCGTCATTCGATCATTCCTGATCGAATTGAAGCTGGAACTTATTTAGCCTTAGCTGCGGCAATGGGTGAAGGTGTAAAAGTTCGTAATGTGATTTATGAACATCTAGAAAGCTTCATTGCTAAATTACAAGAAATGGGCGTTAAAATGACGATCGAAGAAGATATGATCGAAGTACACCCATCTCATGATTTGAAAATGACGACAGTTAAAACCTATCCTTATCCAGGTTTTGCAACAGATTTACAACAACCAATCACACCATTAATGTTAAAAGCTAAAGGAACAGGCGAAGTTATTGATAGTATCTATGCTCAACGGACTAAGCATATTCCTGAACTTGTACGAATGGGTGCCGATGCATCAATCGAAGGCAACATGATTGTAATCAATGGGCCAACCCAATTACATGGTGCAGAAGTTGTTGCATCTGATCTTAGAGCGGGTGCTTGCTTAGTGATAGCAGGTTTGATGGCGACTGGTACAACAACGATTTATAATGTTGAATACATTTTACGTGGCTATGACCACATTATTGAAAAATTAACAGCACTTGGTGCAGATATCCAAATGATCGAAACTGAAGAAGAAATCGAGGTGGCTAAATGAGTGACTATTTAACGATGGCGGAGCTTGAAAATAGTACATTAAAGGATATTTATTCTTATGCTAAAGAGTTCAAAATCCCTTATTATAGTCAAATGAATAAAAAAGAGCTGTCTTTAGCTGTGATCAGAGCACAAGCTGAGAAACAAGGATTCTTCTTCATGGAAGGAATTTTGGATATTGTTTCTCAAGATGGCTATGGTTTTTTACGTCCAATCAATTATGGACCTAGTGCAGAAGATATTTATATTTCTTCCTCTCAAATTCGCCGATTTGGTCTACGTAATGGAGACAAAGTCGCTGGAAAAGCGCGTCCTCCAAAAGAATCAGAACGCTATTATGGTTTGATGCATGTTGAAAGTGTCAACGGGAAAGACCCAGAAGAAGCAAAAGAACGTCCGCATTTCCCAGCATTAACACCGCTTTACCCCGAAAAACAAATCAAATTAGAAACAACTCCCGGCAGATTATCGACACGCATGATCGATATTTTTTCTCCTGTTGGTTTTGGCCAGCGTGGTTTAATCGTAGCGCCGCCTAAAGCAGGTAAGACAAGCGTGTTGAAAGAGATTGCTAACGGTATTTCAGAAAATTATCCTGATGTAGAATTGATTCTTCTTTTGATCGATGAACGACCAGAAGAAGTGACTGATCTAGAACGCAGCGTCAATGGCGATGTGGTTTCTTCGACCTTTGATCAGCAACCACAAAATCACACACGCGTTTCCGAATTGGTTTTAGAGCGCGCGATGCGCTTAGTTGAAGACAAACGAGATGTCGTGATTTTAATGGATAGTATCACTCGTTTAGCTCGTGCGTATAATTTAGTGATTCCAGCTAGTGGTCGTACACTGAGCGGTGGGATCGATCCTGCAGCTTTTTACAAACCTAAGCGTTTCTTTGGTGCTGCTAGAAATATCGAAGAAGGCGGGAGCTTAACGATTCTTGCCACAGCTTTAGTGGATACGGGAAGTCGAATGGATGACGTTATTTTCGAAGAATTCAAAGGAACAGGAAATATGGAGCTGCACTTGTCACGTGACTTGGCTGATCGCCGTATTTTCCCTGCAATCGATATCAAAAAATCAGGTACGCGTAAAGAAGATTTGCTGATGTCAGCCGAGCAGTTAGAAGAAACTTGGAAGTTGCGTAATCATATGACAGGTGATTCTTTAGAATATACAGAGCAATTTGTAAAATTCTTACGTAAAACAAAAAACAATCAAAAATTCTTTGAAGATTTTCATGATGTCTCTTTTGGTAGACAAGCGAAAAAAAATATTAAAAGATAATTGCATCGATAAACGAATCATGCTATTATAGTACTGTTGTATACCGACAAATAAACTCTGATGCAGCAAATGGATCAGGGCAAAGGAGCGAAAAGACTATGAAACAAGATATCCATCCAGAATATCACCCAGTTATTTTTATGGACTCAACAACTGGTTTTAAATTCTTGTCAGGTTCTACTAAGTATTCTGACGAAACAGTTGAGTGGGAAGACGGAAATACTTACCCAGTAATCCGTGTCGAAGTTACATCTGACTCTCATCCATTTTACACTGGACGTCAAAAATTTACACAAGCAGACGGACGTGTGGACCGTTTCAACAAAAAGTATGGTATCAAAGATACCAATGCAAACCCAGAAGCTTAATTCAAACAGTAATGTTTATAAGGCACAGCTCATTTATGAGTTGGGTCTTATTTTTTTTAGTTAAAAAGCTTTTTACTATGAATTATTTTTCTAGTTTTGTACACTTTAATAAAGTATGAAGTAATTATTGAGGAGGAGTCGTTATGATATGGTATAAAATGACAACAGAACAAGTGCTAACTGCATTACAATCTGGTCTAAATGGACTCGACAGAACTCTAAGAAAAGCAAAACAAGAAGAAGGCAGTAACACTCTTTCAAAAGAAAAAGAAGCGAGTAAGCTGCAAAAGTTTTTTCACCATTTTCACGACTTATTGATTTATGTATTGATTGTCTCAGCTGTGTTAAAAGGCTTTAGCGGGCAATTTGTAGATATGACGATTATTTTATTTGTGGTGATCATCAATGCAGTTATCGGTTACGTACAAGAAGCAAAAGCCACGGACTCTTTAGAAAGCCTTACCTCTATGATGAGCTCAGAAGCAGTTGTTTTGGTAGAAGGTGAAAAGGAAACCGTTAAAGCCGAATCTTTAGTTCCAGGAGATATTGTCTATTTAAGTCCAGGAGATATCGTTCCAGCAGACCTTCGTGTGATCGAAGCGTATAATTTAGTGATCGATGAAGCTATTTTAACAGGTGAATCAACCCCAGTAGAGAAAAGTAATCGCACGCTTGAAGATGAAGCCGATTTGGGTGATCACATAAATATGGCTTACTCTGGTACATTGGTCAATAGTGGAACTGGTAAAGGAATCGTCGTTCAAATCGGTGATGAAACAGAGATTGGTAAGATCAATCAGCATTTGAAAAACGTAGGTAGTAATGAAACACCATTAATCAAAAAGATGAAACAATTGAATAAACAAATTTTTCTATTTTTAATGGCTTTGATCCTCTTTCTTGTTCTATTTAGTTTATTTTTCCGCGATTTATCGGCAAGTGAATTACTTTCTTCTATGATTGCGTTAGCTGTTTCGGCAGTGCCAGAAGGATTGCCAGCCGTTTTATCTATTATTTTGTCAGTTGGTGTGACACGAATGGCGCGTCAGCACGCAATTATCAAGAAAATGCCAGCTGTGGAAACGTTAGGCAGCATGGGCGTTATTTGTTCTGATAAAACTGGAACGTTAACAAAAAATGAAATGGAAGTTGTAGCACTGGTTACGTCAAAGGAAACAATTGATACAACAGTAAAAGATACAGACTCAGAATCTATTCGCCAAGTCGAACAAGATGATACGGTAAGGAAAATGGCAGAAATTGCCTCTTATTGTAATGACACCAAAATCACTTATAAAAATGGTGTAAGAGAAGTGATTGGTAATCCAACTGAAGGGGCTTTGCTGGATTGGGCCAATCATACGTCCCTTGTGGAAGAAGAGCATGATATCAGCAAGATTCCTTTTGATTCATCGTATAAATACATGGCTACATTAGTAGATATAGAAGATAAACGCTATATTTATCTAAAAGGCGCACCAGATGTTTTGTTAAATATGGTTGACTATCAGCTGACTGATGAAAAATCAGAAACTTTCGATGAACCTTATTGGCAACAAAAAATCAGCCAACAAGCGACTAAAGGACAACGGATTTTAGCCGCAGCTTTTAAAGAAGTAACGAAAGTCCAAACGACACTTGCTCACGAAGATCTACAAAGTGGGATGATCCTTGCTGGTTTGTTTGGCATTATCGATCCTCCGAAAAAAGAAGCAATTGAAGCCGTTCGAATCAGCCGTAAAGCAGGTATCTCAGTAAAAATGATTACAGGGGATCATAAAGATACTGCGGTGGCAATCGCAAAAGAAATTGGTCTTGAAAATTATAAAAATGCCTTGGTAGGAAAAGATATTGAACAACTTAGCGATGACGAACTGGCAAATGTTGTCTTAACGAATGATGTTTACGCGAGAACAACGCCAGAGCATAAGCTGCGTTTAGTTCATGCTATTCAAAAAAATGGGCAAATCGTTGGAATGACTGGGGATGGAGTCAATGATGCACCAGCACTTAAACAAGCTGATATTGGTATTGCCATGGGAATCAAAGGGACTGAGGTGACCAAAGATGCGGCGGACATGGTCTTGGCAGATGATAATTTTGCGACCATCACAGTTGCGATCAAAGAAGGTAGACGCGTTTATGAGAACTTGAAAAAAACAATTTACTTTTCTTTACCAACGGCTTTTGCACAAGGGTTATTAGTGGTTGTTTCCTTATTGTTAGATAGACCGTTACCATTAACTTCTGTACAAATTTTGTGGCTGAACATGGTAACAACGATTACGTTATCCTTTGCTTTAGGTTTTGAACCGTTAGCAAAAAATGGAATGGATCAGCCGCCTCGTAATCCGAAAGAAAATATTTTAGATCGATATGCTGTTTTCCGTGTTGTCTATGTTTCTCTCTTATTAGCTGCCTTAGGATTTTTAGTCAATGGATTTTTAGCGGATCGTAACGCATCTGAAGCGGTTATGCAGACGACATTGATTACAACGATCGTGTTTGGTCAAGTCTTTTATATGATCAATTGTCGGGAAATTTATCAATTTTCAATCAATAAAAGTATACTCTCAAACAAAGTTTTATGGTTGTCTTTACTGGTTTTATTGATTTTACAAGGATTGTTGATTTACACGCCGATCATGCATCTTGCTTTAGGAACAGCAGCTATTGGCTGGCCTTATATAAAATTGGCGTTACTTTCAGGAATTGTTGTCTTTGTAGTTGTAGAGATTGAAAAACTAATCACACGAAAATTGAAAAAATTATAGTAATCGAAAAAAAATTAACGAGGTGTTCTGTTTAGTTAAAACGGAACATCCTTTTTTTATTTAACCAAAAAACGGTTACGTTACCAATAGAGAATAGCTTTTTTAAGAAGTGCAACCTGACAAAAAAATTGTAAATATAAACAAAAGTAGTTTAAAATGAAGTTTGAAGAAAAAAATGCTGTGAAAGATGATAAAATAGTTTTAGTTCACTCAGTTGAAAAATCGATTTCAAATGGAAGAGAGATGAAAGTATTGAAAATCAATAAACAAGAATTTGGTGAAACAGCTATTTTGTATTCGCTTACTAATGATAATGGTCTGACAATGAATGTTACAAACTTAGGAGCCAGAATCGTTGATTTGATCGTACCTGTTAATGGAGAAGAGCGGAATATTGTTTTAGGATTTGAATCTGCAGAAGAATATCTAACAAAAGATATCTATTTTGGCGCAACCATTGGACGTGTTGCGGGAAGAATTAAACATGGATCATTTTCACTAGATGGTAAGAGCTATCAATTACCAGTTAATCCCGAAAATGGACATACCTTGCATGGGGGAACGGAAAGTTTTGAGACAAAATTTTGGGATGCTGAAATAGAAGAAACAACCAACCAAGTTTCTGTGGCCTTTTCTTATGTGAGTCCTGATGGCGAAAATGGTTTTCCAGGAGAATTAAAATCTTGTGTCAGATATTCGTTAACAAATGAAAACGAATGGATCATTGATTATCAAGCTGAAACAGATCAACCAACGTTGTATAATCCAACCAATCATGTTTATTTTAATTTGACAGGAGATATGACACAATCGGTTGGGGAGCATGAGTTATTTGTAGATGCTGACCGATTTGCTGTGGTAGATGAAGATACGACAGTTACAGGTGAGTTACGCTCAGTTGAAGAGACACCTTTCGATTTCAAGGAACCAAAGAGCGTGGAGCAAGTGTTTCAGACAACTTATGAGCAAAATAGTTTAGTCGATGGCTTGGATCATCCCTTTATGCTGAATCAAACTGGTTTTGATGCTCCTCAAGCAGTCATTACAGCGCCAGAAAAGGATCTTACAGTTGAGATGTATACTGATCGACCAGCAGTTGTCATTTTTACAGCTCAGTTTGGTAACAATGGTCCAGAAGTTCGCGGACAAAAATTAGCCAATCATGGTGGCATTACGTTAGAAACTCAAGTTAGTCCTGGAGCGGTTGAATTTGATGGTTTTGGCAATATTGAATTATATCCAGATGCGCCATACCAAAGTCGAACAATTTTTAAAATCAAGTAAAGCATTTATGATTTTACGTAATTGATGGATAAAATATACTTAGGAGTGACACAAATGACAGAGATGTTTTTAGGCAGTATTGAAGCTGGCGGCACAAAATTTGTATGCGGCATAGGTAATGATCAACTTGAAATTATTGAAAGAGTTAGTTTTCCCACAACAACACCTGAGGAAACAATGACTTTAGTGATTGGCTTTTTTAAGAAATATAACTTAAAAGCAATTGGAATCGGTTCATTTGGACCAATCAATATCCATAAAAATTCAGCTACTTACGGACATATTACTTCTACTCCAAAACTGGCTTGGCAGGACTATGATATTGTTGGCGCTATGAAAAAAGAATTTGATGTGCCGATTGCTTTTACAACGGATGTGAATGCGGCGGCATATGGAGAATATGTGGCTGGTAGTGCCAAAGGATTGTCTAGCTGTGTGTACTATACGATTGGAACTGGTGTGGGAGCGGGCGCTATTCAGAATGGGGATTTTATCGAAGGATTCAGCCATCCTGAAATGGGTCATATGATCGTGAAGCGTCATCCAGAAGATCAATTTGAAGGAAGCTGTCCGTTTCATAGTGATTGTTTAGAAGGAATGGCGGCTGGACCTGCGATTGAAAAAAGAGTTGGGAAAAAAGGGCAAGAATTAACAGAAGAAGATCCAATTTGGGTTATTGAAGCCTATTATATTGCCCAATCCGCCTATAATACCACGTTAATTCTGGCGCCAGACGTGATTATTTTTGGTGGAGGAGTGATGAAGCAGCGCCATATGTTAGCGAAAGTCCATCATGAATTTGAAAAGCTGATCAATGGTTATGTGAAAACACCACCATTAGAACAATATATTGTGACACCAAAACTAGAAGATGACCCTGGAACGATTGGTTGTCTGGCATTAGCAAAAAAAGAGCTAGAGTATTCATAAAAAAAGAAGCGATCAGGATAATAAAACTATCTTGATTGCTTCTTTTTATTGAGCTAAGCCTGTGGTTAACTATAGTACATTTTTACTTTGATATCTTGATTGTAATTCCCAAAATCTTTACCAAATAACGTACAGCCACCGATGTTTTCAGCATCATTTTTGACTTCGATGCGTAATTGCCATGTATCCGTTCGTTCGTCGATATCAGCTAATTTTACATCTGAGAGAGGCTCACCTTCCATATAAGTGCCATGATTCATGATACGGATCGTTTTTAATAAGCCATACTGATTAAGATTATCAGGATACCAATCCGGTGTATACTTGCCCCGGATATCTGCAAAGTCTCCTGGACTGGTCCAAGTTCCAAGCTCGATACCATTTAGAGAAAAGGTAATGTCAGAAGGCCAATTATCATTAGAAAAAGGAAACTCAGAAGAAATTTCCATAGAAAGTTCGATCATTTCTAATTTTTGGTCAGACGTCAGAAAATTTGGTGTTTGGTATTCTAAGTAGCCTTTGGTAAACCACAAAATTTGAGCTTCCATTCGGCTGGGATCCATAAAATATTTTGGTTCATCTACTTTTCCAATGAAGTGAGTAGCCGTTGCTAACCCACAGGTCGGTTCAACAGAGTAGTTGGTATAATGACCGACAGGAATCGTTGTTTCTAAAGTATCAAAAGCGTTAAAGATTTTTTCAGGAAAGTGAATTTCAATGTTATCGACGCGTAGGCTTGAAATCTTTTGTTGGCCTATTTTCTCGGTCTTGATGATATTAGCGTCTTCTAATTTTTTTATATGCATAGTGACGATTGCACTACTTAATCCGAGTTCATGTGCGATTTCTTTGATATTCATTTTTTGTTTGGCGAGTAGTTTGATGATCCTGATACGGACAGAACTAGCCAATGCTTCATAAACGGGTAATGCTTCTTCAGAAATCTCTAGTTGCATAGTAACCACCACCATTTTATATTTATATATATATTAACATATATGGAAATATGTGTAAACAGGTAAACTTATTATTACTCGTTATTAATAATAATGTTAATTTAATGTTTGTTATTTATGAATATTATTAATATTAATATTGTTGACAGCGATTTCAAAATGGATTATTATTTGTTTGTAAATAAATAATGAGGTGATGAAATGGAAAGTAAATTAATAATTTCGAGGCGATTTGAAGTTTCTGATATCGATCCACGAATCTACGGTTCTTTTATTGAGCATATGGGCAGAGCGGTCTATGAGGGAATCTATCAGCCGGGACATCCCAGTGCAAATGAACAAGGATTTCGTCAGGATGTGATTGAATTAGTAAAAGAGTTGAATATTCCTTTGATTCGCTATCCTGGAGGAAACTTTCTTTCTGGTTATAACTGGGAAGATGGTGTTGGACCGAAAGAACAGCGGCCTAAACGATTAGATTTAGCTTGGCGTTCTTTAGAAACAAATGAAGTAGGGATGCATGAATTTGCTAACTGGATGGAATTAGTTGATTCCAAAATCAATATGGCTGTCAATTTAGGAACCAGAGGAATCGATGAAGCACGAAACCTTGTGGAATATTGCAATTTTGAGGGTGGCACCTATTGGAGTGAAAGGCGTAAACAAAATGGACAAGAAAGACCATTTGGAATCAAGACATGGTGTTTAGGGAACGAAATGGACGGACCTTGGCAGATTGGACATAAGACAGCTGATGAGTATGGCCGTTTGGCAGAAGAAGCTGGAAAAGCGATGAAATTAGTCGATGATTCGATTGAACTTGTTGTTTGCGGCAGTTCTAATAGTCATATGCCGACTTTTGGTGAATGGGAATTAACTGTTTTAGATCATGCGTATGAACAGATCGACTACTTGTCATTACACCAATATTACGGAAATCCAGATGATGACTTGGAAAATTATCTCGCTCGTTCACTAGATATGGATGAATTTATTCAAGGAGTCGTTGCAATCTGTGATTCGGTGAAAGCAAAAAAACACAGTAAAAAGCAGATCAATTTATCTTTTGATGAATGGAATATTTGGTATCACTCAAATGAACATGATGAACAAGTAAAACCTTGGCAAGTAGCACCGCCCTTATTGGAAGATCATTATAATTTTGAAGATGCTTTACTACTAGGCTGTTTGCTTATCACATTGTTAAAACATTCTGATCGAGTAAAAATTGCCTGTCTTGCTCAATTAGTCAATGTCATTGCGCCAATCATGACGGAAGCTGATGGAAAAGCTTGGCGACAAACGATTTTTTATCCTTTTATGCAAGTATCGAATTATGGACGTGGAACCGTTTTGACCCCAATCATTGAAGCACCAACATATAAGACAAAAGACTTTGATGCAGTACCATATTTAGAAACGATTGCTGTTTTAAATAAAGAAAAAAAGGAAGTCATCCTATTTGCTGTAAATAGAAGCCAAGAAAAAATGGATTTCTCTGTTGAAACAACCGATTTTGCAATCAAGAAAATAATTGAGTTTACAGAAATGACTGGTTTTGACATTAAAGAAACCAATACAGCTGATCAAGAGCGGATCAAACCAAAACAATCAGAGCATTATGAATTGGCTAATGATAAGCTATCAATCGAACTTGCCCCACTTTCTTGGAATATGATCCGTTGTGAAGTCTAAAAAAGGAGAGATAAAGATGAACTTAAAAAAATGGATTCGTTTAGGTGTCATTGCTTTGTCAGCTAGTATATTGTTAGCAGCTTGTGGGGAAAAGGAAGATCCCAATACAATCGTTTTTTGGAATCCTTTGACAGGAGACGATGGGGCTTACATGGATAACATGGTCAAAGCTTATAATAAAACTGAACCTGAATTTCCTGTGAAGTCAGTAGTCACATCTGATATGTATACGAAAATTTATACTGTGCTGAATTCTAAAAAAGATATTCCAGACTTAACGTTGATCCACGCAGATCGTGTGCCAGGTTTTGTCAAAGCAGATATGTTAGAGCCAATGACTGACGTCCTAAAAGAAAAGAAAGAAATCAAAGCTGAAAATTATCTTCCCCAAGCTTGGTCGGCTGGTTCCGTAGAAAATATTCAATATACAGTGCCTTTAGATATTCATTCAAGTGCGATGTATTATAACAAGGATTTATTAAAAAAATATGGCGCTGAGCATTTCTTAGATGATGATGTCGTAACCTTTGATGAAATGATGTCGTTAAAAGGCAAGCTAGATGAAGAGGATTATCTAGTAAATAATGCCTTGCTTTCTTGGGTGATTTTAGCTGAGGTAATCAATTTGAACGGTGATATTCAAAAAGATGGTCAACCAGCAGTTAATACACCTGAAATGAAACAAGCATTGGAGTCAATCAAAAAAATTGTCGATGCAGGACTGATGACACCAAATGGCGAAGATGGGTATTTAATGTTTCAATCAGGGAATGTCTTGTTTTCGACAGATGGAACGTGGACCTCAACAGCTCATGATGAAGTGGATGGGTTGAATTACGGCGTAACCAATATTTATGCTTTTTCTCCTGATAAATTCACTAACAGAGCCTCTTCACATATGTTTTCAATGCTTAAAAATGAAGCAAGAACAGATGAAAAAGAAAAAGGCATCGCAGAGTTTTTGGAATATGTTCGTGAGCATTCAATCGAATGGGCGAAAGCAGGACAAATCGTGGCGAGTAAAGAAGTCGTTGAAAGCCCAGAATTTAAAGACTATAAGCAATCTTACTTTACTTCAAATCCAAAAGAACTAGATTCGCTGCATATTTTTACCTATGAATATTATCCGTATATTCAAGAAGCGCTTGATACGTATGGATTAGATATTATTTATGGTGAAACAAGTATTGATGAAGGTTTAACAACAATGCAGAAATTTGTAGAAGATAAGATTGCTGAAGGCGATAGTAGTGAAGAAAAATAAGTTTATTTATTGTATGAACTAAACTGGTATCTAAAAATGGAGCAGCTCTTGATTTTTTCTAGTCGTTTTTAAGAGTTGCTTTTCTATCTTTTCTCAAAGAAAGGAGTATTTTTACTATGAAAAAAAAGGCAAATCTAAAGCCGATTTTATATATTGGACCACATTTGTTATTATTTTTTGTTTTTATTTGTCTGCCAACCATTTATGGGATTTATGCCTCTTTTACAAAATGGAATTTAGTTGGAGATCCGCAGTGGGTGGGTTTAGATAATTACAAAACACTTCTGTTTGATGAGTCCTCTACGTTTCATTTTCAATTTACTAATGGATTAAAAAATACTTTGTTGTACGTAATTTTAATGGTGCCGTTGCTGATTCTGATTCCTTTGTTGATTTCTGTTGCGCTAGAAAATAAAAACGTTCGCTTCAAAAGTGTGTTTCAAGGGATTTTGTATATTCCAGGACTTGTTTCGATCTCAGCTGCTGCGCTGATTTGGTCGTTGATGTTTCATTCAAAACTTGGGATCGTCAATAATTTATTTGGGTTAAATATTTCGTGGGCCTCTGAGCAGCCATTTGCTTGGTTTTTAGTTATCATCGTGAGTTTATGGGGTGGTATTGGTGGAAATATGATCATTTATCGGGCAGCGATTGCTGGAATTTCTCCGGATTTATATGAGTCCGCTGAAATCGATGGAGCTGGTTCTTTTCGAAAATTTGTGAATATCACATTGCCATCGATCAAGTTTCCTTTGATTTATACGTTAGTCATGACGACAGCTGGGTGTTTTAATGTTTTTGCCCAACCGTTGATGATGACCAAAGGTGGACCTAAACAAAGTACACATGTCTTGATGATGTATATTCGCACACTTGCGTTTGGGCATGGTGAATCAATTGCTGGGATGGCCTCTGCGATGGCGGTGCTTTTAGGCTTGATCATTTTAGTTATTTCCGGTTTTCAATATTACATCATGAACAAAAATGCGGATTAGGAGGGGAAAGAAATGAAAAAAAATGGAACTATCAGCAAATGGCTCGCCTATCTATTTTTAAGTGTTCTTTGTGTTATTTGGATCGTGCCGATTATTTTTGGTTTGATGACGTCATTTCGTTCTCAAAGTGAGGTAGTTTCTTCTGGTTTTCGTTTGTTGCCAGTTGACTGGATCGTGGATAATTACATAGCGATTTTAGAAAATACTTCGACAGCTCCGATTTTACAATGGTTAGGTAATTCGCTGTTCATAGCAGTTAGCCATACGATTTTAGTTGTGATCGTTGTTTCTTTAACAGCATATGGCTATTCAAGGTTACGGTTTAAATATCGCGATCAGCTATTCTTTTTATTGTTAGGCATTTCAATGTTTCCAGGTGTTGTGAATTTGATTCCATCATATAAAATCATCGAAACTTTTGGTTGGGTCAATTCGCCTTTAGCGATGATCATTCCTGGACTTGCTGGGATGGGGAATATCTTTTTAGTTAGACAATTTATGAAAGGGATTCCAAAAGAATTTGATGAATCTGCACGAGTCGATGGGGCAGGAGAATTTACGATTTATTCTCGTATCATTTTGCCAATGATCAAACCTGTATTGATCGTGACGGGATTATTTTCTTTCACAGGTTCTTGGAATGATTTTTTATGGCCGGTGATCGTTTATAGCGATGTTGAAAAAATGCCGATCACAGCAGGTTTATTATTGTTGCAGGATATTTATGGAAATTATCGAATGATCGGTCAATTGATGGGCTCGGCATTTTTAGCGATAATTCCAACGATGCTATTGTTTTTATTTGCTCAAAAGTATTTTGTCCAGTCTATGAATTTAAACGCTGGTGTGAAGGGCTAGGTGAATATTCAGATGAACAGAAATATAGAGAAAATACTAGTGTATTGTGGTGCTATTTGGAATATTTTTACAGCTAGTTGTACGATTGTAGGCTATTCTTCGTGGTTTAAAAAGTCTGGCATCCAAGCTTTAGAAAAAAATCACCAGCTAACCTATGTTAACAGTACGATGGTGGATTCCATTACCAAAGTGATCATGATTTTTGGATTACTTATGTTAATAATCGGGGTCATTAATCTATTTGTTGCGAAAAATTTGAAGGGAAATCAAATCAATCAAAAGGTCATTGTTTGGCTATGGATCGTGACAGGTATTCAATTGCTATCTTTTGACTTGATCGGTCTTGTTTTTTATTTAGTTGCAAGTGTGTTGTATTGTTCAAAAAATAAAGCAATTCGCATGATGATTCAACAACAATCATGTGCTGACTAAAAAGGAAAGAAGGAATTCAAATGAAAAAAATGGTATTTGGCGTGATTTTTGTTGCTCTAAGTGGGCTTATCTTGAGTAATTGGCGAGTAAGTGAAGCATCCGCTCAAGCATGGCAAACGCACTCTGCTGGTAGAGTTTCTGTACACGATCCATCGATTACTTCCATCGTTAAAGATGGTAAAGAAACCTTTTATATTTTTGGCAGTCACTTAGCTCAAGCGAAAACGATCAATTTTCAAACTTGGGATATTCCTTTTACGACGGAATACGAAAATCCAAGTAATAATTTGATGTTGGGGAATTTAAAAGAAAACTTGAAAGAATCATTCAAATGGGCTGGCTATGATGATGCAAATTCAAAAGGCGGTTATGCGATTTGGGCACCTGATGTGATATGGAATGAAAAGTACGAATGGTCAAATGGTGATAAAGGTGCATATATGTATTATTATTCAACTTCTTCTACATGGCGCCGTTCTTGTATTGGATATGCTGTTTCTAAAACGATTGAAGGACCTTATACGTATGGGAATACGATTGTTTATTCTGGTTTTACCGAAAAAGATTCCACCGATGGCAGTACTCGTAATACAAATTATCAAAATACCAACGTGAGTCAGTTGATTAACAATGGCAAAGTCTCTGGATATAGTCAAAATTGGAGCAAAGATAACGGTCTAACATACAATACTGATTATGCGCCAAATGCGATCGATCCAGCTCTTTTCCATGATCAAAATGGAAAATTATGGATGACGTACGGTTCATGGTCAGGCGGGATTTTTCTGTTAGAAATCGATCAAAAAACAGGCAATCCAATATATCCTGGCAAGGATTCCGTTAAAACATCAGGACAGCCGATCGATCGTTATTTTGGTGTGAAATTAGCAGGAGGCTATCACCAATCTGGTGAGGGACCTTTTATTGTGTATGATCGATCTGTTGGTTATTATTATTTATTTGAAACCTACGGTGGATTATTTGCTGACGGAGGGTATAATATGCGTTTATTCCGTTCTAAAAATCCAGATGGGCCATATGTTGATGCCAACGGAAATACACCGATTTTCACAAAAGATTCAATTAACAGCAATTACGGTGTAAAAGTAATGGGTAATTACCAATTTGAACAGCTGTCAACGGCGTACAAAGCACAAGGACATAATTCAGCGATCATCAGTCAAAATGGGCAATGGTATTTAGCTTATCACACAAGATTTAATACAGGAGCGGAAAATCATGAAGTGAGGATTCATACTATGTATATGAATGAAGCTGGCTGGCCAGTCGTTACACCTTACGAATATCGAAAAGGGGAATCAAGAACCGTTGCTGCTTCAGAAATTGCTGGTTCCTATCAGTTTATTCAGCATGGAACCGATAACGGTACAACCGTTTTACCAACAAAAACGATCCAATTAACGGCAGATGGGAAAATAACGGGTGCTATTAACGGAACCTGGAAGCAAACTTCAGCAAGGTCGGGTATTCAGTTATTGATCAATGGTGTAACCTATACAGGCATTTTGACGAAACAAAACGATGAGAGCGCCAATGCTAAAATTGTCGTGACTTTTTCAGCAATCGGCAATAATAACGAAACAATTTGGGGCAGTAAAAAATAAAGCCAATGCAAAGGATGAATAAAATGAAGATTATCATGACACCCAATAAATCAGGCACTAAAATCAGCAAGTATATTTATGGTCAATTTGCCGAACATTTAGGTCGCTGTATTTATGAAGGGATTTGGGTAGGGGAAAGTTCATCAATTCCAAATAAACATGGGATAAGAACAGATGTAGTAGCTGCACTAAAAAATATTCAAGTACCAGTTTTACGTTGGCCAGGAGGGTGTTTTGCTGATGAATATCATTGGAAAGACGGTATCGGACCAAAAAAAACGCGTAAGAAAATGGTCAATACCCATTGGGGCGGATTGACAGAAAATAATCATTTTGGCACACACGAGTTTTTTGAGTTGGCCGAACAACTAGGCTGTGAAGTGTACATCAACGGCAATGTGGGGAGTGGCACCGTTCAAGAAATGCAAGAATGGGTCGAATATATGACTATGGATGGTGAGTCACCTATGGCCAATTTAAGAAAAGAAAATCATCGGGAACAGCCTTGGAAAGTTGCCTTTTTCGGTGTAGGAAATGAAAGCTGGGGCTGTGGTGGAAATATGCGGCCTGAATATTATGCGGATCTGTATCGTCGCTATCAAACATATGTCAGACAATACGGTGAAGAAAAAATCTATAAAATTGCTTGCGGTCCTAATATTGATGATTACAATTGGACGGAGCAAGTAATGAAAATTGCTTCGCCTTTTATGGACGGAATTAGTTTGCATCATTATGCTTTAACAGGTGCTTGGGAAGATAAAGGTCCAGCATTAAATTTTCCAGAGGAACAATGGTGGTCATTAATCGCTAGTGCTCAAAAAATGGATGAATTGATTACGAAGCATAGCACGATTATGGATAAATATGACCCTGAAAAACGTATTGGTTTGATTGTAGATGAGTGGGGTTCTTGGTTAGCAGTAGAACCAGGAACAAACCCAGGTTTTCTTTATCAACAAAATACGATCAGAGATGCAATGGTTGCAGCGGTCACATTGAATATTTTCCATAAACATGCTGACCGTGTACACATGGCTAATATCGCACAAACGGTCAATGTACTCCAAGCAATGTTAGTAACAGACGGAAATCAAATGGTTAAAACACCAACTTATCATGTGTTTGATTTGTACAAAAATCATCAAGATGGAGAATTGATCGATAGTTATGGAGATGAAAAGGAATCAATCTCTTATACAATTTCTAAAAAAGCGGAGAAATTGACAATTTCTATCTGTAATTTTTCATTAACAGAATCAGAAGAACTTTATTTTGACGGAAACACTGATTTAACGCTGGTAGATGCAAGTTATATTACAGCAGAAACAATGGATGCTCACAATGATTTTGATCACCCAGAAACGATTGCGATTAAAATATTTGAGGACCTATCGATAACGGGGACAACACTTAGAGCTATAGTTCCACCGATGTCTGTTGTTACGCTTGTAGTTGAATAGCTGATGAGTTGTATTGGTTGTGAAATCAAAGGATCTGCTGCAAATCTGAACGTAAAGCAGTTGATTGAGGAACAATTACTTGTTGAAACGAACTTGGCTGAAGAACAAACGAAAGAAAAACGAATAAAATTATGTGAGACATGCCCTTTTAGAGTTGCTCATACTTGTTCAAAATGCGGTTGTTTTTTTGAATTTCGTGCTAGTTTATCAGATAAGAACTGTCCTGTTGGTCATTGGTGATAGATTCCTGATCAATTGACTAAAAAAAAGGTTGGTGCAGAAGCTTATTTCTCGGGTTTGCTTCTGCTCCATCGTTTATCTGGATTCTACGTGAGTGGGATATGACTCGAAGAGTTATGTCTCACTCACTTTTTTAGTAATCAAACGCTTTTTTAGCGATAATACATTTTGACTTTGATATCTTGATCGTGATTACCGAACCCGCGACCAAACAAAGTACAGCCACCCATATTTTCTGCATCTTCCTTAACTTCTATTTTTAATTTCCATGTATCCATTTCACTTTTGATATCTGCTATTTTGACTTCTGAAAGGATATTGCTATCTACATTTGTCCCGTGATTAGTAATTCGGATCGTTTTTAGCAGGCCATACTGATTGAGGTGGTCCTCCCACCAGTCAGGCGTGAATTTTCCTCTAGCATCGTAGAAATCTCCTGGACTAGTCCAAGTCCCAAGTTCAACATCATTCAACGTAAAAGTAATATCAGAAGGCCATTCGTTATTGGCGAATGGAAACTCTGAAGAAATCTCAAAAGAAATTTCCAGCATCTCCAAGGTGTCTTCTGGTTGTAAAAAATTGGTGATCTGATATTCCACAAAACCTTCGGTAAACCATAAAATTTTAGCATTCATTCTTTCTGGGTCCATAAAGTATTTAGGTTCATCAAAAATACCGATCCGGTGTGTTTCTGTAGCCAAGCCACAGGTCGGTTTTACTTGGTAGTTGGTGTAGAGACCAACAGGGATCGACGTTTCATATGTATCGAAAGCATGAAAGATTTTTTCAGGAAAACTGATTTCAATGTTATCAACTTTTAAACTAGAAATTTTTTGCTGACCAACGCGTTCAGTTTTGATTAAACGGGCTTCTTCTAGTTTATTGATATGCATTGTTACAATTGCGCTGCTTAGATTCAATTCCTTGGCTAGTTCTTTGTTGTTCATTTTTTTCTCTGAAAGCAAACGAATGATGTGTAATCTGACTGAACTTGCTAACGCTTCATACGTTAATAAAGATTCATCTGAAATGTCTAGTTGCATATAACCCCACCTGTTCATAGTTTTATTTATATACATGGTAACATCTGAACTATACTTTGTAAACGTTTAATATAAACATTAATCATATTTGTATATTTGTTTTTTTATTCGTATTATTATTATTGACAGCGTTTGCAATTAGGTATATTATTTAGTTGTAAATGAAACGAAGGAGGTAAGTTTAGGTTTCAGTTAATGATTTTGGCTAAGGTTTAACTACTAAATTAACTAGGGAGAGAGAAAAAGATGAAAGCATGGAAGAAAATTTTAGGAACGTCACTTGTGTTAGGATGCAGTCTACTATTGTTAAGTGCTTGTGGAGGAGGCAGCGATAAAAAAGCTTCTGGATCTGCCGACGGAAAAACGAAATTGACATTCTGGAATGGTTTTACAGCATCTGATGGGGAGATACTTCAAGGAATCGTAAATGATTTTAACAAAGAAAATGACAAAGGGATCACAATCGAAATGGATGTCATGACTTGGGCGAACTTAAATGAAAAGCTTCCTCCTGCAATTTCATCAAAAACAGGTCCTGATTTTATGCTGCTGAACTATGGCGACTTTGCTCAATATGTTAAAAATGGTGCAGTTCAACCATTAGATGATTTTTGGAATTATAAAGGTGTGGACAAATCTGACTTCACAAAAACAGCTTTGGAATTAGGAACGATCGATGAACAGCAATATTATATTCCGATGCAAGTTCAAGGAATGTACACTTATTGGAACAAAGATTTGTTCAAAGCTGCTGGGTTAGATGAGAACAAACCACCTAAAACTTGGGACGAGTTAACTGAAATGGCACCTAAATTAACCGATGCTTCTAAAAATGTTTCTGGTTTTGTTTTTAATAAAGACGGTACTGCTCCTTTATATAACTGGATTTTAGCTAATGGTGGAAAATTAGTAAACGATGATTACACAAAATCAGAATTTGCCTCACCTGAAACATTAGAAGTACTGAAAAAAATTCAAACAATGATTCATACGGATAAAACTGGTCCAGAATCGATTTCTGGTGCTGAAATGGATAACTTGATGAACGCTGGACAATTAGCAATCGAATTAAATGGTCCTTGGTTGAACAATGGATTGAAGAAAAATGAAATCAATTATGGTGTTACGATCATTCCTCAACTTATTGCAGGTAAAGATGAACATGCAATTTTAGATGGTGTCGGCTTTGGAATTCCTGCCAGCACGGATGATTCTAAGAAAGATGCGATCTACGAGTTCATTAAATACTGGAATACAACAGAAATCGGTAAAAAATGGAGCATGGAAAATGGCTTCCCACCTTACTTAAAATCTGTTAGTGAAGATGCTGAAGTGAAAGCTGACCCGATTGTATCAGAATTAGGAAAACAAATTACATTTGCTAAACCATTTTTACCTGGATTCGATCAACTTCCTTCAATCAATAATGATATCATGAATCCTTTGATTGAAAAATTATTAGCTGGTGAAGATCCTGAAAAATTAATGAAAGATGCAGATAAAGCAATTAATGATATGTTAGCAAACAATTAAATACAGCTTGCGAATAACACACTCATATAAAGAGGAAAAAATGAGTGTGTTTTCGCTTAGTCGTTTCACTACATACTCGCAAAAGGGGATGGAAAAAAGATGAAGAACTATAGGACATCACTTTCAACTTATTGGAATAAACCAAGTCGAGCGGGGTATCTTTTTCTCGCACCTTCAATCTTGGTCTTACTGTTTTTTACGGTGATTCCACTGATTGGCACATTTGCACTTAGCTTCTTTAAAATCAATATCTTTTTTACGAATACGACCTTTACTGGTTTTGATAATTTTATCCGTGTATTTCAAGATGAGCGGGCTGTTCGATCATTGATCCACACGCTTTATTTTACTCTACTTGAAACGCCAGCTCAGATCATCGTAGGATTGTTATTTGCAGTTTTATTATCAAAGAATACCAGATTCAATCGCTTTTGTCGGTCAACGTTTTATATTCCAGTTATCTGTTCACTGACATCAATCGCTATTATATTTTCAATGTTGTTAGATCCAAATATCGGTGCTATTCCTTACGTACTTTCCCAATTAGGAATGCCGATCCCGCAATTTTTCAGAGATCCGACGTTAGCAATGCCAACTGTTGCTTTTATGACGGTTTGGAAAAACTTTGGTGTGACAATGACGATTCTTTTAACAAGTATTCAAGGAATTTCGCCTTCATTATATGAATCAGCTGAAATGGACGGCGCAACCAAAAAAGAACAATTTTTCAATATTACATTACCGCAAATCGTACCTTCGTTAGGTTTTTGTATTTTGACTAATTTGATCGGTTCGATGCAAGTCTTTGACCAAGTATATGTAGCGACAGGCGGGGGGCCTCAGTTTAAAACAGAAACAGCTGTTCAATATATTTATAGCCGTGGATTTTCTGCCCCTTATGAGCTAGGTTATGCTTCATCATTATCTTCCGTGTTGTTTGTATTAGTCGCAGTTATCGCTATTACGGCAAATGTCTACATGACACGAAAAGAACGTCAAATGAAATAGGAGATGAAAAAAATGACAGAACTTGTAGAACATACTGCAACACTTGATCGAAGTCCTGCTAAAAAAGTCAAGAAGTCACCGAAAAAAAAGGATAAAAACTCGATTTTTACAAAAATTGCGATGACGATCATTTTAGTAATTATTGCTTTTCCCTTTATTTGGCTAGTTATTTCATCATTTAAATATGAAAAAGACATTATTTCTTTTCCACCTAAAATTCTTGCTGATAAGTATACTTTTGAAAACTATATCAAAGTTTGGTCAACGATTCCGTTATTAGATTATATCAAAAATACGGTTATTTTCTCTGGTGGCGTTGTGTTGACGTCAGTTTTCTTTGATTCATTAGCTGGATATGCATTTGCCCGTATGAATTTCAAAGGAAAATCGGTTCTCTTCTATTTTGTTTTATTAACGATGATGATTCCCTTTCAAGTATTTATGATTCCATTATTTATTGAAATCAATAAATTGGGTTTACTTGATACCTATGCTGGACTGATCATTCCTAAAATGACAAGTGCCTTTGGGATATTCATGATGCGTTCATTCTTTGTAACCTTACCAAAGGATTTAGAAGAAGCTGCTCGTGTAGACGGTTTGAATGAATTCAAAATATTTTTAAAAATCATGTTGCCATTGAGCAAACCAACGATGTTATCTTTAGCGATTTTCACATTGATGAATAGTTGGAATGATTTATTGTATCCGTTGATTTTAACAAGTAGTTCTAAGATGAGAACGCTACCAGCTGGGTTAGCTTTATTTACGGGTCAAAACATTTCATTCTATGGTCCAGTCATGGCTGGAACGGTTATTTCTATGCTGCCTTTACTGATCATCTACATTTTTGCTCAAAAATACTTTGTACAAAGTACAGCAATGTCTGGGATGAAAGAATAGGAGTGAGAACATGAAATTGATCAACAGTCGTTTTTATGGGGCGATGATGGTGATTACGGATTATTTGTTACTAGGTTTACTGTGGTTGATCTGTTCTTTTCCACTGATTACGCTGTATGGCGCATCGGTTTCGCTAATTAATGTAATCGATCAATGGCAATGTGGAGAATCTGGCAGTATCATGCGTTTGTTTTTTACTAAATTCAAAGAAAAGTTCATCAGTAGAATTCTGATTTCTTGCTTATTTTTACTTAGCTTCAGTGTGATTTATTTTGACTTTTCACTATTATCCAGCATGTTTTCAGACGATAAAATAGTCGTTATTGGTTTGATTGTGACAGGTTTAATAATGGCGTTGCTGTTTGTCAATATGAGCTTTATTGATGGGGTAACAAAAGGAGCAAATATAGTTGAGCTGTTTAAGGGAGCAGTAATCAGTTTATACACGAATTTTCTTGTTGATTTACTGATTCTTTTGCTCATTTTAAGTAATTGTTTCCTAATCTTTTTATTACCTGTAACTGTCTTTTTTACTCCGATCATATCTGCAATAGGAATCTATAAATTGAGTAGTAAAAAGAAAATATTGATCCATGTCAATTAAATTTGGAGGAGGCAAAGCATGGCAACAACCATCGAAATAAATAAGCAATTTAAAGTGGGGGAAATCAGTCCAAGATTATTTGGTTCTTTTATCGAACATATGGGAAGTGTAGTTTACACAGGTATTTATGAGCCAGAACACCCAGATGCAGATGAACATGGTTTTCGTTTAGATGTGTTAAATAAAATCAAAGCCTTAAATCTTGGAATCATCCGTTATCCTGGTGGAAATTTTACTTCTGGTTATGACTGGACTGATACGATCGGGCCAATAGAAAATCGGAAAACGAAATTGGAACTAGCTTGGCGGGGAATCGAACCGAATACATTTGGCTTAAATGAATTTTTTCAATGGCTCAAATTAGTTGGTTCTGAACCGATGATGACGATCAATCTTGGGACAAAAGGAATTGATGATGCCCGTAATATTGTTGAATATTGTAATTTTCCTGAAGGAACTTATTGGAGTGATCTACGAAAATCTCATGGGATTGAGAAACCACATGATGTCAAAGTCTGGTGTTTAGGGAATGAACTGGATGGACCTTGGCAAGTCGGGAGAAAAACAGCTTATGAATACGGACGTCTAGCAAATGAGGCGTCAAAAGCAATGAAATTAGTCGATGATTCGATTGAAACCGTTCTAGTCGGTAGTTCCACACCCAAATTAGATTCCTATCCAGAATGGGATCGAGTGAGCTTGGAGCAAGCCTATGAGACCGTAGATTATTTAGCGCTGCATAATTATATTGATCGCTGTCAAGATGAAGATTTAAGTAAAAAAATGCCGCGAGAACCTGATAATACGCCAACTTACTTAGCCCGTTCGATTGAATTTGATAAACAAATTGAGGCTGTGATTGCCACTTGTGATTATGTTAAAGCGTTAGTTCGTAGCAAAAAAACGATGTATTTGGCATTTGATGAATGGAATGTTCATAATTTTCCAGAAAAAGAGCATCGAAATTTTGAACTGGGGAGCCCAGTTGATTGGTGTCATTTTTCAATGGAAGATACGTTACTATTTGCTTCAATGGGTTTGGCAATTTTAAGAAGAGCAGATCGAATCAAAATCACATGTCAGTCTCTATTAGTTAATACGATTCCATTGATATTGACTGATGCCATGGGACAGTCGTGGTGTAATCCAACGTATTTTGTGATGAAAGATTTGAGTAATCTAGCTAAAGGAACCGTCCTGCAAAATGTTACAACGGGCGCTACTTATAATACAGACGAGTATCAAAATGTACCTTATATCGATGCAGTAGTTGTTGATTCGCAGACCGAATTGATTTGTTTTATTGTGAATCGTTCATGTGAAGAAGAGCGTATTGTCTTGAATACACCAATTGATTTTTCAGGAGTGATTAGTCATTCAGAGCTATCCAGTGAAAATTTGGAAGATAAAAATACGAGAGAGAATCCAACTTGTGTTCAACCAAAAGAAGTGAAAGGACGCGTCAGCTTATCAGATCAACAAATCAAGCTTACTGTCGCACCTTATTCTTGGAATACTATCAGAGTTGGAAAATAAGGGAGTCAATGTCTATGTCAGGAAAAAATCCGCAAGAAAACTATACAAATCCAATTGTTTTAGAAAGAGCCGATCCTTGGGTCTATAAGCATCATGATGGTTATTATTATTTTACTGGTTCAGTACCAGGTTATAAATCAATTGAGCTACGCCGGGCTAAAGCACTGAATGAGTTAGAAAAAGGAGAAAGAGTAACCGTTTGGCATGCACCAAAAACAGGACCTATGAGTTGTTTGATCTGGGCACCTGAAATCCACTTTGTTCGAGGGAAATGGTATATCTATTTTGCCGCAAGTGACAACGAGGAAATTCGCAATGAAAACCACCACCATCGGATGTTTGTCATTGAAAATTCAAGTGAAGATCCTATGAATACAAATTGGGTAGAAAAAGGGCAAATCAAGACTCAGTTTGAAAGTTTTAGCTTGGACGGTACGATGTTTGAACATCTAGATCGACTGTATTACGTTTGGGCGCAGCAAGATCCTGTCATTCCAGGTAATTCTAACTTATACATTTCAGAGATGGAAAATCCGTGGACTTTAAAAGGCAAACAAACCCTATTATCTGTACCAGAATATGCTTGGGAAAAAATTGGTTTTTCTGTCAATGAAGGAGCGGCAGCTATTATTCGAAATGGCAAAGTCTTTATTACGTATTCAGGTAGTGCAACGGATGAAAATTATGCAATGGGTTTATTATGGGCAGATGAAAATAGTGATTTGTTGAATGGTTTTTCTTGGAATAAAGCGGTGGAACCTGTATTTAAAAGTTCTCCTGAAAACCAACAATTTGGGCCAGGACATAATTCATTTACTATAAGCGAAGATGGAAAACAAGATGTGATCGTTTATCATGCCAGACCAGAGCCAAACAAGGCAGGCGATCCTTTGAATAATCCAAACCGTCATGCTAGAGCGCAACTTTTTGAATGGGACGAGAAAGGATTTCCAGTATTTGGAGAACCAGTTCGTTAAATCAATAATAAATAATATTGGAGGGGTTAATGTGGATGATAAGAATAACAGCATCAAAGCGGACATTATAAACGGCCGCACCTCGCTAGGAATTGAATTTGGATCGACTCGAATCAAAGCTGTTTTGATCGGCTCCGATTATACGGTAATCGCTTCAGGCAGTTATGAATGGGAAAATCAATTGGAAGCAGGCAATTGGACATATTCACTTGAAGCTATCTGGTTAGGGTTGCAAGAAAGTTATCGAATAATGGCTAAAGAAGTGTCAGAAAAATTTGATGAAGTACTCAAAACAATTGGTTCGATCGGCTTTAGCGGGATGATGCATGGGTATTTAGCTTTTGATAAAGCTGGAGAGTTGTTAGTTCCTTTTCGGACATGGAGAAATGCTTCAACGGAACAAGCGGAAAAAATGCTAACGGCTTTATTTGATCACAATATTCCTCAAAGATGGAGTATTGCACACTTATATCAGGCTATTTTGAATAATGAAAAGCATGTTACAGACATTGCTTATGTAACAACATTGTCTGGCTACATTCATTGGCAATTGACTGGCAAAAAAGTTATAGGGATTGGGGATGCATCAGGGATGTTTCCAATTGATGCGGTCGTAAAAAATTATGACAAGCAGATGTTGAAACAATTCGATGAAGCGATTCTGGAAAAAAATTACCCGTGGGAAATTACCGAAATTTTACCAGAAATAGCTTTAGCTGGTGCTGAAGCTGGGCAATTAACAGAAGCAGGAGCCATGTTACTTGATAGTAGTGGTGTACTTCAAGCTGACATTCCAATGTGTCCACCAGAAGGAGATGCAGGAACTGGTATGGTTGCCACTAACAGTGTAGCTGAACATACAGGGAATATTTCAGCTGGGACATCTGTTTTTGCCATGATTGTTTTGGATAAACCGTTGACAAAAGTCTATCCACAAATCGATATTGTAACAACTCCGTCAGGTAATTTGGTTGCAATGGTTCATGCGAATAATTGTTCATCGGACATTAATGCCTGGGTCCAATTATTTAAAGAATTTGCTGAAACAATGTGGGTTCCAATCACGACCACAGATTTATTTGAAACTTTATTTGTGAAATCACTTGAGGGCGATCAGGATTGTGGCGGATTGCTTTCTTATGGTTATTATTCTGGAGAAAATATTACAGATATTAAAGAAGGCCGTCCGTTGTTTGTCCGCACACCAGAAAGTAGGTTCAATCTTGCAAATTTTATGCGGGTTCATTTGTATTCAGCTTTTGGTGCCTTGAAAATTGGTATGGATATTCTGTTAAAAGAGGAAGCAGTGCAGATCGATAGTGTTGTTGGTCATGGTGGTTTGTTTAAGACCAAAGAAGTCGGACAAAAAGCCGTTGCTTCGGTAATGAATACACCTGTTTCTGTGATGGAAAATGCAGGAGAAGGCGGAGCGTGGGGGATTGCACTGTTAGCAGCTTTTATGAGAGAAAAAGCAGTAGATGAGACATTAGTAGATTTTCTCACACAAAAAGTATTCAACAATGTAAAAGAAGCCACAGCCGTTCCGATTGAAGCGGAAGTTGTCGGTTTTGAGCATTTTATTGAACGATACAAAAAAGGTCTGCCTATCGAACAAGCAGCTGTTGAGTATTTGCAGTAGAAAGAGAGGGAATTATTTTGTTAGAACAGCTTAAAGAAGAAGTTTTTCAAGCAAATCTCGAATTACCAAAACATGGACTAATCAAATACACTTGGGGAAATGTTAGTGCGATCGATCATGAACAAGAACTTTTTGTGATCAAACCAAGCGGCGTTGACTATGAAACATTAACCGCTGAAGATATGGTTGTTTGTGATTTGAAGGGACAAGTTGTCGAAGGAAAACTCAATCCGTCATCTGATACAGCCACACATGCAGTATTATATCAAAACTTTCCAGAAATCGGTGGAATCGTTCATACTCATTCGACCTGGGCAACGATTTGGGCGCAAGCTGGCTTGGATGTACCTGCAATGGGGACGACTCACGCAGATACTTTTTACGGATCAATTCCCTGTACACGATTTTTAAGTCAGGAAGAAATCAACAAAGGTTATGAAACTGAAACAGGTAATGTGATCGTTGAAACCTTTAATGAACGAAATATTCAGCCATTGGAAATTCCAGGCGTTTTACTTCATGGACATGGACCATTCACTTGGGGAAAAGATGCAAAAAGTGCAGTAATGAATGCGGTTGTCTTAGATGAAGTCTGTAAAATGAATCTGTTTTCTAGAGAATTGAATCATTTTGCTGAAAATTTACCCCAACGTATTTTAGATAAACATTATTTACGCAAACACGGAACAGACGCTTATTATGGTCAAAAATAAAACGAACTATCGAAGGGCGGAATAACTATGTTGAAAACAGGCAAAAAAGAATTTTGGTTTGTAGTAGGATCACAACATTTATACGGAGAAGAAACACTATTAGAAGTGAAAAAGCATGCACAAGAAATAGCAAATGGTTTAAATGAAAGTGGCAATCTTCCTTATCCAATTGTTTTAAAAGACGAATTGGCTGTATCGGCTGATGTCATTACAAGCATCATGAAAGAAGCAAATTATAATGACGAAGTCGCTGGAGTAATCACTTGGATGCATACCTTTTCTCCTGCTAAAATGTGGATCAGAGGAACACAGTTATTGCAAAAACCATTATTACATTTAGCAACACAATACAATGAACGGATTCCTTGGGATACGATCGATATGGATTTTATGAACTTGAACCAAGCAGCTCATGGCGATCGGGAGTATGGTTTTATCAATGCTCGTTTAAAAGTGAAAAATGAAATTGTCGTTGGCCATTGGCAACATGAAGGGGTTCAAAAGCAAGTCGCCGAATGGATGGATGTAGCAGCGGCGTATGCCGAAAGCTTCAATATAAAAGTGGCTCGTTTCGGTGATAATATGCGTAACGTGGCTGTGACTGAAGGGGATAAAGTTGAGGCGCAGATTCAGTTTGGTTGGGTCGTGGATTATTATGGTATTGGCGATCTAGTGGCTGAAATCGATCAAGTGACAGAACAAGAAATCGATGAAACTTTCAAGGAATATCAAGAAATGTATGAATTCGAATTAGGCGACTATGATGAAGTGACTTGGAATGCACACGTTAAAGAACAAGCTCGCATCGAAATCGGGTTACGTCGCTTCTTAGAAGCTGGCAATTATTCAGCATTTTCAACTAATTTTGAAGATTTATATGGGATGAAACAATTGCCTGGGTTAGCAGTACAACGTTTAATGGCAGAAGGCTATGGTTTTGCAGGTGAAGGAGATTGGAAAACAGCTGCAATCGATCGTATGATGAAAATTATGGCGCACAATGAAAATACTGGTTTTATGGAGGATTACACGTATGAATTAACACCAGGAAAAGAAGCAATTTTACAATCTCATATGATGGAAGTCGATCCTACATTAGCAGCCAATAAACCGAAGATTGTCGTGTCACCTTTGAGTATGGGAAATCGTGAAGATCCGGCTCGTTTAGTTTTTGATGGCAAAGCCGGAGCGGGAGTTGTAGTTTCAATGACAGACTTTGGGACACATTATCGTTTGTTGATCAATGAGGTAGATGCCTTCGAACCTACTGAACCAGCGCCTCATTTACCTGTTGCTCGAATTCTTTGGGAAGTTAAACCAGATTTTAAAGCTGGCGTTCATTCATGGATTGAAAATGGCGGCGGACATCATACGGTTGTTTCGCTAAATCTTTCATCAGAACAAATCGTAGCGTGGGCAAAAATGGTTGATTTAGAATATGTTCTTATTAAATAGTTTATAAGGAAAAAATACGTCGAGCCCTAAACAAAACTAAAAATCAGTTTTGTTTAGGGCTCTAAATTCGTATAAACGCTTTTGTCTCGGTCTTGGCTACGATCTATTGTAAACGTTCATCGTGCATTAACTGGATTTGGATGCCAAAAGGATCTTCCACAATACCATATGCACCACTGAAACTATTTTGGTTGAGTGGTACAATGATTTTCACACGTTCGTCAGTTGTTAGATTAGAATAAAACGTTTGAATTTCAGCTAAATCTGCACTTTGAATACATAAGGAAAAATTATTCCCCATTGCAAAACTTTCTGTAGGAGTCATTGAATCTTCTGCAATCATTATCTTTGTTTTGCCTACTTGTAAAACAGAATGAGCGATAGACTGTTTATTCTCCTTGGTCAAATGGAAACTTGAATCCCTTTTTGCCATCTCTTCATAAGTTACAATGAGTAATTCTTCAGCACCTAAATGCTTTTTATAAAAGGCTAAAGCTTCCCCAGCACGTCCATTCATTGATAAAAATACGGCAATTTCTAAAGTCATATATATTCCTCATTTCTTTTATTTTCTTTACACATTTAGTATACTGCTTAAAGGTGTCAAATCATGATACTTTTAGGAGGACGTATGAAAAAAGCAGAGCGCATCAATGATATGATTCTTTTTTTAGCGGACAAAAATAGTTTTAATTTAAAAGAATTAATGGAACGTTATCATGTATCAAAAAGTACTGCATTGCGGGATGTGCAATCACTTGAAGAAATAGGCTTACCAATTTATTCAGAGCTTGGCAGATATGGTAAATATCAATTGTTGGATACTCAGATTATTGCACCAGGCTTATTTACACAAGGTGAAATTTACGCCCTATATTTTGCCTTACTAACGCTAAAAGGCTACCAATCTACGCCTTTTAATATAGAAAGCAGTACCCTTGAATTAAAATACAATCAAGTACTTCCGGAAAAACTGCGGCAAGAACTTTCCTTAATGAGCAAAATAATCACTCTTGAACAAGTCAATCATAGCAACACTAGCTTACATTTAAAAGAAATCGTTCAAGGAATCCTTCGTGAAACAGTTTTTGCTATACGTTATCAAAAAAATCACGAAGAAGTGTCGATGACCGTTCAATTTGTGCAGCTTTCGTCTAAATTCGGCCAATGGTATGCTAGAATATGGAATTTAGAAACCAAGAAAATACGTGTCATTCGCTGTGACAAAATTCAATCACTTGATGAAATAAAATCTTTCGACGCTGTCCCCTTAGAAATACTATTAGAAGAAACTAAAATGTTCTATGAAAAGGAACAATTGCTATCCTTTTCAATTGAGGTTGATGAGAAAGGCAAAGATATTTTTTCAAAGGAAAACTATCCATCCATGAAAATCACAGCCAACCAAGAGCATTACCTCATTACAGGTCAATACCATGAGACAGAGATAGAATTTATCACAGACTACTTGCTTCGATTCGGTCAATCGATTTTACGGATCGGACCAGTTTGCTTACAAAAAAGTGTTTCAGCAAGAGCTAATGCTATCGCTGATTATTGGAAGCAGCTATAAAGTTGTACGAATATGACAAATGAAAGCAAACATGCTAAAATGAATTATCACTTACTTAAAGTAAGTTTGTTGCAATAAATAGATTGATCTAAAGAAAAGATGAAAGGATGACCTGAAAATGCAGTACATATTTGAAAAAGGTAATTTACACGGGAAAAAGTTACTGTTACTTCATGGAACTGGCGGCGATGAAACATCATTATTGGAGATTGCTCGTTACTTAGATGAAGAAGCGACAATACTGTCTTTTCGCGGAACGGTTCAAGAATCGGGGATGAATCGTTTTTTTAAACGGAATGGGTTGAATCAGTTTGACTTAGAGAGTTTGGAAGCAGAAAGTGACCGACTTATTCAGATGATCACTTCCGTTAGTGAAGAAAAGGGCATAGCATTAGAAGAATGGGTCATTGTTGGTTATTCAAATGGTGCTAATATCGCAGCACATATTTTATTAGAACGTCATTTTGCTATTAAACAAGCCATTTTATTTCATCCGATGTCTTTGGGTGTGGATACACAAGAATTTCCGATTTCTACTAAAAATATTTGGTTATCAGTGAGTGAAAATGATCCGATTGTTTCTAAAGAAGCATCCGTTCAGCTGATCCAACAATTGAAAAATCGGCAGGCAGCCGTTACCATTGCGGCCACTGATTCAGGGCATCAAATAACCATGGATGAAATCAAACAGGCTAAAAAATGGCTGAATGAACGCCAAACACTTTAACTATAAAAAACAAAGCGAATCATTTGTAGCAAGTTTAAAATGGTGCTATGCTAGTTATGTAATATAAATTAACTAGGAGGGATTTTCACATGGCAGATTTAAATGGACGCGTAAATGATGCAAAAGACAAAGTTGAAGGAACAGCTAAAGAAGTTCAAGGTAAAGTAACAGATGATAAAGGCAAAGAATTTGAAGGCAAAGCGCAATCAGCTTTTGGCGATGCAAAAGAAAAAGCTCGTGATGCCGGTGACGATATCAAAGATGGCGCTGAAAAACTAGGCGACAAAATCAAAGAAGGCTTTGAAGATATCAAAGAAAAATTCCATAAACATGATGATAAGTAACAAATTTTAAAATAGTAAAAGTAGCAGAATGACGGTTTATGAACTAGAAATTTATTTCTGTCAAGTTGTCTGTTTCAATTTTAAATGAATGGGGGAAAACTCAGCTGAGTCTTCCCTCATTCATTATTTTTTTATCTAAAATAACAATAATGTTTATATCGATTTCAATAGAATTATTATTTTGTTTTTAAATAAATAATAACTGGTTAGCTGCTTATTATAAGTCAATTAATGTAACTATTTCTATTATTTAAATAGCACAAAAAATTATAATTTTCTTTTTTTTAAGTATATGTCTAAAAAAGAGAGAAAATATTAGCTAAAAATGCGATATAATTATTATTGAAAAATTATATGTATCCAAATTTAATAAAAAGGAAGGGTAAACATGAAAAAGTGGACACACACACTATTAATTTCAACAATTGTTTTAGGGACAATCCCGTATGGTGCTATAAATGCATCCATTCCAGCAGAAGCTGTTGAGGTAGAAAATCAAACAAGTACGGAAGAAAAAACAACGTTTTCAGAGCAGGAAAAAACGAATGAAAGCCTGATAGATACAGAAAAGCTTTCTTCAAACCAAACAAAAACAGATCTAGAATCTCCAACTCCTGAATCTGTAAAAAAAGAAAGTACAGGTGTAACGGAACCCTCTGATCAAACACAAAAAGTTGCAGTTGAAGAGAAAACAGTAACCTCAGCTGAACAAGAAATGAACATTACACCAAGAAGAACAAGTGATTTTATTATGACGATAGATGGTTTACAAGTTGAAAAACAACAAAATTATTATTGTACGAATGTAACCAGTTTATCTTTTATACGTTTTGATGAATACAATGTGAGCTATGAATATGATATTTCCCGTGGTGATTCACTAATAGTAAATGTACCAAATAACAACGTTGTAGATTTAAGCCCTTATACGGAGGAAGGAATTTATATTGTTGATATGACTGGATTCAACCAGCGTGGTAAAAACGATACGGGTGAGTTTTATAATAATGTACAAAGAACTGCCTCTTCGGTGAATGTTGGCGGGGTCATCAATACCCCAGGTACTGTCGTTGAAAATCCATCATCAATTGTAGTTGGAAGAGATGAAAAAGATACTTATGGGGAATATCACTTCACTTGGGAGATCAGAGATGCCAAGGGAAATGTAGTGTTAAGTGGTACAGATACGCAACCTAATCAAGCAGATATTGATGGACTAGATGCTGGAGAGTACACCATTACTAATAAAGTGACCGAAGAGGTGCCCGCAGGTTATGATGCTGCAGATATTACCGATATAACTTCTGGTGCATTCAAAATTACAGCTGGAAAAGTTGATGTAGAACATATTTTATTAGATGAGGCTGGCAATATAGTAACAACACACACAACGGAGAATAAGAGTGGTAAACTAGGTTCAGGATATGAAACAACACCAATCGAGATCCCCGGTTATGAACTTGTGGTAGAAAAAATGCCGACTAATCAAAATGGAACCTATGAAAAAACCGATCAAATCGTAAAATACTATTACAAAAAAATCAAAACAACTATTAATATAGAATACGTAGATGAGCAAGGCAAGCCGCTAGTACCAAGTGATGTAGTCAATGGAGAATATGGTGCTGACTATACATCAGAGGCTAAAGAAATTCCAGGCTATGAATTAGTCGAAGTTCCAACTAACGCAAATGGTAAACATACAGATAAAGATCAAACCGTGCAATATGTTTATAAAAAGAAAGCGACAAAAGTAAAAGTCAATTACGTGGACGAACAAGGCAAGCCTTTAGCAGAGAGCAATTTAATCAACGGCTTGTATGATGATCCCTACAATACTGCGCCTAAACCAATTCCAGGTTATATTCTGACAGCAGTACCAACCAACGCTTCAGGAAAACATACTGTCGATCCGACAGAGGTAACCTATGTATACAAAAAAATCGAGGCACCAACAGTGGATGATACAGTAGAAGGTTCAAAAGAAGTCACTGGAACAGGAATGCCCGATTCTAAAGTTGTAGTTACATTTCCAAATGGGGCTGAAGTTACTGTTGATGTAGATAAAGATGGCAAGTGGACAGCGGCTGTTCCAGAAGGCGTTGAATTGAAAAAAGGTGACAAGATAACAGCAGTCACTTTGGATCCTTTAACTGGTGTTACCTCAAATTCAAGTGCCGGAAAAGTAACGCCACTACCAACAAAAACATCGGATACAGGTTCAGTTACAAACAAACCAAGCAAACCTGATTCTGTAGGTAATACAACAACGACTACTACACAAACTAAACCTAAACTTCCAAATACAGGAGAAACCAATAATACTAATGTAGTAAGTATTGGTCTACTAAGTTTGTTAGTCGTATTTTTCGGGAAATATCTTCACAGACGTAAAGCAGAATAAAATAGAGGCAAAATGAAAACAGTTAAAAAGCACCCACTTCAAAATTTTTAGAAGTGGGTGCTTTTTGATCGTTTTATCTTTTTAGCAGTTGCTTTAACACAGGCATATCATGAACGTCATATTTGTCTTTAAAGGCATTGATTTCATCTTCACTGAATTTTTCAGGATCTAAAACTAATTCTTCAACAGGTAAGGGGCGAGTATTCCGAATTTTTACATCAATTACAACAGGGCGTGTACTTTTCCTAGCGGCTTCAAAAGCTGGCTCTAATTGGCTATATTCTGTAATGGTAAACCCTTGAGCGCCAAGCGCTTCGCCAACTTTACCAAAATCCGCTCCTTCTAAATAGACCCCAAATTTCTTTTGTTCACTATCTTCTTGTTCGGCTTCAATAAAACCAAAAGAATCATTTGAAAAAACAACGTTGATAATAGGTAGTTTGTATTTTACTTGAGTGATGATATCTTGCATAACCATAGCAAAGGCTCCATCACCGCTTAAGGTAAACACTTGCCGGTCAGGGTAACTAAGTTGAGCCGCAATGCCTCCAGGTACACCATTTCCCATCGTAGCAAACCAGCCAGAAGTTGTAAATTTTTGTTTGCCATTCATATCCAAAAGTCGAATAGCATGAATCGTTGTATTACCGACATCTGTTACAAAAATTGCTTCCTTATCCGCTATTCTACGAATTTCTCTGAAAACAGGTTCTACGCGAAGCGGTTTGTCCGCTTTATCATTGAAGCTTCTTAACCAGGCAATCCAGTTTTCTTTGTTTTTTTGATTGGCTTTTAGCCAGCGATCTTCTGGGCGTGCCTCCCCTAATTCAACCATTCGTTTTAAGGCTTCTCTAGCATCTCCTAAAATCGCAACATCTGTTTTATGTCGTCGTCCCAATTTTATCGAATCAATATCGATTTGAATAAATTTAGCGTCAGGATTAAAGAAATAAGCAGCAAAAGGGAAATCACTACCGGCAAATACGATCAAATCAGTTTCCGCTAAGGCTTCATTGGCAGGTTTAGTTGCGACACGAGCGGCAAAACCAAGGAAGTTTTCATAAGCATCTGGAACGATTCCTTTTCCTAAAACAGCTGAAACAACAGGCATTGAAAAATGTTCTGAGAATGTTTTGATTTCAGACCAGCCGTTACGAGTTCCTTGTCCGATATAAAGAACTGGTCTGGTTGCTGTTTCGATTAAAGAGACGGCTTTTTTTAAGTCTTCATAATGAGGCAAGAGTACACCTGTCCGATGATTTTTAGCAGTTGAAATAGCTTGATTTGGAATTTCTTTTGTACCGAAATCAACAGGGATCGTCACGACCGCAACGCCTTTATTTTTATAGGCAGCTTTGATTGCTTCATCTACGACGTGAGGGAGACTTTCAGGAGTCATGACGGTTCGGTTATAAACACTAACATCAGCAAACATGGGATTTTCGTTTAATTCTTGGAAGGAATTGTAATTCATAGAGCTTGTAGCAACTTGACCTAATAAAGCCAAAACGGGAACATGATCCATTTGGGCATCATATAATCCGTTGATCAAATGAGTAGCTCCAGGACCTGCTGAACCAAAAGCCACCCCGATTTTACCAGTCAATTTAGCATCAGCGGCAGCAGCCAAAGCGCCTACTTCCTCATGGCGAACTTGAATATAGTTGATTTTTTCTCTTTCTTTGTATAAGGCGTCCATGGTGGAGTTGAAAGATCCGCCGGGAATTCCATAAATATGGTCGATGTCCCAACTTTCTAAAACTTTGATCATCGCGACAGCAGCATTGATTGTTTCGGTCATTTTGCTCACTCCATTTCTATAATTTGCTTCTATATCAAGTATACTCTTTCTAAATTTTTGTACCAACTGAAAGCATTTTCTACTTTAGCCGTAGTCATAAAATCATCGATATGATAAAGTTAAGCTATGAAAAGTATTTTGGAAAGATGGGGTGTTTGTAATCACTAATTGGCTGTTATCTTTAGAAGCTTGGCAGCAAGCTTTGGTAGGGACAGGTTTCACTTATTTTATGACAGCTTTGGGGGCTGGATTGGTTTTCTTCTTCAAGGAAATCAAAAAAGATGTTCTAAATATGATGCTCGGTTTCGCATCAGGTGTAATGATAGCTGCAAGTTTTTGGTCTTTATTAGATCCTGCAATCAAACAGGCAGAAGAAAACGGCAGTATTGCTTGGCTTGTCGTTAGTTTTGGCTTTGGTTTGGGTGGGATATTCTTGTATGTTGCGGATAAGACGTTGCCACACATGCATTTTGGACCAAATCATGAAAAAGAAGGGTTGCCAAGTCATTTAAAGCGGACGATTTTGTTGGTTTTCTCTATTACGTTGCACAATATTCCTGAAGGTTTGGCAGTAGGCGTGGCGTTTGGTGCAGCAAACTCAGCAGATGATCCTCAAAAAGCGGTATTAGCTGCAATTTCTGTTGCTTTAGGAATCGGTATTCAAAACTTTCCTGAAGGCGCGGCTGTTTCGATTCCATTGAGGCAAGAAAATTTAAGTCGAAAGAAAGCTTTTCTTTATGGACAGGCTTCGGGAATCGTTGAACCAATTGCGGGGATCATTGGAGCAGTTTTAGTAACGAAAGTGACATTGCTGTTGCCATATGCGTTGGCTTTTGCAGCTGGGGCGATGATTTATGTCGTTGTAGAAGAATTGATTCCAGAAGCACAGCAAACTGTAACCAGCAAACGTCATTTTGCTGTATTCGGTGTGATGTTAGGCTTTATTATTATGATGATTTTAGACGTAGCTTTAGGATAGATAAAAAAAGGACCAAGTCTGTATAGCACAGGCTTGGTCCTTTTTGTTTTTTTCTTATAAAATCCGTTCAAAAGGATCTAAACTGATTCCTTTTTCTAAAACGATTTTCGCATATTCTTGTGCAGAAAATAAAGAATGATCTTTATAGTTGCCGCATTCTTTAGCAGAAACGGCAGGAACAAAATCAGTTTCAGCAATAAAGTTCAAGACTTTCACTAACGCATCACGAATTTCTTTAGGTGAATGTTCATTCCACATAATCATGTAAAAACCAGTACGACAACCCATCGGAGAGATATCGATGATTCCCTCTAAGTGATCGCGTAAATTCACTGCTAACAAATGTTCTAATGTATGAACTGCAGCTGTTGGTAATTCATCTTCATTTGGTTGTAAGAAACGTAGATCGTATTTTTCGATCAAGGCTTCACCATTTTTTTCAGTACCCGCTAAACGAACATAAGGGGCTTTAACTGTATTGTGATCTAATTCAAAACTTTCAACACGTGCCATCTTATTCACTCCTTCAAATTAAGTAAATGTCGTTTTTAACTATAACAAAACACATTTAAAAGTCAATAGATTCAGATGTCATTACGAATTTTGTTTTGCAAAATTCTTTGCTAATTTCTTCAATAATTCAGGTGCATCTTCTTGATCCATCACAACTTCGATCCATTGTAATCGTGTAGTGTCTTTTCTGGCTGCTTTCATTGCTTCATCAAGTTCGACTTCTGTTGTGGCTTTATAGGTTGCTGTATTTTGACTATTGCCTCCGAATACTAGCGGTAAATTTTGATAATCCCACATAGGAATATCGTTGTATTGCTCAGTGGCACCATGAATTTCCCGTTCAACAGTATAACCATTATTATTGATCACAAAAACGATAGGTGTCAATTGTTCTCTCAAAGCAGTTCCTAATTCTTGAATAGTCAATTGCAAAGAACCATCGCCAATAAATAAAAGGTGACGACTATCTTTATTGGCAATTTGGCTACCTAAGACGGAAGGAAATGTATAGCCGATCGATCCCCATAAAGGTTGCCCGATAAAATGCATATTTCTCTTTAATGCAACGTTTGTTAAGCCAAAGAAAGATGTTCCTTGTTCGCCAACAACAGTATCGCCAGGGATAAGAAATGTTTCGACCATTTTCCAAAATTGTTTTTGTGTGAGCTTTTCATTTTTGATTTCGAGATTTGAGATTCGTTTTACAGGAAGTATTTCACCTGTATACCTAGAACAAGATAGAGTTGCTAGCGCAGAAACAAAACGATCTAACTGGATTGCTTCGTAATGCTCTCCATAAAATTGGACTTCCGTACTGCCGATCGAAATGATCTGTTTATCTGTAAAGCCAAAACTAAAGCCAGATGTTGCGGAATCTGTCAATTTTGCACCTAATAGTAAAACTAAATCAGCGGTATCGACACGACTTTTTAGTGGTTCCTCAGTAGGTGAACCTGAGTAAGTTCCTAGATAATGGGCATCTTCTTCATTAAATGCGCCTTTTCCAAGTGGTAAGGTCGTGATAGGAAGATTAAATTTTTGGATAAACTCCTCTAATTGCTGTTCTATATGGTAGCTTAAAATCTCATGACCAGCAATGACGACTGGATTTTTTGCTTGATATAACGCTTTTTCAACTTTGTCTAAAATAACTGATTCCACATCTGTTAGTTTTGTAGAAGCTTGATTCAAAGGACTTATCGGACGTGTTGCTTCGATTTCTGCAATATCAATAGGTAAATTAATATAAACAGGACGTCTTTCGATCAACGCGCAAGTAAGGACACGGTCGATTTCAGTTAAAGCATTTTGAGCAGTTAAATGAGCAATTCCAGCGGTTACTTCTTCATGCATTTTCTCAAAGTGTAGAAAGTTCCCGTCGCCTAGTGTATGATGAACCAGCTTATTATTATTTTGAACAGTCGTTGTTGGCGAACCAACAATTTCAATAACCGGCACATTTTCAGCATAGCTTCCGGCTAAACCGTTGACGGCACTTAATTCACCAACGCCAAATGTTGTAACAAAAGCAGAGATACCTTTTGTGCGGGCATAGCCATCAGCCATGTAAGCTGCGTTTAATTCATTGGCATTTCCAATCCAGTTCAAATCGTCTCTACCAGTAATATGATCTAGAAATTTTAAATTATAATCTCCAGGAACACCAAATATATCATCAATTCCCAATTCTTTTAAACGGTCTAATAAATAATCCGCTACAGTATACATCTAATCATCCTCTCAAAAATGTGTGCTAAGTCAGTATAAATCTGCAAAAAAATTTAGTCGACTAAGTTGCACGGATCTTAAGAACGCCATTAAAAAATGATTTGAAATGTTATGATTCAAAAATTTCTTTTTCTTTTTTGACAAAATTAAAGCAAAAATCATTTTACTTCCTATGTAGTAAAAGTCAATGTTATGGTAAAATAGAAAAAGCAACTTTCTTCAGGAATTTGAGAGGAGATCAATAAGTATGAAAAAAAAGTATAATGTTGCCGTGGTAGGCGCAACCGGTGCTGTTGGCACAAAAATGATCGAAATGTTGGAAGAGACATCATTACCAATGAATCAGGTAAAACTTTTAGCTTCAAAACGTTCAGCGGGAAAAGAAGTAACGTTTAAAGGGGAAACCCTTGTAATCGAAGAGTTAGTTCCTGAATCTTTTACGGATGTGGATATTGCTTTGTTTAGTGCGGGGGGAAGTATTTCTAAACAATTTGCTCCAGAAGCGGTTAAACGTGGGGCAGTCGTTGTTGATAATACGAGTCATTACCGAATGGATCCAGATGTGCCATTAGTTGTGCCAGAAGTGAATCCAGATGCGCTAAAACGACACAAAGGAATCATCGCTAATCCAAATTGTTCGACCATTCAAATGATGGTGGCACTTGAACCAATCCGTCAAGCTTATGGGTTGGATCGCTTGATCGTTTCAACTTACCAAGCTGTCAGCGGAGCAGGTATCAATGCCATGGAAGAGCTGAAATCACAAGCGTTGGCATATATTAATGGCACGCCTGCTGATCAATTAGAAGCTGATATTTTACCATCTGGTGGGGATAAAAAGCATTATCCGATCGCGTTCAACGCGTTGCCTCAGATCGATGTCTTTGCAGAGGCTGATTATACGTATGAAGAATGGAAAATGATTAATGAAACCAAGAAAATCATGGAAGATGACAGTATTAAAGTCGTTGCGACGTGTGTTCGTATTCCTGTATTGTCTGGTCACTCTGAATCAATCTATATCGAAGTCAAAGAAGATGGTTCTGACGTTAATAAGATCAAAGAGTTGATTGCAAAAGCTCCAGGTGCAGTTTTACAAGATGATCCAAGCCAGCAGATTTATCCGCAAGCGTTAACGAGTATCGATCGCAAGGAAACATTTGTAGGTAGAATTCGTCAAGATATTGATATTGATAAAGGCTATCATATGTGGGTAGTTTCAGATAATTTATTAAAAGGCGCTGCTTGGAATTCCGTTCAAATTGCAGAAACATTGCATGAGATGGACTTGGTGAGGGTTTAAATAGTTACTGGAATATAGGTTCGATCAAGACTGACCGAGCTCTTTCAGATTTTAGTATTATTTAGCTTCAAGAGCTAGCCTCTCGGGAAAAAGATAAATAATGAGTGAGACAAAAAGCATCTCAGTCATTATTTCCTATTTTCCAGTCGAGGCTGACCGAGCTCTTTCAGCTTTTAATGTTATCTAGCTTCGCGGGATAGTTTCTCGGAAAAAAAGATAAAATATGAATGAGGCAAAAAGCACCTCAGTCATATTTTTCTGTCAGAGCTAAACGAGCCCGCTGCGCTTTTAATTTTAGGAGGTAGTAAGTATGAATTTAAAAAATGCAACGATAATCACAGCAATGGTCACACCTTTTGATGAAAGTGGCGCAATTGATTTTGCTAAGCTGCCTCAATTAGTGAAACATTTACTTGATAATCACACAGAAGGAATTATTTTAGCGGGAACAACAGGGGAATCGCCAACATTAACTCATGATGAAGAAATCGAATTATTTAATGAAGTAATTCGTTTGGTTGATGGGCGAGTACCAATTATCTGTGGTGTGGGAACCAACGATACACGTGACTCCGTTGAATTTGTGCAGGAAATTTCTGCAATTAGAGGCATTGACGCAGGCTTAGCAGTTGTGCCTTATTACAACAAGCCAAGTCAAGAAGGTTTATACCAGCATTTTAAAGCAATTGCTGAGGCGAGTGATTTACCGATCATTTTGTATAATGTGCCTGGAAGAACCGTGGCAAGCCTTGATGTAGCAACAACTTTACGCTTAGCTGAACTAGATAATATCATTGCAATCAAAGAATGTTTTGGTTTAGATGCTTTGACTGAGTTGGTAGAAAAGGCACCAAACGACTTTTTAGTGTATACTGGAGAAGATCCTTTAGCATTTTCAGTTAAAGCAATAGGAGGACAAGGGGTCATGTCAGTTGCCAGTCATGTATATGGAACTGAGATGTATGATATGTTCCAAGCGCTTGACCAAGGAGAAATCAAAAAAGCAGCAAGTATTCAACGGCAATTATTGCCTAAGATCAATGCGTTGTTTTCAGTACCTTCTCCAGCACCTGTGAAAGCTGCACTAAATCACATGGGTATTTCCGTTGGTGATTTACGTTTACCTCTTGTATCATGTACTTCTGAAGAAAAGGCGAAAATTTTAAGCATACTGGATTTGTAATTCGGTATGAGAATATAGAGAGGTGAAGTTAGTGAGTACAATAAAAATCGTTCCCTTAGGCGGCGTTCGTGAAAATGGTAAAAATATGTACATCGCAGAAGTGGAAGATGAAATTTTTGTACTGGATTGTGGATTGAAATATCCAGAAAATGAACTACTAGGAATTGATGTAGTGATTCCCGATTTTACGTATTTGGAGGAAAATATTGACCGTGTTGCAGGAATTTTCTTAACACATGGTCATGCAGATGCGATTGGGGCGTTACCTTATCTTTTATCTAAAGTTCATGTACCAGTATTCGGTACGGAATTAACCGTAGAGTTAGCAAAATTAATTGTAGGAGATCATGCAGATTCTAAAGATTTCAATGATTTTCATGTAGTAGATGCTCATACAGAAATCGATTTTGCACATGCTACAGTCAGTTTTTTCCGAACAACCCACACGATTCCAGATTCAATCGGAGTCAATTTAAAAACCAAAGAAGGCAACATTGTTTACACGGGTGATTTTAAGTTTGATCAAAGTGCAATTCCTATGTATCAGACAGATTTCGGTCGTTTAGCAGAGATTGGTAGAGAAAAAGTTTTAGCATTATTGAGCGATTCTTCAAATGCAGAAAATCCTGCTCAAGTTGTTTCTGAGCTTCAGATTGCGGATGAAGTATTCGATACGATCCGTTATTGGGAAGGCAGAATCATTGTTGCTTGTGTGGCAAGTAATTTACAACGTGTCCAACAAGTATTAGATGCTGCCCACCGTTCTAATCGCAAGATTGTTTTAACAGGACAAGATTTCCAACGAATCATCAACACAGCAATCAAGTTGGATAAACTGAAATTACCAAGCGAAGATTTAATCATTCAAGTGAAAGATATGAAAAAATATCAAGCAGATCAATTGGTGATTTTAGAAACAGGTGCAATGGGTGAACCAATCAAATCATTGCAAAAAATGGCAAACGGCTCACATCGTGTTGTTAAGATCCAAGAAGGTGATTTGGTGTATATTACAACAACACCAACAACTGCAATGGAAACAGCTGTAGCAAAAACAGAAGATATCGTTTACCGTGCCGGTGGTGTGGTCAAACAAATTTCTGATAATATGCGCGTTTCAGGTCATGCCAATCCAAATGACTTACAGTTGATGTTAAACTTAATGAAACCAAAATATTTTATCCCTGTTCAAGGTGAGTATCGTCAATTAGCAGCACATGCCGACTTAGCTCATGAACTAGGAATACCTTATAAAAATATTTTCATTACTGGTCGAGGCGATATCCTTGAGTACAGCAAACAGAAAATGACGGTTGCGGGCAGTACAACTGCTGACAATATCATGATCGATGGTATTGGTGTTGGCGATATTGGTAATATTGTTCTTCGTGATCGTAGAATTTTGTCAGAAGATGGTATTTTCGTAGCAGTTGTTACAATCAACCGCCGCGAAAAACGAATTGTTTCACCAGCTAAAATCACATCAAGAGGTTTTGTTTATGTGAAAACAAGTAAAGACTTGATGAAAGAAAGTAGCAATATCGTGACGGAGATTGTTGAAAAACATCTTGAGAGCAGCGATTTTGAGTGGAGCAAGCTAAAACAAGATATTCGTGAACAATTAAGTCGTTATCTGTTTGAACAAACTAAACGACGTCCAGTGATTCTTCCTGTCATTATGGAAGCAACACAACGCAAAGGACGGAAAGCCGCGAATTAAAAAAAGAGACTGTAAAAAACGTAGCTTAATGATTTAATTCTTTCGCTCAGATTGATAAAATCTAAAAGCTGAGTATACAGTAAAGCCTTATCTAGTTTTTTAAGAATGAGGTTGGGACAGAAGGGATTGCTTCTGCTCCCACCGTTTATCCGAATTCTATGTGAGTGGGATATGACTCGAAGAGTTA
>NZ_JAFREN010000025.1 GCF_017377505.1 Enterococcus sp. DIV0212c | reverse complement strand
ACATTTGGTTCGTCTTACTTTGTTCAGTTTTCAAAGGTCTACTGTGTTACCTCGCAGCAACTTTTATATCATATCAAATCTTCGATTTGATGTCAATACTTTTTTTCAAAAGTTTTAAAAGTTTTTTCTGCTTGAAGTTGTCGAGTGTTTCTTAACAACTTCATTAGTTTATCAGATTGTTTGTTATTTGTCAACAACTTTTTTTCTTATTTTTCAATAAGTCTGAGCTGTTTTGAATTAACAACTTTGTTATTCTATCATGATTGTCTTTCATTCGTCAAGAGGAAAAATTAATTTTTTCTGTTAACGATTAATCAATCAGAACATGTATTAATATAACAATACTTTTCGTAAAAAGCAACTAGAAAATAGTCATTTTTGATACTTTTTTCTTTTGACGAACAAATCACCTGAACTCCATCTGAGCATTCGTTTTTTCTAGTGGTATTCATTAGTTTAGAACACAAATATTCGGCTAAGTAACGTAAAAAAAAGCAGGAGATTTACTCTCCTACTTTCCTATTTTACTTTTTATCTACTATTGGAATATAAATTCTAAATATCGTCCCTTGATGAACAACACTTTCTGCATCTATTCTTCCTTTATAGTTTTCTACTAATTGTTTAGCAATAGATAAACCTAATCCATTTCCACCCTTGTTACGTGCCCTTGCTTTATCAACTCGATAAAAACGATTGAAAATTTTATCCAAATCTTCTTCTGGTATTCCTTCGCCAAAATCTTGAATAGCTATTTCAAATTCACTCAGTGTTTTAGAAATAGATATGTGTACCTCTTTACGAGTGGTTGAATACTTAACCGCATTGTCTAATATGATAATCAACAGTTGTTCAAAGTGATTTCGGTAAATTCCTAAGGTTATCTCATGAAGTAAATCGTCATCTAACGTAATGACAAAATCAGGGTATAAAATTTTAAAATTATTAAACACTTGGTAGACTACTTGCTTCGCATTTGATGTATGATTAGAATATTGGATATCAACTTGTTCTGCTCGAGAAAGATCTAGCATTTCTTGAACAAGACTCTTCATTCGAACAATTTCTTGAAGACTTGCTTCTAATGATTCATCTAAAACTTCTGGATCCTCTTTCCCCCAGCGGTTCAACAAATTTAAGTGTCCTTCAATGATTGCAACTGGTGTTCGCAACTCATGTGAGACATCTTCCACGAATTGTTCTTGTTGTTCAATATAACGCCTCATCCGATCCAGCATTTCATTAAAAATTTCTGCAAGATCTGCTAATTCATCATTAGAATGAATATCTGGCATATGGATATCTGATTGGGGGTCTTTTCTGATTGTGTCCATCGTATCTCTTAAAACTTTCAAAGGCTTCAAAAAGTATGAAGATAAAATGAATCCTAATATACTACTTAAAATCAGTGAAATTACTTCTAAGATGATCAACGTAAGCAATAGACGGTTTCTAATATCATAAAAGGATGATAACTCATAAAAAGCCTGGATATAGCCAACCTGCTGCCTATTGTCTTTTGAATATACCGGTTGAACAATCAAAAAACCTGTTTTATCATCTAATGTTTTGATTTCAGCTGCTTGTTTTTCATTTTTTAATAATCTACTTTGTACTTTTTGGGTCTCAAATAGCAAGGTTCCTTTCTCATCATACACTGATAGAAAAAGCGATGGTTGGCCTAATTCAGACAACATACTATCCATTTCCATCAAAGAGCCTTCTACAGAAACTTTCTTACTATTCAAATCTTCTTCATCCACACTTGGCGTTTTTAATTTTTCATATACATCAGAGACTGTTAAGTTTTCTTCTGCATTGGCTAAACGATTACCGACTTCTGCAACTGTCCTTTCTACATTTTCGCGCTCTTTTTCTACAATAAGACTGACAGAAGATTTATATGTAATCACCGCGAATATCGTGAATACCACAAATATGAAGAAAGAACTTGCAGAAGCCCACTTTATTGTCAAAGAAGGCCCCTTCAGTTCTTTTTTTGCTACTTTTTTCATTTTCATTGTTTTCACGAGCGCATCACATAACCAGTTCCACGGACAGTTTGAATATAGCTTTCATCTCCTGGAACATCGATTTTATTACGCAAGTAACGGATATAAACATCGACAACATTAGTTTCTACTTCTGTTTCATAACCCCATACTTTATTTAATAGTACATCACGAGCTAATACAACATTTACATTTTCCATCAAAGTTAATAATAATTCATATTCACGTTTTGTTAATTCAATCATCTCAGAATTACGACGAACGACACGATTTTCTTTTTCGATCGTTAAATCACGATAAGTAATCGTTGTTTGCTTAGCTACGTTCTTGTCTCCTTCAATATCGATTCGGCGAAGTAAAGCGCGTAAACGTGCTAGTAATTCTTCAATAGCGAATGGTTTCACAATATAATCGTCCGCTCCATGATCTAAACCTGACACTCGATCAATCACTGAATCTCTTGCAGTCATCATGATAATTGGTGTATTTTTCACTTGACGCACACGTCGACAAACTTCAAGCCCGTTTAATTCAGGCAACATTAAATCTAAAAGGATAGCATCCCAATCATTATTTAAAGCCGCTTCTAAACCAGTACGTCCATTGTAGTGAACCTCCGTAGTGTAGCCCTCGTGTTTCAGCTCCAATTCTACAAAACGTGCTAAGTTCTTTTCATCTTCAATAATTAGAATATTACTCATTGGTTATTTGTCCTTTCTCTTTAAAAGCTATCTTAAAGCCTACCCATTATACCTACTTTTACTTTAAAAAGCTAGTAACAACCTATTTTTTCATACAACAGAGAGAAAACCATGAGAAATCTTTTAGTCCCATGGTTTTCCAACTTATTATTCTTCGTTATACCAACTATAGTGGTAAGTACCTTCTTTATCTGTACGTTGATACGTATGAGCACCGAAGTAATCTCTTTGTGCCTGAATGATATTCGCTGGCAAACGTTCAGAGCGATAAGAATCGTAATATGCAATAGCGGAAGCAAAAGTTGGAACTGGAACCCCTGCTTGAACAGCGATTGACACAACATCACGAACGGATTGTTGATATTTTTTTGTGATATCGATGAAGTATTCATCTAATAACAAGTTTTCGATTGTTGGATTTTTATCATACGCATCTGTGATCTTTTGTAAAAATTGAGCGCGAATGATACAACCTGCACGCCAGATTTTAGCGATTTTACCAAATGGTAAGTCCCACTCATAATCTTCTGACGCTACACGTAATTGAGCAAATCCTTGTGCGTAACTCATGATTTTACTGAAATAAAGAGCTTCACGAATTTTTTCGATTAGTTCTTCTTTATCTCCTTCATAAGCAGGCGCTTCAGGTTTAGCTAAGACTTTACTTGCTTTCACGCGTTCATCTTTATATGCTGAAATGAAACGAGCAAAAACAGATTCAGTGATCAACGGTAGCGGAACACCTAAGTCCAAAGCACTTTGACTCGTCCATTTACCAGTTCCTTTATTTCCAGCGGCATCCAAGATAACATCAACAATTGGTTGTCCTGTTCCTTCATCATCTTTACGTGTCAAGATGTCTGCAGTTATTTCAACAAGATAACTATCAAGTTCGCCTTTATTCCATTCTTTGAAGATCTCAGCCATTTCATCAACTGAAACACCCAAAATATTTTTCATTAAATCATATGATTCAGCAATCAATTGCATATCACCATATTCAATCCCATTGTGCACCATCTTAACATAATGACCAGCACCGTTCGGACCAATGTAAGTAACACATGGTTCACCATCTTCAGCTTTTGCTGAAATTTTTTCTAAAATTGGTGCAACTAGTTCATAGGCTTCTTTTTGACCGCCTGGCATGATAGAAGGTCCTTTTAATGCGCCTTCTTCACCACCTGAAACACCCGTTCCTATAAAATTGATTCCTGAATTAGCTAACTCTTCATTTCTACGAATCGTATCTTTAAAGAATGTATTCCCACCATCGATCAGAATATCTCCTTTATCTAAATGAGGCAATAACTCTTGAATGGTTGCATCCGTTGCAAAACCAGCTTGAACCATCAACATAATACGTCGCGGTTGTTCAATAGAGTCTACAAACTCTTCAATTGTGTAAGTCGCTTTAAAATTTTTATCTGGATGTTCTTCAACGACATCTGTCGTCTTTGAACCTGTACGATTAAATAGAGCAACTGAGTATCCTCTACTTTCGATATTTAAGGCTAAATTTTTTCCCATTACGGCCATTCCGACTACGCCAAATTGTTGTTTTGTCATCTTGTATCCTCCCACTATCTTTGAAAAGAAGTTCATTAGAATTTTCTTATAATCTACATCATTATAACGTAGAATGCTTGATATGAAAACAAAATAGTTCGATTAATTTGATTTATTCTTGTTTATTATATATATATTGGACAATTGCAGAGAATTGTCGGTCAATAGTTATTGTTATTCAAAAATAAATCCCCTAGGCTCCATGGTTAGCCTAGGGGATTTTAACATTTTCAAAAAAATGTTTTATGCTTCTTTAGAGACAACATCTTTTCCATCGTAATGACCACATGCTGGACATACGTGATGGCTTTTTCTCATTTCACCACAGTTTGAACATGCATTCAAACCTTTGATTGTTAATTTGTAGTGAGTACGACGTTTGCCTTTTTTAGCTTTTGAAGTTCTTCTAGCTGGTACTGCCATTGGTGTTCCACCTCCTTGTAAAGATGTGTGCATAAAATGCACGATATATTCCAATCTTACTAATTATCATCTTCATCAGTTGATTCACTGAATAATTCAGATAGTTTAGCAAGACGAGGATCCATTGTTTGTTGTGCTTCTTCTTGTCTTTTCTGAGCATAGTCTTCTTCCGATAAAACTTCCCAGTCATTGCCGCTTGGCATATCTTGACTTGTTAGCTCTTCTTCTGATAGTACTTGAATTGGAATAGACAAAAGAATGTTATCTTCGACTGACTCATCTAAATCAATTGTTGGTTTTTCCAACAGGATGATTTCTTCATCTGCCAAACGTTCATCTCTTTGCTGATACTGTTCAGGAGTCATAAATACCTCGTCAACATCAATCGCAAGCGCAAGAGGAACAGGTGTTAAAGAACGTGAAGATGGAACTGTTACAATAACATCGATTTTATAGTGAAGCAAGTACTCTTCTTTTCCTACAGCTAATATCCCGGTTGCTTTGACAGGACTAACATCTAAGATCAGATTATCTCTTTTCATCAAGGACGCTTTTAAATCAAGTGTCTCTGAAAATTCACAGGGTTTGTCTTTGTATTTGTTTAGTTCTAGTAAAGACCATTTCATATTCATCACCTCATAACGCAACAAAAGCAATTATACAAGGGTTTGAAAGCTTTGTCAATGAAATTTTCTTGACAGTGTTTTCTTCTTTCAAATTTTTTCAATTCCTACTATTCTATTCTTAATTCTTAGTGGTAAAATAAAGCAAAGGAGGAGTTAGTATGAAAGCATTTGACTTTAAAGACGTCTCATTTATTCGGGATAAAAAGACATTGTTAAATAACGTAAATTGGTCTGTCAAAACAGATGAAAATTGGGCCATCCTTGGATTGAACGGCGCTGGTAAAACCTTGCTTTTGCAATTAATCTGCGGATATTTGTGGCCAAGCCAAGGACGCTTGGTGGTTTTAGATCAAGTATTTGGTCAGGCCTCAATACCAGAGCTGCAGCGACGAATCGGTTGGGTCAGCACCGCTTTGCAGTATCGGATGAAAAATTGGGAAACAGCCGAGAAAATTGTTCTATCTGGCAAATTCGCCAGTATCGGTATTTACCAGAACTATACCGATGAAGAATTGGAGCAAGCAAAAGTTATTTTGAGAAATGCTGGCGGTGAATCACTTATCGGGAAAAAATACGAAGTTTTGTCTCAAGGAGAACGTCAATTAGTTTTGATTTCTAGAGCCTTAATGACGAACCCAGAATTATTGATTCTAGATGAACCTTGTAATGGCTTAGATTTATTTGCTAGAGAAAAACTCTTATCTCAAATCCAGCAGATCGCTAAACAAGAAAATCACCCTACACTAATTTATGTTACACATCATACGGAGGAAATTCTGCCATGTTTTAGCCACTTGATGCTGTTAAAAGATGGTGAAATTTTTGCCAAAGGAACACAATCAGAACTGTTTAACGAAGAAACGTTCGCGGATTTTTACGCCGAACCGATCCGAATTATTCCATTAAAAGATGAACGCTTTGCTGTTTATCCTAAATAACAGTTACCGATGAGGATGAGACAAATGCTTATCTCCGAAGTCTTTAAACCTTAGTACTTCCGCACTTAGAATTTAATGTGATCGAAGCGAAGGCCTTTAACTCTAGCACGTTTCATGCGTAGATGTTAATGTGATCGAAACAAAGTGTAGTAGTTGCTTTTGTCTCACCGTTTATTCCGATTTAGAGCCCAAAACAAAACTGATTTTCAGTTTTGTTTTGGGCTCTAATCTGTATTAAGCACCTACTTAGTACTAACATCTTTTTCTTCCGTCTGTTTAAATGTTTCGATTGCTGCTAAGAATTTTTCTCCGTATTTATCTAATTTATTTTGCCCTACACCTTTTACTTGTAGTAACTGGATCGAATTTTTAGGTAGCTTTTCACACATTTCTTTTAACGTACTATCCGAGAAAATCAAATATGGCGGTACGCCAGCTTCTTGCGCTAAATCCATCCGTAGTTCTCTTAATGTTTCAAAGAGCCCATCATTTACAACCACTTTACGCACACGCTGATCTTCTTTTCTAAATACAGTTCGCTGTCCTAATAGCACTTCCACGCCAGTTGGCGAAACAGATAACAATGGATATTGCCCATCTGACGGATTTAAATATCTTTCTGCTGTTAGATAGTCGATCAATTGATTGACTTCTTTTTGCGTTCGATCTTTCATTAATCCGTATGTAGGCAAACGATCAAAATGCCATTGATCGATTTTTTGATCTTTAGAACCAGTTAGTACTTTCCCTACCAAACCCTTACCAAATTTTTCCCCCATCCGCTTCACACAGGACAGAACTTTTTGAACATCCACTGTGATATCTACTAATTCCCGCTCATCTAAACAATTAGAACAGCGGCCACAGTCAGAACCTTTCTCTCCAAAATAGCGTAAAATAAACTTCTGCAAACACATTTGAGCATTCGCATATTGCGACATTTCTCTTAATTTCATATATTCTTTTTGTTTATAATCGATCGTCATTTCTGATTGATCAATAAAGAATTGCTGGATTTGTAGATCTTGCGGTGCATAAAGCAAAACTGCATCACTAGGAAGTCCATCACGTCCGGCGCGTCCGGCTTCTTGATAATAAGATTCAATATTTCCAGGAATTTGCGCATGGATAACAAAACGGACATTACTTTTATTGATTCCCATACCAAATGCATTGGTTGCAACCATCACTTGTAACTTATCAAATAAAAACTGCTCTTGGTTATGATTACGTTGTTTTTCGTTCATACCGCCATGGTACATACCAACAGTGATTTTTTTACTTTGTAGTAAGTGATAGATACGTTCAACTTCTTTTCGGGTACTAGCATAAACGATGCCAGATTGTCCTTGATTCAACTTCAAATATTCTAAAAGAAACACGTCTCTATTCTGATCCTTAACTACTTGAAACGAAAGATTCTCACGAGCAAAACCAGTTTGTACCTGATTATCTTTTGGAATATGTAATTGTTTGAGGATATCTTCTGCTACTTGTGGTGTTGCTGTAGCGGTCAAAGCAATAACTGCTGGCTGCTGTTGAAATTGTTCGATAATTTCAGCTAAGCGTAAATAACTTGGTCGAAAATCATGTCCCCACTGAGAAATACAGTGCGCTTCATCCACCGCTAATAAATCAATTGGAACATGCAGCAATAATTGCTGAAAGTCAAAAGATTCTAAACGTTCAGGAGCTACATATAGAAGTTTCACTTCGCGATTAACAGCCATCTGAACACGCTTATTCATCTCTTGTTGTGAAATCGTACTATTAATGAAGGTCGCCGGAATCCCCATCATATTCAGTGCATCAACTTGGTCTTTCATTAAAGAAATCAACGGTGAAATAACCAATGTCAAATTCTCCAGCATAAGCGCTGGCAATTGATAACAAATCGACTTACCACCACCTGTCGGCATGATTCCTAAGACATTTTCTTTATGTAAAACATGATTGATAATTTCTTCTTGTCCTTGACGAAATTCGTCGTATCCAAATTTTTCTTTTAGTAAGTCTTTGATGTCAATCATGAAATTCTCTCCGTTCCTTGTATCTCGTTGTTATTTTAGCATTCGTTATAGTGTAATTCAAGGAAGGATTCTTTCTACTGTGAAACAATTCGTCACACGTGAAACATCGCTTCATTTTCGCTAAAAACTAAAACCTTTATTTATCAAGGTTTCTATATTAAACTACGCATTTTTTCAACGTATTCATTAAAAGTTATCCACAAAAAAAGATGAAACAAAACATTTAACGTTTTGTTTCATCAATCTAGCTTTTATTAAGAATCAAGCTAAAGCATTTAGCTATTTTTTCTTTTTACTTGCTTTTTCACGTTCGTTTTTGTTCAAGATTTGTTTTCTCAAACGAATGCTTTCTGGTGTTACTTCACAATATTCATCTTCATTCAAGAATTCTAAAGATTCTTCTAAAGTAAGAATTTTCGCTTTTTTGATGACTGAAGTTTGGTCTTTATTAGCAGAACGCACGTTAGTCATTTGTTTAGCTCTTGTGATATTTACAGTTAAGTCATTGTCACGGTTGTTTTCACCGATGATCATACCTTCGTAAACGTCAGTTGTAGGCTCTACAAAGACAGTTCCACGTTCTTCAATACTCATGATACTGTAAGTTGTTGCTTTACCAGTATCGATTGAAACTAAGGCACCTTGATGGCGTCCGCCAATTGTTCCTTGAATCATTGGTAGGTATTGATCAAATGTGTGGTGCATAATACCGTATCCGCGAGTCATTGATAAGAATTCAGTTGTATAACCAATCAAACCACGAGCTGGCGCTAAGAAGATCAAACGGATTTGACCATTACCAGTATGGATCATATCTTGCATTTCACCTTTACGTAGGCTTAATGATTCAATAACACTACCCATATATTCTTCAGGAGTATCGATTTGAACGCGTTCAAACGGTTCGCATTTTACACCTTCAATTTCGCGTTCGATAACTTCTGGACGAGAAACTTGTAATTCATAGCCTTCACGACGCATATTTTCAATCAAGATTGATAAATGCAATTCGCCACGACCAGAAACTGTCCAAGAATCAGGACCAATTGGTTCTACACGTAAAGATACATCTGTTTGTAATTCTGACATTAAACGCTCTTCGATTTTACGAGAAGTTACATATTTACCTTCACGACCGGCAAATGGAGAGTTGTTTACTAAGAATGTCATTTGTAATGTTGGTTCATCGATGTGTAAGATTGGCAAAGCTTCTTGAGTTGTTACAGCAGCCACTGTTTCACCAACGAAAATATCTTCCATACCAGAAACGGCAATTAAATCACCAGCTTTGGCTTCGTTGATTTCAACACGTTGCAAGCCGAAGAAACCAAAGATTTTAGTTACACGGAAGTTCTTCACGCTGCCATCTAATTTCATTAAGGCAACTTGGTCGCCAACTTTCATTGTTCCACGGAACACACGGCCGATACCAATACGTCCAACGTAATCATTGTAGTCTAATAATGATACTTGGAATTGTAAAGGCTCATCTGAGTTATCAACTGGTGCTGGTACGTGTTCAATGATTTGGTCAAAGATCGGTGCCATAGTCGGTTCTTGGTCATCTGGATTATCAGAATCGCTTGAAGTTCCGTTTAAAGCTGATGCGTAAATAACTGGGAAGTCCAATTGTTCATCATCCGCACCTAATTCGATAAATAATTCTAAGACTTCATCCACAACGTGTTCAGGACGCGCTGAAGGTTTATCAATTTTATTTACAACAACGATTGGTGTTACTTTTTGTTCCAATGCTTTTTTCAATACGAAACGTGTTTGAGGCATCGTTCCTTCATAAGCATCAACAACTAAAACTACACCATCTACCATTTTCATGATACGCTCTACTTCACCACCGAAGTCCGCGTGTCCAGGTGTATCCAAAATATTGATACGAGTGCCTTTGTAATCAACTGCAGTATTTTTAGCTAAGATTGTGATTCCACGTTCGCTTTCAATAGCATTTGAGTCCATTGCACGTTCTTGTAATTGTGTGTGTCCATCTAAAGTATCTGATTGTTTTAAAAGTTCATCTACTAATGTTGTTTTACCATGATCGACGTGGGCGATGATTGCCACGTTTCTAATATCTTCTCTGTATTTCAATGTAATTGCTCCTTATCCTTTTGCCTTACGTCACTTGTCCATTAAATCCGACTTTTTATTATAACAAACTTTTTTCATGAAATATAGTCTAAAGCATGCAAATATTATGAAAATTTCATATTTAATTTGAAAAATACCATAATTGACCCAGAAAATCAACTACTTCTTGTAACCTCTGCCATTTTTTCCTACTTGCATTCACTCTACTCTGACTCCAAAATATATGTTTTTTGAATTTCTTCATACGCTTTTGCTGTTGCTGCTAAGAAATACTCTCGTTTAGCAAAGCCTAATGGACTTCCATCGATATTTGAATACTTAAATCCAAATTCTTCTATCAAAACTAATCCTGCAGCGTAATCCCAAGGGCTTAAATTAGAAACATAACCGATATGATTGCCTTTAAGCATGGCGATCAATTCAATACCTGCACAACCACTGACTCTAACACCCATACTTACATGTCCGATTTCTTTAGCAGAATAAAGATTCTCACCATACATATACGCATTCATTCCCAGTAATCCTTCAGATAAAGATAAATTTTTCGGTGCCTTCAATTTCTGATCATTTAAAAACACCCCTAGATTTTTACCACCCCAGTATAATTCATCTTTCATCACATCATAGATAAAACCAAGTTGTCCAACACCTTCTTCAAAAACAGCAATCATGATACAAAAATTTTCTTGCTCCATCACAAAATTCATCGTACCATCGATTGGATCAATGATCCAAACACGACCAGTAAGCGAATCAATGGTATTAAACCCTTTTTCCTCAGCCAAAATCCGATCACCTGGATAATGCTCGTTGATTTTGTTGATAAAAAAAGTCTGAGTTTCTTCATCGATATTTGTAACTAGATCTTTTCTGTTAGACTTTTGTGATATTTCAATTTCATTGGTGAAGCTTACTTTTATATATCCAGCAGCTTCTTTTAACCACTCTTTGATTTCAATGATCATTTTTTCGGTTGTCATTTTAATCAGCTCCTAGTTTTAGTCGACCAGAATCTTGTTTTTTTGCTTGCTTAACTGTTCGATATAAAGAATAGCCAGAAGCTTTTTGAAACTCATTACCTAAGCGTTTTTCTTCTCCGATACTTTTAACTACCGTTTTAAACTGTTTGTATTTATTTAAAAAAACGCTAGTGTCGATCCCGGATTCATTTGCCTCTTCCACCGCTGACCACATATTGGTAACGATCACCATTTCATCCGTCGTCCAATCTAAATCTAAGGGATATTGATAATCTTTCATGCCTTCACCTCACTATCTAGTTTATCACAGGCTACTAAAATTGTTCTATAGTCTGTTACTTTCTTTTCTTATTTTGCCAGTTTGTCCAGATGGGTAAAAATAATACCCCTTTTTCGACTTCTACCTTTTGTGCAGAATAAATCCCTGCATTGCCTGAACACATGTAACTGATCAAACAAATCATAAAGAAAAACAATGCTGCCTCGCTACCAAATAACTCAATGCCCATAATAAAACAAGCAATCGGTGTATTTGTCGCTCCAGAAAAGACACCAATAAATCCTAATCCCGCCAAAAACGGCACCGATAGATGAAAAATCATGGCTAAACTACTGCCTAATGTTGCACCGATTTCAAATAAAGGAGTTACCTCTCCACCTTGAAAACCCGCGCCTAATGACAGCACTGTAAAAAAGAGCTTTCCAAGAAAATCAAACCAGTGACTCTCTCCATTAAATGCATCTTTTAACAGAGGCAGACTTAAACCTAAATATCGCTGAGTCTGCAAAATAAACACTGCTGCCACCACAATAGCTCCACCGACAAAATTACGCAAAACAACATCTTTAAACCAATTAGCATAAACTTTCTTAAGAAACACGATCGAGCGACTAAATAACCAACCGACCAGACCAAAGCAAATTCCTGCAATGATTATTTTGATAAACAACATCAATGACCAATCCGGAATAAGTCCCATGCCATAATGGGTATGAGTCACACCAAAAGCTTCTGTCACAATATTTGCAAAAAAAGCAGCAAAAAAACTTGGAAAAAGTCCATCTGATCTTAAACGTCCCAGCATTAAGACTTCTAACCCGAAAATAGTTCCTGCTAACGGCGTACCAAAGACAGAACTAAATCCAGCACTGATACCGCTAATCACTACGATTTCTCTTTCAATTTTATCCAAACGAAAAAGGCGTCCCACAGCATCAGCTACCGTTCCACCCATCTGTACGGCTGTTCCCTCTCGACCAACTGATCCGCCAAACAAATGTGTGGTGATCGTACCAAATAGAGTCAATGGAATCAAGCGTAGCGGTATAGCTTCTTTTTCCCCATTAGCTTGATCGATCACAAGATTATTCCCTCTAATTGCATTTCCACCATATTTTCTATATAAAAAAGCAAATATCGCCCCGCTAACTGGTAATAAAAATAAAAGCCATGGATTATCTAATCTAATTTGAGTCACAGTGTCCAAACTTTTAAGAAAAAATGCGGACAACGCTCCCATTATCAGACCAATCATCAACGAAATTGTTAACCATTTCGTTATGTAAAGCCCGATAATGATGGGTGTTTTTAACTCACTTTTCACTTTATCAACTCCTCTAAACTACCTCAACTATTCTATCATACCATTTCTTCAATCCATGCTGATCAATTATAACAATTTTTTGACAAAGAAACGAGCAAGAAATAGCTAATGCTTTAATAAAAAAACTGAGAGAATCGTTGGCTTTTCAACGTTTAACTTTCTATCCTACGCAGCTCTTATTAAAGCACTTGCAAAACCAAGAGATTGTGCTACTATAAATAGGAAATTTTATTATTTTTCTGATATTATTCTATTTTAATTGTAAACTATTGTTTCTCGTTGTGCTGTAGAGAAAATCTTTTAAATAGATTGTTCTCTCAAAAATGAAAGGGTGTTTTCGTTGAAAGAACTCACACATGGCAATCCTGCAAAACTGATTTTTTTATTTACAATTCCATTATTGATCGGCAATATTTTCCAACAGTTTTATAATATGGCTGATATGATCATCGTTGGTCAGACATTAGGAAAGGAAGCATTGGCAGCTGTTGGTGCGACTGGTAGTATTACCTTTTTAATCATTGGTTTTGCGCAAGGATTGACTGCTGGACTCTCAATCTTAACTTCTCAGCGTTTTGGTGGGCAGGACTATCGCGGGGTAAAAAAAAGTTTTGCTACAGGAATCGTTATCAGCGGCATCGTGACTATCGTCTTGACCGCACTCAGCTTGATTTTTGTTCGTCCTATGCTGCAACTGATGCAAACACCAAAAGAAATTATTGATGATGCCCAAACTTTTATATCCATCATTTTTATAGGGATTTTTGCTGCAATGGCGTTTAATTTATTGTCAAATGTGATTCGTGCGTTAGGAGACAGCCGCACCCCACTTTTATTTTTGATCATTGCCAGCATTATCAATGTTGTACTAGATCTAATCTTGATTATTAATTTTCATATGGGCGTTGCTGGTGCTGGGATTGCCACAGTGACCGCGCAAATCGTGTCTAGTATTTTGTGCGTGATTTACATTCGCTGGAAAATTCCTAATCTTCAATTACGTAAGAAAGACTTTTTCATTGATAAACGTGAGTTCCGAGCTCATTTGAATATTGCATTACCAATGGCTTTTCAATCTTCAATCATTGCAATCGGCGCGATTATTTTGCAAGCGGCTTTAAATAGTTTGGGAACTGACGTCGTTGCGGCTCAAGCAGCTGCTGGGAAAATCGAACAATTTGCCACTCAGCCAATGATGTCATTTGGTATCGCAATGGCAACCTTTACCGCCCAAAACTATGGAGCGAAAAAATACAAACGAATTTTACAAGGGGTCAATCAATGTCTTGTAATGAGTATTGGTTTCAGTCTTTTGGCTGGCGGTATTGTCATTCTTTTCGGCCAAAATCTAGTGACTCTTTTTGTAAGTGGAAAAGAAACTGAAGTTCTCAAACTTTCTCAGATTTATTTTAACGTAAATGGAAGTATGTATTGGTTACTCGCAATCTTGTTCATCATTCGTTATACATTGCAAGGACTTGGTCAAAGTGTTATTCCTACATTAGCCGGAATCATGGAATTGATCATGCGTTCATTTGCTGCAATTATTCTTACTGCGTCTTTAGGTTTTGTTGGTGCAGCTTTAGCATCACCACTTGCTTGGGCTGGTTCTGTAATCGTATTGTTAGCTTCTTATTTCAAAGCGATCAAGCGCTTAAAGAAACTAGACCATGAACAAACACAATCGCTTTCACATTAGCCAAAACACAATAAAAAAATCGACCGATTCTCAAAAGAAAATCGGTCGATTTTTTTATTATACAGATTGCTTTCTAGGGAAATACTGACGCCATTTCGCTTTTACTGAGTTCGTCATCGGCTCGGAAGCTTCTTTGACGGCACAATATTTATCGACCATCGTCACAATATAGCTCTCTTTGTACTTCGGCGGTGCAATAGTTGCACCCCACATATGTTTGATGATGATATCACGTTCTAATTCAGAAAGTTCTGTTAGTTTTTCAGCATTTTTCACAGCAATTCTCGGATGCATATACGCATGAGATCCTTCATCGAACTTTGTTGTACGCCAGTCGTAATAGAACAAATCATGTAAAAGCCCAGCACGCGCTGTTGCTCTAGCATCACCGTTCCATTTTTTAGCTAGTTTATAACTATAATAAGAAACGCTGATTGAATGATCTAAACGAGTTGAGTGAACATGCTGCGTGTAGTTGCCTAAACGCTGTACTTCTTCAGTTTCCAACAAATCTTCCACATAAGACATATATTCTTGATCTTCACGCCATTTTTCAGTCATTAATTCTGGTTCCACCTTTTTAGAGACTTATGAATTTCTATTTTTTACGGATTTAAAAGAAAGTCTTTTTTTTAACTTGATGAAAGTATAGCACCTTGATTTTACAAATACTAGGAATTTTGAATTCCGTAACTAAACTTTAATATTTACTTTATAATTACACTTACAAGATAGAGTTACTTTCCTCATTTTGATGCTTAGAAAACTCCGCCTTGATTTCTATAAATGATTGAAATACTTGTAAAAGCTGGAATAACTGCGCTCGATTTTCAAACTCTTTTCTAGTTTTAGGCAGTTCTTTTTTTCGGTAAACTTCATATACTTGTGCTATTTTATCCAAGATGTCTTGTCCATCATTATTTTCAGCAAAGGTTTCAGCGGTATACTGCAGCAACTCTTGAATGTTTCCGACTTGTTCTGGCTCAACTGTGATGTTTTCTAAAATTCGCAGCATGTCTTTTAAACTATTACTTTGTAAGCGTCGCATCGTGAAGTATTCAATATAATAATGATTGGAGGATATCAGTTGATTTTCTGCATGGTTTTTCGCCCAATTTTCACCTGTTCGGATGAAAGCCTTTAAGTCATTACATTTTTCAAATAAGTTTCTTTCTTTATTATGCTCGTTCAAATATGCCGCCATATTATTCAGTATTTTACGAAACATTGTTTCAATGACTTCTTGGTCTTCTTTCAAACGTTTTTCCGTATCCGGCATATACAAATTCATGAGTAACGCAAACCCAACACCAATAGTCATTAGTAAAAACTCGTTACCAATGATCGACCAAGATAAGTCTTGTTCGACCAAATATTGGGTCACTAAGACTGAACTTACTACAATTCCATCTGAGAGCTTGAAGTAAACTGCTCCTGGAATAAATAAAAGTAAATAAACGCCAAATGCCAAAGCATTGAATCCTAGAATAGAAAAACAAAAATACGCAATCACTGTCGCTAAAGCTAGAGAAAGTAACCGATAAATCCCCGTTAATAAAGACGTTTTTTTCGTGTTGGTCACACTTAATACAGAAATGATTCCCGCAGACGCAGGGTATAACAACCCTAAACTTTCTGCAACGATCATTGACAAGGTAGCACTCACTGCAGTTTTAATTGTCCGTAGCCCAATTTTCATTCTATTGCTCCTCACAAAATAGTTAATCTTTTGTTTAATACTAGTAATTTTACCTCTATTTCGGTTATGATTAAATAGAAAAATGATTAAATCTTTATTATAGGAGAGAAAGTTCATGGAAGTCGGTCCTTTTCGTTTAGGCATGCGCACATTGAAGACAGCTTTAGCTGTTATGCTGTGTATTATTTTATTTAAAGTATTTGATCGTGGAGCACCCATGATTGCTGCCTTAGCTGCTGTTTTTTCGTTACGTCAAGATTTAACGACGAGCCTTACTTTTGGGAAGTCAAGAATCCTAGGTAATACTTTAGGCGGGGGTTTAGCGATTGTTTATTTTCTAGTGAAGGATCTTTTTTCCAATGATTTTTTAGTGGAGTTGTTTTTATTACCATTTTTAGTAATTGTAGTCATTGTTGTTTCTGATGGTATGAATAATAATTCGGGTATCATCTCAGCAATCGCAACGTTGCTATTGATTTCTTTAAGTATTCCCCAAGGAGAATCATTTTATTTTGCTTTATCTCGCGTGATCGATACGTTTATTGGAACATTTATTGGTATTGGACTAAATTTCTTTATTCGCCCGAAACCAATTGAAGAAACGCATGAAATTGAGGAAGACTTAGCAGAATTAGAGCAGAAAGAAAAAGAATTAGTAGAGCTGCGGGAAAAAATTCAGAAAAAAGCTGAATTGGAAAAACAGAAAAAAGATAAATCAAAATAGAAAATCGACTATACTTTTTACTGCAGAAAAAAATTACTGGAGTAAAAAGTATAGCCGATTTTTCGTTCTATGGTCTTTATTAATCGTGCAAAATGAGATCCATGGGTTGCGGACCTGCTAATCCGATAAATACAAAGTCCTCCTTACCTGTGTTTTTCATTCCGTGTTGTTCTCCTGGTAAAGAAACAATCATGTCCCCTTTTGAAATCCGTACCTCTTCCCCATTCCCTGGAAAGAAAGTCCCCGTCCCTTTAGTGACAACCCATAAATCATCTGATGTCGTATGCGAATGATTGAATACACTTTGACCTGGCTTCAAACACCATACTGCACCAGCCGTATGTTCAGTTTCGTAAAAAATCGTCTTTTTCCCTTCATGTTCACAAAAATCAATCACTTCATCGAGTTTAAATAACCGTTCTCCCATTCTCGCTTTTGACATACTACATCCATTCCTTTCTATAATTTAAACTCACCTAAATAATTGGCCAAACCGAAATAATTGTTGCGCAGTTTCCCTGACAGCATTAATCGTATTCTCTCTATCAAGAATGTTCTGCTCTGATGCAATCCTCCTGATTGTTGGAAAAAAGGCATCGATGCCTTCATTATTGCATTGCCCAGCATCTTCAGAAACACCACCGGATATAGCGATCACTGGTTTATGGTGTTTTTTCGCCATTTTAGCGATTGCAACGGGGACTTTTCCCATCATTGATTGAGCATCTAGCATGCCTTCACCTGTAATAACAATGTCCGCTTGTTCTATTTCTTTCTCTAAATCAATAATTGTTGCTACTTCCTCAAATCCTGAAACCATTTCACTTTTAAAATAAGACAATAACGTGAAGCCTAATCCGCCAGCAGCACCAGATCCTGGTGTAGCCTGATAGGCTGTTTTTGTTAATTTATTTGTTAAGAAAGCAAACTTTTCAAGAATCCTATCGATTTCTTTGCGATTTTCTTTTGTTACTCCTTTTTGCTTACCAAAAATATACGTAGCACCGTTTTGACCATTCAAAGGATTCTTCACATCACTAGCTATTCGAATCGAACACTCTGCTAATTCAGGTAAAACCGAAGAAGCATCGATTCTGCTCAGATGTTTCATATCTTTTAACAAATAGCCTAAATTTTGCCCTTTTTTATCTAAAAAATCATAACCCAAAGCACTTAGTAAGCCGATTCCTGCATCATTCGTTGCACTGCCACCCAAACCGATAATAAACTTTCGGTAGCCAGCTTCAATATTTTTCTTTAGCAATTGTCCCAAACCATAAGATGTCGCTTGCCACGGATCTAGGTCTTTTTTTTCCACTAGCATAATTCCTGATGTTTCTGCTACTTCTAATACAACAGTTTCATCATAAATTCCATACTTAGCAGTTACTTCTTGATGAAATAGTGGACCTTGAACGTGTTCTGTATGAATAGAGTTAGGGGTCGTATAAAATATAGCCTCGATAGTTCCTTCGCCACCATCTGCAATTGGAGTAACTTTTATTGGAACAGTCTGTTCTTCCTTGAAAGATTCTTCAATGCCTTTTTTTACCGCTTCACCCACTTCAATAGATGTTGCACTGCCTTTAAATGAGTCCATAGCTACTAATATTTTCATATTTCCCCCTCCATCATTCATTAAAAACTACTTGTTTACTCTATTTTTGGGTGTACCATTGAGATATGCACTGACATTGTCGACTGCAATTTCCATTAAGCGTGAGCGAGCTTCTTTTGATGCCCAAGCAATGTGTGGAGTAATAATGATATTTTTAGCTTGCAACAATGGATTTTCTGCACGGATCGGTTCTTCAGATACAACATCTACCGCTGCCGCTCCAACCTTACCTGAATCTAGTGCTTGTGCTAAATCTTTTTCATTGATCAATTGACCTCGAGAATCATTAATGATCAAAACACCTGTTTTCATTTTCCCAATGTTTTCAACGTTGATAATCCCTTCATTTTCAGGTACTAATGGACAATGTAATGAAATAATATCTGATTCAGCAAAGAGTTGCTCTAAGCTAACCAATTTCGTTCCGTTTTGATCTCTTTCTTCTAGTTCCCCATTTGTTGCAATAACCTTCATTCCCAACGCAGCTGCTATCTCTCCAACTCTTTGTCCGATTCTTCCGTAACCAATGATTCCTAATGTTTTTCCTGAAAGTTCGATTTGCGGATAATTCCAATAGCACCAATCTTTCGAGTTCGTCCAATCTCCATGTTTCACACTATCTGAATGAGCACCAATATGGTGAGCTAGTTCCAAAAGTAATGCGATAGTATATTGAGCCACTGTGTCTGTTCCATAAGTTGGAATATTTGTTACAATGATTCCCAGCTCTTTTGCAGCGATCACATCGACTACGTTATAACCAGTTGCTAATACACCAATATATTTTAATTGTTTTGCCTCTTGTATAACTTTTTTCGTAAGAGGTGTTTTATTCGTTAAAACGACTTGAGCATCTCCAATTCGTTTGACCAATTCAGCCTCAGAAAGAGGACTTCGATCATAAACGGTCAGATTCCCTAATTTTTCTAAACTACTCCAAGATAAATCTCCAGGATTTTCAGTATAGCCATCCAAAACCACAATATTCATTTTTGTTTCTCTCCTTTCTTTATTCTTCTAAAAGTGACCATGCACGATTGATTGTACGTTTTGTTTGTGCAACGATCACATCAGCATCTTCATGATCACGAGGCGTTACTTCAAATGAAAGGATCATTGGTTCGTTTTTATTAAATAATCCTTCCTCTTTACAAATTTTGAAAAAATCGGTTAGTTCAGCTACATCATTGGCACTGTTTGGAAACCCAAATCTTGGATGTTGATCACCATATGCGTCACACCCTTCTTTCACAACAGCATTTCCAATGTGTAAATGCGTGATGTATGGACGAGTTGTTTGAATCACAAATTTACTTGTTTCATATGTCGTTGGGAAATGAGATAAGTCAACGATCAAGCCAAAATTATTACAATATTTTCGAACATCAGCGGCAAATTCTGCAGCTAATGGCGCTGGTCCAATCAAAGCTTTTTTGTCCATATCGTAATCGAAAACCTCTAGCTCTACCATCATCTTTTTAGTCGCAGCATATTTACATACATTGATCGTAGTCTTCAATAACTGCGAGTATGCCTTATCTTTGGTGGCTTCTTCCCAATGTCCTGATAAAAAGGCAATTCCTTTAGCGCCTAAATATTCAGCTTCATCAACAGCTTCGATCAATGTTTTTTCTGCTTCAAGGCGGTCTGCTTCGTTCAGAGCATTTGGATTAAGTCCTGGGCCTAATAAACGTGGCTGAGCGCCGTAGCCCACTCTTAATCCTGATTGTTCTAATAATTGTTTCACTTCTAAACGTGTCTGGTCATCTTTGATTTGCGTGATTTCAATTGCACGAAAATCAGGATCTTTAGCTATTTGTAGCAGGGTTTCTTTTAAATCGTAATTTTTTGGCGGATAACTCATCCATTGGATCAAGCCTAAATCAAAGTACGTTTCAATATTCTCTTTCATTCTATTCTCTCCTTTTATTAACTTAGTTAGTGTGTTTACTTTTAGTCTCCAAAGTTTTTAATTTGGTCAACTGCGCCACCCATATCACATAGTTGTTCTGGTTCACAAATAATATCAATCACATATGTTTTCCCAGAATCTGCTGCACGTTTGAAGGCACCTGCAATTTCATTTGGATCAAATACTCGTTCGCCTAAACAACCAAATCCTTCAGCAACTTTTACATAATCAATCAATCCATCTTGGTTATAAGGCATATCTACACCGTACTCAAAATCATAAGCTGAAATTTGATTTTGGCGAATCAATCCTAGATAGGCATTATTGACAATAACTACAATGATCGGTTTTTTAAATGCTGCGGCAACTGCGATTTCTTCTCCCATAAAGGTAAAACCAAAATCGCCAAGTACAGTGACTGACGTTGCATTTGGATCAGCAACTTTTGCACCAAAAGCAGCAGGTACTTCAAAGCCCAATGTTCCTGCACCACCTGATGGCAAGTAGCGACGTGGTTTTTCGATGTCTTGCAGCTGACCACTCCAAATTTGAGTGATACCACAGCCAGCAGTGTACATTGTATTGTCATCGAAAAAGAGATTCATTTCTCTAAATACTCGGTGCGGCATGATTGGTGTATTATCAAAATCCGTTTTTCTAGCTAATTCTTTTCTTAATTGAGGGATTTCACTAACACCCGCTCTGTTTACTTGAGTCATCTTGCGTGATTCAACAGTAGCTAATAAATCACTCAACGCTTCTTTTGCATCTGAGACGATGCCTAGATCTGGTGTAAATACTTTTCCGATTTGGTTTGCTTCAATATCAATGTGAATGAATTTACGTCCTTTTCTATATACCTCCAAGTTTCCAGTATGACGATCCGTAAAGCGATTACCGATTCCAATAACTAGATCAGAATCCAAGAAAATTTTATTGCCGATTGGTTGTCCAACTTGGATTCCTGCATGTCCAGCATTAAGTGGATGATTCACTGGAACGCCACCTTTAGCCATGTAGGTTTGAATAATCGGAATTTGAAGTTTTTCTGCAAATTGAATCAATTCTTGTTCTGCTTTGGCTAAGATTACACCGCCTCCCATGATAATAACTGGAGATTTCGCTTCAGTGATCATATCCAGAACTTGATTGATTTGAGTTGATGCTGCTTTGACTGTTTCAACTTTCTTCGGTTCATAGTCATTGATGTCAAAATCAATTTCTACTTGCTGAATATCAAGAGGTAAATCAAGTAGGACTGGTCCGGGTTTCCCTGAGCGCATAATATAAAATGCTTCGCGCAAAATTGTTGGAATTTCTTGCGCATCTAAAGGACAATAAACTTTCTTACAAACTGTAGATGCAATACTTACCATATCCACACATTGGAAGGCATCTTGTTTCATTTGCCAGCTATTTGCCTGACCTGTAATGGCAAGAACTGGGATCGAATCAATGTTTGCTGTGTATAGACCTGTCACAAAGTTTGTTGCGCCAGGACCAGACGTACAAATAGCTAATGCAATTTCATGTGTTGCCCGATAATACCCATCTGCTGCGTGTACACAAGCTTCTTCATGACGCATACAATAATGTTCGATTGGTGCCGCTTCCAAATACTTATACACCGGATTTATTCCTGCTCCTGGTATACCAAAAGCATCTTTTATTCCTTCTTTGACCATAATTTGAACAATTGCTTCTGCAGCTTTCATCTAAATTCCTTCTTTCTATTATTTGATCAAATTCCACTAAGTGGCATTGCGTTTCACTAAACAACATGTTACCATGACTCCATGAAGGGGTCTTTAACGCTTTTACACGAAAAGCAAATCCTTATTTTGTACATGATGGACAAATCTGGATAAAAAGAAAAACAAGTAGGAGGATATAATGAACGAAAAAAAAGTAAAATTAAATCAATCAGTCATCAAGACATTTGCTATCATTGAAAGTTTTACTAGCGCTAGGCAAGAAATGTCTCTTGTCGAACTTGCACAAAAAGCGGAGCTTCCAAAATCAACTGCACTGAGATTTCTATATACGCTTATGACTTTAGGCTACATAAGCCAAAATCCCGAAACTCAGTATTATTCGCTCTCTAACAAATTTGAAAATATTTCAGCAAATTTAGTTTCTGCTGAAAGTTTGATTCAATTCACACAATCCACTCTTTATCACCTGTCTTCCGCACTAGCAGAAGCTACTTGTTTATCAGTTCAAGCTGGGAATCAGCTGGAGTACATCAATTCGATAGACAGCCAAGAAAGAATCTTAAGTATTACTCAAAAAATCGGGAAAAAGGCGCCTTTATACTGCACTGGAGCAGGGAAATTATTTTTATCCGCTTTTTCAGATAAAGAATTAGACGATTATCTAAAAACGATTGAATTGCACTCTTTAACCAAAAATACAATCACTAATAAACAAAAGTTGCTGGAAGAACTTCAACAGATTAAAAAACAACAATATGCGGTTGATAATGAAGAATGTGAACTAGGAGTTTTTTGTATTGCAATACCGATTTTTAATTCTGCCAACCAAATCATTGCAGCAATCAGCATATCGATACCAACCATTAGAATCAATGCAGCAAAAATCAAAACGGTCGTCAATTTAGCCAAACAAGAAGTGGCCGCTTTATCTTTTAAAACTAAATAATTTACTTTGCACACCTATTTGCTCTTAAAATAAAGGAGGGATTATCATGAAAAACCTGAAAGAAATTTTAACGATTCCACGTTTTACAGACTTAGTTGTTTTAAACACTCAAGCAAATTTAGATGTTCCACTGCATACAGTTGAAATCTCAGAAACACCTGACGTTGCAAATTACTTATCCCCTCATTCTTTGTTGTTGACAACAGGAATGGCCTATAGAGATTCGCCTGATGATTTATGTGAACTGATTGCACACTTAAATAGCCTTCCAAGCGCTGGTTTAGCAGTAAAAATAGGTCGTTACATACCAAAAATCAGCAAAAAAGTCATTGATTTTGCAGATTCATTAAACTTTCCAATTATTCAAATTCCAATGAATATGACTTTGGGAGATATTTCGCATAAATTGCTAAGTTATCTTTGGTCCGATCAAACGGAAGAAATCTTTTTTTCGCTTGAAATACAGCAAAAATTTGCTGAATTGCTTTTTAAAGGGGCTTCTACCTCAGTCTTGATTGACCAATTGAGCCATATGATCAAACAGCCGATTATGTTGATCGATCCATTTGGTCACTTGGCTACTTCTAGTCGAAATCATACTGTGGAAGAATTTTTGACACCTGCTAAGAAAAAAGAGCTTTTAACCCAATTAACAGCGAAACAACAAGAAGCAAAAAAAGAGTCTTTTTTATTTAAAATCGATGAAGGTGAGCATACTTTAGTCAATCTCATCCCCATCAACTCAGATAGTTATATTCCTTATTTATTAGTTCTTTTCAAGGTTGATCAGTTAGTCTATCCTTTTTCTCAGTTTGCTATTGAACAGTCCTTGATTGTTCTGGCACTTTCAATCTATAAAGAACAAACGATCAAGCATGAAAACCGTTCAGTAAAATTGCACCTATTTCATAATTTGTTACATTCAGAAAAAAACGGACCGTCTATGGATTTTGTAAAACAGTATCCAATTATTGATTCCCTTGACTCAAATTATTACCGAGTTGTGGTTGTATCGATTCAAGTACCAAAAAATAAGTCTTTTTATGAAAAGGAAATCGATTTGTTTATCTATGATTTCCTAGAAGAATATTTAACAAAAACCAATTCTAACTTGTTACTATTGCCTACAGATGAAGATAATCAATTCGTGTTGCTTTTTAAAGACAAGAAGGATTTACAGTCAACTTTAGAAGAGCTCTATGATAAAACATTTAAACTATTAACTATCTCACTTAGCTTTGGCGTAGGTGATCCAGTTAATCAACTTAGCTTATTTCACTTTTCATACAAAGAAGCAAAAAGTTCTCTAGAAAATAGACCTACTAAAAAGAATTTCGTTTTTTATAATACTATTCAAGGAATCAATCGGATAGCTGAAAATGTTTCAGAAGAAGAGATGCAGCATTTCTGCCAATCTATCCTGAAAAGTCTTGCCTATCCAACCAATCAAACGAATCAAGAACTTCGAAAAACGCTGACTACTTATTTGGACTGTCAGTGTAAAATTTCTGAAACTGCTGACCAACTGTTTGTCCATCGCAATACAGTAAAATATCGAATAGAAAAATGTAATCAATTATTTGGACAACCCGTTGATGATTCCAAGTTATCGCTTAAATTACGCGTTGCTTTATCTCTTTCAGAAAATGAAAGCGCGGACAAAAATAGCTAGAAATGAGACATTATTGAAGGATAGTCCGTTTAAGTCCCTAGCGTTTTTTACGTATTTACCTAAAAAGATTTGGCACAATTATGTATGCCAAATCTTTTTTTGTTCTTGTGGTTGAATTGGACGATTGTTACTTGCCCAGTCTTTTTCTTTTACTAACTTCAAAATTGTCTTACTAAACAGTGAGGACGCCTTTGAAACTACGATCCATTGAACATTTCCAACGCAAGGCGGGGTTGTATATGATCCGTAATAAGCATAATATTCAACAGGTTTAGAGATAAATACAGAAGGATTTAATTTTAGATTCTTTTTTCTTAAATCCCAATTGATAGTCGTGCAACTTTCTTCGATTTGCAAAAGCTCTTCATTCCCTACTATTTTTTTAAATAATACGGCAATAACCAAAGGTTCATCCGCTTCAGAGTGATGGACAAAATGGAACTCAATTGGATGGACTTGTCCGTCAAGAGTATGTTCACTGGGAATATGAAAATGGATATCATCAAGATAAAAACATTTGCGATCAAAATACACTTTATTTTTGTTTGACTTTGGAATAAAATGAAATGTGTGTTTAGACCACTGTATTTGAAATTCATCACACAAATACTCAATTGTTAATGTGTCTTTTTCCAATTGATTTGTGACTTTATCTTTAGCCAAAGCAATAGGCGACTGCATATATCGATTACAGGCTTGTCGATAATCATCACATAAGTTTATCCACGTATCAGGTCCATTTTCCAAAGAATAACCCCACTCTATCTCTTTTTCCATGTTAAACTATCCTTTCTCTTGTAAAACGCTTACAAAATAAAATCTTGAAGATAGTATAATTGATGAATACAAGGATGTATTTGTCCAAACAGAGCAAATAATTTTAAAATTATTAGTTAAAATGACTCATGTAATAATTTTCGTTTCTTAATATGATATAAAAAAGCGTTTACATTTTGTTTTTTATCAATATTTTAATCACTAAATCAAAAATAAAGAAGTTACAGGAGGAAGAAAATGAAGACAAATGGTGAAAAAATCGACAAACATTATTGGAAGAGAATTGTTGTGTTATTATGCTTGGGCTGGGTAACTATTTGGATTTATCGTGCTTCATTGACCCCGCTATTTTCTGAGATTCAAGGAACCGTTGGATTTCATACCAATGCTCAAATGGGTTTAATATCCAGTTGTTATTTCTTTGGAGCAACTAGTATGCAGATTCCAGCAGGAATGTTAGTTGATCGCCTTGGGAAAAAAACAGTGATGATTCCAGGATTTATTTTATTTGGGCTAGCTGCCTTTATGATCACGCAGGCTCAGTCTTTGACTATGATTTATTTTGCAAGTGTGCTTGCCGGATTAGGGTGCGGTTCTTATTACGGTGCGGCTTTCTCACTTTCATCTGAAAGTATCCCTCAACAACGAAAAGGACTTTCTACAGCAATCATCAACAGCGGATCAGCCGTCGGAATGGGAATTGGTATGATTCTTTCAAGCCTTTTAGTGAAACAACTTGATTTGCCTTGGCAGTCTATGATGTTCCTTTGTTTTGGCCTGATCGTTACTATGATTCTTGCTTTTACCTTTGGAATCAAACCGAACTCAAAAAAAGATACGCCTATACCAACTACGGTAGAGTCAGAAGCAACGAAACAATCTGCTGCCACTTCTGACAAACAACCAAAAGGACTTTTTTCACCTAAAATGCTCGTTTCTTATTTGTTATATTTTGGCACTTGTTATGGTTATTATATGGTAGTAACTTGGCTACCGGCATTTTTACAAGATGAACGAGGCTTTAAAGGACTTGCAATCGGGTTTTCATCTGCCTTAGTGGCATTTGCTGCGATTCCTGGTGCATTGATTTTCAGCCGTATTTCTGATAAATGGCAATCAAAAAAAATATCGATTATTTTAGCACTTGAATTAGGTGCTGCAGCTATGTTGTTACTAACTGTAACAGCCAATAATTCTTCTTTGTTACTAATCGCTTTGATTCTTTATGGCTTTTTAGGAAAATTAGCAGTTGAACCGATTATTATTTCATTTATTAGTGATCAAGCTAATCCGTTGATTTTAGGTACAACTCTTGGTATATCAAACTTTTTCGGCTTAAGTGCATCCATCTTCGCCCCTACGATCACAGGTGTAATTTCCGATGCCTCAGGAACACGAGAAATGGGATTTTATATCTCAATCATTATTATGGTTCTTGCAGCAGTTGCCTTTTTCATCGTAAATAAGATTCCTGAAAAAAACGCTGCATTTGAATTGGAAGAATCTGGTGAAGCTTAAACGTAGTAATTTTTTTATAGACAGCATCAGTAAAAATAAAAAAAACGTACAAGTATTCTAGCATTTGTATGCTGGAATAAACCTTGTACGTTTTTTTTATTTATTTATTTTCTTCATTATCACTATAGAAATTCACATTGCTGTTCGTTCCTTTTTTTGAAAAGTTTTCGATCAATTCTTTGACATCTAAGCCAGTTGTTTCTTTCAAAGTTTCTTGAGTACCAGCTAATAAGTTCGTCGCATAATTGGTAATACGGTTAGCTCCTGCATTTTCGCCACCGCCACCTGTATCAACAACAGAGATTTTATCAATGTTGCTAAGTGGTTGAGCCGCTTCTTTCATTAATTGTGGCAACATTTCCATAACCATGCTTAACACAGCTGCTTCGCCGTATTCCTTGAAGGCATCGGCGATCTTTTGTTTGGCTTCGGCTTCAGCCGCACCACGAGCTAAAATAGATTCTGCTTCAGCTTGTCCTGCTAAACGTGTTTGGTTAGCTTCAGCTTCTGCTAATGATTCCACACGGAAACGCTCTGCTTCAGCTTCGGCAACTTCACGAGCTTTTTGAGCTAGGGCTTCTTGCTCTTTTGCATAACGATCAGCATCGGCTTTTTTCTTCACTTCTGAATCGTATTGCTTTTCACGACGAACGATTTCTTTTTCTTCTAATTCGATTTGTTTTTGACGTTCGATGACTTTAACTTCCATCTCTTGTGCAATAACTTCTTGTTGGGCTTTAGCTGTTTCCAAATTGTAGGCTTGGTCAGCTTTGGCTTTTGCGATATCTTGTGCTTCTTTATATGTTGCTAATTTTAATTCTTTTTCTTTTGATGCTTCAGCGATTTCAGTTTGACGTTGTAATTCTGCTTGTTGTGATTCTTTTTCAGCTTCGGCTTTTTTGATTCGTGTTTCTTTCCAAGCTTCAGCTTCAGCGATATCTGCATCACGTTTAACTTGTGCGATTCTTGGTTTACCTAGAGAATCCAAGTAGCCATTTTTATCGCGAACTTCTTTAATGGTAAATGATACAATGATCAGACCCATTTTCGCTAAATCTACACTAGCAACTTCTTGCACACTTTGGCTGAATTTATCACGATTTTGATAAATTTCTTCCACTGTCATAGAACCTAAAATCGAACGAAGATGTCCTTCTAGCACTTCACGTGCTTCATTTTCAAGCTCTTCACGCGTTTTACCTAAAAATTGTTCCGCAGCTGTTGCGATTTCTTCTACAGAAGAACCGATTTTGATGATCGATGTACCATCACACATCACTGGAACTCCTTGTTCCGTGTAAACCTCTGGAGTCGATACATCTAACTTACTTGATAGTAAACTGATACGGTTTGATCGTTGGAATACTGGTAGCACAAAAGCTCCTCCACCACGAACGATTTTTATTTTATTACCGCTTTCATCTGCATGAACATTTTTACTACCTAAATAGCTCCCACTAATAATCAACGCTTCATCTGGTTTAGCTGTTTGATATTTTGAAATGAACACAATCAGCAGCATTAATAAAATAAATACAACCAGAACAATTGGTCCTAAAATCCCTAATTCCATTTTCTTCTACTCCTTCTTTTTTATAATCGTAAGCTTCCTTCATAGGGAACTACATAACACACGCGATTTCTGATTTCAATGATCAGCACCTGTGCGCCTCTATCGATCGGTTGATTTTGTGGTGCATAAAAAGCTGCTGGGCGGCTGATCGAACCAGTGACACTTTTAAATTGAATCTCACCCATCCCGCTGACTGGAATTGGCGTAACGACGGTTGCCGTATTACCTTCCATGTCCTTTTCAGAAATAGAAATGGTTGATTCTGCATTTTTCATCGGCACCAACACATAAAAATTTAAGAAAAAAACTAGTATCGAAGCAATCGCTCCACTAACTAAAAACAGCATCAAATGATTCCATTCCAGCAATCTTTCTCCAAGATAACCAAATAATGAAGTAAAGGCTAGCCATGGAATGGCCAACATTGGATCGATCGGTCCATCAAAATCAAATATATCCCCAAATATTACTAGTAAAACAGCAATTCCTGCACAAGCAATCAGTACATAAAGGTAAATCGTTTCAATCGGAATTCCTTGTATCACGTTCTCACCCCTTCCCTTTACAGGTCTGTTTCGACTATCTCTAATTATTTCATCCCTAAAATAGTAGTGTCCACTTTCCCATTTACGCTCCTTTGCCTTTTTTGTTACGTTTTAATATAGGCAACGGTCATCCATTCTCTCCCGACTTTCTCCCGATGATATCTATATTTTACCAATACTTTGTACAAAATGACAGCTAATCTTGAAAAAATCATATACTTGAGAGCAAAAATAGCTCCATCCTATTTGTTAGAGTTAATGCTTTTGTCTTATCTTTTAATTCAAAAAAATGAAACAAATAAACCTTAGTAAAAAAGTTCATTTGTTCCATTCTCTAATTCTTTTTATTCATTTGATTTCAAAGCTTCGATCATGTCTACTTTTTTCAATTTTCTATGCATAAAGACCATAACTAGCAATGTAAAGAACAAGGTGATCAATCCTGAATACACATAGCTAAACCAATGGATGGTCGGTGAAAACATCAGCATATCCACTTCTACAGTCGTCAGCACATAGCCATGAACAAGTTTTCCAAAAAAGCATCCAAAGAAAATGCCAATCACTGTTAAAATGATATTCTCACGATAAACATACATCGTTACTTCTTTATCATAAAATCCTAGAACTTTGATTGTGGAAAGTTCTCTGATTCGTTCTGAAATATTGATATTCGTTAGATTGTATAAAACAATAAACGCCAGTAACCCAGACACAGTTATCAGGACCCAAACCACAATATTCAAGCTATGAATCGTATCGTCTAGAGCGTCGCTGGAAATCGATAAGAAAGAAACATTTAACACGTTCTGATTTTCCATCAAGTCTTTTCCGATTGAAGCTTCCACTTTCTCACTAGGTGTTTTATCAAAGAGTAAAAATTCTGTGTTGTACTGAGGTTCTTTTTCAACTATTTTTTGGTAATATTTTGGCGACATATAAGCAAAGTGGCCAGTGTAGTTTTCAGCGATTGCATTTATTTTAAATTTATATTCTTGGTTGTCACTATTTTTTAGGACAAGTGTATCGCCGACTTTATACTTAAATAGATTTGCTAATTTTTCATTGATGATCACACCGTCATCTGTTAATTGATATTTTTCACCAGATTGTCGATCATTGAATAAAATAAAGTGATCGATTTCTTTTGGTTTTTCAGGAACATAGATAGAAACACTTTGCTTGGCATTTGAATTTTTAGTCGTTTTCAAAGACTCAACATGTAATGGCATGGTTTCTTTCAGTCCATCGACCTTGTTTAATACCTCTTGATAATTTTGCGTTTCTTTCTCAGAAGCATCGTCTTTAAATGTCACGATTGCTTGATAGTGCCAAATTTTATTGAATTGTACGTCAACGATATCAGAAATCGAATCTTTTAATCCAAAACCTGTAATAATCAACGCCATACATCCGGCAATCCCTAAAACCGTCATCAACATTCTCTGTTTATAACGGAATAAATTTCGCGCAGTGACTTTTTGAATAAAACTTAATCGATTCCAAATTGGTTTCACGCGTTCCAACCAAATTCTTTGACCTGCTTTCGGTGCTTTGGGGCGCAGTAAGCTAGCAGATGTACTGAATAAATCAATACGCAAGACAACCATCGCGGCACCAGCCGTACATAAGATAGCAATCAAAATACCGATCAAACTGTAACTCAAATACCACGGAGTGACAAAATCAGGAATATTATATAACTGTCCATACGCATCAAAAATGATTGTTGGGAACAAGTAATATCCTACGAATAGGCCTAAAACAGCCCCACATAAGCTGGCAATTGTTGCATACACTAAGAATTTAAACGCAATTTCACCATTTCGATAACCTAATGCTTTTAGACTACCAATTTCCATCCGCTTTTCTTCTACCATTCGCGTCATCGTCGTTAAACTAACTAATGCAGCAATCAAGAAAAAGAATAGTGGGAAAACCGTTGACAAAGAAGAAATCCGATCAGCATTATCTTCATATTCTGAATAGCCAGGATTATCATCTCTCGTAAAATAATAATAATCTGCTGCTTTTAAATCAGCTAATTCTTTTTGTTTCTTTGCTAATTGTTCTTTAGCTTCATTCAACTTAGGCAAAGTCTCAGTTTTTTTCTTTTGAAACTCAGCTAAACCTTGATCATATGCACTTTGTCCTTCATCGATTTTAGCTTGTGCTTCATTTAATTTTGCTTGACCATCAATTTTAGACTGCTCGAATTGTTGACGTCCTACCGCTAATTGTTCTTGAGCAGATGCCAACTGTGATTCAGCTTGAGCGATTTGTGCCTCTGCCGCATTGAGCTGTTGCTGACCTTCTGTAAACTGTGCGATTGACTGATTGATTGTTCCAATCGTTTGATCAAGGGTTTGCAGACCTTGTGTTGCTTGAGCTTGTTGGGCTGCTATGTTAGTTAAAGCACTATTGATTGTACCCATAACGACTGCTATATTTCCTCTAACTGGTTGAGCAATCAATTGGTTGACCGCAGCAGTCACTTCGGCTGGTGATCCTAATGCTTGCAATGCTGTTTGTAGCTGAGGTGCAGCTTCTGTAATACTCTCTGCCAACAAATCATCAGGAACCCGATCTAAAATCGCAACTGAAGAAGCTAAACTCTGATAACCATTGACTAACTGGTTTAACGATTCACTGGCTGCAGCAGCTTCATTACGTTGTTGCTGTAAACCTGGCAATGCGTTTTGTCCTTGAGTAACTTGAACCGAAGCTTGAGCTAATTCATTTTTCTTTGTTTCGAGTTCATTTTTTTGCGCTGCAAGCTCATTCACACCATTTGAGATCGTTGCTTGATTTTCAGCCAATTCATTTTCAGCGGCTGTGATTTGTTGTGTATAGTCAGCCTGTGCTTGAGCTAGTTCTTGTTTGCCTGATGCTAATTCTTGTTCACTTGTTTGTAGTTTGGTTTCAGCATCTTTCAGCGCATTTTCCCCATCAGTGATCTCTTTTTGTGCTTGTTCAAATGAAGCTTTTGACTCTTCACGAATTTCATCCACACGTTGTTCAGGACGTTTTTTCATTGCTTGTTTAACGGCTGAAACAGCTTTTTCTCGTTTATCTTTATACTCTTGTGAGTAGCTGTCTATATCATTTAAGCCTTTAAACGATAGCAAAATTTCTGTATAGGTTGAAAGAGCCATATCTTCTTTGGGAACCACTGCAAAAAAATCTAATGATCCTTTACCAATTGTTGTATTCCCTCTAGAAGTATTCTCGATATATTCAGGTGATTGAACAAACCCGACAATTTTAAATTGCTCTTTTTTTAACGAGTTATCTTTATCGTCTTCTTTTGAAAGCGTAAGCGTCTCACCTAATTTGTAGTGTCCTCGCGTTTCAGCAAGATCATCTAAAACAACTTCTCCACTTTTTTCAGGCATTCGCCCTTTGATCAATCGATAATCAATCAACGGTTGCTTTTCTTTTAAATCATAACTAACAAATTTTACAGCTACATTTTTCTCGCTGATAGCAATATCTTTCGTGTATCTAGGAAAAACTGCTGCAACATCTTTGACTTGTTTAACGGCTTCTAGATCTTTATCTGCCAAACCTAGCGTAGAAACGATTCGAGCATCTGGTAGTTTCTGCTTTTGATAATAGTTTGAAGCTGTCTGAGTCATATCTGGTCCAGTTGCTTTTAACCCAACAAAAACTAAGACACCTAAAAAGATAATCCCCATGATGGATAAAAATCGTGTTTTAGATTGTTTGATTTCACGAAAACTGGTTTTGAGTAACGCGGTCTTTTTCAACACTGTCACCTACCATTCTATCTCTGCTACAGGTTTAGGCTCATCATTGATCGTTTCACTTCTAACTTTTGCGTCATTGATACGGATCACACGATCAGCCATTGGTGCAATAGCCGAATTATGAGTGATGATAATCACTGTCGTTCCTGTATTATGAGCTGTTTCCTGTAAAATAGTTAATATTTGTTTTCCTGTTTCATAATCAAGTGCTCCTGTCGGTTCGTCACACAATAATAGTTTAGGACGCTTGGCAATTGCTCTGGCTATCGTTACACGTTGTTGTTCGCCACCAGATAATTGCGCTGGAAAATTATCCAAGCGAGCACCTAAGCCCACAGATTTCAGTACTTCTTCAGGATCTAACGCATCCGAAACGATTTGAGAAGCCAGTTCAACATTTTCTTTTGTGGTTAAATTCGGTACTAAATTATAAAACTGAAAAACAAAACCTACGTCATTTCTGCGGTAAGTTGTTAATTGCTTTTCATTAAATGTTGCTATATCTGTTCCATCTATAACGATTTGTCCTTCATCACATGAATCCATCCCGCCTAGTATGTTTAAAACGGTTGATTTTCCTGCACCACTAGGTCCTAAGATTACGACAACTTCACCTTTTTCTACTGAAAAACTGATCCCATCATTTGCAGCAATCGTTGTATCTCCCATGTGGTATCTTTTATACTCATTTATTACGTCAATATAAGCCATGATTGTCCAAATCCCCTCTCAATGAAATTTTATCATAAGAAGTCTAACAAGTCCTCTACGAGCTCAAAACCATTTTGATTTTTTTCATTTTTTTCGTATAATAGAACGATGGTCATCTATTTGAACCATTGGTGAGTCAAAAGTAACTCCTGTTTATTTTATCGGAGTTTCGTATTTTTTCTCAACCTCTGATATTAGTTAGGAGAAGAATCATGGCAAGAAAAAAACAAAAACCGCCATTTAGTCCAGCAGTGATGCTTGTCGCGGTTTTAATTATTTTAGTTTTAGGCGTTTTTGGAGTTCAAGTCCCAGATGACGTTCAAAAATTATTTGGCATCGAAACGCAACAACAAACAAAACCAAATTCTACTAAACCCACGACCTCTACAAACCCTGGTCCTAAAGAACTTGGCGCAGCAACTTTTTCAGCAGCGGAACTGGCTGATAGCAAGAAAGGCTGGATCGATTATCACTCATTAGATTCACTCGGTCGTGCAACTGGCGCTGATGCCCTATTGAAACCCGCAATGGTCAACACAGGAACCTCAGCGAATAAAGATATCCGCCCACCTGGATTTATTTCCGGTACTGATCCAACCAATCATTCTAGAGGTCATTTAATTGGTCGTCAGCTAGGTGGTTCAGGTGATGATTCAAGAAATCTCACTACCCTTTATCAAACGCCGGTAAATACACCGTTTATGACAAAATATGAAAACCAAATCCGCCAAGCTTTAGATAAAGGTGAAACGATTCGTTATCGGGTCACTCCAGTTTATGAAGGAACTGAATTGTTATGTAAGCAAATTGATTTAGAAGCGAAAGGTCTTAATAAAAATACGACAGTTGATTTTCATGTAACGATTTTAAATGAAAAGTAGCTATCTATTCGTTCTGAATAAACTTGCTGCGCTTTTAAATGAGGAGGTAATTTAATGGACTTTCAAAAAATCAAAGAACAGCTCACTGATAATGACCCACAAAATTTTTTAACTATCGTTTTAGACAATGAACAAGATGAAGATAGTATCATTGTCTTCAGTCACGCCCTCGAAGAGCAATTCGAAAATAACGTTCAGTACCTTGCTTCAGAAGAAACTATTTCTTTAGATGATATTTCAAAATGGAAAGAAGATGAATTTTTAATTGTTGCTCAAACAATTGATGGCGATTATATTGCAGGTACAAAAGAACAAACCTTTGTAATTCCTGTTTCGCTGTATAAATCGGATCTTGAAATTTATGATTTATTTCTAGCTGATTTTTTTATTGACTATTTAAATGGTTCACTAGATTCATCTATATTGCCTAAGATCACAAAATAAAAAAAGATTTCAGCAGAATTTTGCTGAAATCTTTTTTATTTTATTATGCACGGTAACGTTCTACGCCGTCTAAATATGTTGCATCTAATTCCATATTAGGATTTAAAACGATAAAGTCAGCATCACGACCGTTAGTGATCATGCCGCATTTATCATCAATTTTACAACTTACTGCTGGAACTAATGTTGCCATCATAATTGCTTGTTCTGGTGTTGCGATTTCCCAGTCAACAACATTTTTGATTGCTTCTTTTAATTTCAAAATACTACCGGCTAAATTACCAGACTCTAAACGAGCAGTTCCGTCTTTTACAACAACTGGAAACTCGCCTAAATTGTAATTGCCGTCTGGCATACCGCCAGCCATCATACAGTCAGTAATCAAAGCCACATGGTCATGTCCTGCTTTTTCCATTAAAATGTCTGCTGCATTTGGGTGAACGTGGTGTCCATCACAAATCAATTCAGAGAACACATGATTTAATGACATCAACGCTCCAACCATTCCTGGTTCACGGTGATTTAATCCACGCATACCATTGTAAGCATGAACAAAGACACTAGCACCAGATTCAACAGCATCTGTAGCTTGTTCTAACGTTGCATCGCTATGACCTAACGCAACGACTACACCTTCATCTGTGACAGCTTTGACAAATTCTTTAACCCCTTTACGTTCTGGGGCTAAAGCGATTTTTTTGATCAAACCGCCAGAAGCTTCTTGCCATTCATTGAATGTTGCTAAATCTGGGTCACCGAAATAGCTTGGATTTTGAGCCCCTTTATGTTCTTCGGTAAAGAAAGGACCTTCAAAATAGATTCCTTGAACTTTTGCTCCTGGAACTTCTTGATACACATCACCAATCGTTTTTGCAACATCTTTTAAGCGTTCTTTACTTGATGTTAGTGTTGTTGGTAAAAATGACGTTACACCACAAGATAATAATCCTTCTGACATGACTTTTAAGCCTTCAGCATCACTATCCATTACATCGTGATTCATATAGCCATGGATATGTGTATCGACTAATCCAGGTGCGATCCATTTGCCTTCTTCTTTAATTACTTTTGCATCCTTTTCAGGAACTTCTTTATAAAAATCTCCAAATATACCATCTGTGATTTCTAAATATCCAGGTCCTTTTACATCACTTTTTAAAAAGAACTTTTCAGCAAAGATAAACGTTCTCATCTTCATCCTTCTTTCTTTAATTTTCTACTTTAAACGTACTCTTAAAATCAGGCAAAGTCAAGAATGGTGTAGACCTTTTCGAAAAAAATTTACTTAAATTTCGTTAGATTTTAATTGTTTCAATACGACAGATTTGTTCAGATAAAACCTGATATTCATCGGCTTTATCAAGCAGTCCTTTCACAGCCATTAATTGGCTTTTAAGCTGGAATAACTCACTTAGAAAATAGTAACTATTTCTATGCCTAGACCAAACGATCCCTTGATCGATATATATTTGCGCTTCTTCCAAACGTTTTTGATCTGTTAAAAATTTCGAGTAATTATAAAATATCTTTGTTAGTTCCGCAGTCACTCGTTCATTTGGCAATTTATGAAAATAATGAATACTCAATTTCAAGTATTTTTCAGCTTCAGTAACTTTTCCAATGCTGCTATAGGTACTGCCTATACAACTGATTACTTGGATTTCAAAATCTGATAAATTCACTTTATTTGCTTGATAAGTAAATGAAAGTCCTTTCTTCAAATCAAGTATTGCCTGTTCATAATCATTACAAAGATAAAATTTACAACTACCTAAATAATAATAATAGCGTTGCCAATCCGTATCTAAATGTAATCGCTCTTCAATTTGCGTATCTTTCATATAGTTCATTATTTTTTCGTACTTTTTATGTCGAAAATAATCTGCTATTTTTTCAAATATTTGTGTAATCAAACGAACTTCTTCTGATTTAAACTGCATAATCTGATCCATTGTCACACCTAAACGCTGGCAAATTTGCTGCATCACTACCACATTCGGCAGTTCTTCATTATTTTCAATCCTGCTCAACACACTTTGTGAGCAAATATCTTCTGATAACATTTTTTGTGTTAATTTTCTATTCTTGCGAATTTCTTTAATAACTGCTCCAAAAGAATCCATGGCTTCACTCCTAATTCAATTTCGATCATCTATACTGGTTAAAAAAACTTATTTATTAAAGAAACTAAAAATATGCGAATTCGCATTATGCATTTATTGTACTTTAATGCATAATATACTGCAAGAACATTACCTAACACTAGACCGAGACGATTTAAAATAATTTTACTTGCAAATAAGGAGTGTTATTCATGGTACAGGAGAAACGAATTAGCTTTAGCTGGGAAAAGAATCATTATATGGGCTATGTCGAAAAAGAATATGAAAATGCTTATTTGGTTGTTGTTTCGGACCCAAGTCCGGATATGGAAGAAAAATATACAAATCGTATGGTAATTAGTAAAAAAGATTGTCAATCTACAGAATAATTTCGTAGTTTACTTTCTTAAAACGAGAGTGACTCAAAACTTTTTTAGTTTTGAGTCACTTTTTTTCTTTGCGCTTTTTATTTTTGCTTATACGTACTTAAAAATTCACGCATTTTTTCTGTTGTAAATTTCAAATCCTCCATTTTGGGAAGGTAGACGATTCTAAAATGATCCGGTTGTGTCCAGTTAAATCCACCGCCATGAACTAGTAAAATATGATGTTCATGCAGAAAATCAAGAACAAACTTTTCATCATCATAAATATTGAATCGTGCACTATCGATTTTAGGAAATATATAAAATGCAGCTTTTGGTTTCACTGCTGAAAGTCCGGGTATGTCATTGATTGCATTGTAGATATATTCCCTTTGTTCATAAACTCTTCCGCCTGGCAATAATAAGTCATCCACACTTTGGTAACCGCCTAAAGCAGTTTGAATAATTTGCTGCGACAATACATTAGAACACAATCGCATTGAAGCCAACATATTCAAGCCTTCAATATAGCCTTTTACATGCTTTTTATTTCCGCTAAGTACCATCCAGCCACAACGGAAACCTGCTACTCGATGAGATTTAGATAGACCATTTAAGGTTACAACAAATAAATCCGGTGCTAAGGTAGCAATTGGAATATGAGTTAACCCATCCATCACTAAGCGATCATAAATTTCATCTGAGAAAATGATCAAATCATTTTGTCTAGCGATCTCGACGATCTGCTCCAAAATTTCTTTAGGGTACAAAGCACCTGTTGGATTATTTGGATTGATCAATACGATTGCTTTTGTGTTTGACGTTACTTTAGCTTTGATATCATCAATATCTGGATTCCATTCTGCTTGTTCGTCACAAATATAATGAACTGGATTTCCGCCTGCCAATGACACTGAAGCTGTCCACAATGGATAATCTGGCATTGGAACTAAGACTTCATCGCCATTATTCAGTAAACCTTGCATACACATCGTAATCAATTCACTAACGCCATTACCTGTATAAATATCATTGATCGTCACGTTAGGAAACCCTTTTACCTGACAATATTGCTCAATTGCTTTACGGGCTGAAAAAATACCTTTTGAATCAGAGTACCCCTCTGAATTGCGTACATTCATGATCATATCACGAACGACTTCATTTGGTGCATCAAAACCAAATGGAGCGGGATTTCCAGTATTAAGTTTCAAAATACGAATGCCTTCTTCTTGCATTCTGTCAGCTTCTTCTAAAACCGGACCGCGTACATCGTAACTTACACCATCAAGTTTGTTGGATTTATCAAAATTTCTCATACTGTATCCCTCATTTTCAAAATTTATATCTTTAAAGTTACGCCACATAGAAAAAAAAAGCAATAAAAAATTGGAAATTTTCTAAAAATTTTTGTCTTGCATTTTACTACTTTTTTTTAGAGGATGTGAAACAAAAGTAGAAATCCCTTTTGTTTCACATCCTCAATACGACCAAACTACATAGCGATAGCTACTTCCACTCTTCGTTATTCAGCCGTTCTATGCTTATATACTCTCGCTTCATAAGGAGCAAAAATCGTGTGTTGGTGAATGGCGTGACGACCAAGATTACAAATTTGTAGATCCCAATCTTCGATATAAACATTTTCAGGTAAATCAGCAGAAGCAAATTCTTTAGATAAGTTGATGATAACTACAAACCGCTCTTTGCCCAAACGTCGGCCATAAACAAATAATTGAGGATGTTCCGGCAAATAAAGTTTATAGCTACCATAAATCAATGCGCCATTTTGACTTCTTAAACGAATGACTTCTTTATAAAAATTCAAAACAGAATCTGGATCAATTTTTTCATCCAAAACATTGATTTCCTGCTTGTTAGGGTTTATGACCATCCATGGTTCTCTTTTTGAAAATCCTGCATATTCTTCTGCTGTCCATTGCATCGGTGTTCTTGAATTGTCTCTTGCAGTTCTGCGAATCACACTCATTGCTTTCGTTGGCTCAACGCCTGCATGAATCATTTCATGATAAAAATTTTTAGTATCCACTGCATCAATATCATCGATCGAAGCAAACGGCATATTCGTCATCCCGATTTCTTGTCCTTGATAGATAAAAGGCGTTCCTTGCAGCAATAAAAATGTTAAGGCCAATGCTTTAGCTGATGCTTGCCAAAAGACAGTTTCTTCACTACCAAAACTTGAGACAGAACGAGGAATATCATGATTTTCCATGTATAATGCGTTCCACCCTTTTCCATCTGCTAACGCTTCTTGCCACGCCGTGATTGCGTGTTTAAAATGAATGACGTCTAATGTCTCTTGCTCTTCTTTGTTCCAAAGAGAAATATGATCAAATTCAAATAACATATTGAAGTAGCCTTCGTTTTCGCCTACCCATTGATGGGCTTGTTGAGCACTAACTCCGTTGGCCTCACCGACAGTCAAAATATCCCGCTTTTTAAAAATGTCCCGCAATTCTTCTAAATGAGTTTCAATTCCTGGGACATTTTTAAATGAATCAAATGGATCATTCGTTGAAGTGGTTTCCAAGGGCGCTTTTTTAATATGAGAGATTGCGTCAACACGAAATCCATCGATTCCTTTGTCCAACCACCAATCAATCATTGAAAATAACTCTCTTTTTACGCGGGGGTTTTCCCAATTCAAATCAGGTTGTTCTTTAGCAAATACATGGAGATAGTATTGATTGGTCGTTTCATCATATTCCCATGCAGAACCGCCAAATATCGAAACCCAGTCATTCGGCGGACCATCGATTTTTCCGTCAGCCCAAATGTAATAGTCTCTGTAATCATCTTTGACAGATGATCTGGACTCTACAAACCACGAATGTTGGTTAGAGGTATGATTGATCACCAAGTCCATGATAACCTTGATCCCAAGCTCATGTGCTTCTTTCAATAGCAAGTCAAATTCTTCCATTGTACCGTATGTGCGCAGGATTTTTTGATAATCGCTGATATCATAGCCATTATCTACATTAGGAGATTCATAAATCGGTGTGATCCAGATAAAACTAATCCCTAAATCTTTGAGATAGTCTAATTTTGAACGAATACCATTTAAATCACCGATGCCGTCATCATTTGTATCCTTAAAACTGCTTGGATAAATCTGATAGCCAACTGCTTCTTTCCACCACGTTCGCTTGATTGTCATCTGTATCACTCCATTTTGTCTTCGTCTTTCTTTTCATTATATAAGATGTAAAGAAAAAGCGTATCTGAAATGCATACTATTTTTTAATAAAAATAACCCTAAACCTTTAGATATTAGGTTTAGGGTTGAACTATGCGGCCAAGAAGACTCGAACTTCCACGGGGTTGCCCCCACCAGCCCCTCAAGCTGGCGCGTCTGCCATTCCGCCATGACCGCTTTTTATATGACAGCAACGTATCTGATCATTTAAATAGTGATAAAAAATGATTTGTACTCACTATCTAAATCAATGATAAAATATGGTCTTAGTTTTGTCAATGTTTCCTTATACTTCTAAAATCATCCCATAAAATGAGGTTGGGACAGAAGTGTTTAATCCCGAGAAATAAGAAGGAATTCACGAAAATTGCTCTTTAGATTTTTGTGAATGTCAACTTATTTCCGAAGGGATTGCTTCTGCTCCCACCCACATAGAAAAAACCGCCTTTTCTCCTAAAAGAAAAGACGGCTATTTTTATTACAACTTACTCGAATCCAATTCGACTAGCTTTCCACGGCATTTCCCGCAAACATAGCGTTGGGTATTGATTCTGCGTTTTCGTAAAATCAATGTCTGGCATTTTTCACACTGATATTGATGATAGGACTGCGGTTTTTGTTCCACCAAAGGACGAACATAGCGGCTGCCTCCCGTTTGTTTTAATAACGATTTAAATTCAGCATCTTTATGTTGGTAGCCTTTATTTTCTAAATGTAGATGGTAGTGGCATAATTCATGCTTGATCACATTGATCAATTCTGTTTCACCGTACAGCTCAAACACCTTCGGATTGAAATCAATATTATGCGAGTTTAAATGATACCGTCCACCCGTTGTTCTCAAACGCCGGTTAAAAAAAGCTTTGTGGCGAAACTTTTTCCCAAAAGAGGCAAATGAAATTTCTTCTACTAACTCTTGTAATCGATCGTTTGTTAGTTCTTGTTTTGCTGGTTTTCCTTCTTTAGAAAAACTGCTCAAAATCACTCTTTCCTTTCAACTTGCGGCAACATCGTTAAGCTGATGCGCCCTTTCTTTGTATCAACGTCTTCTACCCAAACTGTCACAACATCTCCGACTGCTACAATATCTGTAGGATGTTTAACAAACTTTGTGCTAAGTTTTGAAATGTGCACCAATCCGTCTTGTTTCACGCCGATATCAACAAATGCACCAAAATCGATCACATTACGGACTGTCCCTTGTAATTCCATACCCGATTTAAGGTCTTCCATTGACAGAACGTCTTTTCTTAAAAGAGGTGCAGGCATTTCATCACGCATATCTCTTCCAGGTTGAACCAAGGCTTGGATAATATCTTTCAGTGTTTCACTTCCAACAGATAATTCTTCCTCTAATTGATTTATAGACAAGCCTTTGATACGTTGAGCAGCCTCTGAGGTTCCAAGCTCTGCTAATTTAACATCGGCTTTTTCTAAAATCGTTTTGGCAACATCATAGCTTTCTGGGTGAATCCCAGTATTATCCAATATATTTTTTCCATTTGGAATTCGCAAAAATCCGATTGCTTGTTCATAAGCCTTTGGACCTAAACGAGGGACTTTTTTGACTTGATTCCGAGCTGTAAAGGCCCCATTTTCGTCGCGATAAGCCATTAAATTTTGGGCGGTTGTTTTGTTTAAACCCGAAATATGCTGCAATAATTGTGGGCTTGCGGTGTTTACATTAACCCCTACTTGGTTAACTGCAGTTTCGACCACAAAATCTAATTGCTCAGCTAAACGTTTTTGTGAAACATCATGCTGGTATTGTCCTACTCCAACAGCTTTCGGATCGATTTTTACAAGTTCTGCTAAGGGATCTTGCAAGCGGCGAGCAATACTGACCGCACTTCTTTCTTCAACTTGCAAGTCTGGAAACTCTGTTCGAGCTACATCACTCGCAGAATAAACAGAAGCACCTGCTTCATTAACAATCACGTAAAAAACATCACGCTTGATTTGTTTTAATTGTTCTGCAACAAACAGCTCTGATTCACGGCTGGCTGTTCCATTTCCGATCGCCACCATTTCAACTTGATATTTTTCAATCAGTTTATTGAAAGCTGGACCTGCTGCTGCACGTTTTTCTCCTGATGCTGGTTTATGAGGATAAATCACTTGGATTGCTAAGACTTTTCCAGTCGCATCTACGATCGCCATTTTACATCCTGTCCGATAAGCTGGGTCAAAGCCTAGAACAACTTTACCTTTCAACGGTGGTTGCAACAATAAATTACGTAAGTTTTCACCAAAAATATTGATTGCTTGTTCATCTGCTTTTTCAGTCAATTCATTGCGGATTTCACGTTCGATTGCAGGACCTATAAATCGTTTGTAACTGTCTAAGTAGGCCGTTTCAACGTAACTAGCAGTTGATGATTGTTTGTTAGTACCAATCAATTGGCGTTCTAAATAAGAATTGATTTTTTCCTCATCTACTAAAATAGCTACTTTCAAGATATCTTCTTTTTCACCACGATTTGTTGCCAATACTCTATGTGAAACCATTTTACTAACAGGTTCTGAAAAATCATAATACATTTCGTAAACAGACTTTTCATCTTTTTCTTTATCTTTGACCGTGCTGACATATTGACCATGTTTAAACGTAAAATCACGAATCCATGTTCGGAATTTTGGTTCATCACTTACTCGTTCAGCAATGATCTCATGGGCTCCTTGCAAGGCTGTTTCAACGGATTCAACTTCTTTTTCTGAATCAACATATTTTTGGGCTTCTGCGCTCGCATCTGCTTGGGCTGGAAAACTCATTAACCAGTCAGCTAAAGGTTCTAAACCTTTTTCTTTGGCAATGGTCGCTTTCGTACGACGCTTTTGCTTGTAAGGACGATATAAATCTTCCACTTGTTGCATTTTGGTCGCTTTTTGAATAGACTTAGCTAACTCTTCTGTTAGTTTGCCTTGTTCTTCGATCAGTCGTAGAACTTCTTCTTTACGTTTTTCTAAATTGCCTAAATAAGTATAACGTTCTTCGATTTCACGAATTTGTACTTCATCTAAACTGCCTGTCATTTCTTTACGGTAACGGGCAATAAAAGGAACAGTGTTTCCTTCACTCAGTAAAGTCAGCACTGTTGTTATTTGTTTTGGACGATATCCTGTCAATTCTTTCTGAAGTAAATCAACTACTTCTTGGTTATAAGCTTCTGCCATATTTACATACCTCTTTTCATTAAACATACTGTCTCATTTTAGCATATTTTCGCCTTGAAATATAGGCAGAGAAACATGCTGAAGCAAGTCTTTCGTTATTTTACTTAAAAATAGAAACAATATAGTCTCAAAAATCTGGCTGCCATGGTCCTTTTAAATTTTGATATTCGATATCTTGCACAATGCCTTTTTGGTCAAAAATCACACCATGCACCGAACCACCAAATACTGCGCCTCCATCGATACCGATTTTATTATCTGAAAGCCATAAATCAGTTGTCTCCATGTCTCCATGAAGCATCGGCGTAATTGTATGACCGAAGACGATTTTTTTCCCTGTATGATTTTTACCTTGATGAAAAGCCTCTCTGATCCAGATAAAATCATGCGCACTTGTTTCATGCCAATCTTTTTTAGTCAAGTCAACACCAGCATGGACAAAAATATAATTTTCCCATTCAAAATACAACGGTCGTTCAACCAAAAATTCAATCAACTCTTTGTATCGGCTACGAATCATCATACTAATTTCTGTTGGAGAGTATTCTTCTGTCGCTCCTTTATGAAGCAGACTTTCCATCGTTTCTTTGCCGCCATTACGAATATAGCTAGTGAACCAATCTTCCGGCTTATTTAAAAACTGGAGAAAATACTCTTCATGATTTCCTCTAAGGTAGACTGCACCATATTTCTCGACTAATTCTTTTCCCAGGAGAAAACTTTCTTTTGTTTTTGGACCACGATCATTTAAATCTCCAATCAATACTAACTGATGCATTGTCGGATCAAAATACTGGATCAGTTCCTTGAACAACTCATATTCTCCATGGATATCACTAACTGCATAGACAAAATCTTTCATTTTTTTCTCCCCTTTTCAGCATGCTTTTGCTCAATTATACCCCAAGAAAGAAAGCGTGTTAAAAAAAATTCATCAAAAATAGAAACACCTTGAATTATTTAGTAATCCTTAAAAAAAACAAATAAATCTTAGACTTTCTATGAAAAAAAGAGTAAGCTTACATAAATGACATCTTGTCATAAACCTAAGAGAAAAGAGCTGAAATTTATGAAAAAGAAAACTATTTTCGGTATCCTTGCAGTTTTAATTGTGGCAGTTGTGATTTTCTCAATTGTTCAAGTAAATGCTGGAAAAACGAATACAATCAGTGTTCGGACCGGTGAAGTAAAAAAAGAAACAATCATTGAAAAACTATCAACTACGGGAACCTTGATTCCTAATCAAACACAGACACTTATGGGAACAGGTAATGTTATCGATGTGAATGTTGCTGTAGGTGATAAGGTAGAAAAAGACGCTGTTCTAGCAACCTACGATAACGGCCTGCAGTTGATTGCGTCTTTCAATGGTACTATTACTCAAGTCAATATCAAAGCAAAACAAGCGGATACAAATGCCCAACAAGGTAAACCCTCGATTCAACTTGATGATCTTTCCACCTTAAAAGTGCAGCTAGAATTATCAAATTCTGAAGCATCTGCTGTCGCACTTAATCAAAAAGTAGAAATCACAAGTGGCAACCAAACCTTTAACGGAAAAATTGCTGAAAAAGATCCAGTCGCAGTTACTACACAATCAGCAACTGGAACAAACGCAAGTTTAGGTGCTGTTGTAACCTTTGATAAAGCCCCTGAAAATTTATTTGCCGGCTTTGATGCAGATGTAGATATTACAACAAACACTGTTGAAAATGTGCTTTCTTTACCAATTGAAGCATTAACTTATAATGATAAGAATGAACCGATCGTTTACGTTATTAAAGATAACCAAGCTAAAGAGACAAAAATTAAAATCGGCATTCAGTCAGATAAATTGATCGAAGTAAAAAGTGGCTTAAAAGAAAATGATACAGTGATTCTTTCGCCCAACTCTGATATCAAAAACAAGACTGAAGTAACCAAAGAATAGAAGGTGAAACAATGATTGATTTAAAAAATGTGGTAAAAATCTATCCTACTGGTGGAGAAGAATTAATTGCCTTAAAAAATGTTTCCCTGCATATTGCACAAGGTGAATTTACGTCTATTATGGGGCCTAGTGGTTCTGGTAAATCAACAATGATGAACATACTTGGCTTGTTGGATCGTTTTGATGAAGGCTCTTATTATTTAAATAAACAAGATGTCACCAATCTTTCTAGCAACGAAAGTGCCCATGTTAGAAACAAAGAAATCGGTTTTGTGTTTCAATCTTTTAATTTAATGCCGCGGATGTCACTTTTAGATAATGTTGCTCTACCGATGGTTTACTCTGGAATTTCTGGGAAAGAACGAAAAGAACGAGCTTTAGAGGCTTTAAGAAAAGTCGGTTTGGCTGACCGAGTCAACCATCGACCTAATGCTATTTCCGGTGGACAAAAACAACGTGTAGCCATTGCACGTGCTATCGTAAATGATCCTGCTGTTTTGATGGCTGATGAACCAACAGGAAATTTAGACTCAAAAACAACATTAGAAATCATGAAAATTTTCCAAGATTTAAATAATGCTGGTACAACTGTAGTCATGGTTACTCATGAACCCGATGTAGCACAATACACGAAACGAATCGTGTCTTTTCGAGATGGTGAAATCATTGATGATCAGCCTGTACTTGAGCGAAAAACACTATAGAAAGGAGCCTTCCTATGGGAATTATTGAAAGTTTTAAAATGGCGATCGACAGTATTTTAGCTAATAAAATGCGCTCGTTTTTGACCATGTTAGGAATTATTATTGGAATTGCAGCAGTTATCGCGATTTTAGCTGTTGGTAATGGCGCAACGAGTCAAATCACCGGCACATTCAGCGATTTGGGTGCCTCTACGATTTCTGTTTCAACGAGTCGGGATGCCACTGATAATCAAAAAATTACAAGTAAAGATATTAAAGCTTTGAAAGAAGGTATTCCGCAAATCGATCATATCTCTCCTGTCGTTTCGATCCAAGCAGTTGGTGCAGCAAATGGCCAATCAAAACCCACACTGATCATGGCTGGAACACCTGATTTGCAATATACTAATCAAACAATGGATAAAGATATTGTTTACGGTCGTTATTTCAACACAACGGAATATTCTGAAGGCAGCAAAGTCGCTATAATCAGCGCCGATACAGCCCGTTATTTTTTTAATGGTCGAGAAAATGTCGTAGGTGAGAAAATCAATTTAAGCGGACAAAAAGGACAAGTCAGCACAAGAATCATCGGGGTTACCAAAAGTACTGTTGAAAAAATGGTCGGCTCTTTTGATGAAAAAGAAATGATGGGCTATGTTTCCATTCCGCTCACAACGGCCAATAATTTAAATCCTGATGCAACGAAAATCACTAGTTTGACAGTCATTGCTAAATCCAAAGATGACATCGATGCTGTATCGAAACAAATCGTCAATATTCTTTCTGTTCGTCATAATACAGTCGGTGATAAAGTCTATACCGCAACCAATTTCTTACAAGCATTAGATCAAGTAAATAACGTCTTAGGATTATTTATTAATTTTATCGCAGCAGTTGCTGCAATTGCTCTCCTTGTTGGAGGAATCGGTGTGATGAATATCATGCTAGTGTCTGTAACTGAACGAACAAGGGAAATCGGTACAAGAAAAGCGTTAGGTGCAACAGATAGTAATATTCTTTTCCAATTTTTAACGGAATCAGTCATTTTATGTTTGATTGGCGGCTTGATCGGTCTTACTTTAGGGGCAATCTTAGCTGTTACTGTTGCAAGTGCTTTAGACATTACTGCTCAGTTTACGTTGACATCAATTGTTGCTGTTTTAGTATTTTCAAGTGCTATCGGAATTTTCTTTGGTGTTTATCCAGCCAGAAAAGCTGCGAAACTTGACCCAATTGAAGCATTACGTTACGAATAATTATTTAAAATAGAAAATTAAAAAATCAGGCTGAGAGTGGAATACGGATAAACATTTCTATCCCAACTCTGTCCTGATTTTTTCTTAATTATGCAGTTTTCATACCAGAAACGATAAAATCAAATAGCTCTTTCGGAATTTGGAAATGACCAAATCTCAAACGTGATCGATATTCCTGCCACAATGGAAACTCAGCAACTGCTTGTAATGGAACAGGCTGAATATTTTTCATAAAGTCAATATTTCTCCTATAAGGGATAAAACCTGGAGCCATTTCGAATGAATATGTATCTCCTGGTAAAACCTGTCCTAACGCAATGAATTCTTGGCACGGTTCTTTCGTTTTTAAACTCTGTTTAGGTGCATAATAAATCAACCAATCGCCTGCGTTCATTTTATTCAGTGGCGCTGATTTTCCATGACATAATTGGCAAAAACCACCTGTTACACCAAGTTTCACATGATCTTTAGACGCCACCCCGATCCAATAATTCATACTATTCTCTCCTTTTTATCCTATAGTAGGATAGTTTCTCTACTAGCCATGCCTAAAATTACGATTGCTTTGGTAAAATGAATTTCATATAGTTCCAGCATTGCCCCTGCCTGTTTGATGTTTTCTTCATAGCTAGGAATTTTTTGAATCCATTGTTCCGCAACATCATACACAGTCAACTCACTTTTTTTGATCTTAGCCTCATGTACCCGAACATGATTTGTTTGTTCAGTTGGGATCGTTGTAAAAGCCACGTTGGGATTTTTTTGAAACTCAGTGATTTTTTCGTTGCCCTTGAAGGTGGAGAAAAATAAACATTTTTTTGTTTCATCGTAAAAGAAATTGACGATTCGTACATTCGGTATCTCCTTTACACTTGTCGCTAGAGCAATTTCTGTTTGCTCTTTCATGATTTTTTTAAATACTTCTGTTGTGTCCATAAAATACTAGCTCCTTTATTGTTCAATTGTCTAACTGACAAGTTCATTCTAACAAACAAACCCTGACAACTGATTGTCAGGGTTTGTTAAACATATCTATTTATTTTATAATTTATTCAAAGTCCAAGTAACTGTGTCACCATCTTTTAGAAAATACTCGACCGCTCCTACATCAGGTTGTTTGCCATTCACATCATACATCCAATATTTACTCGTTTTTGCATCTTGTTGATGACCATCGATGCCGCTGATAAAATCTTTATCCATATCAACTTTATAATTTGTTTCCATAATTGTTTGAAGCGATTCTTCTTTTTTGACTTTTAATTCTTTTTTATCAAATTCTTTGTCGTCTTCCTTTAAGATGATCGTAACTTTTAGTAACTCTTCTTTGGCATTTTTTGTATCATTTGTATTTGTTGTTTTACCACATGCACCTAATAAAAAGATAATAGTTACTATCATTGCTGCTTTTATTACTTTTTTCATTTGAGTTCCACCTTTAATTATATTATTTTATATCGTATTTGATTAAAATACGTTGAAGCTTTGTTTGAATTACTCTAAACAGTAAACACGAAAAGAACGCATTTGCAAAACAGTAAGACAGCGTGTATGGAACTGCTGTAAGTAATAAAGCTAAATATCTTTGCCAAGAAAAATAGCGATCGATCGAAAAAACAGTCCAAACATCCATAAAAAATGAAAAGAACAACCCTGCAAAGATACCATAAAGTGCTAAAAACCAATAGCTTTTTCCAAGTATTTTCCGCATCCAAGGCAACCCTGCAAGAAAACCGATCATTCCCCAAGAAAACATTTGAAAGGGTGTCCACGGTCCCTGACCAAACAACATATTAGAAGCAACCGCCGATAATGATCCAACTAAAAAACCAACTTCATAACCTAAGCTGATACCTGAAATAATGATAATTGCAGTCATCGGTGTAATTGCCGGAATCATATAAAATAGAAAACGTCCTAAAACTGCAACCGTTATTAATATAGCAATCAAAACGATTTCTTTAATGTTAACTTGTTTTTTTTCATAACGATAATAAATCGGAAAGCAGGCGCTAATAATTAGCAACATAGAGATAACCTGATATTGACTAGCTTGAAACAGTATCATACATATACTAACCAAAACTAGTACAAATAAAACATTAATTACCAGTGATTTAAACTCTTTTTTACTCATCAGCAACTCCTTTCAAGTTCGTACACGCAGCGATTACTTGCTCTGTTGTAACCAAACCTGAAAATGTTTCGCGAGAAATTCGGCTTGCAGCCGTCGTATAAAAGCTATGATGACTAAAGAAATCGTTTGGTACACCAGTTGTTAACACATTATTTTGGAAAAACAAACCGCAACGGTCAGATAATTCAGCAGCAAACGCTAAATCATGTGTCACAACTAAGATCGTTTTACCTTGATGTGATAATTTTTGTAGCAATCTGATCAATTGTTTCTTTCCGTAACCATCGATTCCTTTGGTCGGTTCATCTAATAAGAGTACTTTAGGATCAGTTAAGAGCAACTTCCCTAGTGCCGCCATCTGACTTTCACCACCACTTAAATCAAGCGGATGCTGTGTAAGAATGCCTTTCAAATCAAGTAATTCAGTGATTTTTTTAATTTGATCTTGGGCATCAATCCGTTTAGTTTTCAAGTGATTTTCGTAGTCTTCTATCACAGAATCTTTAATAAACATCAGTTGAGGCGTTTGAGGTAAATAGCCAATTTCTTGCTGATTTTTTTTTAGCGTTTGATCAAAAATCTTTATTTTTCCTCGATAACATTCATGTATGCCAGCAATTACCTTTAATAACGTTGTTTTTCCTGTTCCATTGCCTCCGACTAGAGAAAATATCTCTCCGTCATACAGATCAAGATCCACTCCTGCCAAAATGTCACAACCCTTTTTGTCATAACGAAACCAACCGTTTTTTATTTTAATGCTTATGTTTTGTTCTTTTTTATCAGGTTTCCTTCGTTGATTTGATTTTTCCATTTCATCGTCAGCATTTTTAGGAAAATGGCGTGCTAAAAATCGTTTACCGTCTAAAACTGTAAGTGGGGGTTTTCCATTTAATCCACTTTCCAGATAAATCTGAACAGCACTAGGTAAGCTGACAATAAAACGATTAAGATCATGTCGCTTGTTTTTGATTTCGCGGGAAATCGTCGTAGGTTCATTTGAAAAAATCAGTTGCCCCTTATCCAAAAGTACGAGCTTATTGGCTAATGAAAAAATAGCTTCTAAATCATGCTCAGCTAATAGAATCGTCAGACCCATTTCTTTATTTAATCGTACTAAGATATCAATAAAATTCTGTGAAGCGATTGGATCAAGCTGAGTGGTCGGTTCATCTAAAATCAAGATATCCGGTCTCATAACTAAAACGGAAGCTAAATTCAGCAGTTGTTTTTGTCCACCAGATAAATCTTTAGTCTTAAAATCGATCAGCTCTTGAATCCCAAGATAGTTGACCATTTCAGCAATTCGACTTTTCATTTCAGATGAAGCAATCCCCATATTTTCTAACCCAAACGCTAGCTCCTGCCAAACACTATCCGTTACAATTTGATTTTCCGGATTTTGCATCACATAACCGATGTTACTTGCGGAGAATCTTTCCGGAAGATCCGTTAACTTTTCATTATTTAGATAGATCTCTCCTGTTCGTTTGCCAGCTGGTGCCAGTTGTGGTTTTAGCATTTTTAATAAGGTCGACTTTCCACTCCCAGAAGCACCGCAGATCAACATAAAGTCTCCTTGGTTTATCGATAATGATACATTCTCCAACACTTGTTTCTCATTTCCAGCATATTGAAAACTCAGATTTTTGATTTCAAGATAGTCCAAATAATCACCTCCCGTACTCGATTCAGTGCTGGTAAAAACGCTAAGAAAATAAACAATAGATAATCCGTACTGTGCTCTTCTATTCGTAACAAGATATTATCTCGATAAGGATAATAATTAAATTCGTAATTTCCCTGCATTAATTGCAACAAAAATAGACAACTTAAGCTGACGATCATGATCAGAGCCAACGTATCTACTATCTTCCAACGATAAGTGATCCGGCTACTCCTAACCCCCACACCGTACCCTCGTGCTTTCATCGAATCTGCCGTATCCATTCCATTTTCTAGAGCCCAAGAAAATAAATTTCCAAATAAATCCAATCCATAAGAAACTTTCGCTTTAAATGTACGTTTTTGTGTCCTCTGCACATGTTTTTGTACCTGATTCAACTCTTGATAATACTGCTGAAACAATGGAATAAATCGAAAAACCATGGTTAAAATCATCGTTGCCTTAGAAAACCGTCGTCCAAAAAGATAAAAAAGCTGCTCAGAATCAACTGCTGATTGAAAATTTTGAAATAAGTAAATGACAGCTGTAATCATCATTCCCATAAAAAAACCGTAGACAAAAGCTTCTAGCGTAATTGGCTTATTTAAAAAGAAAAATAAAATTGTACCGCCTCGATGAACAAATAATGGATTCGTCAACGTTATAACTCCAAGAAAAACTAAAGGATAAATAATCGTATGTTTTGGTTTTCCGTTTAAATAAATCAATTGCTGTGTCAAACTACCTAAAAAAAGGCAGCTGATAATCAATGGATTCGTCGTACTCATCGCAATCAACAGCATCAACAGATAATAACAGGAACTAACTAAAGGATGTCTTTGTTGAAAAAAGTGTTTGTCCATCTAAAGTTCCTTTCTCTGCTAGTATATTAGATTGCTGCCCTATTTAACAATAAAAAAACAGCCGTCACTTTTATAAAAGTGTGCTGCATATAAAAATTATCTTTATTTACTTTACAATATTGCTTTAAACAACAACGTAATTATATAAATTTATCTCATTAAAGTCAATATATCCAAACTAGCCCTAGACATTTTCTATTTAGTTAAACCAACTCTTTTGACTTCCCCCCCAAAATCAGCTGATTTTTAGTTATAATAAGAACAATGATTCTCTCTAAAAAAGAAGGTGCTTTATTGAAAACCGAACGACTACTTGCAATAACTATGATTTTATTAGATAAAAAACAAATCAGTGCTTCTCAATTAGCTGATATGCTAGAAGTCTCTGTTCGAACGATTTACAGAGATATTAACTCACTCGCTGAAGCGGGCATCCCCGTCACCTCTCACCCTGGGGTAAATGGTGGGATACAAATTATGGATAATTACAAAATAGATAAACACTTTTTTACATCAACTGATCTCACCTCTCTATTGATCGCTTTAGAAAGTTTATCTAGCAATGTATCTCCGATTAAACTCAGTCAAACTTTTGAAAAAATAAAAACACTTGTTCCAGCTGGCTTTCTAGAAGAAATCGAGTTCAAAACTAACCAAATAGCGATTGATCTCACTCCATGGACCAGCAATCATACCTTACAACCTTTTTTGGAAGTCATCAAATCAGGCATGGATCAACAGCGCTTATTAGGATTTGACTATGAAGACAACCAAGGTCAAAAAACAACTCGGATCATCGAACCTTATCGACTTGTTTTAAAAGAAATCAGTTGGTATTTACAAGCTTACTGCTTAGAAAAATCTGATTTTCGTACATTTAAAATTTCTAGAATGAATAATGTAGACCTATTATCAACAACGTTTGAACCACGTGAATTTCAAGCTAAAGCGTTGGGAAAAGAGCCATTTTATGGTAAAAATTTCACCATTACAACGCTGAAGGTAACACACAAAATCAAAGAACAATTAATCGATAAATTTGGTCAATTAAATGTTGTTCATGCTCCTGATTCTGAAAAATGGATTGTCGAATTTCCTTTTATGGAAGATGAGTTCGGCTATAATTTGCTTTTAGGTTTTGGAAATCAGTGCGAATGCCTTACACCGCCTCATGTTAGAACCGAATTGAAAACTCGCATTGAAAATTTGCTTAAGCTTTATCAATCATGATCCTAATCAAAAAAGCTTCTCAAACTGTGCCAGTTTCAGTACAGCTTGAGAAGCTTTAATAGTTTATTTCTTTTTCTTACCGCCAAAAGCATCTTTCATCTTATCAAAGAATCCTTCTTCTTGCTGTTCACTAACAGTTTGACCGCCAGCTTTAGCAAAAGTCCGCAATGCTTCTTTTTGTTCATCGTTTAAGTTTTTCGGTGTAATGACTTTGACTTTCACATGTTGATCGCCAGTAGCGCCGCCACGTAAGCGCGGTGCACCTTTGCCTCTTAAGCGGAAGTTTGTCTCAGTTTGAGTACCTGCAGGAATTTTTAATTTTACATCCCCATGAACAGTTGGTACTTTGACTTCATCACCTAACGCTGCTTGGACAAAGCTCAATGGTAATTCATAATAAATTTCTGATCCTTCACGATCAAAAATATTGCTATCTTCTACACTGAATACAACGTATAAATCACCATATGGTCCGCCGTTCATTCCAGCTTCCCCTTGATTAGCTAAACGCATTTGTTGTCCGTCTTCTACTCCAGCTGGAACATTGACTTTCACTTTATGTGCTTTTTTCTCATGTCCAGTTCCGTGACATGTTGGGCATGGTTCTTTGATTTCTTTACCCGTACCACGACAAACGTCACAAGTTTGACGACTCATCACGCGTCCAAGTGGTGTTTGACGTTCAACATTGATTGAACCAGAGCCATGACATTTATGGCAAGTTTCAGGATGTGTACCGGGTTTTGCACCGTTACCACCACAAGTTTCACAGTTATCTTCACGGTTATACTTGATTTCTTTCTCCACACCAAAAATTGCTTCTTCAAACTTCAGGTTAACGGTGTATTGCAAATCAGCCCCTTGTCTAGGTGCCGTTGGATCCACACTACGAGAACCGCCGCCAAAGAATGAATCGAAAATATCTTCAAATCCGCCAAAACCACTGCTGGAGAATCCTCCACCACCAAAGCCGCCGAAACCACCAGCGCCTCCACCGTAGTTAGGATCAGTCCCTGCATGACCATATTGATCATAAGCAGCTTTTTTCTGAGGATCACTTAATACTTCATATGCTTCTGATACTTCTTTGAATTTATCTTCTGCATCTGCTTCTTTATTGATATCCGGGTGATATTGCTTGGAAAGCTTACGGTAAGCTTTTTTTATTTCATCATCTGAAGCGCCTTTTGCTAAACCTAGGACTTCATAATAATCTCTTTTCGTAGCCATTAATTCCCCTCCAACTATTATTCCATTTATTCTAAAAAAGGATCGTCATCAATTTATTTGTATAAAACATCGTTGTAATCATACCACAAATCAAGCAAAAGCAAAATAGCTTCACTTCATTTACTAGCCAACTTTCTCTACAAATAAAGATAGGCAAAGACCAAAGCGATGACTTTGGTCTTTGCCAGCTTGTTAACGATTATTTATCGTCGCCTTCTACTTCTTCAAAGTCAGCATCTACAACATCATCTGCTCCACCTTGTGCAGCTTCTGGATTTTCTTGTGCTTGTTGTTGCGCTGCTTGTTCATAAAGTTTTACTGTTAAGTTTTGAACGATTTCGTTTAATGAATCACGTTTTTCTTTCATTTGTTCGATATCGTTTGCTTCAACAGCAGCTTTTAATTCATCACGAGCATCTTCTGCTTTTTTCACTTCATCAGCGTCAACTTTGCCTTCTAATTCTTTCAAAGTTTTGTCAACAGTGAACAACAAAGCATCAACATCATTACGTAAGTCAACTTCTTCTTTACGTGCTTTATCTGCTTCAGCATTAGATTCAGCATCTTTAACCATACGTTCGATTTCATCATCTGATAAACCTGATGAAGATTTGATTGTGATTGTTTGCTCTTTTTGTGTTCCTAAATCTTTAGCACGTACGTTTACGATACCATTTTTATCAATATCAAAACTTACTTCGATTTGTGGCACACCACGAGGAGCGGCTGGAATATCTGTTAATTGGAAACGACCTAAAGTTTTGTTATCAGCAGCCATTGGACGTTCACCTTGTAATACGTGAATATCTACAGCTGGTTGATTGTCAGCGGCTGTTGAGAATGTTTGAGATTTACTTGTTGGAATCGTAGTGTTACGATCGATCAATTTAGTAAATACGCCACCCATTGTTTCGATACCTAATGATAATGGTGTTACGTCTAATAATACGACATCTTTCACATCACCAGTGATAACGCCACCTTGAATTGCAGCACCCATTGCGACTACTTCATCAGGGTTAACTGATTTGTTTGGTTCTTTGTTTGTTTCTTTACGAACAGCTTCTACGACAGCTGGAATACGAGTAGATCCACCAACTAAAATAACTTCGTCGATTTCAGAAGGATTCAAACCAGCATCTTTCAATGCTTGACGTACAGGAGTTTTCGTACGTTCTACTAAATCGCTAGTTAATTCATCAAATTTAGCACGAGTTAAGTTCATTTCTAAGTGCAATGGACCAGCGTCTCCTGCTGTGATAAACGGTAAGCTGATTTGTGTTGAAGTAACACCTGATAAATCTTTTTTCGCTTTTTCAGCAGCATCTTTCAAACGTTGAACAGCCATTTTATCTTTAGATAAGTCAACACCGTTTTCTTTTTTGAATTCTGCTACCATGTAGTCGATGATTTTGTTATCAAAGTCATCTCCACCTAGTTCATTGTCGCCGGCAGTTGATAATACGTCGAATACGCCATCACCTAATTCAAGGATCGATACGTCAAATGTACCACCACCAAGGTCAAATACTAAAACTTTTTCATCTTTATCTGTTTTGTCTAAACCATAAGCTAATGCTGCAGCTGTTGGTTCGTTAACGATACGTTCAACTTCTAAACCAGCGATTTTACCAGCGTCTTTTGTTGCTTGACGTTGTGCATCGTTGAAATAAGCTGGAACAGTGATAACTGCTTTATCAACTTTTTCACCTAGATAATCTTCTGCGAAACCTTTTAGATATTGTAAAATCATTGCAGAAATTTCTTGTGGTGTATAAGATTTGCCATCTGCTTCTACTTTGTATCCTGCTTCGCCCATATGACGTTTGATTGAGGCAATTGTATGTGGATTAGTTACTGCTTGACGTTTTGCAACTTCACCAACTTGGATTTCGCCATTTTTAAATGATACTACTGAAGGAGTTGTACGGTTACCTTCTGGATTCGCAATGATTTTTGCTTCTCCGCCTTCTAATACTGCAACTGCTGAGTTTGTTGTTCCTAAGTCAATACCAATAATTTTACTCATAATTAATGATCTCCTATCTGTATTTTGATTTTTTAGTTTAAATTTATATTATACAAACATTTTTTTGCTGTTACTGTGCAACAACAACCATGCTTGCTCGTAAAACGCGGTCATGTAATTTATACCCTTTTTGTAATACTTCAACGATTGTATCGGCTGGAATTTCATCACTTGCCGGAATCGTTTGGACTGCTTGATGTAAATTAGGATCGAAAGCTTCACCCATTGTTGGGATTTCTTCGATGCCTTCTTCTTTCAATGCAGCTTGTAAGCCTTCAAGAACCATCGAGATGCCTTTTTTCAAGCTTGCGCCTTGTTCATCATCGACTTCTATTGCCATCGCACGTTCTAAGTTATCAATCGAAGGTAATAATTTTTTACCTAGGTCTTGAGAGCGGTAACGAACAAGTAACTCTCGCTCGTTTTTGAAACGATTGCTCATGTTTGCTATTTCAGCACGGGCTCTTAAAAATTTATCTTCCATTTCTGATAACTCAGCCTGAGCATTTTCTACTTCTGTCATTTCAGCTTCTGTTTCAGAAACACCTGAATCATCAATTGCCTCCATGTGTTCTTCTTGTATTTCTTCGTGTGTCTCTTCTTTCTTACTCACGTTGCAACTTCCCTTCTCATTTCCGTAGAATTATTTGAGTTCTATATTTTAACTTTTTGCTTATTCATCAAGGAAACGATAATAAGCACCAAGTTTTGAAGCTAATTCATGCCGGAAAACGTCCACTAAACCGAACATTTTTGAATAAGGCATACTTGTAGGTCCCAATAAAGCAATCGTTCCTTTACCGTGACCAGCCACTTCATAGGTGGCAGTGATCATGCTCATGTCATCAAGCAAATCATTGCCTATTTCTGAGCCGATCCGAATCGCTATTTGTGTATCAGTCTTTTCATCTGCAGTCAGCAAATGCGAAATCGCATCTGTATTTTGCATAAAGGAATAAACAGATTTTAATTGATCGATGTCTTTTTGTACGCCGAAATTTAAAAGATTCATTCGGCCGCTGACAAATACTTTTTCTTCAAAAGCATGTCCTAGCATTGCATCAAATAAATTCATCATGCCGTCCGGCGTTTGAAAATAACGATGTAAAATCATCGGAATTTCTGTTCTCAAACGATGATAAACGGTCAATAATGGTTGTCCCACCAATTTATCATTGATGATTTGCGTCATCTTTTCCAAGTCTTGGCTTGAAACGGATGCAGGAATCGCAAATACTTGGCTTTCTACATTGCCTTTATCGGTAACGATAATCGCTATGATTTGTCGTTCATTTAATGGAACGATCCGAAAACCAGTCAATCGTCGTTCCTTCACCTCAGGACCTAACGAAAAAGCTGTATAGCTTGTTAAATCAGAGAGAATTTCAGCCGATTGTTCGATGATGTCATTGATTTCATGAAACTCTTTTCCAAACGAATGACGAATTGTTTCTAATTCATCATGTTCGATCTCAGCAGGACTCAACAAATGATCCACGTAGTAGCGATAACCATCCATAGAAGGAATTCTACCAGATGACGAATGCGTCTTAAGCAGTAATCCATGTTCTTCTAAAGCTTTCATATCATTACGAATCGTGGCAGAACTCGACTTAATTCCTTCTTCCATCAACTTCTTTGATCCTACCGGAGTTCCTGTATTCGTGTATTCTTGGATGATAAGTCGCAAAATATTCTTTTGTCTTTCAGTTATCATAGTTACCACCCTTCATTAGCACTCATGTTGTTCAAGTGCTAATACAATTATTAATATATCAATATCTTGTATAATTGTCAAGAGAAAAACACACTTTTTTAGCACTCTTTGTTGTCGAGTGCTAAATTACAGGAAAAGAAAAAGTACGCAAGGCTTTCTGAAGGGAAACACCTTGGTACTTTTTGCTGTTTTATTCTTTGTCGATCAGAAATTCTTCAAATACATCATTGCCAACAAATAAGCCTTTTTCAGAAAGTTGAATGCAAGTATCGTCTTCTATCAACAAACCTTTTTCAACTAACTGAGGAATTTTTTCTTTATAGACTTGTTCCAGTGTAACGCCAAATTTTTCTTTGAATTGCTGTTTAGAAACCCCATCTTTTTTACGCAAACCTAAAAAGAGTTGCTCTTCCATTTGGTTATTCAACGTCAGAACTTCCGTTTCAACCGTTGGTAATTGATTATTTCGTAGGGGTTCTAAATAATGTTGGATTGGTCCATGATTTCGATAACGAGTATGCCCTAGATAACCACTCGCGCCTGCACCAAATCCATAGTAATGTTCATTATTCCAGTAAATTAAATTGTGCTGGCTTTCTTTTCCTTTTAAGGCAAAATTGCTTACTTCATATTGATGCCGTCCGCCTTTTTCCATCGCAACGATCGTTTCTTCAAACATTTGCGCTTCTATTTCTTGATCTGGCAACTGTAAACGACCTTGTCGAACCCAGTTCATAAACATCGTTTTATTTTCTAGAATCAATGAATACAAAGAATAATGAGGTAAATCAAGTTCGATTGCTCGTTTCAAAGTATCTCTAAAGCCTTCCAAGGTTTGCCCAGGCAATGCATAAATCAAATCAATACTTACATTGGAAAAGTTTTCTTTTTCTAAAAACTTCATCGTTTCATAGACATCTTCGGCAGTATGTTTTCGTCCGATTTTTTTCAGTAATTGATTATCAAACGTTTGGACGCCCATAGATAAACGATTTACACCATATTCTTTCATCACATGCAACTTTTCTTGAGTTAAGTCTCCAGGGTTGGCTTCTACTGTAAATTCATTTTTAGGATCAAAAGGAAGTGATTTTCGTATTCCTTCTAATAAAACAGCCAATTGATTCGCTGACAATGACGTTGGCGTTCCCCCGCCAATATAGATCGTTTTGGTATCATTGTTAGGATATTTTTCTTGCGTTAAACGAATCTCTTTTAACAGACTTTGAATATATTCATCCACCGGCTGTCCTTCTAAAAAGACTTTATTGAAGTCACAGTAGTAACAGATATGTTCGCAAAAGGGAATATGTATATATGCTGAAGTGTTAAGATGATCATTTTTCAATTTATTTCTTCCTCCAAATTTAGAAGTTCGCTACTTTTTATACTATTATATAGAAGGCGCATCTTATCTTACCATACTCGATCGTAAAATGTTCTAATTTGATTTATGAAACTTTTCATCCAAGCCTTTAATTTTATAAATAAAAAGTGTGAAACAAAATTAACAATCCATTTTGTTTCACACTTAAAATCTGAGTATCTAGCGAAAAAAGTAGGTTCTTTTCTGCTTTCGACTAAAGTAACTCTTGGTATTTTCTCATATAGATTTTTTTGATTACTGTTACTAAAAGTAAATATGCAATAATTGTCGGAATTAAGTAGAAGAAATAATTTCCCGGCAATGGTGCAAAACCGATACTTGCCCCTAACTTGGTAAACGGTAAAACCGTTCCAACTAAAATCCCAATCGAAGTCACCAATGTTAAAATCCCTGATGCTCTACTTTGAAGAAATGGAATTTTTGGTGTTCTTAGTACATGAAGAACTAACATTTGTGACCATAATGATTCAATAAACCAACCCGCGTGGAAAATTGCAATAAATAGTAACTGTTTATCTGCTGTTAACGAGAAGAAACTACCGCCCAAGATAGCTGGACAAATAATAAAGTACATAAATAGATACGTAACAATATCAAAAACAGAACTTGTTGGTCCAAACCATCTCATAAACGAACCAATCGACTTAGCTTCCCATTTTTTAGGTTTCTCTACATATTCTGCATCGACATTATCCCACGGAACAGACATACAAGAAGTATCATAAATCAAGTTTAAGAAAAGTGATTGAATCGGTGCTACTGGTAAGAATGGCAAAAAGATACTTGCTGGAATCACGGAAAAAACATTTCCAAAGTTTGAACTTGCTGTCATTTTAATATATTTCATTGTATTACTGAACACTCGACGTCCAGATAAGATTCCTTGTTCTAAAACCATTAAATCTTTTTGCAACAAAATAACATCTGCTGATTCTTTGGCAATATCAACTGCCGTATCCACAGAAATCCCTACATCGGAAACTTTCATCGCTCCAGCATCGTTGATTCCATCGCCCATAAAACCAACTGTTTGTTCGTTCTTTTTCAAAGCTTTAACGATTTTTGTTTTTTGATCTGGTGTTACTTTTGTGAAAACGTTGTATTCATTGACTGTTTTTTCTAATTCTGTCTCAGTTAATTTAGCAATTGCAGAACCATTGATCATTTTTTCAGTTCCAAGACCAACTTCTCTACAGACAGATCGCGTAACTAACTCATTATCACCCGTTAAGATTTTTACTGAAACTCCGTTATTTTTCAACGCTTGGATAGCTTGCGCTGCTGTTTCTTTAGGAGGATCTAAAAAAGCTAGATAACCTTGTAAAACAAGTTCTTTTTCATCTTCAACAGAATAATCATCTAACTGATTATTGACTTTCTTATCAGCGATTGCTAACACTCGTAGACCATCTTCATTTAAGTCATTCACTGTTTTTAGCACTTGTTTTTTTATTTCTGACGTGATTGGAACAATCTCGCCGCCTTGATTGATATAAGAACAAGCCTGAAGCATTTCTTCAACTGCACCTTTTGTGATCAAGCTACTTTGATTGGCTCTTCTATCTTTGACAACCACACTCATTCTTCTACGGTTAAAATCGAAAGGAATCTCATCGATTTTAAAATAATCTTCTTCGTCAATGGATAATTCTTTTGATGTTGCTTCAATAATTGCTTTATCGATTAAATTACGAAGGCCTGTTTGAAAATAACTATTTAAAAAAGCAGACTGCAGCACTTTTCGGTCTTCTTGACACGACGTATTGTAATGGTATTCCAAAATAACTTTGTCTTGTGTTAATGTCCCAGTTTTATCGGTACATAAAATATCCATCGCTCCAAAGTTTTGAATCGCATTGACATTTTTCATGATCGTTCCTTCTTTTGCCATATCTCTAGAACCCTTGACCAAATTTGTCGTTACGATCATTGGCAGCATTTCTGGTGTCAAACCGACCGCTGTCGCAATCGCAAACATCAACGCTTCGCTCCAATTGCCTTTAGTGATTCCATTAATCAAAAATACCGCTGGTGTAATCACCATCATAAAACGGATCAAAAGCCAGGTTGTTTTATTCACACCTAATTCAAAACTAGTTTTTTTCTCGTCATCTGCTACATCTTGAGCGATTTTTCCAAATAAAGTATTGTCACCCACTCGAACTGCAACACCAACGCCGCTGCCGCTGACCACGTTACTGCCTAAAAATAACAAATTTTCAAAATCTGTTTGGTTATTGTTGGTATGCACTGTATTTTTTACTTTCTTTTCAACTGGAAAACTTTCTCCGGTCATCGCAGATTGTGAGATGAACAAGTCTTTGGCATGAATCAGACGTAAATCTGCTGGAATCATGTCACCTGCTGAAAGTTTAACTAAATCACCGCATACAACTTCATCCATAGGGATTTCCATTTCTTTATTTTCTCTAGTAACTGTTGCAGTTATCTGAATCATATTTTGCAATTTACTAACTGCATTGCTTGATTTTACTGATTGAACTAAGCTCATTGTTCCACTTAACAAAACCATGACGAGCATGATCAACACGCCGGCAATGTCTTTTTCACTTGGTTCTGCATAAACATATTCCGTAAAAAATGAAATAGTCGCAAGAATCATCAATACAACTGTAAAAGGGGTAACATATGATTTTATCACTGTATAAATAAATGATTTCTTTTTATCATCAGTGATTTTATTTACACCAAATTTATCCTTGGAACGTTGTACTTCTATGGCTTTTAGCCCATCCCAAGAGGATGAAAAACTTTCTAATACTTTATCGATAGATAGGTTAGCTAATTTTTGATACGCTTTTTCATGGATCATGTTCTTCATTTCTTTTTGCATCTGTCTTTTCCTCTTTTCTTTTAATTACTGATTTATTGATCGAACTATCTTCTGGCACGCTAACCACATCCTTTCCACACAAAAAAAGCACACTGAAAACTCAGCCCGCTCTGCCGTGAGTCTTCGCAATCGTTGAGTTTTGGCACTATACAACGTAAAAAGCATTCGCTTTTAGCTACCTTAAGAAAAGCCTTAATCCGACAATTCCTGTTCTACCCATTGGCGTCTCTCGACGTTTTTGGGCAGTAGCCTATGTTTGTATAGGAGCCTCACCTAACAAGAAGAATTACACTATCATTCTAATGAGTTACGTCATTTTTTTATAGACTAAAAAACTTATACCGCTATAACTTTTTTTGTATATAGTTTTATCAGCTTACTTAAGCTTTTGTTAGTCAACATCAAATCATTTATAAAACAGAATAAAGGTATAAACAAAAAGGAATGGTTTATTTGCTCATTTCTATTTATGATAGTTATGTAGACGAACATCCCAACTTCGTTTATGCAAAATCCATACTCCTTTTTACAATATTAACTCGGACAAATCCCACTTCGTCTTTCCTGCGAAGTGGGATTTGTTTTTCAAGAATCCATACAAAAAGGAATAGCACTATAAGTAAAATAGGATGGTTTAAATGCATCAGCACGAATATAATAAACGAGTAAATAAATTATTTACAGTGCATGATTTAACGTTCATCATTTCTTATCAGAAAGCAACATCCTGATAAAAGCCTCTTCAATTGGTCTGCTATCACCAATTGAAGAGGCTCTTTTCCTATTTGTCTGAAAGCTGCTTTTTCTCCTGTGGGCCAAATTATAGTTATTTCAAAATAATAATATATACTATTAAATTTTTATATATTTTTTTAAAAAAAGAACTATTTTATCTAAAATTATTTTATCTTATATGTGGTTAGAATTTTATTTTTACTTGAGTGAAGGAGATGGGGAAATGAAACTAAAACACTTAGATTATTTTTTAGCGTTATGTAAAAACAAAAGCTTTACAAAAACATCGGAGGAGTTAGGTATTTCTCAACCCTATTTGAGCACCCATATCCGCGAATTAGAACTGGAGCTACATGCTCAATTGATAACAAGAGATTATGGTAATAACAAGTTAACTGCAGAAGGACTTGTTCTAAAAACTAGAGGAGAAAAAATTTTTCAAGAATTTGACATGGCAGTCAATGAAATCAACTTACTCGTTCATACTGGCGAAACTGCAACGATCAAAATCGGTACTAATTTGCCAGACATTGATTATTTAATCGCTAAATTATTAACAGAATTCCGTCAGCACCACCCTTCCGTTTCACTGGAGTATAGCTATTTTGAAAATCTAGAAGAGGTACTAGAAAATAATGAAATCGACATTGCTATCGGGATTTTGTCAGAAACAAATGAGCAAATAAAAAGCGAGTTGATCTTTTCTGAATCATATGCTGTTTTCGTCAGTACCAACAATCAATTATCCGATTTGGATGAATTATCGGCAGAAGATTTGCGACAAATGCCACTAATAAACTACACAAACATAATTTACGAAAAACAAATCATCAATTCTTGGATTGAAACAACTCATCCTGAACTGAAAGATAATCGCTATTATGAACTTCCTTCTACAATTTCAATATTAAATTTGGTTGATCAAGACTTTGGGGTAGCTTTTCTTCCGTATTCATTAGTGGATTCAATTCCTAATTACTTAAATGTTGTCTCTGTCGAGATCATTGATGCTCCCTTTAGAAATATTTCTATTGGCTATTCTTCAAGCTCTCCGCTCTCAAAGACACACGAATATCTTATTGAACAGCTTCAATATATCTTTTAATTTGTAGTTTGAAAGGAGCAACTCATTATGGAACTAACCCATTTAAATTACTTTTTGGCACTCTGCGAACAAAAACAATTCACCAGAGCCAGTAACAAACTAAATATTTCACAGGCTGCACTAAGTAAACAAATTAAAAACCTTGAGGACGAAATTGGAACGGCATTATTTTTTAGAAACGGCGGAGACTGTCAACTTACTCCTGCTGGAAAAATACTAGAAACGCATTGTTGGCGGATCAAACAAGAAATGTTTTATATTTGTGAGGAGATCAATGACCTTTCTACCACAAAAGAACCTACGATAACAACGCTCAAGATTTCTCTTTTTTTAAATGATTTAGAATTCAAATTAAATGACACTCTTTCTACATTGTTTCATGAATATAAACATTTAAGAGTAAATACGATTATTTCAGATAACATTTTCAAATCGCTTGAAACGTTGGAGTCAGACATTGGGATTGGTCCTTCCGTCACAAATGTACCTTCTACGATAAATAAAATAGATATTTATTCAAATGAATACAAAATTATCATGCGAAAAGGGCATCCGCTTTTAGACAACCCGACAATCACTTTGGACTTATTTAACAACTATCCGTTTATTTTTTTCAATAAAAAGTTCCTTGAAACAAAAACAATTTATGATTGGATGGCCATTCAACTTCCAAAAAGATCTCAGGAATACGATATTCAAGTTGATTCCACTGAATTGATCCTTTATATGGTAAACAACACTGATACTTTTTCTATCGTTCCACAGTATTTAGAATGTCGTTTAGATGATTTAAACATCGTCTCAATCAATCATGAAAGTTTACCAATCAGAGTTATGTCTGTTTATTATCTTAAAAATAAATATATGGGCACTCAACTAAAACAAGTATTATCCTCTTTTACGAACGCTGCGTTTGATTGACTTTTATAAAAACTAGATGCAAAAAAAAGAGAGCGAAACAAAAACTCACTATCAGTTTTGTTTCGCTCTCTAAATTTGAATAAAAATGATGGATCACTTTTTCTTTTTAGCAGTAGATTCTGACGTTTTTTTATCAGCCTCTTTGGAATCAGATTTTTCTCGGCTATCTTTTTTGCTAGATTCTGAAGTGCTACTGCTTTTTTCAACTTTAGAGGACGATGGCGTTTCGGATTTGTCTTTATTCTTATCCGCATTTTTCCCACAACCTACTAAAGCCACTGAACATAACAAGACTGTTGCTCCTAAAATGATTTTTTTCATGGACTTCATCCTCCTAAACATTAATAAGCAACTATTTTTGCTTATCTTCAATTATGACAGAATAGAAAGTATGAACCATCCTAAATTATTTATAGTGCTATTACTTTTCTAAAAAATAATCGGCAGTATCTTGCTCGTCTTGTTTTAACTGTACAATCAAACTTTCAGCTCCATCAAATTTAACCTGATCCCGTAAATAATGATTCCAGCGTACCGTTACTTGTTCTCCGTAAATGTCTTGATGAAAATCTAAAATATAGACTTCTACTGTGAGATCACGACCATCACCAAATGTGTCGTTATGACCAATCGATCCCATACCAATATGCCATTTATCGCCAATTTGGATTTTCACAGCATAGACACCGATTCTAGGCAGGCGCACAGTACTTTTCACTTTGATATTAGCTGTTGGAAAGCCCAATAAACGTCCTCTGGCATCCCCGTGAACGACTGTTCCGTCCGTTTCATAAACATAACCTAGCAATTCAGTGACTTCTTCCATTCGCCCCTGCTCCATCAGTTCACGAATTCGTGTTGAGCTGATTTTAGTTCCAGCTAATTCTTCTTTACTGACAGTAACGACTTCAAAGCGATCGTTTGCATATCCTGGTAAATGAGCCACATCAGCAATCTCTTTAGGACCATAAGTATAATCAAATCCTGAAACTGCAACTGCTGCATGTAGACCAACAATATATTGATCCACAAATTCTTGCGGTGCTAAATGAGCAAACGCAGAAGTAAATTCGATCACATATAATATATCAACACCCAGTTTTTCCATCAACTGTTCTTTTTGTTCTAAGCTGTTCAAATATTTCATATTTTCAGGCAGAACTTTTTGAAAAACGATTGAAGGATGTTGATTAAAGGTCATCACTGCTAATTTCAAGCCTTTTTCTTCCGCAATATTTTTTCCAGTTTCAATTACTTTTTGGTGTCCACGATGAACACCATCGAAAAATCCTAAGACCATTACAACCTCAGCTTCCGGGATTTGCTCTTGGTTATATGGATGTCGAATTGGAATGATTTGCATGATAAAACTTCTTTCTATTAATTATTTCTTAGCACTTTGCTAGGTTTTAATACATTTGGTTTAGTCGGGTGTGCCATATATAGACTCACAACTTGATCTTGATAAAATAAAGCCAGCAAGTCTTGCGGCATTTCATTTAGAGAAAGCTCAGCTGGAGCCAAACGAACTCCGTTTTTGACTTTTTGATACAGTTCATCAGATAGATCGATGCGTTGAAATTGCTCGATAGCTGTTTCAATTGGTAGTAAGGTTTCATTGATTGCATCTTGGGCCATTATCTCTGTGACTTGTGCTAGTGTCAAGCATTGTTCAGCAGTTAAACCACCACTTGCAGTGCGTGTTAAATCAGACATATGCGCAGGTACTCCTAACGCAAGACCCGTGTCCACTGACAATGTTCTAACGTAGGTTCCTTTCCCGCAAACAACTTTAAAACACCAGCTTTGCGTGCCATTCTCAGCATCAAATTTGGGTTCACTCGTGCGTTCAAAAGAATAAATCGTCGCTTTTCTCACTGGACGTTCAACTTCTTCACCATTTCTAGCATATTCATAAAGACGTTTACCATTAACTTTGACTGCTGAAAACATCGGTGGGATTTGTGTGATCACACCTGTCATCGTTTGCATAGCAGCATCAACTTCTTCATTTGAAAAAGGTTTAGATAGTGCTATTTTCTCAACTATTTCTCCACTAGCATCTTCTGTTGTCGTAGAAAAACCAAGCGTAATTTCTCCTTCGTATGTCTTACCAGAATCAACCATGTATTCAATTACTTTTGTCCCTTTTCCGATACAAATAGGTAAAACCCCAGATACGTCAGGATCTAAAGTACCGCCGTGACCAATTTTTTTCGTATGTAAAATTTTCCTTAGTTTAAAAACACAGTCATGACTAGTCATGCCGGCTTCTTTCCATAAAGGTAAAATACCGTCCATTGTTTTCCTCCATTTTGCTTACTAACTTATTTATTATAGCATATAAGGTAATAGAATTTCATTTTTAAAAAATAGGAATCTAGCATACAAGCTATTTTCCATCATAATTATAAAAAAAGCATAAAACAAAACCAGATAACAGTTTTGCTTTACGCTCACTTGATTTTATATGTTTAGGCAGAATGTCCCACAATAACATCTCCAGCATAACCAAAACCAACACGTGTCATACTAGGATTCATCTCCCAATCTCGGTGTCCTGTTCCAGATGGAGATACCATGTTCGTCTCATTATACCAAGCCATGATCACAGAATTTCCTGGAGCAAACATGAAGGCAATTACTTCATCGCCTCTATTCCAATGATCTGATGGTATTTGATAATCTTGCATCATTGAAGCTCTAGCACTAGCCGCCGCCGCAAGTCCAGCATCCCAGCTTACAGGATTCAATCCATTCGCGGTACGCAATGCATTCAGTGCTTGGAACGTTGCATCACCAGAAGTAACAGGTGGCGTTACTGGATCACTAGGTTTTTCTGATGGGCCCGTACTTTCTTGGTTGTTTGAATTATTATCATTTACATCCTCTTTAGGTTCATTTGTAGCTGGAGGCGTCGTAGTTGTTGTTGTTTCATTGTTTGTCTCACTGCTTGTTTCAGTAGTAGATTCACTTGAAACAGATTGTTTTTCTGACTTACTAGAAGCTGCAACCTTCTTAGCTTCTTTTACTTTTGCTTCATTTGCAAGTTGAGCTTTCAGCGCTTCTTGCTGTTCTTTTACAAGTTTACTTTTTGAACTTTCAGCGCCAGAAGTTTCAGAATCTACTTCTGCTTTTAGAACATTCAAATCTGCTTGTTTAGCCACAAGATTTTCTTTTTCTTTTTCAAGCTGACTCTGCGCCTTTTCTACAGCAACTAAATTCTCTTGAATCGTTGATTTTTTACTTTCAACAAGAGCTTTATCTTCTTTTTGTTGTTTAACTAAATCATTATTCGCTGTCATGATTGAAGAAATTGCTTGCACTCGACCGACTGCATCTGTAATTGATTCTGAATTTAAAATCATATCAAGAATCTGAGTTCCTTGTCCATTTACTTGAACATTTCTTCCCTGTTTTTGGATCGCTTCTGTTCGTTTATTAATTCGCAAATCTAATGCGGTGATATCTTTTTTTAATTGTTCAGATTCTTGAGTTAAAGCTGTTTTTTGCTTATTCAGAGAAACACCTTCATCAAAAATCGAAGAAATTTCTGCTTCTAATGTGCTAATTTGCGCTGATACACCTTTTTGTTTTTCTTTTAATGCTGAAATTTCTTTATCTTGTTGTTCTATTTTTTTATCAGTTGTTTCGGCCAACGAACTAATTGGTACTATTGTTCCTGCAACTGTAACCATACTAACTATTAATAATGACAAATTCTTTTTCTTCACTACTAACCCTCCATTTTCTTCAACAGTATCTTTGATAGGACTTGTACTATACATAATAGCATAGATTTTATTTATTTGATCGTTAAAAATATTACAGTTTCTTTCAATATAGTTACAAAAAATAAGTCTATTACAAAAGAGTATTAGAACAAGAAGAAAAGCTGAAAAGGAATAATCCCATTCAGCTTTCCCATCTCTATTAATAGCTATAGTTTAAATTCTCTAACTAATCAACTAAATTTATTCACTTAACAATTTTAGATATATTAATAGAACCAATATATCCAGGACTAAAGTTTTCGACAACAATTAAAGGATTTGTTTCGTTTTCGCTTACTTTGAATGTTTGACTTATTCTGTAATAACCATTTTCATCTAACTGATCTTTAGGCAGAAAGTTATTGATAAGTTCTCTGCTTTCTTTTCCAGCAAGATCTTCTTTCAACGATACTTTCACACGATTACTTTCTGGTTTACCATTTTGTGGTTTGACATAAAGTGTGGCACGATATTCTTCACCTTTTTCTAGAGCATCAACACCGGTAAAATGTTTATATAGACTGGCATGATTATCTGAATAAAAAGCATAATCGCCCACTAATGCATTTTCTGGATCTTTAAGCAATTGAATATCTTGACCAGAAAACATTTTCCAGCCGGATGTTTTACCATTTGACCATGTATCATTGACGTTTACTTTGACTTTAATTGTTTTTCTTGCTACTTCATTTCGGCTGTTCTTTACTACATAAGGAACCTTATACGTACCTGGAATAGCACTATTTAGGTGATAAGGCATCACTTGAATCTTATCTGTTAAATCTCCTGTGGTCTTATCTGTAGCTTCTAAACCAATTCTTGGATCAAATTCATTAAATTTTTCGTCTTGTTGAATTTCGATGTTATTGGCTTTTAATTCCGGTATATTGAGTCTAGCCGTTAGATTTTTTAATTTCACGATTTGTCTGCTACCTGTTTTACCTGTAGTTGCAGCTAGAGTAAAGGCTTTTTCTTGCCCAGTAGAAACTGCCGAACCAACTACGGAATCATAATTATAATTACTCCTCAAAAGTAACATTCCAGCACCATAATCATGAGTGTAAAATGACAACTTTCCAATTCCTGCAGTTAATGGTATATCTAGCATATTGTAACCTAATAAATAATCACCGTTATCAGTATCAACAAAGCCGAAATGTGGACCGGTAGGAGCAATTCCGCCATGCTCTGGTATTGCTGGATCAAGATATGTATTAACTTCAAATCCTATACCTTTTTTCAATCCTAAAATTCCTAAACCACTACCATTAATACCGGCTTTGCCGATTTCACCAATATTTCCATCATGAAAAGCTGCTCCAATTCCATTTCCTGCTTTTGCATCAGTTCCGTGAACAACATCAAAACCAATTTTCAAAGTTTTTTCGTCAAAAGTCATCTTTGAATTCAGCGTGATGGCACCAAACTGATTTGGTTCACTTGAAGTCAACTGCACAGTATCACTATCAATAAATATAGCATCACCATGTGCCGTAAAGTAATCACTTAGTTCAATATCCCCAGAATCGTTGATATCTACGTTTCGACTATCTGTTTTTTCTTCCCCAAAAACTACTTGGTTCCCCAAAACAAAAACACTGCTAGAGAACGCCGCAACGATCAATGATGATAAAATTAATTTTTTCATGTAAATCCACTCCTTCAAATTAGTTGATACATTTTTATTAATTGTTTTTCTAAAGCGTAATCTCCATAAGAATGTTCCTTTTGATCTAAAAAATGATCTTAGTCTCCCAATTTCCATTTTGGTTATTATTAGAAACCAACAGTTTTCTTATACTCTCAAACGATAAAATATAACTAACTTTTAACTAAATTTATTTTACTACCTTTTAAATGAAATAATAGTTCAAAAAAAGACAAAAAAATGACAAATTTGATTTTTAAAAAACATATAAATTAAATATATTCTCATATGTTTTAGATATAACAATAGAAAAAGTTTAATACCAGTTTATTTTATAGTTATTTTGGAATTATTAGAGGTTGCTCATTATCTTCGATAGAAATATTTTTCATCCATTTTGCGATACTAAATTCCGTTATTTGGTTTTTATAGAGAAAGTCTTTGTTACACAAAAAAGCGTAAACCAAAACTAGATAACCGTTTTGGTTTACGCTTTACATTTGAATAAATCGTGAGTAAAAAGCAGTTTATTTCTCTTTTAGCTAAATGCTTTTCACAGTGCTTTATTCTATTCTCCTTGATTCAATTTACGAATCAGGTCATCGATATGATTTCCATATTGAACAGATTCATCTTTTTCAAAAATTAGTTCTGGCGTTTTGTATAACGTCAAATGTTGGCCTAATTCTTTACGGATCAATCCTTTGGCTTTATCTAATCCTTGTTGCGCTTTTTGTTGATCAGAAGCTAGATCAGATAACAAACTGTAATAAATCGTTGCTTGTTGTAGATCCCCAGTCACTCGAACATCTGTAATTGTAATGTCTTGCACACGTGGGTCTCTTACGCGTTTTCTCAATATATCATTGATCTCACGCATAATTTCTTGACCTACTCGGCGGTCACGATAATTTGCCATACTGTTTCTCCTTCTCTCTACTTTTATTTATTTTTATTGTTTGATTTCTTCCATAACAAAGCCTTCGATTACATCGTCAACTTTAAGATCATTGAAGTTTTCAACCATTGCACCACATTCAAAGCCAAGTTTAACTTCTTTAGCATCATCTTTGAATCGTTTCAAACTAGAAAGTTTTCCTTCAAAGATAACGATTCCGTCACGAATCACACGAACGCCGCTATCACGACGGATAGAGCCTTCTGTTACGTAACAACCAGCAATCGTTCCAACTTTAGATACTTTGTAAAGTTCACGAACAGTCATTTGTCCAGTGATTTTCTCTTCAAATTCAGGATCTAGCATCCCTTTCATAGCTGTTTCGATTTCTTCGATTGCTTTGTAGATGATACGGTGTAAACGAATGTCTACTTCTTCTTGATCTGATTGTTGTTTCGCTTGCGGTGTAGGGCGTACATTAAAACCGATGATGATCGCATTACTTGCTGCAGCAAGAGTCACGTCACTTTCATTGATTGCACCTACAGCTGAGTGAACAATTTTCACACGAACGCCTGCAACTTCGATTTTTTGTAAGCTAGCTGCTAATGCTTCAGCAGTACCTTGTACATCTGCTTTGATAATCACGTTAACATCTTTCAGTTCGCCTTCTTTTAGGCTTTCGAATAGATTATCTAAAGTTACACGATTGTTTGATGAACGTTGTTCAAGAACCGCACGTTTGCCACGTTCTTCACCTGCTTGACGAGCTGTTTTTTCATCTTCAAAGACAACAAAACGATCGCCAGCTTGTGGTACATCATTCAATCCAGTGATTTCAACTGGTGTTGCAGGTCCTACTGCTTTATCACGACGACCAATATCATTCGTCATAACACGGACACGTCCGAAGGTATTACCAACAACGATTGGATCTCCAACGCGTAATGAACCTTGTTGAACAAGTAATGTCGCAACTGGTCCTTTTCCTTTATCTAAACGAGCTTCGATTACTGTACCGATCGCACGTTGTGTTGGATCAGCTTTCAAATCTTCTACTTCGGCGATCAAAAGAATATTTTCTAATAATTCGTCAATGTTTTGATTGAATTTCGCTGAAATGTTTACGAAGATCGTATCTCCGCCCCATTCTTCTGGAATCAAACCGTGTTCACTTAATTCTTGTTTCACGTGATCTGGATTAGCGCCTGGTTTATCAACTTTATTGACTGCTACGATAATTGGTACTTCAGCTGCTTTGGCATGGTTGATTGCTTCAACCGTTTGCGGCATTACGCCATCATCTGCTGCAACAACTAAAATCGTAATATCTGTAATACCTGCTCCACGAGCACGCATACTTGTAAAGGCAGCATGTCCTGGTGTATCTAAGAAAGTGATTGGTTTACCGTCGATATCGATTTGGTAAGCACCGATATGCTGAGTGATACCACCTGCTTCACCAGAAGTTACACGTGAATTACGCAATGTATCTAGCAATGTCGTTTTACCATGGTCAACGTGTCCCATGATTGTTACAACTGGAGGACGTGTTACAAGATTTTCTTCAACTAACGCTTCTGGTTCGAAGAATTTATCGATATCAGCAACATCAACTTGAACTTTTTCTTGTGGTTCCATACCATAATCAACTGCTAATAATTCAATCGTTTCTTTATCTAATGATTGATTTTGATTGACCATAACGCCCATCATGAATAGTTTTTTGATGATTTCAGCTGGCTCGCGGTGAATTTTCTTCGCGATATCTGCTACGTTCATTCCTTCTGTATATTCTAATACATCTGGCAATTCACGGAATTTACGTGCTGGCACTGCTGGTTTTGTTGATTCTTGGTATTTACCTTTTTTGCCTTTTTTGTTGAATCTGTTGCGGTTTTGGTTGTTGTAGCCATTACGGTTACGGTTTTGTCCACCGCCGCCACCGAAACTATTGTTGCGGTTTCCAGTGTTAGTATTGTTACGGTTTTGATTACCTTGTGTGTTGTTGCTGTTTTGGTTCGTTTGTCCTTGTTGCGGACGGTTTTGTTGTCCTGTTTGTGCTGGACGGTTTTGAGTTGTATTTTGTGTAGGACGATTTTGGTTCGTCCCTTGCGTATTGCTTTGTGTATTACGGTTTTGGTTGTTTTGAGTGTTACGATTTTGATTATTTTGTTGTCCTTGTTGTGCTGGACGGTTTTGATTCTGGTTGTTTTGCTGCGGACGATTTTGCTGTCCTTGATTCGAACGGTTTTGAGTCATATTTTGGCTGCTTCCTTGCATGTTTCGATTTTGGTTGTTGCGGTTTTGATTATTTTGTTGTCCTTGTTGTGCTGGACGGTTTTGATTTTGGTTATTTTGTTGCGGACGGTTTTGTTGACCGTTTTGTTGCGGTCTATGTTGGTTTTGGTTTGGTCTATTTCCATTTTGGTTAGCTGGTTTTGGATTTGCTGGTTTTGTTTGTGGCTGACCGTTTTGTGTTGCTTGTGGTTTCGCCACTGGTTTTTGTTGCGGATTTGCAGGCTTGTTTCCTCCAAATGAGCTACGAAGTTTTGATTCGTCCTCAGAAGAAATTGCGCCCATGTGATTTTTCACATCCATACCTAAAGCATGTGCTTTTTCGACAACATCTTTACTCGATTGATTGATTTCTTTGGCTAATTCATAAATTCTTTTTTTCCCCATGCAATCACCTTCCTAACCTTTGATTAGTTCCTTGAACTTGGTCGCAAAGCCTTGATCATTAATACCGATCACCATACGCGTTCTGCCGATTGCGTGACTTAATTCTGAATGTAAAAACGACTCATCGCAAGGAACATTGTAATAAGAACATTTGTCCTTTATTTTTTTTCTTGTATTGTCACTAGCATCTGCCGCAACAAAAACGAATTTTGCTTTATTGCTGCGGATATCACCGATAGTCAATTCTTCACCAGTTACTAGTTTTCCAGCTCTCATAGCCAAACCTAATAAATTCAGTATTTTTTCTTTATCCATTGCCGAACAACTCATTCCGTGCTTTTTGATGTTCAACATAGTCTAATAATTCTTGATAAAAAGTATCTGTCAATGTCGTTTCTAGCACACGGTCTAAGATATGTTTATCCCAAGCATCTTGGACTTCTTTAGGCTCAAGTGAAATATAAGCCCCACGTCCTGGCATTTTCCCTGTAGGATCGATTGCCACTTCGCCTTCTTTAGAACGCGTGATTCGAACTAATTCTTTTTTCGGTTTCATTTCGCCTGAAACAACAGATTTACGCATTGGGATTTTTCTTTTTTTCATTTGATTCCCTCCAAATGGTTAAACTTGTTCTTCGTCTTCTGCTGTTTTTTCTTCAAACTCAACGTTTTCGTAATCATCAGCAGTCATATCAGAGGCCACGATTGCTTCATCATGTGCTTCTTCTTCAGGAGTATCTTGATTTTCTGCATGTTCTGCGTAGTAAGCTTCCATTTCAGATTCTGGTTTGATATCGATTTTAAAACCAGTCAATTTAGCTGCTAAACGAGCATTTTGACCTCTTTTACCAATCGCAAGTGATAACTGATAATCTGGAACAACAACTGTACAAGCTTTGCTATTATTTGGATCAAAGATAACATCAACTACTTGGGCAGGGTTCAATGCATTGCTGATGAAAATAGCTGGGTCTTCGCTCCATTCAACGATATCCATGTTTTCACCTTTTAACTCATTAACAATTGCTTGAACACGTTGGCCTTTTGGTCCTACACAAGTTCCAACAGGATCGATATTCGGGTCAGTTGAACGAACAGAAACTTTTGAACGGTCGCCTGCTTCACGAGCAATGCTGACGATCTCTACAATTCCATCATACACTTCTGGGATTTCTTGTTCAAATAATCGCTTCAATAAATCCGGATGACTACGGCTTACAAAAACTTGTGGGCCTTTTGATGTATTTTCAACTCTTGAAACGTATACTTTAATACGATCATGGGGTTGGTAAAATTCATTTGGCATTTGATCTTGCTTAGATAAAACAGCTTCGATTTTTCCTAAGTTTACATAAATGTAGCGACGGTCTTGTCTTTCAACGATTCCTTGCATGATGTCATTTTCGTAAGCGCTGAATTCGTTATAAATAATGTTTCTTTCTGCTTCACGAACGCGTTGTAAAATAACTTGTTTAGCTGTTTGTGCAGCAATTCGTCCGAAATCTTTTGGTGTTACTTCAAAACGGATTTTATCACCCATTTCGTAAGCTTTATTCACTTCCATCGCTTCTTTTAGTGATACTTCAAGTTGCGAATCAAAAACTTCTTCCGTTACTTCTTTAACAGCATAAACATGAATATTGCCTTTTTTACCATCGAATTCTACTTCAACGTTTTGGGCTTGCCCATAATGTCTTTTGTATGCGGAAACTAATGCTGCTTCCAGTGCATCAATCACAATCTCTTTAGAAATACCTTTTTCAGCTTCTAATGCATCTAGTGCATTTAACATTTCTTTGCTCATTTTTTTATCATTTCCTCCTACTGTCTAAATGAAAGGTGAACGGAGCTGATCAACCTTTTTCAGGTCAATTCCTGCATCTCGTGATAAGCAAAAACTGGAAAGTTCTGCTTTATGTTTTTACTTATTAAAACTGAATTGCTAAACGAGCTTTGGCAATGTTTTTTCGTTCAAATGTATAATCTTTGACTCTTGTTTTAATTTTGACTGTCAAGGTCAACTGATCTTTATCTACTGTTTTTAAGATACCTTCAAATTGCTTTTCACCATCGATCGTTTGATAAAGTGAAACATGAATGTATTCTCCAACTGCATTTTCATAGTCGCTTTCTTTCTTCAGCGGACGTTCAGCTCCCGGTGAGGACACTTCCAAGAAGTACGCTTGGGGAATCGGATCAGGATCCATAGCATCAAGCTTTTCATCTAGCTGCTCACTAACAAGTGCACAGTCTAAGATATCAATACCGCCTTCTTTATCAATAAAGACACGGAGAAACCAGTCTCTTCCTTCCTTGACAAACTCTACTTCTACAAGTTCAAAATTTTGTTTTTCTAAGATTGGTGTGACTAACTCGGTAACAGTTTCCACAACACTACTCAAAATTTTCGCCTCCTTCGAGATTTATGTAACGTACTAGACAATGAAAAGTGGAATGAACCGTTTGGCACTGACAGAAAAATAGGAATTATTGTTTTCGGTGTTTTTTTGCCGACAACGATAATTATCTTTTCCCGAAGCGCTGGTTCATGTAGCTAGACAATGAAAAGCAGAATGAACCGTTTGGCACTGACAGAAAAATAGGAATTATTGTTTTCGGTGTTTTTTTGCCGACAACGATAATTATCTTTTTTCCGAAGTGCTGGTTCATGTAGCTAGACAATGAAAAGTGGATTCTATCAATCTTTCATCACACTTTCCGCCTATGTTACTCCATTAAAAAGAGTGAGCAGAAATCCGCTCACTCAAACTAGTATCATTACTTATAATGTATTCTACCACAGATTTTCTGAAAACTCAAATTTTCGTTATTATAAAGCCGTTTATCTGCAATCAGTCTATAATTTTTCCCAAAGAAACATACTTCACTTTTCAGTACTTTTGTTTTACTATGAATAAGAAGATTTGAAAGGAGTCCCTCTATGTCCCAAACACAAGTAATCAAAGTAACCAAAGATACGATGAAAAAAATGCATGCATACTATGAAAAAAATTGTTTAAACAAACATGTTCCATATAGTGAATTTGTTGCAAAGACTGGAAGCACAATGATTACAGCCTACACTTCTGGAAAAGTTGTTTTCCAAGGGCCCGATGCAGCACGAATTGCCGCTAAGTGGGGCACCTCACTCCAAAGTAAAGGATCAAATACCTCAGCTTCCAAAAAAACGACGGCATTACCAGCAAATTTCAGTCAACTTTCTGTTTTAGGTAGTGATGAAGTGGGCAACGGTAGCTATTTTGGTCCAGTCACAGTTTGTGCGGCTTTCGTTGATAAAACGATGGTCACAAAATTAAAAGCTTTAGGTGTAAGAGATTCCAAAGAACTGACAGATCCTCAGATCGTACAGCTTTCTGCGGTCATCAAAGAATTGATTCCTTATAAATTATTAATTGTAGAACCAGAAAAATACAATCAGATCCAACCTAAATACAATGCTGTGCATATGAAAGTTGCGCTGCATAATCAGGCGATTTATTTATTACTGAATGAGATTGCACCAGTCAAACCAGAAGCAATTTTGATCGATCAATTTACACCAGAAGCAAATTATAAAAAATATGTACGAAGTGAACAAAATCAAGTCAGTGAAAAATTGTATTTCATCACAAAGGGTGAGCAATATCATGTAGCAGTTGCTGCAGCTTCAATCATTAGCCGAGCAGCGTTTTTAGAAGAGTTGGACAAAGAATCAAAAGAATTGGGCATGAAAGTTCCTTCCGGCGCAGGGACGGCTTCTGATAAAGTTGCTGCTAAAGTTTTAGCCAAAGGCGGCATGGAATTATTGAGTAAATATGTAAAACTTCATTTTGCTAATACAGAAAAAGCCAAGAAAATTGCTGCAAAATAATAAAATGCCTAAGACAGATTTTGAAAATGTCTTAGGCATTTTTCTATTCAGCTTCTTGAATTTCTTTCTCTAAATCAGCATAGTCGATTGCTGTATGAATGAATGTTTCATCGTTTTTCGGAAAATGCTGCAACAAAGAATCCATCGGTTCAATCTCAATTGTTCCTGACTCCAATTCAAAATCCATCAAATGTCCACCAAATGTTTGGTCATCGTCTATAAAATGTAAATGAAGATCCGCTGCGGCCACTCCTTGAAATAATTCAGGCGTAAAAAAGCCAACTATCGTACCAGTAACATTCCCTTTTATAAACTCCGGCTGTTCTTTGGAAACTTCAACTAAACGTTTATAAGGTTTTTGTTGCTTGGGCATTACTCGAATATGGACTTTTTTGAACGTCCCATGAATCTTGATTGCATGAAAAAGATTTTCACTCTTTAAATGCTCACGGATCAAAGTGTTGATTTTTAAATTATCTACTGGACCGTCCACTGGGAAAGTAATTGTTGGTTTAAATGTAGTTACTGCAGCATAAGGTGTTTCTTGTTCCTCATTTACTGCAATCAAGGCGCCATCTTCTCTTCCTTGAAACGCTTTTCCATCTAAAATGATCAATTCTCCATCTAATCCAGATAAAGTACCAATCCCAAAATCGCCTTTTTTTAAAATATTAGCGATCGTTTCAGTCCCATCCATCAAGCCTGCCATTAAAGCACCTAACGTTCCGTGCTGATATAAGACTGTTTCTTTTGTCATTGTTATCACCTTTCTAATAAAACTGATCTGGTAAAATCGTTTCGCCAAGTTTTTCGTTATCTTGGTAATCAATTGGAATATCGATTACGACAGGACCCTCTGTTTCGATCCCAGTTAAAATCGCTGCTTTTAATTCTTGTGCGCTCGTAGCTCTTAACCCCTTTGCACCAAACGCTTCGGCATATTTCACAAAGTCAACTGGTCCAAAATCTACGCCTGAAATCCGATGATATTTTAACTGTTCTTGGAATTCAACCATATTATATCGACCATCATTCCAAATCAAATGAATGATTTTTAACTTTTTACGTACCGCCGTTTCAAGGTCTTGTGCTGAAAATAAAAATCCGCCATCGCCTGATACAGATATGATTTGTGTATTTGGTCGAACCAACGCAGCTGATATCGCCCAAGGAAGCGCGACTCCTAAAGTTTGCATCCCATTACTAAAAAGCAAATGGCGCGGCTCATAACTTCTAAAATGGCGAGCCATCCAAATATAGTGACTACCTACATCGACAGTTACTGTCATTTCATCTGTCACAAGATTTTGCAAGGTATCAATGACTTCTAAAGGGTGAATCAGTCCATTGACAGCTGATGTTTCTACATTATCTCGTTGAATGAGCTTTTCATGTAATGAATCTAAGTATTCTGTCGCCTTTTCTGACAGCACTTTCGCTTCGATACTAGGCGATAAAATGGTTAATGTCTTCCCAATATCTCCAATCAATTCCCGTTCTGGTTGAAAATATTGATCGATTTCTGCTGGAGTATCATCGATTACAATAATTTTTGAATCCCCTTCTGCATTCCAGTTTCGAGCTTCATATTCAATAGGATCATAGCCCACAGCAATGACTAGATCACTGCGTTTTAATAACATATCCCCCGGTTGGTTACGGAACAATCCGATTCTTCCAAAGAAATGATCTTCCAATTTTCTAGAAATAACACCCGCTGCTTGAAAAGTCTCAACTACTGGAATGTTTGTTTTCTCAACAATTTCACGAATCGCATTGGCTTCTTTTTCAGTAGATGCTCGCATACCTACTAATAACACAGGCAATTCAGCTGCTTGAATTTGTTGAGAAAGATATTGAATATCTTCACTTGAGGCAGAACCGATTTTGGGATCGCTCAAAGGTTTAATACTAGCAGATTCGACCGTTCCATCAACAACATCTTGAGGAATACTGATAAAACTGGCTCCTTTTTTCGACGCCTTTGCTAAACGATAGGCATTAGCTAAAACTTCAGAAATCGTCTCCGGATCTTGGATTTCAGCGCTATATTTCGTAATTGGTTCAAATAATGCGGCATTATTCATACTTTGATGTGTCAATTTCAACAAATCTCTGCGTTTAACTTGACCGCCGATTGCTAATACAGGATCACCTTCTGCCGTAGCTGTTACTAAACCCGTTGCCAAATTACTTGCTCCGGGACCACTTGTCGCAACGACAACACCCGGGTTGCCTGTTAAACGTCCAACTGCTGCTGCCATAAATGCTGCGTTTTGTTCATGTCGTGTCACAATCAATTCTGGACCATCATCAACTAATGCATTAAATAGACCATCGATTTTTGCTCCTGGAATACCGAAAACATAATCAACTTGATGATTTTTCAAACTTTCTACGATTACTTCGGCACCACTTTTGCTTTTATCCATCTTGTGTTACACTCCTTTTATTCATATGTTTCAAAACTTTAGAAACCTTATTAGAAAGGAATTAAAACTAAAAAACATAAAATTAAGAACTTTTTTATAATACAGATAAACATACTGTATCACTTTTTTTCATTATAGCACGCTAACAATTTTTTGTTTAATCATATGATTTAAAAAATTCACAGAAGATGTGACAAAAGTCGTTTAGGTTCGAGCAATTGGACTAAAAACCGCACAATGCATTTTATGCATTGTGCGGTTTTTAGGAAATTGCCGAAGAACCTGACTGTTTCACACCGTTTATCCAGATTTTTGTCTCAGTCAATTAAAAAGTTTTTATTTAATCTCGATAGTCTGCTCTTTTATCCTCTATTTGTTTTTCAAAATCCATTCCATAACCAAAATCATATATGTGACCCAATTCATCCTTGTAACACTTCATATCCAATGGTACATCTTCTTTTTGTTGTTCAACAGTTTCCATATCTGCCGGCATCTGAAACGGCAACAAACCAGAAGGTGTAAAATCACCGCTCAAAACACTTAAAATTGCTTGTGTTTGGACACCAAAATCAGCGATGATCGCCTCTACAAATGGTTCAAATTCTTTGACGATCGTTGGATTTTTCATAGTTAATGAAATAATGATTGGCAAATTAGGATATTCTTTTTTCAATGCCAAAATAGTTTCAAGATCTTTATTATTCGCCGCTTGATTGCTTTTACCTAGATAAGATCGATTGTTACCAGCTAAGCTTTCCTTACGAGCAAGTTTAGCCGTATAAGATGAATATTGTAAACTTATTGGTAAATAACCGTTCTCATTGTCTTCCCTAGAATAGCCAACAGTTTTAGGCGATTCTAAAAATACCAAAGCAACTTCTGCTTGTTCTGGTGTATCTACTACTTGGAAATACTTTTCTACTACAGCGGAACTGACAGGATTTTTTTCACAAGCAGGCTGTATATGACCAAACCAGTCTGCCGATTTGCCTATTTTCTGTTTTGGAATATAAACATTGATCTGCTTTTGTAACGGCAATAAATGATTTTTATTCTTTAACAACACTAAAGATTTTTGTTGCGCGTTATAACCAGCTGCCATAAACTCAGGATTTCCCACTACTTTTTCTGATTGTTCTGGACGTAAATACGGATTTTCAAAAAGTCCTGTTTGAAAAATGTTTTTTAATAGGCGACGTGCTGAAATGCGAAACCTTTCCTGCATTACCTTTTCTCCATGTTTTAAAACGCCTAATTCGTAAGCAGCTAATACTGGTTCAATCTCGTTATTACCGCCAAATTGGTCAACTCCTGCTGCTAAAGCTTTATAATGACGCTCTTCAACTGTTAAATCTTGGACACCCCAACTTTTTCCACCAATAAACTGGTCTAGTTCGACCGCATCTGCTGTAATCGACCAATCAGTACAAACAACGCCATCATATTCATATTTTTTACGTAATAAATCATTGATAATAAACTCGCTAAATCCATTGCCAACATTCTCATGATTTTTTTGATCTTGATTATAAGAAATAGTGTAATATGGCATAACGGCAGAAGCCTTTTGTGTTCCATCTTCTAATTCAAACGCACCATGCAAAAACGGCTGCAAATGTTCGTTAAAATTATTCCCTGGATAAACAGCATATTTGCCATAACCATAATGTCCATCTCGTCCTGCTTCACCACTACCGCCGCCAGGCCAATGCTTGACCATTGCATTTACGCTCTCTAGACCCCAGCCATTTTTCCCATCCTGAGTCGTTTGAAACCCATCACAATATGCTTTAGCTAAAGCTGTGACTAATTTCACGCCTTCTCCAAAGGTTCCTGAAAAACGCATCCAGCGCGGCTCAGTCGCCAAATCAATTTGTGGCGATAGTGCTGTCGTAATTCCTAACGCCCGATATTCTTTACTAGCAATTTCACCGAATTGCTTAACCAATGCAGGATCGAATGTTGCGGCTAAACCTAATTGTTCCGGCCATTTAGAAATATCTCCGCCGGCTCCTGCATTAAATTCTGTATCTGCACTTGTGCTGTGTCTAGGATCAGAACTAATATTCACAGGTATGCCTAAATCTAAACTTTCAGCCATTGCCTGTATATTATTGGTCCACTCAGCGGCAATTTGTGGAGAATCAACAATGGTTAACAAGACATGACGAATATGATCTTTTTTCAAAAATTCTTTTTGCTGATCTGTTAAATTAGATAGTGATCCAGTATAGTCATTTAATGTTTTACCATCATATGTTCCAGAAAACATTTGAACAAAATGATTGTCATTTTTTGCTACAGTTTGATGGCGGCTATATAACATCAAACCGGCAATTTGTTCGATCGATAATTTCGATACCAAATCCTCGATTCTTTCATCAATTGGTAACCGCCAATCTTCATAAGGATCTAAAATACCATTTTTATTTAAATCTTTAAATGCAAAACCATCTTTTTCTATCAATGTCACACCAGATGCTTCAGCATATCCAAGGGTTGCTCCATTTTCATTTTCAACAAGTGTCCAATTTCCTTGAGCTATTTTTCGGTAAGTCATTCCGATTTCCTCCTATTTCTAAATAAAAGTAAACGCATTCTTTTGCTAATTCAATCTTACAATTTTTTACGATCAATTGCGATACTAATTTTTATTCCAATATAAGTTCGTTATTTTCTGATTCACTTCAATTCTGCTTAAGAAAGTATAAAGAAAATAAAACTTAATCTATTCTCAATATTAAACTTCTCTGATTTTTTCATAATAAAATGGTCAAACAAAATCCCCACAATGCTTGATTTTATAACTTAAAAAATTATAAAAAAAAGTTAATCACGTAATCACTCCGTTCATTATATTATAAAAAATTTAATACTTCCCTCATTGACTTCAAGTGATATTTTCACTATATTTAGGGCGATCTGAATAACTTGTTAGGTGAGGCTCCTATGGAAACACAGGCTACTGCTCAAAAATGTCGAAAGACAGTAATGGGTAGGACAGGAATTGTCGAATTAAGGCTTTTCACAAAGTAGCTAAAAGCTCTGCTTTTTACGTTTCATAGTGCTAAAACTCAACGATGAGAATGATGAAAAGCTCTATTTGTGCTGAAATCAATCCCCCTTCGCTGAGTTATTTTAAGCGAAGGTTTTTTGTTTTTGATAAATACTATTGGCAAATATTAGGACTTTAGGAGGTGAAAATTAGTTCTAAAGAAGAAATCTAGTTATTATTGTAACTTATCTTCTTTAGTGTACAACCGCCTTTATCTATTATTCAGAGCAAAAAGAACTTTTTATACCGTCATCCAAATCAATTCCTAAAGCCAAACTTTATTTGATGATCAATTAAAATGATTAGCGAGGAATAAAAATGAAAACAGTAAAGAAACTTTTAATTTGTACGGTTCTTTTTGGCATATTGGTCGTTACTGCTACTGGAAGTTATATTGCTATTAGCTTTCATAATGGAAAAAAAACAGCCCAGTCTCAAGTAAATAAGTCTAAGAATACGAATTTTTCTGGTGATCAACAGACAAATCTAAAAGAAATCACGATTATGTTGATAGGCGATGACGGACGTGAAGATGATGAAGATGGTGGACGAGCAGATACGTTGATGGTCGCCCATTATAATAGCGAAACAAAACAACCAAAATTAGTCTCGATCATGAGAGATTCTTATGTGCAGATTCCTGATCATGGTTTAGAAAAAATCAATGCTGCTTATGCTTTTGGCGGCGCAGAATTAACAAGAAAAGTGTTAAACGATTCGTTTAACTTACCAATCAATTATTATATTTCTGCTGATTTTAATAACTTTATTCGATTAATCAATGAACTGTATCCAAAAGGCATTGAAATTGATGCGGAAAAAGACATCAACCTAGACAATGTTGATATCAAAAAAGGCAAGCAAATCATGGATGGTCATACCTTGTTGCAATATGCTCGTTTTAGAATGGATGAAGAAGGCGATTTCGGTCGTGTCAGAAGACAACAACAAGTCATGGACGCCTTAGCCAAACAATCTAAAGAAGCAGTTTCATTCATGCAGCTACCTAAAATTGCTGGTGAAGCTATCGGGTACTTAGACACAAATATACCTGCTGATTTGCTAATAGATTTAGCTAAAGATTTTCTGAAAGGAACTGTTAAAAATCTCAAAACGTTATCCGTACCAGTTAAAGGGAGCTGGACTTTTAATGATTACACTGAGGCTGGAAGTGTTTTAGAGATCGACGAAACGCAAAATGCACAAGCCATTCATGAATTCTTGAATGATGGAGCAGCAAAATGAAACAGCACAACAGATTATCCAAATTGCATTATGTAGATTTTTATATTTTAATCCCTTATTTCATCCTATGTATCATCGGTATTTTAATGGTCTATAGTTCTAGCTCTTATCAGTTATTAGACAGTGAATTAGGAACAGCCAGTAAGGCAATCAAACAGACAATGTACTTTATTTTTAGTCTAGTCTGCATGTTTTTTGTTTATCGCTTTAATTTGAGTGTACTTCGCAAGCCAAAAATGATGCATTTTATCTTAATCATGACCTTTCTTTCAATCATCTCTTTACCATTGATTGGGACAAGTGTAGGCGGTGCCAAACGCTGGATCAATTTAGGCGTACTTTTGTTTCAGCCATCAGAATTAGTTCCTTTAGTATTGGTTCTTTATTTAGCGTCAAATTTAGCAAAAACGGATACATTAGTTCCTTTTACCTTTAAAAATCATAAACGTTCATTATTGGTTTCGCTTTTCTTTATGTTTTTTGTTGCATTACAGCCAAATATTGCTGGCGCATCGATGATTTTTATCCTTGTTTTGGTTCTATTTTTATCCAGCGGACTTTCGCCTTTATTTATGTCGTTAGCGTTGATTGGCTTTGTTGCGATAAAACGTTTAGGCACTCTACTCTTATTGTCTATCCCAACTCATTGGATGCCACAAAAATTTGGTTATTTAGTGACACGTTTTGAAGTAATGCAAAATCCTTTTATCGACCCCACAGGCAAAGGCTTCCAAACATCGAATGCTTACTACGCTATGCACAATGGCGGGTTTTGGGGCTTAGGTTTAGGCAATAGTATTCAGAAAAAAGGCTTTCTGCCAGCAGCGGATACTGATTTTATTTTTGCGATTTGCATTGAGGAGTTAGGTTTAATTTGTTCTTTAGGGATTTTATTTTTAGTTTTCTTGATTGTTGGTCGTTTGTTTTTACTAGCCATCAAATCGAAAAACCTTTATTGCTCTTATCTTTTTATCGGCTGTGGAATGTTGCTTTTACTTCAAGTAGCCGTAAATGTAGGGAGTCTGTTAGGGTTTATTCCGATGACAGGACTAACATTTCCTTTTATTAGCTATGGCGGATCTAGTTTGCTGATATTGAGCATTACGCTTGGGATTGCTTTAAACGCTCATGCGACAGAGCTTAGAGAAACATTTAGACAGCAAGGAGGCAGAGCATGAGAAATGCGATAATTCGAAAAAAAGAAGCAATAAATTACGCTCTTCTTCTACCTGTTTTCCTTTTGATATTAGTTGGATTTATCGCTCAATATGGAGCATTCCATGCTGACCCTGCTGTTGAATCTGTTGCTCCTTTATTGAAGAAGCAATTTATATGGACTATTTTAGGCATCGGAGCTATGTTTTTCACCATGTTTATTCCTATTAAATATTTATGGAAACTGACGCCGTTTTTCTACTGTTCATCGCTGATTTTAATGGGATTGCTTGTAAAATTCCATGATCCTGTTATGGCTGAGGTAACAGGAACAAAACGCTGGATTCGGTTAGGTCCAATTTCATTTCAACCATCAGAATTTATGAAGCTTGGCTATATTTTAATGTTGGCCTATATCGTTACTAGAAGACGACAACATTCATCCTATCCTTCCACTTTAAAAGAAGATTTCCGTTTATTGGGAGAATTATTTTTGGTTAGCATCCCAATTTTAGGCTTGATGTTTTATCAAAAAGATTTTGGCACAAGCTTGGTTTTTATCTCGATTTTTCTTGGTATAGTGCTTGTTTCCGGCTGTTCTTGGAAAATTTTAACGGTGGGATTTAGTATCTTAAGTGCGTTAGGCATTAGTGGGATTTTGTTAGTATTGACGGAAAGAGGGCAAAAAATTCTTTCGTATCTTCATTTCAAACCTTATCAATTTAATCGAATTCATGCTTGGCTCAATCCTTTTGAATACGCGGATTCAATTTCTTTTCAGCAAGCACGAGGTCTGACAGCGATTGGTTCTGGAGAAATGCTTGGAAAAGGACTGAATGACTTACAAGTCTATGTCCCTGTGCGAGAATCTGATATGATTTTTACTGTGATCGGTGAAGCTTATGGTTTTGTAGGAACCTGTGCTTTGATTTTGTTGTTCTTTTATCTGATTTATCAAATGCTGATTTGTACATTAAATGCAAAACGCGAATTTTATGCATATATTACAACGGGTGTAATTATGTATTTCTTGTTCCATATTCTTGAAAATATTGGCTCTAATATTGGATTACTGCCTTTGACGGGGATTCCTCTGCCTTTTATCAGTCAGGGTGGTACAGCTTATTTGGCTAATTTTATCGGGGTTGGTTTAGTACTTTCTATGTATTATCAGAAGGAGAAAACTGAGATTAGTGGATAAGTTATAAGGAAAGAGCTGAATCTCTGTTTTGAGATTCAGCTTTTAACTTATAGATAGATTGCTTTTTAGAGTTCAAATTCAGTATAAATAATTTTGTTCATTTTCTCCTCTTAAAAAAATCATTTTGATATAACTACATTTTTATTGTAAGAGCCTAAATCTATATTTTTCGGGATAACACCGTATCTTACTTACAGCCTAAAATGAAATATATATTAAATTAAAAAGAAAAATAAAAGTGATTTTGATTAAATAAATATTTACAACCTTATGACTATATTGTATTATATGTTTATCTCAATCGCGATGAGAGAAAAATGAAGGACAGGTGTTATAATGACTCTTAAAAAGAATATTATCTTATTTTGCGCATTAGGCTTACTTGCCTCTGCCGTTTCTCCGAGTGCTATCGTATTTGCCGATTCCGTTACTAATTCAGAACAACGAAACGATGAACAATTTGATCCTGATTTTCAAATTAATGGGTCTATTTTAGAAGAAAATGGCTTTACTAGTAAAGAAATTGAAGCCTTTAACAATTATGAATCACCTGGCATCTATTTGGAAAATGGAACAGCCTTTATTAACGGTGTAGAACAGTTAGATATGCAACGCGGGAAATTTACATGGGCAGTTAAAGCTATTAGAAAAGTTTGGAATAAATTGCCTGCAGGAGTTAGAAATACTATTGGTGGTTACGTAGGCATAAATGGGTTTTTAAATTTAATTGAGCACTACACTGGAACTTTGGAAAATGCTATTTTTAACGCATGTAAAAAAGTCGGAATGCCAACTGGGGTTGCTAACTTTGTCACTAAAACCATTATGTTGTTTATCTAATTCACGAAAGGACGTTTGTTTGTATGAAAATTAAATCACCGTTCTATCTAGTTTTATCCGTTATTCTACTAATATTAGCTATTTGGGATATATATTCCATATTTTCATTGGAAAACACTCTGTCCAAAAATATTATAGATATCTTAACAGCGCTACTGACATTTATAGTGTCTATTGTATGTTTTTCAAAAGCCACTGGAATAGAATAAATTCATACAGCTATCTTAGGAACAGAATGAGGTGACCCCCAAAAGTTGTACATGAAAAATACAACTTTGAGAGATCATTTTTTTGAACTTTTATGAAGCAGATTTTAAATTGAACGTAGTAAAGGAATACCTTGAAGGCCCTTTGGGCGGACATGCCTTGGCAAATAAATGTGGCCTTTCGTCCAATGCCTTGGTTTACAATTGGACACATTTTTACCAATTATTTGGGAACGACGGTCTAAAGATCCGTCGTTCCCCCCAAAAATATACTAGTGAATTTAAGCAGGATGTATTACACTTTATAGAAACGGAAGGCGCTTCTTTTGGAGAAGCAGCTAGAAAATTTAAACTTCCCACTGGCTCAATGATTTCTCGCTGACAAAGAAGTTCGCTTTCTTCTTTGGAAAAAACGGCTACTCAATGAAGAAAAAATACCCACTATTGAAGTGTGTACCAAAGCGATCTTCGAAGAGAATCAGTGCAATTATGGCTATCGCCGTATCAAGATAGCCTTGGCTACCAAGGGCTATCAAGTAAATCAGAAGAAGATTCGACGAATTATGTAAAAATACCACTTGGTGTGTACAAGTTTTACCCACCGGACAAGTAGGAACCGTGGCTAAAAACAGAGTAAATCGCCGATTTTTCAGCTCTATTCCGAGACAAAAGATTTATACAGATATATCAGAATTCCACTATACTGAAATAAATTCCAAAGGAATTAAAACAAAAAGAAAAGCCTACCTTAGCCCTTTTCTAGTTGGTTTTAACGGAGAAATCATTGCCTATAAGTTCCAACAGAAACCAACATTAGACTGTGTACTACTGCCTCTAGAACTAGTTATTGAAGAACGTAAGAACGCAAACTATCGACTGACTAGAAATAATCTAGTTCATTTGCCCACCATTTTTTACTATCTAAGAATTTGAATAAAATAATACTGTTGTAGGAGCGGTTACAGATGCGGTGCATCTCGATGTAAGTTTGAGCTTTAGAATTGTACAGGTTATTGTTGTTGAGTGTGGGTATTGAGGAGAGATTGCATTGTTGTGCAATAAAAGTATGTCTTAATCTAGACTAGACAAAAAAAGATTTTTACTAATTTTAACTCTCAAATCTTATTTTTATGGTAGGCATTTTATCAAAAATATACTTGACATTCAGTATAATCATCAGTACAATTTATTTAACTTATAATTAATAATTTCATACTAAAAGATCAAGGAGATGAATTTTATGAAAAAATCTATTTGTTTGTTATTTAGTACTATTTTGTTAGGGTCATTTGTTGCTATGCCAGTTACTTCGTTTGCCCAGGATAAGTCAAATCCTCCAAGAATTGAACAACAAGATTCTAACGAAAACTTTGACTATTATGAAAATTCTCCTTATTTTAAAATCGACAAAGGTTCCTTCAATAACGATACTATTGTGACTATATCTGATTCTGACTTAATCCAATTACTAAAAAATCAGGGTGTTGATACGTCAAACTTTAAATTACCAATGACTCGTGCGAACGGAGTATCCAAGATTGTTTGGCATGGTGCTGCAAGAAATGGAAATGTTGATGTATACTTAAGTAAGAATGTATTAAATGGAATGCTAAATATCGGAGTAGGTGGTATAGCCGCTATAATAGCAACTGTTCTCCCCGGCATTGGAACTGCGGTAGGTAGCGTTGTTGCAACTACTATAGCAGGTCATGGACTTTTCAACAATGGAGTAATTTATAAAATTAGAGGCTTTGGATTATCAACTATAGTTTATCAATAATTGAAGAACGGAGGAAACTTTGTTATGAAGAACTTCTTTAGAATAATAACAGTAAGATCATTTATGTTCCTTGGTATCCTTATGCTTGTTTCCTCTCTTTGCGATTTCCTTTTTAAAACAGATATTACCAATAAACTCACTGCATTTTCTTTATTTATAGGATTTATGTTAGGTAATGCGCTTGCTCTACTAATTGAACAGAGAAAAAATATTTAATTTTGAAAGCTCTCACAAAAATCTAAGTACAAGCCCTCCCAAATCAGGAGGGCTATTTTATTTACTTGAAAAATCCTTTGCCCCTTTTCGTATCAATATTAGAATAACGGTATAAAACTGTATCATTCCGATACCTAGTTAACTACGTTCTAGCTCATTCTTAACTCCCCTGAAAATCTCAGTTCAGTTGAAATGCTCCTTTCACAAGATATGAAGAGCATCAGCATGTTCCACTTTTCCGCACAATCACTATAGTAAACATCTGTAAAATTATGGACACATTCTCTTAAATTAGTCGATACGCTTACCACCAAAATTTTTTTTTAGATTAAACATCACTAGTGCAATGGGTCGCCACATTTTTGTGGTTACCTCTGCTCTGTTAGTACTAACCACTTTTTGTGAATCCTCAAGCTATAAGTTAAAATTGACCAACACTGATAATAAAGGGATTTTTGAACATTTTATATGAGTATTTGTAAGTAAGTTTATTAAGGTTAGATGCCACTACTTGTCATCCTATTAAATTCTAGCGCCTTCCAAAGACATCCACTTTATCCACCATCTTCTTACTAAATAAAATGTAAAAGGATTACCAAAAGTAATCCTTAATCAATGTATTAATTGCCTTTTTTGACTTTCTCCCATTCTTTTTTTAATAGTTCCTATTAAATTCCATTATATCAACTACATGTTTCTGTATACTACTAATATGAGAAGATACCTTTTTATATTTCTCATCACCATTTAAAAGACATTCAAACTCAATTTAAATCAGCGATTCATAAGTGATTTTGTGTCTCGTTTCGTGATTATTTTGAATAGCTATTCTTTTAAAAGTTCTTTTATGCTGGATCTTGCGGAATTCTTTGCCTAGTATTGCCAGTTATTCAAAATTGTCCAGTTTATTAAGTGTGGTTTCTTTCAACTTTTCAGACTCTTCTTGATAGATTTGATCATAGCATTAACCTAATTTCCTTTCTACTCCCCTTAACTCCGTTTGTACGATGCTCTCTGGTCGCTTTAATACTTCCACTAGCTTTATAAGTAACACGCGTAAACGTTTGAAAACCCAGTAAAATACTTAAATCTTTAACAAACACCATTCACTAAAGCAGGAGAAAAAACTGAATCCTTATGTATCAAGGACTCAGCTCTCATTTAAATTCTATTCTTCTTCTTCTTCCGCCATAAATGTATTGAAGACTTCTTCAATCATATCCCATTCAGCGTCTGTTTCGATTTGTTGTAATTCGCCTTCTGTTCCTTCGTTGTTTTCGATGTAAGCGTAGGCTTGTAATTCAACATCTTCTTCTTCTGGAACACCAGCTGGATATAGAAGTACGTAGTTTTTGCCGAATTCTTCTTGTCCGTCAACGGTTAAAAGAATTTCGTATAGTGTTTCGTTTCCTTGTTCATCAACTAAAGTGATGTGTTCATGTCCTTCATGATCATGATCGTGATTATGCTCTTCTGCCATTATTATGCTCTCCTTTTATCTTACACTTGTTTGTACAAGTCGTTTAAATTTTATTGCTAGCGCCATCTAGATAATTTTGTAAAATCATGACAGCAGCTACTTTATCGATTACTTTTTTTCTTTTCGCTCTGGATGTATTCGCTTGCTCGACCAGCATGCGTTCTGCCTGAACCGTCGTCAAACGTTCATCTTGGTAGGTAACAGGTATTTGAAACATGTCTTCGATCTTCTTGCCATATGCCATTGACGCCTCAGCTCTGGGTCCAATTGAATTATTCATGTTTTTTGGCAAACCAACGACAAAACCTGTCACTTCGTATTCTTTGACTAATTCTGCCAAACGTTCAAAGCCAAATTCTTCCTGTGCTTCATCGATCCGAATGATCTCCACACCTTGTGCTGTCCAGCCAAATGGATCACTTACAGCGATACCTACTGTCTTAGAGCCAACATCAAGTCCCATTACTCTCATCGAATAGTAATTCCGTGATCAGATAAGTAATATTTAACCAGCTCTTCCATGATCTCATCCCGTTCGTGACGACGAATCAAATTTCGAGCGTCTTGGTAACGAGGAATGTAGGCCGGGTCTCCAGAAAGTAAATAGCCCACAATCTGATTGATCGGATTATATCCTTTTTCCTCTAAAGCCTTGTATACAGTAGCCAGAGTCTCACTTACTTCCTTCTTGCGACTGTCATCAAAATCAAAACGTACAGTTTCATCTGTAAAACCCATTTATCTACACCTCACTTTTATTCTATTCATACAGTTTCATTCTACTAAAAACAAGCCGAAACTACAAACAAAACTTAATATTTTCTGCTATATATTAAAGATTTCCTTTAATTTTGACAAAATCGACTGATTATTAGACCAATAAACTTATTTTAGCCACGATTTCGTTATGACTTGTTCAAGTTTTTTTCTAGCAACTGTTTTTTTATTGTATACTATTTTTAAGAGTAAATTTAGGAGATAAAGGAGTTTTTTTATGATTATTTGGATTGGTCTCATCGTGGTTGTGTTATTAATCAGTTTATTTCCATTTTTGTTGAAACAATCAACAATGCCAACTGGATTAATGGGTGTTTTGATGATGCTTCTTTGGAATAGGGTTTATTTACCGTTAGTCAAATGGGCGACGAGTCGGATCAAATTAAATGATAACTTTACTATTTTAGATATTGGCGTCGGCAATGGTGCTTCGAGTGTTTATCTTTTTCAGCAAAGAAATTCATTATCCATAACGGGTATCGACATTTCAGAAGATGCTATTATCCAAGCAAAAAAGAAACATCCAAACAAAAACATTCATTTTGAAACCATGGATATCCATAGTTTGACTTTTGCTTCTGAAACGTTCGATCTTGTGACAGCTTTTCAAACACATTTCCATTGGCATGACTTAGACCAAGCTTTAAATGAAATTCATCGTGTTCTTAAACAAAATGGCACTGCAGTTTTTGCTTGTGAGAAAGCAAAAATCAATTACTTTTTACCTAAATTAAAGAAATCTGCTGATTTCCAAGAATATCTGACTACTCTTGGTTTCTTATTGACTGATGAGCATGAAACAAATCAATGTATTATGTATACTTTTCAAAAAAAATGACACCGAACAAAATATCATTCAGCGTCATTTCATTTTATAAATTCGTCATAACCTTGACCATCAAAGCCTTTTGAGCATGGAGACGATTCGCTGCTTCTTGATAAATCGCAGAGTGTGTCCCATCAATAATGTCAGCTGTGACTTCTTCACCTCTGTGTGCAGGCAAACAATGTAGGAAAAGATAATCTTTTTTTGCTTGAACAGCTAGCCGGTTATTGACTTGGAAGGCTTTAAAGACCTTTTCACGGTCTTTTTGCTCAGCTTCATCTCCCATACTCGCCCAGACATCTGTTATCAAGACATCCGCATTCTTTACCGCTTGATCTGGATCATTTGAAATTTCGATCTTACTGCCGCTTTCTTTTGCATTCTTTTTAGCAATCTCAACAAATTCAGACTTGGGCTCGTAGCCTTTAGGCGTTGCGATGCTGACATCCATCCCGACTAAACTTGCGCCAATCAGAAATGAATGCGCCATATTGTTACCATCGCCAATATAGGCTAACTTGATTCCTTCCAATTTTCCTTTTTGTTCATAAATCGTTTGAAAATCTGCTAGTATCTGGCATGGATGATGGTTATCTGTTAAACCATTGATAATAGGAATCGATGCTTCCTCTGCTAGTTGGGCAACCATTTGATCTGAATAGGTACGGATCATGATCGCATCCACATAGCTAGACATGACATTTGCAGTATCTTTAATTGGTTCACCCCGTCCCATTTGTGTGCTTTTTGAATCCAAAACAATCGCTTGTCCTCCAAGCTGAATAATTCCCGCCTCAAATGAAACACGCGTCCGCGTACTATTTTTTTCAAAAATCATCGCTAAAATTTTTCCAGCTAAGAGTCCACGATACGCTTCTGGTTTGGCTTTTATTTCTATAGCCAGTTCAATAATCGAGAGAAATTCTTCTTTAGTTAATTCAGTTAAATCCAAAATACTTTTGCCGTACATAGAATTTATCATTTATTTTTCTCCTTATTTTAGCTCAGCAAGTTCCGTAAGACTAGTCTGCGTAGCTAGGTTACTTAATACTGTTTCAAATATTTTCAGTCCTTGAGCGATTTCCTCGTGTGTAATTGTTAATGGCGGTAACAGTCTTAATACTGTTTGACCTGCTTTTAAGGTAAGCAATCCTTCTACTTCTAATTGCTCCATTACTTGGTTTAGTATGGTTTGGTCAGAAAACTCGATTCCTATCATCAATCCTTTGCCGCGTACAGATCGAATCACTGCATTTTTTTCGGCAAGTTGCTCCAGTCCTAAAAATAATTGTTCACTTTTCATTTGAACCTCATGTAAAAACTCCGGCTGATTGATTCGATCGATCACTTTAGCAGCGACACGCATTCCTAATTTATTTCCGCCAAATGTCGAGCCGTGACTGCCAGGTCCAAACGCCTGCGCAAGGGAACTTTTCCCTAACATAGCACCTACAGGTATGCCGTTGCCTAATCCTTTTGCTAAAGTGAAAATATCTGGTTTGATCTGATAATTTTCGTATGCGTAAAGCGTTCCAGTACGCCCGATTCCTGTTTGAATTTCATCGATGATCAATAAGGCTCCATACTTATGGCACAAAGACTGAACGTCTTGAATCCATTGTTTATTTGCTGGTATTACTCCGCCTTCACCTTGAATCAACTCCAATATCACTGCAGCTGTTTGTTGATCGACTTCTGCTGATAAAGGTTCAAGTTCATTATACGGCAAATAAACAAAATCCGGCACTAATGGTTCAAATCCGGTATGAATACTAGCTTGACCTGTTGCACTCATTGCTCCATATGTTCGACCATGAAAAGAATTAGTAAAGGAAATGATTTTGGTTCGACCAGTTGCTTTACGTGCTAATTTTATCGCTGCTTCGTTTGCTTCAGCTCCACTATTGCAAAAATAACTGAGATACTCTTTTTTATTTGCTAGTTTTTTTGCCGTTTGTTCTTGTAAATGATTTTCATACAAATTAGGTGTATGCCATAAAAGACTTGCCTGATCAGCTAAAACTTGGTTTAGTTCAGAATCATTATAGCCTAAATTCATAACGCCTATGCCACTGGTAAAATCAAGATAACTTTTACCTGAACGATCCGTCAACGTATTCTTGTCTCCTTTGACCAATTCCAGCTCTTTTCTTTGATAATTTGGGAATAGATAACTCATACGTAAGCCTCCTTTAACTTGATCACTGTTCCAGCATGTTGGATCTTATTGGTGATATGGACTTCTTTCACACCGCCCTTGATTGCTGCAACTGCACTTTCCAACTTAGGCAACATACCGCCTTTGATGATTTTTGCTGTTTTCAATTTAGAAATATCGTGTGTAGAAAGTTCTTTTAACCATTGATTTTCTTTTTTTACACCTGGAACATCCGTTAAGAGATATAATTTTTCTGCTTGTAATTCTTCTGCAACTTTACAGGCGACATGATCAGCATTGATATTCAGCCATTCTCCAGCTTCAGTCAATCCCAACGGCGCAATGATCGGAATATGGTTTGTTTCAAGTAAATGCTCCAATAACTCAGTATCTATCTCTTGGACTGTTCCAACAGCTCCTAATGTTTGTTTATCTAAAAATGAACCTGTAATAATTTGACCGCAAGATGCATTTAAACCGACAACTGAAAAGCCTTCTTGCTGAAAGTGTGCAGTGATCATTGGTTGTACTTGACCAATCAGCACCATTTGAGTGATTTTCAATGTTTCCTCAGTCGTAACTCGTAATCCATCTTGAATTTGTACTGGTACATCTAAGCGCTGCATCATTTCTGAAATATAGTGTCCCCCACCGTGAATGATCACGATTTTCTTGCCTTGCTTTTGCCACTGATCAACTTGTAAAAAAAATGATTTTGTTAAGTTATCACTGGCTACTCCACCCATTTTTATAACAATGACCTTCTTCATACTTGTCGCTCCCTTTACTTTTTTACTAGTTATTCCTAGGGGTAAATTGGTAGATTATCTAACCCACATCGTTCGTCAAATCCTGCAAAAATATTTAAGTTTTGAATGGCCTGTCCAGCTGCCCCTTTTCCTAAATTATCAATGACTGTTACAACAGTGACCATTGTTGTTTCTGGATTATAAGCAAGTCCGATATCACAGTAATTTGATCCGATCACCTGCTTAAGTACAGGATATTGCCCTACCTTTTGAATACGGATAAATGGATCGTTTTTAAATTGTGTTTGATATAACTGAACTAATTTCTCGTCAGAAATAGGTTCTTTTAGCTTTGCATAAGCGGTTAAAAAAATACCTCTTGTTACCGGAATCAGTGAAGTTGAAAACTGAATCGCATTTAGCATTGGTGCCCATTCTTTTAATTGTTGGATGATTTCCGGAATGTGCTGATGTGTGTTCATTTTATACAACGTTACATTATCATGTGTTTCAGAAAAGTGAGTACTTTGAGATAATCCTTTGCCCGCACCAGAAACACCTGATTTGGCATCGATCACAATAGAATCCAGCAGAATTTTATTTTCCCTCAATAATGGAGCCAAAGATAATTCCGCAGCTGTAGCATAGCATCCTGGGTTGGCAATCCATTTTGAGCGAGGATTTTGCCGATACTCTGCTAGCCCATAATCGAACTTTTCAATCAAATGATTTGGTGCTGCAGACAATCCATACCATGTCTCATAGGCTCCATGCTCTTTTAACCGAAAATCCCCTGATAAATCAATGACAGGAAAATCAGCTTCTACAAATGGAGCAGCTAATTCCTTGGATACCCCTGATGGTGTCGCAAAAAAAACGAGTTCGCTTTGTTCCATAATTTTTTTTGGATTGATTTCTTCTAAGGGTAAAGAAATGAGGTGCTGCAAATGTGGATTTACTGTATCTAATGATTTTTTATTCATTGAGTGGCTATGGATCGAAACAACCTCAACGAATGGATGCTGTCTAAGATATCGTAATAGCTCCAATCCGCTATAACCTGTTACACCAACAATTGAAACCTTCATTCACTTCACTTCTTTTCTTTTTGATTTTTTGATTGTTTTACACAGTATAAGTTTTCTCACCATACAAGTCAACGGTTTTTTATTAATTTATTCAATTTAAATAAATATTTATGCATAAAAAGCACGATTATTCCCTTGGATTTGAATAAAAAAATCAGGAACAAAACTCATCGAGTTTTATTCCTGATCCTTAAACGAGTTAAACAGAAAGATAAATGACTATTGAACCATCTTTTTTATAATGTTCTACGTCACTTTGATAGGTGCGTCTTTTCTCCAGATCTTCATCTTCCCAAATTGCTTGCCAAGCTTCACCGACACCTTCAGGGGTAGCATTTTTTACAAGAATTTCTTCATAGACACCAGAATTGATCACAACACTTTCAGGAAAATCAGCTTGTTCATTTCCTATTAATAAATCATAATCGCCTTTGAAGTTACTAGCATAGTTTGAATACACCGCAAAAATCTCTCCATCTAGCTTCATCGATGGAACTTTACTCCACAAGGCAATAATTTCATCCAAACACTGATTATTTGTGCGTATTTTTTCCCCTTTGATTGTTTTTTCTGTTAACTGAATTGTCATTTGTTTCACTCCTTCACTTTTATAAGACGAGCATAACACAAAAAAGATGACACCTTTCTGTCATCATTTATTGCGATATAAATTTTTTTTACTTTGTTTATAGATAAAATTGCACCGTAATAATCGCAATCAAAATCAGGATGCCTGGAAGATAATTTGATACTCTTATTTTGGCTAGTCCCATAATATTCAATCCAATCCCTAAAATCATCAGACCGCCGATCGCACTTATTTCACCCATCAGTAAATCAAGAAGTTCTTTCGGAATATAACGCATCAAAACACTAGCTAATACAGCAATGATTCCTTGATAAATAAAAACTGGGATTGCTGAAAAAAGAACTCCTACACCTAATGTCGCTGTCAACATGATCGCTAAAAAACCATCCATCACAGCTTTTGTAAACAACGTTTGGTGATTGTTTGCTACACCGCTTTCGATCGCGCCAATGATTCCCATTGAACCAATTAAAAATATCAATGATGCTGTCACAAATCCTTCAGCAAAATTACTGCCAGGTTTTGCATAACTTTTTTCTAGCTTTAATCCCAAATCATTCATCTTTTCCTCTATTCTCAAAGCTTCACCCAGCATCGCTCCTAAGCACAAGCTAATTAATATCACAATAAAAGAAGATGTTTTAAAAGCCATTTGAATCCCTAAGACTAACACACCTAAACCGATCCCTTTAGTCACCGTATCTTTCATTTGTTCGGAAATATTGCGTAAAATAGCTCCCAGCAAACTTCCGCATACAATTGCTAACCCATTGATCAAAGAACCTAATAGAATCATTTCCCTCACCCGCTCCTAATTATTCCAACCCATTTTTCTTATTATACGATAAGAGCTGAAAAAACGATAATTCTGCTTCTAAAAATTCAAGAAAAAACAACACACTCCCTCAAGTGTTTGTGCAAACTATCTGATTCCTCTTTATATTTTTATCGTCTCGTGCTATTTTTTAAAGTGATTATCAACTATACTAATCATAGATAATACGATATCACTAAAGAGTGAGGTAAATAAATGACAACTATAGATATAGAAAAAGTCTTAGAAACTTGTTTATTAGCAGGTAAAATCATGCTGGAAAGTGACGCTGAAATGTATCGAGTCGAGGACACAATGAGTCGCATCGCCTTGGCCTCAGGCGATTATCGCTTAGTCAGCTATGTTACGCAAACCGGTCTGTTCGTTGGATTAGACGGCACTTCAACCATTCGAATGGTTCAGATTTTAAATAGATCGATCAATTTGGAAAAAGTCTCACGCATCAATCAACTTTCTAGAGAATATGTGTCTGGACTTTTCACACTTGAAGAACTATTAGAACAATTGAAAGCATTAGAGCAAGAACGGAAATTTTTCCCACTGTGGCTACGTTTTGTTAGTGCTGCGGTTGTGAGCGGTACGATCATGATTTTATTTGGCGGCGTCTGGTCAGATCTGCCATTAACCTGTTTGATTGGAGGATTAGGCTACGGGCTTTATTACTCCAGTTTAAAAGTTTTACGCATCAAGTTTCTCTCCGAATTTATTGCTGCATTTTTCATTGGCTGCGCTGCTCTTTTAAGTAGCCAAATCGGATTAGGGATAAATCAAGATATGATCATTATCGGTTGTGTCATGCCCCTTGTCCCTGGAGTTCAAATGACCAATGCTTTACGCGATTTACTTGCTGGACACTATTTGTCTGGTGTTTCCAGAGGAACAGAAGCAATGATGACGGCTTCGATGATCGGTTTTGCAATTGCCTTTGTTTTTCAATTATTTTATTAATGGTTATTGAAGCTCATCGAGAATATTCGGTCAACTCGCTTCATTATTTAAACTTAAGGAGGTTTACTAGCCATGCTCAATCTAATGGTTCAGTTTTCATTTAGCTTTTTAGCCTCTGCAGCATATGCCATTATTACCAATGTTCCTCGACGTTCACTGATTGCTTGTGGATTATCTGGAGCTTCGGGGTGGATGTTTTATTGGCTTTCAGTGCAAGTAGGCGCTAGCGCTGCACTAGGTTCCTTATTGGGTGCTTTAAGTGTTGCTGCAGTTAGTTTTGTTTGTTCAAAAATATTAAAATTACCCGTTACGATTTTCAACATCCCTGGAATGGTTCCACTCGTTCCTGGAGGTCTTGCGTATCAAGCGGTGCGAAATCTAGTTATTGGCAATTATGAAACCGCCGTTTATTCAGCTGTTCAAGCAGTCATGATTGCCGGTGCGATTGCTTTGGGATTGGTTTTATCTGAAGTATTGAACCATAATATCCGCAACTTTAGAGAAAAACGTGAGATCCTAAGTTTGATCAGAAAAAAAGAAGAAGAATAGTTTTTCTTCATTCATATATTCAGGAGGTGACTAAATGAGTGCGACAACGGTTCTTTCATAATTTCATTTAGAAAGGATAACAATCATATGATTAAAAAAATAACTCATCTAACAACGAGGGAACTAGAAGAAATCCTAAATATTTGGCTAACGTCTAATATAGAGGCTCATCCTTTTATTCCTGAAAATTATTGGCAGGAAAATCTCAATTCAGTAAGAGAGCAATTACCTCAAGCGGAAATTTATGTCTATGTAAAAAATGATAAAATCATAGCTTTTTTAGGAATGGTTGAAACATATATTGCAGGAATTTTCGTTTCAACTCCTTACCGAAGTCAAGGAATCGGTCAACAACTCTTACAGGAAGCTAAAAGTCATTATAATACATTGACTCTTTCTGTTTATGCCAAAAATCAGAATGCCTTGCATTTTTATCAGAAACAAGGATTTCAACTAGTAAACAAACAAATAGATGCCACCAATGAGTTGGAATACGAACTGATTTGGAACAAATAACCTTTAACTAAAAAAGCCCTAGCCAATTTTTTTGGCTGGGACTTTTTTATTAAAACGAACGATATACATACTGGTTTTTCGGCTCTTCTACTTTTTTGACTTTCGTCACATCAACAACAGGAATTTCCCGTTTAAATGGCGTATAGTAATCAGAGTGAATCGTTCCAGTAAGTTCCACCCAATCATTATTTTCGAATGATTGACCTGCAGGCATATGTGTCAGTAAGCCAAAAACACCTGAATCAGCAACACAATGAATAATACCAAAACGGAAAACAAACATACCTGGCTGTTCCTTTTGTGTAGAATTAAAAGCAAAGCCTTTATATGAGATTGTCTTTCCGATAAACTCACTAGGGTACGTATATATCAATTCCATCACTTCTAAATAATTTTCTTCGGTGACGTCTACATGGTTATCTTTGATATATCTCGTTAGGGCTTGTTTCATCTGTTTATCGTAATCTGTTTTATCAAAATAGATGCTAGTATCTGGTTTTAAGTACTGCGTCTCTACATCAGGATCACCCACAGACTCTTTACTCAAAGGAAAATTAAATCCTTTCGCTTCAACGATTGATGTATCCAAACTAATAGTTGGAAACATAAATCCAACAACCAAAGGTAGAGATAATAAAAGATACGCGATTCCTCGTTGATAAGGTTTAGTCAACCCGTGGTCATGATCATGATCATGCTCATGATGCTCTGTCGACGTTTTGTCCGCTTCTTTATTCCAAAGAATCAGTTGAACGATTGCTAAAATAAACGAAAGTATCATCGATAAAATCGCTAAGTAGCCGTAATGTACATTTATATATTGATTTAGTCTTCCCGATACTTGCAAATACATCATCAGCATTGTATATCCAATTAAAATCAAAAATCGAATCATTCGTCTTCCCTCCTTAGATTGCTAGCGCATAAAGACTGACAACAACTGTAACTATTCCAACAAATTTTAACATAAATGACGTTTTGAAATAACGTTTCATCATCAATAAATTCTTGATATCCACCATAGGTCCGAATACAAGAAAACCTACCACTGGTCCACTACCAAACAAGCTTAACAATGAAGAACCAATAAATGCATCTGCTTCAGAACACAATGATAAGGTTGCCGCTAAAATAAGCATGACCAAGATAGCTAAAATTTTTGTATGCCCAAGTTGTAAAATGGCACCTGTCGGTAAATATGTTTGCATTCCAGCTGCTAAAAGAGAACCGAAAATCAAGTAACGTCCTGAATCAAAAAACTCATCAATTCCATGCGTTAAAACAGACCAATATTTATGTTTAAGTGTTTTATTCTCATGTTCATGCTGATGCACATGATCTATTGTACACGCAGTATCCGTAGCTGTTTTCTGTAAAATAGGCTCTTTATTGATATACGCTAGCCAAACACCAACAACTAAAGCTACTAACATACTTCCCAAGACACGCCAAATAACAAATTTAATTGAATTGCTAAAAGCGATATACGTAGAAAAAAGAACAATCGGATTAATGATCGGCGCTGTGATCATAAATGCAAACGCAGTATATGTCGGCACGTCCTTTTTAACAAATTGATGAACGATTGGGACAATTCCGCATTCACAAGAAGGGAAAAAGAACCCCAACAGACTCCCAACAATGATTGATAAAAATTTATTTTTCGGTAATATTTTTTTAACCCGTTCAGGCGTTAAAAACACATGTAACGCTCCTGATATCACACAACCAAGCATGACAAACGGCAACGCTTCAATGACAATTGACAAAAAAATAGTACCCATCTGCAAAACTGAATGAGGTAAAAACTGAAACATCTAATTCCTCCTACTGTTAAAACACCATCGACAAAAACAGCTTTTTCGATGACTCTTTTAACATTCAAAAATATAGTTAACTATACTGCACCCCTAGAAAAAAAACAAGATAAGTCAGAATTTATTAAAACATCTATAAGATATTCCTCATGAAACAAAAAAGAAGCAGACAAAACTATCAATCAGCTTTGCCGCTCCCTATCATCTAAACAAATAAATCATGATACACTTTTTAAACTACGCTCACTTAAATCGCAAATAATTCTGATGCCGATTCAGGATCTGTATCATAGACATTAAAATCAAAATTAACCCCTAATCCTTTTTCGGTTAAAATCGACTCCATTGCCATTCTTGCATGTTCTTTCGTATTGTTTTCTTTACTTAAATGGCCTAAATAGATTCGTTTAGTATGGTTTCCAATCACATCAGCCATCGTCAAGGCACCGTCATCATTAGATAAATGTCCTTTATCTCCGAGAATTCGCTGTTTTAAGCTCCACGGATAAGGACCCATCCGTAAAATCTCAAGCTCATGGTTACTTTCGATCAAATAAGCATCTGCATCCTTGATCGTTCCTCGAACATGATCACTACAATAACCAGTATCCGTCAGCATCACAAATGAACGATTATCTTTAAAGAAACGATAAAATTGTGGCGCTGCCGCATCATGAGAAACACCAAAGCTTTCGATATCCATATCACCGAAAGTTAGCACTTTTCCCATATCAAAGATGTGTTTTTGCTCAACAGCAACATTTCCGATCATAGGATCCATTGCTGCCCAGGTTTTTTCATTCGCATATACATCTAATTTATATTTTCTAGCAAGTACACCTACTCCATGAATATGATCACGATGCTCATGTGTCACTAATATTGCATCTAAATCTTCTGGTTTACGATCCACTTCTGCCAGTAAAGAGGTAATTTTTTTCCCGCTCAGCCCAGCATCTACAAGCAGCTTTTTGTTCTCTGTTTCAATATAAAGGGAATTGCCTGTACTACCGCTAGCAAGAATGCTGATGTTAAACGCTTTTTCTTGACTCATTTTTTTATTCGCTTCCCTTCTTTAGTCTACAGCTACTTATTATACAACCATCACGAATGATTTTCCACCTTTGGTACCGTATTATTTGTGATAATCGTATTGCTCATGGCATTCACTTGTTCGATCTGTAAATTACTTTCACTGGACTTGATCCCCACAAACCATACAGGAACATAAACATTTTTTTCACGGATTTTATAAATTCTTGTATACGCTAATTCTATAAAGTTGATCTTAGAATTACTTGGGATTTTATTATTTATATACAAGGTTTCAATTGCATCACGCTCTGAAAATAAATCCATCTTATCCCGTAATTCTTCAATGCCTTGAATATGTGTTTGTGTATATTTGTAGATTTTGTGTATGCCGTCCGTTTCATCTGATTTTTCCAATTTTAATGAAATTTGAGCGGTATCATCTTTAAAAGGAATATTCTTATAACTTTGAGAAACAATCGCTTCTGGAAATTCTCCTTCTAAACTAGAAAAGTTGGGTAAGTAATGATATTCATTACCAAACAGAACACTGTCTTTGTCATTCAAAAAAGCTTCTAATGATTTTCTCGTATTCTTTTCATCAATAAAATAACTGGTCTGCGCATAATTCATTTGAGGATAAACAGTCAAAGAATTATCAATCATTTCGATTCCGTTTTTAAAGAAATTACGATCTCTGGTTTCCCGTTCTTTTTGAATAGCATCATAAAAGTTTGTTTGCTCACCGCTCAGGTAATAGCCTTCCATCTTTTCACCAGATAGCGTTCCTTTATACGTAATTCCATCTTTTCCCAAACGCTTTTCAATACTATCTGTCTGATCAGAGAAAGAAACATTATTTTCTTCTTTTAGTCCTTCTTGATAAATACCAAACAGGAACATATTTAATCCTAAAAAGGCGAGGAAAAAAATCCATTCAATTCGTTTGAAGTCCATTATTCCACCTCCAAATTCGCCAGTTTTTCTAGTAATTCACGCTCTGGATACCATTTATTATCATAGCGAATATACCATTCTGGAGTGAGGTCAACAACCTGTGTGATTTCTTCGATTTTATGCCACGTATAGCCGATCATCATTGAATTGATTTTCGTCTGGTCAGCCCCATTTATAATTAATTGGTTTAATAAACTTTCAGTACTTTTCAAAACAACTTCGTCTTCTGAGGGAATCGGTACTTGAATCGTATCTACACTTGTTTCGATGACAACATTGGTTGATTCTGCTTTATCGTTTCCGACTGTAACACGGACTTGCCCTTTGTCATTTTCGCTAAAGACTGGGAAGCCTTCTACAAACGTTCGATAGTTGATTTCAGAATCACTTCGATCAAAGTAACGAATATTCCCCATATTTGTACCTAATTTTTTAACGTAATTAAAACTGTCTGAATAAATATTATCTTCAGCGGTCCGAGCTGTTAATTCGCCATTAAAATGAATCGTTCCAAGTTTTTCTTCTGCAATCAATCGCTCATTGCCGCTAGTATAGGATAAATCCTTGCTATCTTCATTGGTTTGGATATCGTCAGTATTCGCGAAAAAAGCATTGCGAAACTTAGTAACTGGCTGAGAAGCCAAAATATAGCTGTATTTTTTCATTTTTAAATCATCAGACAAATAATAGTGCTTTCCAGCAACCGCCTGCTGATCAGAAATTTGATTGTATTGGGTACCGACCCGATTCATCAGTGTTAGAACTTTTTCATTATCAATTGAAATCGGCGCTTCATAGACATCTTTTCGGATAAAATCCAAGAAACGAATTTTATTTTGATTTAAATCAACTTGGATACATGTAAAGAAGATATCCTCACCATCATTGATACCTGTTAAATCAAGGTCTAGCTTATATACAGAAATATATTCACTTAACAAAAATTGTCCTTCATACAACAATTCAAATCCTTTATCCATCGATAAATATTTTTCAAACTGTTCTGAATTCCCCTGCACAATTCGTTCTAACTTTCCAAAGGTACTATGTTTGATTTCATTTTGGATATTCGTGATTAAATTTTCACTATTATTCATCTCAGATTTTCCATCTTGCATCCGAACTAAACGTAGGGGCAAAAATACATCTGTATCGATTCGTTCGTTCACTACTGTCGTAGCAAGTTTAGGATCACTCGTAACCGGTTGTTCTTTCTTAGATGAACTGACCCAGATACTCATTGAAAAATACACACTGAGCAACACCAAAAAAACCAAGCCAATCCGTACGATTTTCTCCATTATTTTCATTCCCACCAATCCTCCTCATAAGGTTCATAAGGTAAGGAGATATAAAAGGTAGAACCCTGACCTTCCTGACTTTCCACCCAAATAGCGCCATTGTGTGCTTTGACGACTTCTCTTGAGATGGCTAAACCAAGTCCAGTACCGCCTTGTTCACGAGCTCTTGCTTTATCTACACGATAAAATCGCTCAAATACTTTATTAACATCTTTTTTAGGAATCCCCAAGCCTTGATCGGTAACACTGAAGACTACATTATTATGCGTTTCAAGTAAACGACAAGTGATTTCTCCACCATCTGGAGAATATTTGATAGCATTGTTTAAAATATTATCCAAAACTTGGATTACCTTATCAGTATCTAATTCCACCCATAAATCACGTTTGGTAAACTCACGATGAATGGTGTAGTTTTTATCATTAGCTTCAACCATCATATCAAAACGATCCAGTACAAAATTGATCAATTCATTAAAATTCACATACTCTAATTGCAGCTCGCTATTTCCAGAATCCATTCTTGAGAGATTCAGCAGGTCGTTGATCATTCGAATCATCCGATCTGTCTCTTCCAAAGTCACGTTCAGAAAATTCGGAGCAATCTCAGGATTCTCCCAAGCCCCTTCACTTAATGCTTCAATGTAACTTCGCATACTGGTTAAAGGTGTGCGTAATTCATGAGATACGTTAGATACGAATTCCCGTCGTTCACGCTCATTTTTTTCTTGTTCTGTTACATCATGAAGCACACAAACAAGCCCAGTTATAAAACCAGATTCCCGACGGATCATTGCAAAATCTACACGAATGATCATCTGATCTTCTTCCAGTGATGATAATGAACGATCAATCAAAATCTCTTCCGGCTCTTCCAATAATTTCCGTAATGTATAGTCTGTTTCGATATCTAAAAGTTCTAATAAAGAAGAACCAATCACATCTTCATCTTTCACATTCAATAAAGAAAGCGCCATTTCATTGATTGTAATGACTTTTCCTCGTCTATCGGTTGCAATAACACCATCGGTCATATGTGCCAATACACTATCTAATCGATTACGCTCTGCTTCCATTGTTTCTTGTGCTTCTTCGATCCGTTCGGATAGTTGATTAAATGTTTCAGCCAGCTGTCCCAGTTCATCTTTACCATAGACCTGAACCTTGCCGCTATAATCGCCTCTAGCAATTCGCAGTGCCTGTTCTCTCATTTCACCGATCGGCTGAGTAATCGATCTGGCAATCAAAAGTGTAACAATGATTGAAATCGCTCCAGCAATAACTGACGCAGTAAAGAATATCCGAGCAGTATCCGTAATTTCCTGATACTTCCCTTCAATATTACTTTTAACGTAAAGAACCCCGATGACTGTGTCGCCAGTCGGGGATTGGATAGGCTGAACATTGATATATACACGCTTATCTTTATCCATTGCTGAATATTTTTTAGCGCTAAAGTCATTTAAGTCACGATAATCATTTTTCTTTCCGATGATTCCTTGTTGATTTAAATCACTTGTAGCACGCACAATGCCTTTATCATCTACGATACGAGCTTCAATTGTTTCAGGAGCAGAGAAGTCGCTCAATGTTTTCTTGAGATTGGCATCGATCTCTGTACGATCTTGATCTTTTTCGCCTAATTTAGTACTCAATGTACTTGCCAGCTGAATGACTTGTGAGTCAACATTCTTTTTATAATCATTGATTGTTGTTGATTCCAACTCCCGAATAAAATATCCGCCAATGATTTGGATCGCGATCAACAGTAATAAGATAAAGGATAAAGCGATCTTAAAGTTTACAGACTGAAAAAAGTGAACTTTTTTCTTCATAACTCTCTACTCCTGTTCAGGGTTTCGAAGATAATACCCTACACCACGTCGTGTGACTAAATATGTCGGATGACTTGGACTGTCTTCGATTTTCTCTCTTAAACGGCGAACAGTTACATCGACTGTGCGGACATCTCCAAAATAATCATAACCCCAAACGGTCTGCAATAAATGTTCGCGTGTCATCACTTGTCCAATATGTTTAGCTAAATAATATAATAACTCAAACTCACGATGAGTCAGTTCAATTTTACTGCCGCGTTTGGATACCATATATGCATCTGGATGGATCGTTAAATCACCGATCGTCAATTCTGATTGAGTTGTTGATTCCGCTTCTTTAGCACTTGTAGCACCGCGGCGTAAATTTGCTTTCACTCTGGCAACAAGTTCACGATTAGAAAATGGCTTGGTTACATAATCATCTGCACCTAATTCCAATCCTAAAACTTTATCGATCTCAGAATCTTTAGCAGTCACCATAATAATCGGCATATCATAAGTTTTACGAACTTCTCTGGCTACTTCCAGACCATCCATTTTTGGCAACATCAAATCAAGGATAATTAAATCCGGTTCTACTTCTTTCACTTTTTCAACGGCTTCTTCACCATCGTACGCCGTAAAAACTTCGTATCCTTCTTTCGTAAGATTGTATTTCACAATTTCCGAAATTGGCTTTTCATCGTCTACAACTAGTATTTTCTTCATATAAGAGGCACCTCTTTTTTCTTTTGTCTTTTCGTAGTCTAACCATATTCTCCTTCATTATACCTTATTTTGTCCACTGTTTCACCTTTGACAAAAGTCTCCTTACTTATTCTTATCTATATCTTGCAAAAATCAAGGTTTTCTGACTATAATTAAGAATAAGTTTTATTAAAAAGGAAGCGATAAAAATGAAAGCACCTCGATTACAAGCAGGTGATGAGATTCGAGTCATTGCGCCATCTAGCAGCTTTTCTCGTTTAACAGATCTAGGCATTGAATCTGCTGTTAAAAGATTAACAGATTTAGGTTTTACTGTTACTTTTTCAGCGCATACGGATGAACAAGATATTCTTGGTTCGTCTTCTATCATGAGCCGCGTGAAAGATTTACATGAAGCTTTTTCAGATGAAAATGTCAAAGGAATTTTAACAGCGATCGGCGGGTTCAATAGTAATGAACTCTTGCCTTATCTTGATTTTGAATTAATCAAACGCCATCCAAAAGTTTTTTGCGGTTATAGTGACATCACAGCTTTATGTAATGCCATCACAGCGAAAACCAAATTATTGACCTATGTTGGTCCTCATTTTTCCAGTTTTCAAATGGATGAGCTGCAAGACTACCAAACCGAAACTTTTTTGCAAGCCACAACAGATGAACAAGCCTTTGAGGTATCTGCTTCTGAATCATGGAGCCAAGATGAGTGGTATTTACCTGATCCTAAACGAATGTTATTTGCGAATGATTGGAAAGTCTATAGTCATTCAAAACCTGTGACCGGAACTTGTTACGGCGGAAATTTAGGAACCTTTCAGCTACTTTTCGGTACTCGCTTTTTACCAAATCTGGAACGTTCTATTTTATTCGTTGAAAATTCTGAGGAAAATGACTACCATGATTTCGCTCGTGGCTTAGCTTCGTTACTGCAAGTCGTGAAACATCCGCAGGCTTTATTGATCGGACGCTTCCCGAAAGAAACTGAAATGACAGAAGAACGACTTTTAGCCATTTTAGCAAAATATCCTTTATTACGAGAAATACCGGTGATTTATGATATGAACTTTGGTCATACCCAACCAATTTTTACGATTCCGATCGGGGATCAGGCCACCGTTGACACAGCTCAGAAAAAAATCACCTTTTTTTAAACAGAAAGCCTCTAGTAGAGACTTCACAAATAAGTGAAGCAAACATTAGAGACTTTCTTTTTTATATTCTTTTTCCAATTGTTCATATAACATAATTTTATTATCCAGTAACTCTAAATGACTTTTGGTTTTGTCATATTCAGCCATAATTTTTATTCGATGGTCTAATAATAAATTTTTACGCTCAGTAATCGTTGAATCCCCGAGGCTTCTCAGTTGAGTGTATCGTTTGATTTCTTTTAAAGAGATACCGGTATTTTTTAACTTATTCACGAATTTCGCCCACTCAAGCTCTTCCTCTCCATAAACACGATAATTATGTTCATCTCTAGATGGTTTAATCAATCCCTCTTTTTCATAATAGCGCAGTGTATGTTCGCTGATATCAATCTTTTTTGCAAATTCACTAATCGTGTAAATTTTTTTCACATCCTTTCTAAATTTTCCCTTGCTTTAGAGTAGACTCTAAACCTTATACTTCGATTGTACCATCAAGCTTCGTTTTTATCATTAGCTCATTTTATAAGGAAATAAGTATATTGTATTTAGCTTTAAAATCATTAAATAATAGGAGGAACCAGTATGAAGTACACTGTAATCACAGGGGCAAGTTCAGGAATCGGTTTGGAAACGGCAAAAAAATTTGGGAATCTCGGGAAAAATTTGATTTTAGTTGCTCGTAGAGAAGATCGCTTGGTTCGCTTAATGGAGGAAATTCTGTCCAAACATCCAACACTTGAGATCCTGACTAAAACAGTCGATTTGTCCCAAAGCAAAAATGTGTTGGCTCTTTACAATTCTCTAAAAGGATATGATATTGAAACATGGATCAATAATGCTGGTTTTGGCTACTATCATTCAGTAGCTGATCAAGATTTAGAGAAAGTTAGTCAAATGCTACATTTAAACATTGAAGCTTTGACTTTATTATCCTCTCTTTATGTCACAGACTATAAAGACAAAGAAAATGCGCAGTTGATCAATATTTCTTCTGCTGGCGGATACAAAAATGTCTCTAATGCTGCTACGTATTGCGCTACAAAATTTTATGTAAGTGCCTTTACTGAAGCTATCGCTTTAGAATTGCAAGCAAAAAAAGCCCCACTTAAGGCAAAGGTTTTAGCTCCGGCTGCGACTGAAACAGAATTCGCTCAAGTTGCGAATGGGTCAAAATCTTACGATTATACCAAAGGTTTTACCACATTTCACACAGCAAAAGAAATGGCGCAACTTCTTATTGATCTCTATCAAAGTCAAGAAATTGTTGGCCTAGTTGACCGCGATACATTTGAGTTCAATTTATCAGGACCTATTTTTGACCATTACCAAACTGGAATTATCAATTTGTAGTGCTAGCAAAAAAGAATTGAGAAAGGGATATGGCTCTATGAGTCATATCCCTTTCTCAATTTAATTTTAAAATTTACAAGTCTACTCTTCAGTATCAAGCAAGTATTTACTTACTAAAGCTGCAAGTACACCGCCAATCAGCGGAGCAACAATAAATACCCAAACTTGAGATAACGCTTCTCCACCAACAAAAATTGCTGGACCTAAACTTCTAGCTGGATTGACAGATGTACCAGTTAGCGGAATTCCCACTAAGTGAATCATTGTTAATGTCAAACCAATCACGATTCCTGCAAGTTTCGCATTGCCTTTTTTGGCACTTGTAACAGTCATGATCACCAAAACAAAAATAAATGTTAAAATAATTTCTACTGTTAAGGCACCAACTGCACTAAAATCACCAAAACCATTTTGGCCTAAGTTTGTTGTTTCTCTTCCTGAGGCATTTAAAATTGATAATAAAGCCAATGAAGCGATCAAACCTCCAACGATTTGTCCTACAATATAATAAATCAAATCCATTGTTGAAATTCGTTTGTTGACCCACATGCCCAATGATACTGCTGGATTTAAATGCGCCCCAGATACTGTACCAATGCTATACGCCGCTGCAATGATTGTCAAACCAAATGCTAAAGCGATCCCCGTAGTGCCAATACCTTCAATTCCGCCTCCTAAAACAGCAGTCGCTGTACCAAAGAAAACTAAGATAAATGTTCCAAGACATTCTGCAATTGCTTTTTTCATATATTTCCCTCCCTTCCCTTAATTATTGAACAGATTACCATAATCACGAAAATTTTCATGATAGTTTCAACTAAAATTGAGAGAAAATTTAATGAGTAATATCTCAATCTGATTGATACATATAATCATAAGAGGAAAATAAAAAAAATACCAACAAAAAGCATCTAATACATGCACCTTTGTTGGTATTTACATTTAGTCTAAAAGCTGGATTCCGATTCCTAAAAGGCCTGGTCCTGTATGAACGACTAAAGCAGGACTGATCGTACCAAAATAAATTTTTTCTGCTTGAGGAAATTGTTCTTTCAGTTTTTCATAAAAGCTTTCCGCTTCTTCTACTGCTTGTCCTTGAGCAACTGCTAAAACGAATTTCTTATGGTCGCCGACAAAAGCTTTTACTAATTCAAAAGTCTTATCTAAGCTTTTCTTTCTTCCACGCGCTTTTGCTACTGTATGATAGACCCCTTCACCGTTACAAGAAATGATTGGATTTAATTTTAACGCATTCCCTAAAATCGATGCAACTAAACCAATTCTTCCGCCTTTTTGCAAATATTCAAGTGTAGCAACATTAAAAAAGACTTTGGTTTTTGCTACGTTTGCTGTCAGTGTTGTTTTGATATCCTCCCAAGAAAGACCTGATTCAATCAATTTTGCTGCTTCGATTGCTTGAAGACCACTGCCAATGCCAATATTTTTTGTATCTAAAACAAATGTCTCTAATCCTTCAAACTCTTCAGCAATCAAACGTACCACATTATGTGTCCCGCTCAACCCGCTAGAAATCGTGGCCGCTAGAACTTTTTCATATCCATCCGCTTTGATTTTTTCGAAAATTTTCGTAATCGTTTCACCATCGGGTAAAGACGTGCTTGGAATTTCTATTGACAACCGTTCATAAACCTCTTCTGGAGTAATATCCACTTTATCTGTATAAATCCGGTCTTTATAAATAATCTGTAACGGAATCATATACATCCCGTATTGCTCAACTAATTCTTGCGGGACATCTGTTCCTGAATCAACTAATAGGGCAATTTTTTCTTTATTCATTCTTTTGCTCTCCATTTTCTTCTAAATATTTTTGTTCTAATTCAATTACTTTTTCAGTAAATAATTTAGTTGCAAATGATAATGTTGCACCTTTTACGACCATATATTCAACAGGAATAGGTTTTTCAAAAGCTCCAATTGGTTCTTGTCCTAATGCTTGCGAAACGACTACAGCTAATGCTGCTTCCTGCTCATCACAAAATAAATTATAGGCTTCACGAATGCCGACGACAGCACCTTGGAATAGAATGCCTTGTTTGATTTCCGGTATACTTAGCACTTGCTTTAACAGAGTTATTGCTATTAAAAAAGCCAAATGCTTTTGATTATAACGTTTTTTCTTGGGCGCAGGTATCAGTCCCAATTTCACATAATTATTGACCATAGATGATGTTAGTAATGTGTGTTTTTCTTTTAAAATAACTGGCGATAAATAACGCTCAACTAGGGTGATCACTTGATCCATGTATAGCTCTATTTCGGGTAATTCATGCCATCTTGGCAAATGAACATCTACCAGTTCCTTTCCCCAAACTTCTAAAGAGGATTTTATTTCATTCACAAGATCCCTCCTACTATTTACTAAAACAGTTTAACATTCTTTTCAAAAACATTCAATCTAGTTGTTGAAACTAGATTGAAAATAGCAATAAAAAACAAGCTTTCCCATTTAAGAAAGCTTGTCCTAGCGTATCTAATCAATACTTATTAAAAATCGTTAAACCCATCGTCGTCTTCAGTATTTTGTTTGAACGAATCAAAGCCAAATTTTCCTCTTTTTGGAAAATCAGGTGATCCAAACATATCCCGAGGGTCAAATCTTGGATCCATTTTACCAGGACCTCCACCAAAACCATGACCGTGTCCATGTCCGTGACCTCCATGTCTACCACGCATATGCGGACCTCTAAAATCGCGTTCTTCTTCAGGAATTTCAGCCTCTAACGCTTCGAGTAATTTACTCATGATGATTTTAAATGATTCTTGTTCTGATTCTGATAATACATCAAAAATCGTTTCTTCTTCTTGCTTACTATTATCAGCTGCTGCCATTCCCGCTTCGGTTAATCGGATCACCATCACACGACGATCGCTTTCCAATGGTTCACGACTGATATAACCGTTTTTCTCCAATTTACCTAATAGCTCACCTAAAGATTGCGGACGCATATCTAACAAGTAAGATAGCTCTTTTTGGGTTGTTTCAGGCTTTAGTTTTAACAGATTTAAAACTCTCCCCTGCCCTCTATGTGGATTACCAAAAGGTCCATGTTCTCTGCGACGTTTCATAAAATATCTTTGCATCATTGCTTGTAAACTTAGAAACTGTTCCATTAATGTTTGTTCTTCCATACTTTATTCCTCCATAAAATAGACTTTATATCAGGTACCTTCTTATATTATAAAGGTACCTGTTGTAAATGTCAACATCTGTGAATTAACAAGTATAAATCAATTACAAAGCTACCTGTATAATAAAAAAGCTACAAGAATCAACTTTTAGAGTCTGATCCTTGTAACTTTTAAAATTCTTTATAATTTTTTTAACTCACGCTTTCCAAAAATAATTCCTATGAAAAAGAATAACTCAAGTAAAACGAAAAACAAAATAAAACTATGCATAAAATATTGTTCCGGCAAAACATTAATGATCGGGTCAGTAGCCGGATCAAATAACCAGTCATCATTATTAAAAAATACGCCATGGAATGCCACAAAAAATTGATCGAATCCAATAGCCATTAAAACACCAAAAAATACTGGAATGATCATTCCCCATTGAAACGGACGAATCAAACGCCACACTCTTTTGGCCTTAATTAAACGGAAAACAAAGATGCCGCTTGGAATCACTGTTACGAGTAATACCCCATAACAGAGTAAAAAAAGACGTTTTACTTCATAAAAATGAAATGCTCCACTTTTTGATGATGGAAAATCAGATAATCTCAACGTGTGGTTAAACGGATTATTTAAATAGGCCATCAACTGATCAAAGTTTTTTAGCAATGTTGGCTTGTCCATATCTACGTAGTCTAATATCTTTAATGAATCGATATCAAAAACATATAACAGACGAAAATTAATGGTGATCGTAATGCTCAAAGAGATGATGGTCAAAATCAAACATGCGATACCCGTTCGTTCCAACCAAATCCAGCTTTTTTCTTTTCCACCCATCTTAAAAAATCCAATCATCTAGAGAATCTACAATATATGTTGGTTTTTCAGGTAAATTAGGAACTGCTGATTTTGCCGTAAAGCCAGATAAGACAAGTAAGCTATCGATTCCATTTTGAAGACCAGACTGAATATCTGTTTCATAGTTGTCACCAACCATGATCACTTCTTCTTTATCAAGCTGCATAACTTTCAGCGCTTCATTCATAATGATTGCATTGGGTTTACCGATCATGATCGGTGCGGTCTGAGTAGCTGTTTGAATGAGTGAAATAAATGAACCCGCTCCTGGTAGTAAGCCGCGTTCTGTCGGTATACTCTTATCTGGATTAGTACCGATGAACGTTGCACCATTTCTGATACAAAGCGCTGCAGTAGCAAATTTTTCATAAGTGATATCCGTATCTAATCCAACAATCACATAATCAGGTGCTTCTTCATCCCATTCAAAACCAGCAGATAAAATCAAATCCACAAGTCCTGACTCTCCGATTACATACACACGATTGCCTTTGCCTTGTTCTTTCATATAGTCAATTGTGGCAAGGCTTGCTGTATATACAGTTTGAGCCGATACATGAATATCAAACTCTTGTGCTAAACGTTCAGCCACCGCATTTGGTGTTTTAGTTGTATTGTTGGTCACAAAAAGAAACGGCAATTTTAATTCCTGCAGACGCTCTATGAATCGTTTTCCTGCTGGAATAACTTCTTTCCCTAAATAAATCGTGCCGTCTAAATCAATTAAATATCCTTGGTAATGTTTTTTCACAGATAATTACTCCTCACGTTGACGAATAGTAAATGAACGACCTTTGCTAGCATCCTTCTCTTGTTTACCGATAACTGCTTTTTTGGGTTCCGTTTCTTTACGATTTTTAATCACTGGTTTTGCCTTATTTGTTACATGTACACGTTTTTCTTCTGTGTGCGCTTGATTTTGGTGGACAGGTTTTTTAGTTGGTTTCTTACGGCGGGTTTGTTGTTTTTCACGTTTTCCGCCAATTCGTTCAATCACAAAATAAGCACAACCAAAGTTGCAATACTCATATAAATAATCTTCCAGTGTATCAATTCTCTGCTCAGGAGCTGCTTTACGATTTGATTCATTAAAGAATCCTTTCAACCGTAGCTGGTCGTATCCCCAATCGCCGACAATATAATCATATTTTGAAAGAACATCACTAAAACGTTCTCCTAATCTCTCCGCATCAAATGCTTCTCGATGATTTTTCACTAAAAGATACTGGCGTTCGCCGATCGTCACATGGATATCATCGATGACTGTTACGATTTCGCCTTTTTTCTTTTCCTTGACAGGTTCTTCTTTTATCTCTTCAAGGACAGCTGTGATTTCTTCTGTTAAGGTAGCTGCCGGTTCTTCTTTATGTTTGTTTGGTTTCGTATTTTTGTATGGTTTCTTTACTTTTTCTGTCATTTTTTCACCGCCTAGATTTTATTATACCCTGTTTTTATAGGATTGGATAGTGTGCGTTCAAGTAGTCTCCCAAAACGGTTCGAATAAATTCTGGAAAAATAAATTCCACCTCTCCAGCCAACTCGATCGTTGGGAAAAAAGGGATAAACATAAAATGATCAACCGTGGTAAATGTATACATCTGTTTTAAATCAATCGGCTGATCCTGCCACAAGACTAGCTGTTTTTGCTTATCATAAGAGATATCATCATAGTAAAGCTCGCCAAAAACTTTGCCGCGAAATCCCATTCCCATAATTGGAAATTTGCGTAAATAATCACGATTCTTTTCCATTTCTCTAATCATACGAATGAATTCAGCGCCTGTTAGTGTTACGCGAATCAAATGCATGGGATGAGGCAATGTTTTGTGCAGTTGATCTTGATCAACGATTCCTTTTGGAATATCCGCCAAAAACAAACCGTTGTTTAAAATTGCTGCTTTCGTCCGACCTTTTTCTTTTATAGCTTTTAAAGTAGTTGCGATCAAGGGCTGATCCCCATTTAAATCTACCGACAAAGGCTGAGGAATCTTAGCGATTTGCCTTGACTGTAACAACTCGTGTCCCAAAACTAAGTAATTCTCAATTTCTTGTTGATCTTCTGGTAGCTCCTGTAATTCAGCCGTTGGTATTGCTTCAGCTGTACTATGGATGATCTGATCATTTTCGATCCTCAAATGAACTTCACCAATGTAATAGCCAAATTTACCAGCTGCTGAAAGTTGGGTATTATTGATCTTTTCCCCGTGTTTGAACAGGTGATGGGTATGTGAACCCAGCACTACATTGATTTCAGGAAATTCGTTGGCAATTTTGAGATCCTCGTCGATCCCTAAATGACTCATTAAAAGCAACACATCACATTTTTGCTGTACTTCTCTGATCAACCCCGGTAGTACCTCTTTTGTCGAACGAATGTCCCAACCATTAGGATTGTATGTTAAAGGAAATGGCGCAGTCAATGCAATCAAACCGATCTTCGTTTTTCCTTTTGTTTCTATGATTTTGTATGAGCTCGCCCAATCAGGCGCTTTCTTTGTTTTTAAATCAAATAGATTTCCTAACAAGACCTCGAAATTAGCATGATCGTATAGATGATTCAACTGCTCTTTAGAATTCCCGATGCCTTCATTATTACCGATCGTCGCTGCATCATAATGAACTTGATTCATCAACTCGACATTGGCTTGGCCGTCTGTCGCTTCTGTCAATGGATGCCAGCGATCAATAAAATCACCTAAGTCAACCGTCACAACAGTTTTACCAACTTTTGAGTATTGTTGTTTTTGGCTGATTAAATAGCGTCTGATTTTTGGCCAATTTTCCAAATGTGAATGTAAATCGTTGGTATGTAAGATGACGACTTCTTCCATCGTCTCGCCCCCAATTTTAGTATATAAAAATATAGTACCACACTTCTAGATGAAGTATAATAAAGTAACTGCACAATAAAAGGAGAAAAAGATGAAAATTAATGGACCTTTTGGCTCAATCTGGTTAGATGCGGATGACGAAGGATTGACGACACTTTCTTTTTACGAGATCGATGATCATCAAACAAATCAGTTTACCAAACAAGCCGCCGAAGAACTTACAGACTATTTTTCAGGAAAGCGAACGTTTTTTACTGTTCCTTTATCCATTCATAGCGGCACGGACTTTCAGAGAAGAGTTTGGAATGCCTTGTCCCAGATTCCTTATGGTGAAACTCGTAGCTATCTAGAGATTGCCCAAGCTGTTGATTCACCGAAAGCTGTTCGAGCGATCGGTCAGGCTAATAGTAAAAATCCCATCCCAATCATTGTTCCTTGTCATCGAGTGATCGGTAAAAATGGAAAATTAACAGGCTATTTGGGCAGTTCTGAACATGAGGGGCTTAATATTAAAAAATTTCTCTTACATGTAGAAAATGTACCATTAATCGAAAAAAAATAAAAAAAGATGGAAAACAAAACGGTAGTCGTTTTGTTTCCCATCTTTTTCGTTGTTGTTAAATAGAATGAAGCTTACCCTAAAAAATATTAATTATTACCTTTATTATCCTCACTGTCTTTACCGCGATATTTCTCTAAATATTGTTCGTTTGTCATAACATCGTCAACATTCATATTGAACTCTACAAGATCTAATCCTGTCATATAATGCACGGTTTCTTTTACTTTTTCAACAGCTTGATCAAAAACACTAGCAATCGCAAAATCATATTTGCATATTACAGATACATCAACTGCTACCTGTTTAGTACCAACTTCCACATCGATCCCTTTGGTAATATCTTCATTATCTCTGAAACGATCTGCAAAATCTGTAAAAAGGTTGCCGCTCAGTCCTAAAATACCATCAATATCTGAAATAACAATACCTACGATTTTTTTGATCACTACATCGTCAAACGTCAATTTTGCCTTCATTCCACCGTTATTATTCTGTACTTCCTCTACCATCTGCATTCGCTCCTTCAAAATAATTTTTTAAATTCCTATCATAGATCTTACTGTATCTATCAAGGAATAAATATCCAAATCTTCATCGCGCATTTTTCCGATAGTGTAACCTACCGCTGCAAAAATCAATAAGACAAGTGTTTTCCAAAAACCAATCAGTAATAAAAGTAAGGCTAGTAGGAAAAACAACGTTGTCCAAATAATCCGGAAGCGATAAGGTTTTAGCTCTTTAGCCCATCGTTCTTTTTTCTCTTGATCCATTGCTTTTCCCTCCTAAATCACACGTGATTGTTTTTTGCTGAAACTTGAAGAATCTGTTGCTTCTTTTTCTCTTAAATGAACGCTCACATGGCTGTCCACTGATTCTAGTGCGGTAGCCAGTGCAAGTTGTATTTGCTCTTTAATTTCTTCTGCCATTGGTTGAAAACGTGCTTTACTACGAACATCGATTCTTAGTTTGACAGCTACTTTTTGTTTTCCTTTGATTTTGACTGACATTTTGGTTTTATCCGGATGGACAACTTTGCTATAGGCCTCTTTCACCACTTGTTCTACAGTAGTCTTAGGTATTTCGATTCGATTCTTGCCTTCTTTCACAACCAAACGTCTTCTTCGCCCTGAAACTGAAAGGACAACAACCAAACTGAGCAATAAAAGAACACCCAAAACAAGTAAAATCCCTTTAAAGAACTCAAATAACCAAGGATAGTTATAAAGCCATCCGTCAACTTCATAAGACAGCCAAGGAATGTCGATCAATTGACTAAGCAAACCTAAAGTCCCGACAAACAATAGGAGTATGATTAGTGCAAAAATAAGTTTTAACAACCGTTTCATATACTTCCCTCCTTTGAGACTAGTTGTTTTGATGCTAATTAAATTGTAACGCCTAAAAAAAAGTATTACAAAAGATACGAATTGTCTTTTTTCATATAACAATACTTTTTATGAGAAAAATCAAAAAAAGATCCTCTAAACTTCAGCTATTGACTTGCTAAAGCTTAGAAGATCCATTATTTTTTTACTCGTCTAGATACTCTTCTTTAGAAAATTCAGTATCTTCATATTCACCGCTATCTCCGTAAAATTGATTGTAACGTTGCTTAAACTTACGGAAAATATAGGTAACTAAAACTTTTGCGATCGCATAAATCGGAATCCCAAAAATCAAACCAAACATGCCTAAAAGATCTCCCATGACCAACAATACGATGATGATCGTCAAGGGATGAACAACTAAGCGTTTCCCCATTACTTGCGGAGCGATCAAATGACCATTCAACATTTGCACGATCATCCAGACAATCGTCATTTTGATAAACATTCCAAAAGAAACCATCAATGCAACGATCGCAGCTGGAATAAATGCAATCACAGGTCCAATATAAGGAATGACCGCTGTAACGCCAACAATGATCGACAACGTCCCTGAATAAGGCATTTTAACAAGCCAAAAACCAATAAAGGTTAAAATACCAATCGCAATCGATACTAAAATTTGACCTTTAAGATAGGCTCCAACCTGACTGCTCATTGTTGCACCTATTTCTTTTGCATCGCTTCTAAAACGAGGAGGTAAAATCTTTAGAACAAAGGTAAAAAACTTTTGATCATCTTTTAACAGGAAAAACGTAATAATCGGTGCTGTTACCATTACTAAAGCAAATCCTGTTAAAGTAGAAAATACTGTAGAAGCCCCTTCGACTGCTTTGCTGAAATAGCTGCCTATTCCGTCAGATACATTATCAAACCATCTTTGAATACCGTCCAACGCATTAGCTAAAGGTTTCTCCAAAGCAGAATTATGGAAAAACTCTGTCACCATTTTGTTTAAATCATTCATATACTGCGGAAAACTCTTGACCAATCCATCTACTTGCTTTTGTAGAATCGGAACAACCAATATGATTCCAATAACAATCAATGCGATCACTACAATAAAAATAGCAGAAACACCATATACCCGTTTGATCTTATGTTTTTCTAACCAATTGACCACCGGATTGAATAAATAATATAAAATCAGTGCTAAAATCGTAGGTCCAATGATCGTTTTAAAAACAACCCCGATCGGGCCAAAAATAAAGCCAACTTGATGAAAAATAAAAATCACTGCTCCTAGCAACAATAATGCCACAAGCGTGAATAATAAATTTTTTCCCCCGAGAAATTTGATCCAGCGTGTTTCTTGTTTCTTTTCCACCGTTTTCCCTCCTTATTATAAATACTGAAAGGCTAGCTCTTGCAGCTAGATAATTTCACTATTTCATTGTAACGAAAAAATCTATATCTGTAAAAAAATAGTCACTTTTTTTCTTGACTCAAATGAAAAAAGAATGTGAGTGGGCCATAACTCTTCGAGTCATATCCCAC
>NZ_JAFREN010000024.1 GCF_017377505.1 Enterococcus sp. DIV0212c | reverse complement strand
TTCAGTTTTCAAAGGTCTACTGTGTTACCTCGCAGCAACTTTTATATCATATCAAATCTTCGATTTGATGTCAACACTTTTTTTCAAAAGTTTTAAAAGTTTTTTCTGCTTGATGTTGTCGAATGTTTCGTGACAACTTCATTAGTTTATCAGGTTGTCAGTTGTTTGTCAACAACTTTTTTCTGGTTTTTCAAGTTTTTTTCAAACTTGAAATGTTATTTTATTTCTCGCTTCGTTGTCGTTTCTTTTGTGACAACTTCACTAGTTTATCAGGTTAATTATTGTTTGTCAACAACAATTTTTCTGATTTCCAAAGTTTTTTTCAAACTTGGAATGTTATATTATCTGTATCGTTCGGCGTGTTTCATCAGTGCCTTGCGACAAGATATAATATAACAAGTTTTCTCTAATTGGTCAACCATTATTTTGAAAAAAAGTGATATTTTTTTTTATTGAGTTTTACCACTTATCTAGCTATTTTCGCCTTTACACTTTATATAGAGTATAGACTTATCAATCCCTTTGAAATACTCGATATTTCCGATTGATTTTATAAAGAATAAGAAAATAGTTCGAATTTTATCCCATTAGAATCTGTTGAACTTCCAATATTGGTGAACTTATTTTCTTTGTAAAACTGTATCAGCTTATAATTGCTTGCTAAGCAATCTAGGCGTAACTCCGATACTTCACCTTCAAACTTTGTTTTTAATGCATTCAATAATTCCTTACCATATCCTTCCCCTTTATATATTGGGCGAATAAGTACACGATGTACATAGCAAGCTTCTTGGTAAATTCCATAGTCTTCCCAAAGTAATTCATCCCATATTGTAGGTGTTTTCCACGCCGCTGCCATTCCAACTAATAAGTTACTACTATTATAGAGAAAAAATACTTCACCTTTTTCTACTGCATTTGCTAAACCATGCTTATCTTCGCCGTGTAGAATTTCTGACCACTGATCACTTCCTACTTCTTTTAACCATTCAGCAGTTTCTTTCAGCATCGACATTGCTATTTGGGTTTCATCCTTTGTTACTTGTTTTAGTTTCAATATGATTTCCTCCTATTACATATACTTTATAAAAAAAGAAGCAAAACTAATTGTTAGTTTTGCTTCTTTCCATAATGCGAAAACAAAAGGTATATAAAAGTAGTACCTCTTATTTTTATCTATCTGCTTAATTTTAAAACATCGGTACTCCTTCAATTTCATAAGAAGCTAATAAATTCTTTAATTCAGATGGCTTTTCCCAGACATACTTGTCATCTATCGCAGGAACCATATGATCTTCGCTCATTTCAAATACAAATAAGGGCATATTTTCAGCATCTGTATGCGCATTTGTTAACTCGACTAAACTAATTGAAGTTACATCTAGTTGAATCTCTTCTTTAAAGACTTGCAACATACTCGCTAAACCTGTCATATCCTTAGAAACTTTTGTTTTAACAAACTCCATTGAATCACCAACTGGATGAACTAGAAACTTTTTCGAACCATCATTTAGATTCAGCATAATAGTACCAGCGACTTTTTTGTTAGACAAAACATCCACCTCAATTAATTTTTGTTTTCATAAACTAGGAGAATTGTACCACATTTTCTGAAAAAAAACAGAATTATTTCGTAAGTAATTCATCCATTGCTTCATCAGTCCAGATAGGAAGCTCTTTTTCCAATGTAGCAAAACCGATTTTCCTATTTTTATTGGTGAAATATTTCTTTCTTCGTTGATTAGGCTGCTGGTTTTGTGTTTCTAAAGTTCTCAAAGATAAACTGATTTTTTTTGAATATTCATCGATATCTATGACTTGAACTTGAACTTTTTGCCCAACTGTCAATAAACTATGAATATTTTTTGTATAACCTGCCTGCACTTCTGAAACATGAATTAGTCCTTGAGTCGTGTCACTCAAGGAAACGAAAGCGCCATATGGTTGCAAACCCGTAATTGTTCCATTAAGAATCATCCCTATTTTGTACTCCATTACATTATCCTCTTTTCGTCATTTCCATCAAATTGAGTTTCTCATTTAAAATGATATCATGTTCTATTCAAATGTGCATGAATTTATTTCTACTATAGTAACAATTCTTTTTGTTCATATTTTATTGAAAGTCCATTATACTATAGTTAAATCGTATTTAACGAAAAAATGCTTTTATAATAGGGAGGAAGAATTGAATGGTAAAATTTGATACAGTCTATAATCGCCGCAATACGAATTGTTCTAAATGGGATTCCATTAAAGATACATATGGAGAAACGGATTTACTGCCACTATGGATCGCTGACATGGATTTCAAGGCAAATTTGCCTGTTTTAGACGCATTAAAGAAAACTGTGGAACAAGGTATCTTGGGTTATTCTCCTGCTCCGGCATCATTATACGAAGCAATACAGCGTTGGCAAAAGCGCCGTCATGATTATACAGTCACTAAAGAAGCAATTCTTTTCAATAGTGGCGTTGTTCCGAGTCTTTCAATCGCTATCCAAGCATATACTGAACCTGGTGATGCAATTTTGATCCATGATCCAGTGTATCCTCCATTTGCTAAAGTTGTCGAACAAAACAATCGGAAACTTATTCGTAGTTCTTTATTAATAGAGCAAGAACACTTTGTAATGGATTTAGATGCGATGGAAAAGCAAATCGTCGCAGAAAATGTCCGTCTGTTTATCTTATGTAATCCTCACAATCCTGGCGGGCGAGTTTGGACAAAAAGTGAATTGGAAGCTTTTGGTAAATTATGTGCCAAATATGATGTGCTTGTCATTAGTGATGAGATTCATCAAGACTTGATTTTTGCTCCTCACGTATTTACAACGTTCACGAATGTTCATCCAACATTTAAGGATTTCTCAATTACTTTGACTGCTGCAACAAAAACGTTTAATTTAGCTGGTATCAAAAACTCAATGATTTTTATAGAAAATCCTGATTTACGAACTAAATTTGTTGATGCACAAGAACGTAATTTCCAGAATGAGATCAATATCTTCGGTTACGTAGGTACAGAAGCTGCTTATAACAACGGGGATAAGTGGTTAGAAGAGCTCTTAGTTTATCTAAAGGAAAATATTGATACTGTGACCGAGTTCTTAGAAACTGAACTTCCCCAAGTTAAAATGATGCGTCCAGAAGGTACTTATCTAATCTGGCTAGATTTTTCAGCTTTGGGGCTGACCGATGCACAACTGCAAAAACAACTCGTTCACAAAGGAAAAGTAGTATTAAATGCCGGAATTACCTTTGGTCCAAAAGGAACACAACATATGCGCTTAAATGTTGCTTGTCCAAAAGAAACATTAATAGAAGGCTTACGTAGAATCAAACGGGCTTTTGAATAGAATAAAAAGTGAAACATAAACTGGAATTGTTTATGCTTCACTTTTTTTATGTCACTAGACTGTTATTCGTTGATTTCTACTTTATCAATGACTACATCAAAAGTTGGACGATCTTGAGAGTCTCTTTGTACACCGCCAATTTCATCAACTACATCCATACCTTCCACAACATGACCGAAAACAGTATGACGGAAATCTAACCATGGTGTTCCGCCTTTTTTATATGCTTCGATTACTTCTGCTGGGAAACCAGCACCTTCTAATTGTCCCATCATGTTAGCTGGAACATTTTGATTGTTCACGATGAAAAATTGGCTGCCGTTAGTATTCGGTCCCGCATTTGCCATTGACAATGCACCACGTAAATTGAAAACATCTTTAGAAAATTCATCTTCAAATTTTTCACCATAGATACTTTCGCCGCCCATACCTGTTCCGGTAGGGTCGCCGCCTTGGATCATGAAATCAGGAATGACACGGTGGAATATCACACCATCGTAATACCCTTTTTTCGCTAGTTGAACAAAGTTTTCAACTGTTTTTGGTGCATGTTCCGGGAAAAGTTGAACAGTAATATCTCCGCGGTTGGTTTTTATCACGGCTTTAGGGCCTTTAACATTTGCTAAATCTAATTGTGGAAATTCTGACATAGTTATTTCCTCCTCGTTAATTTTTACTTACTTATAATATCATAAACAACTTCACTTGAAAATTCCATTATCTTTACCAATCTTTTAAATGAACCTTTTTTTCACAAACTCTTACTTGCTTTTTTCCGTTACAAGTGCTATTTTGTGAAAAACGATATACAATCATTTTTTGATTTTATCTTTATAGATGAAAACTTTTTTATTATAGAAACTGGAGGAAATTTCAATGTCTGATTCAAAAAATATATATGATTTAACGATTGTTGGCGCAGGTCCTGTAGGTCTTTTCGCCGCTTTTTATGCAGGTATTCGTAAAGCCAAAACTAAAATCATCGATAGTCTCCCACAACTTGGCGGACAGTTATCTACACTTTATCCTGAAAAATATATTTACGATGTTCCTGGTTTCCCCGCAATTAAAGCCAGTGAGCTGATTGAAAATTTAGAAAAGCAAATTGCTCCTTTCGCTCATGAGACTTGTTTAGAAGAAGAAGTGAGAAATTTAGTTCAAGAAGATGGCTATCTACGTATCGAAACATCAAAAGGCGTTCACTATTCTAAAGCAGTGATTTTTGCTATCGGAAATGGTTCATTTCAACCTAGACGTTTAACCATTGATGGTGCAGAAGAACTTGAAGGAAATCATGTCCATTATTATGTTACTGATATGAATAAATTTTCTGGAAAAAAAGTTGCTATCGCAGGCGGCGGTGATTCTGCTATCGATTGGGCTTTGATGTTGGAACCTATCGCAGAAGAAGTTTCCATCATCCATCGTCGTCCAGAATTTCGTGGACATGAACACAGTGTAGATAATTTAAAGAATTCTGAAGTCTCTATTTACACGCCATATGTCATTGATCAACTATTAGTTGAAGATAACTCTTTCAAAGGAATCCAGTTGAAAGAAACCAAAGCAGATAATTTTGAAAAACTTGATTTAGATTCTTTGATCATCAACTATGGTTTCACTTCATCATTAGGTCACTTAAAGGACTGGGGTTTAGATGTCAGCCGCAATGCAATCGAAGTTAACTCAGACATGTCGACAAATATTCCTGGTGTTTACGCCGTTGGTGATATCTGCAATTATGATGGTAAAGTAAAACTGATTGCAACAGGCTTTGGTGAAGCACCGACTGCTGTCAACAATGCCCTTCACTATATTAAACCAGGTACAAGGACTCAGCCAATGCATAGTACTAGTTTATTCGAAGGAAAAGAAGCTAAAATACTTTAATAAAAAAATAGAACCTGCCTTTTAACGGCAGGTTCTATTTTTTTAACCCATATCTTCCTGCCATAATACAATGGCTTTTTTTATATTTTCAACCAGTTCTTCTGGTGTAGCACCGGTAATACGCTCACCTTCGAACAAAACAAAGAACGTTTGGGCACAAAGGACACATTCATTCATACAGGAATAAGAGATTACATCACCGTTTTCCTCGATAAAAGGGTCATTCAACAATAGTTCTGCACCTTTAGCTAAATTTTGTTCACAGCATTCTATTAATGGATTCATAGATCTTCTCCTTGCATTTTTCTCTCTAGATAGTATACCATTGATGTATTCTAAGTTTAAAAATGACGCATTGGAGGTTTTTATTTTGGTGATAAAAGGTGAAACGTTAGAGCATACGGCCCGACAACTTTTGAAAGATCGGGGCGTTGAGATGAAAGATTTAGCAGAATTAGTTTTATTTTTGCAGAAACCTTATATCGAAGATCTTGATTTAGAGACTTGTATTGAAAATATTGATAGTGTGTTGTCTAAACGTGAAGTTCACAACGCAATCATTACTGGTATTCAGTTAGATATTTTAGCGGAGGAAAAGAAATTACTTCATCCTTTACAAGAAATTTTGGAAGAAGATGAAGGCCTTTATGGTATTGATGAAATTTTGGCACTTTCGATCGTTAATGTTTATGGTTCGATTGGTTTTACTAACTATGGATATATCGACAAAGTAAAACCCGGGATCTTAGCCAAACTGAATTCCCATGAGGGACCTCAAGTCCATACATTTTTAGATGATATCGTCGGCGCAATTGCTGCAGCTGCGGCTAGTCGTTTAGCCCATTCTCAACCTGATAAAAGTATGATCACACAATAATTGTATTTATTGCAGTAAAGGCAGAACCTTCTTAAAACAAGATTTTTTATTTTTTTCAGCGTTTCAATTGCTTCGGTAGTAATTCTTATATTATAATAAGTTCAAAGTATATGACATTCACTTATACTTTTGTTTAAAGCTATCACTATAGGTAACAAGAGTTCCTTCTGATTTTAAACGAACCCATTTTTTCAGTCGTTGATTTTCTTCCCCAATAGATAAATCAAATGCCTATAGTGATAGACTTTATCCAATACATCCCCAAACGTTAAATCATACCCAGCTCCTATATCTAAGTACAACTAACAAGGATATTTATAACAGTAGATAGAAGCAAAAATAAAAAACGGTATCAGAATTCCTTCCAATACCGTTGTATCGTTCAATAAGTAAACGCTGGCATGTTCGTCATCTCGTGTATTTTTAGGGGTAGATATTTTCCTAAAAATTGAGTACAATGAATCATGTCAGTGCTTTTGCATTGACGAGGGCAACTTGATTGGTCAGTGTCTGCTGACTTATCAGGGCTTCGCAATTTGGCGGCCACCAAATTGTGAAGTGCCTTTTTATTTTATTATTTCGCTTCTATCATGTACTCATTGTACAAGATGAGTGAATGTTTCGTCAATGATGATTCTGCTTTATTTTTTCATTGAAAATCGATCTTTCTTGAAAGAAATAACAGGCACAAGGCTTTTCTTATTATTTTTTGATTAGTAGAATTTCTTATTAACCGACTAATACTTCGTTTGGGTTGTTAGAAAATAATTATTGAAATCATTGATTTGTCGATACAGTCATTTTGAGTGCTTGTAAGGCATCAAAGTGTTGAACTGTGTAGACTGTCGTCCCTTTTTGCCAAACGACTGAATTATTTTGATAGCTATCACTTATACTAGCGGTTAAAGAAATCTGCCCAACGCTTTGAGGAGCTGGAAGCATCGCTTTTTCTAAATAAGTCACGACTTCCTTAGCTAGTGGTTCAGCTACTTCACCGCCAATATTTGAGGCTCTAACTACCATACTCCAATTTCCTTCTTGCCATGATAAATAGCTAGATCCTGCGGCGCCTTGTTGATATCCTGTAATTCCATAGCCTAAATCGATTTGGCTTCCACCGTTATCGATGATTTGATTGACTGCACTAGCAGCAGATTCATTTGAATCATACGTTTTTTTCTCAAATGAGGCGATCGGTTGTAAGTCGTTGACTGCAAGATCATTCACTGCAATCCCGTGATCTTCAGCGTAATATAAAACTCTGAAATTCCCTTGATCAGCAGGACTCGTCGTTGCAGCAGTTAAATATTTTGCTGTTTTACTTGTTAATATTGCTTGTGGTAAAGCATCATTTGGAAATGCTGCTTTCAAATTATTTAATACAGTTTCAGCTTGGTTTGCAGGTGAATTATTATCTGATTTGACAGCAGATTGGCTTTCGCTCGTTTTTGTTTCAGACGTAATTGAAGATGTTGATGCGTTTGTTGAACTTTGGCTCATACTAGATTTTGTTGTACTACTATTTGATGTACTTGTTTGACTTGTTTTTTCAGTGCTTTTAGTTGTAGTTGAACTGTCAACTGTCTTGCCTTTTCCTCCACAAGCAGCTAGAGATAGTCCTGCTAATAGTATAAATGAATAAATAAGTTTCTTTTTCATCTTTTTCCCCTCCTAAGCGTTTCTTTTCTTTAGTTTATCATTAAATAACAGAATACTCACTTGATATGATTATTGAATAAAGTAGAAAACTACTCCAACTAATGGAAAGCCCTCCTGACTTCTATTAGTAAGAAATCAGGAGGGTCTTTTATTTACTGATTGGTTCAATCCCAACAAGTCACATTCTAAACAAGAAGAATGAAGTTTCTTGAACGATTAAATACTATCTATCAAATCTATCATAATAAACGTTTCTAATATCAACATTGTCTACTCCCCATATGGTAAATCCTAACTCTAAGCTAGTACCATTTCCATAGAAAGGACTGGCAAACTTAACTGTTTTCCATTGATCTTTCGCATCAGTAATATCGATCCTGCTACTAAATCCTGGATTAATCGCCCCTCCTGGAAGTACATTTCCAAGATAAATGTTTCTATGTTCACCTTCTACTCCCTCTTTAAATTTATTAACTTTAATATCCATAGAAACAGTATAATACGTACCGTATTTGCCTTCAACCAACTGATTAGCACCAATTTTACCATTAGATGTGGTACTTATAAAGTTCGTAAAATCTTCTTCTGGAGTGATAGTAGTTGCTGATCCATACATATTCCAGCCCTTCCCATTATTTAGAAAAGTCGGGTTATAAAACCAATTAGATACTTCTTCAACGCCCTTGGTTACATACGCATTAGCTAAAGACTCATCATATACGCCATATGACTTAACAAAAACACGTCTCCCTGGTAATGTTTTAGGTACAGATACGCTAAATTCTCCATTTTCATCTGATTCTGTTGGATAATTGTAGTCATCGTCAGAAAGAATTTCAACGATTACTTTAGTATTAGGATTTGTTTTCCCAATTATAAATTGATCATCCGATGTAATCGAATGTAAATCCAAAAATGATTTTTTATTAATATAGTCTACAAATTCTGAATTAGTTACTTCTTCAACTTCCTTGATTCCTTCATTTGGGAAAGTATACTCTAAGTAATATTTATGACCATTTCTAAGCTCTGAATAATCAATAAACATTCTGTTTCTGTCGTCTCCAACTACCCCCACACCATTACCAGAAGGAGAATCTTCACGTAATATCAATGATTCATATCCCGTAACTTCTTGATTAAGTTCTAGAATAAGTTCGTTTTCTTCAGAAGAAAAAGACAATTTATTGACAAATTTATCAAATAAATTATTCTTCTTATTTTCAACTAACACACTGTTGCTTGCCTCCTCCTTTTCTGCAGCTGCATAGCTTCCATCTGTAAATACAAACAATGCTGCACTCGACATACCAATAGTTAACAATAATAAACTTTTTCTCAACATAAAACGCCTCCAATAATTTTTTTACAACTAAAAGTTAACATTCAACTCTCAAAAAGTAAATAATAAATAAATATATACACACATCTCAAACTATTTATCTATATTTATCCAATCAATATAAAATAACGTTACGTAAATTTAAGAAAAACAAAAAAAACCTATAAATAATAGGTTTTCTAATTATTTAAATAACTATTTAAAAACAAAGAAATCAACATAAATATTCCTTAAAGCGACTTTATCTTTTTTAAGTCGGAATGTTTCAAAAAAAAGAGAATATTTTTTTGTGATTTAATCTGTTACAATTATTACTAGAAACTAGTTAGTGACCTTTAGCTATTATATAGAGTGTAGGCAAACTATTTTAGTATGTATTTTGATAAAGTGTCACACAGATTCGTATCGTTTCTACTACTTAAGTCTAACGAATATATATAAGCCACTAGCAACCGACTTGAATGGGTCAATGCTAATGGCTTTTTGATTTATAAAAAAATGTGTCAAAATAAAAATAAGAACGCAAGGATTATCTTCTAAACGCTGCAATAGCGCCGATATTCCTTCGTTCTCGTGGGTTTGGCACCCAATGGGTCGTAAGGGGCTCGAACCCATGACCCGCTGATTAAGAGTCAGCTGCTCTACCAACTGAGCTAACGACCCGAATAACTAGTACTTAAATATTGTAGCACTTGAAAGTCGTTTATTCAAGAGGAAACATCAGACACAACGAAATAAATTACGTTCGTTTTATCTCATTGTATCTGACTTTTTTTATTCTCCCTGCTCTTTTTTTACAGGACACGTCGTATGACAATCATCACAACTCTTCCCTTTTTTGATTCGAGAATAGACAACATATCCAGCACTGCCAAAAATAAATACTGCTAAAATAAACGTTGCCATGTTTTTACCCTCTTTCTAAAGTTGCCATTGTGATAACTGGTTCTTCTTTTACTTTTGGTTTTCTAACTAAATAATAGCCCATGATGATTAATAGCAGTGTTGCAATAACAATCCCCACACCAACTTGACCATTCTCAAATATAACGTGTCCAAATTGATAGATAATGAAACTAACAACATAAGCTAAACCGCATTGATATCCGATTGCCCCCCAGGTCCATTTCCAGTCGCCCATTTCTCTACGAATCGCACCGATAGCCGCAAAACATGGTGCACATAACAAATTAAAGACTAAAAATGAATACGCAGCTACAGGAGTAAAGGCAGCTTGTAATGCAGACCAAACTTCCACACCATCCTCAGATACTTCACCTAAATGTCCGAACAAAATACCGAATGTGCCAATCACATTTTCTTTTGCAACCAAACCAGTAATTGTAGCAACCGCTCCTTGCCACGTGCCCCAACCAAGTGGTGCGAATAATGGCGCGATAACTTTACCTAAATTGGCCAAAATGCTTTGATCAGCACCTGCTTCTTGTAATGTAAATGTATACGTAGATGTAAACCAAATAATGATACTCATCACGAAAATAATCGTTCCCGCTTTTTTAACAAAAGACTTACTACGATCATACGCATGACGAAGAACACCACGCAATTGCGGCATATGATACGCTGGTAATTCCATGATAAATGGAGCTGGATCTCCTGAAAATGAACGTGTCTTTTTCAGCGCGATTCCCGATAATACGATTGCTGCTATCCCAATAAAATAAGCGGATGGTGAAACCCAACTACTTTTTGGAAAAAAAGCACCAGCAATCAATGCAATGATCGGCAATTTTGCTGAACATGGCATAAAGGTTGTAACCATGATCGTCATCTTACGGTCTTTTTCGTTTTCAATCGTACGGCTGGCCATGACACCTGGTACTCCACAACCTGTCGCTATCAACATTGGAATAAACGATTTACCAGATAAACCAAATTTTCTAAATAAACGATCCATCACAAAGGCAATTCTTGACATATAGCCACAATCTTCCAAGAAACCTAAACATAAGAATAGAACAACTAACTGAGGTAAGAAACCCAACACAGCGCCAACTCCAGCAATAATTCCATCTAAAATCAAGCTTTGCATCCAAGGTGCCACTTGCCAACTAGCTAATAGACCTTCAACTGTATTTGGCACAAGATTTCCAAACAATTCGTCATTAATCCAATCCGTTCCCATTGTCCCAACAGTTTGAATCGCTAAGTAGTAAACAAACCACATAATCAATGCAAAAATCGGCAAAGCTAACCAGCGATTGGTCACGATTCGATCGATTTTATCACTTGTACTGAATGTGATTTCGTTTTTCTCAATTGAACAAAGAGCTGTTAAACGAGTAATAAATTCATATCGTTCATTGATGACAATCGATTCACTATCATCACCAAAGATTTGTTCTGTGATCTTAATAATTTCTTCTATTTCATTTTGCTGTAGTGTACTCAATTTTAATTCTGTATGAACTCTAGCATCTCTTTCAAATAATTTGATACTATACCAACGTGCTTGTTTTTCCAATACACTGTTTCCTAAAACATCCATGATTTCATTTAATGCTGCTTCTAAACGATTATCATAAGTCGGATAGTTAAACTCTGGCGGAAAGTCTTCTGTTAGTTTAACTGCTTTTTTTACTAATTCATCAAGTCCACGATTCTTCAAGGCACTTATGCCCAGTACATCCACACCTAAACCATAAGAGAGTTTTTCACTATTGATTTTTCTGCCAGTTTTATCTAGAATATCCATCATATTCAACCCAACTACAACTGGAATCCCCGTCTCCATCAATTGAGTCGTCAAATACAAGTTTCGTTCTAAATTTGTCGCATCAACGATGTTTACAATAACATCTGGACCACCGCTCAATAAATAATCTCTGGCAACCACCTCTTCTGGTGTATATGGAGAAAGAGAATAAATACCTGGTAAATCCTGAATTGTTATCTGCTTGTTTTTTTTCAGCTTCCCTTCTTTTCGTTCAACCGTAACCCCCGGCCAATTCCCTACATATTGATTCGCCCCCGTCAATGCATTGAACGCTGTTGTCTTCCCACTATTCGGATTTCCTGTCAGAGCAATATGCTGTTCTTTCATCCTTTATCCTTCTTTCTGTACCAAGACTAATTCTGCTTCGTTTTTTCTTAGCGTCAGTTCATATCCACGAAGATTGATCTCAATCGGATCACCTAATGGAGCCATTTTTCTAACGAGTAAATCCACACCCTTTGTCAGTCCCATATCCATCAATCGTCTTTTAACAGCACCTTGCCCATGAATCCCAATTACACGGGCTTTTTCGCCTACTGTTAATTGATCTAGAGATATCCAATTTTCTTCATCGATACTTTTTTCTACTATTATAATTTGTTTCAATACAGATAAATTAATTGCAATCCGGCTGTTGTGTAACAAAACAATTCCATTCTCCCTAGAGTGATTGACCAACACAACTTTCCCACCTGGCACAAGACCAAGATTATTCAAATGCTTCTTCGCAAAACCTTCTGCCTGAATCTCTTCAATTGTATAAACCTTATTCAACTTTGCCTGTGCCAATGTCAACATTGAGTTGTCCTCCTATTTTTATGTTGTAGCTCGTGAAGCTATATATTCAAACCTATCTCACTAATTGTGAAAAAATTTCATAAAAAATCCCATTGATATTGATAATCGTTCTCATTAAGTATACCTGTTTGTGATACTTAAATCAATGTTCTTTCTACCTATAGTAAGAAAATAATTCATGTTAAAAATAGGGGCTATCTGGTTAGTGTGTCTCTTCGTGTTCGACCACTATATCTTGTGTTTTCTTAATTAAAAATTCCAATCCAAAATTTAATAAATTTCTTTTTTAAACACGAAAATAGCAATAATAGTCGCTCAAAACTAGAGAATACGTGTTTTCATATTTCTTTCAAAAACACAAAACATGGTATTACACCAAAAAACAACCACAAGATGTAGTGCCTAAGTGTTGACTTTTTCCCTGAGAGATTTATACTAGTGAAGTAAACTAATTGAGGGGGAATTAAAAATGAACGTAAAAATCTTTTCTAAAAATAATTGTATCCAATGTAAAATGGCAAAACGCTTTTTGAGCGAGAATAATATAGCATTTGAAGAAGTAAATATCGATATCCAACCAGACGCAATCGACTGGTTAAAAGAACAAGGATTCCAAAGTGTTCCGGTTATCACTTCTGATGCTACAACAGTTGTAGGATTCCGTCCTGATCAATTAAAACAATTGGCTAGCTAAAATGAAAATTGTTTATTTTTCAGTCACCGGACAAACCAGACGCTTCATTAAAAAATTGGATTTAGCAGCTTGCGAAATTGAGCCTGCGAATCCTTTTTTTGAGATAAATGAGCCTTTTGTCTTAGTTGTTCCTACTTATGACCAAGAAATTACCGAAGTAGTGAACGATTTTCTTGATTACAAAAATAATCGAGAATATTTGCAAGGCGTCGCTGGAGGCGGCAACCTCAATTTCGCAGAATTATACGTATATACAGCCAAAGACATAGCACGTGATTACAACGTTCCGATGCTTTTTGCTTTTGAATTTAGCGGCACGAACGAAGACGTGGAATCCTTTAAGAAAGTAGTGAATGAACTTGAGTCTAAAAGAAATTAAAGATGTTAGCTATTTTAAGCTGAATAATGAGATCAACCGTCCTGTTGACGGACAAATTCCTTTACATAAGGATAAAGAAGCATTGGAAGCTTTCTTCAAAGAAAATGTTCTTCCTAATACAAGAACTTTCAATACTATAGAAGAAAAAATTAATTACTTGATCGACAATGATTATTTAGAAACTGCATTTATTGAAAAATATTCTATGGCTTTTATTGAACAATTATATACATTTCTTGATGAACAGAATTTTGAATTTAAATCATTTATGGCAGCTTACAAGTTTTATTCACAATATGCGCTTAAAAACAATGAAGGAACTGAATACTTAGAAAGCTATGAAGATCGTGTAGCTTTCAATGCATTGTATTTTGCTGATGGCAATGAAGAATTGGCTTTGGTTTTAGCGGATGAAATGATTCATCAACGTTACCAACCTGCGACACCTTCTTTCTTAAATGCTGGACGTAAACGTCGTGGCGAGCTTGTTTCTTGTTTCTTGATCCAAGTGACAGATGATATGAACAGCATTGGCCGTTCAATCAACTCCGCTTTACAATTATCACGTATTGGCGGCGGTGTGGGGATCACATTAGCAAACTTACGTGAAGCAGGAGCACCGATCAAAGGTTATGAAGGAGCTGCCAGCGGCGTGGTTCCTGTTATGAAATTGTTCGAAGATAGCTTTAGTTATTCGAATCAATTAGGTCAACGTCAAGGTGCTGGAGTTGTTTACCTAAACGTTTTCCATCCAGATATCGAGATGTTCCTATCAACGAAAAAAGAAAATGCGGATGAAAAAGTTCGTGTGAAGACTTTATCTTTAGGTGTTGTGGTTCCTGATAAGTTTTACGAATTAGCTCGTAATAATGAAGATATGTACTTATTCAGTCCTTATAGTGTAGAACGTGAGTATGGCGTGCCTTTCTCTTACGTTGATATTACCAAAGAATACGATAATCTAGTTGCTAATCCTAAAATTCGTAAACGTAAAATCAAAGCACGTGATCTAGAAAATGAAATTTCTAAATTACAACAAGAATCTGGCTACCCATATATCATCAATATCGATACAGCCAACAGAAGCAATCCTGCATATGGCAAAATCATTATGAGTAACTTATGTTCAGAAATCCTACAAGTTCAAACACCTTCTGTTTTAAATGGCAAACAAGAATATGAAACACTTGGTACAGACATCAGCTGTAACTTAGGTTCAACAAATATCGTCAACTTGATGGACAGCCCTGATTTTGGTAAATCTGTTCGTGCAATGACACGTGCGTTAACTTTTGTTACTGATGCCTCTGATATCGATGTCGTTCCTTCTATTCAAAACGGAAATCGATTAAGTCATACAATTGGACTTGGCGCGATGGGTCTGCATACATTCTTTGCTAAAAACCATATGGAATATGGCTCTAAAGACTCACTTGATTTTACCAATGTTTACTTTACTTTATTAAACTACTGGACTTTAGTAGAAAGTAATAACATTGCAAAACAATACAACGAAACATTCCATAATTTTGAAAAATCTGATTATGCTAATGGTTCATATTTCGATAAATATATTGAAGGAGACTTCACTCCTCAATCAGATAAAGTCAAAGAAATCTTTAAAGATATTTTTGTTCCAACTTCTGAAGACTGGGCAAACTTACGTGATGCAGTGAAAAAAGACGGCTTGTACCACCAAAATCGTTTAGCTGTAGCACCTAATGGCTCTATTTCTTATATCAATGATACAAGTGCTAGTATCCACCCAATCACTCGTATGATCGAAGAGCGCCAAGAAAAGAAAATCGGTAAAATTTACTACCCTGCTCCTCATCTAGCAAATGATACGATTCCTTATTACACATCTGCTTATGACATGGATATGCGTAAAGTAATCGATGTTTATGCAACAGCACAACAACATGTGGATCAAGGAATGAGTTTGACATTGTTTATGCGTTCTGAAATTCCAGAAGGTTTATACGAATGGAAAGATTCACCAAAACAAACAACACGTGATTTGAATATTTTACGCCACTATGCTTTCCATAAAGGTGTTAAATCAATTTATTATGTACGAACATTTACGGATGATGCTGAAGAGATTGGTAGTAACCAATGTGAGAGTTGTGTCATCTAAAAATTGATACCAACAAACTCGTAAAAAAACAAACAAGGCGTCCTATGGTCGCCTTGTTCTATGATTTACTGTATTTTAACGTAAAGGTAATGAGGAGGAAAATACATGGCAACATATTATGAAGCGATCAACTGGAACGCCATTGAAGATGTGATTGATAAATCAACTTGGGAAAAACTAACAGAACAATTCTGGTTAGATACACGTATTCCTTTATCCAACGATTTAGATGACTGGAGAACACTTTCAGACCTTGAAAAAACAACTGTAGGATATGTTTTTGGTGGCCTGACACTACTAGATACTGTACAATCTGAAAGCGGTATGGAGCAACTAAGAAACGATGTTCGTACACCACATGAAGAAGCTGTTTTAAACAACATTCAGTTTATGGAATCTGTCCACGCTAAAAGCTATTCATCAATTTTTAGTACATTAAACACTAAAAAAGAAATCGATGAAATCTTTGAATGGACAAATACGAATATCTACTTACAAACAAAAGCCGAAAAAATCAATGAAATTTATAAAAATGGTACACCGTTAGAAAAGAAAGTTGCCAGTGTATTTTTAGAAACCTTCTTATTCTACTCTGGTTTTTACACACCTCTTTACTACTTAGGAAATAACAAATTAGCAAACGTTGCTGAAATCATCAAATTGATCATTCGTGATGAATCTGTTCATGGTACTTATATTGGCTACAAATTCCAATTAGGTTTCAATGAATTACCTGAAGCAGAACAAAATGAAATGAAAGATTGGATGTACAACCTTCTTTATGAACTGTATGAAAACGAAGAACGTTATACAGAACAATTATATGATGAGCTAGGTTGGACGGAAGAAGTAAAAACTTTCTTACGCTACAATGCTAACAAAGCTTTGATGAACCTTGGCATGGATCCATTATTTGCTGATACAGCGAATGATGTGAACCCAATCGTTATGAATGGTATCTCTACTGGTACAAGCAATCACGATTTCTTCTCACAAGTCGGCAATGGCTACTTATTAGGTACTGTTGAAGCAATGAAAGATGACGATTATTTGATTGGTATGGAATAATAAAAAAGTTTAAGACAAAAAC
>NZ_JAFREN010000023.1 GCF_017377505.1 Enterococcus sp. DIV0212c | reverse complement strand
TGAGTATACGTCTTTTATTTTTCATCAAGTTGTTCTTATTGCGTAAGAATCAAGTAATATTCTAGCCATGATCGAAAGAGGTAGCCTTGATCTTACTTCATATTCTGGGAAGTAGGAACCTTCTGACTTAAATCCAGTGAAAACGATTTCGGATAATTGTGCTAAAGAGCTGCTTGAATTAGCCGTTAAAGTAATCGTACTAACGTCATTTTTCAAACAATTTTTTACAGCAGTGACCAACTCAGAGGTTTCACCATTCAAAGAAATCAAAAGCACTATATCGTTTTTTGTGATTTTTTTGCTCATACTAGTAATAATATTGGGATCAGCATGCATTTCACAATACTTTCCTGAAAGCTGAAATTTTACCATCATTTCTTGCGCAATCAATTCAGAAAAGCCACGGGCGAATATAACGATCTTTTGGGCAGCTTTGATTTTTTGAATCGCGTCTTCAATACTGCCACTATCCAGCATATTGATTGTACGAATCACTTCCTGCTCATTTTTCAAAATCGCTCGTTTGATTTCAGCATCGATTTTCTCCACACCAGAAAAGTTGATGGTTGTATTGGATTGATCTTTTAAGTGATGTTTGAAAGAAGTAAAACCTTCATAACCTTTCTTTTTCATTGCTCGAACGATCGTTGCGGTAGAGACATTTGCTTTTTCACTTAGTTTAACGATGGAATAATTTGGGATATCAATCAGGTTTTTATCAATAAAATCCCATAAGTATTTTTCTGATTCACTTAATGCCTTTTCCATAATCAAGATTCCTCCACTCTACTGCTTTTTCATACCTATCTTACCATTTTCAGCTGAGATAAATAAAGTTTGTATCATTTTTCAGCTGATTTATGTGATTATGAAAACATTTACATAAGAAAATAGCTGATAATACAAGTGTGAGGAAAGGGGGAGGAAAATGGTTCAACTATATACTTGTACAATGAATTTGGCGATCGATCTATTTATAGAGACAGAAAGAATGGAACCTAAAGTAGTTAATCGTACGATCGATGATGATATCCAAGCAAATGGTAAAGGGGTCAATGTTTCCTTAATACTCAAAAAACTAAAAACAGACAGTACGGCGCTTGGGTTTAGTGGTGGTTTTACTGGACGTTACATTGAAGAATTTTTACATGAAAGAAAAATCCCGACACGATTTATCCATGTGAGAGAAAATACCAGAATCAACGTTTTTACCCAAGTCAATCAAGAACAAACCGAATACAAACTTGTGAATAAAGGGCCAAACATCCCTAGAGAAAAAATCGATGAACTATTAAAAATAATTGCAATGATCGAAGCTGGTTCTTATCTATGTGTTTCTGGAAGTTTGCCTCAAGGAATTTCGGAAACGATTTTATTAGAAATCAGCCGAATCGCGCAGGAGAAAAAGTTTCATTTAGTGTTGGATAGTAGCTATCAAAGTGTGATGGATTGTTTGATGTATCAGCCTTATTTGCTTAAACCCAATGAAGAAGAATTGGCTAGATGGTTTGGACAAAAAGAGATTTCTCTAGAAGAAAGTCCTGTGTACTTGAAACGCTTGATCAAAAAAGGAGCTCAAAGAGTATTGTTGTCTTTTGGCGGTGAAGGTTGTTTTTATGCTGATAAAGACAGAATCATTTACGGAAATGCGCCGAAAGGGAAAGTCGTCAATACAGCATGTGCAGGAGATACGTTGCTGGGAACTTTTATTAGCGGCTTATTGAATGGTGAAGCTCTAGATGAGACGCTAAAACATAGCATTGCAGCGGGTAGCTCGACCGCATTTAGAAAAGGCTTGACAGATTTTAGTGATACGACTGACCTAGAAAAACAAATTAAAATCAAAACAATAGAAGGGAAGATCTAATATGACAAAGTATCAATTGATTGCAGCAACGGGTTGTCCCACAGGAATCGCGCACACGTATATGGCGCAAGAAGCGTTAGAACAAGCAGCAAAAGCAAAAGGCATCACGATCAAAGTTGAAACGCATGGGCAAATCGGTGTTGAAAATGAATTGACGAAAGCTGAGATCGAAGCGGCCGATGCAGTCATTATTGCAGCAGATAAAGATGTTCATGCAGAACGTTTTACAGGAAAGCGAGTTATCGAAGTACCAGTTAGTAAAGGGATCAAAGAAGCTAGTCAGCTGATTGATGATGCACTAGCTGGAAAGGGAAAAATTCTTGGTGGTGATAAGTCAGTTAATGTTGCTGATTTAGAAGAAAAGGAAAATGAGGTTAAAGGAATCGGTCATAGCATTTATAAGAACTTGATGAATGGTGTTTCTCATATGTTGCCTTTTGTTGTTAGTGGTGGTGTCTTGATTGCTATTTCATTTTTATGGGGGATTTATTCTGCTGATCCTGAAAGTACTCAGTTTAATCAATTTGCTGCAACATTAAAAGATATCGGTGGATTAGCAATGGGTATGATGGTGCCGATTTTATCTGCTTATATTGCAGAGGGGATTGCTAAACGTCCTGGTTTAGTAGTTGGATTTGTTGGCGGGTTGGTAGCAAGCAATGGTGGTACTGGCTTTTTAGGAGGAATCGTTTCTGGTTTCTTAGCGGGCTATGTGGTGTTGGGATTAGTTAAAGTATTTAAAGTTCTACCAAAATCATTAGATGGTTTAAAAGCAATTTTCTTATATCCAGTTTTAGGTGTAGCAATCACAGGGTTGATCATGTTTGGCATTGCTGGACCGATGTCTGCGATCAATGAAGGTATGATGGATTTTCTAGCTGGGTTTGAAAATTCAAGTCCTTTAGTTTTAGGGATAATTGTTGGTTGTATGTGTGCTTTTGATATGGGTGGCCCCGTCAATAAGGCAGCTTATGTAACAGGAACAGCGCTTTTAGCACAAGGAAATACAAGTTTTATGGCAGGTGTTTCTGCAGCTTGTATCGCACCACCATTGATTACAGGATTTGCGGTTTTATTTTTCCGTAAATATTTTGATACAAGTGAACAAAATGCTGGTTTGGTCAATTTTATTTTAGGCTCGACGCATATTACAGAAGGAGCAATTCCATTTGCTGCAAAAGATCCTTTACGGGTTTTACCAACGATGATGTTAGGTTCCTCGATTGCTGCAGTTTTGACGTATATGTTTAAAGTTCAAGTGCCAGCGCCTCATGGTGGATTTCTGGTATTGCCTGTAGTTACTCATGGTTTGTTATGGGTCTTGGCCATTTTAGCAGGATCAATTGTTGGCGGATTCATACTAGGTATGATCCAAAAACGTCGAATTGAGAAATTAGAAGTAACAGTTTAAGTGAGAGAAAGAGGTTGAAAATAAATGGTTTTATTAAATGAAAAACACGTTTTTGTAGAAACACCAACTGAAACGAAAGAATCTGTTCTTCAATTTTTAGCACAAACCGCTCAATCGTTGCAGATAACGACTGATGATTCAGCAGTTTTAGCAAGCTTTAATGAACGAGAAAGCCAAGGTAGTACAGGAATGATGGACGGTTTTGCCATTCCTCATGCAAAAAGCGTAGTAATCAAAGAAGCTAGTATTCTAATTGTAAAAACCAAAAATCCGATTGAATGGGACAGTTTAGATGGTAAACCAACCGAAATGATTATTGCCCTATTGATTCCAGAAGAAGAAGCAGGAACGACCCATCTAAAATTATTATCCAAAGTTGCACGGCTATTGATGAAAGACGAATTTAAAACACAGTTGAAAGAATTAAAAACAGCAGCAGAAATCGCTGAATATGTGAATCAACAATTAATTGAGGAGTGAGCAATAACGATGAAAAAAATGACAGAATCTAAATTAACAGCAATGAACCAAATGTGTAATGAAGACGGAATCATTGCCGCACTTGCGATCGATCAAAGAGGATCGTTGAAAAAAATGATTGAAAAATCATCTGGGCACGAAGTAGATGCAGAAGCAATCATCACGTTTAAAGAAATTGTTTCTCGTGAACTAACACCCTACGCTTCAGCGATCCTTTTAGATCCAGAATACGGATTACCAGCAGCAAAAGTTAGAGACCAAGAAGCTGGGTTATTAGTGGCTTATGAAAAAACCGGATATGATGCCAGTGAACCAGGACGTTTACCTGATCTTTTAAGTGATTGGTCAGTAAAACGATTAAAAGAAGCAGGTGCTGATGCGATGAAATTTTTGCTGTATTATGATGTGGATGAAAGTAAGGCGATCAATGAACAAAAACATGTTTTTATGGAACGAATTGGTTCAGAATGTGTTGCCGAAGGGTTGCCATTTTTCTTAGAATTAGTTTCATATGATGCAGTGATAACCGATGTATCAAGTAAAGAATATGCTAAAATCAAACCGCATAAAGTCATTGAAATGATGAAAGAATTCAGTAAACCGCGATACAATGTTGATGTGTTGAAAGTCGAGGTTCCTGTAAATATGTCCTTTGTAGAAGGAGTTGGTGAAGAAGCTTGTTATTCAAAAGAAATGGCGAAACAATTATTTAAAGAACAAAGTGAAGCAACAGAGCTACCATTTATTTTCTTAAGTGCGGGAGTTAGTAGTGAGCTGTTTCAAGAAACGTTATATTTTGCAAAAGAAGCAGGCTCAACTTTTAATGGTGTTTTATGTGGTCGAGCAACTTGGAAAGAAGGGGTAACACCTTTTGCTAAAGAAGGAAAACTAGCTGCCGAGCAATGGATGAGAACTATAGGCAAGGAAAACATTGAATCCTTGAATCGTGTCTTGAAAGAAACTGCGACACCATGGATGAATAGATAAAACGAATCTGTATAAAAGACAATCTGCTACTATTAGGGATTGTTTTTTTTTTGAACAAAATAAGTTGTAAATAACGAAAATTTTGATAAAGTAAGAAGTAAGAGAAACAATCGGAGGCAGATCATGAGCGTATATTTAGAACGACCAGAATTTGAAGAAAATATTCTTTTCAGAGCATTTATCAATGATGGCATGACAATTGTTTACCCTCATTGGCATAAGGAAATCGAAATTATTTATTCTATACGCGGTACCGTCAATATTGGTGTTGGAGATGAAATCGTTCATGTATCAGAAGGTGAACTCTACTTTTTTGCTAGTGGTGAACCTCATTATTTTTTAGCTTCTCCTGATAGTGAACGAATCGTTTATCAGTTTGATTTGAACATATTTGATGAGATAAACTTAAAATCAGCAGATGATTGTTCATTGATCGAATTATTTGAAACAAGGGAAAAACACAGTTCGAAATGGTCGAAGTCTTTAGTGTTGGATATGAAAACAGTATTGCAGCAATTATTTGAGGAATACACAAATAACAACCAAGGAAAGAATTATGCATTGTTTAGCTTGTTATTTCAGCTAGTTACAACGTTTTACAGAAGGTTACCTCAAACGCAAACGGAAGTAAAAAAAGGAGCGAAATCCTCTACAATAAAATATAAAGAAAATTTAGAGCATTTAGATAAAATCTTTACTTATGTGGAAAATCATTATGAAGAGTCAATTACATTGGAAGAGATTGCAAAATACAGCGGCTTTAGTTCGTATTATTTCACTCGTTTTTTTAAGGCAAATACAGGAACGACCTTTATGAGTTTCTTAACGGAATACCGTATTAATCAAGCGAAATTCATTTTAGCTAATGAAAAAGTTCCGATGATCGAAGTAGCTGAAAAGTCAGGTTTTGCTAGTGTGAAGACCTTTCATCATGTGTTTAAGGAACAGGTGGGGATATCGCCTTTGAAGTATCAAAAGTCGATTGTTGTTTAAATATAGGGAAGAGGCTGTGATAAAAGCTGTTTAGGCTCGAGCAGTTGAACTAAAAACCGCGCAATGCGTTATATGCATTGTGCGGTTTTTAGGGAATTGCCGAAGATTAATAGGGTTTATTCATATTTTGAGTGACTTTAATAAAACTCTTTTGTTTGATCATATATTCAGTCATAGAGTAAATTGTACTAAAAAATGCTTCTCATTGGATTGAAGGGAAAAATCAGCATTGTCATATTGCTGAATTGTTTTGATCACTGTTTTAAGTCCGATTTCTTTATAGTATTTTTTTTGATTTTTCAATGGTTCAGTCATCTTCTCTAACTTATTTTCAGGATGAGGCATATTTGTTAATTGAATGTATAGTCCATTTATTTCTTTTTTTATGATCATATACAAATTTTTTTCTTTGCTATTCGTGGTTTCTTTTACAGCAAAATCAGACAAGGTTGATAGACAGTGAAGAAAATCGATCAAGCGAAAGGGAATGTTGTTTTCCTGAATCTTGTCAGGTATAGCAAGGTGAAGTTTGACCTGTTCTTTTTCACATAGTTCAATCAGAGAAATCAACAAACCTTGAACGGATGGACTATCGATATTACTGAGATCATCATAAGAATCTTCTTCCAAAAAATCTTTCGAATAATCAGTAATTGAAGCAATATAATTAAGCGCTTGTTGATTTTTACCCTGCTCAAGATAATTTACTAAACTCAAAAGGATATTACGGTAATCATGTCTAAATTCATCTGAGACTGTAATTTTTTCCAGTTCTTGGTTATATTGTTCGAATAAAACCTCTTTTTTTAATTGTTCCTGATAATACGTGCTATATAGATACGCCGTGGTATAAACGATTAGGTTTAAAGTGAGTAGTAAAAATGTTAGGTAAAAAAATGATTCTACGTAAAAAAAGGTAATAGCGATTTGTTTAAGCAAAGAAAAAATAATCAGAAAAAAAAGGGCAATCATTGATTGTAGCTTGTAATTTTTACGAATATGCAAAATAGAATCAGAGATCATATATTTTTTATCTACTTTTTTAACCACTAAAATTAGTGAAAACAGGCATACTTGCTGAGCAAGCAATGAAAAAGGAACAAAAAACTGTCGTTGAGTTGCATCGATATAATTCAATTGAAATAGAACATTCAATAAATCATAAGTAAATAGCCAAGAAATAATGACTAATGAATTAATCAAAAAAGGAGTGAGAGCCATCAATATCCAACTGCCAGTGTGTTGGACAATAAAGAGTGCTGAGGCGGCAAAAAAAGCAAATAATAGTAAAAAAACATAAGGCGTTCTAATAAAAAAACTAATAATGATGACTAGAACCAATAGGCAAGATAATAGAATCGATTGTTTTTTATCAATATATTTTTTATTTAGAAGAGCCCAAACAATTTGAAGATAATTTATAGCAAATAATTCTGTTGCTAAGTAAGTTTCCATAAATTTGTATGCTCCTTTAAGTAGAAAAAACATAGCTTTGTATTATCATATCAAAAAGTATTAAAAGGTACAATTTATAGCTAGTATAATGAAAAAAATAATCTTTTGCTGTGTGCTTTTAGACGATAAAGATAGTAAAAAATGTAGAACAATGATTAGTACTAATCATTGTTCTACATTTTTTAGTGATGGATTATTGTTTTTTAGTTTTGGGATTGAAAAACTTGCGATAAAGTAGTTATCTTTTTTAGCTACTTGATAACTGGCTTTTTTGTACTTATCGATCAATTTTGCAAGGATATATAATCCTTTCCCCTGATGATTTTCTTTAGTTGAAAAATTATTTTGCAAAAGAGAATGAAACGAGATATCACTATCATCCTTATACGTATTTTTAACCGTTAATTTTACAAACTGTGGGTCACCAGTAATGGTAATCTCAATTTGCTGTAAATTGGTTTCTTGAACTGCTTCATAAGCATTATCCAATAAAATAGAGAAACAACGAATAAAATCAACGATGTTCATGTCAATATCTGTAAGCTTTTCAGTGATTTGGATTTTGGGCTGGATATTTTTTTCTGAACATCTTTTAAGAAAGCTAGTTAAGAGACCTTGGATCGGAGGATTATGAATCACAGCAATTGTTTTATATAGGTTGGGTGTAAGCAGTGAGTTTGAATAATCAATGATTGAATGAAGCAGACCAAGGGCTTGCTTCGTATCATTTGTTTCTAAATAAGAAGTAAGTCCAATCAAAAGCTGTTTATAGTCATGGCGAAACTCATTGGAACGTTCGATTTTTTCCCGCTCTTGCTCATATTTTTCTTTGAGAATACTAATATATTGTTGTTCATTTTGTTGCTTAACAACAAGTAAAATATTCCAACTAAGAAAAGCCGTAAAACAAATAATCATGAACGTACTATAGAAAAAAGGAGCTGAGTATCCTTCTAAAACACTAAGTTGTTGTAATCCAACTGTAAAAAATAAGAAAAATAGAAGTAAAACAGAGACAAATCGATATTTTTTAGGTAAAAGATGAAGAGTGGCTGTCACACTAAATCGCTTATTTAAATAGTTAGCAAAAATCAAAAGTAAATAGAAAACGAATTGCTGCAGAAAAATAAAGAATTTTAAATATGTAGAGTGTGTCTCAATAGATATCCAATGATTGATAAATAAAATATCCCAAAAATCTAAGGTTAAAAGCCAAGAGAGCAACACAATCGCATTTTCAAAGCTTAAGAATAACGCTGGAGTCAACCAGTTTTTGACTCTTTTTACAGGGAATGAAAATTGTAAAAGAAAAAAAGGAATCAACAGCAAGATCACAAAATGATCATCGGTCAATGTGCCTACGATAAACTGAATAGTCAAAATAACACTCAATATCATCGTTTCTCGAAAAAGTAATATCTTTTTATAAGCGAATAGCCAAAGGAGTTGTAGCAGATTTAGTGATAATAAAGAAACAAAGAACGGTCTATCTAACATATTGATACTCCTGCAACCCTTTTTTCACTTTATCAATGATCCTAGTCCCTACAAAGAGATCTTTGTCACCAGTAAACGTAATTGTACCGTTTTTGCGATTGATTGATGAAATATTTTCAAGGTTGATTACATAAGACTGAAGCGATGAAAATAAATACGGTTGTTTTAAGTTATTTTTGATTTTACCAATTTTTCCTTCAATTACTAACTCTTCTGAAAGAGTTTTGATTAAAACTCGACTCTTTAAACCTTTCAATGATTCAATATATATAATATCCTTACAATTAAGATAAATTGCTTCGTATCCATTCATAAAGGTCGTGATGTCTTGGTCTTGCCTCCAAACCGTTTTAGTAAGACTTTCAATTTTCAGTAGTACATTTTCAATTGTGGCTTTTAGCTCAGTTGAGTCAACTGGATTTTTCACAAGGTAACCAAGTGGAAAAATCTCACTATTAATAATTGAAATCGCCTTATCTTCAAAACTAGTTAGAAAAATAATCGAGCATTTTGAATTAATTTCTCTGATTTTATTGGCTAAGTCAATGCCTGAATACTGCATTTTTAAATCAATATCTAAAAAGAAGACATCATTATCAGAGATGTCCAATGTTGGAATATCTTCCATAAAAAGCAAGTGATTGTCTAAAGGAGATATTTTATAATGAAAAGAATTGGAGTGGTAGTTTTCAAGATAATGAATAATTCTTTTTCTATAAAGATTATCATCTTCAACTACATAAATTGTTGTATTTATAGTCATTATTTCCCCTCCTAGAAAAATAAATATTTTAAAAAAATAATTTTAATATATTTTAGAATAGAATGATAGAAAAAGAAAGGTTTAAATAGATTAAAAACGAAAAAGGCTGTATATGTAACAAGAAAACGTTTACTTGACACTTTCGTAAGGAAGAAAAATAAAATTTATAAATAAAAAAGTTAAATGTAATTTGTTAGCGCTTACTTGTTGTTTTATTTGTTATTAGGTAATTGTACTATGAATGAGTTCATTGATAAACAAATATGAACGCCATATATAAAAATGTATGAACTATTCGTTTAGTTCGTTGAGTTAACACTTGATTTTTAATCAACCTCATTAATGTAAAGCGTGGGAAAATGTGTTTTAAAGATCGTTTCTAGCTGTAATCGACAAACTCTATTTTTTGTCATCACGAAACGAACCAAACTAGTTTTTATACACAGAAAGGAAGTTACAATGATTAAACATTTAAAAAAAATCTCAACCTATTGTCGATATGTCTTAGTGGCGAGTGTCTTACTATTTGTCTTCCCGAATCATTCATGGGCTGCTGAGAAAGAGCCTGACCCATTAGGATTTGTCGTTCAAGCTATTAGACCAGATACGCAACTTGAAATAAACAAATCTTATTTCTTTATTGAAACGAAACCTGATGAATCACAAGTGTTGAAAGTAAAAGTCAAATCAACGCAAAATGAGCCAACTAAAATAAAAGTTTTTGTTACGAATGGTACAACAGGTTCAACTGGGAAAATTGAGTATGATGAACCGACTAAAGAACTAGATACAAGTTTGAAAGATCCCTTAACAGAAATTGTTCAAGTAAGTGAATCTGAAATAGAATTAGCAAGCTTTGAAGAAAAAATAGTTGAACTAGTAGTAACACCACCCAAAAAAAGTTATGAAGGAGTTAAATTAGGGGCTGTTGTCTTCGAAACGACTGAAGACCAAGAGAAAACCCAAAAACAAACGATCTCCAATAAATACCAATATAAAATTGGCTTGGTCACGACTGAGACAGGAGAAGAATACAAAAATGCTAAAAAACTAGAACTAACATCAGCCAAATTAGGGTTGAACTTAGGTCGTAAACAAGTTGCGGCTGTCATACATAACCCTGAACCGAAAATTGCTGAAAATCTAAAAATTGAAGCAACTGTTACTAAAAAAGGTTCAGAAAACATTCTGAAAAAACAAATAGTAGAAAATGCTCGAATGGCGCCAAATAGTACCTATGAATTTTCGGTAGATTGGGGAGTTGACGCTATTGAATCTGGTGACTATACATTAAAAGTTCACGCACAAAATGATGAAGAAGATTGGAAATGGGAAAAAGACTTTAACGTTTCGGCTGAAACCGCAAAGAAAATGAATGAAGAAACTGTTTTTAAAATAGAATCACCTGATTGGTTACCTTATGTCGTTATGCTTGCTATTGGATCACTTATAGCAGTTGTAGTTGTTTTATCCGTTAGGAATAAACGTTGGAAAAAAATGATTCACGAACGAATGAGAAAAAGAAAAGCGAAACAAGCGAAAAGAAAAAAGGCAGAGCAAACAAAGAATAATAAGAACAAACGAATGAGGGAGTGAAATGAATGAATCGTGGTATTAAAAAAATCTCAAATAAACGATTACTAGCAATATTACTCTTTTTCGGCTTCATTTCTATGTTTGCACCAGCAGTATCTGCTAATCAATTAGGTGAAGGAGATGTTGGCATAACATTTAAAAAAACAGAAGACGACGTACCGCCACAGCCACATGATAATACACCTACAGCGAATAATGATCAGCCAATCAATAAACGTGTTCGTTTGCCAAATACTGGTGAAGTAGTAAAACAACTGAGCTTCTTGATTAGCGGCATGATCCTGATCGTAATCAGTTTTGCAGTTATTTTAGATAAACAAATAAAGGTTAGCGGTGATTCATAAATTTGAAAGAAAAGAGCTATTTTAAAATGAACAAAAGGAGAATGTTTTTATGAGAGTCTATCTTTGGCTGTATATATTAGGAGCCTGCGGCACAATTTCTTTAGGAATGTTCCTCTTCTCCTTGAATCGAGACAGTATTTTATTAAAAAAATTAAAACTAAAAAAATCAAAAATTTTGGTGAACTGGCTATTATTAGCTGTTTCAATCATCTGTTTTCTTTTGATGATTTATGCCTTTATATATATACAAAAGCAAATAAATATTTTTAATCTAAGTTAAATAGGTGTCAGTAGCTTCAACAGCTTACTACGACAACTTCCTTGCAGGTGGAATATGTTAGGAGAAATTAAATGAATAAAAAAGTATTAGGAACATTAATTTTAGGTTTATCTGTTGGGACAGTAATGTTGCCAACAGCTGCCAAAGCAGCAGAAAGAGAAACAGATACAGGAGTAGGTATTGGATTTAGCACAGATAGTCCGAGCACAATTGTTCCTGGACCATACGACGAAGCACTAAGTTTGATGGCTAAACCTACTGCCTTCAAATTTGGTACAGAAAATGAAGCAAGCGCACTAAGTTCAGTATACTATCAACAACTGAATGAAAAACAATACATCGCAGTATATGAAGATCGTGAGACAGATCAGCAAACAAATTGGACCTTATCAGCTAAAATGTCTAATCTTGTTAGTACAACAGATGCATCAAAAACGTTAGCTTCAACAATGACTTTGAACTCAGCAAATATTTCTACTTTTGATTTAGATAATCAAAGAGATAAAGAGACTGGTAAATTACCAAGCACTATTGATACACTACCAGATTTAACAAAATATGCTGAAGATAAAGTAACTGGTTTTACTAAAGTATCTCTTGAAGCAGGAGCTTCAGGTAGTTCAGATATTATAGTTGGGAAAAAACCAGGATCTAAAGGATTTGCTGCTGAAATTAGAAATGTTCAGTTAGCTGTTAATTCTGGTCAAAAAGAAAAAACAAACGGTCAACAATTTACAGGTACAGTTAGCTGGTCTTTAGCAGACGCAGAGTAATTGGAACATATAATACATTAAAAAAACACAATAAATAATATTTTAATCTTGAAGGAAGTTGTCGTAGTAAGCTGTTGAATAAAAAGTAATGGAGGAATTTTATATGAATAAAAAAATAGTATCGAGTTTAATAATAACACTAACGTTTGGTGCCGTACTTTTACCAGTCACAGTAAAGGCAGACGAGTTAAATTCTGATATAACAGTCTCTGTTGATGCCGGAACAGGAGCGGGACCTGCGGAAGAAGAAATATCAGAAAAAACACCTCGTGATGGAGAATTTATCATCAAAGCAGTATCAGACTTTAATTATCCTTCTGTTCCTTTAGGAGAAACAAGAGCAGCAACGATTGCCAAAGATAAAGCGTATGGTCTTGAAGTAGTCGATGTAACGGGGAATGGCACTGGTTGGAACGTCAAAGTAGCGATGGATTCATTTAAAGTGAAAGGCGGAGAAAATGACGGAGAAGATTTAAAAGGCTGGGAATTAACAATTCCAACAGCTGAAGTTACCTCAAAAAGCGCATCTATTCGTCCCGAAAATACACCAGTCGGAAAAGAAGCAAAGATTTCAGGCACGTTATCCAGCGTAGTGTTCAAAGCAGATGCAGGCAAAGGAATGGGCCGTTATACAAATATTTTTGAACGATATGCAGACAAACAAGAGCCAACAAGAACAACTGGTGTTCAATTATCAATTCCTAATACAGCACGTAAAGCGAGCTATATCGGGAAACTGAACTGGACATTAACGAATACACCAAATTAAAGCTGAGATAAGGATTTTTTGGTAAATCAAAAATGGAGGATAGATAATAGTGAAATCAAAATATTTAAAAGTTGCTTTAGTGGGTTTAGTTGTATCACCGGTTTTTATAGCAGAAACTGGTTTAGCAAAAACCGGCGACGCTTTAAAATCAGATATTGATGCAGTCATTATCGAAGGGAAAGTGAGTCCCGTTCCTCCATCGTTTGGTCAAGATCCTGAAGATTCAACAAACAACGGTACAAATAGTTCGGGCTTATTAAAAATTGATCGAGTTCCAAATTTTAGCTTTGGGAAAGTCGTTAGAAGTGGCTTGTATCAAGAAGAATATGCAATCAATTCTAATCCATATATTCAAGTGTCAGATTTAAGAGGCAACTTGGGAGGCTGGTCCCTTTACGCGAAGATTTCCAACTTTGTTTCCGAGCCCACATCAAAAGATCAAAAAAGATATTTATTGAGTGGAGCGAATTTAACGATACAAGAAGGAGATATTCAGGAACATAATTCGCAGTATGCTGCTCCTCCTAAAAGCCACACTGTTTCACTGAACAAGGATTTACAAAAAGTAATGTCAGCCGATAAAAATGCTGGTCAAGGGGTTTGGGCAACAAGATGGAAAAGTGAAAAAGGGGTAAATAAAAAGATTAAACTGGACATTTTGCCTAATACTGCTAAAGCAGGGAGAGAGTACACAGCAACAATCTCTTGGAAATTAGCAGATGTTCCAAGTGCAGAAAATTAGATGGAGAGTAATAAATGATATTTTTTAAAACAATAAAGTATTGCCTAACGGTAGTTTTTCTGGTGACGCTCGTAAGTGTTTGTGATCGCGCATATGCAGACGGAATGGGTTATTCAGTTCAAGCAGTCATTCCAGAAAACCAAATCGATCAATCGAAAACGTACTTTGACTTGAAAATGAACCCTGGACAAACCCAGAATATAGAGTTAGAAATCAAAAGTTCTAGTGAAGAGACGTTAAATTTAGCTGTAGTACCATACATAGGCACAACCAATCAAAATGGAGAATTAGAATATAGTGTTGAACCTGAAAAAAATGATTCAACCTTAGTTTATCCAATTACCAGACTCATCTCAGGGCAACAAAAAGTGACACTAAAACCTAAAGAAACCAAAAGAGTGACCTTTACTTTAAAAATGCCAAAAAAAGCATTTGAAGGAAAAATAGTTGGAGGCTTTAACGTTTACGATGAGGCAAATGATGCAACAAACGAGTCAAAATCAAAGAAAAATGATGTTCAAATAAAAAATGTTTTTTCTGTTGTGATTGGGATCCAATTACGGGAAAATTTGGATAAAATCAAACCAGAACTCAAGCTAAATACAGTCAAAGCAAGTTTATTCAATTACCGAACGGCAATTACTGCAAATATCCAGAACATCAAATCGGATTTTGTTAGTGACTTAACATTAACAGCAAAAATCAGAAAGAATGACTCAAGTAAAGTACTTTATGAAGCAGAAAAATCCGAAATGGCGATGGCTCCTAATTCTAATTTCAATTTTCCAATTTCATTAGAAAATCAAGAATTAGCAGCAGGAAGTTATGAGTTAGATGTTGTTGCACATTCAAAAGATGATGAATGGACGTTTACTAAAAAATTTAGAATCACGGATGAAGAAGCTGCTCGTTTGAACGAAGAAGCTATTGAAGTTGAGAGTAAAACGAGTAATAAATTTGTGTGGATCATCAGCCTATCAATTGGTTTAATTACTATTCTTTTGTTCGTAATCTTCTTCTTATTGTGGCGTCGTAAAAAATGAGGGTAATCTAAAATGGAGTTGAATAAATAATGGTACGGAAAAAAATAGGTTGTATTTTATATATCGTCTTGTTTATGGCTAGTTTATTAATTTTACCGAAGATAAGTTATGCTATAGATGTGACTGGGTGGAGTCGTTTTGGGTATTTGCCAAATGAATATATTCTAAATAATCAGGGGATCGCTTCTAATCTAAAAACAGAAGAAAAAATTGATCTAACATCGAATATTATTAATTTGAATTATTTTGGGACAAAATTAGAAGACGATGTTAGAATTCAAAATTCTTTGCCAAAACTAAACGCTTACATTAGTTTTTCTAAAGGTCAGGAGCTACGTCTTAAAAATGTAGGTATTTATAAAGGTAAAGCATTGGAAATTAGAATTACGTCCTTAGAAGCGCTGTCTGTAATGATAGCCTCTAGAGAAAATAATACTGCTCTAATGACCTTTCAGAATGGGTCTTCTTCAATGGTGAAAGCTACACCAGAAATAAGTTATTTTTTGGTAGATCAGGAATCAGGACAAGAAATAAACGATAACGTTAAAGTCATGATGCCTATCAGAACAACTACAGGATGGTCCACTTACATAAAAGCCATGGTAATCCCATATAATATTCCTTTAATTGTTTCAGATAAGGGCCAAGAAAAAAATTTACTTAAGTCTAAATTTTATGGTAATTATAGTAGTATTGCTGTAGGAGGAGCGACGACTAATTCTCAAGTATTTGAGATGAGTTTGTTACATCCTCTAAATAAAAGAATAGAGTTAGGTTCTTATATTAGTGAAGGCTTTAGTAATAACAGTTTTAGTTTATTTGATTCTCAGTCTAAAATAATCAGCCCTCAAGAGTATAATAAAGTGTCAGTTACATCAATTGATAACGAATCGGGTAATTTAAATTATATAATTGAGCAAGAAGTTCCTGAACAAGAACTCACTGTCTATTATCCCGAAAAACTTGAACTAGATTACTCTAAAGGAACAAGTAACTTAAGATTGTCAAAACCAACTATTTTTTCTGAGAATAAGGTTATTGCAGCTAACGAGTATAATTTTAGTAACAATAAAGTGATCTTTCCCAATTCATTTTTAAAAAAATATGCAGGAAAAAAGGTACAAATAAAATTCAGCAGCGACATTGATTATTCAGATAAAAAGACGTTATCGTATTATGACACAGCCAAGCAGAATTTTAAATTTCCATTGGGACTAAAAAGTACTAGTATAAAAAATTCTGTTAGTAAAACAGAAATTGAAGTGACAAATAATGCCATTGTTAAATTTCCTCTGGTATTAAAAGCAGATGGGAATAATAAAACAGTAGATATTGAAAGTTCTACTAATAATTATAGTGAAAATGAGTTTATCACGAATGTATCTAGTAATTTTCCAAATGATACAGTAATTGCAACCTTTAAAAATAAGGTTGAATTTAATACAGTAGGAAATGTAAGTATCCCAATAACGTTGAAAAGTGGACTATTAGGAATAAAAAAAGAGATCTTGGTTCCAGCTAAGGTCATTGCACGACCAGTTACCTCAGCTTTTTTTGAAAATCAAGTCTGGTTGATTGATGAAATAAATCGCCAGTTTTCAAGTAAAGGTAAGAAAATAGATGAAAATCTATATATGGCAGATCTATTAAATATTATGTCAATAACTAACCGAACAGGAGCAGATTTCCTAAATCAGCATATTCCCAAAAATATAGCTGCTCTTGAAAACTTAGAAGTAATAGATTTGAAAGATAAACATCTTAGTGGACGTTTGCCAGATGAGTTCGGGAATTTAACTAAGTTGAAGAAGTTATCGATATTTGGGAATAGTTTTACAGGAGAAATTCCTAAAACGTTATCTAAATTAGAAAATCTTGAATTTCTGGCTCTAGATGATAACAAACTGACAGGAACAGTTCCTTCTGGACTTGAAAAATTAACAAAACTAAAACAAGTTTATATTAATAAAAATTCACTCGTTGGGATCTTACCTACATTTAATTTAGGGCCTTTTACGAATTTTGATATAAGTGATACTCAATTGACATACAATGATAAACTTGCACCAAGTTTTATTTCTAAAACTGCTCAATATCAACAAACGTTCATACCAGGCGATAATAATGTATCGTTAGTAAGTATTTACAATCTACCAATTATTAATAATGGCACGAAAATAAAACCATTTGATCCCAATAATATAGGCTTTCTTAAGCTTCATGCACAAAAAAATAATCAGGAAAAAGTAGCTCTTTACTCAGGTCATACATTTAAAATTATAAATAAGAAAAGCAGTAAAATAATTTACGATGGACCCGCAAATCCAGAAATCGAAATTTCCATTGATTCTGATGAAATCTATCAAGTGGTGATGGATAACGCTGAGAAGAACCCAAACAATAGTACGGAGTTTGAAGCAAAACTTCGCGAATATAAGCTTAGTGAAGTACCTAAAACGTTATCGCTGGATTTGAAATTAGGTGATTTAGAGCAGCGGCAAGTGAAAATTTCAAGTAAAGATAGTTTAAGTGTGTTTGATAATCGCTTGAATAGCAAGTGGCAATTAAAGATTAAGCCAAGTGAGCTGAAAAGCAAAACGAGAACGATGTCAGGAAGGTACTTTTATAAATCAAAAGAGGGTGTACCAGTAGAAATTTTAGCTGGAGACACGTTTACAACGATTGAAAGTGGAAAGAGCGAACCAAATGCGGGAACAATAGATGTATCAAAAGAGTGGAATGATAAAAGTGGATTATTTTATAAACAGTCAACTACTGGTAACTATAAAGATGCTTATACTGGGAAACTTGAATGGCAATTAGTAGATGCACCGACAGGAGATAGTAAAGAATAAAGTCTGTTTTGATCTCTGTCTCTTTGCTAATTAATGATAATGGCATTGTTTCTAAGCTGGAAATAGTCTTGAAATTCACTGCGTTTCATATGTAAATGGAATCTATTTTAATTTTGATAATACTATTAATTTAACAAATTTACCGTATAAGAAAGGTTGGTATGAGATGAATTCCATGTGGGAAATAAGAAAAGGGGAACAACATTATTTGATAAAAAAAACAGTGATCAATATTTTATTTTTATTCATACTATATTTAGTTGTATGGGGAAGTCCACTAGTTGCTCATTCAGAACGAACGTTGAATGACAATATGTATGTTTCTTTCTCAACTTTAGATGAGGGGTATGTTTTAGATGTTTCAGGTTCTACAGGTAAATTAATTACTTATCCGTACCATGGACTAGGAAACCAGTTACTTTCCTTTAAATACAGACCGGAAAAAGATGGATACATTATCCAATTATCTGCAGATGAACAAAGAATTTTAACACTTGGTTTGAATAATCAAGTGAGTAGTAAAACTGTTGAAAAAGTGATTAATAGCTTGAGTATCCTAGAAGATGAAGTGATATGGGACATAAAAAAAGTTTCTGGAAATATTTATTCAATCTCCAATAGAAAAAATGGTCTATATATTACAGTTGATAATGTGACATCTATGCTTCCAATTTCCATGAAAGCTAATAATAATAGCAACTCACAGAGGTTTAAGCTTGAAACAATGCAAGGCGTTTATTCAATTGAAAACCGCTGGTACCCTAATATGGTCTGGGATATTGAGGGTGGTGTGTACAAAGATAGGGACATTATAGGTTATCCTTCTGGAGGAGCGGGTAAAAAAAATCAAGAATGGTTTTTAATATACAAGCCTAATGATAATCAGTATGTTTTATCAAATTCTGGAGATAAACGATTGATTGTCGATCAAAAAAATACCACAAGCTCACCAAGTACTATGTTAAATAGTATTGGTTTTAATGAAAAGTATGCGAATAAAAATTTATTATCTCTTTCGAAAATAACTAGCTTGAATGGCAATATGGTTGTGACAATTAGAAATTGGGCGTCTGGTTTATATTATGAACTCACAGATATTAAAACGTATGACACTATTGGTCAGGTAATGAAATTAAAAGAAAAAAATGAGAGTACAAAACAGCAATGGATTCTAAAAAAGAAAAAAGAGTTAGCAATTCCAACTATAGATAATATCAAAGTAATAGGAACTATTTCAGGAGAAAGCAATACCTTTTATGCAGGCGAAAAATTAACTGTTAATGGAAGATACACGGATTCAGAATTTAAACAATTTGATTTATATGCTCAATTTGATACAGATGCGGCAAAGCTTATTGAACAAAGCATCCCTATAAAAAATGGGACACAAAACTTTTCAGCACAAGTAGACACTTCAGATTATAGAGATGGAGAACACTTTGTGGAGTTTTCTGCAAGGGGGGATGGGATGTTTCAATCAAATAGAGTAGCTTTAAAATATAAGATTGTATATCCCACTCCTGTTGGGAAACCTAAACCTCAAGTAATAGAACAATACACAGATATCAATTCGTTAAACGCTAGTGATTTTGTAACAGATCTAAACGATGAAATTGGAAGTAATATTGAAGTTTCTGGTTTGGATTTAGATACCAGCCTTAAAGGGAACCAGATTGCAGTTGTTTCAATTAAAAATAAATATAAAACAGTTAAGATCGATGTCCCTGTAACTATTTTGCCAAATCCGATCGTTACATCAGATTATTTTGAAAATCAAGTCTGGTTGATTGATGAAATAAATCGCCAGTTTTCAAGTAAAGGCAAGAAAATAGATAAAAATCTATATATGTTAGATCTATTAGATATTACGTCAATTGTTAATCGAGTGGGAGCCGATTTTCCTAACCAACATATCCCCAAAAATATAGAGGCTCTTCAAAATTTAGAAGTAATAGATTTAAAAGATAAACACCTTATTGGATATTTGCCAGATGAGCTAGGAAATTTAACAAACTTGAAGAAACTATCAATATTCGGGAATAGTTTTACAGGAGAAATTCCAAAAACAGTATCTAAATTAGAAAATCTTGAATTTCTGGCTCTAAATGATAATAAATTGACAGGAACAGTTCCTTCTGGACTTGAAAAATTAACGAAACTAAAACAAGTGTATATCAATAAAAATGCACTTGTTGGGATTCTACCTACATTTGATTTAGGACCATTTTCTAATTTTGACATACGAGACACTCAGTTAACGTATGATGAAAATAATAGTCCAAGTTTCATTAGTAATGAAATCCAGTATCAGCAAACATTTGCTGTAGGGAAGAATAGTCTATCCTTGACAGGCAATAAGAGTTTTTTAATTTCAGATGATGAAGTAATCATAAAACCATTTGATCCGATCAACGAAGGCTATCTTAACCTTCGTGCACAAAAAAAGGATATGACAGATGTTGAACTGTATTCAGGGCACACATTCAAAATTATCAATAAAGAGAATAATCAAGTACTATATGATGGGCAAGCAATTAAAAGTACGGAAATTAAAATTGACTCTGATACACTCTATCAAGTGGTGATGGATAATGCTGAGAAAAATCCAAACAATATTACCGAATTTGAAGCAAAGCTTCGCGAATATACGTTAAGTGAAGTGCCTAAAACGTTATCGCTGGATTTGAAATTAGGTGATTTAGAGCAGCAGCAAGTGAAAATTTCAAGTAAAGATAGCTTAAGTGTGTTTGATAATCGCTTGAATAGCCAGTGGCAATTAAAGATTAAGCCAAGTGAGCTGAAAAGCAAAACGAAAACGATGGCAGGCAGTTACTTTTATAAATCAAAAGAGGGTACACCAGTAGAAATTCTAGCTGGGGATTCATTTACAACGATCGAAAGTGGAATGAGCGAACCCAATGTGGGATCAATAAATGTATCAAAAGAGTGGGATAACAAAAGTGGATTATTTTATAAACAGTCAACAAATGGTAACTATAAAGACGCATATACTGGAAAAATTGAATGGCAATTAGTAGATGCACCAACAGGATGACAAAGTAACGAACGTGAAAGAATAAAGTAGGACTATTAAAAATAAATAGGAAAGGTGTGTGGGACATAAGTAAAAAGCACTTTTGTCCCACACTCTAACTACGAATAAACGGTGGAGACAGAAGTAACCTCTTCGGAAATAAGCTGAAATTCACAAAAATTTGAAGAACAATTTTCGTGAATTTCCGCTTATTTCTCGAGGTTAAACACTTCTGTCCCATCCTCTTTCTTATATGATGTATATTGTCTATAAAATCCTGAAAAATACACGATTGTTATTTGGTAGCGCATTCATGGTGTTTTTTTTATCTTTAAATAAGTGTAATATACATATAATAAAATTTGTTTGATTTAAAAAACATAATTCCTATTTTTTGTTTCATAATTATTTTTAAAAAATATAAGTTTTTTAGAAGAGGGAGGACGAATCATGTATACGATTGGATACTTGATGGAAAAGAGACAAGAAAAGAATGCACATTTAAATTTTTTAACAGATAAAGGGTGGAATTTGTCTAAAATCAACTTAACGGAACAAACAGATCATCCAATAGAGTTAAATGCTATCATCATTTTTAGTGAGACAATGTCAGAAACTTGTAACTGGTTGATGAAACTAAAGAAACAGGTGAAGGTGCCAATTTATTTGTTATCTGCAATTGATGAATCCCGTTCAAATATAGTTTATCTACAATTAGGTGCGGAAGCATGTTTTCCCATGAAGATGGAAGCAGAGGAACTTTATTACACATTATCGAATTTACTTTCCCATTACTTGAATAACCAGAGGCATTTTTTAGCGAATACATCATCATCAAGAAAAGAAATAGAGTTAATTTCAAGAAATTTAAGTGTACTGATTGATGGGAAACAAGAAGTTTCTTTAACTAAAAAAGAATATAGTGCACTAGAAATTTTATACAATAGTCCAGGCCAAACAATTTCTTATGATGAGCTCAAAGAAAAACTATGGGTTTCTGAAATAAATGGAGAAAATAAAAATTATCGAGTGGCAAATCTGATGTTCCATTTACGCAATAAAATAGAAGCCAGCACAACCAATCCACGGTTTATCAAAACAGTTCGTTCTAAAGGATATATGTTGGATTTGAAATGAGACTGAAAAATATCTGAGGAGAAAATCATTATGAAATGAATTTCTCCTCAGATATTTTTATTTATCATCAAATAGTGAGATAAAAGTAGATAGAGTTGAAACTTACCAATTTTTTCAGCATAGCTACAGCTTTTTTCTTATAAGTTGTTAAGAGAGTCAAGGGATTATCGGAAAGCTAAAAGTCAGCGTAAATTTTTCTTTGCTAGAGGAAATGTAAAACTCCGTTTCTTTATAGTGCTGAAGAATTTTTTTAGCAGTTAGTAAATTACTTTCAATAAGCTTATTTTTAGGACGAGTACTTTGTCTATACGTAGTTTCGATTAATTCAGAATGATTTTCTACATTGGTTAAATGAAAGTAAAATACTTGTTTTTCTACTTTGATTGAGAGTCTTAAAGTTGAAGCGTGACCTTCTACATTATTTTTTAATGCATAGTCAAACAGAGCAGAGATACACCGAATAAAATCAATCAACTGAATGGAAATATCTGATTCATGGATCAGTTGAGGAATCGAGATGTTAAGTGGAATCTTCTTTTCTTCACATGATTCAATAAATTGAATCAGCAAGCCTTGTACAGCGGGAATCGTTAAGTGGTTGATTTCATCGTATTCATCTTCTTCCAACAGATTCTTAGAATAATTTTCAACAGAAGAAACAAAATCCAGTGCTTTTTCTAACTCATCATTTTCAATATAGCCCATCAAACTCAATAAAATATTATGATAATCATGCCGGAATTCATCAGCCAGCGTGATTTTTTCCATTTCTTTACTATATTGTTGATTTAAAATCTTTTTCTTTAATTGTTCCCGGTAATAAAGGCTGTAGAAATAAGCAATAGAACATAAAATAATACTCAATGTTAGTAAAAGAAACGTTAGATAAAAGAAGTCGATCGTCGAACCAAGGAAAATAGCTAAGTGCTTAAAGGCGCTTAAAGAAATTAAAAGAGCGCTCAATAATAAAGCAGGTATTTTATAATTCTTTTGAATCTGAGCAACAGAGTCAAAGATATTATGTCTTAAATCAAACCATTTAGCTAGCTGAATTAAAGCAAAAAGTAATAGTTGCTGTCCGATTAATGAAACAGGAAACAATTGCTGGTAGAGAGTGTCAGGTACGTGATTTGCTTCAAATAAGAACGTTAATAAATCATTTGTGAATAGCCATGAAAGAATGATCAATGAATTTTCTAAATAAAGAAAAAGTACCATTGGTAACCAATTTTTTAAAGTTCGTATTATAAAAATCGGTTGTAAAATACTAAAACAAATAATTAGAGCATACGGTTCATTAAAGAGCAGGTAAGAGGGAATTTGAAAAAGTAATACTAGTGATAAAATAACCATTTGACGCATAGAAATGAACGACTTTTCCTTTAGAAGCCAAACAAATTGTAAATAGTTCAGGATCATCATTCCAATGAAAATAATTGTTTCCATATAAATCTCCTTTTATGTTAACAGCAGCGACAAGAGTATAAACTCAAAAAACAAAGAGATTTACTTTTTTGGAAAAGTAAATTTAGCAATAAAATGGTTGTTTTTATTTGTAAAGTTATGACTGCTTTGTTTGTAACTTTTTAATATCGTAATAAAGATATACAAGCCCTTCCCTAGGTGCCCTTCTTTTGTTGAAAAATTATTTTGTAAAAAAGCTGAGAAAGGAATTTGTTGATTGTTTTCATATGTGTTATCAACTTCGATCGTTACCGTCTCAGCTGTTCCAGTAATGGATAATTCAATAGAAGGTGAAGTTGTTTTTCCAGTTGCTTCATAGGCATTATCTAAAAGAATAGAAAAGCATCGTATAAAATCGACGATATTCATGTCGATGTTTGCCAAATTTTCCGTTATATGTATATTCAGTTGAATACTTGCGGCGAGACATTTATTTAGAAAACTAGTGAGTAACGCCTGAATTGGTAAATTGTCGATCCCAGAAATTTTTCGATACAAATTTGGGGTAAGTAAAGAGTCAGAATATTGGATAATACCATTGAGTTGCTCAATGGCTTTTTCTTTATCACCAACCTCTAAATAAGCCGTTAAACTTTGTAGGAACATTTTATAATCTTGTCGAAATTCATTAGAAAGACTTATTTTACTCTTCTCACGATTATAGGTTTCAGATAGAAGCGCGATATATTGTTTCTCATTATTGGACTTGATCACAATTAGTAAATTCCAGCTGATTAAAATGGTGTACCCAACGATGATAAACAAACTGTACATCAGAGAAAAAGTATCTCCAGTTAAAACATTGATTTGTTTGATTATAACGGCTAAAAAAAGCATAAATAAAAGTGAGATAGACAGCAATCGATATTTTTTTGGAAGCAACAAGGGTGTATCAGAAGGAAAGAATCGTTTCCATAAATAATTCATTAAACAAATAATCAAAAATAATGCAAGTTGCTGTAAAAAAATAAAGAGATAGAAATAAGATAGATAGGTCGTTTCAGAAATTTGATGATTGTAATGCAAAATATCCCAAGTATCTAATGTTGGAAGCCAAGACAGAGTAATCAATGAGATTTCAAAACTAATCAATAAAGAGGGGGCAAACCAATTGTTGACTCGTCGGATTGAAAAAATAAACTGTAATAAAAAGAAAGGTAGTTGAAAAATGGCGACATAAGGAGAACTAATAAGAAACCCTGCCATAAATTGTAGCAACACACAAAAGGTTAGAATAAGACTTTCACGCAACATAAGAAGTTTTTTATAGGTAAGAAGCCAGATCAATTGAAAGCAATTAATAGCTAATAATGATGTGAAGAGAGATTTGTCCAAAGTAATGAGCCTCCTATAAGGCTTTTTTTATTTTATCAATAATTGAGATACCTACATTTAATTGTTCTCCATTTGAGAAGGTAACGATGCCATTTGCTCGATCAAGTGTCGCAATGGTTGAGAGGTTAATGATATAAGACAGTAATGAGGTCATCAAGTAGTCTTGTGGTAAAAGTTTTTTTATTTTTCCAATATGACCGTTGATAATGATTTCTTCTGAAAAAGTTTTAATTAAAATTTGTCCACGTACTCCTTTAACGGATTCAATGTAAAGGACATTTTTACAATTGATATAAACTTTTTCAGCACCATTTTTTAATGTAACGATATCAGGGTTTTCAGTCCAAAAATCTTTTAAGTGATGTTCTACTTTTGTTAATAATTTATGGATTGAGCTATTCAAATTCCCTGGATAAGTGGCATCTTTCACGATATAACCAAGTGGAAAGATATCACTATTAATGATAGAAATAGCTTTGTCCTCTAGACTAGTCAGAAAAATAATCGAACAGTTATTATTTCGTTTTCTCACTTCAGTCGCTAAATCGATTCCGGTAAACGTTGTTTTCAACTCAATATCAAAAATAAAAACATCCGTATCAGTAATGGACAGCGTTTGTAAATCCTTTAAAAAAAATAAATGATTATCAATAGAAGAAATATCGAAATCAACAAAGTTAGAGTGATAGTCTTTTAAAGATTGAATAATTCGTTTCCTATATTCATAATCATCTTCTATCACATAAATTTTAGCACATAAGCTCATAATAAAGTACTCCTTAGTCTGTAAAATAAATATTAATCAAACAATATTAATACATAGTAAATTATATTACGAATAAAATGAAGAGTTTATTGATAAAAAAAATAGAAAAAAACGTAAAAAAGACAAAAAAACGCTTACATTCGATTTAAGTGATTTAAAAGTATCGGTATTATTTAAACAGTATTACAGTACCATTTTAATACGAGTGATTTAATGAGGGGGAGTTATATGAAGAGGAAAAGATTACTTGCATTTTTGTTGGTGATTATTTGTTTGAGTTTTTATCCAACAACCGGTAATGCAGAAGAACAAAACACAGGCAATCGTGCAAGTAGTCAAGCAAGTATTACTTTTGTCCATGACAACACACCATCAAAAGGTCAAGAGACTCCAAACAACAAGGGAGGAATATTTGGTGATTTAGGTCTAGGACAAGGGAAAAGGTTACCAAACACCGGTGAAGTTAAGATGATTTTATGGGTAGCTACGGGGTATCTTGCATTAATAATTTTAAGTTTCATCGTGGGTTATTATTATTTAATTAGGGGGAAGAAAAATGAAATTATGGAAATCAATGTTATTAACAACAGTACTATTAGGTAGTATTGCAGTACCAAGTGTCTCATTTGCGGCAGATGATACGGCAGGAGACGAAAAAGCGAAGAAAGATGCAACATCATATGGTTTAGTAAATTTAGAAGCAGGAAAAGGCGATAAGCCTGGTGAACCTGAAGTTCCTGGTGATGAAGGCGGAGAAGGTGGGGAAGGAGAGACAGGAAATACTGGCGTTCTAGCAATCACATATGTTTCTCCACTAAATTTTGGGGATTTCCAATTAACAGGTAAACAAGAAGTAATAGCTGCAAAAAATGAAAATCCAAGTCTTCAAATTCGTGATATTCGCGGAACAGCTAAAGGCTGGACCGTTCAAGTAGCCATGACAGAATTTAAACAAAAAGCAAACGATAAAATCATTATGAAGGGTGCTTCTTTATATTTACCAAAAGGAACAGCTAAAGCAAGTGGCACAACTTCCACAGCACCTACAACAAGAGAAGTTATGGAAGTAAATACAAAAGCGCAAACTGTTTTTGAAGCACAAGATGGAACGGGTGCTGGTGCATGGATGGACCAATTTGGTAAAGAAACAGTTAAATTAACAATTCCACAAGATGTATTAGTTGGTGAGTATCAAGCACAATTAACATGGACAATTTCAGACACACCAGGAAAGAAATAAGGAGAGAAAATTAAATGAAAAAAACAATTATTTTAACAAGTGCAGTTGTATTAACATCATTTGCTATGGCTGCACAAGCAGTTCATGCAGAAAGTACAAAACCATATGATAGTAAAGCGACATTCAGTCTTGAAACAGAAGATCCGACAAATCCAGATCCCAATGAACCTGTAGATCCAGAAAAACCAGTTGATCCAGGTGAAGAAGGTGGAACAGGTCAAGTAGGCTTATTGACGATTGATGCTGTTTCTCAATTCAACTTTGGTTCAGCAGCTATTTCAGGTGGCGAAACAAAAACAAATGCAGTAGCTAAAGATGGAGAAACATTAGGAATTCAAGTAACAGATAAGCGTGGAACAGGTGCTGGTTGGAATGTTCGAGCAAAAATCAGCAATTTTGAAGATAAAACAGATGATAAAAATATTAAAACATTAAAAGGCGCTACAGTAAAAATTCCTGCTGGAACGTTTAAAACATCCGCAAATGGGGATACATTAAATCCACCAACAGCAGCAAATGCTCAAGGAACAGTGATTGGAACAACTGAAACACAACTTATCACGGCAGCTAAAGAAAAAGGAAAAGGTTCTTGGGTCAATGCGTGGGCTGATCAAGTAGAGTTAGTAATTCCTGGTGGAAACCTTGTTGGTACTTACTCTGCAACAATTACTTGGACATTAATTGATACGCCTACAGGAACAAAATAATCAGATAAAGAAAAGGAAGTAATAAAATGAAAAAAATTAATTTATTAGCAGGCGTTGCATTAGCTGGTCTTTTATTCATCAATGGCCAAAGTGCTTTTGCAGCAGATACAGCAACACAAAAAACAACTAAAGCAGAAGTTGAAGTAACGAAATCTGCCGGAATTGATCCAGGAAAACCAGTAGACCCAGAAGAACCAATCGGACCAGGAACTGGATCAGGCGACTTCACTATCAATGCCGTTTCTGATTTTGCTTTTGGTCAAATCAAAATTGGTGAAGTTGGTACTGCAACAGTTGCAACTGGTAAAAAATTAGGGATAGAAGTTGTTGATGATCGAGGAACAGGTGCTGGTTGGAATGTTCAAGTGGCTATGACAAACTTTAGCTCAACAGTTCAGGGCAACACAGATACTATCGTAAAAGGTTGGAAATTAGAGATTCCAAAAGGAAAAGTGACAAGTAAGCAAGGGGATTTAGTGAATGCTCCTGATACAAGTGCTGTAACATTGGATACTGCTGGTACTGCTAAAACAGTATTTTCTGCGGCAAAAGATAAAGGCTTAGGTAGATATACGAACATATTTATGGATGACAAAACAGCAGCTACAGATGGTGTTCGTTTAACAATTCCTAGCTATGCAAAAGTAGGTAAATATAAAGCTGATTTAACTTGGATATTGGCGAACGCACCAGCAAAATAATTTTAAAAAAATAGGAGTGTAAAAATGAAAAAAAATCTAGTATTATTCTCATCTCTAGTATTAGGCGTATTAGCCGTTAACAGCTTTAACACAGAGGCACATGCAGAAAAATTATCAGATGGCAAATCAACTGCTGAGCTTCAAATGTTGGCAGGAAACGAAAACGAAATTCGTCCCCCAGCAGGAGGCGAAGATCCAACTGACCCAGAAAATCCAGGAACAGGAAATACAGGTCTGTTAACGATTGATCGTGTGCCAAACATAACGTTTGGTGAAGTAAACATCAGTGGTTCTGATCAAGTAGAATATGCCATGAATGAAAATCCATATACTCAAGTAACAGACGTTCGTGGAACTTCTGCTGGTTGGACACTTTATGCTAGAGCTGATGCTTTTACAAGTGCTGCTAAAGACGAATTAAAAGGTGCAACATTATCATTGAACAATAATGAAGTTGTATCAGCTAGTACAGGAAAAGCAATCGTTGCACCAAAAGGTTTTGATGTGACATTAACAGCAAAAAACCAAAGAGTTATGATGGCAGACAAAAAAGCCGGTGAAGGTACTTGGATGCAAAAATGGACAAAAGCAGCTGCTGATGAAAAAAATAAAAGTATCCAATTAGCTATTTTAGCTGGTACAGCTAAAGCTAACACAGCTTATACAACAACCATTTACTGGGAGCTTCAAGACGCACCAGGGAAATAAAAATGAGTAAGAGCAAGGCAAAAATTGATTGATACTAAGAAAGTAGGTAGATGATGAGGATGGGACAGAAGTGTTTAATCCCGAGAAATAAGAAGAAATTCACGAAAATTTCTCTTCAAATTTTTGTGAATTCCAGCTTATTTCCGAAGGGATTGCTTCTGCTCCCACCGTTTATCCGGATTCTACGTGAGTGGGATATGACTCGAAGAGTTATGTCCCACTCACAACTCTTACTTTCTAACGATTGATCACATTAAATAAACTAATCGTTATTTTATTCACCACAGACGTTAAAACATCTGTTTTAAAAGTTGGGTGTCTCAAAAGTTTTAGGTTAGCCCAAGCTCATTTACTACAGGAGGAAAAACGATGCGCAACGTCAAAACAATGATTTACAGTTTATTTTTAATTACATTATTTTTCATAGGAACGCCCGCTTTAGCGGCAGATATGGAATATTCCATATCTGCCAATATTCCGGAAAATCAAGTAGATAAAAGTCAAACGTACTTTGATCTACGAATGAAACCAGGACAAAAACAAGACTTAACACTGAATGTTTCAAATGCTGGAGACAAAGAAATCACGTTGAATATCATTCCCAATGTGGCAACAACCAATCAAAACGGTGTGATTGATTTTAGTGAAAAGGACAAGGCCATAGATTCTAGCCTTAAGTATCCACTGACAAAGCTTCTATCTAAGGAACAAAAAGTGACCTTAGCACCTAAAGAGAATAAAGTGGTTTCGTTTAGCTTACAAATGCCAGAAGAGGAACTGCTTGGGAAAATAGTGGGCGGATTTTACGTCTATAAAGATGAATCAGGGGAAAAAGACAAAAAATCTGAAGGCGGCGTTCAAATCACCAATAAATATGCCATGGTTGTTGGTATTCAACTAACTGAAAAAGATGATCCTGTAGCACCTGAATTAAAATTGAATACGATTCAACCAAGTTTACTGAACTATCGAACAGCCATAACAGCTAATTTACAAAACACACAACCAACATTTGTGAATGATTTGAAAGTTGTGGCTAAGGTAAGCAAAAAAGGATCAAAAGAAGTTATCCACCAAACAACTAAAGAAGAAATGGCAATGGCACCAAACTCAAATTTTGATTTTCCAATTAGTTGGGATAATCAGGAGATTACTCCAGGAAAATATTCTTTAGAGTTAGTCGCAAGCACAAAAGATAATGAGTGGAAATTCTCAAAAGATTTTGAAATCAACAGTAAGGAAGCGAAAAAATTAACAGAAGAAGCAATTGAAGTCAAAAAAGAACCGAACTATTGGTTGATTGGCGGAATTATTGCGGGAATCATTTTGGTTATTTTAATCGTTATTCTGGTGATTGTAAAAATCATAAAAGAAAAACAACGTAAAAAAGCGTTAGAAAAGAAACGTTTAGAGAAAAAACGGAAAAAAAAGAAAATGAAAAATAATGAGTAAATAAGAAAGGAGGTTACAAAATGAAAAGAAAAGCTAAGTTTCTAAGGGAAGCTATGTTATGTCTACTTTTCATCAGCCTACTTTTTTTAAAAATACAGACTGTTGACGCAGCTGTGGCACAAGACTATTTTACACAAATCTCTCCAAAGGGAGTAGTCAGATCTGGAACAATTTTTACTACTGATAAACAAGTGATTCGACCGGAATATCAAGGAGATTGGGATGAGCTTCTTAATGAGGTCGTTGATAAGGATGACAATCCATTTTTTGCAGGCTACGATGTACCTAGGGGCTATACTAAAGACCAAATTCTGTATTATAAAGATGTTGGATATCACAAAGATCGACAATTAGCTCTCAAAATTGTTGTTCTTGATGGACCACAGATAGCAAACGGGTATGATGTCCTAGCTTTATCTAAAGAGGGTTCTATTAATTTTAGTCCAACATTTACTGCTGATGGAACAACCGGTATTTATAATTATCAATTAGTGTATTCAGACACAAAAGAAGTGGTTAAAGATATTTATCTAGAATTCCCTCAGATTATTCAGATGGATAATCATAATCCTAATTCTGGAGTATATCCTTATCAATCGTTTTCTATAGACGGGTTAAAGAAAGTTTATAATAGGCAAATAAAAGAATATGAACAAGCACCTAGTTTAGATCTAGTAACGGATAAGGTATCTGGAAAATCGTTTTTGACAGCTACTTTGGACCGTAATAATTATTGGGGACCCGTTGATCAAAGCTATGTGACAATAGGTGACAATAATTTTCCTGGAACTACTGGATTGAAAAACATAGGATCTGTGTATCGCCAGATGAGAATTTTTGTAAGCTCAATTGCAGTACCCGGTATTCCAACCTATGGAACACCAGGTGTTGTTGGAAAACGAGTAAGCGATGGATTTCATGCATCTTATGATATTTCTCAAGCTGTGAGTGCTGCTTACCCAATATATTATCCAGATAATGTCACTGTTATACTAGAAGACAAAGAGAAAATATTCTCAACATTTGATGCCTCAGCACTTAAAGTGTCAAATCGAAACGGAGATAATATAACCAGTAAAGTTCAAGTAAAACAGTTAGCTGGAGATAAAATAAGCGTCACTATACCAAATAGTCTATTAAACGAGTTAAATAGTAACTCTGTCAAATTGAGTATAGATTTTACTCAATTGAATGTTGATAAAGCCTTATCACTTTTTGATAAAAAAAGCGGTACGATCAAGATTCCATTGACAGCATACAATATCAGAAATGCCGAAGGCAAAGAAGTCCAATCTGACAGTATTATTGGCTATTCAGAAATTGTACCAACTCTTTCGGCAACCGCAGTTTCTCAAAAATTGCCGATAAATAGTACAACAAATGATTTAGATGTAAGCAAAATTCTGACAGATGTAAAAAGTACGATTCCAGGAGATGAAGTAACCGTTACGATTCCAACTGAAAAAGTCTTTGATACAGTGAAAAAAGATACAGTTAAAGTACAACTTCAAAGTCAGATTTTTCCTGATGTTACTCAAACATTGGATGTCCCTGTTGATGTCACCGATGATGTTGTAACTGCTGCATTTTTTGAAAATCAAAGTTGGATCATCAATGCTGTCAACAATCAATTGAAGCCTAAACAAATTGACAAAGATGTCTATGTGTCAGACTTAACTAAAGTATCACAACTTAATACAGATACTGATGGACAGTTTACCAATCAATTTATTCCTAAAAATATCAAGTATTTAATCAATCTAAGTCTTTTATCGTTAAAAAATAAAGGAATGATAGGAACTTTACCAGAAGGATTAAGAGAATTATCGAAATTAAACTCTTTTTCAGTCAATGGGAATAAGTTTGTTGGACAAGTACCAGCATTTTCCGATGGATTTAGTTTGATCGATATTAGTAATAATCAATTGACGGTCAATTCAGACAAGGTTCCAAGCTTTTTAACAAGTGCAAGTACTGGAACGAATACGAATACGTTTGTTAACGATTCTAGTACCACAAAATTAAAAATAATAGGAAACTCCTCATTAAACATCAATGGTGCTGGTATAACGACGATCAAGCCATTTGATGAAACAAACCAAGGAAATTTCGCTCTGCAGGTATCACAAGTAGGTAGTGATAAAGTATTTTCATTAGATGACGGACATATTTATACAATCATAAATGACGATACAAAAGCTGTTTTATACGAAGGTCCAGTAGATCAAGCGATTTCGATTCCCTACGCAAAAGGGATCAAATATAGAGTGGTTGTGGACAATGCCACTTCAAATCCTAACAGTCAATTTGTGGTAATCACAAAAATACCTGAATTGAAGCTTGATAATGTACCAAGTGATATGTCATTTACAATTTCATTAGATGACAATCAGCCTAAACCAGTGAAATTAACAGGAGCTGTTTCTATCTTTGACAATAGAGATAACGGCCACTGGAGATTAGGATTGACGCCAACAACTCTTACTTCTGGTTCTAGAGAGCTTAAAGGCGCATTCGTATATCAAAATACAAATGGCGGCTATCAATTAATTTCAGCAGGTCAAAAGACTATAATTGAAAGCGGCGTAAGTGATCCAGAGAATGAAAGTATTCCTATTTCGACTAATTGGAATGAGAAACGAGGCTTACAATACGTTCTCTCCTCAGGTTCTAATTATGCGGGATCATATAAAGGCAGTGTTACATGGACACTAGAAGATGTTCCTAGTTCGTAATGAGCTAGGAATCTCTTTAGTATATAAGGTAAATGATTGGGAAATACATAGTAAGAATGGGAGTAGGATGGATAAAAAGAGAGAAGCAACATTCAATCCTATTTTGAAGTGAGTAGTTCTTCTAATTTTAAGGGGTGGCAAAATGAAAAAAAATATAATGATCGTCTTGTCTGTTGTTATAGTGTTCTTTCTTTGTGGACAAGTTGCACAAGCTGAAGAAGGCAGTCTAGAGATAACAAGTATGAAAGAACCCACATGGTTATTTAAAGCTGGAATCAGTAAAGGGAGATATCATGATCGACAAGATTTAGGGTTTATCCTGAAGAAAAATGTAGTGTTAAAAGTCAGACAAGTCAATCCTGAATTTAAAGATTCGTTAAGGATCCGTTTACTGTCAAATGATTCAAAAGAGGAAACAACAACAACATTCGGATCAGAGTGGGTATCGATTTCTTCTGGGTTTGAAACAACTCCATTTATCAATAGAGCTTATGGTCAGAAGACGGCTAAAATAGAATATCAAATAGAAGATTCTGGGGGAACCGTACCATTGCCTATTTATGAAGGAAATGGCAATGAAAATGAATTCTTTACTGCTTGGGACAAATCTGATAGTAGTTTTGCCCTTTTAAAAGGAAGCAATTTTCAACTTTTTATCCCTAAGAGAGACAAAGCACTGGTCAAAGCACATAAAAATTTTAAAACATTGAAGGATGTAGCCAATTACTTGGATGACATCTTAAATAATTATGATCAATATATTGGCTTAGATAATTCTAGTCCAGTAAATATGCGTAGTGAAAACCGTTATTTCTTGAAAGCAGATGTTAGCGGACCAGGAGGGGCTTATTACGGTGTCGATTGGACTGCAAATACAAGTAGAAGCATCGATATGTGGTTAGAGTATAAAGGATGGGGAACACTACACGAAATCGGTCATGGTTATCAAGCAGGATTTGACAATGAAGGCATTTATACAGGAGAAGTATCCAATAATTTATTAGCTGCACGATATCAATATGAAAAATTTGGAAAATCTGCTGACTCATTTAGTTGGCTCTTTAACTTCGGTAAAAGAACAGAAATAGATAGTGGGTTATATAATAAAATAATAATTGGTGGAAAAGGCTATAAAGATGATCTATCTCATCGGGAACGCTTAGTTCTTTTAGTGATGCTGCAACAAAAAGCAGGAAAAGAAGCCTACACCAAAATGTATCAAGGTTACCGTTTATTAGCGCAACAATCAGGTTTTAATACAAAAAACTATCCCTTGCCTGAACTGATGAATAAATATTACAGTGAAACAAGCGGCTTTGATTTTACTCCGGCGTTAGATCGTTGGAAGATGGGAACAAATAAAAAACAAACAGAACTAAATCGTTCGAGACGATATCAAGCCGTGGCAGCTTTGGCAGATGTTGTTCCTTCGAATCAGCTGGATGCTGCAAGAAAAAGTATTGATTCTCAGATTTTGATTAATTCCAATTTCGAAATTATTCATAACCAGCAACTTGCACCGTTAGGTTTGAGAGGGTCACTGACAATTGATTTGAAAATTGATGATATCAACAAGATAAAAGGGAAAAAAATTCGCTTGCTCGATGGAAAAGATGTGGTTAGTGAAACTGTGATTGATCAAGAGCAAGTTTATTTTGATGACATTCCAAATGGTATTTATACGCTAGAGGTTGTTGATAATTTAAAACTTGGCTATACTTTCGACCAACATTATATTTATGTGAAAGAAAAGAAAAATACGAGTACTCTTACATTCAAAAAAATCAGTGCAAGTACATTAGTGAATCAAGAAATACTTTTTCAAGGGTTAGGAAACTACCTTGTCGCTTCTTTTAAAACAAATGCAAATCTTCAACAGGCAAGTTTTAAAGTGATAAATAAAGATCCTCATAGCTATTATGAAGGAGAAAAATACATCAGTATACAAGTACGAGATACAACAGGTAAGGTTATTTACAGTAAAGAACTGGAAGGGACAAAAAATACGGTAGGAGAAGATACGTTTTCTTTTGCTCCAGGCTACCAACTGGAAATCTTCCATGCTGAAACCAAAACTCGTTTACTAAGTACTGATAATATTATTTATAAAGGAAACAATACAAATAAGTTCAAAATGACAGTCACAGGCTTAGCAAATGAGCAGCTGAAAAATAATCCTGAATTGATTTTAAAGGGGAAAATCGATGCATTAGCAGCGGAAATAAATAGTCAAGAAGAGCTGAAAAAGTCATCAGAATCTGAATTGAAACAGCAGCTTTGGGCAGCAATCAATGAATTGACAGAACCGAATAAGACGACCTATGTTGAAAAATATGAGTCTCTTTTTGCTAACATATCAAAAGGGCGTATCACTGTTGAAGTGACAGCGTCCAATGAATTTCTGATCAATGCGGTTTCACCATTTTCATTTGATCAAATTGAACTTGGCAGTACAGGTCAAGCAACGCTAGAAAACGATCAAACGCTAGGTTTAGAAGTAACTGATAGAAGAGGTACTGGTGGTGGCTGGAATGTAGAGGTAGCGATGACAGATTTTTCAGCTACTTCTGGGGAACAAGAAAAAACTATCGTCAAAGGCTGGAGTTTAAGGATTCCCGAAGGAAAAATAACAAGTGACCAAGGCGATTTAGACAATCTTCCAAAAGCCCATGAAGTAATCATGACAACAGCTAATACCAACCAACTGGTTTTTTCAGCAGATAAAAATAAAGGGCTGGGAAATTATACGAATGTATGGATGGATGCTCAAACAGCACCGGAAGATGCAGTCAGTTTGATGATTCCAGCTTACGCTAAAATCGGTCGATATAGCGCCGAATTAACATGGTCATTGATTGATGGACCAATAAAATAATAGGAGGTAAAAAATGTATACAATTGGCTTTGTGACTGAGCAGGAGCAAATAGAAAATAGACATGTAAATTATATTAAAGAAAAAGAATGGAGTGTTGTCCAATTCAACATGGCTAAACTCGCAACTATCGAAACGGAGGTTGATGCCATTATTATCCAAGAAGATACTATGCCAACAACATGTTGTTGGTTGATTGAGCTGGCGAGACATAGTAATGCTCCTATTTATCTTCTTTCAAAAGATAATGACAGTCATTCAAACATTGTCTATTTACAATTAGGTGTTGAGGCTTGTTTTTCTGAGAAAATAGATTCGGAGGAACTGACATTAACATTAGAGAATTTGCTGACGAGTTACTATATGTATCGTCAGCAACTAGGTAACACAGAAATTGGAACGGATACCTTGCAGTCTTTAGGTCTCGAATTAGTTCCAACTAATTCGAGTGTGATTATTGATGGAGAAACAGAAATTATTCTAACAAAAAAAGAATTTCAAGCGCTGGAAATTTTATATAATAATCCAAGCCGAGCAATTTCTTATGAAGAATTTATGGAAAAATTATGGAGTAAAGAAACTGAAGTTGGTGATAAAAATTATCGAATTGCTAATATTGTTTTTCACTTAAGGAATAAAATTGAACAAAATTCGACAAATCCGAGATTTATTAAAACAATTCGTTCTAAAGGATATATGTTAAATACAAAATAAAAATGGTTGAATGGAAGGTGAGACGATAACCATTATTTTAGGAAGAAGTTAAGAGATATTGTTTAAGAATAACGATTATATGGTATTTTATTCTTCTTTTAATAATAGGGATATGAAAGAGGTTTTAAACATGGGAAGAAAAATAAGTATGATCTGTTTTCTATTTGTTATAGGTCTTTTGGGACACAATTTAGAAGCTTCAGCAGAGATTCCGAATCCGGATTTTAGTGTACCGTTAAACAATATATTTAAAGTTCCTATTAGCTCAAATAGTTACATTGATGGAAATAAGGTGATGATTACTCAAAATAAACTAAATCAACGGGGAAGCATATTTTCGACTGAAAATAACAAGGTGAATTTATCGGAAAATTTTGAGGCGGAAATGTATATTTACTTGGATGGTGGAACGAGTGCTGCTGACGGAATTACTTTTGTTATGCACAATGATGTTCAACGCGCTGGAAATGATACTGGGAATGTAGGTAGTAGTTTAGGTGTTTATGGGATATTTGGTTTGTTTATCAATGATTTCTCTAGAATGGGACAGCTTAAGAATAGTTTTGCGTTGGAATTTGATACTTATTACAATGGTGATAGTGCTGACGCTAATCTTACTTATAATCAAGACTATGGACATATAGCGACAGCCTTTCCAGATCAGCTTTCTAGCTATTATAATGCGCTTCCGCTTAAAGCATTAAAGCATGATAATCTTTTTTACCCACAGGCAGCTCTTGCAGATGGTAAGTGGCACTTATTGAAAATTAACTGGGAGAAGTGGGATAGTGACAATAATGGGCAATTAGAATACTATTATGATTTTCCGGGTTTTACACCGCAAAAGGTCACGATCAATCGATCAATTTTCGGAACTGACAGTGTTTACTGGGGTTTTACTGGTTCCACAGGTGGTTTGACAGAAAATGCAGCGGTTGCCTTTAAATCAGTTCCAGGATTAGTGCGATATGAATCAGAACAAAATATTTATGATGAAAAGGGAACAGTAGTAGAAAAAACGATTCTTGATAGTGTCGTTACCTTAAAATATCTTGGGGATTATATCTCGGGAAAACAAGATATAATCAATGGGAAATTGTTGTTTAACTTAGACCCAGGAAGTACTTATCAGAACAACTCATTACTTGTTAATGGCATCGCTGTAACACCTATAGTAGAGAATAATAGATTGACGATTCCTGTAAATATAGGAAGCAGTGCTAAAAAGCTTGACGTTGAATTTAAAGTTAAAAACGATCGTTTTACTAAAGATTCTGCAGCAACTATAGACTCAACTCTTGTAGCCGATAACTATGTTTCAGCGAAACTAACGAATCAGTATCAAGTAAACGTAGGAGAACCTGTTACCTCCGCTTTTTTTGAAAATCAAAAGTGGATTATTGATGTTGTTAATAAGCAGCTAGCACCTAAAAAAATAGATAAAGATATCTACACAATTGATCTTTTAAAAATCAATAAAATCAATACCGATCTCACTAGACCATTTAAAGGGCAGCATATTCCAAAAAATATTAGCTATTTTAAAAATTTAGAACTTCTGTATTTAAGAAATACTAAAATGAGTGGGACGCTTCCAGAAGAATTAGGAAGTCTATCTAATATGAAAGATTTACGAATTTTTGATAATTCGTTGACTGGCGGAATTCCCGAAAGTTTAGGAAATTTAAACGTGTTACAGTTCTTAATTCTGGATGCTAATAATTTGACTGGGACTGTACCAAGTAATCTTGCAGAATTGAAAAACCTTCATACTTTATACCTGAATCAAAATAAGTTGGTGGGTTTGTTGCCGACATTTGCCAATAAGTTTAAAATCTTGCAAGTTGGCGATAATCAATTAACTTATAACTCTAATACCGTTCCTAGTTTCTTAACAACTGCGGCTTCAAAAGGATATGATAATACCTTTATTAAAGGACTAAAACTTGCTGCAAAACCAGAGATTCAAATAAAAAATGAAATGATAAATACTATCAAACCTTTTGATGCAACAAATGAAGGTTATTTTGATCTTAAGTTATTAAACGGGACATTTAAACCACTTTATGCGGATCATGTATTTACGATTTTAAATGAAAAGACAAAAGAAGTTCTTTATGAGGGCGTTGCAGATAAAAAGATCGCCATTCCTTACACGAAAGGAATAAATTATCGGGTTGTTCTCGATGGTGCTCACTTGAATGATTCTAGTTGGGTAATTGTTGATAGTAAACTAGTTGAACTAAAATTTGAAACAGTTCCTTCCTCTATGGCCTTTTCTATCAGTTTAGGTGAAGAACTACAAAAAAAAGTCGTATTAATTGGACCTCTTACTATATATGATAATCGTGACAATGGTAATTGGCAATTAAGTATGATAACAAGTGAATTAAAATCAGATAGCAGAAAGCTTCAAGGTCAATACAATTACATTGATCGTCAAGGAACCCAAAAACCAATCATAGAAAATCAAAAAATGGTAATTGAAAAAGGTTCTAGTGAATCGAAAACGGGACAAATTCCGATATCAGATAACTGGACAGAAGAACAGGGACTGCAGTATAAAATGAATGGTTCAAATTATTTAGGAGCCTATAAAGGTGAGGTCACGTGGGTCTTAGAAGATGTTCCTAGTGGGAATTAAAAAATAGATAAATGGTAAATAGAATTAATATCTACTCGAATGAGAAGTAAGGAAAGGTGTATGTCATTGGATATTATAAAGAACGAATCGTATGTGTTTAGTAAAAATGTAAGGTATGTTTCTTTTTTTAGCAGCTCTTGTAGGTTTAACGATTCGTTTATTCCATCGTATGTATATGCTGAAACATATGATGGAGAAAGAAACACAGCAAAAGAGATGGTTTTAATTCCAAGAGGAAATCCGACTATAACAAAAATACTCAAAAAACAACTGCTCTCCTTATTAAGAAGAGCAGTTGTTTTTTTATTCAAATAGAGTAGATTCAGCGTAAGTTAAGCTCAATTAAAAATTTTTGTTCGTATATGTAAAAAGAAGAGGAAGTGAGTGGGACATAACTCTTCGAGTCATATCCCACTCACGTAGAATCCGGATAAACGGTGGAAGCAGAAGCAATCCCTTCGGAATTAAACACTTCTGTCTCATGCTCTTTCTACAATAGACAACCCATAATTTTTCAGCTGTTTTTTTGTGATGAATAGAATAATTTGTATTTTTTATGGTTGATAATTGTTGATATTCAGTGTTTCCCAATTCAAAATAAGGCTGACCATCTTCTTTTTTAAGAGATAAATTGAAGGCTTCTTTCTCCCGATTGTCATGGACATCAGCTGTGCAGTCAAGAACAGCCGATATATATCGTTCAAAAGGGGATATGTTAGATAAAAAATACTTGCATTTTATAATATTTGATGTTATTCTTATCACCCTTAAAGAGTAATCGTTACGATTTAGAAAGGATGAAAGAAAACATGGCTAAAAAATCAAAAATTGCCAAAGCAAAACAGCAACAAGCATTGATTGAAAAATATGCTGAACAACGCATTGAGTTAAAAGCGAATAAAGACTACGAAGCTTTAGCAAAATTACCAAAAGATTCCAATCCAAATCGCTTAAAAAACCGCGATTTGATCTATGGACGAGCAAGAGCTTATATGCGTAAATTCGGCATGTCACGAATTAATTTTAGAACTTTAGCACATCAAGGACAAATTCCTGGTGTTCATAAAGCAAGCTGGTAAAGAAATCGAAAAATAGATGCAAAGAGGTGATTTGATGGAGAAACAAGATCTTTCAAGTGCACGCAGACGATTGAAGTGCACGAATCGAAAAACTAGAAAACGAGCACTGAAAATCATTCAGCAATATAAACGGGAGCAAAGACATCGAGTGATGGTTTCTGGTAGTGTTGGTTGAATATTTACATGAGAAAATAAAAGAGTAGAGTTCCTCCGCATTTATAGCTGGGTGAGCTCTATTCTCTTATTCGAAATAGAAAGAAAAACATATTTGATTACTAAAACAACTAGCTAAACTCAAATAAATTTGAAGTACTGACCTCCAGCATAAACTCCACTGAAAACTCCTCTTCATTCTCATAAAAAGAGAATAAAGTACCTCGGTATTGAGCCAAAATCTTCGAAATACTGTTAAGCCCAGCAATCCTCAACTCTTTCTTATTATTCAATGTAAAATCAGCGGATTCACTAATTGAGCCCTGATGTGCGTCTATATTCGTTAACTCAAAATAAAGATGATCATTCTCTTTTTTTATAATTAAAACGAACTCTTTTTGTGTTTCAAATCGTTGCTTCGTCACTGCATAATCAAAAACCGCAGAGAGACAACGAATAAAATCAATTAATCGAATAGAAACATCTATTTCCTGAATAGCTTGAGGGATAATAAGAGTCAGTTTGATGTTTTTTATTCTGCACGTCTCAACAAAATGAATCAGCAATCCTTGTACAGAAGGTATCAACAAACGACTTAGTTGCTCATATTGATCTTCTTCTAGCAAATCTTTTGAGTAATTGGTAATGGAAGTAATATAAGTCAGTGCCTCATCTGTTTTTCCTTGCTCAACATAACGCATTAAACTTACCAAAATATTACGATAATCATGTCTAAATTCATCAGCTAGAGCAATTTGTTCCATTTCATTATTGTATCGTTGAAATAAAAGAGTCTTTTTTATTTGCTGTAAATAATAACGACTGTATAGATAAGCAATCAGAAAAAAAACAGTGCTAAGTGTGAGTAGGATAAAAGTTAAATATAAAAAAGTAATCAGAGTATAAGTAACAACGGATAAATGTCTAAGAATATTTAGAATAATTAAAAGAACAGTCAGGATGATGACCGGTGTTTTATAATTCTTTTGAATCTGAGAAATAGAATCAAAAATCTTATACTTAGACTCTAATTTTAGCATCGACAAAATCAAAACTAGGAGTAATAGCTGTTGCGCTGCTAATGAAAAAGGGGCAAACTGCTGATAGAAAGTAGCAGGAATTTTTCCTGTCTTGGTCAAAAAAAACAATAGATCATGTGTAAACAACCAAGCAAGAATCACCAAGGAACTTTCTAAGTAAAGAAAAAGACCCATGGACAGCCAATTATTTGAGAAATGAATAATAAATATAGGATGAAGAATCGAAAAAAGTAATAGAGCAATCAAAATATAAGGATCTTTAATGAATAGACTTAACAAAAATTGAAAAATCAACAAGGAAGAAAGAATAGTTGTTTGAAGCGAAGAAGTAAATTTTTTATTTCCTAAAAACCAAATGATCTGGAGATAATTTAGTGCTAGCATTCCAGTAAAAATGGATATGTCCATGAATAATCTCCTTTTACGTATGATCAACGTATTTTTTTAGAATGGTAAATTGAGAGATAAAATGATTGTTTTTCTTAGAAATATTGTAACTACTTTGTTTATAGTTTGCCAAAATAGTTAAAAATATATGTAATCCTTTACCTTGATGTCCCTTTTTAGTTGAAAAATTATTTTGCAGTAATGACTGGAAAGGAATAGGTTCTTTCTCATCGAATGTATTCACAACTTCAACTGTTACCGATTGAACATCTCCACTGATATTTATAACAATTGCAGGCTGAACAGACATTTCTGTTGCCTCATAAGCATTATCCAAAAGGATCGAGAAACAACGGACAAAATCAACGATATTCATCTCGATATTACCTAGTTTTTCTGTTATCTGTAAGTCTATCTGAACACCTGACGACAAACAACGATTTAAGAAGCTAGTTAAAAGCCCTTGGATGGGTAAATTTTCTATATTTGAAATTTTCTTATATAAATTTGGAGTAAGTAAAGAATCAGAATAGTCAATAATACTATGGAGCAATTCAAGTGTTTTTTCCGTATCTCCAGTTTCTAAATACCCCGTTAAACTAAGTAAAAGTGCTTTATACTCTTTACGAAATTCATGGGAAAGAGCAATTTTCTTTTTTTCACGATCATGTGTTTCAGTTAACAGTGCAATATATTGTTTTTCATTGTTGTAATTGACTAAAATCAAAATCGTAAATCCAATAAATAAGGTATAACCAATTACAATAAACGAACTATAAAGAAGAGAAGAAAGGTCGCCACTCAATACACTAATTTGTTTAAGATTGATGGACAAAAATAAGAAGAACAAAAAAATCGTAGATAGAAATTTATAGTTTTTAGGTAGTAGAGCAATCGAATTCGTAAATGAAAAACGTACATTTAAATAATTCGTCAATACAATGAATAAAAAAAGTAGAAACTGTTGTAGAAACATAAATAAAACTGAAAAAGACATATATGTACTAGCAGAAATTTGCTGATTAATATACAAAATATCCCACGCGTCCAAAGTGGGTATCCAGGATAAGAGAATCAAAGAATTTTCAAAACTAATTAATAGTGATGGAATAAACCAATTTTTCAACCGCTTCATGGCAAAGGCAAATTGAAAAAAATAAAACGGAAGCTTAAGCACGGTGACGTAGTCATGACGAATAAAAAAAGGTAATGCAAACTGTAAAAGAATAAAAAACGTTAAAATCAAACTTTCACGTAAATTGAATAATCTTTTATAGGTCACTAACCAAATAATTTGTAGAAAGTTTAACGCAATTAAAGAAGTAAGTAGTGATGTATTCAATAAAGGACTCCTATAAGATTTTTTTTATTTTATCGATAATTTTTATACCGACCAACAATTCTTGTCCATCAGAAAAAGTAATCATGCCGTGTCTTCTATCAACGAATGTAATTGCAGATAAATTAATGATGTACGATTGCAAAGAGGTTAAGAAATAAGGCTGAGTAAGCATTGTTTTTATTTTTCCAATGCGGCCATCAATTAAAATATCTTCAGACAAGGTTTTAATCAATATCCTTCCCCTCATCCCCTTCAATGATTCAATATAAAGAATCTCTTTACAGTTCAGGTAAACATTTTCAGTTCCATTGGTCAACATCACAACATCTTGATCTTCACGCCAATAACTTCTTAGATTGTTCTCTACTTTAGTCAGTAATGTTTGAACTGATTCAGTTAAGTTTATTTGTGCTGAAAGATTTTTAATAAGATAACCTAGCGGGAAAATATTACTGTTGATGACTGAGATTGCTTGATCTTCAAGACTAGTTAAAAAAATAATCATACACTTTGTATTTTTCTTTCGAACTTCTATTGCTAAATCAATTCCAGAAAAAGTAGTTTTTAAATCGATATCAAAAATAAAAATATCTGTATCTGTTATTCGAAGTGTTTGAAGATCTTCCATAAAAAATAAATGATTATCAATAGGAGAAACCTCAAAATGAACGAAACGAGAGTGATAGCTTTGTAATGAGTGAACAATTCCTTTTCTATATTCATTGTCATCTTCTATTATGTAGACTTTTGCAGTGAGAGTCATGAACCTTCTCCTTTGGTTTAAAATAATTGATATGAAAGAATTATTCAATAATTTCAATATATTTTAGAGCATATTTACAAAAAAAGAAAGTATTTGTTAATTAATAGCAAAGAAATGCTCGAAAGTGACGATAAAGCGCTTACAAGGAATTTTTTTAAAAACATGGAGATTGTAGTATTTAAAGAGTATTAAGACAGCGCCTTTTAGATACATACAAAATTACGATCAATAATTTAAGTAAAAGGGTTGCTTGTATACACAATGGACTTTTGAATAGGGAAAAAAATATAAGGAGGTGTTTTTTATGAAAAGGGAGCGATTGCTTCTTATATTTCTAGTGTTGGCCTATTTTATATTTTACCCTAAACCTGTCGACGCTGTCGAACAAAACGCTGGAAATAAAGCAAGCAGTCAAGTAAGTATTAGATTTTTAAAAGACAATACACCAATAAAAAACGGCAAATTTCCTGATACGATGGGAAAATTTCTAGGGGACTTGGGTATTGGAGATGGCAAGAGATTACCGCAAACAGGAGAAATCCTGACGATTTTAGGCATTGCATTTGGATACCTGCTAATCGTAGCCGCAGGCGGCATTATTATTTACAGATATATATTAGGAGGAAGAACAATGAAATTATGGAAATCAATGTTAGTAACAACGGTTGTATTAGGTGGACTTGTGAGCCCAACATTGGCATTAGCAGATAACACAGCCGGAGATAAAGAAGAAAATAAGGATGCAACATCTTATGGAACAGTTGAATTAAAAGCTGGTGATGAAGAAGAAGGTACGCCAACCAATCCAGGAGGAGAAGAAGGCGGAGGAACTGGTAATACAGGACGTTTAGCACTTGTGTTTGTTTCACCATTAGATTTTGGCACGTTCCAATTGACAGGGAAACAAGAAACCATTAAAGCAAAAAATACAGCGCCAAATATCGAAGTAAGAGATATTCGCGGAACAGCTAAAGGTTGGACTGTCAGCGTCTCAATGTCTGACTTTGTACAACAAGAAGACAACAAAGTTACATTGAAAGGTGCAGAGTTGTACTTACCGATGGGAGAAGCAACATCACCAGATAAATTAACAGATGGAAAACCGACACCTGTGGAAGTGAAATCTGTAGAGAAAGATCCTCAACCAGTATTTGTTGCTAATGATAAAGAAGGTGCTGGAATCTGGTTGAATGAATTTGGTAAAGACAAGATTGAACTGAAAATTCCTCAAGATGCTTTAGTAGGAAACTATAAAGCGGAATTAAATTGGACAATTGCAACGACACCAACTGGAACAGAAGAAGAAACTAAAGGAGCAGAATAAAAATGAAAAAGACAATTATTTTAAGTAGTACGGTTATTTTAGGGGCGTTATTAGTGGCAGGGGCAAATGCGGCACATGCAGATGAAAAAAATCCACTAGTAGCAGGTTCACAGGCAACGTTTGAATTTACACCAGCTGATCCAGCTGAAACAAATCCTCCAGTGGATGAAACTAAACCAGTTAAACCAGAATCAGGTAATAAAGGTCCTTTAGTAATTGATGCTGTTTCTAAATTTGCGTTTGAGTCAGCAGAGATCAAAGGTGGAGAAACAAAAACAAACGTAAAGGTTCCAGCTGGCGAAACAATTGGTATCCAAGTAACCGATAAACAAGGATCAGCAAAAGGTTGGGAAGTTCATGCGCAAATTACTGATTTTACAGAAGAGAAAAAAGAAACACAAATCTTAAGAGGTGCATACATTACTGTACCAGCAGGAACATTCTACACAAGAGCTGATGGGGACACAGACAATCCGCCAGTAGCAGCAAATGCAGCAGGAACAGTTATCGGTAAAGATGCTGCATCAAAAATTATATTTGCAACTGAGGGCAAAGGAAACGGTTCTTGGATCAATGATTGGGCAGAGGAAGTAGAATTAACAATCCCAGGCGGAAACTTGCTTGGTAAATACAAAGCAGCAATCACATGGACAATCAGTGCTGCACCAGTTGTAAATGATTAAGCGTAAACACGGAAGGAAATTTTTAATGCGAAAAGTTAAGTTACTAGTCACGATGAGTATGGCAAGTCTATTACTAATAAATACCGCAACAGCTTTTGCAGATACGCCTACAAGTAAAACGTCAATAGCAGAAGTGGAAGTCACTAAACCTGAAAACGGTAGTGGTGGAGCAGAACCAGAAGAACCGATTGGTGAACCAGGAAAACCTGGTATTGGGTCTGGCGATTTTACGATTAATGGACTCTCAGACTTCAACTTTGGAAAAATTGAAATGGGTAAATTAGGAAAAGCAATTGTTGCAAAAGATCGAAAATTAGGATTAGAAGTAATTGATGAACGTGGACTCGGTTCTGGTTGGAATGTTCAAGTAGTTATGGGTGAATTTAAGTCAACAGAAGAAGGCAATAAAAATACAATTGCTAAAGGTTGGAAGTTAGTCATTCCAGCAGGAACTGTTACCAGTAAGTTTGGTGATTTGGCTAATCCACCTAAATCTCAGGAAGTTATTATTGATAAAATGGCGGCTTCAGTTGTATTTTCAGCGGACAAAGATACTGGTTTGGGAACATACACAAATGTTTTTATGGATGACAAAACAGCAGATGAAGAGAAATCAGTTCGTCTTTCCATTCCAACTTATGCAAAAATCGGTAAATATAAAGCAGATTTAATTTGGGTTTTAACAAATGCACCAAAAAACTAAGGATAAAAGAGGGAGAACAAAATGAAAACACACACACTATTATTGACTTCACTAGCATTAGGATTGTTAACGGTAGGCAGCCTTCAATTAGAAGTAAAGGCTGATGAAAAAGATGGAGAACCAGCAGGAGCTGATTCTCAAGTTAAAATTAAGATGCTACAAGGAGATGAAACAATTACTCATCCTCCTGTTGGTGGAACAGACCCAGAAGATGAGAATAATCCTGGAACAGGGAACAAAGGAGTATTGACCATTGATCGCGTGCCGAATATTAATTTTGGTGAAATCAACATCAATGGTTCTGATCAAGCTGAGTATGCTGTCAACACTAATCCTTACGCGCAAGTTACTGATGTAAGAGGATCTTCAGAAGGTTGGACATTATCTGTAAAGGCAGATGATTTTAAGAGTGCCAATGGTCAGTTCGAACTAAAAGGAGCCGCGTTGTCATTAAACGATGGAGAAGCGGTTACAGCAAGTACAGGTAACTCTGTCACAAAACCAGTAGCACAAAGCGTAACTCTAGGTAGTTCATTTAAACCAATCATGAGTGCAACTAAAGGTACTGGTGAAGGAACTTGGATGCTTTCATGGAAGAATTCAGAAGTAACAGACGAAAATAAAACAAATCCTAAGATCAAACTCGCTATTCTAGGAGGGACAGCAAAAGCTAATACTGAATATTCAACAACTGTCTACTGGAATCTTGAAGCAGCTCCTAAAGGGAATTAAAAGGTTAAAGGAATAATTAATCTAAGCAACTTATAGCTTAGATGTATCAAAGAGCATTAGCTAATCACCTTAGATATATTGACCGAGAAGTACAAAGTCTATCATTAGATAAAGTACTTCTTAGTCAGATACTAAGGTTAGCAACTATGAGAATCATTTATTCTAATAGAAGTAAGTCTAAATATTTCAACTATACTTACACATAATGCCTCAATTTATACTACATAGGAGGAAACCAAATGCAACACATGAAAAAAAGTTTTTACAGTTTACTTAGCTTAATCATCTTGCTAACCCTATTCACACCACAAGCTATGGCTGCTGACATGGACTATTCAGTCAGTGCGAAAATACCAGAAAATCAAATTGATAAATCACAATCTTATTTTGATTTAAAAGTAAAACCAGGTGACAAGCAAGAACTCGTTTTAAATGTTACCAACTCAGGAGACAAAGAAATTAATATAAACGTTGTACCGAATGTTGCAACGACGAACCAAAATGGTGTGATCGATTTCAGTGAAAAAGATCGTGAAATCGATTCAACCTTAAAGTATCCTATAACAAAAATCCTTTCAAAAGCACAAAAAGTAACAGTCGCCCCTTTTGAGAAAAAAGAAGTAATCTTTAAATTAGAAATGCCAAAAGAAGAAATTCCAGGAAGAATTGTCGGCGGATTTTATATTAACAAAGAAGAAAAAGAAGACAAAAGCAAACAATCAAGTGGTGTCCAGATCACGAATAAATATGCGATGGTCGTTGGTTTACAATTAAGAGAAAATGACGAAAAAATTGCACCAGAAATGACATTAAATGATATCAAACCAAGCTTGATCAATTATCGGACGTCAGTTACAGCCAATCTTCAAAATACAAAACCAACATTCCTTAACGGATTGAAAGTTGTAGCTAAAGTCAGTAAAAAAGGGTCAACAGAAATCCTGCACGAAACAACAAAAGAAGCAATGGATATGGCACCAAACTCAAACTTTGATTTCCCAATCAACTGGGACAATCAAGAACTAGTTGCTGGAAAGTACACAATGAATTTAGTAGCCAGCAATAAAGATGACGAATGGACATTCAAAAAAGACTTTGAAATTACTGCAAAAGAAAGTAAAAAATTAAATGATGAAGCGGTTGAATTAGTAAAAGCACCAAATTACTGGATGATCGGTGGCATAATTGCGGCAATTGTGGTGTCTTTAGTTATTGTTATTCTATTAATTATCAAAGCAATCAGTAATAAAAAACGGAAAGCTGCGATGAAGAGAAAACAACAAGCTAAAAAACAAGCACAACAAAGAAAACGTAAAGTAAAGCCAGAAAAAGAGAAGAAATAATAACGACGGAGAAAAAGTGAAGTGACAATCAAAATCATAAGGTCGTTCTTTTTTCTCCGTTATTTTTACTATGAAACATTTGTTATTTGTATTTTAGACAATCAAAGAGGAACTAAAATAAATGAAGTATTTTTGTTCCAATTGCAATAATTCCAAAGTGTTAAAACATTTAGAAATTACTGCAATTGGAACAACAAAATGACCAATTAAAAGAGAATGATGGAGGAATAGTAAGTGAAAAACAGCATTAAAATACATATAGTCTCATTCTACTTCCTACTTCTCACAAGCTTATTTTTAATAAATAGTTTATCTGTATCCGCAGATTCCCCATCTGATTATTTTACAGAAGTAGCCCCAGATGGAGAGGTAACGTCTGGAACTATTTTTTATCCAGACAAGCGGACGATTCGACCGGAATATCAAGGGACATGGGAGTCTTTGTTGTCAGATATCACCGATAGCACTGGAAAACCATACTTTACGAGTTATGGAAAGAAACAAAAATATAAAAAAGGGGAATTCTTCTACTATAACAATGTCGGCACTCATTTAAATCGTGGGTTGTCTTTAAAAATTGATTATTTGGTAGGGCCAGCCTCATCCGATCTCGTACTATCTTATGTGGTACAGCTAAATTTGGATGGATCGATCAATCAATCTACAATGAATAGAGATGTAGAATCTGGTGAAGGAATGATTTCATATCAGCTTGTGTATACTGATACAAAAGAAGTTGTTAAGGATGTCTATCTTGAATTTCCTCAAATAATCTACAATCATCAAGCAACAAGTCAAGTTGCACCGAATCATTCCTACGATACGTTTGGTATAGATGGCTTGAAAAAAGTTTACCTGCAAAAAACAGATAAAAATGGAATGGATTCAAAACTAACCAACATGACAGGGAATATCACAGGTAGAAATCTTATCAAAGCTGTCCTAAGTCCAGCCTTTAGCGCGTTAATTCCACAAAGTTTTGTTGTGGTTTCTGATAATAATTTACCGATGACGATAGGAATCTATTCAGCTTTTGCCTACAATACGAGCTTTAATATTTTTTCAAGTTCAGTTCCTGTTCCAGGGGTGCCGACTTATAATGCTCCGTTGATAGAAGGAAAGAGTAATTCTCAAGATTTTCGTGGGAGTTACACGATCAATCAGCCATTATCCAGTACCTACGATCAATACTATCCAGATTATGTCACTATCGTAGTCGAAGATAAAGAGAAGATTTTCTCAACGATTGAGTCAGCAGCAATTCAATTATTTGATCGAGAAAAGAGAGACCTTACACAACGGGCGATTATTAGAAACCTATCCGCGAATAAAGTCAGCATTTCGTTGCCGTCTAGTCTGTTAAGAGAATTGAAGAGTAACAATGTCAGTATTCAATTAGATACAGATAAATTAGCACTAGAAAAAGTACTAAGTTTATACGATGCTTCAAGTGGTCTGATTAAACTGCCTCTAACTGCTTATACTATTAGAGAAAACAATGGAGAAAAAATAGAAACGGAAGAAAGTTTAGGTGAAATGTCGATTGAAGCTCGTTTAGCGGCAGATGCTGTACCACAAACGGTACCCATTGGCAGTTCGACCAAAGACTTAGATTTAAACGAACTAGTCAAAAATATAACGAGCAATCTTCCAGAAGATAAGGTCTCAATTATTGGTTTCACCGAAGAAAAAAAATTTGATACAGTAAAAAAAGATTCGGTGGCTGTTCAAATCCAAAGTCAACGATTACCAGAACTAATAAAAACAATCACTGTTCCTATAAATGTGACGGATGATTTGGTCATGCCATCATTTTTTGAGAATCAATCTTGGCTTATTGATAATATAAATGAACAATTGACACCCAAGCAAGTTGGTAAAAATCTATATATGTCTGATTTAAACAAACTTACTAATATTACGATAACGAGCGCTGATGATGGAATAAAAGGCCAATTTATTCCTAAAAATATTTATCATATTCGAAATCTTGAAACATTGTCTCTCGTGAATACACAATTTTCTGGCAATCTTCCTAAAGAGTTAGGACAACTAAGTAAAGTTCGAGCATTGATACTTAATGGGAACATTTTTACAGGTGGAATTCCAGAAAGTTTTGCTGAGATAGAGACTCTTGAAACGCTGAATCTTAAGTCAAATAAATTAACAGGGAAAATCCCAACAAGCCTAACCTCTTTAGAAAATCTAACTAAACTAAACGTGTCAGAAAATGATTTTATCGGCGAATTACCTTATTTTAATGATGCGTTTGCAGAAATAAGCGTAGCTAAAAATCAACTAACGATCAATTCAGAGAAGATACCAAGTTTTTTAACAGGTCCAAATGCTTATTACGAGGACACGTTTATCCAAGGGTTACAGCTAACCGCAAAAAATGCGATTAGTATTAAAGGTAAGGACATAAGCATGATTAAACCATTTGATGAAGTAGATCAAGGCTATTTTAATTTGCATGCGCTTGGAGAGGAAGAAATCCCTTTAGTTGATGGGCATACCTACACGATTTTAAATGAAGCAACCAACGAGATACTTTACGAGGGATATTGGGATAAAGAGCAGGCAATCCCTTATGCAAAAGGTATAGGTTACACCGTTATTTTAGATAATGCAGCGTTGAATCCGAACAATCAATGTATCGTAAAAACTAAGATTCCTGAACTAAAATTAGAAACCATTCCTTCTGCCTTAGCTTTTGACATTGCGCTAGGCAATGACTTGAAAAAACCAGTAGAGATGATTGGGGCTCTTGCTGTGTTTGATAACCGTGATGAAGGGAATTGGAAATTAGGGATTACACCTAGTCTATTGGAGTCTGAAACAAAAACACTCAAAGGTGAATACAGCTACATTAATTCAAGTGGAACGGAAACAAGTATCATCACCGACCAAAAAGCCTTCATCGAAAAAGGTATTAGCGATGCTGAAAATGAACGAATCCCAGTATCAGATAAATGGAATGGAAAACGAGGATTGCAATATACAATGAATGGTTCAAATTATCTAGGGAATTACAAAGGTAGCGTTACATGGACCTTGGAAGATGTGCCTACTTCAAATTAGAATAGACATTTTTTGAGTTTTTTAACCAAGTTAAACTGTGGATTATCAAAATTATAGACTAGCTCTCAATATTGTAGAACGAATAAAAACATGTCGTTCAATGCTTGGTATCCATTGAATCAGTAAAAAAATGAAAAAACCTAAAAGGAATATCCCTGATGGGAAATAGGAGGAAAAATATATGAAAAACAGAACAAAGGTTGTTTTTAAACTACTTTTTTGTCTTCTCTTTAGTAGTTTCTTTGTATTAAAATCAATGACAGTACAGGCGGAGGAGGACGTGAAGGTCGGAGATTGCTTTGCTGTAGTAGCTCCAGACGGTAGTATATCAACTGGCTCCATCTTCAATCCAGATAAACCAACAATCAAGGCAGTTTATCAAGGGAATTTCCCTTTAGCTGATATCAAAAAGAATGATGGGTCACTCTATTTTGGAAAATATTCAACACCTATAAAATATGGAGCTGGTACCTATTTTTATTACAATAATATGGGTAAGTATAATAATCGTTCCCTTTCTTTAAAAATTAGTCATATTACGGGGGGAAGTGGTATAAATGCGGATTTCTTCAAGAATCAAGTATTCAATGGCGGGGGACTCAGCCAAACTTTCATCTCTGGTGACAAGGCTGCTGGATATGGTACAACTTCTTACCAGCTTGTTTATACAGATACAAAAACACCTGTTGAGAATATTTATGTTGAACTTTCTAATCTAATTATTAATGAGAACTATAGAAATCCGAATGGTACATTTGGTTTTGATAGTATTGGAGTAGAAGGAATAAAAAAAGTTTATCTACAAACTTATGACAATAGTAGTCTTGTATTCAACGGCGCTTATATTGATACAGGTAATAGTAGTGATTTCAATTCTAGAACGACACTTAGAACGACCCACCAAAAAACGGGCAAAGGTGTATCTCAAAATTTATATACGTATGTATTTGACAATAAGAATCCTCTAGTAATTGGAACATATAGCCCATCGAATAATTATATATCACATATGTTGCTATATGATCCAAGTATAAAGTCAATTGGAGAGCCAATTTATACTAGTCCAACTGTCGAAGGAAAGAAAACAGAATCGTTTACTGCGAGTTATACAGTTAGACAAAACCTGATTAATACGTATTCAAAAAATTTCCCAAGTTCTCTGTCGGTAATTTTAGAGGACAAAGAAAAGGTATTTACAAGCTTAGATTCGACTAGAGTTCAATTGTTTAACAATAAGGACACGGAAATCACCAGTCAGGTGAACGTAGAGTCTATTGGTTCAAATAAATTAAAGATTACTCTGCCTAAAACACTATTAGAAGAATTAGGAACCAATACAATTAGAATGGAGGTTTCTGTTGATAAAATTAATATAAGTAAAGCCATATCACTATTCAATTCGACTACTGGGACGGTTAAACTACCGCTCACTACTTATAATATTACACAAAGACAGACAGACATTCAATCAGAATCAAGTGCAGCATCTGCTGAGGTAACACCTGCTATTTCTGCTACACCAGTTGACACAAAAACAATACTTGGTAGTTCAACAAAAGATTTAAATATAAATAAGCTACTAAAAGACACAGTGAGTAATATTCCAGGGGATAAAGTAAAAGTTGTTGGTTTGGTAGCAGAAAAAGTATTTGATAGAAACAGAAGGGAATATATAGATGTAAAAATACAAAGTGAGTTGATACCTCAATTAACCAAAATAATCAGTGTTCCTGTTACTGTGGTGGACGAAATAGTCAAGGCTAGTTTTTTCGAAAATCAGGCTTGGATCGTTGATGAAATAGAATATCAATTGAGACCTAAGACAATGAATAGAGATCTCTATCTATCAGATTTAATTAAAATTACTGAAATCGCTCTTTTTCCAAAAGAAGATGAGTACAAGGGGCAGTTAGTCCCGAAAAATATACGTTATTTAAGGAATTTAGAATCTCTCAGAGTGTTAGATGGAAAAATGGTTGGGGTTCTTCCAAAAGAATTAGGAGAATTAACAAAGCTAAAACAACTACGAATTAATGGAAATACCTTTACTGGTGAAATTCCAGAAAGTTTAGGAAACCTTAGCGAATTAGAAATTTTGATCATTTCACATAATGGATTAACAGGAACAGTACCAGAAGTGCTGACTAAACTTCCTAAATTGTCGATACTTTTTTTAAATAATAATAAACTTGTAGGGCAATTGCCAAAATTCAAGGACAATATGACTTCATTTTATATTCATAACAATCAAATAACGCATAACTCAAATAAAGTGCCTAGTTTTATCCAGAGTACAGAAAATAATCAAACGACAACAACCTTTTTAGAGGACCTTTCATTGAATGGGAACAAAGAAATTAATCTCAAAGGATCCAATTTAACGGTACGACCATTTGATTCAACATCCTCTACTTATTTCAATCTACATGCAGTAGCTAACGGAACTACGGAGTCGTTATATGATGACCATATTTATACGATTAAAAATCAAGATGGCATTGTTTATGAAGGAAAGGCGAATAAAAATGTGTCATTTCCTCATAAAAAAGGTTCGGTCTATACGGCAATTTTGGATCAGGCTGATCAAAATCCAAATAATGTATTGACGATTAAAACAATAAATGATGATTTAATCACCTCAGCCTTCTTTGAAAATCAATCATGGATTATTAATAACCTGAATGACCAATTGAAACCCAAAAAAATAGATGTCGATGTTTATCCAGAAGATTTAGATAAAATCAAACAAGTTAATACAGATGCTAAACGACCATTCAATGGACAGCATATTCCAAAAAATATCAACGCTCTAAAAAATCTTGAATTATTGCATTTAAGAAATACTAAAATGAGCGGTTCATTGCCAGTAGAACTTGGCGATTTAACAAAAATGAAAGACTTACGAATTTTTGATAATAGCTTTACAGGTGGCATTCCAGACAGTCTGACAAAATTAAAGAATATAGAATATTTATACTTGGATGGAAATGGCTTAACTGGAACAATTCCTACTGGGCTAGAGACTTTGCCAAAATTGCATAGTCTATATCTAGATGACAATAAATTAGTTGGACAAGTCCCAGATTTTGGAGAGAACTTCAAAATTCTCCAATTAGGGAATACGCAATTAACCTATAATGCTGAAAAAGTACCAAGCTTTATGGAAAGTGCAACGAATTTAGGCATAGGGAACACTTTCATCAGTAGCCTATCGCTAAAAGGAAATGAAAAAATTGAAATCAAAGCAGGCGAACCAACGATTAGACCCTTTGATTCCGAATCTACTAGTTATTTCAATCTCCATGCCCTAAAAGGATCAAATGCGGAGCAGTTATATGATGACCACATTTATACCATCAAAACGCAAAATGGCGTTGTTTATGAAGGAAAAGCAGGTAAGAATGTCTCTTTCCAACATAAAAAAGGTGCAATCTATACAGTAATATTGGATAAAGCAGATAAAAATCCAAAAAATGTATTTAAGGTAACTCCCGTTGAGATAGCAGTAATTACGTCTGCCTTCTTTGAAAATCAATCATGGATCATTGATAACATCAATGATCAATTGAAACCCCAAAAAATAGATGTCGATGTGTATCCAGAAGATTTAGAGAAAATCACACAAGTCCATACAGATGCTAAACGACCTTTCAAAGGGCAGCATATTCCAAAAAATATCAAAGCACTTAAAAATCTTGAAGTATTATATTTAAGCAATGCTGAAATAAGCGGTTCATTGCCAGTAGAACTCGGCGAATTAACGAAAATGAAAGATTTACGAGTTTTTGATAATAGCTTGACAGGTGAAATTCCAGAGAGTTTAGGAAATCTTAAAGAACTAAGATACTTGTTGGTTTCAAATAATCTTTTAACAGGAACAGTACCAGAAGTGCTGACTACGTTGCCTAATATGCATTCAATTTACTTGAATGGTAATAAATTTGTAGGACAACTGCCAAAATTCCGTGATAATATGATTACATTTTATAGTCATAACAACCAAATAACGTATAACTCAAATGAAGTGCCTAGTTTTATACAGAGTGCACAGCATAATATGACTACATCAACATTTATAGCTGGTCTTTCATTGAATGGAAATGAGAAAATTAATATCAAAGAAGGCGAGTCAACGATTCGACCATTTGATTCTGCGTCTTCTAGTTATTTCAACCTTCATGCCCTAAAAGGAGCAAATGTGGAGCAGTTATATGATGACCATATTTATACTATCAAAACGCAAAATGGTGTTGTTTATGAAGGAAAAGCAGGTAAGAATGTCTCTTTCCAACATGAAAAAGGCGCAGTTTATACAGTAATATTGGATAAAGCAGATAAAAATCCAAAAAATGTATTTAAGGTAACGCCCGTTGAGATAGCAATTATTACGTCTGCTTTCTTTGAAAATCAATCTTGGATTATCAATAACATCAATGACCAATTAAAACCAAAGAAAATCGATGTGGATGTGTATCCAGAAGATTTAGAGAAAATCAAACAAGTCAATACAGATGCTAAACGACCATTTAATGGACAGCATATTCCAAAAAATATTAACGCCCTAAAAAACCTAGAACTACTTTATTTAAGAAATACGCTAATGACTGGCTCATTACCAAAAGAACTTGGTAGTTTAACAAAAATGAAAGATTTACGAATTTTCAATAATACCTTTACAGGTGGTATTCCAGAAAGCTTTACGAATTTAAAAGAGGTAGAGAATTTAATTTTGGATGAAAATGGTTTAACGGGAACAATTCCTAGTGGATTAGGAGCATTACCTAAACTCAATAGCCTCTATCTAGAGAAAAATAAATTAGTTGGACAAATCCCAGACTTTGGTGAGAATTTCAAAACTATCCAAGTGGGGAATACGCAATTAACCTATAATGCTGAAAAAGTACCAAGCTTTATGGAAAGTGCAACGAATTTAGGAATAGCTGAAACCTTTATTAGTACACTGTCTCTAAAAGGAAATGGACAAATACAAGTTCAAGCAGGGTATACGATCAGCCCGTTTGATAAGTCAGCGAATAGCTATTTTGATCTACACGCTTATTCAGCAACAAAAGGGAAACAGTCATTATATGATGACCATATTTACACCATTAAAAACAAGGATGAAATTGTTTATGAAGGGAAAGCAAATGAAAATGTCTCTTTCACTCATAAAAGTGGTGCAAATTACACCGTGATACTGGATAAAGCGGAGCAAAATCCAAAGAATGTATTTACGATTAAATCTGTAGAATCTGATTTGGTAACCTCAAACTTCTTTGAAAACCAATCATGGATCATTAATAATATCAATGACCAATTGAAACCAAAGAAAATCGATGTGGATGTTTATATGTCTGATTTGGAAAAAATCAAACAAGTTAATACAGATGCTAAACGACCATTCAATGGACAGCATATTCCAAAAAATATTAACGCCCTAAAAAACCTAGAATTACTCTATTTAAGAAATACGCTAATGACTGGCTCATTACCAAAAGAACTTGGTAGTTTAACAAAAATGAAAGATTTACGAATTTTCAATAATACCTTTACAGGTGGTATTCCAGAAAGCTTTACGAATTTAAAAGAGGTAGAGAATTTAATTTTAGATGAAAATGGTTTAACGGGAACAATTCCTAGTGGATTAGCAACGTTACCTAAACTCCATAGCCTCTATCTAGAGAAAAATAAATTAGTTGGACAAATCCCAGACTTTGGTGAGAATTTCAAAACTATCCAAGTGGGTAATACGCAATTAACCTATAATGCTGAAAAAGTACCAAGCTTTATGGAAAGTGCAACGAATTTAGGAATAGGGAACACTTTTATCAGTGGTCTATCGCTTCAAGGAAATAAAGCAATCAATATCAAAGCAGGAGAACTAACCATTCGACCATTTGATTCTGCGTCATCTAGTTATTTCAATCTCCATGCCCTAAAAGGATCAAATGTGGAGCAGTTATATGATGACCACATTTATACCATCAAAACGCAAGAGGGTGTTGTTTATGAAGGAAAGGCTGATAAGAATGTCTCTTTCCAACATAAAAAAGGCGCAGACTATACGGTTATTTTGGATAAAGCAGATAAAAATCCAAAAAATGTATTTAAAGTAACACCTGTTGAATTAGAAGTTATCACCTCTGAATTCTTTGAAAATCAATCATGGATTATTGATGAAGTAAACAAGCAACTGAATCCAAAACAAATTGATCAAGATGTTTATTTATCGGATCTTGCCGAAATTACTACGATCGATACAGGTATGTCTAGTAAAGGTACCAAAGGTCAGTTCATTCCCCAAAATATTGATGCCCTAACAAATCTAACAGATCTTATATTAATGGAGGCAAAAATGGTTGGTAGCCTTCCAACGGAAATAGGGAATTTAACAAAACTGAAAAATTTAAAACTCATGGGGAATACCTTCACTGGAGGGATTCCAGAAAGTTTGGGTAATCTTAGTGAGTTAAGGCAGCTATATCTAGTAAATAGTAATTTAACAGGAACAATCCCAGAAGAGCTAGCTGCGCTACCAAATCTTGAGTGGATGGCTTTAATTGCTAATAAGTTTGTTGGTCAGGTACCAACATTTAGAGAAAACATGAAAGCATTATACATTAATAATACGCAATTAACGTATAATTCTGCCCAAGTACCAAGCTTTATAACAAGTGCGGAAAATTTCGATTATAAAAATACCTTTATTGAAGGACTCACATTAAAAGGGAAGGACTCACTTACGGTTAAGGCACATGATCCAGTTATTCGACCGTTTGATTCAGCATCCCCTACCTATTTCGATTTACATGCGACTCAAACAGAAGGAAAGTCGCAAACGCTCTATGATGAGCATATTTATACCATCAAAAATCAAGAAGGAATGGTGCTTTATGAAGGGAAAGCAGATGAAAATGTAGAAATTCCTCATAAAAAAGAAACAACCTACACCGTGGTATTAGACAAAGCCGATCAAAATCCAAATAATATAGTTAAGATTAAGTCGGTAGATATAGAGCCAGTCAAATCTGAATTCTTTGAAAATCAATCATGGATTATTGATAACATCAATGATCAGTTACAACCGAAGAAAATTGATCATGATGTTTATCTGTCAGATTTAGAAGAGATCACTGTAATTAATCCAGGTTCAAACAGCACGGTTACCGAAGGTCAGTTTATTCCAAAAAATATTAGTGCTCTAAAAAACCTAAAGATACTTTTGTTATCGAATGCAAAAATGAGTGGGAAGTTACCGAAAGAATTAGGTGATTTAACAAACATGCAAGATTTACGAATTTTTGGAAATAACTTTACAGGGGAAATTCCTGAAAGCTTAGAAAATCTTAGTGAGATGGAAACATTATTGCTTTCAAATAACGGGCTAACAGGAACAATTCCAGAAGGATTAGCTAAGTTATCTAAGTTGCATACACTTTTCCTAAATGGGAATCAGCTTGTAGGACAACTACCAAAATTACGTGAAAAAATGAAAATACTTTCTATTAATAATAATCAAATAACCGATAATTCAAACGAAATACCAAGCTATATCCACAGTGCGACAACTGCAATTTTCACATCAACATTTATAAGTACTCTTTCGTTGCAAGGAAATGAAACAATCGAAATCAAAGAAGGCGAACCAACGATTAGACCTTTTGATTCCGAGGTATCTAGTTATTTCAATCTCCATGCACTGAATGGAGAAAATGTGGAGCAGTTATATGATGACCATATTTATACCATCAAAACGCAAGAAGGTGTTGTTTATGAAGGAAAGGCTGACAAGAATGTCTCTTTCCGACATAAAAAAGGCGCTATCTATACAGTAATTTTGGATCAGGCAGATAAAAATCCAAAAAATGTATTTAATGTAACACCTGTTGAATTAGAGATTATTACCTCTGAATTCTTTGAAAATCAATCGTGGATTATTAATGAAATAAATAAGCAACTGAGACCCAAACAAATTGATCAAGATGTTTATTTATCTGATTTAGCTGCCATTACGTTAATCAATCCAGGTTTTCCTAGTAAAGTTACTGAAGGTCAACGTGTTCCCAAAAATATTGATGCTCTAAAGAATCTAACAGATCTTTTGTTAATGGACGCAAAAATGGTTGGCAGCCTTCCAAATGAATTAGGGAATTTAACAAAATTGAAAGATTTAAGAATTTATGGGAATACCTTTACTGGAGAGATTCCAGAAAGTTTAGGCAATCTTAGCAATCTGGAAACACTGTATCTAGTAAATAACGGCTTAACAGGATCAATCCCAGAAGGGCTAGCGGCACTACCAAAGCTTAGTTGGTTGAGTGTAGCTCATAATAAACTTGTTGGTCAGGTACCAATATTCAGAGACAACATGAAAGGATTTACCATTAATCATAATCAGTTAACGTATAACTCAGCTCAAGTACCAAGCTTTTTAATAAGTGCGGAACTATCCGATTATCAAGAGACCTTCGTTGAGGGACTTACATTAAGAGGAAGTGAAGTAATTAATATTAAGGCGGATGAATCAGTGATCCGACCATTTGATGCAAAGTCTAGCAGCTATTTCTTGTTACATGTGTATTCAGCAACAGGGAAACCACAGTTGCTTCATAATGACCATATTTATACCATCAAAAATCCTGAAGGGACCATTCTTTATGAAGGGAAAGCAGATAAAAATGTAGAAATCCCTCATAAAAAAGGAACAGCATACACTGTGGTCTTAGACAAAGCGGATCAAAATCCAAATAACGTAATTACGGTGAACAGTAAGATCCCAGAATTGAAACTAAACAGTATCCCAGACAAACTATCATTTTCAATCTCATCAAAAAGTAACCATAGAAAACCTGTTAAACCAACAGGAGGGCATGCTTCTGTCTTTGATAATCGTGGTAAAGGGAATTGGCAGCTAAGTATTCTGCCAAGTGAATTGGTTTCAGGAAAAAGAAAACTTGTGGGAGAGTATCATTATGTTGATGATAAAGGTACTGGAAATACTATTGTAACGGGGCAAAAAGTCCTTATTGAAAGTGGCGCAAGTGATGAAGCAAATGAAGTCACGTCGATATCTGAAAAATGGACGGATGAACAAGGACTTCATTATACTGTTAACCAATCGAATTATCTTGGGAATTACAAAGGCAGCGTAACATGGATCTTGGAAGATGTACCAAAGCAATAGTAAATTGAAATAAAGCGAGAATGTTTATATTTTAGCATTCAAATTTATAGGGAAGCGAGGTTAAAACGCTAGTTTTTGCCTCGTGTACCTTATAAAAAACATAAAAAATTCAGTTAAAATTATTTGGATAAACAATTAAAAAGTTTTATTGAACAAAATAATACCTACATAGATAACAATACATTTGGAGGAGATAATGATGTACAAAATTAAATTTTTAACTGAAGATGATTCAAAAGAAAATTCGCATATTGACTATTTAAAGGAAAAAGGTTGGGAGGTCTCTCCAATTGAAATAGACAAACTTCTAGAAAACGAAGAGAAAATGACAGCTATTGTTATAGAAGAAAGTACGATGCCTATAACATGTTGTTGGTTGATGGAATTGACACAACGCTTTGACCTCCCTATTTATTTACACTCAACTGGTGGCGGCTCTGATGCGAATGTTGTTTATTTGCAACTGGGTGTAAAAATTTGTTTTTCAGAAGAAACGAATACAGAAGAACTTTTCCACACACTTACGAACCTATTGGTGAATCAATCAGATGAACAACTGACAAGTAAAGAAAAAACAATGAAAAAAACGAGTTTAGAATTAAATCCAGGAAACTTAAGTGTAATAATTGATGGAGATCGAGAAATAAATTTGACTAAAAAAGAATATCAAGCACTAGAGATATTATATAATAATCCCTCTGTAGCTATTTCATACAAGAAATTCAAAGAACATTTGTGGAATTCAGAATATAGCTTAAACAATCACAACTATCGTATCGCTAATGTTATTTTTCATTTAAGAAATAAGATCGAAAAGAATAAGGCAAGACCAAGATTTATTAAAACAGTCCGTTCAAGAGGCTATATGCTCGATATATAAGTAAAGATAAGAATAGTTGATAAAGAAGAGTAGTATATCTGATTACGTTTATCTTACTCTTTCTTTTTCAATAATAAACAAGAATTATGTTAATAGATAGGGAAACTTAGGTTAAATCTTATCCAAAGCATTCGCGAAGGGGAAAGTAAGTGAAACAAAAAATAATTATTAGCATCATTTTACTAATTGGACTATTTTCAACAAGCCCAGTAGTGGTCGCTGAAGTGAAAGAAAAGGAAATTAGAAGTATTGAGGAACCTATCTGGTTATTTAAAGCAGGAATTTCTAAAGGAAAAAATCATGATCGCCAAGATTTGGACTTTGTATTAGCTAAAAACACTATTTTAAAGATTAGGCAAACAAATCCAGAAATAAAAAATAAATTAACCGTTCGTCTCTTATCTAATGATTCAAAGGAAGAAAAATCCGTAAGTGTAGGAACTGAATGGACTGAAATTTCCAGTGAAACTGTAACAGTTCCTTTTGTGGATACACCCTTTGGTAACGTGAATCCAACGATCGAATTTCAAGTTGAAAATGATACAACTCAAAAATTATTACCGATATATGAAAAGAAAGGAAACGAAGCTAAATTTTTCAATATCTGGGATCAATTGGATAGTGAGTTTGCGTTGATTAAGTCAAAAAAATTTCAGCTTTTTTTACCAAAAATAGACAAAGAATTACTGAGAAACTCAAAAGATTTTGCTTCTATTGACGAGCTGATTGATCACTATGAAAACATATTTGATACATATGATCGGTATATTGGTTTAGATAATTCATCGTATGAAAATCAACAATCAAAAAATCGTTACTTTTTAAAAGCTGATACCCATGGCGCTGGTGGTGCTTATTATGGCCCAATTTGGACAGCTAATTCTAAAAATAATACAACCTTGTGGCTGAACAAAATCAGTTGGGGGGCACTCCATGAAATCGCACATGGCTACCAAGCAGATTTCAGAAATAGAGGGATATCTACTGGAGAAGTATCAAATAATTTATTAGCGGCTCAATATCAATATGATCAGTATGGAAAAGAAGCAGATCGGTTTAGCTGGTTATTTAATAACGGTAAAAGAGAAGTAGTAGATAATAATTTATATCAGAGAACGGTTGTTAATGGGGAAGGTTACTCTGCGCTTGATTTACGGAGTCAATTAGTTCTATTAACAATGTTAAAGCAAAAAGCTGGAACAAATACATATGCGAAACTATATCAAGGATATAGAAAGTTAGTGCTGCAACCAGATGTCAAAAAAGAGACTATTTTATTTTCTGACTTGATGAATAAATATTATAGTGAAACAACTGGTTTAGATTTTACTCCTGCATTAAATAAGTGGGAAATCCAAACTAGTAATTTTCAAGACGAGATCAATCGTTATCAAAACTACGAAGCGGTCGCATCATTGGTTAATATTGTACCATCAAATCAATTGGCTAATGCACGTAAACTTGTAGATCCAACTATTCTCATGAATTCAAACTTTGAACTCGTCAACAATAAAGATATCGCTCCTCTGGGATTAGAAGGAGACATTGAGATTCATTTAGCAATTGATGATATCAATATTTTAAAGGGAGAAACACTGAAACTTAAAGAAGGCAGCCATGTGATCCAAGAAGTTGAGATTGATCAAGAAAATATTCATTTTTACAATGTTCCCAATGGTGTCTACACAGTTGGATTTTCTAATGAATCGAATGAATATAAATATAGTGGACACTACGTTCATATCAAAGAAAAAAATAATGAAGCAACAATTGAAGTAGAGAAACTGAACTCGAGTAAATTAATGAATCAAACAATCAAATTTTTTGGTCTTAGTAATTATACATTTGCAAATTTTGAAACAGATATAAATAATGAAACTGCCACATTTTCCGTTATTTCAAACACTCCTCATGCCTATTTCGCCAAAGAATTGTATGCATCAATAAAGGTTTTTGATGAAAATAATCAGGTTATTTATTCCAAAGAAATTGAGGGGATAAATGCTCAAGTGGTCAAGGATGTGATCCCTTTAAAATTAGGATACAGAGTGGTATTATTTCATGCTGAGACTAAAAATAGGTTAACAAATGAGGAAGGGATCATTGATTCTACTTCAAAAACGAATTCATTTAAAATGACCAAATTAGGACTGCAAAACGAGATATTTAAAAATGATTTAGAGACGACTTTAATTAATAAAATTACTGAACAAGCATCACAAATTGGCAGTTCGGAAATACCGAAAGATACGATTGGATTAAATGGCATCAAGCAGCTCTTTATGGCAATTAATGCCTTAAGTGAACCGAATCGATTGACTTATTTAGAAAAGTACAAAGATTTGTTTGAGCGACCATTAGAATCTCCAAATAGCAAAGCAATAGTTGAAGTGACAACACCAAATTTAAATGAGGAGCAATTCCCAGAAGAACCGATTGGACCCCCAAGTGGCTCAGGTAATTTTACGATAAACGCTGTGTCAGACTTTAAATTCGATAAAATTCAAATTGGTCAAACAGCAAAGGCACAGGTAGAAGTAAATAAAAAGCTCGGCATAGAAGTAATTGATAAACGGGGCACAGGTGGAGGCTGGAATGTTCAAGTGGCTATAAGTGATTTTGTAGGATTTACTAAAGGACAGGAGATAGCATTGAAAGGTTGGCAATTAATGATTCCTAAAGGGACTATTACTAGCAAGTTAGGTGATTTATCTGCTCTTCCTGAAAGTAAAAAAGTTGTCATAAATGCTCCAAACACTCCTCAATTTGTGTTTTCTGCAGAAAAAGATCATGGATTGGGAACGTATTCCTCCATCTTTATGGATGAACAGACATCTTTTGACCAAGCTGTTCGCTTATTCGTACCTACGTATGGGAAAATCGGACAGTACAAATCGGAATTGACATGGTTATTAATTGATGGACCTATAAAATAAGTAGAAAAGTAAGATACGGTAAACAGAGACATCAGGTGATGGCTTCTGGTAATGTTGGGTGTGTGTTTTACTAATCGAATTAGAGAATAAAGTTCTTCCTTTTTAGTATAGAAGGGAAGGGCTTTTTTTGTTTGGTATGAAAAAAATAAAACTATAAGAATTGGGTTCTGTTCTGTTTGTGTGGTATGGGAAGTTAGTGATGTATAAGTAATGAAACTTCTCTTCCGTTGGTTGTTAAGAACTGTGTAAGATCAGTTTGGAATAAGGCGTTTGGTGATTCACAAGTAAGGAGACAACGCTTCTTTTAGTCGCCTTGTACTGTTCAACATCTATTCTGTCTACTTTTGTAGCCAATCATAGTGTTTCACAGCAATATCCAGGAACTTTTCAACCGAAATCTAGGAAGAAAGCTCTTTCAAAGTTTTGTATAGTAAGAGTGTAGAAGTGGAACCGTTTTATTTGTTCCGAAAAATAATATAAGTAGATTACTGGAGGTTTTTTGATGACGTTGAAAGTAGGAATTATTGGTTGCGGCGGGATTGCAAATGGGAAACATTTACCGGCACTTGCACAAGTAAAAGAAGTAGAAATGGTTGCTTTTTGTGACTTGATCAATGAACGAGCAGAAGAAGCAAAAATGCAGTATGGAACGTTGACAGCGAAAACATTTACAAATTATCAAGAGATGCTTGAAGAAATGGACTTGGACGTGGTTCATGTTTGTACACCAAATAGCTCGCATGCAGAACTATCGATCGCAGCAATGGAGGCGGACTGTCATGTGATGTGTGAAAAACCAATGGCAAAAACTTCTGCTGAGGCACGTAGTATGATCGAAGCAGCAAATAAAACAGGAAAAAAATTAACAATAGGCTATCAAAATCGTTTCCGAAAAGATTCGACTTATTTACATGAGATTTGTGAAGAAGGTGAGTTAGGTGAAGTTTACTTTGCCAAAGCACATGCCATTCGTCGTCGTGCAGTACCAACTTGGGGTGTTTTTCTCGATGAAGAAGCACAAGGTGGCGGACCATTGATCGATATCGGGACTCATGCATTGGATTTAACGTTGTGGATGATGGACAATTACAAACCAAAATATGTAGTAGGAAAAGCTTATCATAAATTAGCGGAGACGGAAAAGGCAGCCAATGCTTGGGGCTCTTGGGACCCTAAAAAGTTCACCGTTGAAGATTCAGCATTTGGCTTTATCATGATGGAAAATGGGGCAACAATCTTTTTAGAATCTAGCTGGGCATTGAATAGTTTAGATGTAAAAGAAGCCAAAACGACTCTTCACGGTACGAAAGGTGGCGCTGATATGAATAATGGCTTAACCATTAATGGAGAAGACCACAGCACACTTTTTGAGAAAAAAATCGAATTAGAACCTGGTGGTGTTGATTTTTACGATGGCGATGGCGACAAACCGGAAGTTTTAGAAGCACAATCGTGGATCAATGCGATCTTAAATGATACAGAACCTGTCGTTAAACCAGAACAAGCTTTAGTTGTGACAGAAATTCTTGAAGCCATTTACAAAGCATCAGAGACAAATCAGCCTGTATTTTTCAATTAAATCAAGATTATCTAGCTTCATGAGCCAGCATCTCGGAAAAAAGATAAAACCTGAATGTGACAGAAAACGTCACAGTCATGTTTTCCTATTTTTCAATCGAGACTAAACGAGCCCGCTACGCTTTTAAATTAGGAGGAAAAAAGATGATCCAAGTCACAGTATGGAATGAATTCCGTCATGAGAAAACAGATGAAGCTGTAAAAAAAGTTTATCCAGATGGCATTCATCAACAAATAGCTAATTTTTTAGAAGAAGATGATTTTTCCGTACGAACCGCAACCTTAGACGAACCAGAACATGGTTTAACGCAAGACGTTCTAGCGAATACGGATGTCCTGATTTGGTGGGGACATGTCGCGCATCAAGAAGTATCTGATGAAATCGTTCAACGTGTCTATCAATGTGTGTTAGAAGGAATGGGATTAGTCGTGCTTCATTCAGGCCATATGTCAAAGATTTTTATGAAACTAATGGGCACATCTTGTGATTTAAAATGGCGGGAAGCTGAAGAGCATTGCCGGATTTGGACAGTTGCGCCAAGTCATCCGATCGTCGAAGGAATCGGCGAGTACATTGAACTAGAAAAAGAAGAAATGTACGGCGAACATTTTGATATTCCAACACCAGATGACTTGATTTTTATTAGCTGGTATCCTGGCGGAGAAGTCTTCCGTAGTGGTTGTACCTATCATCGTGGCAATGGAAAAATCTTTTATTTTCAGCCAGGTCATGAAACGTATCCTTCTTATTACAATGAAGAAATCCAAAAAGTCATTAAAAACGGCGTTCGTTGGTGTCAACCAACACAAAATGCTTATCCCAATTATGGGCATCACGAACCATTAGAATCTATTACGAACGAGAAAGGAACTAAACAATGAAATTAGGTGTATTTACTCCATTATTCAATAATTTAAGTTTTGAAGAAATGATCGATACAGTCTCAAAAGCAGGATTAGAAGCAGTTGAAATTGGAACAGGCGGCTCTCCTGGAAATGCGCATTTAGATATTGATAAGTTATTGGCAAGTTCAGATGCTAGAAAAGAGTATTTAGCAAAATTGGCTGATAAGGGCTTAACGATCAGTGCATTGAGCTGTCATAATAATCCGATTTCTCCACTAAAAGAAACTGCCCAAGAAGCAGACCAACTATTACAAAAAACAATCAAATTAGCTTCTTTAATGAATGTATCAGTAGTCAATGGTTTTTCTGGTGTTTCAGGAGGAAACTCAACCGATACACAAGTCAATTGGCCTGTTTTGCCTTGGCCGACAGAGTATGATGATAACTACAATTACCAATGGGAAAAGAAATTGATTCCTTATTGGAAAAACATCAATACGATCGCAGAAGATGCAGGGGTGAAAATCGGGATCGAACTACATGGCGGTTTCTTATGCCATACACCTTATACGATGTTGAAACTCCGTGAAGCAACCGGCAATGCAATCGGCTGTAATTTAGATCCAAGTCATTTATGGTGGCAAGGCATTGATCCAGTAGCAGCAGTGAAAATTTTAGGGGAAGCAGGTGCGATCCACCATTTTCACGCAAAAGATACGTATTTAGATCAAGACAACATCAATATGCACGGACTGACGGATATGCAACCATATGGAAATGTTAAAACCCGCGCATGGACGTTCCGTTCAGTTGGATGCGGTCATGATTTAAAAGTCTGGTCAGATATTATTAGTGCACTTAGAATTTACGGATACGATTACGTTTTAAGTATTGAACATGAAGACCCAATCATGTCGACAGAAGAAGGCTTGAACAGAGCAATTACTAATTTGAAAAGTATTATGATCAAAGAACAACCTACGGAAATGTGGTGGGTGTAATCAAAAGCTGAACGAACTCGTTCAGCTCTTGAGCAAATTAGGAAATTTTTTCAAAGATGCTTTTTATCTTTGAAGAAAATTTGTCTATTTGCCGAAAGAGCTAGTTCGTGAAGCTGGATGTCAAAGAGAAGAATACGACAGTTTCTGACCAACTCTTTCACCATCCAAAATCAATCATCCTCCATAATAGAAAGGACTCAAAAAATGACAGCAATCAACTTTGCCGTAATCGGCTACGGCGGTATGGGTTCCTACCATGTCCATAACATTATGCCCAACGAAAATGAACGAATCCACGTCGTCGGAACCTACGATATTTCAGGCGAGCGTCAAAAAATTTCCAGCCAACACAATCATAAAATATACACTTCACTGGAAGAAGTATTAACAGATGAAACCATCGAAGCCGTTTTGATCGCTACACCTAATGACTCACATAAAGACTTAGCGATCAAAGCATTAAATGCAGGAAAACACGTTGTCTGCGAAAAACCAGTAACAATGAATGTAGAAGAATTAGATGAAATATTAAAAGTGGCCAAAGAAACAGGTAAAACCTTTATGGTCCACCAAAACCGCCGTTGGGACCCAGATTTTCTAATCACTCGAGAGCTTTATAAAAATCAACAAATCGGAGAATTATTCCAAATCGAAACCCGTGTACAAGGCGCAAACGGAATTCCCGGCGATTGGCGTCATGAATTAAAACATGGCGGCGGAATGCTTTTAGACTGGGGTGTCCATTTACTAGATCAGCTATTATTTTTGGTTGATAGTCGTATCGAAAAAGTATCAGCTGATTTAAGCTATATTCTTGGCGATGAAGTAGATGATGGTTTTATCACGTATATTATTTTTGAAAACGGCGTTCGAGCAATCATAGAAGTTGGAACGACGAATTACACTAAACTACCACGTTGGTATTTAAAAGGCACGAAAGGTACTGCCATTATTCAAGATTGGGATTCATCAGGTGAAATGGTCATTGAATCAGGGAAGAAAAACATTCAAGCACCAAAACCAATCCAAGCAGGTGTTGGCTTAACGAAAACAATGGCGCCACCGTCAGAAGAAGCAACCGAGACCGTATTATTACCAAAAGCTTCTGCTGAATACGATACTTTCTATAAAAATTTCTACAAAGTGATACGAGAACAAGCAGAACCTGTAGTTAAAAATGAAGAGGTTCGTAAAGTAATGGTTCTGATCGAGGAAATTTTTAAAGCAGCTAAAAGATAACTCAAAGTAAAGCTCTTCAATGCAGGAGCTTTACTTTTTTTTCGTCTAAGCATAAAATACTAAGGGACGTATTTAAGAGAGAGAAAAAGGAGAATTTTGTGAAAAAAAAATTACAATTATTCAAGAAAAAACCAGTCAAGTATACACTGATCGTGATTGGATTACTATTGTTGGTTTTGATCAGTAATCTATATTTACAATGGTGCCAAAATGAATTATCACTGGATTTAGTAGTGAAATTTGCTTTTTCATGGCATACAGAAAAATTTATTTTAGGTAGCCTAGTCTTGCTGATATTTTTACTATTTCTATGTAGTTTGGCAGGATCACTAGCTTTAGGTAGCTTGCTTTATGCAATTACGATTGGTATCTTAGGATTCGCTGATTATCAAAAAATGTTTTACCGCTCGGAGCCGATTTATCCTGATGATTTAAAAATGATCACTGAATGTGGCTTACTTAGAGAAATGATCGGAACAATTCCCTTCCTATTTATTCTACTCGTTGCAGCTGTTGGTTTGTTCTTCTTTGGACGAGCAATCTATAAAAGTCGGTTGTTATCGAAAAAAATGCAAATTGTCCGTATCTCGGGTTTTGTTGTGACACTCGCTTTATTGATGTATGTTAGTAATTTTAACAGTCAAAATAATTTGTTGAGAAAAGCCTATGATCGAACGGCGCTTTGGATTCCATACAGCCAAAAAATGAATTACTACAATACAGGATTTATGGGTGGCTTTTTATATAATTTAAAGGTAGAAGCGATGGACAAACCAGAGAATTATTCTAAAAAAACGATTGAAGAAATTACCAATAAATATACTAAAAAAATAAAAGAGACAAATACTAACGCACAAGAAGAACAACCAAACATTATTTTTGTGATGAGCGAAAGTTTTTCTGATCCGCAGAATTTAACGGGCGTAACAGCTGATAAAGATCCTTTAAAAGACTATTATGACATCGCCAAAACAACGTATAGCGGTAAAATGTTATCACAAAATTACGGTGGAGGAACAGCTAATATTGAATTTGAAGCACTAACTAGTTTTTCAATGGAGTTGTTCAATCCGCAAATGACGACGCCCTATACCATGCTGATTCCAAAAATGACCGAAATTCCATCGATCGTTTCACTGTTAAAAGGCCAAGACTATCAAGCAACCGCTATTCATCCCTATAATACTTCGATGTATAAGCGTAAAGATGTTTATAAAACATTAGGTTTTGATCAATTTATCAGCGAAGATACAATGACTTACAAAGAAAAATTACAAGAGAATCCGTATATCTCGGATGAATCTGCCTATAAAGAAGTGTTGGATTTGCTAGAAAATGATGGTGATCCACAATTTATCCATTTAGTAACGATGCAGACTCATATGCCATATAGCGATAAATATACTAAGTCAGAGTATTCTTCTCAAAGTCTAGGCAATAAAACGGCAATCGATAGCTATATGCAAGATGTTGCGTATAGCAGTGAAGCGTTGAAACAATTTACGACAGCTTTAAAAGATGTAAAACGACGAACACTGGTTGTTTTCTGGGGAGATCATTTACCAAGTATCTATTCAGATGAAATCAAAGCAGACAACGATGAAGTCCGCATGCATGAAACGGAATTTCTAATGTATGATAATCAAGAAAAGCTAAGTGGAAGAAATACCCATGATGCGCTTACCAGTCCGTTTTACTTTGCGCCAACGCTATTTGATCAAAGCGATATGCAGATGACTGGATTCTACCAATTACTGATTGAATTAGAAAAACAAGTCCCAGCCTTTGAAAAAGGCTTCTATTATAAAGACAAACAATGGAGTAAGACATTATCACTGAATAAATCACAAAAAGAATTGTATGAAGACTATCGTTTGATCCAATATGATATTGTTTCTGGTGAAAGCTATAGCTTGAACACCGATTTTTTTAAATAAATTCAGTGAGCAAAAAAGGAGTACACAATGAGTTTTAAAAAGAAAGACAATCAGACCTATTATAACCCAATCCGCCGTGCAGTCTTGAATCATCAAATGATTCAGCCTGGTGATAAAGTAGCGATTGGAATGAGTGGTGGTAAAGACAGTACAAGCTTATTGTATTTTCTAGATATGATCAGCAAACAAAAACGTTTAGGCTTCGAATTTGAAATTGTTCCAATTACTTTAGCTATGGGATTTGATATGGATATCACACCGTTGCAGGAATTTGTGGAAGGCTTAGGGTATGAATTGGATGTTGTGCCAACGAATATTGCGCAAGTTGTGTTTGATATTCGGGAAGAACGCTCACCGTGTTCGTTATGTGCCAAGCTTCGTCGCGGAATTTTATATAAGCGGGCAAAAGAAATAGGGTGTAATAAAGTCGCTTTAGGCCATCACTTGGATGATGCGATCGAAACTTATTTTATGAACTTTCTATTTCACGGTCAAATGGCTAGTTTTGACCCACTCAGCTATCTATCAAAAACAGATATTACGCTGATCCGTCCATTACTTTATCTTGAAGAGAAACAGATTATTCAGTTTGTTCAACGTGAAGAATTACCTGTGATTTTCAATCCCTGTCCCGTTGATAAGAAAACCAAACGAGAAGAAATCAAACATCTTGTAAGTGGATTAGCGCAAAGCTACCCTGATATCAGAGAGAAATTTATTATGGGAATGGAACAAGGTCAGTTTGAAAATTTCTGGACGAAATCAATGAATCAGGAGTGAAGGTTACTTTTCTAGTAGAAATCATCGCACCCCGACTGCTCAAGAATATGTGGGCATTCGAGGTGTTTTACTGTTTAACTGATAAAACTACCTTCTTAAAAGAGGCAAAGAAAAAAGCATTCTATCAAATAACGTAAGCCTTTTTCAAACCAAACAGAAATTTTTCTGAAAATCAATACGATTTCATTTGAAAAACACTAAAAGAACAGGTATAATTAATTCATCAATAATAGTTGGTGAAGGACTTGTCCGTCGCCAGGTTATTATTTCATGAGGGAGTAACTGGCGGCGCTAGCTGCGGCAACATCACCAACTCCGAAAGAAATTTCTGGTGTTGTCTTAAACGGTGAGACTTATGTATGTTCTATTTAGCATACAGAGGTCTATTTTTTTTCGTTTTTGCTGCGAACCAATAAGTTCAAAAAAGTGTTCGTTTCGCTAATATGAAGTAAAATAGATTAAAGTAGCTGTAAATTATGAGGAGGAAGAACATGTCAGAAGAAAAAAAGGTTCAACTATCTGAAGCATTTTACACGCAGTCAGATGAAGAGGTCTTACAAAAGTTTGATACGACAGTTGAAGGATTGTCAGATCAAGAAGCAAAAAAACGCTTAGAGAGTTACGGCGCCAATGCATTAGATGAAGGGAAAAAGAAATCGATTGTTGTAAAATTCTTTGAACAGTTTAAAGATTTTATGATTATTGTATTGTTATTTGCGGCTGTGATTTCAGCAGTCTTTTCAGGTGATTTTGTTGATTCTATCATCATTTTACTTGTAGTTATTTTAAATGCGATCTTCGGTGTGATTCAAGAAGCGAAAGCTGAACAAGCAATCGAAGCATTAAAAGAAATGTCTTCTCCAAATGCGAATATTCGTCGTGATGGTCATGTGATCACCGTTAAAAGTGATGAATTAGTCCCAGGAGATATTGTTTTATTAGAAGCTGGAGATGTTGTGCCAGCAGATTTACGTTTATTAGAAGCAGCTAGTTTAAAAATCGAAGAAGCAGCTTTGACTGGTGAATCTGTACCAGTTGAAAAAGAAGCAATCGTTTTAGAAGGAACATCTGATGATATCGGCATTGGTGATCGTATCAATATGGCGTATTCCAACAGTAACGTTACTTATGGCCGTGGAATCGGTGTGGTTGTCGGAACTGGAATGAACACAGAAGTCGGTAAAATCGCCGGTATGTTAGCCAACGAAAAAGAAACAGAAACACCACTAAAACAAAACTTAAACCAATTAGGTAAAATGTTAACGATCGCAATCTTAGTGATCGCAGCTGTAATGTTCGTTGTCGGTATGATGAACGGTCGTACATGGATCGATATGTTATTAACATCTATCTCATTAGCCGTTGCAGCGATACCAGAAGGATTACCAGCAATTGTTACGATCATTTTAGCTTTAGGCACACAAAAGATGGCGAAGAAAAATGCGATCGTCCGCAAATTACCTGCTGTTGAAACACTAGGTAGCACAGACATTATCTGTTCAGATAAAACTGGGACGTTAACATTAAACCAAATGACCGTTGAAGCTCTTTACACAGATAACGAAGTAAAACCTGCAACAGATGCCGTTGCAATGGATAATATGGCATTGAAAATCATGAACTATACAAATGATACAAAAATTGCACAGGACGGTTCATTGATCGGTGATCCAACCGAAACAGCCCTTGTCCAATATGGTTTAGACCACGATTTCAATGTAACTGAAAAAGTGGCAGCTGAACCTCGTGTCGCTGAAATTCCATTTGACTCAGATCGTAAATTAATGACAACTGTTCACCAATTAGCAGACGGAAAATTCCTAGTTGCAGTAAAAGGTGCGCCAGATGAGTTATTAAAACGTTGTAAACAAGTTCTATTAAATGGCCAAACACCAGCAATGGATGACAAACAACGTCAAGAAATTTTAACGACCAACACAAAATTAGCCAAACAAGCCTTACGTGTTTTAGGTATGGCATACAAAATCGTAGATGCAGTTCCTGCTGAAATGGATTCTGATTTAGTCGAAAAAGACTTAGTATTTGCAGGTCTTGTCGGCATGATCGATCCAGAACGTAAAGAAGCCGCAGAAGCCGTTAAAGTTGCCAAAGAAGCGGGCATTCGTCCAATCATGATCACAGGTGACCACAAAGATACAGCAGAAGCAATCGCTGCTCGTCTTGGTATCATCAAAGAAGGCGACGACGATGCAGTTATTACAGGTGCTGAACTAAACGAATTATCTGATGAAGCCTTTGCCAAAGTGGTTGAACATTATTCTGTTTATGCACGTGTTTCTCCTGAACATAAAGTTCGTATCGTTAAAGCATGGCAGCAAGAAGGTAAAGTTGTAGCCATGACAGGTGATGGTGTGAACGATGCTCCAGCATTGAAAGCAGCCGACATCGGTATTGGGATGGGAATCACTGGTACAGAAGTATCAAAAGGTGCCTCTGATATGGTCTTAGCGGACGATAACTTCTCGACAATTATCGTAGCAGTTGAAGAAGGACGTAAAGTCTTCTCAAATATCCAAAAAACGATTCAATATCTACTTTCTGCCAACTTAGGGGAAGTTTTAACACTATTTATCGCAACAATGTTAGCTTGGGATACCTTACTACCAGTTCACTTATTGTGGATCAACTTAGTAACGGATACATTCCCGGCAATTGCTTTAGGTGTAGAGCCTGCTGAACGTGATGTAATGAGCCATGCTCCTCGTGGGAAGAAATCAAACTTCTTCTCTGGTGGTGTCTTGAGCAGTGTCATTTATCAAGGGATCGCACAAGGTGCCTTGACTCTGATTGTCTATAAAATGGCAATCGAATTCCCAGCACATACAGCGGCAAACATGCCAAACCTATCTGCAACAGCATTGTATGACTTACAACATGGCGATGCGTTGACAATGGCTTTTGCCACATTAGGTTTGATTCAATTGTTCCACGCGTTCAACGTGAAATCTATTTACCAATCAGTCTTTAAAGTTGGCTTGTTTAGAAACAAATCATTTAACTGGGCAATTTTAGTTTCGTTCCTATTGTTAGCAGCTACGATCCTGATTCCAGGATTTAATGACCTGTTTAGCGTAACTTCTTTAGATGGTTACCAATGGGGAATTGTTGCAGGAACATCATTTGCGATTATTCCAATCGTTGAGATTGTAAAATTTGTTCAACGTAGAATGGGTAAGAGCTAAATTTAGTTAAGATGGAAACAGAAATGTGTCTGAGGATGCATTTCTGTTTTTTAAATAGGAAAATATCGTAATAAAAAAATATTTTTTAAGGTCAAAACAAGTCAAAAAAGTGGACAAATTTTCAGATTGCGGTATTATTAATATAGATATTTAGCTTTAAAATATGGAGGTTAGTAGTTATGAACTATTTAGATGAAAATGAAGAGACAGAAGAAAAACAACAACCAAATGCGTTTATGAAAAAACTTTTTGAAGAACGAACAATTTTGATCTACGGTGAAATCAATCAAGACTTAGCACGAGAAGTAACATCTCAACTGCTTTTACTAGCAGCTATGGGCGATGAGCCAATCAAGATTTTCATTAATAGCCAAGGCGGACACGTTGAAGCAGGAGACACGATCCATGATATGATCAAATTTGTAAAACCAGAAGTAATTGTGATCGGAACTGGCTGGGTAGCCAGTGCTGGTATTACGATTTATTTAGCTGCTGAAGCTAAGAATCGCTATAGCTTGCCAAATACTCGTTATATGATCCATCAACCTGCTGGCGGCGTTCAAGGACAAAGCACAGAGATTCAGATTGAAGCCAAAGAAATCATCCGCATGCGTGAGCGTGTGAATCGTTTGATCGCTGAAGCGACAGGTCAAACTTACGAAAAAATCGCAAAAGATACAGACCGCAATTTCTGGATGTCAGCTGACGAAGCCAAAGATTACGGAATGATTTCTAAGATCATCAAAACAAGTGATGAAATTAAATAAACACGTTAAAAGCTGCAGACAATATTTTTGTTTGCAGCTTTTATTGTTAAAAATCAGCAGGAAGTTATCATTTTGCAGATTCTGCTTGTCATGTACCTATGAAAAAGTGTAAAATTGAGTGATTACTAAAAGAAAGTAGGAAAGAATTGTGAAACCAAATTTAGGTTATTATGTACAAAACATCAATGATATTGTAAAAGAAACAGAAGAAGTCGGCGAAAAAATGAATGATTACTATGAAGAAGTTCGTAAGGCAATCGACGAAGGCAAGGCTACAGATCTAGCACCAGAAAGAATAGCTGAAATCCAACGTATTTTCCAAGATGGAACAAAAGAATATACAATTATGTTGGAAAAAGTGACTCAATTACGACCACCAGCAAGAGTAATGGGTATCCATAAAAAATTCGAACGCTCTTACATCGAATATTTAGCTGGATGTAATGAAATGATTTTATCTTTGGACCCAGAAAAAGGGATCGACGTTGATTTATTCAACAACTCAGAAGAAAAGCAAGATAAAGCTACAGACGATATTTCATTCGCGATTACACGAATGAGCAACCTTTTATTGAAAAAATGAAAAAATAAATGAAAAGTTGACAAAAAAAAGTGGGATTTCATTTTATTTTAATGTTATTTTTAGTAGACAAATAAAAAAATGTGTTGTATTATAAATTCATACCAACAACAACCTTTTTATTTTTCATTTTACTCTTATTGAGTAATACTCCTTTTCCATCGGCCTTTTCAGCCGGTGGTTTTTTTATTTTATTTTTTTATTATTTTTATGATATATATAAATTATTTTATTTTTGAATTTGATTAGTTATTTTATCTATTTGTTTTGAAATTTGACAATATATCCTATTTTATTATCAATATAATCAGAGTGAAAAGTAAATCTATAGAAAAAAGCCTGAAACAAAACGAGATGGTTTTGTTTCAGACTTATATAACGAATTACTGCCAATATCGTATCAATTTTCCACATTACGGACATAATCATCAAAGTATTGAACAAGGTCAGCTTTGATCTTTTGGTAGTCTGCTTCAGTGTATTCACGTTCTTCGATCGTTCCATTAAAAAATGGAATTTCCAATTCTTCGCGCAAGCGATCTACAACTTCGCTTTGATCCATTTGGGCACCTTCTTTACCTGTTGTCTACTCTATTATAAAACATTAAAATCATTCGTCAACTGTTCAAAAGAATTTTTCATAGCAGTTAACTTATTATAGAGTAGTATGCTATCTTCATCTTCAAGGAAAAAGACTTGTTTCAATTCAAAATAAAAATCTTCAAAAGCACTAAAAAATGGTTGCACTTCTGATGCTGTCAGTTCATTGTTACTATAGTAAAAAATGCGCACACTATGATAATACGTGAATACTTCATTGATATTTAAAAGAATTCGAGATTCTTCAGGGCGTGGACGACTAGTAACTAAATCGTATAAAGATAAGCTTTTCGTATGAATTTCTGATAGATAAGATAAAAGTAGTTCCACTTTTTCATTACTTGCTGACATTAAATCGACCTCCAATTTTCTTAATTATAATAAAAAATAGCAAGAAAGAGAAATAGGACACTCAGTTAAGAAGAAATATTTAAAAAATGAAAAAAAGTTGACAAAAAAATGAGTTTCCTCTAATATTGGCTGTAATAATAAAACTCATTGAAAAGAAGAGTACACAAGCAGACATTAGCATCCAGCTGATTTGATTTAAAGTTGGATCTAGAGAGCTTTCGTTTGGTGAAAGAAAGTAATGAACACTTGTCGAAAATGATCTTGGAGAGGAAAAATCCGTTTGATTTTTACGGCCGCTACCGTTATTAAGGCACCAAATCAAGAAGAAATTCGGCGTTTGGATCGAGATGGAAATATTTTCCAATAAAGGTGGTACCGCGACAGTCGCCCTTTACTAGTATAAAACTAGTAGGGGGCGGCTTTTTTGTTCCTTTCAATGAGAATAAATAGAAAGAGGTGGTCATTGTGCAAGAAGGTGACATGTGTATCAGAAACATAAAAAAAATAAAAAATAGAAAAGGAATGAAGCATAATGACAAACTCTAACTACAAATTCGAAACAATCCAAATTCACGGTGGACATACACCAGACAAAGAAACGAATTCAAGAGCTGTTCCAATTTACCAAACAACATCTTACACATTTGATGATACACAAGACGCAGCAGAAAAGTTTGCATTGTCTAAAGCTGGAAATATTTATACACGGATCACGAATCCTACAACGGCAGTTTTAGAAGACCGTTTGAATGAATTAGAAGGCGGAATTGGCGCTGTTGCGGTAGCTTCTGGTACGGCGGCTGTCACATATGCGATCCAGAATCTTGCTAGCAGTGGTGATCATATCGTTTCTGCCTCCACACTTTATGGTGGAACATTTAATTTATTGGCGCACACGTTACCAGAATTTGGGATCACAACAACCTTTGTTGATCCGGATCAGTTAAATAATTTTGAAGAAGCCATCAAAGAAAATACTAAAGCAATCTTTGTAGAAACGATCGGAAACCCAACCACCAATGTAGCAGATTTAGAAGCGATTGCGGAAATTGCTCATAAACATAAGATTCCCTTGATTGTAGATAATACGTTTGCGACTGCTTATTTAAACCGACCGTTTGATTTCGGTGCAGACATCGTCGTTTATTCAGCTACTAAATTTATCGGCGGACATGGCGTAGCTTTAGGTGGGGTCATCATCGATTCAGGGAAATTTAACTGGGTAAATGGAAAGTTTCCTAAATTAGTTGATCCAGATCCAAGTTACCATGGACTTTCTTATACCAAAGATGTGGGAGCAGCGGCTTATATTACTCGTTTAAGAGTGTCATTATTAAGAGATACAGGAGCCGCCATTTCACCATTCAATAGTTTCTTATTGATTTTGGGATTAGAAACATTATCATTGCGTTTAGAACGTCATGTAGAAAATGCGCTGACAGTTGCGGAATTTTTAAACAAGCACTCAAAAGTTGAGTGGGTCAATTATCCAGGTTTAGCAAATAACAAATATCATCAACTTGCAGAAAAATATCTACCTAAAGGAGCAGGTTCAGTCTTTACTTTTGGTGTTAAAGGCGGAGCAGAAGCAGGAAAAAAACTGATCAATCATGTAGAATTATTTTCGCTATTAGCCAACGTTGGCGATGCAAAATCATTGATTATTCATCCAGCTTCAACGACGCATTCACAACTAAGTGAAGAAGAATTAAAAGCTTCAGGAACCTCACCAGAATTGATTCGATTATCGATCGGGATTGAGAATGTCGATGATATTTTGGCTGATTTAGAACAAGCGTTAAATAAACTATAATAAAAAACTAGAGCTGAGAAAATTCCTTTTCTCGGCTTTTTTAATAAAATTCTCATAAAACTATTGACTTTGATTTAAAAGTTCTGTATCTTTAACACTATAGTTTGAATTATTAAAAAATTCTGACAATAAAGGATGTTGACAATTATGAACAAGCAGACAACGACAATTACATTCTTATTATTACTGAAGGACTCATCACACTGATTTTTAGAAACCAGCTGTAGCACAGCTTTTTCTTATCAGACGTTGAGAGTCCTGTTTTCGCATTGCATGAACGGGATGAGCAAACATCCCATATTCGTGGGATGTTTTTTTATTGCAAAACACAGCGACTGCATGCAGAGCTGATGTTGCGCAATACTTGGCGAACGGAGAGAGAAGTTTCCATCGTTTAAAACACAGCGACTGCATGCAGAGCTGATGTTGCGCAATACTTGACGAACGAAGAGAGAAGTTTCCTTCGTTTTACCTAACCAAAAAAAATGAAGAACAGTATTAACTCAATTCAGAAGGGACGTATGAAAAATGAAAAATATCCAATTCTTTGACACCACTCTAAGAGACGGAGAACAAACCCCAGGTGTAAATTTCAATACCAAAGAAAAAGTCCAAATCGCCAAACAACTAGAAAAATGGGGCATTGATACGATCGAAGCGGGATTTCCGATCGCATCAGTGGGTGATTTTGAAGCAGTCAAAGCAATCGCCGAAAATGCAGAAAAAATGACTGTCGCAGGTCTGGCTCGCTGCCAAAAAGCCGATATAGACCGAGCGTATGAAGCCTTGCAAAATGCCAAGCACCCACAAATTCATGTGTTTCTAGCAACAAGTCCAGTTCACATGGAATACAAACTAAAAATGACACCAGATGAAGTGATTGCTTCTATTAAAGAACACGTTAGCTACGCTAAAACAAAATTTGAAAAAGTCCAGTTCTCACCAGAAGATGCTACAAGAACAGATAAACAATTTTTATTAAAAGCCGTTCAAACCGCAATCGATGCGGGGGCTACGATCATCAACGTTCCAGACACAGTTGGTTATTCCAACCCAACGGAATATGGCGAACTATTTAAATTTCTAATTGAAAATATCCGAAGCAACCAAGAAATTATTTTCTCTTCTCATTGTCACGATGACCTAGGAATGGCGACGGCCAATGCCTTAGCAGCTATCGAAAATGGGGCACTTCGAGTTGAAGGAACAATTAACGGCATCGGCGAACGAGCTGGCAATACCGCGCTTGAAGAAGTCGCTTTGGCGCTATATATCAGAAAAGATTTCTACGAAGCTCAAAGCAATATCACATTAAACGAAACCAAAAGAACCAGCGATCTCGTCAGTCGACTATCTGGTGTAGCCGTACCTAGAAATAAAGCGATCATCGGAGCAAATGCCTACGCACATGAATCAGGCATCCATCAAGACGGTGTATTGAAAAATCCAGATACGTACGAAATCATCACCCCGTCACTTGTTGGGGTAAACGAAAATTCATTGCCACTCGGTAAACTTTCAGGTCGCCATGCGTTTGCCACAAAAATGGAGGCTTTGGGCTACCAGCTAACAGAAGACGAACTAAAAGATGCCTTCAAGCGATTCAAATCATTAGCAGATAAAAAGAAACAAGTCACAGAAGATGATCTAATCGCGCTAATGGTTGGACAATCTCAAGAATCTAGTGAAGATTACTGCTTAGAACGTGTCCAACTACAATACGTTTCTGACGGCAGCCAAGGAGCCATCGTTTCTATTAGCACAGGAGAAGACGAAAGCAAAACAGAATCAGCGATCGGCTCTGGTAGTATCCAAGCAATCTATAACTCGATCGATAAAATATTTGTCCAAAAACCAGCGCTACAAGAGTATTACATCAAGGCCATCACAGGCGGAGAAGATGCACAAGCAGAGGTTCATGTAACATTGGCAGATACTGAAAACAACAAAAAATTCAACGGTATCGGCATCGATTTTGATGTCTTACAAGCTTCAGCGAAAGCGTATGTCAAAGCCAGTGAACAATTTCAAAAAGAAGTGGGGAAAGCTTAATGAATAAACGAATCGTAGCATTACCAGGAGATGGTATCGGAGCAGAAATCATGGATAGCGCACTAAAAATCTTAGCGGAAATCATGGTTCAAGATAATCTGGAGTTTGATATTGAACGCTTTGCCTTTGGTGGAGCTGGTATCGATGAACAAGGCGATCCTTTGCCAGAAGAAACCTTAAAAGCCTGCGAAAAAGCCGATGCGATCTTACTAGGTGCAATCGGTGGACCAAAATGGGACAACGCGCCAAAACGTCCTGAACAAGGCTTGCTTGGTTTAAGAAAAACCTTAGGACTTTTTGCAAATATCCGCCCGATTTCCGTGCCGGATGCAGTGGTTCATTTATCTCCATTGAAGGAAGAAAATGTTCGAGGCGTTGATTTTGTAGTCGTTCGTGAACTAACAGGTGGCATCTACTTTGGTGAAAAAAAACTAGGTGAAACTGAAGCTTCAGACCTATGTAGCTATTCAAAAGCTGAAATCCAACGCATTATCAGAAAAGCCTTTGAAATCGCTCAAACTAGAAATAAAAAAGTCACATCCGTCGATAAAGCCAACGTACTAGCAACAAGTAAATTATGGCGTCAAACAGCAGAAGAAGTGGCACAAGAATTTCCAGATTGTACATTAGAACACCAATTAGTCGATTCGGCGGCAATGGTCATGATCCAAAAACCAAAAGCCTTCGACGTGATCGTTACAGAAAATCTATTCGGCGATATCCTAAGTGACGAAGCATCGGTGATTCCAGGCTCACTAGGGATGATGCCAAGCGCCAGTCATAGCGAGTCAGGTCCGTCATTATACGAACCAATTCACGGTTCAGCACCAGACATCGCCAATCAAAATATCGCCAATCCAATGTCGATGATCTTATCAGCTGCAATGATGTTACGCCAATCATTTGGCTTAGAAAACTCAGCGCAGAAGATCGAAGCTGCTTGTGATCGTGTCATGAATCAAGGCATCCTAACAACAGACTTAGGGGGTAAAGCGACAACTACAGACTTTACCGAAGCCGTAATAAAAGAATTGAGAGGTGCTTAATATGGGAAAAACACTATTTGATAAACTTTGGGAACAACATGTGGTATCAGGCGTTGCTGGAGAACCGCAACTGCTTTACGTCAATCTTCATCTAATCCATGAAGTAACGTCGCCACAAGCATTTGAAGGATTAAGAGAAGCAGGTCGAAAAGTCCGCCGACCAGATAGAACCTTTGGCACGATGGATCATAACGTCCCTACACAAGATATCTTTAACATCACAGACTTGGTGGCAAAAAAACAAATCGAAGCCTTGCAGAAAAACTGTGAAGAATTCGGTGTAACGCTTTGTGATAATGGCAGTGATCGTCAAGGAATCGTGCATATGGTGGGACCAGAAACAGGTTTGACACAACCAGGGAAAATCATCGTTTGTGGAGATTCACATACAGCGACACATGGCGCATTCGGAGCCTTGGCATTCGGGATCGGAACCAGTGAAGTAGAACATGTTTTTGCCACACAATGTATTTGGCAAAATAAACCAAAATCGATGGGTGTGAAAATCACTGGTAAACTAGCAAAAGGTGTATATGCGAAAGATATTATTCTAGCGTTGATCGCAAAATATGGCGTTGATTTTGGTGTGGGACATGCAGTTGAATTTTATGGGGAAACGATCGAAAATCTAACGATGGAAGAACGCATGACAATCTGTAACATGGCCATTGAAGGTGGTGCCAAAATGGGGATGATGGCGCCAGATGAAAAAACCTTTGAATATGTACGTGGCAGAGAATATGCGCCCAAAGATATGGATGCGGCAATCGCTGATTGGAAAAAACTACCAAGCGATCCAGATGCAACCTATGATGTAAATTTAGAATTAAACGCCGATGAATTGGTTCCCTTCATCACATGGGGAACGAATCCGGAAATGGGCATCCCAATCACGGGCACTTTCCCAGAAATCAAAGATATGAATGACGAACGCGCCTATAACTACATGGATCTAAAACCAGGTCAACGTCCTTCAGATATCGAAATCGGCTACGTTTTTATCGGCTCATGTACCAACGGTCGACTATCCGATTTGGAAGAAGCGGCACGCATCGTAAAAGGAAAAAAAGTCAAAGAAAGCATTACCGCAATCGTAGTACCAGGTTCAAGACCGGTTCGAAAAGCCGCTGAAAAAATCGGTTTGGATAAAATCTTTACCGAAGCAGGGTTTGAATGGCGTGAACCAGGCTGCTCCATGTGTCTAGGCATGAACCCAGACCAAGTACCAGCAGGTGTTCACTGTGCCTCAACATCTAACCGAAACTTTGAAGGGCGCCAAGGCAAAGGTGCCAGAACTCACCTTTGCAGCCCGGCGATGGCGGCAACAGCTGCTATCGTTGGAACATTTAAAGACATTAGAGAGGAGCTTGGTGCATAATGGAGGCATTTACACAACATACAGGAACCACGGTTCCGTTAATGAACGACAATATCGATACGGATCAAATCATTCCAAAATCATTTTTAAAAAGAATCGAAAAAACAGGTTTTGGCGAGTTTTTATTTGATGAATGGCGTTACTTACCAGATCGTACGCCAAATCCTGAGTTTAGGTTGAACGAACCACAATACAAAGAGGCGACGATTTTGATTTCTGGTGATAACTTTGGTTCGGGCTCATCGAGAGAACATGCGGCTTGGGCGCTGGATGATTATGGCTTTAGAGCAGTTATTGCAGGAAGTTTTAGTGATATTTTTTATATGAATGCGACAAAAAATGGACTGTTGCCGATTGTGTTGAAGCATGAAGAGTTAGAGGTTTTAGCAGGACTTGGTGCGGATGAAACAATTACGATCGATTTGCCTGCACAACAAGTCATCACGCCGAATGGAATATATTCTTTTGAAATCGACAGCACTTGGAAGCATAAGTTGGTGAATGGGTTGGATGATATTGCCATCAGTTTAACGCATGATGATGAGATTGCAGCATACGAAGCGAAGATTCCAGCTTATTGGCAATAAGAGATAGAAAGAGTGCTACATCGATGAATGATTTCGATGTAGCTTCTTTTCATTACATCGTTAGGAGCGTGAATTCAATGGAATGGGATGCAAAGAAATATAACACGACACATGATTTTATTTTTAAATATGGGGCTGGGTTGTTGAGATTGTTGCCGAAAGAACCGAAAAAAGTGTTGGATATTGGTTGTGGGACAGGAGAATTGACGAATCAAATTGCGGAACTTGGACATGAGGTTACGGGGATCGATCAATCGATAAATATGATCAATCAAGCTAAAGAGAGCTATCCAAAACTGAAATTTTTACAGGAAGATATATTAAACCCAACTAATCAAATTGGACTGTATGATGTTGCTTTTTCAAATGCAGTTTTTCATTGGATATCGGATCAGGATTTGTTAGTGAAAAATATCAGTGAACATCTAAAACAAAATGGACAGTTGATTTGTGAGTTTGGTGCTGTTGGAAATGTTCAGGCGATTAGAGGGGCTTTTGGGCGTGAATTAAGTGCACTAGGCGTACCGTTTGAAGAGCCGTTTTGTTTTACGTCGGTTGAAGATTATCGGGTTTTACTTGAAAAGAATCATTTTGAGGTTGTGGAGATTTTGGAATATGAACGGCCAACACCGCTTAAAGGTGGAGAATCTGGTTTGAGAGAGTGGATGGAACAGTTTTATGCTGCTGAGTTGGGGGAATTGTCAGAAAAGCAGAAAGAGAAGGTTCTTGAGAATATGGAGCGGGATTTAAAACCGAAATTGTGGAAAGAGGATCATTGGGAAGCAGATTATCGGAGATTGAGGATAAGAGCTTGCAAAATATAGGTAACAGTAGTCTTGGAGATTACAGGTAAGCATTTAATATAAGTAATCTAAAAAAGCGTTTTCATTTCATTATCTCTTGTGGTAATATATAATTAACAAAAACAAGAAGTGATTCAAGTAGCACAAGAATTAGGCATTAAAACAGATACCGGTGAAATAATTATAACAGACAGTCAAATGGTTAAACTGCTTGAAAAAGGCGGTGTTGACACTAGTCAAATAATGTTACCTAGAAGAGATGGCGTTACGAAAATCATATCACGAGGTAGGGGTTCTTGGGATGTGTATATTAGTGCTACATGGATTCAAAATTATTATTGGGTGTTGGGAGCGGCTGCGGGTGTTATTGCAGCAATTGCACCAGGAATTGGATGGGGTTTAGCATATTCTATAGTTGCTTCTGTTGCAGGATTAGTTGGACAAAATAGTAATAATGGTGTAATTGTTCGTGTAAGAAATTGGGGAATTTCTTCTATGTCTTATCAATAAAAAAGAAAGAATGTGATTGATGATGGCGAGGAATAAGCAAAAAAGATTTATGTTGGCGTTGCTCGTTCTTGTTTTTTACTTAATAGCGAATTATTTTTTGATTCATGCGAGTATAGAGAATGATTATTTGGCGGGTGTATTAATTGTTTTGGTAAATGGGGCTTGCATTTTGATTTTAAGACTACTGATTCGAGGTAAGAATCAGTAGTCTAGTTTTTGTAAAAAAGGAAGTATAATTTCCTTTAATGATCTCTTTAGGAAGATGACGTGTATTATTAAGTGTTTGAACTAACAAAAAGAGTGATTGCAGTCATTGATCCAGAAAAACTGAGAGCATTGACACAGGATATTTTGAATATTGTCCAATTAGTAACGGTGAATGTAGGAAACCCAAGAGATGTGTTGGATTTAATCAGGGTAGAGAAGTAAATAAACTTATATCAGCAAAGCAGGTAGTTTGGAAATGAAAATTTCTATACTACCTGTTTTTTATATACGATTTAAAAACTAAAAATATAACTTAAAATAGGATGATAAATGTATTTTATAATTTCCTTTTAAGTAAGTGTACGGAACATTTAAAAATTATATATTTACAATGAGTTCTTTAAGAATTACAATTAAGTATATATACTATTTACAACCTTAGTAGCTATTAACCATAGGAGGATAAAGGATGCCAAACGATATAAACAGTAATTCCGCAGTAGCACAAGCTGTCGCTACTTCTATAGCATCATCTGTAAGCTCTCTGAATCAAGGGACAACAATCACAAAAGATACGCAAACAACTGTTGCGGGCAATAGCAATGCGCAACAAGCAATCACACAGCTAACAACATTTAATACGTCACTTGTCCAAGCTGTTACGCAAGCAAGTAATAATATCCGGTCAGTGGCAGCCGAATTCGAAGCAGTAGATGAACGAATCGCTCAAATCCAATACAATCAAATGCTTCCTTAAACTGAAAGGAGGAATAAATTTTGTCTAACCTTGAAGAAATCAGACGACAGAAAATTCAAATTGAACGTGATCAAGACGAACTTGAAGATTTAAAACGCGACATCAACAAAACTGAAGAACATTACGAAGAATATTTTTTCTATCAAAAGCAATTATTCAATGAATTACAAGAAGAATTTGCCCAAAGCCAAACAGATATGCTGTATCAAGACATGGCTGAGCAAATCAACTGGCAAAGTCGAGGCGTTCAAGATTTTTTAGACGAGCAACAGCAAGAACTAAAAAAACAAACAAGAGCGTTAGAAGATCAACAAGAAGACCTACATTGGCAAGAAATAAAAACAAAAGAAGGAAGGTCGGAAAAGCATGAGTATTGATATGTACCTCGGTCAAGCGAGAAGCCAAGCGTCTAGCGTTAAAAGTGCGTGTAGCCAATTAGCACAAGGCTATACTTCTTTGATGCAAAGTAATCAACAGTTTATGGGAGCAGGAGAACTATCAAGTAAAGGCTATGACTCTGCCAAAGAATTCTTTGCGGCAGTGATCCAACCTTTAGTTCAAGGTGCCGAAGTGGGCGCAGATATGACAGCAGAAGCTTGTCAAAAATTTGTGGATCAATATACGTCTGAGGTTGATAGTATTGATTTGAAATCAGATGAGTTAGAGCGACGAATCCAACAAATTAATACGTCGATTCTGAATATGGAGAATATTAATCGAGGGTTGCCGAAACTTCCGACTGGAACGAATCCGTTAGAACAAGCGAATCATCGAATTATTGAATCGTTAGAGACGACTAAGCGGGATTTAGAGAAGAAGTTAGAGAAATTAATGATGTTTAATGGGACGTCACCTGCTATTTTTGATGGGGTGAATAGTTTTTATTCGAAGTTGTCGCAAGGATTACAGCAGGCGAATTCTGGTTTTAATCCTGCGACTGGGACGTTCTCGGTTCCGAAAGGGAAAGCGTTGGATTGGGCAAAGGGCGTAACTGAACAATTTAATCAAAGAGAAATTGATAAGATTATAGAAAAACCAAAACTTACAAAAGATGATTTAGCTAAATTAATAGAGCTAGCAGGTAATAATCCTGATAAAGAAATGCCGAAAAGTTTTTGGGATAAAGTGTCAGAAGCCTGGAATGAAATATCTGGTAATGCAACAGATGGAGCACCTTTAGACTTTGCTGGGTTAATTTTGGAAACAAGTGGAAATGCAACTATGAAACTAGGTGGATGGTATAATTATATTACAGCGGCTACTAGGGGAAGTAATTTTATAATTGTTAATCCAAGAGTAGCTGAAGTGACTTCAAAAATAATCTCACAAGGCAAATATCTAACTGGAGCTGCTCAATATGGTATTCCAGTTATAGGTGGAATTTTTGACTTTACTAGTCAAATGATTCAAGGTGAAAATATTGGAGATGCCACTGTAAAAACGGCTGGACATCTTGCTATAGGTTTGGCTGCTGGAGAAACTGGAGCTGCTATAGGAGCAGCAATCGGAACAGCGATACCAATTCCTGTTGTAGGAACAGCAGTAGGTGCAGTAATTGGATTTGTAGCAGGTATAGGTATAGGAGCAGTTGGTAGTTGGGCGTTTGACAAATTATATAACAATAAAGAAAAAATTTTGAATGATGCAAAAGAATTAGGAAATTCAATAAAAAATGGAGTAGAGAAACTTGGAGAAGGTATTGGAAACGCAGTGGGCGGCTTCTTTGGAGGTTTAGGAAACGCATTTTGTTAGAAGGGTGAGAAAGCTACAATGTGGAAACGATACATTACTATTTACAATGGTGAAGCAGGGAGTAAGAGTATATTTTTAGATACATTAACTAAGAAATTAGTTGTTGTTGAAATTGGGATGACTTCATATAAGTCAACGTTGATTTCTGGATTTTTAGGAGTGGTTATCTATTCCTTATTTGGCAACATTCTTTTTAAAGCTTCATTGGCTCCTATTACCTTAGTAACTTTAATTCTAATTATCGGTATCTTAGGTGGAATTATATTTAATATCTTAGTGAATAAAATTGCTAATAGTGATAAAAATAAATTAGAATACTTAACTAACATTGATGAAGAGGAGCTAACAAGTTATCTTGTTAAAGGGAAGAAGCAATCACAAAATAATTTCTTTCTTATTATTTTTCTCTTTGCTATGTTGTTGATCTGTTTGCTTCCAATCTATTTTAAAACTTATTCGTTGTTATTGTTATTTGCATCATTCTTTTTCACAACGCTTTTTACTTTTTTTATAGGAATTGTCTCACCAGTAAAGAGAATAAAGGCTTATAGATATATTGAAAAAAATAAAAAATCGATTTTATACGATAATAAAGGAGAAACAAATTTATGAAATTTTTACCTCTAGGCAGTGTTGTAAAACTAAAAAAAGGAACACATCTCTTAATGCTAACATCTCGATTTCCTTTGTATAATAATGATGGAAATATAGGGTATTTTGAATATCTTGCTTGTTTATATCCAGAAGGGGTAAAAGATCAAGAAAGTTTCTTTTTTAACCATGAAGATATTGAAGAAGTCCTTTTTGAAGGTTTTAAATCAGAGCACGAAGAAGATTTTCAGAAAAAAATTGAAGAAGCGTTGCCTGATATAAAGTATCCTAGGCTTACAATTTTGTAGATGTGAATAAGTCTAAAATGAAACTAGTCAATGACTTGTTTCATTTTAGATTGGGAATAGGAATCGCTGATACTTATTATCGAATAAAATAAACGTTACAGTTTTAATCGATAATTAAATTTCATCTAATACATTTAAAATTGACTCTGCTATTGCTCTTACAACAGGGACACATACTGAGTTACCGAATTGCTTATAGGCCTGTGTATCAGATACTGGAATAATAAACTCTTCTGGAAATCCCTGAAGTCTAGCAGCTTCTCTAGGAGTTATTTTTCTAGGGTTTTTACCTTCTTGGTTAATTAAAATCTCACTACCATCTTTATAGTATCTTGCAGAAAGTGTATTTGTATAGGGACTATCTTTATTGACTAGTGTATATCCAAATCCATTACCTTTTTGTTTGTGTTCGAGTTTTCTTCTTTGATGCCCTTCCCACAATTTATCTGAAATAGTGTATTTTTCATTTACTTCTTTTTCTAAAATCTCTCCAACTTTGGTTTGAATTTGTGGTGGAACTGGTGGAAGAAAATTTTTATAGTTAGGAACTTGGATTTCATCGAATCCAATAATATAAATTCTTTCTCGATTTTGAGGGGCTCCAAAATCTTTTGCTTTATAAAGTAAGGGTGTAACTTTGTAGTTCATATTTTTTAAAGTACGTTCAATTACTTCAAAAGTTCTTCCTTTATCATGAGTTTTTAAACTTTTTACATTCTCCAATAAGAAGGCTTTAGGTCTTTTTTCTTCTAGTATACGAGCAATGTCAAAGAACAAAGTTCCTCTTGTATCATCAAAGCCCTTTTTTAGTCCAGCCTGTGAGAATGCTTGACAAGGGAAGCCACCAACTAATATATCGTGATCTGGGATATATTTTTCGTTGATTTTAGTGATATCGCCATGTGGAAGTTCACCAAAATTAGCTTTGTATGTTTTTTGGGAGAACTTATCCCATTCACTTGAAAAAACTGATTTTACGTCACCACTAAGTTGAAAACCTAATCTTGTACCACCAATGCCGGCGAATAAATCAATCATAGTGTATTTTGCTGTTTTGGGATTACTAAAAGGAGCTATTTCTGGAAACTCCATAATTGACATTAACTCTAATGGAGAGGGCTTAGTTTCTTGATTTTCCCATCGGCGAATTGTACGATCACCATATTTACCTAAACCAATTGCATCAGCTAACTCTTTTTGAGTCATTCCCAAACGTATTCTTTTTTCTTTAATAGCTTCATGGTATTCAATTGCTACACTATTGTCATTTTTTGTTATAATAGTATTTGTATACATAATATCCCTCTTTTTGTATGTGTTATATTAAGGACATGGTGTCCTGATATCGACACTATAATTCTAAAAAGAAAAATTGTCAAGTGCTTATTCTTAAAAATGGAGGCCAGAAAAATGTTAAAAGATTTAATAGAACTAAAACAAGAAACTGAGGAACATGTAAAAAGATTTGATCCAAAAAAAGTTTATTTAACTGATAAATTTAAGCAATCTTTTAAAGGTTGCTTAGAAAGTAATCAAAATATTACCTTTTTAGATGAATGTAGTTGCAGTATATATGAAAATAATCAAGGCCAAGTATCATATTTTCCATATCAATGGTATTATTTAGCTTCAATTGCAGTACCTTTTATACGAGAAGTAATGAATTATAAAAAAAATTTGGTGACTATATTTCCAAATAATGATGATTTTGTTTTTTCTTTAAAAAATGAGAATGTTTTAGATAAGCATATTAAAAATTCTGAATTCTCACAAGAAGATCAAAAAAAACTGAAGGATTTTGTAATTAATAAATCTTCTTGGGGTGGACATAAAGGGATTGAACGTACTGATTTTTATGTTTCTCCAACTTTAAGCTCACTTAATCTAATCGCAGCATCTTCAGAAAATCTAGCATCTATAATTGTTAAAAATATGATTGAAAGAGAAGAATTATTTTCATCAGCTCAATACATGTTAGAAAATTATCAAGATCTTACTCCAAAAGTGAAAAATTATAAATATCTTTTTAGGGATTGGCTGAGCTTTCAAATAAGCAACAAAGGTAAAAATTCTAAAGAATATTTAAAGGAAAGTGCTATAAAGGAATATGTTTCTGGTGTGGAACTTATTGAATCAACTTGGAATGATAATAATGCAGACAATATTTTAAATTTTTATGAAGATCCGTTCAAGAGTATGAAAATTGCTACATTGGACAATTTGAATAATTCTGAAAAAATTATTGAAGCTAATAAAGAAAACAGAAAATTTCCGTTGACAGGATTAAAACATTATTACAACTTTTTACAACAAATAAAAAAATCTCAGAGTGGTTTAAATCTTATTTACTTTGGAGCACCAGGAACGGGGAAAAGTTTTCAAATACAGAATTTTATTCATGAACATGGTATATGGGGATATTCAAATTGTGAACAGCATCCTAAAGTATTTAGAACGACTTTTCATCCTGAATACAGTTATACGGATTTTGTAGGGCAGATTATGCCCGAAACAACATCTTGTGGGAAAGGAAAGGAGAGTTCTACTAAAATCGAATACAAATTTCAAGAAGGAATATTTACATCAGCTTTAGAATCAGCTTTAAATACTCCTGATAAACCAACATTTCTGATTTTAGAAGATCTTTCAAGGGCGAATGTCTCTTCAGTTTTTGGAGATCTATTTCAGTTGCTAGATAGAGATGAGACTGGGAATAGTGAGTATTGTATAGATAATAAATTGATTGCTTCAAAAGTTTTTAAAAAGATTAGTAGTCAATCGAAAGCAATCTATTTACCAAACAATCTATTTATACTGGGCACAGTAAATACAAATGATCAAAATGTATTTGTTATGGATACGGCGTTTAAAAGAAGGTTTGATTTTGAGTATGTTAGTACGAAATTATTAACAGAAGGTGGGAAACCTATTAATGATTACGAGTTTCAATTGAATGGTCAGAAAATTTTGTGGAGCGATTTTTATCAAAAAGTGAATACTTTTATTACTAATAAAGAAGAAAATGGTGGGTTAGGCCTTTCAGAAGATAAGCAATTAGGACAGTTCTTTATTAAATTTAAGCAACAAGATGATGAATATAATAAAGATCAGCTGTTGGGGAAACTGCTCCAATTTCTCTGGAATGATGTCCAAAAAGCGACATTTAGTAGTAATTCTTTATTTGATAATTCCATAAATAATTTTTCTGAACTATATGAAAAGTTTAAAAATAATGAAAATGTATTTTCAAATGAATTTATTTATACATTGAGTTAGTAGGAAATAAAGGAAAGTGATCATAATATGAACAATAATTTAAACTATTATATAACTCAAGATGGAGAAGAAATTAACTTTGAAGCCTATGGCATATTCAAAGATCAATTAAAGATAAATGATTTTAAAAATAATAAACACAATAAGATAATTTGTAATTTTGTCGGTTTTCTTATTAAAGATGATTCTATTTTAATATCTTTTCCTAAAAATTTTTTGTCTCTAGAAAACTTAAAAAAACTGACGAAGAATCAAGAAAAAATAAAAAAATACGCTATATTACTTTTTGCAACGATAAGAAAAAGTTCTAAAAAAAAGGATTTGTTTTTTTATGGAATTTATGAAGATTTTAATTCTGGATATCCTTTCCAAGCTTTTTTTGAAGTCTATTTATACTTTCTGAAATATGGATTATTTTCAGTTGATAAAGAAACTAAAAGAAAGGGATATTCTGGAAAAATAATCTGGAAAGATACTATACAAAAATCTCCAGTTTTATTTAGTAAAAATAGTATCATATTTGTTCCTATGATAATAAAAACAAAAGAAAAATACTCAGTATTTTTAAGTAGTTGTATGGCTTATGTAATAGATTCAACTATTGAAAAGTTTTCATTTTTATTAAAAGAAACAAAAACAGGATATAGAAAAAATGATTTTGATTTTTCTAAAAGTGAGCTGGTTATTTCTAAACTTAGACAAATAAAACAGGATACTTTTAAAGATAAGGATATAAAACTTATCAATGATTTGATTACTTTCTTTGAAAATATACATGATGGCGGTAAGATTGCTATAAAAATGCATACGTATAATTTAGTTTGGGAATTGATGGTCGAAAACTTTTTGAATAGACGTTTTTCACATATCCAAGATAGTGCTTTAATGTTTATTGATAAGAAAAATACTAGCATATTTAGTTTTGAAAAATTGAACTATAAAGTAAATGAAGCGGCGCTTATAACTAACGGTAAAGTATTTAATATCTATCCCGATCATTATTTTCTATGTGATCAGGAACAGTATATTTTTGATTCGAAATATTACCTTAAGATTTCAGAGTTAGATTATAAACAAATTTCTTATTTTACTTTATTGCATAAAAAAGATATAAAGACATATAATGCTTTGATAGCACCAACTTCAGGTATGAGTTATTCTAATATACACCTAAGTTTTAAAGAAAATAACGATAACACATTTAAAGGGAATTTTGAAATAATAGAACAATATCTTTCAATAAAAGAGGTAATGAAAGAATATATAAAATATTAGTAACAATTTTTTAGGAGTTAAATTTGTCGTGAATAACGTTTATATAAAGCAGTAAGTATTGTTCACTGCTTACTGCTTTATATAAAATGAACTTATGGAACCTTCTCAGCCCTAACCATCTCCATCACCAAATCATCCCCCAACGCAATCAACCGATTATAATCCTCATAAAAAGCATGAAACATCTGCGCCCGAGCATAATACTCTTTCACGATCCGCTTCTTATTAATCGGCCCAGACCGAAACTGAAAAAAATGATCCAAAATCGCCAAAGGTTCCTGCCAAGAAGCCATCTTCTCCATAAAATCCCGTAACTCAATAATATCCCTATAAGTAATTGCCTTTAAATTCTGTTGCTGTTTATCCATTCTCCTGATCTCCTTTAAATTAAGGTGAGAAAAACTAGTAATAACCGAATCTAACCAACTTTTCCCACCATTTTTACACTGAATTTCGTGTTTCAGCGTTACTTTTTCTATAATGCACATTGACGAACGAGGCAAATCTGTAAACCAGCGCTACAAACGACTTTCAAAGTCTTGCTGTATTCATAACACCTTATTCAGGGTAAAACAAAAAACGATACCGAACCTGTCAATACCGTCATCAATCAGCCAAACCAAACCCACAATTCACTCCTAAACAACCATCAATCCCAAGAAATTCTCAAAACCAACTAGAATTTCAAAAGAAAATTAGGTACAATAAAGAAGCTAGTGCTTCGGTGCTAGCAAATTGGCAACTTGTATAGATTGGCTCTTAACTTTCTATACAAGGCTTCATCGTTTGGTTGCCGCCAAATGGTGAAGTGCCTTTTTTGTTTTATCCAGTTTTTCATCGATTCTTAAATTATTCCTCCCTTCAAAAGTAGTCATAGGACAGAAAAAAACAGCATTGAGCAGATGCCCAATACCGTCGACAACAGTCTAATCCCATATACACAACAACTAATCACACCTAGAAAAAGCAAAGATTCCCTAGAAATCTCAACCTATTTTGGGTACAATAAAGAAGCTGGTACATGTTGCTAGCACTATTGGCAACTTGTTTGGACTTGCTCTTAAAGTCTTAACAAGGCTTCGATCGTAAGGTTGCCGCCGAACGATTGAAGTGCCAATTTTTATTTATCTTTCTAAATCCATTGACCGCAATCAATCAACGATTCTAATTTCTATCCTACACAATTTATTATACCGAAAGACACCACCCACCGCAACGAAATTCAGCATCTCTACCCATTAAATAACACCAAAAACAACTCCCTTATATATAAGAAAAAATAACAAAACTTTTTTTGATTCTCTTTGATTGAGTAAAGAAATTCATTCTTTTTATACCTCCATAAAAATGATACGATAAAAGAGGTACAAATAAAGAAAAAAGGAGAAAATAAATGGAGTTGGGAAGGTTATATTCCGATGCATACCGCAGAGGAATCATGTTGGGTGTGTTCTTTTTATTACCAGTAATATTGTGTTTTGGACTAATTATTTTTACCGATGTCGATCGACTTGGTCTGCAGATGGGGATGATCGGAGGCGCGTTTTTTACAGTATTATCGGCTTTTCAATTTATCTTTAGAAAAGATGGGTTGTATTTGTACGAAAATGGCTTAGAGTTAGTTCACTTTAATCGAAAGAAAGTCTTGATGTATGAAGAAATCCGCTATTTTACGATTACCAGCAACTGGAATCTAGCAGGCATCAGTACAAGCTTTATCTCATTTCGTAAGTCGCCACATATCGTGATTCGTCTAAAGAATGAAAAAATGATCAAAGTCTTTTTTGAAGTAAATCAATTTGCGGCAAGTGAACTGGCAAATAAAGTAACCTATGTGAAATCATACTGAAATGAACGTTTTTAGGCATAAATTCGAGCATTTTTCGAAAACAATCAAATTGCAAATCTTAGATTTGCAATTTTTTTGTGCTATAAAGAAAAAATTGGAAACTTTAAGATACAAAAATATGTCAAAATAGGGATAAGAAGTTTAACCATATAAAAATATCAAGAATAAGGTAGAGGGGGCTCATAAATGTCAGAAGTCAAAAGTAGTTTAAATGCGGCAAGCGACGTCTTGGCACGCTTCAATCAAGTCGCTAATGGTTTTTCATCGATCAATGCAGCTACTGTCAAAGCCGAACGAACCACTGTCCACGGAAATACGAACGCAAAAAATAGCTTATCCAGACTTCATAGCAGAGGTCAACGTATCGCAAATGTGGTCGCTCGTGATGGAAATTATATTCATTCGGTGGCAAAAGAATTCAATCTGATCGATCAGAAAATCGAAAAGAACTTTAATTCACAGCTTGTTTTTCCAACTATTGGAGGTGGCAGGAGCTGATGAACATAGATGAACAGGAACAAAAAATCAATCAGCAATTAGTACAAGTAAATCTTGAGCAAGAAGAGAAATGTCATGAAATTCGAGAATTAGAAGATTTGGAAGCGGATTATTTTTCAATTCATCAACAAGAACAACGCTATTATCAAGAGTTGATCGGCAATAATCAAGGCTCCCAATATATGAGCCATTTTATAGAATTAGATGAAGAGGCTCATCGTTTACATCAATATGAACGTCAGCGCTTAGAAGATATCGCAGAACGTTTAGTGAATGAAGAGGTACAGTTAAAAAAACAAGAAGATAAATTGTATGTAGAGAGGAAGCTGTTATTTTCCAACGTGGAAACAGTTGAGGAAGAGCTTTATGGGTATTGATTTTTATATAGGAGAAGTTAAAGAGCAAAGTGCTGCTGCAAAACAAATGGTCAATGAATATATTCACTTTTGTAAAATGTTAGAAAAAAGTGTTACCGTTTTTATGAGTGCTCCATTATCAGGTAAGACCTATGATTCAGCGAAACGATACTTTTCAACCGTTTATCCAGCTCTGGCAAGTGGGTTTATCCTAGCAGGTGAAGCTTTAGTTGAGGCTCATCGAAAATTTCCCGAAGAATTTCAATCGTCCGTTGATACCTGTGATGTAATCGAAGAACAAGTAAAAGCTGAAATCGCCCAAGGACAAGTCTTACTGCAAAATATAGAAAGAACTATGGCCAAAGAGAAAGCACCCAATAAACGCACTGAACAACGGTATAGGGGCGTAGAAAGTTCGATTCAAAAGAATGAAGAGAAATTACAGAAGTTGTACGATTTTCACGCTAGCTCGCCTAATGTATTCGCGGATTTCGAAACACAGCTAGCATATTTAGATGCAGGTTTAGCAGAAGTGGAGAAAGGTGCAGTGTGGCAGCCTGATTCTGGGACGTTTGATTTGTCGAGGATGAATGTATCTTGGATGAAACCGATTGAAAAAGAATGGGGAAAGCGGCAGAAAAAAATGGATGCACAGGGCTTTAAGGTAATGCAAAAAGAAATCAGGAAATTTAATGATTATGAGATCAAATGGAACGAAGGGCAGTATACTCTTGAGAAGGCTAAAGCTGTGAACGTTGAAGCACAATTGATTTTTAACAAGAAATAAAAAAGAGAGAAGGATATAACTCTTTGAGTCATGTCCCTCTCTCCATCAATACTATAATTTTTGCGTGGCGTTATTTTTCACTAAACGGAGCAACACAGCAGTCACTCCGACTGTAGCGACTGCAGCGACGATTGCTTCAACTACACCACTAGTAAAAATAACCGTCAAAATTGCTGTATAAATCGCTGCACCGCTAGCACCGATACTTTGCGCATAAGAATCCTTAAATAGAAAGTAAATCAAGTTCATTACAAGAATTGTATTTGTTGCAGAACCTAGAAAACCTGCGATGAACAAATTGACTGTTTGAGAAGTAGGCTTGTTTTTTGTTATCTTTTTTAATCCCATAAAGACAAAATAAGGAACAACCCCAATCAAGATTCTAGGAACCATCGCAACAATAATTGCTTTCCAACTACCTTGGTCGGTTCCAATCACAGGAATAAAAGGCGAGAAAACAAAGGATAATGGCGATAGGATAATAGTGCTGCGGATCATACTAATGATGCCGAAAACACCGCCTAAAAAAGCGCCGATTCTTGGTCCTAAAACAATGGAAGCAATGATTACGGGAATATGCATCGTCGTTGCGTTGATTGGCCCAATAGGAATAAAGCCTAAGAACGGAACGGCTGCTAATAAAATCAGGATTGCTAAAAACATAGCGGTTAATGTGAACGTTTTTGTGTTTTTCATAAATGACTCCTCAAAATTATTTCGCTAAAAATTCATTGATTATTTCAACAATCTCTTCCACTGTTTCCAGCGCACCTCGGCCATAATCGCCGCAAGCTAATAAGGCTTCACGAGGATCGATTTCCTGATACCCAACTTCTTTTAACGTTGCTAGATTGCGTTGAGTGATCGGATTTTGATACATATACGTATTCATCGCAGGAGCAATGAATTTTGGAACTTCTTCTTTTAAGGCTAAAGCGACTGTTGAAAGCATATCGTCTGCAATTCCATTAGCTAGTTTGGCTAAAATGTTAGCTGAAGCTGGAGCAACTAAAAACAGATCAGCTTTTTTTGCTAACTCAATATGGTTGATCTTATTGGGAGCTATTTCTTCCATGACATCTGTATGAACTGGATTTTTCGACAATGACTGCAGCGTTAATGGTGTGATAAATTTCGTGCTGTTGTTAGTCATGATAACTTCGACATTATAGCCTAATTTAGTAAGTTGGCTTGTTATATCTGCCGCTTTATAAGCAGATATACTGCCGGAAATACCTAATAATATTGTTTTCATTATTGGTTCCTCCATTTTTCTTCCACGCTCTTAACAATTAGTTGAGCGATCTCAAGTTTTGTCTGAGCTGAATGTGTGTCTCCGTTTGCGTTGATTAATATTCCTTTATGTTGGTCGTCACGAATGTCTTCAAGATCATTGGCTAAAACAAAATCGCATTGGTTTTTAACTAAAATCGACTGACCGACACGAACTAATTCTTCTGTAGAAACACCAACTAGTAATTTGAAACCAACAAGAACTGCCTGAGGTTGATGTTCCCGCAGCATTGCAATTATTTTAGGGTTTTTCTTCAAAAAAAGCAAGAGACGATCTGTTCCAGAAGGAATTTTTTTTGCTTGTTGCACTGTTTTTCCGATTTCATCCAAGCTCTGGTAAAGAGCTTCTGTAAGTTGAGTTACATCGGATAAATGGTTTTCTTTTATTAATTTAGCCGCAAGTTTTTCAATAAAAATGTCTTCTGACAAGGTTGTTTCAGTTGTAAAGTCACTAACAGCCATACTATGAATGATAGCATCAAATGTTTGGTGTTTAAATTCTTTAAGTAAAGCGGCTTCTAATTCTTTTGTTGTTTCAATTTCGATTAGTTTCAAGTTTGTCTCAGTTGTAGGACGAACAGCTTGAGGTGTAGTCACATAAGTCACTTGATGACCTTGAGTTAAAAAGGTTTCGCCAATTTGTTTTCCTAAACGTCCTGTGGAATGATTGGTGATGGAACGAACGTTATCGATTTTTTCAGATGTTCCGCCTGCTGTAATTAAAATATTCATTTATGGGTTTGCTCCTTTAGTTCATTTTAATGATCGTTCGGCCAATATGAGAGCCAGCTTGTAGCTGGTTTAGAGTTTCAGGAAGTTCATGTAAAGTGATTTCGTTTGTTAGTTCATGAGCGCTGACATTCAAGTCAGTGGCTAATCGTTGCCAGATAGCAATGCGCTGTTTCATTGGAACATTGACTGAATCGATTCCCAACAGATTTGTGCCTCTTAAAATGAAAGGTAAGACAGTCGTATCTAATTTGATTCCAGCAGCATTTCCGCAAATAGCAATACTGCCGCCGTAACTAAGTTGAGCTAAGAGTGCCGATGTAACTGAGCCGCCAACGGTATCAATGGCAAAATCAATGGTTTGTTTGGCTAATGGTTTGATTTTCTCCGGCATAAATTCGTCGAGTAAAAGAACATCCGTAGCGCCAAGTTTTTTTAGCGAGTCTATCGCTGATTTTTTTCGGCTTAAAGCAATAATATTTTTGTAGCCTCGCTGATTTAACATCGCAATCGCTAAACTGCCGACACCGCCTGATGCGCCAGTGATTAAAATCGCAACTTCTTTATTTTGTGCTAGACCTTGATGCTCAAGTGCTTGGACAGATAATGCGGCCGTAAATCCTGCTGTACCAAAAACCATAGACTCTTTTAAGCTTAATTGATCAGGTAATGGTACGACCCAATCTCCAGGAACGCGAGCAATTTCAGCAAAGCCGCCTGTATGAGTTACGCCTAAGCCGTATCCAGTGACTAAAACGTTTTGTCCTTCTGTAAAACGCTCATCTTTAGAAGTCAAAACAGTTCCGCTCAGATCGATTCCTGGAATCATTGGATAATTGCGGATAACACCGCCGTTTTGTTTCGCAGCCAATGAATCTTTATAGTTTACTGAGGAGTAGGCGATTTTAATCAGAACATCACCTTCGGATAGGTCAGTTAGTGTTATATCTTCAATAGTTGTAGTGACCGTTTCATCTATATTATTTACCATAAATCCAGAAAAATTTTCCATATATCCTCCTTGAGGTTGATTTTTTTTGTATGTTTAAACGTTAGAAAAATCAACTTTACTATTATTATTACTATCATAACATATTCTCTTTTTTTCTTAAGAAAATTCTTCTTGAAGTACCCTTCTTAATAGTAGGAAAATAAGTTAAAATAGAAGGGAAGAGCTTAAGTTTATTAAGTTAAGATATAGAGTCAGTATAACGTTTGAAAGGAATTAGTTTGTTGAAATTTAAAATTGGTATGCGCACGTTTAAAACAGGATTAAGTGTCTTTTTTTGTATTTTAGTTAGTATTTTATTAAAACGAGAAACCTATGTAGTTGCTGCGATTACAACGGTTTTCACATTAAGAGAAGATATGGAGAATACGCTGAAATATGGCAAGCATCGAATTATCGGAAATGTTTTAGGAGCGGTTATGTCGATTGCTGTGATTGCTGTGTTTAATTGGTTAGGTCGAACGGAGCTTGTGCAGCTGATTTTTATTCCAGTGATCATAATGCTGATGATCGCTCTGTTAGCTAGATTTGGCTATCATGAAGGAACGGTTGGTGCCTGTGCCACTTTGTTGACGATCGTTTTCATGATCCCAGCTGATCGATCATACGGCTATGCATTTGCTAGGGTAGTGGATAGTTTTATTGGAATGGGTATCGCTTTGTTGGTTAATTATTTCATCCCGTTGAAGCTTGGCATAAAGAGAATTATAAAATCTGTCGAAAGCAAAGAAGTGTCTGAATAACAGATGCTTTTTTATTTTGTTAAAATCACTCGATCAGTGCTAGTATAAAAGTATGAAAAAAATCTATTTTTTTTAAGAAAAATTGTTGCTATTTTTTGAAAAATTTGTATACTAGAAAAGGTAAAATTAAACTTGTAGTTTAGTATTAGAAAACTTTTAGTGTTTTTTTGATAAAGTGAAATGGGGTGGTCAAATGGAAATTGGGGAAAAACTGCGTAATTTACGCGTACAAAAGAACTTGACCCAAGAAGAACTTGGTGAGCGAACGGATCTAACAAAAGGCTATATTTCTCAGTTAGAACGGGATTTAAGCTCGCCTTCAATGGAAACATTTTTTAATATTTTAGAAGTGTTAGGAATTACACCGGAAGAATTTTTTAGTGAACGGACGTTGGAACAAAAGATCGTATATAAAGATGAAGATAGCACGCTTTATTACGATGAAGAAAATGGCTATGAATTAAAATGGCTGATCCCAGAATCAAATGAAAAAGAGATGGAACCAGTGGTTTTGACATTTGATAAAAACGGGGAGTATAAAACATTCGAACCTTCTTTATCAGAAACATTTATCTATGTGATTGATGGCTCTGTTTCATTATTGCTAGGTGAGACGACTTATTCTGCTAGAAAAGGAGAAGCAATGTATTATCAAGCTGCTGAACCTCATCAATTGATCAATCATTCAAAAGGCAAAAGTCGAGTGCTGATCGTAGCAACAGAATCTTATTTATAACATCTTTAATAGGGAGGTATCGATGATTGAAAAAAAATATTATTACGTTTGAAAACGTTGTGAAACAATATGATGATGAAAAAGTATTAAAAAAAGTTAGTTTTGAAATCGAACAGGGGAAATTTTATACTTTATTAGGACCTTCGGGCTGCGGGAAAACAACGATCTTGCGGATTTTAGCTGGTTTTGCCGATGCTACAGAAGGCGATATTTATTTTGATGGACAACGGATCAATGATATTCCAGCTAATAAACGACAAGTAAACACTGTTTTTCAAGATTACGCGTTGTTTCCTCATATGAATGTTTTTGATAATGTTGCTTTTGGCTTGAAAATCAAAAAAATTCCCAAAAAAGAAATTGAAAAAAAAGTCAAAGATGCTTTGCGGATGGTGCAGTTGCCTGGTTATGAAACGAGAGAAATCAGTGAAATGTCCGGCGGTCAGCGTCAGCGTGTCGCAATTGCTCGAGCTATTGTCAATGAGCCAAAAGTTCTTTTATTGGATGAGCCTTTATCAGCTTTAGATTTAAAGTTGCGGACAGATATGCAGTATGAATTGCGTGAGTTGCAGCAGCGTTTAGGCATTACCTTTATTTTTGTTACCCATGACCAAGAGGAAGCTTTGGCAATGAGTGATGAAATTTTTGTCATGAACAAAGGCCATATCGTTCAAAGTGGTACGCCGGTTGATATTTATGATGAGCCGATCAATCATTTTGTGGCGGATTTCGTGGGAGAAAGTAATATTGTCAACGGCACGATGATTGAAGATAATTTAGTTGAGTTTGTTGGGAAACGATTTGAATGTGTAGATGGTGGGATGCGTCAAGCTGAACCTGTTGAAATCATGTTGCGTCCAGAAGATTTAACGATCACCACAGCGGATAAAGGAAAATTAGTGGTAACAGTAGATACACAATTATTTCGAGGGGTTCACTATGAAATCATCTGTCATGATGAAGATCACAATGAGTGGATGGTTCATTCGACTAGAAAAGCGACAGAAGGCGCTAAAGTTGGTCTCTTTTTTGAACCAGAAGATATTCATGTCATGCGTTTTAATGAGTCTGAAGAGGATTTTGATGCTCGTCTAGAAAGCTACGAAGAATAGGAGGAGTAATAATGAAAACAATGCGTCGGATTTATTCGATTCCTTATGTGATGTGGCTATTATTATTTGTGATTACGCCTGTTTTAATGATTATTTATCAATCGTTTTTTGATATGAATGGGCAATTTACTTTAGAGAATTATCAAACGTATTTTACTTCTGGTACTTATTTGAGTATGACGTTGAATTCGGTTTGGTATGCGTTTTTGATCACCTTATTTACGTTTTTAATCAGTTATCCAACAGCTTATTTCTTAACAAAATTAAAGCACAAGCAATTGTGGCTGATGTTGGTGATTTTACCGACTTGGGTGAATCTTTTACTAAAAGCGTATGCGTTTATAGGCATTTTTAGTATTCATGGCAATGTGAATCAGTTTTTAAGCTTTATTGGTATAGGTCCTCATCAGATTTTGTTTACTGATTTTAGTTTTCTATTTGTGGCGACCTACATTGAAATTCCTTTTATGATTTTGCCGATTTTTAATGCACTGGAAGAGCTGAATCCGTCATTGATCAGTGCTAGCCGTGACCTTGGGGCAAATAGTGTAGAAACGTTTCAGCGAGTGATTTTTCCTCTGTCATTGAACGGCGTGAAAAGCGGCGTTCAAGCGGTTTTTATTCCCTCTCTTTCTTTATTTATGCTGACTCGCCTTATTGGGGGGAATCGAGTAATCACTTTGGGAACAGCGATTGAAGAGCATTTTATGGTAACACAGAATTGGGGCATGGGTTCAACGATTGGCGTGGTTTTGATCGTTGCGATGTTTCTTGTGATGCTGTTGACAGGTGAGAAGAAGAAAAAGGGGCGTGTGAAATGACGAAGAAAAAATTTAAGTGGTCTCATCTTTATCTGATCATCGTTTTTGCTTTATTGTATGCGCCGATTTTTTATCTGATCTTTTACTCGTTTAATGATACGGATACGATGAATAGATTTACTGGATTTACCCTTGCAAATTATACAGCGGTTTTTGAAGATACGCGATTGTTGATCATTGTGTTGAATACATTTTTATTGGCTTTTTTATCGGCGATTATAGCAACGATCATTGGGACCTTTGGTGCAATGAGCATCTATTATACGAGACGTAGAAAAACAAGAACAACCTTAATGGGGTTCAATAATATTTTGCTCGTCTCACCAGATGTGATCATCGGTGCAAGCTTCTTGATTTTCTTTACAGCTGTTGGTTTTATCAAGTTAGGTTTTGCTAGTGTTTTGTTATCTCATATTGCTTTTAGCATTCCAATCGTGGTTTTGATGGTTTTGCCAAAATTGCAAGAAATGAATGATTCTATGGTTGATGCAGCTCGTGATTTGGGGGCTAATAATATACAAGTAATCAAGAATATTATTCTACCATTTTTATCACCAGGAATCATTGCCGGGTACTTTATGGCCTTTACATTTTCACTAGATGATTTTGCGGTAACCTTCTTTGTTACTGGAAATGGTTTTTCAACTCTTTCAGTTGAGATTTATTCTCGTGCAAGACAAGGGATTAGTTTAGAAATCAATGCTTTGAGTACGCTAGTGTTTATTTTCTCCATGATTTTGGTGATTGGCTACTATTTTATCAGCCAAGATAATACGCCAAAAAAATTGAAAAAGATGCGTCAAGAACAAAGTGAGGTGGCTAAACTGAAATGAAGAAACTGCAGTCTTTGCTTATCGGGATTTTAGCGATCATTTTAATTCTCTTTTTAGGTGTGCGTCAGTTGGAAAAATCTAGCGGAATGGCTGGTGCGGACACGTTAACGATATATAACTGGGGCGATTATATCGATCCCGATCTCTTGCGTAAATTTGAAAAAGAATCCGGATATAAGGTCAATTATGAAACCTTTGATTCAAATGAAGCGATGTTTACAAAAATCCAGCAAGGTGGAACGGCCTACGATATTACGATACCATCTGAATATATGATTCAAAAAATGATGAAAGAGAAAATGCTATTGCCGATCGATCATTCTAAGCTAAAAGGGTTAGAAACGATCGATGAGCGTTTTTTAAATCTTGATTTTGATCCGCAAAATAAATACTCGATTCCTTATTTTTGGGGAACATTAGGCATTATTTATAATGACAAATTCATTGGTGAAGATGAAATCAAGCATTGGGATGATTTGTGGAAACCTGAATTAAAAGATAATGTAATGTTGATCGATGGTGCACGAGAAGTTCTTGGCCTGTCGTTGAATAGTTTAGGCTACTCGCTAAATAGCAAAAATAATCAGGAATTGCGCAAAGCAACGGACAAATTAAACAAGTTAACAACAAATGTCAAAGCGATCGTAGCAGATGAAATCAAAATGTATATGATCAATGAAGAAAGTGCTGCGGCTGTAACATTTTCTGGTGAAGCCGCTGAAATGCTTGACGGCAATGAACATCTTCATTATGTGATTCCATCAGAAGGCTCAAATCTTTGGTTTGACAATATCGTGATTCCTAAAACAGCGAAAAATATTAAAGGCTCTTATGACTTTATCAATTTTATGCTGCGGCCTGAAAATGCGGCTCAAAATGCAGAGTATATTGGTTATTCTACACCAAACAAAGCAGCTAAGAAGTTGTTACCTGAGGAGATTTCTAGTGATGAACAATTTTATCCAAGTGATGAAGTGATTAAACATTTAGAAGTTTATGAAGATTTAGGGGCGAAATATTTGGGAATTTATAATGACTTGTTTCTTGAGTTTAAGATGTACCGGAAGTGAAAAACAATAAATCTCTTAACGGCGGCAAGTATTTGTTACCATTAAGAGATTTTTCTCACTAAAATCTTCTTTTTTTTGCTTAAAACGTGAATTTTTTTCGAAACTTTCCAATCTTTTGAGTCAAGTACAAGATTTTGCCACATACTTATGGTAAAATAAACTCAACTTATAGAAGGTTAAAAACGATTTTTAGAGATAAAAGGCAGGTGGATATATGGAAGAACATCCAAAGAACTCTTGGAACAGCGAGAGTTTTATGTTATTCTCACACTTAAATGCTTTACAAATTGAAATTACTCAAAGTAATTTTCAGTATTTTTAAATTATGACAAGATTCCTATGTGCTTGTCAGCTAAGAGGATCGACCTGAAAAGTTGAGTAACAGATTCTAAGAATCAAAGAAAAGATCTGAATCTTTAATACATGTGAGAGGAACTAAAATGAATGAAAAGAAAATTATTATCACTTCAGATGATTTGTGTATTGCTCAGTGTTAATTTAATCCCTGTGATTGGTCATGCAGATGAATTAACACAATCAGAATCAAGCACTATCGAAGAAGGGACAACAGAGACTACGGGAACTTCTTCAACTGAAGAAACTACACCGACTACTGATTCATCTACTTCTGAGACAGAAACTGGTACAACTGAGTCAACTAATACCAGCACAGAACCCTCAGAAGAAGTACAACCTCCTGCAAACAGCCATGAGGAAGTACCAGTAGCGCCACAACCAAGCGCTCCAATTGAAACTATCCCAGAGCAACAACAACCAGCGGCACAGACAACAGTTGATCATATGCCTAGTGAAGCTCAATTGGATCAAGATATCAAGGTTGTAAAAAACGAACCAACAGAAACGTTTATTCGCCGTATCGGTGAAAAAGCGCGTGCTGTAGGTCAAAAAAATGATTTATATGCTTCTGTTATGATTGCTCAAGCGATTTTGGAAACAGGTTCTGGCAACAGTGATTTAAGCCAACAACCTTTCCATAATCTTTTTGGGATCAAAGGTGAGTATAAAGGTGAGAAAGTTGTCTTTTCTACACAAGAAGATGATGGCTCAGGTAACTGGTATACGATCGATGCTTCTTTCAAAAAGTATCCTGGATACAAAGAATCGTTTGAGGATTATGCTAAGTTAATGAAAGAAGGCATTGATTCAAACAAAACGATTTATTCAGGTACATGGAAATCAAATGCCACAAGCTATCGTGAAGCGACAAAATCTTTAACTGGTGTTTATGCAACAGATACTAGTTATGATCAAAAACTGAATGCTTTTATCGAAGAATATGATTTGACTGAATATGACAAAGAAAAACCATCTACTTCAACAAGTGGTATCATTGTCACAGACAGTCATCCAGATAGCGATTTTAAAGAGTATACAGGGGAAACATATTCTGGTTCAGAAGCTTATGCTGCAGGAAACTGTACGCAGTATGTTTATAACCGCATCGTTCAACTAGATGGTTATGTTGAAACAACGATGGGGAACGGAATGGACTGGGGTGCAACAGGTAAAGCCAACGGTTATGAGGTTTCTAGTAAACCTAAAGCAGGAACAGCCGTTAGTTTCCAACCAACAGTTGCGGGAGCTGATGGAACGTATGGACATGTAGCGTTTGTCGAACATGTTTATGAAGATGGTTCTATTTTAATCTCAGAAATGAATGTTGCAGGTTTAGGAGTAGTTTCTTTTAGAGTGATCGATAAAGATACAGCAAATACCTTAGCTTTTGTGACACCAAAGTAAAAAAAGATAAGTCAATAATGATGCTGAGCTAACTAGCCAGACGTCGTTATTGACTTTTTTTATAAAAAATATATTTACTTTTTCTTAAATATTCTATAGAAAACCTAAATGATTTAGGCATAGTTTCTTCAAATCTTCAGGCTATTATATATACATACCCAATAACAAACCCAAACAAAACACTTTTTCATTTTTACTCCTCAAGTAAAAAGAACTCCTTTTCCGCTCGGTCACCCAGCCGAGCGGTATTTTTTTGTCCAAAAACGTTTTAGGTTTTTATTTTATGTTTCAGTGATTTTATAGTACGATTTAAGGAGACACAGCGTAAGGAGTGAGGGGAAGTGCAGTTTTATACCTATGATTATCTGCTTGAGCAAACACATACGGTAAACAAAATCCAATGGGCGATCATGGCGGGATTATTTTTGATTTTACTCGTGATGGGCTTTTTTTGGGTTCGTAAGCGACTTGATTACAAATTTAAAGAAATCGGCATTTTGATTATTGTGATTTTATTACTATTAGGCGGTATACAATTAAATACCTATTACAATGCTGAAGCCAGTGACAATCAGTATGCGCAAATGATTGGAACGTTACAGTCTGTAGCAAAGTCAATGGATGTTGAACCGAGTAAATTAAAAATGAACCGTACGGATTTAACTGTTGATCCTGTCATTGAAGTGGAAGGGAAATTTTATTTGATTCGTATGTCAGATGACAAATCATCTTATCTTATTCAAAAAATCGAAGTGAAAAATCAAGAGGAATTTCAAACCGTTGATATAGGAGGTACAAATTAATGTTTCCATATTTTGATGTTGGCTTAAAGTTGACGATTGGTTTATTATGTTTGATTATTTTTATCAATATTTCAGGAAAAGGGAATTTAGCACCTAAAAGTGCTGCAGACCAAATACAAAACTATGTTTTAGGTGGAATTATTGGGGGCGTGATCTACAACTCTCAGATCACTGTTTTACAATTTTTGATTGTGCTACTAATTTGGGGAACGTTGGTTACTGTGTTGAGGATTGCCAAATTAAGAAATCCAGAAATTAAAAAAATAGTGGATGGACAACCGATTATTTTGATTGATAAGGGACAGATGATTCCAGAAAATTTTAAACAAGCAAATTTATCGGCACATGATTTTGGGACGATGCTTAGATTGCATGATGTCAATACCATTACAGAAGTCAAACGTGTGCAGTTAGAGCAAAACGGTGATTTGACGATTGTGCGTAAAGGCGATCCTAATCGTGGCTTGTATTTAATTACAGATGGTTTAGTAATAGAAGATGCATTGGAAGATATCAATAAAAATAAAGAATGGCTGATGGAGGAGATGGCAAAACAAAATTATACAGATCCTTCAAGGATATTTGTTGCTGAATATTTTCAAGGAAACCTTCGGATTGTCCCTTACACATAATAATGAAAAGTGCTGACCGTAATTTTTACGGTCAGCACTTTTCATTATTTTTTCCACTCAGCTACTTCTTTTGAATGACTATCGATCCAGTCTC
>NZ_JAFREN010000022.1 GCF_017377505.1 Enterococcus sp. DIV0212c | reverse complement strand
TTTTTAATAAATATTAAAAAAATATATTTTTATAAATAATTATATTAATCTAGCTACTTAAATTATTCACAAAAAGCTTACTTATATCTTTTCACAAAAAAGAAAAAACTTTATTTTTACGAACATATGTTTTATAGTAGGTTAAAAGATTAAAGGAGCTAATAATGAAAACGTCATTAACCATCCAAATGGAAGAAGTGCTTTATTATTATTGTCGTGAAAATGGAGATATTGTCGTTGAGGAAGTCACTATGCCTGAAACCCAAGGAATAGTGGATACACTGAGTTGTCGTTTAACTGCCGATAATCAATTCGAATGGCGTTGTTATGAGTTAAAAGTCAGTAAAGCCGATTTCCGCTCAAAAGCAAAGCTTTCCTTTATTGGTAATTATAATTATTTTGTCTTACCACAAGCTCTTTTTGAAAAAGTCAAAGAAGAAATTCCAAGTCATATCGGTGTGATGGTTTATCATCAATATATTTCAGCGGACGAACAAAAGTTACCGGGCTATTTTACAATAGAAAAAAAACCGCAAAGACAAGCTCTTTTAGTCAATGAACAGGAACTACTTTTCCGTTTGATCAGCGCACAAGCTAGAGAAGTTGGCAAGGCTAAACAAACAGCACGAGGCTTGCGGGTTTTTCCGACTGATAGGCTCTATAACGAGTTGAAGAAAAGACAACCTGACTATGACTTATTTGGCGGCGGCGTGAATTACTATGATCGTTTTGTAGAAGATATTTGTGATCAGGCGGTTGAGGCTTTAAAAGAGGAATTAGAGGCCACGCGTGAGGCTTATTTTAAATTGGAACAACGTCTTTGGGAGGAAAAATAATGTATTATCCTTATTTTCGTGGGAAACAATTTGACTTATTTGCACTAACGACACTTTTAGAACATCATTGCTTGTCCCGACAAATCATACCAATTATTGAACCAGTTAAAAATTCTACGGCGTTGAAAAAATTTATCGAGTTGTTCCAAAGAGAAAACCAGCCTTTTTATCTTATTCAAAACCCTCAAGCTGGCGACTTTTTGACCGAAGAAGGAATCCTTCATCTAAACTCATTATCTTTAGAAAAGGCTCTGATCGTTGAACAGCCTATCGAAACATTAAGCGCAGAACCGCAATTATTTGTGATTGGCAACTCAACTCCTGCTTTGCAAAGTGATTGGCAATCCAATCAAGTAAATGTCTTGATTCCTGAAGAACTCCGTTTGCTACAAAAAATCAGCGGCAATAAGATTCTTTCTCAGGATGTTTTCACTAGATTACCTAAAATAAGTTACTACCAAGAATGTTCTGATGAATTTTTTTCAGATACACATTTAACGTTTCAAAAAAGAGGTTTTATCGGATTTAGTGATTTTTCTATTGATAGCCGAATCTATTATGAACACAGCTATCCTTCAAAATCATTGCCTTTGCACCTTGTTTATTTTGAAAATGACCACTTACGAATTCATCATTTTCTTTCAAGTGAAGAAGCTCCGTCTCAAAAAGACAAATTTTTTGAGCTAATGGCTGAGGTCAGTGAGTGGAAAACGAAATTATGTGGGAAAAAAGTGACTTTAGGCATCGAGTTACTCCTTGATGCTGTTTCAAAAGAAAAATTTCCAGGCATGGGAGTGATGAGAAAAGCTGCAGTGATGCATCATATGGAATTGATGTCTCGTTATCTCGATGAACAAAAATAAATGTTTTAACTTTTAAAAGAATCGAACCACTTTAAAACTGTGATTTTATTATTAACTAATTGCTAATTCAATATAAAATGTAGTTTTCATCATTATTATATATTAAAGGGTCAAAAAAGTTTAACCTAATGTCTAAAAATGAACAGAAAAATACATAAAATAGATATATAATAAAATTATATTGAAAGAAAGTTGGTTAATCAAAAATGAAAAAGAATAAATGTTCACTTTATTTTGGGGTTTCTATGTTGGCTTTATTAGCTACTACTTTTTTGTATACAGAGGCTTACCATGCCACTTCTGATTCGGATTCCCCCACAGTTAGTATCAAAACCGAGCTAGCCCAAACCGAAAGTATTACAGACTACAAACAAACTCAATTAGATAATCGCTTTGGTCCTAGTGATAATCAGTCCACTGGTATTTACAAGAAAGAGTCAGATATAATCACCATTTATGTTGATGAAAATACAGATCAACTATCGCTGCCAACCTATACTATTTCTCCCGTTGCTCTAACGGATAGCCGAGAAGGCCATTCCGAACGAACGCCCTTAAAAAAAGGGGAGAATATCATTTCTACAAGAGATGAAGGAGTCATTCATCTTCAAAACACAACAGAGCCAACACCTCAAAATAAATTAACTGTCACAGTAGAAGGTGGTTTAAAACTGCCTCGATTCATCTTTGGAAAAACAACTGAAGCTGATTGGCAAAATGAATTAAAACAAAACCCTTTAGCTCCTGGTTATGAATTAATTGGGAAAAAAACATTGATCACAGGTTCAAGGGTAACATTACCGCAAGTGAAAGATCCTAAAAATATAGTTGAGACCTATGATCGTATAATTGACATCCATGATAACTCATCCGGTTTGGACAATAGTTCTACTCTACACAGAAAAAGTCGTGGTCTTATTCAACATATGAGAGAAACACAAGAACCTCAATATTATATGTATGCTACGTATAATCACACTGCCTATTCTCAAAGTGCAGGAATGGGTTACTTATTATCTCCTTCCTCAGACAACCTTTGGGGACCCATGCATGAATTCGGTCATACGTACCAATCACTTAGAATGACTTGGAACGACATGACAGAAGTAACAGTGAATATTTACAGTATGAGAAGTAACAAAGCACTCGGAAATAGAAGTCGCTTAGAAAAAGATCATGTTTATGAGAAAGTTTCCACTTACTTTAATCAAGCCAATAAAAATTATGAGACAGAAGATTTATTCACACGACTAGCTATGTTTTGGCAATTAGAATTAGCATTTGGTGATGATTTCTACCCTAAATTGCATAAATTATATCGAGAAGAAGCAAAAGATATAAAGAACAATGATCTAGAAAAAATACAATATTTTATTACTTCTACCTCGAAAATAGCTAATAAGAATTTACTTCCTTATTTTGAAATGTGGGGACTGACAATTTCTCCTGAAACAAAACAAGCGTTAGAAAAATACCCTAAATTAACGCATAAAATTTGGGAACACCGTGATGAACCTGAAAAACCAATTAGTCCGATCGATATACCAGAACCACCAGTGAATTTACCCGCTTCTGATATCAACTATGACTCAGTAAAGTTAAACTGGCAAGCAGGATACAGCATCAACCCAATAAAAGAATATGTTATTTTCAGAGATGACAAAGAAATTGCACGTACATCTTCTGAATCATTTATAGATAAAACAGTCAAATCAAATACATCTTACACATACACGTTGACCGCTATAGATACTATGGGCAAAATGTCTAAGAAAAATACTAGCTTTAAAGTACGCATACCAAATAAAGCTGAAACAGAAATTCCTGTTCCAACAAAACCAAACAATTTGACAGCCACTTCTGTACTACGAGATAGATTATCCATAAGTTGGGACAAATCGAATAGTTTCATTGGTATTTCCAATTACAATATTTATCGTAATGGTTTAAAAATTGCTAGCACAAAAAATCTTTCTTTTGAAGATACCCAATTAAAACCAGATACAACTTACACTTATGAAATCATAGCTATAGATACTTACAATAGAGAATCACCTAAAAGCGATGTACTAACTGTAAAAACATTGGCATTTCCGACACCAACTTTGCCAACAAAACCAAGCAATCTCAGTGCAAACGAAATAACCCAGAATTCATTGACCTTGTCTTGGACCCGATCAGATAGTCCAATTGGAATTTCACAGTATGATGTTTACCGCAATGGAATCAAAATAACTACTGTACGAAATACGCCTTTCAATGATACAAACCTAAAACCAAATACAACATATACTTATGAAATTATAGCTGTAGATACCTTCAAGCAAGAGTCAGAGAAAAGTGAACCTTTGACCGTGAAAACGCAAGGAGACAGCAATGGGTTGTCCGTATGGAAGAGTACAGAAGTTTATAATGAAGGGGATAAAGTCCTATATAATGGCTTACAATATGAAGCAAAATGGTGGAATCAAAATAACCGCCCGGATCAATCTGATGCTTGGAAACTCCTTTCTAATCAATCTCTGGAATGGGAATTAGAGAAATCATACGAAAAAGATGATACCGTAACGTTCCAAGGACAAACCTATATAGCAAAATGGTGGACACAAGGCGACCAACCTGGAATCTCACCAGTTTGGGAACTTCTTTAAAATTCCTGCCTTTAAATACGATCAATCTACTATATATATTTAATAAACATCACAATTATTTGCTCAGAAACATCAAACGACGTATAGGCATTTTTATCTTAGGATGATAAAAAATGCCTATACGTCGTAATTTTTTACTTTAAACAGTTTCGCTAAAGTAGCCTAGCGTTTAATTTCTACTCTTTTAACATTGAATAGCGCGATTCCTAGAAAAATACAACTTGAAACAATCAGTATGGCAATCGGAAACAACAGTTCATACGGATAGTTCATTACAATACCCAATTCTTCTTGCACAACTTTCATTGCTTGTTTATCAGCTGAAGCAAACGCATTTTCTGTTAAAATCCTCCGAATCAGCACAACACCGCTTGTTAAAGGAAAATATTTGACTACTAATTGAGCCGTTTCGGGTAAACTGCCGATTGGTACATAGCAACCCGTTAAAAAACCTAACAACGGTCCAATGATCGATGTCATCGTAGAAAATGTATCAATTCGACGGAAAAAACTAGCTACAAAAAACATAAATGCTGATGAACAAAAGATCGTTAAAAGGCTAACTAAGAGCAACAAGCCAAACTGTGTCATTGATAAAAATGAACCTTTTGAAATAAACACAATATAACATTCAGCTACGATAATAACGGCCATCGTGATCACAAATGAAATCAAAAATGTACTAAAAAAATACCCCAACATAATTTTACTTTTAGCAATGGGTGAAATCATAAAATCAGTGTAGACGTTCCGCTCTTTATCACGAATCATCAAACTGACAGACCCTAATGTGGAACTAGCTGAAGCAATACCAATCACGCCTGCCAGCATCCACGTATCTACCACTAACTGCGGATTTGGTAAAACAGATAATTGCTTCACTAAGCTATCTCCCAATAAAAATACATATAAACCAACCATGATCAAAGCACCAATAAACGAACCGATAACTGCCTGTTTATTTTTAAAAAATAGTAATAATCCTCTATATACTAATGCATTCATTTTTATTTTCTCCCTTTTTCAACGATGTTTAAAAAGACATCTTCTAATGTAAGACACTCATAGGTCGTTTTTAAATTTTCTGGTGAATCATAAGCCTTGATTTGCCCTGCATCTAACATTAAGATATTCGTTGAATCCCTGGCTTCCTCCATATAATGCGTAGTCAATACGATGGTCATCTTATATTTTTCTTTTAGCTGATGAATCAACTTCCACATGTCCGCTCTGGAAACAATATCTAAGCCTGTAGTTGGCTCGTCCAAAAATAATAGTTTAGGCGTGTTGAGTAACGCTCTGGCAATATCTACTTTTCTTTTTTCGCCGCCAGACAAAACGCCATAACGTTTATTTAAAAGATGCTGCCCTTGCACATCCGCTAACTTTTCATTGGCTAATGCTTTCGCTTGCTTCCAATTATTTGTATAAAAATAAGCTCTCATAACTAAGTTATCTTTAACTGATAATTCTTGATCTAAAATACTATTTTGGAAAACAACTGAGATCAGTGATTTATGTTCGATCGAATTTGAATTCATTTTCTTTCCCTCAAGCTGTATCTCACCTGAATCTGGTTTTGTTAATCCGAGGATCAATGAAATCAGCGTAGATTTCCCAGCACCATTTGGTCCAAGAATCGAAAATAATTCACCCTCTTGGATTGAAAATGAAATATTGTTTAAGACTTGCTGCTGATTGTATTTCTTGGCTATAGTTGAGACTGTTACAAGTTCTGTCATATTATTGGCTCCTTCGTTCTGGTTGATAAATCAACTATAAGCAACCTTACGGGCAAAAACAACGGACTTTTTCTAAGTGGTCGAAAAACAGAACTAAGATGCAACAAAAGTCATTTAGAATCGAGTAATTGGACTAAAAACCGCCCAATGCGTTTTTCCATGCATTGGGCGGTTTCTAGAAAAGTGCCGAAGATCCTGACTTTTTTAACACGTTTATTTGAATTTTTTATTCATGTCACTTATTCTTTTGAATGTATCGGTTCATTTCTTGGGCTTCTTTTTTATCGTTACTGTACATAATAAATTTTATGAAGAAGAAAATAAGTAAAATAAGAAACAGATTTCTCACTAACCCATTAACTCCCAGTTCCCAATCAAAAAGATAATTACCAATAATGATCAGTGTAAATATAATACTGATGTATAAAATCTGATTAATGATCATCCGTCGATTCGAGTATATCTCGCGATCATCTACCAGAAATAACAGTGCACCAGAGACTACTGAAACAAATAAAACAAATTCAATCATAGTAAATAAAACTGCCTTATTTATAACTAAGTTCACCACAACTAGAATTGTAAAAATCATCGAAGTTAAGCGAAAAGCATTTTTTAAGTATGCAGTAATTTTCATTTTTTACGCTCCATTCCTAATCCTTTTTTCAAATCTGGAACATACTTTCTTGATATAGCAACTCGCTCATCATTAAGCAACATCGCTTCAAAACGTCCACTTAAGGTAGGGGCGATTGCCTTGATTGCTGTAATATTAAGCAGCATGGATTTTGATGTTCGGATAAATTTAAAAGATGATAATTGCTCTTCCAATTGATATAATTTTTCACTACTTTGACAAACTAAGTTTTCCGTATAAATAAAGCTTTTTTTATCGACAACTTCAATATAAAGAATCTCAGAAAATGCTAATCTATATAACGAACCATTTTCTTCCCCTATTAGAAATCGATCCTCCTCATTTAAGAGAGACAACACATTTTCCAAAACTGGCGTTAATTTATGAACGTTAAAAATCGCTCGCTCATCCTCGTTGGAATCAATAAATTCAATCGTTGTTTTCAAGGTGAATCCCTTTCTTCTTTTTTTATTTATAGCATAACAGAAAATACCAGAAAAAATACACCAACAAATGAAAAATCTGTCGATGTATTCACTAAATTATTAAATTCGCTACTCTTGTTCATCTATACTTTGTTCAACGATCACCTGAAAAGAGTTGTTCAAATTCTGAGCCATTTTCTGCAGATTTTGAAGCAACAAGACGATCCAGCTAAAAGCCAACATAAAAGATAATAACTCAAATGCCGTTAACGAAAGATAACTGGTCCACTGAAATAGCACCACAACTACAACTAATGTCGCCGCAATCATATAAGAGATCGACAAGAATTCTTTGGTTACATTTGGTAACAGCCATTTGATTCCTACGATTAAAATAACAATCAAATAAACTAAATAGCCCGCAACTTGATTATGAACGCCTTGAAAAGGTCCTGTTTCTGTATAAGGAAATAAACCTACCGCACCAAGATCTAGCGCTGTTAACGTTAATAGAATTTTTAAAATCGTCAATCGTCTACTATGAGGTATCGCTTTTTGTAATTCTACAAATAAACTATCGATCAATGCGACCATCAACAATGCCGAAAACATCAAGGTAACATTAAACTGCCAGCTGCTTTTAGCTTCGATCGTTCCCAAAAAACTAAAGTTGAATTGCCACCATTGATGATCTCTATTCGTGATCATAGAAAGCAACACTCCGCCGAAGATCACAAAAATCAACAGATTAGTCAATTTAGACGGTGTAATCGAAAGCGCGGAATAAATCATAAAATAATTGATTGCTCCAACAAACACAAAAAAAAGTAGTGTCGCTGTATATAGATCAAAAGACGCCCCAGAAAAAACCAAATCAATGACTTTGAAAAAAACTAATATAGAAAATAGTAAAATAACAATAAAGGACAGCAAAATCGCTGGAAAATTACGCCAATAAATATCTTTTGATAACGTTGTGACTTGATTCCTCTTCCCTCTTATAAAGAAAAGTAAGAAACTAAAAACGCCACTTGAAATCCCTAATACAAGAACAAAATCAGCAATTGAATATCTCCCAGTCAAAGCAACCTGCGTGTAGTTATTAAACATCAGATAACTTAGAAAAAGAACACTTACTACCGTTGTTGGAATCAAAAACCATCTCAGAGACATTGTCTGATTTCCAGCTACTTTCTTTTTAGGTTCGATCACTATTTTTTGATCCTTGATACTTACTGTCACTTCATCTTCATTTTCTAACTGAAACTCTTCCACTATCTTATCCGGCAGTGTTATCCGAAACTGCTTATCTTCCACGCCTATTCCCCCTATGCTTAACCATCTCATAAATATTATAGATTTCTAGAATTTAAAAGCAATAAATATGTTCTTTTCTAAACTTATTTATCATTTCTTCAATTCTAAGTTAATTAAGCTTGAAATGATAGACACAATCCGAAGATTTTTATAGGTATATTTATCTTTTATTTTTCGTTCGTTTTGAACTCTTTTTTCATACAAACACACAAGTCATCTCCAATAAATTCACCATAATTTGGAATGATACTGTATCCATGTCGTTCATAAAAGCGGATCGCGCTTAACATCTCCTTGCCAGTTTCTAGAACAGCTTGCTTATAGCCTTTTTCTTGCATATCCATTTCTAGCGCTTGCATGATTTTAGAAGCTGCACCATTACCGCGACTTGTCGGTCTTACATACATGCGTTTTATTTCCGGCGTTTGCTCATCTAAAAGCTTCCAGCAACCACAACCAACAGCAACTTGTCCATCGTAAGCGACAACTGCACAAGCCATTTCTGCCAGGTTGTGATGATTTTGATAACTTTGAGCGACCTCTGTTCCCCACTCTTCATTGAAAAAGTCATTTAGTTCTTTTATTAAATTTAACAACTCTGGATCAGTTGTTGCTACACGTTTTATCTTGATCGACATTAGGCACCTCTACTTTTTCATTATTTTATTCCTCTATCTATTCCAATTATAGTGTATCCATTCCCTAGATTCAAAGTAAATACAGTTCGAAAAGAGGATGTGGCAAAAGTCGTTTAGGTTCGAGCAATTGGACTAAAAACCGCACAATGCATAAAACGCATTGTGCGGTTTTTAGAAAATTGCCGAAGATCCTGACTTTTTCACATCAAAAATCCCAATAAACGTGATAAATAGCTATTGCGATTCGTTATTCAACCTAAATTAAACGCTTTCATTCTAGTAATTTACAAACCACCTAAACTTGCTAGATAAAAGTCCATGGTATAAAAACGATAGTCACTTTTAGAATATTTTGATTTCTTATCTTGTATTTGATCGATCAATGCAAAACGTTCTTGTTCTGTAACTTCTTCCCAGTCTTCATCGCCCATTCTGCAATACAATCTAAAGGGTAGTTCAACATCCATATGAACTTCTAAAAACCTGTCGGGATCTCCTAATCCATGATATTCAACATCTGTGATGATCTCACCCACATAATTTAGATATTTTTTACTCATTCCACTCAACCTCCTAATCTTTTTTTAGTCCAAAAAAATATTTTTCTTTATAATGAAATTGTACTAGATTTTTGGATAATTAACAACCTATTTTCAATTTAGCTAAGCGAAAATGGATGCTGCCTTTCTCCTCAGACGATAAAACTAACTATTCAGTACCTAAGATAAAATTAGCCAAAACATCACCAATAACCATAAAACATAGTTCTATTAATATTTTTCTCTCCTTTAGTTAAATATATTAACATACAGTTAAGCATAATTATTTATCCACTTTAAACAAAAAAAAGAAAAGTATGGGGCAAAACTGCTTTTCAGTTTTGCTCCACACTCTAAATCCCAATAAATGACGAGACAAAAGCGACTAGCGCCTTTATTTCAGCCGCTCAGGCATCATTCCTTCTAAAAATCCCCAAACACCATTACTAATTCGTAACTCATCTCGATCATAGTGAGAAAGCTCTGTTCTAATCAACTGATCTTGTCCGTCCAACACTTTTTGTGCCCAGTGAGGATCGATCAAAATTGCTCGGCCAATAGCGGCTAAGTCAGCAGTAGCTAATACTTCTTTTGCATCCGCACCCGTTCTGATATCTCCTACGCCAATCAGAGGTAGACGATTATCGATTGTTTCTTTGATATACTCTATAATTGGTTTTTCTTTAAATTCATCACTAACTGAATAATTTCTATAATTACTCATAGACAAATGTAAATAATCCAAAGGTTTATTAGACAATTGATCCACTAAAAATAACGTATCACTTAAGCGAATCCCCGGAGTTTCATATTCTTCAGGTGAAAAACGATAACCTACAACAAAATCTTTAACACCAGATTGATCCACGACTTCCGTTACACCATCAACCAAATCATTGATAAATTTAACTCTTTTTTCTAACGATCCGCCCCAATCATCCGTACGTCGATTAGAATGTGGAGAGAAAAATTGTTGGATCAAATACGTATTGGCACCATGAATTTCCACACCATCAAAACCTGCTTTGATTGCACGTTCCGTTGCTTGTTTAAAACTTTCTAAGATTTCAACAATTTCTTCTTCCGTTAACGCTCTTGGTGTTTGTGCATCTGGTCGTTCGGCCGCAACTGCACTTGGTGCAACAGGTTGAACGCCATGTAAAACTTTGGAATCTGTCATGCGACCACCATGAAAAATTTGTAGGATCGCTTTTGTATGATTTTTCTTAATAGCAGCAGCTAATTTAGCAAGCCCTGGAATAAAGCGATCATCATATACACCTAGCTCCCCATCCCAGCCTTTGCCTCCTTCATGAACATTAGCTGCAGCGGTGATAAACGCCCCAACTTCACCTGTTCTTAATGCATAATAATCAATCTCATCGTTTGTTACAACGCCATCAAAAAAAGACATTTTCGTGGTCATTGGCGCAACTACTATTCTATTTTTTAAGTGTAGCCCTCTTTTAAACGTTAAACCTGACGCTAAATCATTCATCAAATCTTCCTCCTTTTTAAATGCATGCACATGCAACTAATTATATAGTAAAGAATAAAAGACCAAAAAGCAACGTTTTAGTCTTTTAAATAAAGTACTCTTTTAAAATAGCATTTACATCCTGCTCAACAGAAGCCATTAACATTGCCCCTTCATTGGTCAAATCTATGTATACGCCACGTTTATCATCTGCACAAATCCTTCTTTCAATCACTGCAGGAGTCCTATTTTCCAATCTGTTGATCATACGAGACAACGCACTTTGACTCAAACATAAATAATTCCCTAAATCATTTAATCTCATGCACCGTCCATTTTGTTTGAGTTGATATAAAGCATAATACTCACTTGTTGTAAGTTGATTGTTTTTCTTTAATATATCTTCTAATTTTTTCTCAATTATGGACTGCTTTTTTACATAGTCCAACCATTGTGACATAAGAGGTGTTTCCATTTGATCATTCCTCCATGATTCTTCTCTTCGACTAGTTATATTCTGCTTGTTTTTAGTGTAAAAGTCAAAATTTTAAGAAACGTACACGAAAAAAGGATGTGCAACAAAAGTCAAACTCACTTTTATTTCACATCCTAAGTACGTATGAAACACTCCATAGGAAATAAACTTCTGCCTCGGTCACAGCATCATTTTATCCTCTTAATATACTTATTGCGTAATTTTAAATGCTTTTTCTTGCTTGATAACTTGTCCATCTTCAAGTTCAATTTCCATTTTAACCGTATAGCTTCCAGAATTCAGCTCTTTTGAACGATCCAATATAATTCCATAGTCACTATAAGAATTCGGAGCCATTTTAAAACTTGTTTCAGATTTTTTGATAACACTCTCACCTGCTTCTGAAAAAAGTTCAATAGTTAATCGTTTTAAAACTTCTATTTTAGCTATCGGATTCTCAATTTTCACAATAATTCCTGAACGATAGTCGACCTCCGATAATTTCGCTTCAACTATAGAAAATTTATTTTCTTTAGGGGTTTCTCCAACAAGTAGTTGAATAGCCGTTATAGAAGCAGAGATATTTTGAGATTCCTTACCATTAACTTTATTTTCTTCTAAAATCCATCCACCTAGTGCCTCACCATCAGAAATAGTAGCCGGAACATTGATGATGGCTGTTACAATTTTAGTTTCTTTAGGTGCCAAGGTAAAAGCAGTACCTTCTTCAAAGGTGATATAGTCAGTCATTTTATGCTTTAAACTAGGATCATATGCATCAGGTTTTACTCTATATTCCATGGTGCCTTTCCCACTTGTCCAAGCACTGTTGATTGATTGTTTGATCGATAATTCTTGATCTTGTAAATTTTCGATTTGCAGTTGAATTTTTTGTTTTACTCCTTTTTTTGTGGTCAGTTCAAAATAACCTATATCTGGATTGTCAGCTGAATTATTCTTTTTTTTAGTGACATTAAACTTAATTTGTTTTTCTGTTGTTTCTTTTGATTGTCCCGTCTCTTCTTGACCTTCTACTTCTTCTATCAAATCTTTTCCATACTGTTTTAGTGAAGTAGATCCCTCTTTAGAATCAACTAATTCTGTGGCTTTTTTTAAAGCCTTAGTATATTCTTTTTTCTCTTTTAAAGCTGTTGCCTCTTTATATAGCTCAGCTTGTTGGATCAATAGAGCTGCTTCTTCACTATCTTTTTGATATTCTAATGCTAATTGAAAGGATGCAATTGCTTTAGAAATATCTTTATCTACTATCGCTTCTTTGCCTTTTTCTATCGCTGAATCATACTTCATTGTCTCTTTATTGCTACTAATTTTTGTCTCATCAGTAGAAACTGATTCTTGATTTTTTGAACACCCACTCAACATACAAATCATTATAAACAGACTTGCCCCAATTAACCTTTTTTTCATCTCCATATACTCCTTTTAAATTTCTTAGTTCCTTATATATTATCTATTACCATTAGACTGAATGCAATAACAATTAACAAACTATACTTATAGATAAAAAACTAGCTGTCATATCAAAAGATATACCAGCTAGATTAAATTTACATATGATTATTTTACATTCAAAATCCACATAAATCCTACAAAAACAAAGAATAAAGCGTACATGATCGGTGACACTTCTTTGCCACGTTTTGCAGCGATCATTGTGATTGGGTAGAAAATAAAACCAAGTGCAATCCCATCAGAAATACTATAAGTCAAAGGCATTCCTAAAAGAATCAAGAAAGAAGGAATTGCAATTTCCATTTCTTTCCATTTGATTTGGCTAAGAGATTGAGCCATTAACACACCCACAACGATTAGCGCTGGTGCTGTTACTTGAGACGTTACGACTGAAAGTAATGGTGAGAAAAATAGCCCAACGATGAAGAAAAGACCAGTCGTCACAGCTGTCAGCCCAGAACGTCCACCAACGGCAATTCCTGCAGAAGATTCTACATACGCACCAACAGGAGAAGTTCCTAGAAGAGAACCTGCTAACATTGCTGTTGAATCTGCCGCTAAGGCTTTTCCAACTCGAGGCATTTTATTATCTTTCATAAAGCCTGCTTGATTGGCTAGACCGACTAATGTTCCTGCTGTATCAAAGAACGTTACTAATAAAAAGGTTAAAACCACAACCCATAGTTGTAAAGAATTAATATCACCCACATGCTTTAAAGCCACTAAAAAAGTTGGTTTAAGACTTGGAGCTGCTGATACAATTTTAGCAGGTACTTCAATTAAACCTGTTACCAATCCTAAAACAGTTGTTGCTGTCATTCCAATAAAAATACCACCGGGAACACGGCGCACCATCATGATGGCCGTAATCACTAGACCAAAAATAGTCAGCCAAGTCGATCCCACATTCAACGGTCCTAAAGCAACTAATGTTGACTCATTAGAAACAATGATGCCGCCTTCGCTTAATCCTAGAAAAGCGATAAACAGACCAATTCCGCCAGAAATCGCATATTTTAAATCTGCCGGTATCGCATCAATGATCAACTCGCGTAATTTAAACACCGTAATCAAAATGAATATCAGCGATGCGACAAAAACTCCCGCTAAAGCTGTTTCCCACGGAACACCCATTCCGACACAAACAGAATAAGCAAAAAAGGCATTGATCCCTAATGCTGGAGCTGTTGCGATCGGATACTTAGCAAAAATCCCCATCAATATACAGCCTAATGCACTAGCTAAAGCTGTGGCAGTAAAAACGGCGCCTTCATCCATTCCTGAAGCCCCTAAAACAGTTGGATTAACAAATAGAATATACGCCATTGAAATAAATGTCGTAAACCCAGCTAAAAATTCACGCTTCACAGTCGTATTTAATTTGTCGATCTCAAAATAGGAAATAATTTTTTCTTTCACTTGATATCCTCCTAAAATCCGAACAATAAACTGTTCGTAAAATTGCGATTTGTTACTTAAACAACGTGTTCAATCATATAATAAACAAAAGGATAAGTAAACACAAAGGTCAGAATCGGTAATCCCTCTACATCTTTTTTATTCAACAAAAAAAAGATAAAGACGGAACAGAATCACGCTCTATAGAACTATGTACTTTTGACCCATCCTCGTATAGATTTCGTTAAGATTCAGTCCCCATTTAAAACAAAAAACGGCCCTGAGATAAAAAACTTAATGCGTTTTTTTCTCAGAACCTAAACTATTTGATTTCAACTCTCTTAATAACCCACTAATATGATTATCTTCCGACAATTTCAGCAAAGCCATTATTTAAATCTGCATTTTGTGACTGCTTAAAGTAAATCATGTTTTCCGGATTTCCTTGATTTTGCATTGTCACTAATACTATCGGCTGTCCATTTAAAATTGTAAAAAGATATAAATGTCTTTCTAGTTTATCAGTTGTAGCAATATCAGAATAAATAGCGACAACATTATACACATTACTAACCGTTCCATTTTCAGACCATTGCAGAACTGCTTGATTTCCACCAACCGCTATATTATTTCGTGAAAAGATACTTGGAAAATGATAACCATACCAATTTGCTTCAAATCCTGGATAATACTCAATATACGATTGTCCCATCACATCTCCCCAGCTTTGCATAAACGCAAGTAGATCCAATCTTTTTTGAAGATTCCACGGCACTATGGTTTCAGTTACCGGAGGAATTGGTGTTGGAGCGGCAGCTGCTTTGGATGGTTCAGTTTTTTCATTTGTTTCTTTTGTTTTTTCTGGAGCTTTTTTACTGTCTTCACGTTCTTTGACTATTTCCTTGTTGATCTCTTCAGTTAGTTCTTGACCATATTGTTTCAGTGTTTTGGATCCTTTTTTCGCTCCGACTAACACTGATAGTTCTTTTAATGCCTTAGTGTATTCTTTTTCTTCTTTTAATGTCATGATGTTTTGATACGACTTGACTTGTTCTACTAGTTGCTTAGCTTCATCGCTATCTTTTTTGTATTCTAAAGCTAATTGAAATGCAGCCTTGGCTTTAGACATATCTTTATCGACAATCGCTTCTTTCCCTTTAGCCATTGCTGAATCATACTCTGCTTGTTTTTTATCATTCGTCGTTGTTGTTGTAGCTTCACTAGATGTTGAGCTTGTCTCCTTATTATTTGAACACCCTGCAACCAAACCAATAATCAAAAACGAACTTATCCCAACCAATATCTTTTTCATGTTTAACACTCCTTTTATATTTTACACTTTTCCCTTTCTCCATTATCTATTACTATCCTCTTTATGACAAGCTTCGCTACTAATTTTCTTAGATAAAAAAACGCTTTCTTCTGTATACAAATTTGTAAAGATAAAGAGTGAGAGAATATCAGTAACATCTGATGATTCCCTCACTCTATTGATTTTATCGCTTAAAGTTAAACTTCCTTACTTTTTTTATACCAGAGCATTCCCATTAAAATAATTAGTACGATCCCTACTATTTTAAGTACCGGTCGTTGGATACTGCCTGTTTTAGGATAATGCTTTACAGGTTCATTCTTATCTAAATCTTGTTTTATATCCGTTGAATTTGTTGGCTCTTCTTGGATATACGTATTGATAATGGTCGTGCCTTCAATTTTTGTTTCATAACCCGTTACTGGATCTTCTTTGATTGTGTAACGATATTCGTTTCCTTTGATATCATATTTTTGTAGTTTGCTGAAGGTATAGTTCCAATCGCCAGTTTCATTTGCTTTGACTTCTTGAATTTTGTATTCTTTGTTATTTTTATATAAGCGAATGGTAATTGCATTTGGACGAGTCTTGAATTTATTTTGATCGTCATTCCAGATTTTTTCTCCGCTAATCTCTGTGGTTTCCTTGTTTGTATATGTGTTAGTGATCGTAGTCCCTTCAACTTTTGATTCATAATTTTTTACTTGATCTTCTTTCACCGTATAGTTGTATTCATTTCCTTTAGTATCATATTTTGGCAAGTTACTAAAGGTATAGTTCCAATCACCAGTTTTATTTGTTTTGACTTCTTGAACTTTGTATTCTTGATCGTTTTGGTATAAACGAACGGTGATTGATTCTGGACGGGTTTTGAATTTATTTTGGTAATCTTTCCAGATTTTCTTACCGCTAACTTCGGTTGTTTCTTTGTTTGTATAGCTATTTGTGATGGTTGTTCCATCTATTTTTGTTTCGTATTCTTTGACTGGGTCTTCTTTTAATGTATAGCTGTATTCATTGCCTTCCGTATCGTATTTGGGCAAGTTTGTGAAGTTGTAGGTCCAATCGCCGCTTTTATCTGCTTTAATTTCTTGGACTTGGTATTCTTGATCGTTTTGGTACAAACGAACTGTGATCGATTCTGGACGGGTTTTAAATTTATTTTGGTAGTCTTCCCAAACCTTTTTGCCTGCCACTTCTGTTGTTTCATTATTGACATAGGTGTTGATGATCGTGGTTCCATCAATTCTTGTTTTATACTCTTTAACTGGATCTTCTTTTAAGGTGTAGATATATTCATTGCCTTTTGCATCGTATTTTGGTAAATCGCTGAACGTGTAATTCCAATCACCTGTCTTAAGATTTACTTTAACTGCTTGTTTTTTAAACTCTTTATCGTTTTGGTATAAACGGATCGTGATTGAATTCGTACGGGTCCGGAATTTATTTTTATAGTCGTTCCAGATTTTCTTGCCGCTGATTTCGGTCGTTTCTTTGTTTTCATAGCTATTAGTGATTGTTGTTCCTTCAATTTTCGTTTCGTAGTCTTTGACTGGATCTTCCTTCACAGTATAATTGTATTCGTTGCCTTCACTGTCATATTTCGGCAAGTTTGTAAAACTGTAGCTCCAATCACCAGTTTCTGTGGCTTTGACTTCTTTTACCTGATATTCTTTGTCATTTTGGTATAAACGAACGGTAATTGATTCGGGACGTGTTTTGAATTTATTTTGGTAATCGTTCCAGATTTTTTTTCCAGCAATTTCTGTTGTTTCTTTGTTTTCATACGTATTTGTGATTGTCGTTCCTTCGATTTTCGTTTCGTAGTCTTTGACTGGATCTTCTTTCAGCGTATAGTTGTATTCATTGCCTTCGCTGTCATATTTTGGTAAGTTCGTGAATCTGTAGCTCCAATCTCCAGATTCATCCGCTTTGACTTCTTGCACTTGATATTCTTTGTCATTTTGGTATAAACGAACGGTAATTGATTCTGGGCGGGTTTTGAATTTATTTTGGTAGTCGTTCCAGATTTTCTTGCCGCTGATTTCGGTCGTTTCTCTTGTTCGTTTTTCATTTTCAATAGTCCGTTGGATTACCTCATTATCTTTATCGGCTGTAACGGTAATCACGATTCCTTTAGCAAATTCAGGACTTACCGCGTACCCTTTTGGTGCTTTTTCTTCTACTAATAAATAGTTGCCTTTGATTAGTGAACTGAAAACGGCCCGGCCAGATTGTTGATCAGTTGTTATTCTTTCTACGATTTTCTCATTATCTTTCTTTTCTCCACGATATAAAACAAAGACTGCACCTGATAGAGGCGTTTGCGTTCCTTTGATTACTTTGAATACATCTAATTGTTCTGTCGTTCCGATAATTTCACCGGAACTCTTTGGAACAATCACAGGAACAGATTTCGTCTTAGGTTCATCTGTTATGATAAAATCACTTCCGGATACTCTAACACTATTCGTAACTACAATTTCATCACCTGGAATATCTCTTTTAGAATAAGTGATTTCAGCATCATAGGTCAGTTCAATGGTATCCTTTAAATCATTCGCTAATTTAATATGGAAACTACGTTCTGTATGGTCAAAAGTATAATCGATTCCTTTTTCTAAGGTCTTGCCTTTATTTTCACCAGAAGTATAAACTAATTTCATGGTATCGAATAACGCTCGATTATTGAACCATTTATAGTCTTCTATTTCAACATTTTTTAAATCAAATTTTTGCTCATTGATGATGACTTTCCATTTGATTCTATTCGGAAATTCTTTACTGATTTCTCCTTCTTTTCGCACAACCAGCTCTTGTCCGACGCTATAATCAACAGTAGCTTCAACTGCTTTTCTAGGTGTGTAATCATCCTCATAGTACGCTATGTTTTTTATTTTTTTCTTTAAGATGTCTTCCTTATTTTTTAAAGTGGTACGAAAAACGATCAAAAAGCGATACTTTGCACCTTCGTCAAAATTTGCTTTTATCTTATTTTCTGCTTGATCAAATCTTACTGTTGCTTTTTCAGTTGGTTTATACGATGTACCTTCAAATTCTTGTTGTAATATTTCAACTGAGCCTTCCACATATTCTTGATCATCAGGTATTGGGTCTTCAATTATACTATTCTTGTTGATCTTGTATTGTATTTCGTTGACTCCAATGCGCCATTCTACCTCTTGTGTTTCTGGAAGGTAAGTCCCAAATTTATTGGCTGAGATAGAATTTTTTTGACGGAAAAATACTTTTCCTGTATGACCTTCTTTTTCTTCTCCACCCTGTGTATATCTATATATGCAGTTATTCATGTGTTCGACATTATCGTCAAAATGGGATTTATAATTTATTTGAAAAGTATGATTCGTTTCTTCTTCAGATAAATAGCGTATTTCAAATCCTTTCACTTCACCATTTTCTTTAATCAGTTTTAGAGAATAATCCTGATTTTCAATTAATTGTTTATTGCTTGTTCTATCTGTGACAAGGATCGTCTGATCAAAAATATAACCTGTACTTAATTTGTCGGTGATAAACCATTTACTGACTGTGCGCCTATTTTGATTAAAGAGGATCGTCCAATCTAATTCATTACTTTGTTGATCCCAAACATAGTCTTTTGAAACGGTTGATTCTGGCTCAGGTGGTTCTTCTCCTGTCCCCGGAATTTCCTTTGGTACAGATATATGATGTTTGCCATGATAAACGGTGTTACTGATTGAGGTACCTTCACGCGGACGATAAGTTACTTTTGTTTTGTATGTGATATCAATAGGCTGATCGACATCTTGCTCAAATTGAAACTCAAAACCCTCTTTGATTTCAGTAACTGTGTATGGAACAGATGGAGAAACCGTCAAACTGTCTTTTATAAAGTCTTGTTGAGGGCCGACGATATCTGTAAATTTCGCTTCTTCTTTAGGAATGTGGCGTCCATTTGGATTAAACGTGACAGTCCAACTAATTTCTTGTGTTTTTTCATCAAAATCGCCTGCTTTTTTACTGATATCCACATGCTCTTGAAGTGACGTGCTAGCTGTTGCTTCTTCGTCTTGTCGATTGCTGCCGCTCAAAGTGATTTTGTTTGTAATTGTTCCTTGACCTGCATAATTGATCGGCGTGCTTAGATACAAAACGAATGACTCTTCAATGTTCGATGGAAAATGAGCAACACCAGATGGATCAAAATTGATCAATCCTGTTACGTCTTCATTCTCGGTAATATTCCCATCCAAATCCACATTGGCTTTTACCATTTTTGTAATAGTATAAGCAGAAGCTACTTTTTTCCACTCTTTGTTGGTTGTTTCTTCGGTTAATTTGGGATTTTCGATCAGATTTCTATTTGGGTTGATTAGAATTTTCCAGTCAACCACTGGCATACCATCTGAGCCATAGCTTGTATTTAGATACTCTTTTTGAATAAAAGAAGTAATTTTTGTACTAATAAATATTTCTTTGCCTTCTGCATCATTTGACCACGGAATAATTATTTTTTTCTTTCCAGGAATCGTTATTTTTCGTTCATCCATTGTTAGAGAGAACCTTAAACGACCTTCAACATTATCATGCTTTTGGACTTCGGAATTAAATGTCATCGTTACATTTCCTGCTGAGTCACAAGCGTACCCACCATATATCAATCCTGTTGTTGGGTCTTTTAATTCACCGCTTTGTCCACTTAAAGCAATAAAATCTGTCGGTAAAGTAAATTTAAAATAATCGCCATCTTGCATTTCTTTTCCAAGATTATCAGGAAGTGAAAATGCATATTCGATTTGGAATGTATCTCCTTTTTTCAAAGGATTACCTGATGTAACTTCCTCCCCATTTAAAGTTAGTAATACATCGTTAAAGATCGTCTTATTCCCATTTACATCCCGAGAAAGAGACTCTGACGCAGGTAAACTAGTTAAATCTCTTCCAGTTTCTTGTGCATGTACTGGCTGCAAAATAAAGGCGCCAAAACTATCAAATAAAATACTTCCTATCATGATCAAAGTTATTATTATATTTCTACTCTTCTTCATCTTTTGAATTCCCCCTATGGTTTATTAAGGTCTTCTTACTTTAATCTTCAGACAAATACAACACGGATAGTTAGATACGTTCATCTGAAAAACAGACCTACTTCTCTTCAAAAATCCTTTCTGATTCCATTTTTTATGTCTTTGTCACAGGTAGTTTTTATTTTAGGTCTTTCAAGATTATTTTCATATATGTAAAGATTCACACTGCTATAACTAATTAAATATGTTTTTTTATACTCTTTTATATTATGTTTCAGCATAAATAAACCACTCAAAAAAGCCTGTTAAAACCAACAGTATATCGTTAGCTTTAACAGACTTTTATCGATTAACATTCAATTGTTTTTTTATTTTATCAACTTAAGTTGAGCACATCTTGTGCCCACAAAGATCAGAAAAATAATGATAAACGCACCCATTGTTGCGTCACTAAAGAAATGACAGCCTAATAAAACTCTACTAATAGCTGTAATTGCTCCCCAAGAAACACCAAAAATCAATAATTTTTTACGTAACTTCACACGTTTAGGACTAGCATATAAGGGAAAGAAAATAGCAAACATACTTTCACAAGAATGACCTGACGGAAACGATTTATGTCCAGTTGGTCCATTCATTTTGTACCACGGAGTAAAATTATCTTGGATAGTATTCAGTTCATACGGTCGAACACGTCCCCATAAAATCTTAATTTCTTCCACACACATAAGATAAACAAAAGCTACCGCCACACCTAAAATAGCTACACGCATCAATCGATCCATTTCTTCATTCGTTTTTCGGCTTAACCAACTTTGAATGATCAACGTTGCTATTGCGAAAACAACGATACAAATAATAATATTTATATAGGATGGTAATGTTGGATTAACACCGCCATCATTATTTGCTTGCCCGATCGGACGACCGTGCTCGACATTTTGGATAGATGATAAAGTATACTGAATAGCAAATTTTAAATAATACCATATTCCATATAAAGAAAGACCTGTTCCTGCCACAATAATCAACAATTTAGCAATCACTGGCTGACTCGATCGAATCGCATAATGAATAATGATTTCCCCACTCATCATGATCACCACACCTACTGGAAAGCAAGCATAGTTTTGTAAAAAGGTTGCAATGTATGAGTTTTGACTCATCACTGCATTTGAAATAGCTAAATCCCCAAACGTTCCAATCCCAAGTAAAACTACAAAAATTGAGATAACCATTGTAATTCTTCTACTATCTGACATTTTTTCCAACATTTTTATTCCTCCTAAATTTAAAAGCGTAGCGGGCTCATTTAGCTCTGACAGGAAAATAGGAAATTACGACTGAGGTGCTTTTTGCCTCATTCTTAATTTATCTTTTTCCCGAAGTGCTAGCCCGCGAAGCTAGATAACATTAAAAGCTGAAAGAGCTTGATCAGCCTTGACAGGAAAATAGAAAAAAATATAGGTGGCATTCTTTGCCACAATTATTTTTTGTCTTTTTCCCCAAGTACTAACCTGTGAAGCCTAGTACCCTTAAAACACTTCCAAGTATTATTCTATCACTTCAAAACATGAAATATCATACATTTTGTCAATTTATTTATCATTAAAAAGACATTAATTCTCTAACTCCCCTTTTTTTCAAACAAAAAAGGAATCCTGGGCTAAACTTCCACCACATGATTCCTTCATTATTTTATAGCCACTTATGAGGTCAGTGGCAACTGTTGATATTTAATAGTATAACTCCACTTTTGCCGGTATCGTTTCAATAATTTTTTTACCTGCTTTAAATGAATATAATAATTCTGCCCGGTCACTGATGACATCATAAAAGTTTTCAGCATTTAAAACAACAAAATCAGCAGAATTCCCTACTTTGATTCCATAGCTATCGCCTAAATTCAAGGTTCTCGCTGCGTTCGTTGTGATAAATTGATAGCTATTCATAATTTCATCGTACCCCATCATTTGACCAACATGTAAGCCCATATGAACAACGTCTATCATATCTGCATTGCGTAATGGATACCAAGGATCAAAAATGTCATCATGACCAAAAGAAACATTATTGCCATTTTCCATCAGCTCTTTTACACGCATCAATCCTCGACGTTTAGGATATTGATCGAAACGGCCTTGTAGATGTGTATTGACCAATGGGTTAGCCACAAAATTGATTTCACTCATTTTAAGCAAGCGGAATAATTTAGAGCAATACGCGTTATTGTACGAATGCATGGCAGTTGTATGACTAGCGGTGACTTTTTCTTTTAACCCAGTTTCAAGGGCTCTACACGCTAAAACTTCCAACCCTTTTGCCTCTGGATCATCGATTTCATCGCAATGGACATCGACCAACGCATCATAGCGCAGCGCCAAATCAATACAGTAATTGATACTTTCTACCGCATATTCCCGTGTAAACTCAAAATGAGGAATCGCACCAACACCATCTGCGCCAAGCTTCATCGCTTCTTCAAGCAGCTCTTTTCCATGAGGGAAAGAAAGAATTCCTTCTTGTGGAAATGCGATAATTTGGATCGTCATCAATTCTTTTAGTTCCTCCCGAAGCTTTACCAGTGTTTTTAAAGCTAGTAGATTGGGATCAGTAATATCAACATGTGTCCGTACATATTGAATACCATTTTTCGCTTGCATTCTGACAGCTTCATTGACACGTGTACGAATATCTTCTTCAGTAAGTGTTTTTTTACGTTCAGACCAACATTCGATTCCTTCAAATAACGTTCCCGACTTGTTCCAAACAGGTTCTCCAGCGGTCAAACACGTATCTAGATGAACATGACTTTCTATAAATGGTGGAAAAACGGCTTTACCGCCTAAATCTAAAATCTCCTCATCTTTTTCTGAAACTAACTGATGTCCGATTTTTTGAAAAACACCATTTACTATACGAATATCTTGTAACTCAGTTGAATTTTCTATGTAAGCATTTTTGATTAACATTTTTATCCTCCTTGAATTTTGATGAATCGAATCACCTTTATTATAGCAAATAACGTACTATGATTGTTTACCTGCTTTTTTTCTTCATCAAAATAATTCTCCACATAACTTAAACGAGTAACATTACTACAAAAACTACGATGAGGATGTGACAAAAGTCGTTTAGATTCGAGCAATTGGACTAAAAACCGCACAATACGTTTTATGCATTGTGCGGTTTTTAGGAAAATGCTGAAGAACCTGACTTTTTCACACCGTTTATCCATATTTTTGGTAACATTAATAAAAATCGATGTGTTTTGACCCAACCTCATCCTCAAAGATTATCGTACAAGTATGAACGCTTCTTACCACTCACCCTCATTTTTTTATTTTCATTTCATCGATCTTGATGTCTTGATTGCCCACGGAGACTGCGATTTTCTGCACTCATTATTTTAGACTCCAAATTATCCTTTTGCTGTTGTAATCTGGCTTTTTGTTGTTCTAATTGTTTAATTTCACGTTCTAGCCTATTTTTTGTTGCATCATCACTCGTTTCTAGCTGTTTCTTGCGGGTTATAATTTCTTGATCCATTTTCTCTTGCCAATCATCCATAATCTGTTTCCATCGATCGGGATTTTTTTCATCATCATCACGCAAAGAATCACGTAATAAGTAGGAATATCGATTCATTGTATTACCCCATAATTGATTACGATCCCGAAAATAAGTCTTTCTTTGGTCATTATCTAATGTATCAACAAAACTATTTTCTTCATGATCGATAATATTTTGTAAAAACGCCATGATTGGTAGAATCAAATACACAATCAAGGCAATTCGTATAAAGAAAAAACCGATAATCAAGAGTATCAAGCGGAACACGATGCTAAGCATATCTTGCCGATTCAATTCATCTATACGTTGTTTCTGCAGCTTTTCATCCTTTATTGCCTGCTTTGTTAAAGCCACGATCATTCGGCGCATAACGAGCGTTACGATCAATGTCAATATTCCATATATTAGAATCGTTTGTTGCGTCGTATCCTCAATCAATAATCGAGTTGCGGAAGGAACCAACGATAAAAAGAACAACAGTAACATGTAGATCACTAGATTTTTATTTTTCACTTGATTGATTTGATTAAATGCATACGCTGTTTGAAACCAAAGATTTGCTACAAAACAGAAACTAATAAAATAGATACCGACTGCACTAAATAGCGACGATAAGTTTACCTCACCACCCACAGCATATTGAATGGGCAACTCTAAAACCATGATTGTTAGAATAATTGCGATGATCGCATCTCCGAAAACCACTACTCGTTCTTTCATTTTTTATAACTCCTTATTTTGTCCTATTCTTTCTTGCTTAACTTTGTCATTTTTAATTTGGTCTACAGCAAATATCATTATCGGTAAGTAATTAAATATAAAACTTATCCGCTGACAAAAGCCAATTTGATTCAACACTGGTAATTGATTGATCTCAGGAATCCGCGCCAAACCATATATCCCTGCAAAAAAAATACTGATCAGAAACAAAATCAAATACCGTCTGCTATAGGTTATTTTTCCCTGTTTTTGATAAAGAAAGTATAAAAAAAGTGGGAAAAGCAGAAAGCCTGCATAACCTAAACCCGAGCCAATGTTATGGACCCAAGTAGAAAAATTCCAATTTGTTTGCTCAGTATTGATACTGAATAGCCCAGTGAAAATACAATCTCCCACACCATAAAATCCAATCGCTAAAGCCAGTAAAGTAGCTAATTTTTGCGAAGTAGCGCTAAAGGTTTGATACACTGCTGTAATTGCCAAAACAAACAGTAAGCCAGATACTACAGACCAAATTAAAAATGCTTGTCTGACTGGACTATCTACGTCACCGAATACGCTGATTACCATCGTCATTTGGTTCATTTTTGGATGAAAAATCCCTAGAATATAAGGTGTTAAAAAATCGCTTATTGCACCTAACAATAGAAAATAAAATCCATATTTTTTAAGAATATTCATTTTGATCCTCCTAATTTAATTCTTCTGGTGGCTCTGCCATTCCAATTATACGCAATTACATGATAATTTAATAACTATTATTCTTTAAAATATAAAAATAGATCAACCACCGTTTAAGATGATTAATCTATTAACTATTTACTTACCATCATCATATATGATGCCTACTTTATCTGATCAACTTAATCCTCAGGATAGTAAACTTCGTCAAGAAAAAGTCCTTGAGATGGCACAGTCATTCCAGCTTCACTTCTGATTTTACTTGCAAAGACTTCATCAATTACTTCTAATTGCATCGTTCCAGCACCAATTTCTAAAAGGGTGCCCATAATAATTCGGACCATTTTATACAAGAAACCATTTCCAACAAAGGTAAAATGGAGCATACTGCCTTCTTTTTGGATCGAAAGTTCCTTGATCGTTCTAACAGTGGATTTTTTCGTCTTTTTAAGAGAAGAAAAACCAATAAAATCATGTGTTCCAATCAATTTACGACAAGCTTCATTCATTAAATCAAGATCAAGCTCTTGAGGGTATTGAAAGCTATAATGGCGTTCAAATGCTGTAGGAATCGCATCATTCCAAACATGATAGCTGTATTTTTTCCCTGTTGCATTGTAGCGAGCATGAAATCTTTCAGGAACTTCTTCTATTTTTTTTACAACGATATCCCGCGGTAGATAACGATTAAGAAACTCGCTCATCTCAGCTAAACTCATTGTAGAATCCGTTTTAAAATTAGCTATTTGTCCCTTTGCATGGGTCCCAGCATCTGTCCTGCCCGAACCGATGATTTCTGTTTTAGAACTTGTCATTTGGGTCAATATGTTCTCGATTTTTCCTTGAATCGTTTTATCTGAGTTGCCAAGTCTCTGCCAACCTAAATATCTGGTCCCGTCATACTCGATGGTTAATTTAATGTTTTTCATATTTTTCTCCTCTTACCGTGCATTTTTTTCACAGTCATTAATCGTTCAGTGGGACTCACAGTCATTATACCTAATTCTTGGATAACTGAATATAGTAAACCAACAGCCTAGTTAAATTTAATGTAGCTATTGCATCTATTCTAGTATACGCCAAGATAAATCCTGTTAATAATTTTTTAGCCCGTTCTATTGACCGCTAATTGTTGCGTTGACATTACATTCATATTGATCTATATTAAACATAGGTATTCATCTATATACAGGAGGGATAGGCATGGACTATGATAGAATTTCATTAGTGCTCAAAGCGATGGCTGATCCAAACAGAGTGAAAATCATTGATCTTCTTTCGTACAGCAGTATGTGCGCTTGTGATGTATTAAAACATTTCGACTTTACTCAGCCAACGCTTTCTCATCATATGAAAGTATTGGAAAAAGCTGGGATCGTTTCAGTCAGCAAACAAAGGCAATGGCATCACTATACGCTAAGAGAAGCATTTGTCAAAGAATTTATGGGCTCCATGGTGCAATTACTTTCCGATGGCGGAAACGATTGTCTTTGCCAAAATCCTGAAGATAAAACAGTACAAATAGAAAATAAATGAAGAAATACTACCAATAAGGAGATAGTTATTAAATGACTTATGCATTAGAAATAAAAGACTTAAAAAAAGTATATGCAACAGGTGTTGAGGCGCTTAAAGGAATCAATTTAACTGTAGAAGAAGGGGACTTTTATGCACTTTTAGGACCGAATGGCGCTGGAAAATCAACAACAATCGGAATTATCACGTCACTTGTCAACAAAACGTCTGGAACAGTGAATGTTTTTGGCTATGATCTTGATAAAGATTTGGTACTTGCCAAACAGCAAATCGGTCTAGTTCCTCAAGAATTCAACTTCAACCCATTTGAAACAGTTGAACAAATCGTTGTCAATCAAGCTGGTTATTATGGTGTTTCGAGAAAAGAAGCACTAAAACGCAGCGAAAAATACTTGAAACAATCAGATTTATGGGAAAAACGTAATGTACGGGCACGGATGCTTTCTGGTGGAATGAAACGTCGCTTAATGATTGCCCGTGCGTTGATGCATGAACCTCGTCTGCTTATTTTAGATGAACCTACTGCAGGAGTGGATATCGAGTTAAGACGTGAGATGTGGGATTTTTTACGTGAATTAAATGAAAATGGTACAACAATCATTCTAACGACTCATTATCTAGAAGAAGCAGAAATGCTCTGCCGTAATATCGGGATCATCCAGTCAGGTGAACTAATTGAAAACACTAGTATGAAAACACTTCTAGCAAAGTTACAGTTTGAAACGTTTATCTTTGATTTAGAAGATTTTGATACTCAACCTGAAATTATTGGCTATGAGAATAGCTTTGAAGATGAACGCACACTTGTTGTAGAAGTCGAGCGTGATCAAGGAATCAACGAATTATTCGATCAGCTCACAAAACAAGGGATTAAAGTTCTTTCCCTTCGTAACAAATCGAATCGATTGGAAGAACTGTTTCTAAAAATTACAGATGAAAAACGTCAAATGGGGGAAAAACATGTTTAAGCTATATTTCACGGCTCTAAGAAGCCTTGCCGTAAAAGAAACCAACCGTTATCTACGAATTTGGGTGCAAACTTTAGTACCCCCAGTCATTACTACATCCTTGTATTTTGTCATTTTCGGAAACCTGATTGGTGGACGAATTGGACAGATGGAAGGATTCTCCTATATGGAATTTATCGTTCCTGGATTAATCATGATGTCGGTGATTACAAGTTCTTATGCCAACGTCTCTTCTTCTTTTTTCTCGCAAAAATTCCAGAAAAATATTGAAGAATTATTAGTTGCACCAGTTCCCACACATATTATTATTTGGGGATTTGTCATCGGTGGACTTGGCCGAAGTGTTCTAGTTGGTACACTTGTGACGATGATTTCCTTGTTCTTTGTACCACTTCACGTTTATTCATGGTCTATTGTTATTATTACACTTTTGATGACAGCAATTTTGTTCTCATTAGCTGGTTTGTTAAATGGTATTTTTGCTCAGTCTTTTGATGACGTATCGATTGTGCCAACATTTGTTTTGCAACCCTTAACTTATCTTGGGGGTGTCTTTTACGCGATATCTATGTTGCCGCCAATCTGGCAGGCTATTTCAAAAATCAATCCGATTGTTTATATGATTTCAGGATTTAGATATGGTTTTCTTGGGACGATCGATGTGCCAATTATATTTTCTATGGTAATTCTTGTTCTTTTTATCTCAGTACTTTACGCTGTTTGCTGGTATTTGATTGATAAAGGACGCGGATTAAGAAGTTAATATTGAAGAGCTGAATTTGGATAACTTTCTGTTTTAACTCATTTTTTATACGTAACTCTGCTCCTTTAGTACATTCATTTTCTATATAAAACTATGAAAAAAGCCATTCATCAACAATGGCTTTTTTCAGTATGTGAAGATTAATCTGCTACATAAAATGTTCTAGAATATATTAGTAGGTGTAAATTTAGCAATTGTATAAACTTTACCTGTTTGATTCGATTTCACAGTAACAGTGTATTCTTTCGGTAAGAAGTGTTCTGCTTCAAATGTATTAATAAATAAATCATCTTCATGAACCCAAGCTTTTCCAGCTTCCTTGCCTGATGCATCAATTACTTGATATGAATAATCCGCTACAACTGCTGGTTTAAGTTTAAATTGAAGTCCACCAGTCTTTGTAGTCATTCTACCATCTTCTAAAGTATGGTCCCCATATGCCTCTTTTGCGATAAACTGTTTATAAGAACTTCCTTTAATAACATTAGAGGCTTTAGCAGCATATCCATCTCTAAGAATTTCCCCTGCATATTTATAGCTCAGTAACTCATTTTTCAATGTTTGGTTAGTTACTTTACTTGTTACTGGTCTACTACCAGTCATAGAAAAACAACGAATAAATAAAGCATCGAAAAGTTCTTCTCGCTCTGCAGCAGTTGGATATTTTTTGACTAGTTCATCCATATTCATATCAAATCCGATATATTTCCCGTTTTCTTTAACAGGTGTTCCTTGGTGATGCATTCCCTCTATAGCAAGAGCGATGATATAGTCACTTGCAGAAATAGGTGTTTTTAATTCAACTCGAAGCACATTGTAATGCTCAAAGTGTACTGAGCCAATTTCAATTGTGTCTACAGATGCCTTTTGGGTAACTGCTTGAGTACTTGATTGTGCATTAGCTGTTTGAGTAGTTGTTAATGCAGCTCCTGAGATTAGTGCAGCAACTACGGCCGCTGTTGATAAAATGTGTTTTGTTTTCATAATGTAACTCTCCTCTGTATATATATATATGAACCCGCTAATTTATTAAGTGGAAAAATCGATATAGAATAACACTTACTTTTCCCAACTCAATATTTCACGAAGTTTCACTTGGAAAGTATACCGTCTCTTCCCTACTCCTGTCTCATCTTTTTTCGTCTCTCATTTCAACAAAAAGAGAGAATGAAAAAAATAAACATATAAATAACAATGTTCTTTGTACCGCTTCATGTTTATTCATGGTCTATTGTTATTATTACACTTTTGATGACAGCAATTTTGTTCTCATTAGCTGGTTTGTTAAATGGATTAAGAAGTTAATATTGAAGAGCTGAATTTGGATAACTTTCTGTTCAAACTCATTTTTTATATGTAACTCTGCTCCTTTAGTACATTCATTTTCTATATAAAACTACGAAAAAAGCCATTCATCAACAATGGCTTTTTTCAGTATGTGAAGATTAATCTGCTACATAAAATGCTCTAGAATATATTAGTAGGTGTAAATTTAGCAATTGTATAAACTTCACCTGTTTGATTCGATTTCGCAGTAACAGTGTATTCTTTCGGTAGGAAGTGTTCTGCTTCATATCTGTTAATAAACAACTTATCTTCCCAAGCCCAAGCTTTTCCAGCTTCCTTGCCTGATGCATCAATTACTTGATATGAATAACCCGCTACAACTGCTGGTTTAAGTTTAAATTGAAGTCCACCAGTCTTTATAGTCATTCTACCATCTTCTAAAGTATGGTCAGCATATGCATCTTTTGCGATAAACTGTTTATAAGAACTTTCTTTAATAATATTAGAGGCTTTAGCAACATATCCATCTCTAAGAATTTCCCCTGCATATTTATAGCTCAGCAACTCATTTTTCAATGTTTGGTTAGTTACTTTACTTGTTACTTGCGAACCGTCAGTCAGAGAAAAACGACGAATAAATAAAGCATCGAAAAGTTCTTCTCGCTCTGCAGTAGTTGGATATTTTTTGACTAGTTCCTCCATATTCATATCAAATCCGATATATTTCCCGTTTTCTTCCACAAGTGTTCCTTGGTGATACAATCCCTCTATAGCAAGAATCATGATGTAGTCACTTGCAGAAATAGGTGTCTTTAATTCAACTCGAAGTACATTGTAATGCTCAAAGTGTACTGAGCCAATTTCAAGTGTGTCTACAGATGCCTTTTGGGTAACTGCTTGAGTATTTGATTGTGCATTAGCTGTTTGAGTGGTTAATGCAGCTCCTGAGATTAGTGCAGCAACTACGGCCGCTGTTGATAAAATGTGTTTTGTTTTCATAATGTAACTCTCCTCTGTTTATATATATGAACCCGCTAATTTATTAAGTGGAAAAATCGATATAGAATAACACTTACTTTTTCCAACTCAATATTTCACGAAGTTTCACTTGGAAAGTATACCGTCTCTTCTTCACTCCCGTCTCATCTTTTTTTGTCTCTCATTTCAACAAAAAGAGAGAATGAAAAAAATAAACATATAATTAACTATATTTAATGATTTTTTCAGTAGGAATACGTTTAATCTAGATTATAGATAAAAAAAAGACCAATCACCTATTCGATGATTGATCGCCTTCGTTATAATATACATTAAAAACCTAACTTCCTAGCTAATTATCCTTTACTTAAAACATTCCTTTATTTTGAATTAGTTACTATTTACCAATAACCAATCTTCTTGTATAAACGGCTTGCCCCGAATGCATTACCGCATCATCGATCGCAGAAACTAATCGAGCCTGACGTGTAACAACTGGCGTCCAGTTTGTATCTACAACATCACCCAGGCTGTCTTCATCAAGTGTTTCTAAATAAGTAGTTGTAAACGCAACACTCGCAGCTAGATAATCAAGCAGTAATTGTTTATCTGTCACCACAACTTTAGCTGCTTCTTCTGGAGTATGATGCCACTCTTGTGTATCATCTGGCAAATCCAGCGCAAACTTTGCACTCCAACCCGATTTCAGCCATAAGGGTTCAGTCTCATTAAGTTCTGAAATCTGATAATCAAGTTCTCGAGCCGTATGCCAAATGAGCCAAGTAACGGATTTAATCAGTGGCGCTGGCATCGTATTTGCTTCATTCACCTTCATTTGATTCAGTGTCTCTTCAAAACGTTCTTGCGCTCGCTTTAAAGTATCCATAGATAATTGTGTGATTTTCATAGTAGTTCCTCCTTTGATAGTTGAAACGAAAACAGCTCGTGCCATCCTTTGGTATCTACTACTCACTTTACTACAGTGATTATGCAACATCAAATTTTCAAAACTGAATACTCACTTTTTATCTAATAAATCATTTTGGTTTTCTTTTTTGTTTCGTTTACTCTGTTATGACACTATTCCAAGCCTTCAATGGTAAGATTCTCGATACTAGCAGCTTTTGCTTCTGCCGTGACTACAGCTTTGAACTCAACCTTATCTCCTTCTTTTAGGAAAAGAGCCATTGGACTGTTATTTGTTGTGACACTATAGATCGTTTTCTCATTTTCTAATAAGAAGGAAACAACCGTTTGTGACTCACCAGCGACAATAGTCACACGAGAAACAGTGCCTTTCACTTTCTGTAAATCAGCAGCATCCGTACTGGTATTATTGCTTCCTTTTGTTGCTAGTTCAATCCGGTAAGCGTCTAGTGCATTTTGCGCAGCATCTGCATCTACCACAATATCATTATCTACAGCATTGACATATACATATTTTTTGAAAATACCTTTGCTGTCCATCAAAGAAACGATCCAAGTTGGAACACCATCAATATTATACAAAACAGGCATACTTGCTTTCCATTTTTTCTCTGGATAAATCTTTGCCGCAATTGAAATGGCTCCATCACTATCCATAATCCCTACTTTTGTATCACGGTAATAAGTCACTTTGCCTGTTCTTGCATCAATCAATGAATACCCTAACGCTGAGTCTTGATCTTCATCGCCACTTGTAAAGTCTGTAAAATACAATAATTGACTGCCTTCTTTATTCATCATCGGCGTGATTTGACCAGATGCATAGATGCCATTTTCAGTTGGGATCTTAACATCTTTTTTCGCACCAAAGATCGTTTGATTCCACCATCCTTGGCTATAACGACCAAAATATTCATTGATACTGTTCGCCGCAGAGCTAGTAATCGGTGCGTCAACAAAGCTTGGTGCCTCTTTGCTGTCATAGACTTTCACTTCACCTGTTGCCGCATTTAAAACCGCTGTCTTGAATTCATCGTAATTCATACGTCCAGAAACGCCATACTCTTTGTAAAGCGTTTGAATATAGAAAGGATTGCCTTTTTCATCAATTTCTAAATTAATTTTTCCTGTCGCTGCATAATTAGGATATGCCGCATAAATTTTACGAGCAGCATCTTTGCCAAAATAAGCTGACGGTGTATAAATAATCGGCTTTTCAACAAATTTTGGTTGTGCATTAATATCTGTTGCACTGATAATAAAATACCCTGGAACAGCGCCTAATTTTGACCATTTAAAGAAGCCATTAAACTCGACTGTTGCAACATATACATACTCACCATTCACGACTTGAGCAGTAATTCCATCTAATGTGAACATATTTGAATTTGGAATCACAGAAAACTTTTGTAACATCTTGCGTTTTGCTGTTTTCGGTGCAATGGCAATAGGTGTTTCTTTGGTAGAAGTTAAAACTTCTGCTTTTTCTTCTGTCTTCAACGGAATTGTTTGGTAAACATCATCAATTGCTGTTACTTTCGTTATAGAGCTAACGATGAATAATAAAACCATTGCAGCAATACTTAACCCTAGTACTCGTCCAATCCAATCATTTGTTGTATCTGTCCCAACCTTTTTCCGTCCCCCATTCAAGACCTTCTCAGAAGCTTGGCTGATAGAGCGACCTGCTAGCAACAATCCACTCGCAACCACAGCCCCAATTAGATTGATCCATAAAATGGTTGAAAGAGTCTTACTAGGTAATGCGACAAATAAGAATCCGCCCATTAAAAATAATTCAATAATCATTAACGCAATCGTACTTTTGACACGTCTCCCTTTAGTAGAAATTAGACTAATACCATTCGCTATTAGAATACCTATACTAAAAAACAATGTTAACCCAATAAAATTCAAAAACATTTTTTTCCTCCTTTAAAATTTAAGATAAAAAAAGTACTCCCACTATAAAGTAGAAGTAACTTTTATGATTGATTTAATTATACAAGATAGTATTTTCACTTACAATGTCTATAATGATTGAATTTAAGTTCAAAGCTTCCTTTTTAAGAGGCCGCCAAACCGTTTAAATAGACGATCTAAGATCCAAAATAAATCTAAGTTTTTCAGAATTTTGACTTCTACATACAGAATCTAATGCAATTAGATGAATTCATTAATACATTTACGTTCACCTTCTTTTAATTATCTTTTTCAATTAGTTTTTTCACCGCTTGAATAACAACTTCTGTTTCAAGTGTTGTATCGTAAAAACCTATGTTAGGCAGACCGGCTTTAGCCCTTTCTTGATTTTCCACTGCCAATAAGATTGTTCCACATCTAACATTCAAATAATTTGCAACGGTAAATAACGCAGCCGATTCCATTTCAGAACCCAAACAGCCTAAGTCCAGCCAAGCTTTCCATTTGCCTTCTAATTCATAAGAAACAGGCATATTTTCAGGTTCATGTTGTCCGTAAAATGAATCTTTACATTGGACGACACCTACATGTACTGAGGCTCCTTTTTCAATAGCAGCTTCTTCTAAAACCTTAACGATTTCATGATTAGCAACAGCTGGAAATTCAATTGGCGCATATTCTTTGCTTGTTCCTTCCATTCGAACAGCCCCAGTCGCAACAATCAAGTCACCACCTTGTACATCGATGTTCATCCCACCACATGTTCCTAAACGAATAAATGTATCAGCACCTGCATCTGTTAATTCCTGCATGGCAATTGCAGCGCTCGGTCCACCAATTCCAGTTGAAGCAACACTAACTTTGACTCCATTTAGGTAGCCTGTGTACACCATATATTCTCTTAAATCGGCAATTTTTTCTGGTTTTTCTAAGTAAGATGCAATTTTTTCGCATCTTTTCGGATCCCCTGGAAGAATCACATATTTTCCAATTTCTCCATCTTTTACGCCAATATGAAATTGTGTTCCGTCTGCTCTTTTCATTTTCTATCCCATCCTTCTTCTTTTATTGGTTTTATTTAAGTAAAAAACGTTTAACAACATTCGCTGTGATAAGGCTTACAATAACTACTGCAAAAAATATTAGCAGGATATTACTATAAACAAGACTTGATTCTGAAATATGCTTTAGCATTTGTGTATGCTGCAAACTATTATTCGTTATCAATTTCCCTGTAATAACTAACCCTGTTGACGAGGCAATTTTTATACAAAGATTAAAGAAGCCCAAACCTGTTCCTCGCATATTTTCAGGTAGTGAATTAATAACCAGAATCATAATTGGTGTGTATAAAATAGCAAAGCCGCCATTAAATAAGCATGACATTAAGAATAAAACACTGATACTTTTTTCCAAAAAGATACTTCCTATCAGCACACCTAAAGCCATACTTCCCATACCCATTAGTAATGTTCGAGTCACACCCATTTTTTTAGTGATTCTTCCACCCATGATACCAATGATCATACTAACCAAATAGCTAGGTAATAATAACATTGATATTTTACTTAAAGGTATGTGATAAACATTCGCCGCCATGAAAGAAAATAAAAATGAATATGAACCTTGTGGCAGATAAGTCAATAAAACAACTAAAATAACCAGCATGTATTTCCAATTTTTGAAAAAATCAATTGTGATAAATGCATGTTTATACTTACTAATGTACACCAAAAACGAAATCGCTATGGCTATACTAATAAGCAATAGACTTGGTTTTAACATATTAAAATAAAGTGAAATAAATAGTGATAGCGCTGACATTAATGTGATACCGAAAAAATCTATTTTCTTTGTTCCATCTTTGGAATCATCTGGGAGATATTTCAATATAAGTGGAATGGCTAACAGCGAAAAAATTGGAACCGCAAACAAAAATTTCCAGCCTACGTATGTCGCAAATAATCCACCTAATAAAATCCCTAACATCTGCCCACCAGAGAAACAGGCTGTGTTGTAGCCATAGTATTTAATTCTCGTTTCTTCACTTAGATATCTAGTGGCAGTTAAAATCAGTAAGGCAGAAGCACTTGTACCACCAGCCATTTGAATTGCTCTAAAAATAATTAGTAATATGAACGAATGGCTAAATAATAGTCCGCCTATCGATCCAATTGTAGAAATCGTAATCCCAATAATCAGTAATTTTTTTATAGAAACAAAATCCGATAACGAGGTATATACAATATAACTAACGCCCATAGTTAACATCGCAACCGCAGAGATCATACTAACACTCGATGATGGAATAGCTAAATCCTTCGCAATAACTGGTGCACAAATATTAATCGCCTCTTGCAAGGTTCCTGCCAAAATAAAAACAAACATAATCATTGGCATCACTTTTTTGACATTCTTTTCCATTTTAGTAACCCCTTTCTTTTTTTACTACTATTTTTATATACATTCCTCCCGTTCTATAAATAATCCAAGTTGTACTCTTTGATGTCTATATTACACAAAAATAATACAACAGACAACTGTTGTTTGTCAATAATTTAAATACAAAAAGATCCAACCATTGGGTACAATGATTGGATCTTTTTTACTGATTTTACTTTTACTTGACTAACGCTCACCTATTAATTGGAAGCAAAAACCTTTAACAAAGCTTTTTCGATAGGTATATAAAATTTATTGATAGCAACCACATTTCCACTCATATCAACAATACTTTCTTTGACTAACTGAAATAAATCATGTTCTGCGTCAATGTTTTTATCCTTTAGATTATCTGTTAATTGTACCGTTTTTATTTCACATTTTTTTGAATGAGCATGCTCATAGATTTCTTCTTCTAAAAACTTCAAGACAGCGTCTTCGTTATTTAAATCTACTTGATTTAAATAGTTATAATCTGTTGCTATATGAGAAAAACAATACGCATGCGTTTTATTTTTATTTTTATAATAGCGATGTACTGCTAACACAACGGACATTTTCCGATTAAATATTTTTTCTGTGTACTGAGTAGATATCCCAGGCACAATGTTTATTTGAACAGTTGAAATTTCTTCGGTACAAGATTTTTTGACAGGATTATCCATCTTTTCTAGCCCTGTAGCATTTATATCAATTGTTTTTCTGACAAAGTTACCTACACCTCTGCGTGCTTCTATTATTCCATCCTCTTGAAGTAAAGCCAATGACTGACGAAGAGTCGATCTACTAACATTTAACTCTTTAGCTAATGTAGGCTCTGTTAAGAGTTTGCTGCCTTCGGGATACATTCCCTCTTGTATCATTTTTAAAATTTTATTATATACACCTGCATACAGAGCAGCCTTTTCTTTTGATCGATTGTTTTCCATCTTGCCCCTCCTCTTCGTGTCTTAATTATACTTTATCTGCTTAAATTGAACAAACCATCTTTAGTCTGTATAATTTTTGAGTTGTTTGATTGGTTTAAAAACAACAAAAATGTCAGAACGAAAAATCAATTCATTCTGACATTTATTTAATTTAGCTCATGAATAATTATAACAAAATAATCTTAACGGAATTCTATCAATGAAATGATTTCAGCAGCTTGCTGATCATATTCAGTAGAAATCCCAATTGTTTGAGTACTATTTACCAGTTTCTCTGATTCTACTCTCACCCAATCAGGATCCGTAACATAACGAGAATCTTGGTAATGATTTGGATTTTGATAGAAACGAATTGAACCATCGTGATTAGAGATATAAGTCGCATAAACTGTCGAAGCCATTGTTCCATCCATGCTAAAACCTAGAGTTACACTACTTTCCTCTAAAATCTGTGATCCATTAAATGGCAATACTTGATGCCCAATCTCATTTTTTTTAGCAGAAATCTCAATTGGTTGACCAGTGATACCATAATATTTTAAAAGTTCTTCAGTTACACGAGCATACTCAATTTGTTCATCCGAATATCCCTCAAAAATATTATTTACCGAATTTTGAGTGCCTTCTGAGTTTGTTAATCGTACTTCTATCATAACATCAGCTTCCCCTTCAGCATAATTTCCAGCATAATTCGGAGTTGCTAAAGAAATACCACCGTCCTTATTAACAAAAAGATAGAGTTTGTTACTACTATCAGTTACAAGTAGGCGATCATAATTATTTGATGGTTCCATCGTAATTTCTGTATTCACCTTAACTGTTCTAAGTCTATTTTCTGGTGTACCATCTATATTTGAAACTCTAATCTCTTTTGTTGCTATCGTATTAAAAGTCGCATTATATTCTTGTTTTACTAAATTACTATCAAAAATTACTTTTCCAGAATCTCCTTGAGAAAAATCTAAAGTAACCGAATCTGGGACATTCATTCCTTGAAATTTAAAAGTTGCAGGATAGCTTAATCCATCTCTAGCTACCGCATATGGATAATTTTCTTGAGTAGTTCCTTCCCCAATACCTTTTTCTGGATCGATTTTATCCGTATCTTCGATTTTAGACTGAGAATAAATTGATCCATCTTTATTTTTTACAGTGATTGTATTTTCCCCAAAAGAAAGAACTCTACCAACAGGAAGTGCATATTGATCTCCTTTACTTAGATCTATACCATTGATTTCTGCTAGTTTGACATGCTTAACATTTATTTTTTGACCAATAGCCCAAAGCGTATCTCCTTGCTTCATAGTATATTCCTTCTGATTATTAGAAATTTGAATACTTTCTGGAGAATTAGCTTTCCATTCAGTTGCAGAAACAGTTGCACCCGCAGAATTTGTCAACAACACGACACCTAATAATCCAGACACAACACCCATAGTTACCATTTTCTTTTTCACTACATTTACCTCCCAAAATTCTCATGTTTTTTTGATTACATTTACATTAATTATATTATCATAAACAACCTAATATTACAACTTGATTACAAAAATATTACAATGCATTACTTTGAAACTGGTAAAGATTTTATTGCTGGTATAGTAAGGGGGCATGTAACTATGATATTTGCTGACTTTGATGAACAAAATTACCTATTTAATTACTTGTTCTTACTATGGTCAAAATAATACACCACCATTCAATACAGAATCATAAAATCAATTTTTACAAGGTTGGTTTAGCTAGTGGTAAATATTTCAGATAGACTAATACTTTTGCAGATGAATATGGAAACTTTTCTATTTCATCAGACAGCTTTGATCGTGACCGCTTGATGGTAGTGATAGTTTCTTTACCCGATGGTCTATAATTCAGTGAAGGCACACCATTCAAAATTCCATTGTCGGATACAACACAATCTACTACCGAACCAATTAACTGCTCCAGCACTCAGCAAGCAAAGAGCATTATAGATCTACAAAACCTACAGAATTATCATAAAATTTTTTTAGAATTACTAAATACTAATCCATGGATGTTCGCTATATATTCCTATTTCTTGCTTAAAAACATCACTCTATCATGGTTCGTTCGTTAAATTTATATATCCTAATGTTAATTGAACCGTCTTTTAAATTATGTTATTCTTTATGGATGAGTAATGTTATTTCCAAAAACAACATTATTTAAAACACAAAAAGGAGAATGTTATGAAAGATTTTAAAAAAAGGGCTTTGGTTGGTCTATTGGTACTGGTATCACTAACTATTATGGCATGTGGTACAAACAACGGAAATAAAGAGGGAGCAAAAAACAAGGATAATCATACGGTTAAAAAATTTAAGGGCAAAGGATATCTGTTTTCAGATAGAAGTTATCCGTCCTTTAGCAATATGATTTATTCCCTTGTTCTAGACAATCCAGATACAGGAATTACGTTTGAATCCTATGTCAAGTTAGAAAAAAAGGGGGATAATTTAATTCCCAGCAGTATAGCAAGCATCCGATATAATGAGAAAGATAAAGATATTGACAGTGAGATGGTCTACTTTGAAGGAAAACATTCCGCTGATGAAGAAGATATCCTTGATGCATACACAAATGCTCTAAAAAAATTAGGTTTATCACAAGGTGATTTTATAGATTTTGTGCTCCAGTATGCAAAAGATAACTATAAAACAAGTGAAGAAGATTTAGAAGATGCGAAAAAAATGGATTCTGATACTGAGGAAACAACAGATGACGAAGAAGATTCCGACGATATCGCAACTAAAAAACCTGACTTTGGCTCATTAAGTGACAGCTGGGACTCTTTCCAAATAGAACTAGATGGAGATGTGGTTGAACTCCCTCTAAAGTATAAAGAATTTGAAACGTTTGGCTGGTCCGCCAAAGAGAGTAATAGGGCTAAAACAACTGATACCATTAAAGCAGGAGCTTACGAAAGTACCTTCTATATGGTTAAAGGTGACGCCGAAGTGTCGGTTCGAGTAAAAAACTTTTCTGAAAAAGATCAGAAATTAAAGGATTGTGATATTACTGAATTGTATATTCACACATCTGAAGCTTCTAAACTAGGTAGAGGAATTACACTTCCTGGTGGAATAAAAATAACTGATCGGACTAATTCTATTCTGATCAATACCATAAAAGAAAAGTATGGTAATACAAATGCAAGAGAAGTGGAAACAATTGGTGCTTTAATTTATGAAGCGGGTGTCAGCAAGGACTATTCGTTCTACTTCTCAAGTAATTATGATGATCAGCTAACCAGAATTCAAATAGCAGTTGATGCTAAAAGATAAGTAATACAAAATCTTAAAGAAGATATTTGGCACTATCCTACAAAAATAACTACTGAATAAAAAGACTTTTATTAGGCTGTTTTTCCGGAAATTACGCGGAAAGTAACAGCCTAATTTTTTGTTATGCAATTTAATGTAAACTTTTAAATTGGAATTCCAATACGTTTGACGTATATATATTGTTTAAATAGAATGCTTCACGCTTCAGTTGATACAATTCCGTATATCCTAAGTAAATGATATTCCTAGAACCCCACATCTCCCATCACTTCCCAAATTCTATTCTGAGCGCCGACCATTCAAACTATTAAAAATAACAATTTTTTTACATTACCTCTTTTCTTACTAATTAATTCCTAAATACATCCTAACCTCTATAACGATAATTATAGAGTACTTTTGATGCCACAGAACAAGGGGCTAATCTGTCTTTAAAAATTACAAATACAAGAGTCCCGAATCTAATAGGATCAGATTCAGAACTCTTTTTCTAATTTTAAAACTATACTTTTTAGATTAATGAGTAATTAAGCATGGCCGTGTAAATTCTTGAAATTTAAAACGCACGATGATCAATCCAGCCTAGACTTGGAATATAATAGTAGCCACCTTTTTTCCCTGTTGCGCTTACTTTTTTTCCAATGTGATCTTTCGTATTTCCTAACGAAGCAACCCCTTGATACCATGGTACTGGGTTAATTTGATAGCCGCCATTTTTGATTGTTAGCGCCTGATTAATTTTTTCCACTGTATCCAGTGCCTTGTAATCAATCCAGCCCTTTAAGTCTGGTGAATAGTAGTATGCTCCTGCTTTTTGGGTCAAGCGAACAACTTTCCCCATATAATCTTTTGAGTTAGCTAATTTTTTATAGCCCTTGGTTTCCCACGGCAATGTGTCAATGCTAAATGTTTGATCTTTGTGCAACATTTTGTATTCTTGTACTTCATCAAAGATAAGTTCCTTAGCTACTACTACAGCTTCCGCATTCAAATATCCTTTCCAGACATTCGCTTCATCATATAACGAATAGTATCGCGATCCATTTGAATGACTGTAATATCCTTTCGCTAAATAGGTTTCGTTGAACAGATTATCCGTTGTATCTTTTTTCACCCAGTTAAAACTACTCCACAAACTGTAACCTTTTTTAGTGATTGTCACGTATTTTCCATAAGATATATATGACCCTTGAGCAGGACCGAAAGGCTTTAAAAACAATGTTGCTTCATCATTTCTGCGATTAACCAGTCCTTGTAAAATTTGCCCACCTGCATATATATATCTTTTCATTTCATTTGCAGCGCTTGTCCAGTTTTTACTATTTATATATATAAGTAATTGTGACCCTGCAAGAATGTATGGACCTAAATTAAAGTGAAAACTAACTAATGCATCGAATTGATTTTGATTAAGCTGAACCGTAGTATATTGGAAAATACCAATTGCATGTGTTTTTATATCTTCATCTAAAAACGCATTGGCTTGTGCTTCAGTAATAGTCATTCCTGCATAGACACCTTTTGTATGCCCATAACCGATTGTCCAGACACCTACAGAGTCTTGATAAGCAATTAATCGTAATCCTTCCCATTTTTTGATTAAATTTCTTCCTTCTTGTGAAATTTTCATATTCTCATTCGCCATTTTCTTCCCCCTTTTCTTTTCATTCGTCTGTTCTGAAAACTTTACTCTAGTTGTAAATTCTTTTAAAATGCGCGATGATCAATCCAACCTAGACTTGGAATATAATAGTAGCCACCTTTTTTCCCTGTTGCGCTTACTTTTTTCCCAATGTGATCTTTCGTGTTTCCTAACGAAGCAACCCCTTGATACCATGGAACCGGGTTAATTTGATAGCCGCCATTTTTGATTGTTAGCGCCTGATTGATTTTTTCCACTGTATCCAGTGCCTTGTAATCAATCCATCCCTTTAAGTCTGGTGAATAGTAGTATGCTCCTGCTTTTCTGGTCAGTAAAACTACTTTTCCCATATAATCTTTAGAATTAGTTACTTTTACATAACCACTCATTCCCCAAGGAAGGGTATCAATTGTATATTTTTGATCCTTATGCAACATTTTGTATTCTTGAATTTCTACTGTTACTCTTTGATTTGCCATTTATTCTTCCTCATTTCTTTATCGATTAAATTTTAATTTTAGTAATATTTTTTAGAACGCACGATGATCAATCCAACCTAGACTTGGAATATAATAGTAGCCACCTTTTTTCCCTGTTGCGCTTACTTTTTTTCCAATGTGATCTTTCGTGTTTCCTAACGAAGCAACCCCTTGATACCATGGAACTGGGTTAATTTGATAGCCGCCATTTTTGATTGTTAGCGCCTGATTGATTTTTTCCACTGTATCCAGTGCCTTGTAATCAATCCATCCCTTTAAGTCTGGTGAATAGTAGTACGCTCCTGCTTTTTGGGTCAAGCGAACCACTTTTCCCATATAATCTTTTGAGTTAGCTAATTTTTTATATCCCTTGGTTCCCCATGGCAATGTGTCAATGCTAAATGTTTGATCTTTGTGCAACATTTTGTATTCTTGTACTTCATCAAAGATAAGTTCCTTAGCTACTACTACAGCTTCCGCATTCAAATATCCTTTCCAGACATTCGCTTCATCGTATAACGAATAGTATCGAGATCCATTTGAATGACTGTAATATCCTTTCGCTAAATAGGTTTCGTTGAACAGATTATCCGTCGTATCTTTTTTCACCCAGTTAAAACTACTCCATAAGCTGTAGCCTTTTTTAGTGATTGTCACGTATTTTCCATATGCTATATAGTCGCCTTGTGGAGGCTTAACAGATGGATTTTTAAAACTATTTCCTGGTGCATGGAGAATACATTTCACTGATCGTGTTGCCGAAAGTCCTGTATAATTGCTTCCGTTATATGCATATGTGACCCTACCATTTGCTGAAGCATTTTGTTCCACTGCATAAATAACGCCTTTTGCTGTATCTGTATAATCTACAACAGATACATGACCATATGCATTCCAGCTATTTCCATATTCAATAACCAAATCTCCAGGTACTGGAATATATTTAGAACCTGGGTTATATCTTGTTAAACCGGGTGATCCTTCTGGAATATATTGTGCACCGCCATTCCCTGCTGCATATACTTGCGGCCATCCCATTGTAGGGTATAATCTTGCTTGAGGAAGTTCAACACACTGGTAACGTGTATTAAAATTTCCACCATTTGAATACACCGCAACCCCCTTACCTTGTAACCACTGACTTCCTGAAATTAGAACTGTTCCTTCTGCTGCCATATTTATCCTCTCCCATCCTTTGTTACTATCAATTAATTATTCTTAAAATGGCCATTTATCAATTAATTGAATAATGTAATTATAACGATGAATAGTAGTAGCCACCGTTCAAATTTCCATCAAAATGCTATCGAAATTCTTCCATATACTCTCTTAAATACTCTAATTTTTAGTTTCTACATATTTTTTTACAATATTAAGTATAGTTATGTATAAAAATAATCTTATGGTCTTACCTCATAAGGTTTGGCTCTTACTATCAGTTCGTAACATAATATTTCTCTTTGTTATCAAACATTTTATTCCCTCCTGGAAATACAAAAATAGACCAACCACCAATTAAGATGATTGATCTATATAGATATAATATATAATTATTTTTGAGTTGAATACAGATACATACTCCATTTAACAGTATTAATCACTATACCATTCTTTTTTTGTAAATTCGTATTCTTTTCTGAACTCTTCAGAATATTTTTTCAATATAAAACCGTCTACGACAATCTTCGAATTTAAAAGAAGCGTCGGAAGTAATGTAATTAAACATAATACGGATATACCTATAAACACAGAAACTACAGACAAAATATTTCCTACAACAGACCCATTTAGACCAGAAAGAAAATTATAATTGTTATCGTGCAACCACCATTTATTAAATCTATAAAATTGCATAGCTGCAATTAGTATAGCTATAAAAATAACTAGTACTGATGAAAATATCTTCACAATTTTTATAATACTTTTTTTAACCATCTGTTTATTTTCAGATAGGTATATCTCTTGAATATTTTCAATCAATTTTATTTTTACAATATAAAGAGATAAGGAATAACCTACTATAATGTAAATCATAGATATGGCTCTGTTCAATAGAACACTATTCGAAATCTCTAAAGAACTTACATAAAAAATGAGTGCATTTTGGGTAAATAAGTATGTCACACTATTATAAGCCGCACTTTTAAAAAAATTAGGACTTTTAAAATAAAACAGTAAAATGTATATTACAATTAATGAAGATATAATAGGAAATACAAACCAGTTTATACTTGAAAATAGACTTATACTCCAGGAAATAGCTGCAAGTAAATAAACTTTTAATGTTTTAGATAATAGCTCTTTTTGAGGATCATTTATAGTTTCATATACTTTATGAAGTGTATTTTTTGTCAATGCATTGGAAAAAGATATTTTATCTATTAAATTAGAAAAGTCTTTCATCATTTATTCCTCCAGTTATCATATGGAGAATTATTGGGATTTATACCATTGTTATTTTGATTAGGAACATACTGGGTACCCGGATTAAAGTTAGAGCTCCCAATAAAATATCTAATGGATGAAATAATTGTTCCCTATTTTTTATGCAATTAAAACATGACTTACCTCAGACTATACTAGCCTCATTGGCAACTTAAATAGTAAGTTTAGCTTACTAATCGAATTTTTTACTATCCGATTACCATTATAGAATAATGCACCTTTTTATTATTCTATAATCAGTACTACTCTAATAACATGTTAACTCTTAGCTTGTATTCTTCATCTTTATCTATCTCAAATTTTTGATTGCTTAACAACTGATTCAAGCTACTTATATCTGAATCATAAACAGACTGTTCTTCTTCATTTAAACCATTAACCATTTTTAAACTTTCTTGCTTCTCTAATAGATAATCTGGTAAAAAATTTTGTTTTAAACTCAAAATCGAGAGATTTACCATAACTGATACATAAACTTTATGACTTTTTTTCATCATTAATACAGAATCTTCAAAAGTTGCGGCTACTGCTTGATTGGGGCTAAACCCTTCATCTTCAATAAAATCTTCATAGTCTTCTAAAGTTAATTCTTTTGCTTCTAAATAACTAATTTCACTCATTTTTTCCACCTACTTCGTAAATATATTAAGTTCTATATTTGGAAATTTTTTTCTAAACTCTAATATAACATTTGTACAGCTTTGGCAAGCTGGTAGTTCTGTATATAAATCTATCTTACCAGAAAGTTTTGGATCTTTAATTTTAGATGCTATATCCTCCAGAATTTTAACCTCTTTTTGTAAAGAGTAACGTAACACAATATTGTGTGTAAATGATATTGTTACTTTGATTAATCAAATCAATTTTAAAATTATCTTCAAGTTTGTTAACAACTCTAAATAGGATACTCCATCACGAATTTTTTTGCTAATGAATCACTTGATACAGCAAAAGAACCTCCTAAATAACCACAAATCCCTATGCTTTTTCTTTGTTTCATCAATATTTTTCAATGAGCAGATGTTTCTCGTATCTAAAATGTTTAGTCTTGTTTGATGGTCCCGTATTTTTCTCACGCCGTTCAGCCAAACTGCAATGTTCGTTGGGCTTTCTTAGCTGGATTTGTTGAGTACCTTTTTGTTCGCCTTCACTTCTTTATCCAGTTCCTTAAAGCGTAACTCCATTTGAGGAATCATTTCGTCTATCTCTTCTACTGTCAATGTTGAGCCATCAGAAATTTGCTTATTCTTATACGCTTCCGTAAGTTCCTATATAAGTTTGAGAATGTTTTCTCAGCTCATCCAAGCAAATTTCATCGTACTTTTTTCAATCAAAACTATATTTATTTTCGACTGCCAGTATTTTCGTCCTATCAAAAAATATCATCAACAATCAGTTGATATTTTCGTAAGCTCTATATTGATGAATCTAAGATCAGTAGACACTCAAAACAAGTGATGGTTCTATATTTCTATATCAACCAACTAGCTAGAGGGCTCTCTTCAGCTAACTATTCCATCTTTTCGACTAATAAAGTATAAGCAAGTAAAATTAATTTCAATATCGTAACTAAATCATATTATCATGGTTAATTCAAAAGATAGGCCTCAGAACTTTGAAGGAGTTCATCAAACTATTTGATAAATCAGGCAATATTATTTTTTGATAAAACATACGAAGTTGCGACAGCCAATGCCAGTTGATTCATGGCATAATTTTTTAGTCCCTTTGGAGATTAGAATAAGGAGAGTATGGAGGTTATCTGTACTCTTTTATTATTACCAAAAAGCACCCGTGAAACGAACCTTTTTTGGTCATTTCACAAGTGTTTTTTTAGGACTGATCTCACAGCCCATTTCTTCACCAACATTAGTTGACAAAGAGCCTTTCTTCATTCATTTACTACTTCGAACATGTTGATAATCTTGCACTCTTATTTTTTATTAATGAACTATACTTCTAATCATATATAGATGATGCTCGTGGAATAAATTTTTCTCTAATTGTTCCAAAGAGACCCAAATCATTGGCTCATCTTCTATAGGATCAGTGATTTTTTCACCTAAAGAGCATGTATAGAAATATCCAATATTATGTTGAGACAAATCAGAATATTGAGGAGAAACCCAATGTTTTTCTGCTTTACCAATAAACTCGTTTACCTGTAAAACAAAACCGGTTTCTTCGATTGCTTCTCTTTCTAAAGCTGTAATTGGGTCTTCTCCTTCTTCTATTTTACCTCCAACTAAAAATAGATTACCGTCTGAAGATTGAACAACCAAATAATCTCCACTTTGATTTGTAATAATTCCGTAGGAGCCTGTACGACAACTATATGTTAACTCATAATTTCTCTGTCCAAAAGATTTCACAATACACCTCCAGTTAATTGATATATTCCAATAATAACCTTTATAATTATTTCAATCAACTAGTTTCAAAAAAATAACTTTCATCTTTCAATTTTTATTTCACTTTATTAATTGCTTTTCTAAATTTTTTTAAGTTGGTTGAAATGATTTTATCTTCTGGAAAATCTATTTCTTTAAGAAAAGAAACTAGTTCATTAAATTGTCCTATCTCATAAGCTACATGAGCATCACTACCAATAGATATACTGACCTCATGTTTCAAGCATGCTTCCACTAATATTTTTAAACTATCTATATCACCGTTCTGATAAAATGTACTACAATTTATCTCCACAATCTTGTTCTTTTCTTTTACTTTGGGAAGTAATAATTCAAAATCTATGTCGCCTTCTATCCTATCTATGTGTCCTAGTATATGAACATAAGGATTATCAATAACCTTTAAAAGCATCTTTGTATTCTCTTCAACTGACAACTTTTGATAAAAATCATGATAGCTAGCAATTACTACTTGACTTTTTTTGCATAGTTTTTCTCCAATTGAAGTCTCTTGATCAAAAGAAAAATAACTATCAAAAAAAGCTAAATCTCCCTGTGGGTTTACAATATCAATTTCTACACCACCAATAACAGTTATTCCATTTATTTCTGAAGGTAACCTAGCTATATTAGCTATACCTGCGAAAGATTGAAAAATGGAACCATTTAAAAAGAAAGGGCCAAAATGATCAGATATAACTATACCTTCTAGTTTTTTATCTCTAGCTTCAGCAATACATTCAGAAATTGTACTATAAGCATGGATACTATTAATTGTATGCACATGTGAATCTATTTTAAAATCATACATTTTTATCCTCTCACATATATTACATATTTTTAAATCTCTAAAAATTTATGAATTTTTTATCTTTTAGAACAATTTTGAATCTATAAAATATTAAATTTATTTGTCGATAATTTCTTCAATTTTTTGTAAAGCATCCCCGTTATTCATCTGTATATTAGGTGATTTCATATAGTAAGCACTTGGTCCCTCTAAATATCCAAAAATATTTTTATTTTTTGCAATAAAAGCACAGCGAATAGCATCAACAATTACCCCTGAAGAATTTGCCGAATCAACAACTGTTAGTTTACATTCTAAAGTTACAGGACACTTTCCAAAGTTCTCGCCTTCAATCCAAACTCTACACGTCTTGACATCATCTTGATTTTCTATATAGCTAACATTAATTGAAACATCCAAATCTCCACACCCAGCAATAGTCCCTCTTTTTTTAGACTCATGCTTTCCAACGCCTCGACTAGTCTGTAAATTCAAAAAATCCATATTTCCAGCGTAGTTAATTTGATAAGTATTTGAAATTTCAACACCTCGCTCAGTTAATAAGCGAAGTAGTGTATTATGAAGAATAGTTCCTCCAATCTGACTTTTAAAATCATCTCCTATTATTACTGTATTGTTTTTTAATGCTAAATCAACAATTTTTGAGTCATGACTAATAAGTGAAGGAATACCGTTTACTACTCCTATTCCTAATTCCAACGCAATTCGAGCATATCTGTAACACGCTTGTTTAGAACCTGTAGGCAACATTATTACTATAATATCTACTTTTTTATCAATCAAAACTTTTCTAACATCACATTCTTGTTTTGTAGATATTTCTATATGATCTTTAAAATGACTTCCCCATCCATCTAAAACAAAACCTTTTTCCACTATAACTCCACTTGAATGTAGATCAACAATTTTTTTTGTACAATTAGGCTTAGCATAAATTGAAGTATGCAAGTCCTCTCCAACTTTTCCAGTTGCAATATCAAAAGCAGCAACAATTTCTATATCACTAATGTCGTATTTCCCCATTTTTCTATTCATCAGACCAACAGAGTTTTCTCTATTTCTAGTATAAAATTCAATTCCTTGAACAAGATTACTAGCACAATTTCCCACTCCTACAATTGCCGTTCTAATTTTCCCCATTTATTCTCTTCCTTCCAAGTCAATTAATAGTTCTTTAATATACGTGATTACTTCCGAATTGTTCATAAACTCAGTACTATCAAAAATTGATTGATTTAGTTGTTTGTTGCCTATTTTTTTAGAATTATTGATAATATTGACTATCTGCTCAGTTTTTACCCCTAAATTTAATAGTGTTTTTCCAAGTGATGTTTGATTCAATTTTGTAAAATCATTATCTAGAAAAAAATACAGGATATTTCTTAGGGCTTCAATTGGTCCAGGAGATACGTGGTATCCATTATAAGCTACATTTATATTCCCAACTCCATAATTCTTATCATTTAGTATTTTTTTAAGTGATCCTTCTTTTGAATTACTTGGATCTAAACTACCAATACATCCTTCTCTAATTTTTCTGAAATCAGTGTTACTTGTACATTCAAAAATAACAATACTTGATTTTACAGAATGAAACCATTCTCTTTGATGTGGATGAAACGGATTCATAACAATAAAGTTCTCACCATTTACACTGATATTAATGTAATAGCATCCATTTCCTAGCTTTTCTGTCATGACATTTCTAGACATAGTCTCAAGAGATAGTGGTGTAAATTGAGTGAATTTATCCAAAAATTGGTAGGAACCTAAAATATTCTTAAGTGGAATATTTTCAGAATCAACTATACATCTTAGCTTTTTTTTAACTTCTAGAGAACACGCATCAAATCCTGTTAATGAAATTGAATAAAGAGATACATACATTTTTTCTAATACTTTATTCTTCTTCAGATATTCTGCTGATAGAATTTTAATTCCACCAATCTTTACAGAATAAGTATCAAAAACTGAAGAGATATCATCCAATATTTCTTGAACTTCGCTGTCTTTATTTATCGCTGTTATTTCTGGTTTCAACACCACAATAAACTGATTTAACATTTTATCCTCATTCGAATTATATTCATTAATAGTTTTAATGTCGTCATAATCCTCTCCTTTGGCCCCCTTTTCCAAAACTTGTTGTATCTTCCTTCTAATTTTAAAATCCATTGGATGTCAGTATCCTTTCTACCAAAGATTTTTATTTTGAAAAATAATATTTTTAGTTAATTCGGTAAAATCATCTAAACAGCCTTGAATATATTTTTCAATCAATAATTTATTTTTAGAAGTTAGCTCTTTTTCAGTAAGCACAATTACCGCATCAGGATCATTCAGTTTTTTATGTTTCATTGAATTTAAGTAAACTTCGTTATACATACCTGTAATTGAATAAATTTTCTTTGCGATATCACTGGCTAAAATACTATAAAGTTTACCTGTGTGATCAATTGGATTTTTACCTGAGGGCGCTTCTATACTTTGTGGCTTTCCAGGAGTAATTAATCCATTAATCCTGTTCCCTCTCCCAACACAACCAACATCACCAGTATCTGCAACTGTTCCAGTAACTGTTAAATAAGCCTGTTCTGGGCTGTCTCCTTCGTTAATTCTTAACTTAAATTGATATTCTTGATTTATTTTACTAACTAAAGTAATTAATTCATCTTTTATTTTGTTCAATCGTAAGTCATAAAACGATTTACTTGGTGTGTATTTTGATACAAAAGGTAAACGAACTAAAAGATCAATTTCTTTATTTGTACGTCGACCAAACACTTTAATATCACACCCCACTTCTGGGTGTTTAATTTTATAGACAGGATTATTTAAATATTGTTCTACTTTGTAGACTGCTTCTTCACAAACACTTAAGGGATAATACCCCACACATATATTACAATCATTAGAAATTTGCAAACTTAAATCCATACTCAAATCAACTAAATCATCAATTTCTTTTGGTCTATATCTATTATAATGATTTTCCGGTCCTTGATAGTCTGTAACATGAATATATAATTCTAAGTATTTACTAACATCAAAATCTGTTAAACTTGATTCGAATACCTCTTTACATGCCTCTTGAAATATTGCTTTTAAAGGAATTTCATGCTTATTTATTTTCATGACACATTTCCCCATCAAATGAACTTCATAAGGTTTCGTGATTTCACCTTTTCCAAAAGAAAAGTTTGACTCACCTCCAATCAGCAAAACTTTATCAAACCAATGATGACATAATTTGTCAAACTGGTCATAACAATATTTCGAATACAATTGTGACATTTTTTCTGCAAGCGCATCGCAAATAGTGTCTGGATGTCCAATTCCTTTTCTCTCAACTGATTCAAAATATCTTTCATTACTTGACAACGTATAATAGTTAATCATTTATATCCTCCACTTTGTTTATATTTTTATTGATGTACTTGATAATATATAGAACAAATTTGATCTAAAAATTCATCGAGGTTAGCTTTACTTGAATAAAAAGATGGTATACGAAAAATTGAATTTACATAATTATTTGCTCCATCAAACTGAACGTTTCGATTCGCTGAATCTTGACAATTTTTGTGAATCAAACCAAAATCAAATCCTTCTTCATTAAATATATTTTCCTTATTTAATAGCATTCCACTCGGTTTAGATATACAAATATTTTTCTTTTTTAATTCCATTAAAAATTGATCGAACTTTTTATCTTTCCAAGACTTATACTTAAATCTGTAACTATAAAACGTCGAAATAGTCATATAATCCTCCGGAAAAATTGGTTCTATTTCAGGTAATGTCGACAACCGATCAGAAATATAACGATACATTTCTTGTTTCTCTTGAATAAATTCTGGCAGTCTTTCAAATTGACTATTTGCTAACGCAGCTCCTAATGGATTAATTCTAAATTTAAGTCCTAAACCCGTTTGTATGAATTTTCTTAAATGTTGACTTTTAATATCAAGCGATGTTCTTGCAAAGTGATGTCCCAATAAAAGCGCTTTTTCATAAATTTCTTGACTATCGGTCACAAGTATACCTCCTTCACCTGCTGGAACTAATTTGGAAGCTTGTAAACTAAAAAATCCAACATCTCCAATTCCTCCAACTGATTTCCCCTTAAATTCAGATCCATGGGCATGGGAACAATCTTCTATAACTCTAAAACAATGTTTCTTAGCAATATTTAAAATTGGCTCCATATTTATAGGATATCCGTAACTATGCACTACTATAATTGCCTTTGTTCTATTGGTAATACTCTGTTCAATTTTTTCACTATTAATATGACCAAATACTTCATCTATATCAACAAATATAGGAGTTACATTCATAGCTATTAATGGTGCTGCAACTGCGTGGTACGTATATACTGGAACAATAACTTCATCTTTAGGAGAAATACCTAATGCAAAAAGTGCTGAATACAGTGCTACCGTACCTGAACTCATAGCGATAGAATACTTACAACCTGTTAAACATTTAAACTTATCTTCAAGAGAATTTACAACTTCAATTTTTCCAGCACTTGACAATTCACCTGATAAAAGTTGATTAGTAACAGCAGAAATATCATTTTCGTTTATATCAGGCCAATGGCTTAACACTACTTTCATCCTCCAAACTGACTTTTTTGTATACTCTAATTAATCTATTGGCTCTATAATCTCCTTTTATCAATTTTCCATCTATTAAATTTTCTGCTTCACTAAAATGAACCTGTTCCCTTTTATGAGTTATTTGCATAAATCGAGAAGAAAAACAAGAATCCAGTAGTTTATTTGCCGATTCTTCGTTGAGGAACAAACGTCGAACATTTCCATTTCCGCCTGGATATGAAATATCTGAAAGAAACGTAATAAGTATTTTTGCCCCTGGATTCATTTTTTCATAAAGAGAGTCCACAGTTTTTTTTAAATCTTTTTTTGTCAAACAAAAATGATGTACACAATCAAATACAATAATTAAATCATAAAGATGATTATCTTTTTTTAGATACTCTACTGCATCTGAATTTATCACTTTAAGCAATGGATTATTTTCCCCATATTTTTTTAGCTCCTGTATTGCAATTGCATTCCTATCTACTGCAAATACTTCAAATCCATTTTCTACTAAATATTTTGAGTGTCTTCCACCCCCAGCACATAAGTCTAAAGCCATTTTTCCATCTTTGGCTAAACTCATAACTTCTTCTGAAACATCTGAATATTTATTATTTTCCTTCCAAATATTGTTATATATTACTGTGTCACGTTCCAACATCAATCCCCACCTTTAATTATAGACATTACAAATTGTTTGCTGTTACTAGTAAAAGATGTTCCATCATAATCCGAATAAATAAATTCTACTTGAAAATTATTTAAAATAATTTGTTTGACCAAACTTTCCATAGAATAATACTGAACATTTCTTTCATCAAAGCTCAATTGATTATTAAATACATAAAATAACTGAATCTTTTCTGTATGATCCATAACTTCATTTTTATAGTACACGTTAACTTCTCCATCGGTTGGATGATTATAACTGTAACGATATCGTGGTTTTTTGATAGTTTCTACTTTACAATTCGCTGTAAGTCCATCAAAAATAAACTTACCCCCTACTTTCATATGCCTACTTAAATTCTTTAGTACTTTACTGAAATCATCGTTATTGAATCCGCCAAGTGAAAGTCCCCCCATAATCACATAATCAAAATTATCATTTAAGTTCATAGTTTCAATATCTGAGTTAATCCATACAATATTTTTATGGTCTAATAGTTTTGCTTTAGCTTGTTCAATCATTGATATAGAATTATCAATCGCTGTAACCTTATTGGCTTTTCTAGACAAAATAGAAGTTAATCTACCGGTACCAGAACACAACTCTAAAATACTTGCTTCCTTACAAATTTCCAAGTTGTTCCAAAAATCTATATCTCTATCATAGTCTTGATATCTACAATCATAATGTTGCCCATCAAAATAAAGATTAGCCATCAAATTCCTCCCTAAATTTTTTTATTACTTTCTATTTCTTCAGATGTACTTAGTTTATTAACTAACTCTTTTAATTCCTTATTATTCGAAACAGTAAATGATTTATAAGAATATCCAATTAGTAAATTACATTTTTTTTTAGTTTTATCGTAAGACTTAAAAGCATACGGTATGATACCACTATCCCCTATTAAATTTTTGAACGATTCAACATTTCCATTACACACTTCTTCTTTTGTCACTACTCTAAAAAAAGTACGTTTTACAATTCTAAAGAGCGATGTAATTTTTTTGATTTTCAAATAGATAATAATAATATCTTTAATATTACTTTGACTTATTTCACTTAACAATTCTGGATACATGCCATCCATAATCCAAGATTTTGAATATAGAATTTCTCTTATTTTTTTTTTAAACTCATTTTTATAGTTTTTTTTCCAATTTGGTTTCCAATAAAATTCATCCAAAGAAAAATATGGTAAGCCGGTCCGTATAGAAAGATTTTTAGCCAATGTAGTTTTTCCTGCACCAGCACATCCAATCACTAATATTTTCATATTAATTATTCCCTTTGCAAATTTCATTAATTAGCCTAGGTACCTTATGATCTTTAGTAAATCCCGTTTTAAGCTTAAACATTTTAACATTCTTTAAATATTTTATATATTTTTCATAAACCTCATCCTGATGACAAAAGTCAAAAGATTCTAATAAAAATTCATTATGTTTCCCTGGATTTATCAGTATATTTGATGCTAATTTATTCACGCCTTCTTCAAATGCTAATTCTTCTAAAACCGGATCCATCAATGTGTCATCCGTAAACTGTGTAAATACAATCATGTCTAATTGAATAGACGGTATTACTTTACAATGAAATGTACTAGAAAGTTCTTCTGGTTGAAAAAAGATTAATCCATTTGGCTCTAATCCTTTAAAGTCTGAGTATTCAATAATTTTGTTTCCAGGATGATTGAGAGTTTCATATAATGAAGATAAATCTTCAAGTCCCAAAACCATTTTGAGGCTATCTCCTCTCACCCCAATACCTCTTGGCCAGCCATATGCTATCAATTTTTCGTTTTCTAACATAATTGAAACATCATCATTTGAAACAAAATCAGCACCTGATTTTAAACAATTCAAAATATTCGTAGTTTTTCCACTTCGCTTCTCTCCAATAAATGCAACCCCTTTCTCATTTATAGAAACTAGCCCCCCATGTGGAAAGATTTCTCCGTTTTCCATTGCTAAAAATCTAAAAATATTTCTAATTAGCCTCATGATACTTCGTGCCAACCATTCATCATTCATCTTTCCTCTAAAAACTAAAATTTCTTTTTTTCTTGATGAAAAATAGTATTTTATATCTTCTTCAACATCACTTTCCATTGCTATTGTTTGATGAGTTTCTGAATTATCCATCATTTTGTCAACGTAGCTTATACTCCATGATTTTGTCTGATTATGCGCTAAATTATCTAATGAAAAATAATTAAAAAAGTGATACGTCATTTTTTTTAATTTGTTTAAAATTGATTCACTTACAAATAGATTTACATTACTATTTTTAAAGATAACGGCATAGTGTTTTTTATTTGAACTCATAAACTTGTATACCCTCCATCCACAATTATTTCCGTACCCGTTATAAAAGAAGAATTATTTGAAAGAAGAAAAACAATTGCATCCGCAACTTCTTCAGGATCTCCACATCGATTAAGAATGTGTTTTCCTCCAATATCTTTAGATTCATCTGCCTCAGTGCGACTCATTTTCAAATGTTTTTCGTTGTTCTTAGTCCATATCGTGCCAGGACAAACTGTATTCACCCTAATTTTTTTTTCCGAAAAATCCAAAGCTTGGCATTTTGATAATGCACTTATAGCTGCTTTTGCAGCGGAATATGTTCCATAATTCGGTTGAGCAATTTTTGAAGAAATAGAAGACATATTGACAACTGATCCATCTAAACACATGAGTTTTTCAACAACAAGGCTAGTTAAAATTCCATAAGCAGCAACGCTTCCTTGAGTACTTTGAATCCAATCATTAAAATTTTGAGTGTCAGTTGAGAATATGTTCACTGATGCTATATTTGCTAAACCATGCACATGCCCCATGTTCTTTTCAACAAAGTTTACTAAGCCCACTAAATCTTTCATATTAGTAATATTCGTTTTATAAAAATAACTTTTTTCAGTATATTTGTTATTTTTTCTAATTACATCCATAGCATTTGCTTCGTCTAAATCAGCTATAACTACATTACCTTTTCTTTTCATTAATTCAATTGCTGTCGCTTTCCCTATGCCATTAGAACCACCTACAACAATAAAATTCCTTCCTTTAATCCCTTTCATACTTTTATATCTCCCTTACTAAAATGTTTATTCTGAATATACGATACTTATTTTAATAAAACCCTTCTGAGATTATTTTCTACAATTGATGTGAATTCATTTTTTACATATCTCATACCCTTTAATGTCCAAGGAAGATACCATGATAATTTTTCTGATTTAGCCATTTTTTTCACATAAGAAGCAGTTGGCATAAAATAATATAATAATATAATACTGATACCATTAAATTCTTCTTTAGTTAGCTTTGAGTTTTGACAATATACTTGCAGAAATTCGTACACGAATTTTTCATTAACAACAAATTCTCCTCTCCTTTTTCGTGAAAGAAATAAAGATGCTCTAGCTATGTCATAAATTCTCGGGCGAACTTGAATTGAATCAAAATCAATTAAGCACTTTAACTTATTGTCTTTGAATATTATATTTGTATGATGCAACTCTCCGTGAGTTAACGCCCTAGGTAATGACATGTACGTTTCATAAGAAAGAGATGCTTGAGCAAAATAAAGGTTGTCTTCAACTTCTTTTAGATATTCATTAATATCTAAATTACTAGTTTCCAAATTTAATAAAGTTATTTTAAGATTCTCTAAATTCTCTTTTGGATACTGTAGCCACAATTCTAAATCATTAAAAGCACTTTTTTGATCACTGTCATCACACTCAACACTATGCAGCTCTGTCGTTAATAGCGCTACTTGCCTCAACATGTTAATTTTGTTTAACTGATATCGTTCTCCTTCCACAAATCCATAAAGTTGATATAATTCTCCACTAACATTTGCTACATTATTATTATTTTTAGTTAAAATTGGCATGGAAACAGGAATACCCTCAGATTTCCATTTTTCTAGATATAAATGTTGAATTTTGTACCAATCGTTTTCTACATCTAATTTACATTTTTTTAACACATAGCAGCCTTCACTACATTTGATTTTCCATACGTCATTTGGACTACCATTATCAAATTTTTGACATTCCAATACATTACCTTTTATTGTCCAGTTATCATAAAAAATACTTAAAATATCTTGAAATTTCATAATAATTTACTCCACCTTTATTTTCTTTCCTCTAAAAATTCAGTTATTTTATTAGCTCTACCAAAATCAAAAAGTCTCTCATTGACTGATTCTGTCCAGTAATGAACTATTGTTTGATTGTCATTGTAATATTCTAAAAAATAATCTGGAGTTAATTTTTTTTGAATTTTTTTTAGTAGATCTTCAATGTCTACAGCAAATATTTCTGTAAGATGACACAAGGCAAAAAAACAGGCTTTATTAAGGTCATATTCATTTATCCTTGAAATTAATAATTCCATATTAAGCTCTGGATTGTGTACCAAAAAGTTAATATCACAAAGTTTATACAAAGCTAGATCCTTATAGTCTAAAATCTTTCTTTCATAAATTGCTTCTTTATAGTAGTGTAGTAATGTGAAAATTAAAGTATCTTCTAAATCTAACGCAAAGTAATTAAACGTGGATGAAGATAGATTTACCCTATTTGATAACATTTTTTGTACTAATTCTTCCGTTCTAACTTTTGAATATAATTCTAAAGAAAATTGAAAATCAATAATATGATGGCCTATAAATGAATCAGGAATTACTTTTATACACGGAAAAAGTTCATGAGTTGCCATAGTTCTTGTAATAACTTTCCATCTATCCGGTATTTCAATTCCTCCCGTGACAAAACTTTTTTTTCCATAGTTGTATCCTAATGATTTTGAAATTTCTATAGCATCTTCAGAATCAGAAATGTTAATTAGAATATCATTATCATTAAAATCTCGGTGTATGTTATATTCATAAGCATAATGAAGTAATGATATTCCTTTTAGTGCTGCGTACGGAATTTGTTTCTCGTTCAAAGCTTTATAAACAGCTACCATATTCTCCATTTGTTCATTTTGTTTATGTTTTAAAAGAAAATCGTTCTCTTTTAAAATTGAAAATATTTTTTGCCAACTGTGACTTCTTCCTTCAATATCAAAATGATATTTTTTAACCGTTGCCCAAGCAACACCCATTATTCTATGAACAGACAAGTAACCTAATACCTTTGACCAATCAAGATATTCATTAAGCAACCTGTTTAATTCTTCTATTTCATCTTTTACTAAAAAAAACTTGGCCATTAAAACTACAATCCGACTCTCTTTTTCCATATCTAACGCCTCCTCAAATATCGTTTCTTTTAAAAAATTCTTCTAAACTAACGCCTTTTAAATGTATATCGCTTAAAGCAATCAATTCCTTGGGAGCTTTATCCATACATACAGAAATTTCAGACTCTTGAAGCAGCTCTATATCATTTATCGCATCTCCAAAAGATATTACTTTTTCTAAATCAAGCTTTTTAAAATCAGATTTTAATAGATACATACTTCCAGTAGCTTTTGTCACATTGGGTTGAATACGAATCGCATTCAATACCTTCATCTTCTTTTCAACAATATCTGGTATTCTTAAATGTTTGTACTGATTTTCATTATCTAGAAAAAAATAAATCGCTAATACAGGTTCTTTGACTTGCAAATCAAACAGCGTGTTTACTGAGGCTTTTTTTATTATCTTGGGAGTTGCTAAATAGGTCATTTTAAATTTTAGTTGCGCTGATTTATTTGAAACAATCATTGTATTTGGACATAGTACTATCCAATCCTTTATATCTTCATTAGTCTTTAAGATTTGATAGACACTTGTCATCGAAATATTCTTAATTATTTTGTACTTCATTGTCTTCATATCTAAAATACAATTCCCATCCTGACATATTATTTTCTCATAAAAGATATCTGAAAGATTATACTTCTGCCATATTTTTAGTGAATTTTCAATAATTCTTCCTGTACATATGATTGGCAAAAAGGGTTGCTTGTTTATTTCTGTTAGCAACGTTCGGCTTATCATGCCACGGTCATCAGTAATTGTTCCATCAATATCGAAAAATCCATAATCTATTTTTTTTAATCCGACATTTAAAGACATAATTTCCCCTTTCTTGATAAATTTTCTTAATTTTAATGAATTTTTTTATTCTATACATAAATTTAAAAAGAATTAATTAATTCAAATTGTTAGAGACAACCAATACTTGTTAGTATGTTACTACCAAACGTTACAGGTAAATTTTTAAAAAAAATCATTTATCATTCAAAATATTTGATATTGCTTTTTTTAGATTATTAAATGACTCAAACGTGTCTGGTGTTAAATACTTATCAGGAATTTGAATCTTAAATTCTTTTTCAATTTCAATTAGTAGCTCAATTGATGCCATTGAATCCATTCCTAAATCCCTTAATTTTAGATTTTTATTACTATCTTTAATTTCCTCTTGTATGAACTTATTAACAATCATAATTATTTTTTTTTCCATACTATTCCTCCTCAATTTATTATCTTAATTTAAACATACATCTGATAACTTTCTTCTATTTTGTATACAGGTCAAAATAGTTAGAACACTTAAACAATTACTTACTATATAATAAATAAGTTTTGAAGAACGATTTACACATAATGCTAACATCCTAAATTTACATACACTACTTCTTAACAAAAAAAGAAACAAATCACAGATTTTCCTCTGATCATTGTTTCATTGATTAAAATTATACTAGCTGAATTATGAAGCTATTCCTTAGAATTCTATTATCCTATTTTTTCTTTCAGAACCTTAGTACTTATTACTGATACTACCATCCCATTGATAATAGAAACTTCTAAGGGGAGTGACCTACTTAAAAAATTATTAAGTGCAGCAGACAAACCATATGCCCCGACGTTTTCAATGTAGAATAGTTCACCTTCTAAAATTTTTTCTTCAGCCAATAGTTCTTGCTTTATTATATCAAGAGGGGAACACGAGGGACCAACAAGCGTATATCTATAGATTCTATTCTGTTCTCTAAAAAAATTAATCTCATTTTTAGGCCGAATAATTCTTAAACTACTGGACAACCCATTCAGACAATGCATCCCTACATCAGCAATCAAATAATTTTTATTTTTACTTTTTTTTTGATATAAAATGCTTCCAATTAATGTACCTGCTTCACCCAATAAATATCGACCTGACTCAAAATACAGTAATTTATTAGTTCTATTGTTTATTTTTCTAAACTCTTGCTCAATTAATCCATTAATTGATGTTAGACACACAAATTTTTCATTACTTGCAAAAGGTGCTGGAAAACCACCACCAAAGTTAAGTATTTCTAAATATTTATCTAATTTTTCTTCTATATAATTACTTACTTCTATCGTTTCTCGAACATTTTCAACTATTTCTTTTAAGTTTGTAATATTGCTACCAAAAAATGTGTGTATTCCACTTATTCTTACTTTACTTTCTTTAAAGCGATCTAGATTCTCCAAAAAAAATTCATAGTCAATTCCAAATTGAGAAGCCGTCCCACCCATTTTTAAAGAAGAACTACTATTTTTAGAAGAAATATTAAGCCGAATAATCACATTAACTTCCATCTCTAAATGTAGACACGCTGTATTTATAATTTTATATTCATCTAAAGACTCACACGATATAGCACGTATTCCATTATTAATTACATATTCAATATCTTTTCTAGTCTTGCTTGGTGAAGTAAAAATAATATCGTTAGAATTTACACCACAATTTTTTAATAATATATACTCTTCAAGTGTTGCAACTTCAAATCCACTATTTAAACTTTTTAAATGTTTAATAATGGAACTATTATTATTGCATTTTACGGAATATAGCAGTTTTGAGTCATTAGGAAGGACAGCTGACAGTCTTTCATAGGATTCTGTAATAGTAGAAAGATCATAAATAAACAACGGAGATCCATACTTTTGAACTATTTTTTCATACAACAAATTTTTTATTACTTCCATAACATTTCTCCTTATAATTAAAGTAATTTTTCTATCGATTTTTTTAAACTTAAAAGCTATATGGCGTTATTTACACGTTGAGTAAGTATCAATAATAAAATTAACTAACCTCAAGGCTTACATACACATTGTTAGTGAATACCATACTACATTTCCAATACATCAAGCTTTGTGCTATTTGATCGTTTTTCTTAAGAATAGGCTATTAATAATAAAAGATAGCCCCATAAAAAATGAGACAATCGCCAGAAATACTTCTAGTTAATGCCTCAAAATTGTTTCTTTTATTGTGTCTGTATAAACTTTCAATTATTAAACTGTGAATCTATATTCTTTGTTGGTAAAAGTTTCTTTCAATCCGTTTCGAAATAAGTTCAAAGAAAACACCTTCCTCTCTATTTAATAGCACTGTTCAATAACTATTATAAATAGGATTGATAAACTAGGCTATTAACTATATCATTTACAAAAGTATTTCCGTAAAAACATAAATAGCTTACTTAAAGTTTTTTAGTTTTAAATATATTATTATGAAATTATTTCCCAAAAATAAATGAAAGCAAAATAATTTATCTTTGTTAAACAAACTATTGTACAATATTCACTTTATAAAAAAAGCTTTGCTTTAAGGATTTCGCGAATGGAATCTATATCTATTTTTCCATTGTTTGATAATGGCATTTCTTTCATCTTGTATAGCTTAGGAATTTTGTAATCATCTAAGATTTTAATTAATTTTTTATAAAGATTATTCTTTGATAAACTTCCTTGATAAACCATAATTACATTTTCGTGAACAATTAACACCTTTACCGCAACAATCTCGTTTATTTTCATAGTACTTTTTTCTATTTCCAATGGATCCACTCGATACCCGTTTATTTTCATAAAACCTGAAATTCTTCCTTTAAAAAAGAGGTATCCATCTTTATCAATAAAAAATAAATCTCCAGTTCTAAAATAGTTCTTATTTTCTATTTCAAAAAAGGACTGATCAGAGTTGTTATTTAAATAACCTTCAGCTACATTTGGACCTTTAACTACTAATTCTCCAAAACCTTTTTTTTTCAATTTTAGAATATTTTCATTAACCAAAAAAACTTCTACTCCTGGGATTGGCTTTCCTACTGATCCCTTCTTTTCTTTGAATTCATCTGGTGTCAGAATAGACACTCTTTTGCATTCAGTAATTCCATACATAAAGTATATGTTTAATTCTGGATTTATTTCCCAAGCAATTTTTTGACTTTTAAAATCTAGAAATTCACCAGTATTTGTTATGGTTTTTAATGATTCTAGCCCCTTACTTCCATTTTTCTTTACAAGGAAAAATAGATTCATTGTTATTTTAGGCAAAGAAGGTAAAAAAGTAATTTTTTGTTGCGATATAAAGTTAAGAAGCCCAAATTCAGAAAAGTCTTTAGTAAAAAACTCTAAAGTACAATCAGAAAAAAGTGCAAAAAATATATGATATAAGCCATAATCAAAAGTTAAAGGTAAAAATAAGCCAATTTTATCCAAAGAATCGATTTGAACTTTTTTTAGGATCGATTCTATACAAAAAAGAATACTACTTTTTTTAAAATTGATTCCTTTAGGAATTCCTGTAGAACCAGATGTAAAAATAGTTAAAACTAGCTTTTCTTTTTCCACTATATCTTCGAAAGCAAAATCAAATTTTGAATGCTCTTTGTATTTGTATACTTGCTCCAAAGATATTTTTTTTTCATCAATGATAACGTCTTTCTCAAAAATACATATATCTGCACAAAACGTTTTTTCAATAAAAGGTTTGGATTTTTTCATAATCCTTAAATCAATGAGACATACATGATTATTTATTATTATTGATGCAAGTAATAAGGGAATTATATAGAGTGGTTCCGTATACTCTACTAAAATCCTCTTATTAACTATTTTTTTTTCTCTAAAAAAATACAATGTACTCTGCACTTTTAAATATAGTTCCCTATTGTTTAAACTTTCTGCATCATAAATAAATTTCTTTTTTTGAGGAAAGTCGCGAGCATTCTTTTTCAGAAGTTTTAAAAACATATAATATTCCTTTCTATTGGTTGAACATAGTGCCTTTCTTTAAAGATTTTTTTATAATAAGTTTGTTTGAAATTGAAAATATTAAAAATAATAAGAGCAGCTTTATTAGCTCTTCACATATAAATGTAATGTTCAAACGATAGTCCAATCTTGTTAGTAGTAGTCTAAAGCTTGTTATTAAATTAACCAATGGAAAAAGATTCAAAATATTCATTATGAAATCTCCAAATACTGAAATCGGGAAAAAGATTCCACTGAATATCTGAATTGATGATATAAAAATATTCAAAAATAGGTTGATATTATCTATGTACATCGTTAATAAAATAAAAATTAACGTTAAAAACATATATTGCAGTGCATAGATAACTAATATACTTTGAACACTAATACCAAAAAAGAAAGATAGATTCATATTAAAACAAAATCCTAGAATTAAAAAATTAAAATTAGTTGAAACTATTGAGTCTACTAAAATCAAACTTGCTTTTTCAATTAGAAGAACAAAATTAGAAACCGGTGCTGCAATAATTAGCTCAGTAACTCCACTAATCCTTTCAAGTCTGCTAAAATTTATTAAATAAAAAAAAGAAGATGATATTCCTGTAAACATAGCTAACAATGCTAAAAAAGTCGTATCTTTAAAACCAATACTTATATCTTTGATAAACATGAAATAGAATAAGAAGGTAAATAATGGAAAAAGAAGTTTTTTTAAGATAATACTTTTTAGTATTTCTTTTGGATAGAATAAATTTATTAAAACTTTAAGCCTAGTTAAACTCATTAAATCCTCCCTTTCTGCGGATTTTATTTTCAATTATTTTTGTTAAAATAATAAATATTATCAAAGAGAATACCGATGCTATTCCCCATTGAAATAATTTATACAATATAGAGCTTGGTTCTTTCTTCAAAAAAGAAACCTTTAAACATTCTATTGAAATACTCAGCGGATTAATTCTATTGATGGTACGAATGATTTCGTTATTAATGTTGAAGATACCAACTAAAAGTATAATCGGATTAAGGAATATATCTTGTAACTCGAAGATATTTCGGGAAAACCCAAATAGAATAGCAAAGTAGCATCCCATAATACTCATTGAGACCAATAAAATGACTACTGAAATGCAAGCTGAGCTAAAGGATACATAGTAATTGATATTTAGAAAAAGTTTTGCTAACAATAACGTTTCGAAAAATGAAAATGAAGAAACCAAAACATAACTTAAAGATCTTAAAAAAATTATTTTCCATAATGGCTTGGGAGATAATACAAGTAACTCAAAGGTGCCTCTGCTTTTTTCCATAAAAATAATAGAGCCACTTGAATACCAAGTATAACCAACCATACTGGTTAAAGCAGAGTTTATAATGATATCTGAACTAATCAATGAACCATTTATCATAGATAGACCTTTAATAAGAATCAAGTAATATATTGGTTGAATAAAAAGCAAGAATTGATACATTTTATTATTCATATTTACAAAATAAGCAATTTCATTCATAATTTTTTTCATGATCATATACCTCAAGTTCCTTATAATAGTACAAATAGGCATCCTCAAGGTCAATTTTTTCCTGATTTATTAGACCCAAATTTTGTTTTGTCACAAAATTCCGAATTTTGTGATATGAATTAACCTTAGAATAGTATACTAAGATTTCATATCCTGAATTTTTTATTATTTTATGAGCATGATTTGATAAAAATCCATTGTTTAGATTTTCTAATCTATTTTTATTACAAAGAAGTTGAAATTTAATTATTTTATCACTCATGTTTTGAATCATTTTTTTTGGAGTATCTATTGAACTAATTTTCCCATCGGAAAAAAATGCTATCCTATCACATAATTCTTGAGCTTCCATGATATCATGTGTACATAAAATTATCGTAATTCCACTATGAGAAATTTCACCGATTAATTTTCTTAGACTAGATACCCCCTCAGGATCAAGTCCCACTGTTGGTTCATCTAAAAATAAGATCCTAGGGTTATTAATTAGTGATCTTGCTAAATGAAGTCTCTGCTTCATTCCTTTTGAATATTTGTAAATTTCTAAATCCTGACTTTGTTCTAGCCTAACTTCCGTAAGAATTTTTTTAATTAGATCACTAGATTCTTTGGAACTTTTCCCATAAAGAGAACAAAAATAAGACAAATATTCTTTAGACGTTAACCTAGGATAGAATCCTTGTTCACCACCATACACAAAATTTATTTTTGACCTAATTTCCTTCGAAAATTTTTCTGAGTCAATTCCAAAAGTATGAATACTTCCTTCAGTTGGTAGTAGCATAGTAGCCATTGACTTTATAAGTGATGTTTTCCCAGCTCCATTAGGACCTAATATACCAAATATTTCTCCTTCGTTAACATCAAAAGTTACTTCATTAACCGCAACCTTTTTATTTCCATAAACCACTTTCAAATTTTTGATATTTATAATAGATTTCATAAAATTTCTCCTTGCCAAAATTTTCATAACAGTTCTCATTTTTTTCTTTTACATAGAGGAATGTATTATATGCCTTAGCCTATTTAACAACACCTCTCTTTTGTTAATTTTTTACTCAATAAAAAGGTTATATATTGTCCTAAATCAAAAGAAGATAGTAGGCTGACTTCTTATAACTTCTTTTTTTGTAATAAAACTCTCCTAAAATTCTCCTAATAGTATTAATTAAAAACAGAATGTTTCTTTTTACTGCAAATTTCAGGGCATCTTCTAATAAGATTTCATACTGATAGCTGTTATCTAATAGTTTAAGTTCAGCTATACATACAATATATAATTGAAAAAGTAATTTATTATGGATTAATTTCCCGATTTGTTCAATTTCTTTTCTCATAAAACTCTCTCTCTTAAGTTTCAACAGACAAAATACTTTTATAATTCTCAATGTGTTATCAATTTCAACTGTATTTTCTAACTTTTCAATAAAAGCTAAACATTCCGAAAAGTAAGAATTTTCAAGATATAAAGAAATTTCAGTTATGGCATTTTCTTCTAGATCAATAGTTTGATCTTCTATGATATTTTGATTAGCTACTAACCCAGAAGTTATCATCGCTCCCAACGTTGCAATAACATTTTTTTTTGATGTAATCTTAGAAAGGATTTTTTTATAAGTGACGCAGTTATATTCTTCTAAATACAAAGATTTAAGCAAGAAACTACTATATATACAGTCTTTTTCTTTATCATTAAAAAGATAGCTTATTCTATAAAATAACGAATAGAATATATCAAAATTAATGTACTTCAATTTATCAACTGCCGATTCATATTTTCCTAAATAAAATAACTCTAAAGCATAAGAAATATTCTTTAAAAAAAAGGTTTCAAAAAAGACTTCTATTTGCTGTAAATTTTTAAACTCCTTAGATACTCCAATTTTTTTCATGATCATTTCATAGCTACTATCATCAAATATATATTTATTTGATAGAATGTTAGAAAAATGACTTTCACTAAATATTCCGTTGCACACCTCCTTTTGAACTAAACTATTTTTTTTTAACAAAAATAATACTATGAATATTTTTAATGAATTTTTGTCATTTGAAAATCTTCCCTTCATTTCCCGTCACCTTCCCTTTTATTTTATTTTAAATAAGAAGGCAAAGAATTGGGTACTAATTGATCAATAAAAAAACTCTTATCTAAAAATCAAAATAATCTCATTTTTTATAAAACCATTTTGTATTACATACTTTTTAACGGAATTTATTCACTCAACGACTATATTTTCAAAATAAATGATTTTCTAGTGTTACTAATTTTAGTAGGTTGTTCCCTATATACATGTATTTAATTACAAATGGACCTTTAGTTATATACTTTTTTCTGTGTGTAAAAACTTTGATAGAATTACTATTGTTTATTCCTTAATGCGTTGATCAGATCCTTTTCTTTAGTCAAAATTATATTGTATTGAAGATTGATTCTATCAATCTCAAGAGTAGAACAAGTTTTTCTCACATAAATCTTCATTAAAAGTATTGCAACGATTGACCAGCTAGAATAACATTGGTAATATGCATTTTTTAGTTCCAACACATTTATCTTATTGAAATAATCTGAAGCTTGTCTTCTTGATCTTTGAATCGTCATAGCAACTTCTGTCAGCTCCTCTATGCTAAAGTAATCTTTTTTGTGTAATTGATTATTAAAATCTTCTTTCATTTTTTTTATTGCGGACACTCCTACATACTTATCTAGATCGTTGAAATAACCTTCTACACAATATGCTGACTCTTCAGTCATCAATCTAAAATTTTTAGTCACTATGTCTTTCTCACTAATGTTTTTACTATTTTCAAAACATAAATCGAATATCAAAAATGGACCAAAAGAATTTTTTAATGGAAGTTTCTTGTATTCTTCTATCCCTTTTAGTATAGTATCTTTTCTAAGCCAATCTTTATACCCATAATAATTATCACAAACTAGATATTCATCACAATTTTCAGCAATTATTCTTAAAGCATGAACCATATGTTTTTTCTGAAACGCTTTAGAGTATGGCAAGAAAAAATTATCTAGTTTTATAATGAAGTTCTTTTTAGCTATATTTTTTGTTATTTCAATCTGATATTTTTCAATACTATCAAATATTTCGCTTGACATATTTATTCCATAAAATTCTTTTAATCTTAAATCATAATAAGAGGAATACGCCGAAACATTTAGATTAGATTCAGCATTAAAACTTGAGTTTCTAAAATAGAGAAGACCACTTTCACTAAACAATTTTAAATAATCAATTTGATTATCGTGTAAAATATCTGCAATTAACATCTCTAAACAGTTATAATAATTTGTCCTAATCAATATTGAAACCTCCCTTTCAATGTTAATAGTTTCTCACTTGGCAACATTTGTAATTAAAGTAAGATCGTTCTATCGTTTTATTTAACAGTTATATCGTAATTAACTCAAAGAATTGATATAGCAAAAATATGAATACAAGGATTATCTGGAAGCTTTAAACTTGAAATATTGAGTGTATCTACTAAAATTACTTGTTCCCATAAACTTCCTGTACACCCATAAATTTCTAGTTCATTGGAGTCGCTTGAATATAGATAGTCACTTGAAAAAATGCAAAAATTTTCCTTAAAATAAGGGGGATTATGAGTAAAATCAGAAAAGTGAGCTTCTATATAATTTTTACTACCTGAAACATCTTCAATAATTAATCTTTCTGTAAAATCTCCATATATGCCAACGCCAATTATACCTATTGACTGACATGCCGAGCTTTGCTGAAATTTTATTATTTGTCCTTGACATTCTATATTATCTTTTTCCCCTTTGATTAATTTATAATTCATACCACTCTTTTGAGATGATACACTCTTAATTCCCGAATTATTTGGAATTGAAGATCCTGCTGGGGTTAAATTTCCATGAAAAAAATTCTGTTTATTCGTTAAACCTTTAGAATTACAATATTTACTTAGATTAATATTCTTCAATTCAGCCTCCTGATTTTGATACTATTTTCAAACTAGAATGAAATAAGAGACGGAGTACTTTTTCTCCGTCTCTTTTGAACATAACTAATTTTAGCTTTGAGTTTTATGTGAAGCCATAAATTTCCACCTCCTTAAGATATTAAGAAATTAGGCCTAATCTAATATCTTTTATGTCTCAATCATATAGATACCTAGAAGTTAATGCTAATTTTATCCCACTTAACAAAACTATTTTTAGATTTCAGCATTTATTGATTAATCTTATTTTACATATTTTATATCCAAGAACAAATCGAATAATAAATCTAACTATCAAATGCTCTACAATAAATTGATATCAATATCAAATCTTATACTCCGTTATGTAAAGACAGAAATAGACTAAACTTATCTAAGAGAAAAGATATTTTTATAAGTAGAAAAGAAGAATAATTTAAACAGATGATTTTCAAGCCAGCCATTCCTTTCGAGGCTAGTCGAAAGAATATAGCTTATTTGAAGTAACAATTTATGTTTACCGAATCAGTCCAAAGTACTGATTTGAAAAAAAGTAGCTTAGATTGAAATCTTGAAAAGATTTAAGACACGTTCTCTAGAAATGCGTGACGTCACTTGTTCAATTCATCAGAACATGGTGTAAAATCTAAATGCTTTCTTTGTTGCGCCGGTTATTAAAAATCCTTAGAAGTGTTTATTATTTCTATAGAAACAAACCTTTAACAGCTACATAAATAAGAAATAAAGAATTGAAAAAATTTCAACTATCTTTTTTGAGAATAAACTGCGTTATAGTTTAACAAAAATTTATCCTGTCTTGCTTAAAGGAAATGTTTCAGTATTTTTTAAGCATGTACAAAAACTGATGCGACAATTGAATTTACGATCAATAACTATAAAAAAATAAAACCACAGAGTAGTAGAAAGCCAATTACTTCAAGAATTAATATTTTGAATTAAGATTCTACTACCAAAACCATCTGTGAAAATGGATAACCTATATCACCTATATCACCACCAAGAAAAATCGCTCGTGTTACTTGTCATCGTTTATGGATTTACACACTAAAATATTCTCAGTCACACATTTTCTAAACAAATGACAGCAGAATATGTATTATTAGCAAAAGAAATAAGACATTCTTATGACCATAAAGATGACCATAAAGAAATGCCTTATAATAATATAGAAATTGCATCTTTCAATATTTCCATGAAAAAAAAGAAATATAAACGACCACTTACTCAAATTTTGAACAAGCGAATCAAGGCTTATTTAGCTATAATGAAGTGTTTTATACTCGGCATCAAATTCGTAGTTCGATTAATTATTTAACTCCAAATAATTTTCCCGCCTTCATTTTAACTAATTTATATTAAAAATCTCCCTACTTATGATACGGTTCCCCTCGCATTATCCGAAACCCACGATAAATCTGCTCCACCAAAACCAATCGCATCAACTGATGTGGATAAGTCAATTTACCAAACGACATCTGCTGCTGGCTTCTCTTCAACACCTCATCACTCAATCCAAGCGAGCCGCCAATCACAAAAGCCAGTTGACTCTTGCCATTGATTCCCAACTTCTCGATTTCTTTCGAAAATTCCTCACTACTAAATTGCTTGCCATTGATAGCTAAAACAAAAACATAATCCTGATCCGATAGTTTTGCTAAAATTCGTTCTCCTTCTTTTCCTTTGACCTGTTGCATTTCTAATTCACTTAAATTCTCTGGTGCTTTTTCATCCGCTACTTCAATAATTTCCATTTTTGCATAACTTTGTAGACGTTTCATATATTCGTTGATTCCTTGAACTAGATATTTTTCTTTCAACTTACCCACAGTAATGATTTTTATTTTCACTGATTTCACGTCTCTTCCAATTATATTCTGCTACTTGTTAACAATTTTATCATGAATGATTTGACTCTTCCACATACTTTCCCACAAAGTTATACACATATGCACAGACTTATCCACAGAAACATGTCGCTTTATCCTTTATTTTACAGTATTTTGAGATACAAACACATATTCCCGTTTATTTATCCACATTATCCACATTTTGTGGATAACTTTTTCACAGGGGTTTTCCTCTATTTTTCAAAAGTTTTTCACACTTTATTGTGTATAAGTATTTCGATAAAACTATTTTTTCATTAATTATATCTGTTTTTCTCCCTAACTTGTTCATAAAAAATTCAAAGCTATTCGGTAGACTAAACTTGTATTGAAAGACTATACTAAATATAATAAATAATGATAATTAATTAGGAGGTTGCTTGTATGCAAAGAAAAGATGTTTCACCTGATTCAGATAGAAAACAAAATGGATTATTCAAAAAATTTGGGATTGGTTTAATTGGAGGGTTACTTGGTGGCGCATTGGCTTTCGGCGGTGCGTATGTCATCATGGATCAGAATTCTTCTTCATCTAATTCACCAACAACAAATTCAGTCAAAGACAATAAAGGCGATACCAAAGTTACAAATGTTAGTTTAGATGTAAATAGTGACGTAACCAAAGCGGTTGATAAAGTGAAAGACTCCGTTGTATCTGTCATTAACTTACAAAGCCCTAGTCAAAATACTGACGCTAGCGGTTTTGGCGGATTATTTGGCGGAAATGATGGCAGTGAATCTGATAACTCAAAAACTGACGGTAGTGATTTACAAGCCGCTAGTGAAGGTAGTGGCGTGATTTACAAAAAAGATGGTAAAACAGCCTATGTGGTTACCAATAATCACGTAGTAGATCAAGCTAAAGGCTTAGAAGTCGTTTTACATGATGGGACTAAAGTTGAAGGGGAATTAGTTGGTACAGATTCTTATACTGACCTTGCGGTAATCAAAATTTCTTCTGATAAAGTTGACTCCATCGCTGAGTTCGGAAATTCTGATAACTTAAAAATCGGTGAACCCGCTCTAGCTATCGGTTCTCCATTAGGTTCAGCGTATGCTAACTCTGTAACGCAAGGAATCATTTCTTCATTAAACAGAAATATCCAAAATGAAAACAATGGCCAAGCAATCAATATCAATGCGATCCAAACAGATGCTGCAATCAACCCAGGAAACTCTGGCGGACCTTTAGTAAATATTGAAGGTCAAGTAATCGGGATCAACTCTGTAAAAATCGTCCAATCTGAAAGCCAAGTCAGTGTTGAAGGTATGGGCTTTGCCATTCCAAGTAATGATGTAGTAAACATCATCAATCAATTGGAAAAATCTGGCAAAGTAACTCGTCCAGCTTTAGGAATTTCCATGAAAGATTTGTCTGAAGTTTCTACACAACAAAGAAAACAAGTGTTAAATCTTCCTGAATCTGTACAAACTGGGGTATTAGTTGCTACTGTTCAAACAGCCACTCCAGCTGATAAAGCAGGTCTTGAAAGATATGATGTTATCACTAAAATCGATGGTGAAGAAATTACTTCTGTAACTGATTTACAAAGCGCTCTTTATAAGAAAAAAGTCGGCGACAAAATGAAAGTTACCTTCTATCGTGATGGGAAAGAACAAAATGTTGACGTTGATTTAACAATCGACCAATCTGCACTAAAAACAAATAAACAAACAAACGAATAATTTTCAACACAAATAAAGCCGGACAACTTAGAGCTGTCCTGCTTTATTTTTTTATTTTCCAACAGGGAATTCTTCCCCCACCACTGCATCAAAAGGCAATTCTAAAATTCCTTTTTTCGCTGGCGCATCCGGCAAGCGTAACTCGCCTGCTGAACAGATCATACCAAAACTTTCCACACCACGTAAAACGCCCGGCCAGATCATTAAGCCATCAGGCATCATAGCACCTAGTTTTGCGACAACGACTTTTTGCCCAGCTTTGATATTTGGCGCACCACAAACGATTTGTAGTACCTCACCATTATCAACTTCTGTTTGTGTGATTGATAAATGATCTGAATCAGGATGTTTTTTACAAGATTTTACAAAGCCGATAACGATTTTTGGTTCACGGTCTTCAACTAAACTTTCAGAAAAACCAGCTTTAGCAAGTTCCTCATTGACTTTAGCCACTTGTTCTTCAGTCAATTCTACTTGACCGTTTCCTTCAATTGTTCCCAAAATCGTTGATGCTTCAAAAATATTCCAAGCAACGACTTGCTCCTCATCTACAACACTTACTCGTGCGACATTTTCTTTGCGTTGTACACGGTTTTCTTGTCCTTTATCGTCAGATACGATGATCATCAAGACATCACCGACATGTTCTTTATTGTATGCAAAAATCATTTTTTATCTCACTCCATTTTATCTTTTATCAGGCAACACAATATATGTCCTGTTCTATCTTAACAAATAATCTGCTTTACTGCATATTTTTTTTCCAGCATTTTAAATTAGAAAAATAAGTGAAACAAAACGGTCAACGCCTTGCTTCACCTATTTATACATTACACTTATTTATTTTTCTTTTTTTCAGGATGAACAATCAAAACATCGCAAGGAGCATGGCGGATGATGTAACTGCTGACACTGCCGATCATCAAACGTTCAACAGCATTCAGTCCGGATTGACCAACCATGATCAGATCAACATCATACTTTTCAGGTAACGCTTTACACATAACTTCTTTAGCTACGCCATAAGTTACGATCGTTTCTAATTGTGTAAAATCAACACTTTTGGCATATTCTTTACATTCAGCCAATAGTTCTTTGGCATTTTCAGTTTCTTGATCCAGCAAACTATCATTCAACGAGGAGTAACCCATCATTGTATACACTTGATTTTCTATCACATGAGCTACGATCACACGACCATTATTTCTTCTTGCTACCTCAATGGCTTGTTGATAGGCTAGTTTTCCTTGATCACTGCCATCTACACCAACTAAAATATTCTTATATGTTTGTGTTAACAAAGTACTCATCCCCCGATTGATTTATTTTGACTCTTAAACCGGTTACTTATTGATCTCTGATAACTTAACTGATACTTTTTAAAAATGTTGTGATTTCTTCTTTGGTTTTGCGATCTTTATTCACCAAGCGGCCTAGCTCTTTCCCATCGTTAGTGACGACAAAGCTTGGAATACCAAAAATGTTCCATTCAGAAGCAAGTTCCATAAATTTATCTCGATCGACTTCAATAAAACGAAAATCTGGAAAAGCTGCTTCGATTTCCGGCATCACTGGTTTGATAAAACGGCAGTCGCCACACCAATCTGCTGTAAAGAAGAAGACGCTTTTTCCTTCGGATACGAAACTAGCCAGCTCTTCATAAGATGTTGGTATAATCATAGACTATCTCCTACTTTCCGTAAATGATTGTATTGACGGTTGTTTTGTCTAAGCCTTTTAAGACTTGGATCAACATTTCACGGGCAGCTTCAAAGTCTTTAATGTTGAACATTGTTTGATGTGTATGGATATAACGTCCACAAACACCGATCACTGTACTTGGTACACCATTATTTGTTGTATGTGCCGCACCTGCATCAGTTCCCCCTTTAGACACGAAGTATTGGTACGGAATGTTATGTGTTGCGGCTGTATCTAATAAATATTCACGTACACGAGGTAATGTGATCATACCTGGATCGTAAATACGCAACAATGTTCCTTCACCAAGATGTCCATAAGTGCCTTTTTTCGTTTGGATATCATCTGCCGCTGAACAATCAACTGCAAAGAATAAATCTGGGTTAAATTTATGAACAGAAGGTTTAGAACCACGTAAACCGACTTCTTCTTGAACGTTAGCGCCAGCGATCAACGTGTGGCCTAATTGTTCGTTTTGTAAAGCTTCCAATGCTTCTAAGACCAATGTACAACCATAACGGTTATCCCATGACTTACTGATGATATTTTTACCGTTTGCTGTTTTGATTGTTTCCGTTTGTGGAACGATTGAATCACCTGGACGAACGCCAAAGCTTTCTGCTTCTTCTTTTGATTCAAATCCAGCATCAAACAGGATATCTGTCACTTCTAATTGTTTTTGACCGCTTGTTCCACGTAATAAATGTGGCGGTACAGAAGAAGAGATACATGGATAATTGCCTTTACTTGTTTTTAACGTAAAACGTTGTGCTGATACTACATAAGGATTCCAGCCACCTAAAGGAACAACTTGGAACAATCCGTTATCTTTGATTTGAGTCAGCATGAAACCAACTTCATCCATATGAGCCGCAACCATAACACGTGGTGCATCTTGTTCCTTGGCTCTTTTAAGTCCAAAAATCCCGCCTAAACCATCATATTGAATCTCGTCTACTAATGGTGCCATATTTTTTTTCATATACGCACGAATATCATCTTCAAATCCGCTTGTTCCTTGTAATTCTGTTAGTTCTTTGATGCGTTGAAATGTTTTTTCTTCCATCGTTGTATTATCTGCCAGCGATCCCACTTAGGATCAGCCGTTCTTTTTTGCTAAAAAATAACATGATTTTCCAACAAAAACGGCAGATACTCCTTTCATATGATTTCACATTTATTATAACGCAAATTTTTTCAATTGCCCACGTTTTTTGTTTTTCGATATTTTCAGACAATGTGTTAGAATAGAGTTAACGCTGAAGAATTTTAGCAAACATTTGAAAATACGCGGAGGTTATTCCCCATGAATGAAGAAAATGAATTAAGTTATTTTAAAGGCGGGTTAGCAATCGGCGTTAGTCTAGGTATCATAAGCGGAATCGCTTCTACATTATGGTATCAGAAAAAACGCACATTGGATGCTGATTTAGTTTTAGAAAATGTAAAAGAAGCCTTTTTAAAAGAAGGTCCGATTGAAGGATCTTGGATCGAGTTTGAGAAAAAACCATTACGGAAATTTGCGGTACATTCAAAGACTTATAATGGCGGGATTTCACGTTTAGAAGATGGTGTTATGGTTCAGTATGAATTCACTGCTGATGCATTTACAGGCACTGTGATCGATGTTCGACGAATTAAAGAGTAAACATAAAAAAACGAAAAACAGACATTTGAGATGGACTGTTTTTCGCTTTTTTTATGTTTATTTGTCTGCTTGAAACCTAGCTTCAACACGGTAAATAGGCTGACCTTTAGCAGAAAACTTTTCTTCATATTCGGTCATAATATTGCCTTCATAATCACTAGCATGAAGGTCTAGCCAAACTTGTTCTAGAATCATCCCATATTTTGAAAAACTACTTAATGAATATTCAAACAACCCACGATTATCGGTTTTAAAATGAATTTCACCATTTGGTTTTAGAATTTTTTCATCTGTTGCTAAAAATGTTTTAAACGTTAATCGACGTTTTTCATGTCGTGTTTTTGGCCATGGATCAGAAAAATTCAAATAAATTTGATCGATTTCGTTTTCTGCAAAATATTGTGTCAATTCTTCTCCGTTGACATGAAGTAATTGCAAGTTAGGTAGCTCTTCTTCTAAAGCTTTTTCTAATGCAATTGAAAGAACACTTAGTTGCATGTCGATCCCAATATAATTGATATCTGGATTCGCTTTTGCCATTCCTACTACAAATTGTCCCTTACCAGAGCCGATTTCGATATGAATGGGGTGCTCATTCCCAAAACGTTCCGCCCAACGTCCTTGCCACTTGGCTGGTTCATCAACAACTAATTCAGGATGACTAGCTAAAAGATCAGCTGCTCCAGGTCTTTTTCTCATTCGCATGTTTTTTGTTTCCTTCCTCTTATTAACAAATTTTAAGAGGGTAGAACAAAACCTTATTGTTTTGTGCTGCCCTCTACTATTTTAGTAAGCGCGAAAAAAGGTAGGTCCTTTAGAGCCAAACACTTTTTCCAGCCGCTTTAATACCCAAAAGCTTGTTTCAAGTTTAAAATCTCTGCATTCATTTCTCTTGTTTCTCCTGATTGATAGTGACGGAGAATTTCTTGTAGAAAATTGAATAAAGCGTACCACTTGATCCGAGTCAAGGCTTCTTCACTTGGTCTCATACCATACGATAGCAGCCACTTATTCCAGCTTGCTCGCGGTACATAATGCCCCAATAACATTCCTAGATCCAATGCAGGGTCTGCAACCATCACTGAGTCCCAATCAACTAAATACAGATAGTTATTAGATACGATCCAATTACGATGATTTACATCGCCATGAACAACCATGTAATTACGAATAGAATAATTGGGTATATTCTCTTGCAAATAGCGATAAACTCTTGCAAGGTACGTATTCTTTTGAAGCTCCGTCGGCAATTTCTCACCGTACGCTTGAAGCATCATAGCAGGCGTCTGAATTTGCCCGCCAATTTTTTCCAGCATACTTTTTAGCATGTGTGAATGATGCAAGTGATAAAGCACATCCACCACGTCATTTCTTTGGCCGATTTCTTGTGCTTTAAGAACTTGCCCATCCAACCATTCTTGCGCAGTTAAAATATCACCCGTAACTGTTCGTTTCGTCCAAACTAGCTTAGGGGCAATTCCTTCTTTAGACAAAGCGGCCAAAAGAGGAGAAGTATTTCGTTTAATAAATACTCTTTCAGTCGCACGTATACCCATGAAAGTTTGGCCAGTTGCGCCTTTTATTGGCTGCAAGCGCCATTCCTTATCCAACTGAAATGCCATGGAAATTATCTCCTATCTTAACACAATATAAAAGCGTAACAGGCTCGTTTAGTCTCGACTGAAAAATAGGGAATCCTTGTTGGGACGCTTTTAGTCACGAGAATGATTCATCTTTTTTCCGAGAGACTAGCCTGTGAAGCTAGATAACATAAAAGCGTAACAGGCTCGTTTGGTCTCGACTGAAAAATAGAGCATCCTTGTTGAGACGCTTTTAGTCACAAGAATGATTCATCTTTTTTCCGAGAGACTAGCCTGTGAAGCCAGAAAACTAATTATTTACAGTAAGTATCATTTTAGCTTCCGTAACGAACTTCGTCAAGCATCTCTCTTGTTCTTTTTACATCAATTTTATTTTACAGCTGTTCCGCAGGTTCCATCAACGCTAGCAATGTACGCATTTAACAGCCGTTCCGTAACTTTTCCAGGTTTTCCTGTTCCTATAATATGATCATTCACTTTTACAACCGGCACGATTTCTGTCAACGAACCTGAAACAAAACATTCATCAGCGGTAAATAACTCTTCCTCAGAAACAGCTTCTTCTTTTACTGGAATATTCAAGTCTTTGGCTATTTGTAAAATTTTCATTTTTGTAATTCCTGGTAAAATCAAGTTTCCATCTGGATGTGTATAAAGTGTTCCGTCTTTCACTACCCAAAAATTTGCTGCTGAAGCTTCTGTTACTTTCCCATCACGTATAAGCACCGCATCATCAAAACCTTTACGGCGAGCTTCATCTAAAGACAATATATTGCCCATTAAACTCAATGATTTGATATCGCAATGCAACCACCGTGTATCAGGAACAATCGCTACGCTTATTCCTGCTTCCATTTTCGCTATAGGTCGTTCATACGGCCTAATATTAGCCGTTAAAACGCCTGTAACTTTCTCTGGATCAGGCAAAGCATGATTTCTTGGCGAATCGATTCCCCGCGTTACTTGAAAATAAAGCTTTCCTTCTTTGATTCCTTCTATTTCAACTAATTTTTTTAAATTAGCAGCTAATTCTTCTTTTGTAAAAGGCATGTGCATTCTGATTTTTTCAGCACCGTTCCATAAGCGATTCAAATGTTCTTCCATCATATACAAATGACCATTATACACACGAATTACTTCATAAAGACCGTCCCCATATTGATAGCCGCGATCTTCGATATCGATTTTTACTTCTTCACGTTCAACAATTTGATCATTCCATAAAATATGCATCATTAAGCCTCCATTTTCTTCAAACGATAAGGAACATAAAACTTAGCAAACAACAAAACTTCAACAATCAACGCTGCTATAACCATTAATCCTTCTTTAAGATCAGGTAACGCAATCAAAACAAAGATACTGAACAGAGCTGCTGCCACAAGTAACAAAACCGTCACAAGCTTACTTACTGCCTGTTTCTTTTGTCCATCCGGTACAGGATATAAATGGGTCATCACCATATAATCAAACTGCGTATAAATCGGAATCAACTGAAATCCGATCAAATAAACAAATAAAACGGATACGCCCATTGAGATCCAAAATTCTTTTAGGAAAAATAAAATGACGCCTCCAACTAAAACTAAACGAAGAAATAAACCACTGTACTCAGAACCTCTTAAAAAGCTGCGAGCGTAAAGATACAAATAGGTATTTCGATTTTCTTTTTTGATTTTACTCAATAGAGGATCAAGAATTTTTCTACGTTTCACACTACTGGATATTTCTGGTACATCTGTAAATAGATGAATAAATTGATAAATACGATGCATCCGATTTTTTTCTTTTTGAACCATCAATTCCCAGTCTAACGATACAGCCTGCTCTTTTTTCTTCAATACCACATAGAATAAAATCGCCTGCATAAGCGCTGCAAGTAACCCTACCCAAGGTAAGACGTATAAACTCAGACCAATTGCTACTAAACTGGTAATCAACCACAAAGCAAACCATAGAAGACGTTCACTTGAAGAGATTTGATATAATTCATATTTCTGTAAGCGTAGATGGCTTGCTTTTAAAATCCCAAGCATGACAATAAAATAGAAAAATGTTGAAAAGGCCCAGCCAGTCGAAACAACCACTAATGGCATCGACATACCGCCCATCAAGAATAGTGCCACTAACGGCAACCAAAAAGAATAGCGAATGGCCCGATTTAAATACACATTCATCTCAGGTTCTTTTGGTAGAATAAACACCTTATCAGCCTCTTGCGCTAATGTAGCAATCCGGCCAATTTGCAGCAAAGCCAGCCAAAGAACTACAATAATCGGCCGACCCCAAACAAAATTTACTGGCAACGTCTTTAATACTTGTGAATAATAAAAACCTAGTCCTCCTAATAAAAAGACACAAACCAAAATAAAATGGTCATTAAATACATAACGCATATACTTCATCATTTTTTTCAAATGGCGAGCTAAACGAATGCCAAAGAATCCAGACATATTAACCCACCTTTTCTTCTTTTGTTAGTGCGATATAAATATCATCTAAGGAAGATCCTGGTAAACTGAACTCTTCACGCAGCTCTTCCATTGAACCAACTGCCCGAACTTCCCCGTCATGCAACACAACAAAACGATCACAATAACGCTCAGCCGTTGCTAAAATATGCGTCGACATCAAAATTGCCGCACCTTGATTACGCATTTCATCCATTAATTCTAATAACGCATGGATCGCTAACGGGTCCAAACCTAAAAACGGTTCATCAATAATATACAAGCTTGGTTCAATCAAGAAAGCACATAAAACCATGACTTTTTGTTTCATTCCTTTAGAAAAATTAGCAGGAAACCAATCTAATTTATTTTCTAAACGGAATGTTTTTAGCAATGCATCTGCACGCTTGAAGGCTTCTTCAATAGGAATATCATACGCCATTGCTGTAATTTCGATATGTTCTCTTAACGTCAACTCTTCATATAAAGACGGCGTTTCAGGAATATAACCAATTTTCTTGCGATAGCTTTCCGGCTGTTGTTTCAATGTCTCTCCATCAATGGAGATTTTCCCTTTTTGTGGCGTTAATAAACCAATCACGTTTTTGATTGTGGTACTCTTTCCTGCACCATTCAACCCGATCAAACCAACCATTTCACCAGATTTCACTTCAAAATTAATATCTTTTAAAACAGGTATATGACCGTAGCCTCCTGTTAAGTGTTCAATTACTAAACTCATTAATGTCCCTCCAACTAATTTTATCGTACATCTATTATACCACGAACTTTTTGAAGGTTTCATGAACTTTTCCTCCCAAATAAAATTCAAGGTATGGTAAAGTAAAAGAAACAGTATAAAGAAAGAAGGGATACCATGTCCGATTGTATTTTTTGTAAGATCATCAATCAAGAAATTCCAAGTTATAAAGTTTATGAAGATGACAAAGTTTATGCCTTTTTAGATATCACTCAAGTGACAAAAGGTCATACATTGCTTGTTCCTAAAGAACATGTAACCGACATTTTTGAGTATGATCCCGCATTAGCCGGCGAAGTTTTTGCACGTGTTCCTAAAGTAGCACGCGCTTTGGAAAAAGCTTTTCCTGAGATGCAGGGATTGAATATTATCAATAATAATAAAGAATTAGCTTATCAATCTGTCTTCCATTCTCATATTCATTTGATTCCACGTTATGGAAAAACAGATGATTTCTCCATTCACTTTGGAAATAATCAAGAAGCTTATTCTCCTGAACAAATGCAAGAAATTGCGAAAAAAATTGCGAAGCAGGTGGATCAATAATGGGAAAATTTTCTAAAGGGATTTTATTTGGCGCAGTCGTTGGAGCTGCAAGTGGTCTACTATTTGCACCAAGAAGCGGCAAAGCAACTCGGCAAAAGTTTGTAGACGAATTAGATGAATGGTCTGATTTAAAAGAGGATTTCACTGAAAAGTTAGATCAATTCAAAGAATCCGCAGCGGCATTTCAAGCAACAGCGGATATGTACATTGAACCATTTATTGAAGGTCTCAACCAAGATCTTGAAGACTTTAAGTTTCAAGCAGAGCCTAGATTAGATCAAATCCAAGAACAAGTAGAGAAAATCCAAGCTGAATTACCTGAAATGCCCGAATCAGACTAGAAAAACTTTCAAGGGTGCGATAATTTTATTTCTATCGCATCCTTAATGATTTTTATTTAAATATTTGATGTGAAAATTTTTATTTTTTTATTAAAAAGACTGATTTCATTTCCAATTTAATACCTATAATTGGCAATTAAAACCAGTTAAATACATATTTAGACGAACTTTCTTAAAATATCCATACTTATAGATGAAATTGTGCCCTAAATTCGAAAATTTCTTGAAACTATGCTTTGCTTATTTCTTTTATGAAACATAATGTGGTATAGTTATAACCGTGAGAATTAATTTCTACATAATAAAAAATAAAACAAACTTAGGAGTGCTTAAAAGAATGAAGAAAAAATTAATCTTAGCTGCCGCAGGCGTATTTAGTATTTTTGCATTAGCTGCTTGTTCAGGCGGTTCACAAGACATCGCAACAATGAAAGGCGGAACAATCACTGTCAATGACTTTTTCGACCAAGTAAAAACGCAACAAGCAAGTCAACAAGCCGTTCAACAAATGATCATTTTCAAAGTATTTGATCAAAAATATGGCAAAGATGTTTCAGACAAAGATGTTCAAGCTAAATTTGATGAAACTAAGAAAAGCATCAAAGATCAAGGCGGAAACTTTGAAGATCAATTAAAACAAGCTGGTCTAACAGAAAAAAGTTATAAAGAACAAATCAAAAAAAGCCTTGCATACCAAGCTGGTATTAAATCACACATCAAAATTACTGATGCAGATTTAAAAGCTTCTTGGGAAACATTCCATCCAGAAGTAGAAGCTCAAATCATCCAAGTTGCTACTGAAGATGAAGCAAAAGAAATTAAAAAACAATTGACTGACGGCGGCGACTTTACAAAAATCGCTAAAGAAAAATCAACTGATACTGCAACAAAAGAAAACGGCGGCAAAGTGAAATTTGACTCTCAAACTGAAACTGTTGCTGAAGCTGTTAAAACAGCTGCCTTTAAACTAAAAGATGGTGAAATTTCTGAACCTATCCAAGCAACTGATGCTACTGGTTACCAATCAACATTCACTATCGTAAAAATGGTGAAAAACAAGGACAAAGGCAACGACATGGCTCCTTACAAAAAAGAATTGAAAAAAATTGCTGAAACAGCTAAACAAAACGATCAAGAATTCGTCCAAAAAGTAACATCTGAAGTTTTAGCTGACGCAAATGTAAAAATTAAAGATGACGCCTTCAAAGATGTATTAGCTGGCTTAGTTGAAACAAAAGATTCAGCTAAATCAAGTGATTCTTCTAAGAAAGAAGAAAAAGATTCTAAATCAAGTGACTCTAAAAAATCTAAAGATTCTTCAAGTAAAACAGAAGAATCATCAAGCAAGACTGAAGAGTCTTCTAAATAAGCACAACAAAAAAAGAGATG
>NZ_JAFREN010000021.1 GCF_017377505.1 Enterococcus sp. DIV0212c | reverse complement strand
AGTACCAAAACAATGGTTCTGGCAAAGGACGCAATGCTGGAAAACAAAATAGAAATTAAACAATAAAAGAAGAACCAATCGCAGTTAATACATTGCGTTGGTTCTTCTTTTATTGTTTATTTTTTGAGATTCCATTGACAAACAGATCCACAACTTGAGGGATGGATAAAGCTGATTCGCTTTGCTCCGTTTTGATATATGGAGATAATGTATTAAGGAAATGTGTCGTTGTGATTTCAGGAGATAAGCCAGTTCGCATCAAAAAATCACTTTCTTCAAAAAGTCTCAACAACGGAGCTTTGTATGATTGATTCCAAAGCATAAATAACTTAAGTTGCGTCTCTTTTGTTAACTTCGTTTGAAAATCATGCATCATTAAGTCAAAATCAAACGGATGCTTTGTCTTTAAACACTCCGCAAATGCTTGTAGTTTACTGATCGTATCAAGCGTGTGATCATCAACAATAGCCAATAACGCTTCGTTCACATCGCTTAATAAATTTTCGATGACTCCAACATATACCTCTTCTTTATTTTTGAAGTGATGGTACAAATTAGGTTGAGTCACCTCAGCTAACTTGGCAATTTGTCTCGTTGAAGTACTCTGATATCCATTATCCATAAATAATCGTGTTGCTATTTGAATAATTCTCGTTCTTGTATTTTTCGTATCTTTGTCCATTACATAGCCACCTATAGTAGATTTCTATACCATTTTAACAGAAGCAAACAAAGAAACATATACTATAGGACCTTCTTTTTATTTTTCAATTGAAGATAGCACTCATACACACAAACGATTGCTATAATCACCAAGCAAATAATAACCGTTGTAATGATCATTGGATACTCATTGTTCCAGCCATCTGCCGCTTGATGTTTTAATAAAATACCATAATATGCCCATAACGTTGCTAAACCATAAGCTACATCTCGATTACGAATAATTGTAGTACTAATTATAAGCATACCGATAATTAAAATAATGATCGTCCACAAAACTTGATTGTTTTGAAAAAGTCCGATTTGTTTATCCACTAAAAATGCTGTGATATTGGCAATCGTAGCAATTGTGATCCAGCCAAAATAGATACTAAAGGGTAGTCTAATAAAAATATAGTCTGGATTGCTCAATGCTGCTTTCTCTAATAAAAGATTGACATAAATCAAGACAGCTAGTAAGCCTAACATGATAATTACTGACAAATTAATATGAAGATACTGCCACGCAACTAACCATACACTATTCAGTATAGAAGAAATGATAAACCACATTCTCAATTTTCCACTCAATTTCTGATCAGACAAAATAGATCGGCTACTAGGCTTTTTCCATTGATAAATAACGAATCCAGCTAATAACAAATAAATTACAGACCAAATCGCAAAAGTTAAACCAGCAGGTGCAAATAAGTTGGGATATGAATCAGATACCTCTTGCGTTGACATGCCATTCAAGGGCAACAAAACAGCTGCTGCATTTGTACAAAGCATGATAATGTAGATAATCGTTACCGACCATTTCATAGCAATTGATTCATTTTAACTCCTCCTTCTCACAAACCTTTTTTACCTATAAATGGCACAAATTTTGGTGTTTTCTTTGCATACACAATAAAATCGGGACGGTCTTTATACTTTTTCTCAAGCAACGGAACACCTGAAACAAATAAAAGTAACAATGTAATCGTAATTGGTCCGATAATTCCCCAGAGATTACGTGTCTCATTCAAACTTATGAGAAAAATCCCCCACCAACTAAGAGCTTCACCAAAATAATTTGGATGCCTTGTTATTGACCACAATCCGCTAGTCAAAAGTTTTCCATGATTACGGCTATCCTTTTTAAATTGAGTCAACTCATAATCACCGATCGTTTCAAAACTAAAGCCAATTATCCAAACGATAATTCCTAATCCATTCCACCAATAAAAAGTGTTTACTGAACTTGTCATAGTAAAAAGAATTGGCATTGAAACAACTAATAAAAGCACACCTTGTAAGACAAACACATTTAAATACGCTTTTAATTTCGCCAAATGTTTCCCCCAGCGTTTTCTCATGTTTACATAACGGTAGTCCTCTGGTTTCCCAATATTTCTTTTAGCTAAATGTAAAAATAGCCGAATACCCCAAACAGCGACTAACCCTAAGATAATCAGACTAACTAATGTTTTTTTCGGCATACTCAAATATCCCGTTACAGCAACTATTACAAAACCAAGCCCCCAAGCTAAATCAACAATAGAATTGTTATGAAGAGCTTGGGCTAAAAAGAACAACAAAGTGAAGTAAATAAAAACAACTCCACTGATTATCCAAATCGTCATACTATCCTCTCACCTTCCTCAAATTCTACAGCTATAGCGACACAACCTTGACCTGCACTCAATGCAACAACAGTAGAGATACCCATGATATAACTAGGTTGAAATCCAAGTTCTGCTACTAACTTATCTCTCCACGCTAAAGCTCGATCTTGTGAATTGGCATGTATCACTGTATAGCGTGTTATTTTCTTTTTCTTGTGCATTTTCTTTAATTGACGAATGATTTTCCTTTCATTGCTGCTTAAACTAAATGTAAAATCACTTAATTTCCCTTTTCCGTTCTTCCCTAAACTAACGATTGGTTTCAAATTGATTTTTTTTGCTATTCTACCTGCAAATTGAGGAATCCTTCCTGATGCAATCATTGGTTCTAAATCATCGACACTAACCAATATTTTAAGGTGCTTTCGTTTATTTTTTGTTCGTTTGGCCACTTCATCCAAAGGTAACCCCGACTGAATCCATTCATTTGCACTCATCACTAGTAATCCTTGTGCTGCAGAGTTTTGTTTAGAGTCTATCACTTCGATTTTAGTTGATGAAGAAGCCATTCGCTTAGCTGCTTCACTTACTGTGTGAAAGGTTCCGCTTAAACTTCCAGACACTGTAATAACTAAAATCGCTTCATATTTTGTTTCTAAAAAAGAAAAAAGATTCTCCACAGTTTTGATTCCCGGCTGAGAGCTAGTCATTACTTCATTTGAGTTCCGATTCATTTCAAACAATTGCTCGCTTTGGATCGTTACTTTATCGATATAACTAGCATTGCCGATCAAAATATTCATTGGCAGCACATGAATTTGATTTTCCAATAAATAATCTGCAGGTAAATCAGCAATTGAATCCGTTACTAACGCTATCGGGGCTTTTTTATGTTTACTGACGCGATATTGTAATAACATATCATCTGCTTTTTGCTGAATTGGTTGTCCAAAAGTACTTAAATAGCTCAAGACTTGATCTGGTTGATTAGAATGAATATGAATTTTAGCTTTTCCTCGATTGGTGGCGACAATTAACGAATCACCATACGCTCTTAATTTTTCTTGGATTTCTTCTTTAGATTGAGTTACATGATCCAATAAAATTTCTGTACAATATCTATATGTTGGCTCGACTGAATTCGTATGCAGTGATTCAGAAATATCTATTTTTACTGATTCGTTGGAATTTGTGAATGGTTTGGTAACAGTTTCTTCGGTTATAAACGCTTGAGTAAATCCCTCGATAAACAAATAAAACCCTTTTGCTCCAGCATCAACTACTTGATTTTTTTGTAAGATCTTTAATTGCTTTGTTGTGTTTTCTACTGCTTGTTTTGCTTCAATTAGAGCATTCGGTAAAACTTTTTCTAGACCAGATGAATGATTGCTTTGATTAAGTGCTTTTGCCCATGCTCGTATAACGGTGATGATTGTTCCTTCTACAGGATTTTCAATTGCTTGGTAAGCTTCGTTGAGTGCGGCGTTCGCACTTTTTACAAAGCTATGGACAGAACTGTTTTCCTCCAAACGCAATAGATTATTGTATATCCCATTAAAATACTGAGCAAAAATAATTCCTGAATTTCCTCTTGCCCCTATTAATGAAGCTTCCGCAATTTTTTCAAAGACCTCAATAACTGAAGTTACTTCACCTCTAGTCTCTTCAATGATGGTTTGCATTAGTGAAGCTAAATTACTTCCTGTATCTCCATCTGAAACGGGGAAAACATTAATTTGATTCAATTCCTGTTTCTCGTTTATTAGCTGAACAGCGCCTTGTTGGACTGCAAATAATAATTTTTTATGATCAATAGGTTGATCATTACGTCTGTCCATAATTCGTTTACCTCCAATTAAAATATTGGGCTACAACATACGTAATTCCACAAGTCGCAGATGTTACAAACGCTCCCCAAAGCAAGTCAATACTTGTCACTAAATACGGCCAACCTGTAATCGTCGCAAGGTTAGTCAGATCATACGTTCCATAACATAGCAGTCCTAAAAAAGCCCCAGCTAACAAAGCATACATCAAACTATTCTTTTCAAGAGCAGGATAAACAACAAAAAATAATAGACCACACAGGTATAAAACGTAAAAAAGTGCTGCTGGAAATAATTTTGTTTGACCTAAAAAACCACCTAAATACTCTTGATAGATTTTTTTGGCGAGTAACAACAACCAAATAAAATCAAGTGATAGAAAGCAAATTGCAGCAATGCCAAATAGTTTTATGTAATTATTCATTTTTACCTCCTTATATAATAAAAACATGATATAGAAAACTTATCGATCGATAAGTTTATCGTATCACGTTAAATTTATATATGAAAATATTTTGCTTAGATCCAATTAATTTTTTAAACTACAAAAAAACAGATGAGGCATCTATTTTCATGATAGATCCTCACCTGTTTTCTATTATATTATTATTTTACGATCAATAAATCTAGACTAGCTAACGACAATGACATTTTAGCGATTCGGTTGAGTTCATTCAAACGATTTGCCTTAACTTTCTCATCTTCTACCATGACCATTGTTTCATCAAAATACTGTTCGATCAATGGACGTAAATTTACTAAAGCCTGGTAGTTTTCAGACATTGTGTTTTCCTTAAATTTCTCTTCGATTTCATTTACTGCTTGATGTAACGCTTTTTCAGCATCATTTTCAAATAAAGCTGTATCAACCTTACTTTCTTGATTTAACAATTCTCGTCCTTTTTTAGCTAAGTTGATCACCCGCGTCAAAGCTTCCATTGAAGGTCTAAAATCTTTATCCAATAGATGTTTTTTTAGAATTGTTGCTGATGAAAATAGTTTAGCTAAGTCTTTTTGCTCAGCTGAAATAACTGCATCAATCACATCGTGTCTGACATCTTTTGTTGTTAATAGCTGACGTAAACGAGCTTTCACAAAATCGATTACTTCTTCTTGTCCGCTTGTCAATTGAATCCCATATTTTTGACTGTCTGCATTCACTGCCGCATCAATATCCATTTGTAACTGAGCTAACGGGAACTGCCAGCCTTTGTTTTCAACGATGCGAATCACGCCATATGTTTGACGACGTAATGCATACGGATCATTGGAACCACTCGGAATCATGCCAACTGCAAAGAATGAAAATACGCTATCTAATTTATCTGCAATCGCCAAAACGGATCCAATCGCAGAAACAGGTAATTCACCTTCACTTGAAGTTGGTAAATAATGTTCTTTGATTGCTTGTGCTACAGCTGGTTTTTCGCCTTGAAGAAGAGCATATTTTTCGCCCATGATTCCTTGTAATTCAGGAAACTCACCAACCATATTTGTTACTAAATCAAACTTGTAAATTTCAGAAGCACGTTTCAAATCTGTCATTTCAGCTTCTGATAATCCAACTTCTTTTCCAATGATCTGTCCAATAATGCCTACACGCTGCATTTTTTCGTAAATCGTACCGATTTTTTCATGGAAAGTTACATTTTTAAGTTTATTGACACATTCTTCTATCGATAATTTTTTATCTTCACTGTAGAAAAATTCTGCATCTTCCAAACGAGCAATCAAGACTTTTTCATTACCTTTGATTACATTTTCAATATGGACACTATCGCCATTTCTTACAGAAATAAAATGGGGTAATAATAATCCTTGATCATTACGGACATCAAAGTAACGTTGATGTTCCTTCATCGAAGTAACTAATACCTCATCCGGAACAGATAAATATTTCTCGTCAAAAGCACCCACAAAAGCCGTTGGATACTCAACTAAATTGTTCACTTCTTCTAATAATTTTTCATCTAAATCCAATTTCCAATTATTTTTCCCAGCTAATTGATTCGCTTGATCAACGATCATTGATTTTCTTTCATTAGGATCAACAATAACAAATTGTTCTTTCATTTTTTCTTCGTACTCATTTGAATGATCAACTGTCACATCATCACCTAAGAAACGATGTCCACGAGAACTTTTCCCTGTTGTTACATCTAATATAGAAAATGGAATCACTTCATCATCTAATAAAGCAACGATCCAATGAATCGGACGGATATACTCGAAATCATAATCTGCCCAGTGCATGGTAACTGGGAAAGTCAAACTTGTAATTACTTCTTTCAAACCAGTCAATACATCAATGGTTTTTTGACCTTGATTATGTTTAGTTACATAAACATATTCCACACCATTTAATTCTTTAAAGGTAATAGCATCAGTAGTCACACCTTGTCCTCTAACAAATCCTTCAGCAGCTTTGCTCCAATTTCCTTGATCGTCTTGAGCAATCTTTTTAGCAGGTCCTTTGACTTCTTCTTGTGTATCTTCTTGTTGTTCTGGCAATTGAGTGACACGAACAGCCAAACGGCGAGGTGTTGAAAAGCTTTGAACGGTTTCATAATTTAAATTGTTTTCATCTAAAAATTTAACTACTTTTTGCTCTAATTGTAAACGACTTGGGCTGACAATATGAGCGGGCATTTCTTCTAATCCGATTTCAAGTAATAGATCTTTCGCCATGTTATTTTGCCTCCTTAGTCATTTTATTTTCTTTATTTAATAGTGGGAATCCTAGTTTTTCACGTTCTGCTACAAAAATCTTCGCCACAGCTTTTGCCATATTTCGGATGCGAGCTAAATAGCCAGCACGCTCGGTTACAGATACTGCACCACGAGCATCCAATAAGTTAAATGTATGGCTACATTTCAAAATATAATCATAGGCTGGATGCACTAAGCTTTCATCAATACAACGTTTTGCTTCTTTTTCAAATTTATCAAAGTTTTCTAATAGCATCTCTTGATTACTGACTTCAAATGAATACTTAGAATGTTCATATTCCGGCTGATTGAAGATTTCTCCATATTTCACACCTTCAGTCCACTCTAAATCATAAACACTTTCTACTTCTTGAATGTAAGAAGCAAGTCGTTCAAGTCCATAAGTAATTTCTGATGTAACTGGGTGACAAGCGAGTCCACCTACTTGCTGGAAATACGTAAACTGAGTGATTTCCATTCCATCTAGCCATACTTCCCAGCCTAAACCGGCACAACCCATAGAAGGATTTTCCCAGTTATCCTCAACAAAACGAATATCATGAGCTAACGGATCGATTCCTAATAGTTCTAAACTTTCTAAATATAATTCCTGAATATTATCAGGCGAAGGCTTCATAACTACTTGGAATTGATGATGTTGATATAAACGATTTGGATTCTCACCATAACGTCCATCTGCTGGTCTTCTTGAAGGTTCTACATATGCTGCGTTCCAAGGCTCAGGTCCAATTGCTCGTAAAAAGGTATAAGGACTCATCGTTCCAGCCCCTTTTTCCGTATCATAAGCTTGCATCAACATACAACCATTTGATGACCAAAATTTTTGTAACGTTAAAATCATTTCTTGTACAGTAAGTTTCTTTTCCATTGTGATCCTCCTAAATTTAAAAACTGAATAGGCGTATTACGCCTTGACTGAAAGCAGAAAAAACATTTAAGATGACGCATTTAGCTACATTAGATTTGTATCTTTTTCAGTAGACTATTAATTGAATTGAATCGAGTTTGGTTAAATCGCTGTAACAACTGGATAAAATTCAATTATTTCATCAGGAACAACAGTAACTTCTACTTTCATAGTCGAACTTAATTCCGTATTGATTTTATAGATTTTTTCGCTCGGTTTCGTTTCAAATTCTTCAATTTTGGTGCCGTCAGACTCTTTTATCTGGACGAGCAGTTTAACTAAAGATAAAACGTTTAGCTTATTTTCCGAAAAATCAGTAGGTAAAAATGTTGCATTGAATTGCATGCTTGTACCTCCTTTTGAAGATTAAAAATAGTAATTTAAAAAAACAAAAAGTCCCTATGCCTCTTAGAGACATAGGGACGAATAATAATCGCGGTTCCACCCTACTTCCGATATCAACTATCGGCAGCTTCGTTTAATCATACTCAAAAGCGCCTTTCAAAAGTTGCTTGTATCTGGCTCACACTTCCCCAGATTCGCTAAAACAGCAATTCTTTTTACTCTTCTTTTTCAACGTATATATTCAATTACTTTCTATAATAAGCGTTGATAGATAAGTTGTCAAATCATTTTTCAAAAACTCGTTAAGATATGGTTTTATCATCATCCTTTTTTTGTTCACGCTTTGGTAATTTCAAGGTATCTTCCCAGCTTTTCATCTGATCGATAAACTTTTTGCTCTTCAGATGAATACCGACATACTCATCGTACAGTTCATCAATAGTTTGTCTAATCGCTGTTTTTGTCTCAGCTTTAACGTTGATGTCTTGTACCTTGTCATAAGAAACTGTAGAAAAAAGCCGAATGAAATGCATGGCTCTCGGATCAGCATGATAACGATGCTGGTCAAGATGCCAATGCCGTTCACAAAGAACACCACTGTATTTTGAAGAGTAATCAAACTTTCCTCGTGTCTCTTGACACGCCACGCAATGTGTCCATTCGGGTGAAATTCCAAAACGACTCAACAATTGAATCTCAAAAATATTCGTGATGATTTCCGCATCTTTATTTTCATTCAATAAACGCAATGCTTGTTGAACAAAATGGTACAAGTTAGGATCATATGTCCGATCCTCGATTGCAGCATCAACAAGATTTAAAATATATGTCGCATAAGCATTTATAAAAATATCTTCTTGAATCATTCGGAACGGATATACTTCTTTGCTTCCATTTAAAAAAGATAACCCATCTTCTCGAAAATCTCCGATAAATACAGATTCTGTAAATGGCAAAATAGCAGGGCCGATCGGATTATTTTTACGATGTGCTCCTTTGACAAAAAACATCAATTTACCAAAAGATTCTGTAAAAATTTTGACAAGTTTATCTTTTTCTTTGTAGTCTTTGGTAAATAAAATAATTCCTTTTGTTTCCCCTAAAGTCATGATTTCGCCTCCTGTGTATTCTCATCTATTTTAGCAGATATACAAGTAAAAGAACAATCCTGCAATCATACAGAATTGTTCTTAAATGTCTTATTAATAGTCGTCTTTACGATAACCGAAGTCTTGTAAATGAACTTTTTTATCACGCCAGTCTTTTTGAACTTTTACCCAAAGTTCTAAGTAAACTTTATCATCTAATAAATGTTCAATATCTTGTCTGGCTTTGGTTCCGATCTGTTTCAGCATCTTACCACCTTTACCGATAATAATTCCTTTTTGGCTATCACGTTCAACAATAATTGTCGCTTGAATACGTATTTTTTCATTTTCATCACGTTTCATCGAGTCAACAACCACTGCAACTGAATGAGGAATTTCATCTCTGGTAAGCAATAGTACTTTTTCACGAACTAATTCAGAAACAATAAAATATTCTGGGTGATCAGTTACTTGATCATCAGGGAAATATTGCGGGCCTTCTGGCATTTGATCGACTAAAACATCCATCAAACGATCCACATTATTTCCTTCTGTCGCTGAAATCGGCACAACTTCTGCAAATTCCATCTGACTTGAATAATCTTCAATAATTCCCAAAAGTTGATCTGGGTGAACTGTATCGATTTTATTAATAACTAGATAAACAGGGCTATTCATTGTTTTAAGGCGTTCAATGATAAAATCATCACCTCTGCCTCTTTTTTGGTCAGCACTAATCATAAATAATGTCGCATCGACTTCACGCAAAGCGCTGTAAGCCGTTTCCACCATAAAATCACCCAAACGATGTTTTGGTTTATGGATACCAGGTGTATCAATAAAAACAATTTGTGCTTCTGGAACTGTATAAATTCCTTGTATTTTATTTCTAGTCGTTTGCGCTTTGTCACTCATGATCGCAATTTTTTGCCCGACAATTCGATTTAACAACGTAGATTTGCCGACATTAGGTCTTCCTACAATTGCTACAAATCCGGATTTATGTGTTTCTGTCATTATTTTTCTCCTCTATAAAAAAACTTTTAATATTTGCCAAATTTTAGGGACAAACAACAATAGTCCAACGACCACAGCAAATCCTGTCGTTAATAATACTGCGCCTGCCGCCATGTCTTTGATTTTTTTGCCGATGGGGTGAAAATGAAAATCCGTCACCATATCCACAACATTTTCAAAAACCGTATTGATGATTTCTACCACTAATACAAGAAAAATAACTAATAAAAGCCACAGCCATTCTGAGATAGCTAACTGGAAAACAAAGCCCATGATTATCGCTATAATCCCCATAAAAACATGTGTCCGCATATTTCGCTCTTCTTTAAATACAGTACGTATTCCTTGAAGAGCAAATTCTAGCGATGTTATAAAATGTTTGTTTTTCTGTGTCCGTTTATCTTTTGAGTCCATAGGCATCTAAAATCTCTTTCTGTAAACCAAACATTTCTTTTTCATCAGCTGGCTCCATATGATCGTAACCATTTAAATGTAAAAAGCCATGTACTGCCAAAAAGCCAAGTTCACGTTCAAAAGAATGACCGTATTCTACCGCTTGCTCTGACGCTCTTTCAGTTGATATCATAATATCGCCTAAGTTTCTAGGGAAAATCTCTGCCTCATCTTCAAAGATGATCGGCATCTCTTCTTCCCCTTCTTCTTCTAAAGCAAAACTAATGACATCAGTCGGCGCATCTTTTCCTCGGTAATCTCTATTGATTACTTGAATACCTGAATTATCCATAAAGGACACAGACATTTCAGTGTCTTCAGGTATTTTCAGATAATCAGCTGCGAATTGCAGTAAATTTTCTACTTCTTCTAAGTTGTCTTTTGATAAACGATTCGTTTCATCAATGAAAGTTATATCCACTAGTCATCTCTCTTTTCTTGTTCATCTTTCATTCTTTCAGCTTCTGATTTCATTTTTGGATACTTGATCCTTGAATGGAACGTGCTGCATAAACCATTGATTAGTGACTTTTCAACCATTCGAATTTCTTTCATGGTTAAACCGCAGTCATCCAACTGTCCATCAGAAATCCGATCTTGGATGACATTATGAACAAATTCTTGAATTTTGTCATTAGTTGGATGATCCATCGCACGAACGGCTGCTTCACAAGTATCTGCAATACTAACGATTCCGGCTTCTCGTGTTTGAGGTTTAGGTCCTGGATAACGAAAATCTGATTCGGAGATATCTGAATTTCGTTCTTTAGCTTTGACATAGAAAAACTTCATCAATGTCGTTCCATGATGCTGACGACAGATATCGATCACCATCTCAGGCATATGATACTCTTCTAAGATTTTAGCCCCGTCAATAACATGACCAAAAATAATTTGTTTACTATCTTCTGGTAATAAGAAGTTATGCGGATTTTCTGCACCCGCAGGTAGGTTTTCAACAAAAAAATTAGCATGTTTGATTTTACCGATATCATGATAATAACAGGCAACACGTGTCAATAAAGATCGACCGCCAATTTCAGCTACTGCGTTAGCACTTAAACTTGCAACCATCATGCTGTGATGATATGTTCCAGGCGCTTCTTCTAATAATTGTTTCAGTAGTGGGTGATTTGGATTGCTTAGCTCATTCAAAATAATCACACTATCATCTGTCACTAGTAATTCAATGTATGGATGAAGTCCCATTGTAGCCAAGAAAGATAATACCGTTCCTGCCAGCGCACAAACCATCATCATCCATGATTTACCATCAACGAAACTCATTCCTTGATAAATCATTAAAATAAAATCTAAACATACAGGGAAAATAATGACCCAAAATACAGCTACCAAGCCTTGTTCACCAATTCTTGTTCGCTTAACCACTGTAGCAAGCAGACCTGAAAACATATAGCTTACTATGATGATTGTCAACGAGTTAGTCCCGATTGAATTATAAAATATAAACAATGAGAATATCACTTGAAAAACGGCTGCTAACACTCCAGCTCTTCTACTTACAAAATAATTTAAGACAAGCGGTGTAAACGCTGCTGGGAAAAACAATGAAATATACATCATTTGTTCAGTTTGAAAAATTTGGAAAAATTTCATCAGCACAACACTTAAGGACATCGCACCTACATAAAACAGTACAAAGTGACGGCGTTTGCCCTCTTCTGTTACTTGCTTAGTGAAGAATAAAAGAACAAACACTTGTAGCACAATTGCCAAAGCTAAAGCAACCATCGGAAATAATGATGTACTCTGATTAGTCAGACCCAAAAGTTCTAACTTTTCCATCGCTTTACTATCAATTTGAGTGCCTTCACGAACAATGATTTCTCCTTGATAGATCATCGCTGGAGGAATTGCATCCATCGCATTCTGGCGTAATTCTTTCGTTTTCTTATCGTTCGCAAAATCATTCGCTACAATTCCTTGATTTACGATATAACGTATTTCTTGTTGCATCGTACTCGACACATCAAGAAATTGGATTCTTTCGATCGCGTTTTGGCGAACATTATCCAAATCAGCTTCACGAACATGATCTTTCATTTTTTCATCAACGATTTTTAAGCTTTCAGTTTTTACTTGCTGAATCTGATCCTCATCTAATGAAAATATGTTTTGATAAAATACATTCGGAAACTTTTGATAAAAAGCAACCTCGTCTTGATCTAAAGATTCAAATTGAGCCTTTAAGCTCGCAACTCTTTCTTCTATCGTCGGTTTGGGAATCGTTTCGTCTTTTTTTGCTTTTGCTTTTTTATCTTGGTACTCTTTATCCGTTTTTTCATTCGCTGTAATGATCAGCTTGAATAATTTTTCAATTCGTTTATGCTGAACATCTGCTGTATCTTCTTGATAGATATACTCTGGAGTGACAGCTTCAGCGGCTAATTTTCTTTTCTGCGCAGTTTCATACGTATTCTCAACGTTTTTATTTGCTCGAATAGTATTTTCAGCAAGTTGTCCTTCTTTTATCTCTACTTTTTTCTGGTGGACACTGCCGAACATAATGATAAATAGAAAACTTGAAAAAACGATTAAAAGCATTGGTATATAAGCTTTTCCCAATTTATCACGTAATTTTAGTAATGAGTATTTCAACGGAATTTTCACTCCTTTCCGCAAGTTTAAAACTATTTTTGATTTTCTTTTTCATAGGCTCGAATGATTTGAGCAACTACAGGATGTCTAACAACATCACCAGCGTCAAAGTGAACAAAAGAAATTTTATCGATTGATTGCAGCGTTCTTTCTGCGTGAATCAACCCACTAGCAACTCCTTTTGGTAAATCAACTTGACTTGTATCCCCATTAACAATCATTCTTGAGTTAAATCCTAATCTAGTTAAAAACATCTTCATTTGCGCAACCGTTGTATTTTGTGCTTCATCTAAAATGACGAATGCATCATCCAACGTACGCCCCCGCATATACGCCAACGGAGCGATCTCAATGACACCGCGTTCCATTAAGCGGTTCGTATGATCCATGCCAAAAACCTGATACAAGGCGTCATAAACCGGACGAAGATATGGATCGACTTTCTCTTTCAAATCGCCTGGCAAAAAGCCTAGGCTTTCCCCAGCTTCAACTGCTGGGCGAGTCAAAATGATTTTTTGAACTTCACCTTTTTTTAACGCAGCAATCGCCATAACGACAGCTAAAAAGGTTTTACCTGTACCCGCTGGACCAATTCCAAAAATAATGTCATGTTTTCTGACTGCATCGATGTATCTTTTTTGACCAACATTTTTGATACGAATAGCTCTTCCGTGATGATCTTTTAGGATTTCTTCTTCATACATTGCGACAAAAGTCGCCAAATCGCCACTTTTCGCCATTTTCAAAGCTGACACAACATCCGGCGTACTAACTTTGATACCACGCTGGATCAATACTTGTAACGTGCGCAAGACTGATGCAACCAATTCAACTTGGGCTTCTTCACCGATCAATTGGATCGTCTCTCCACGTGTATTGATTGTCACCGCAGTATTTTCTTCTAAATATTTTATATGTTTATCATGGGTTCCTAAAAGCATACTCACATCGTCAGAATCATTTAGCTTTAATTCCAGCGATATTGACTGATTTCCTGTCAAAAAATACCCATCTCCTTTATTTTTCATTCCTTATAATCATACCATATTATTTATATAGAAAAAAGAAGTAGGTTGGAATCCCTATTTATCGTCACGATTTATTTCAATAAAAAAAGTGAGTGAGACATAACTCTTAGAGTCATGTCTCACTCACTTGGAATGTGAATAAAAAGCTGTAGCAGCTGCAACTACTACACTTCATTTCAATATCATTAACTTCTACGCAAGGAAAAGTTAGAGTTAAAGACCTCCGCTTCGATCACGTCAAATTCTAAGGGCTAAACCATTAAAAGTGGACAGCTTCACAACTAAGGTGCATCTTGCAATGTAAATTCCAACACGGCTTGAAACTCCCCGTTTCTAGCCATGATTGATTTTAGTTGATTTACTTCTAATAACAAACCCGCATCATTTGACCAGCTCTTCAATGTTTCATTTGGCAAATTGGGAGAGCTCTTTAAGATTGGGTAATTTTCTCCATTTAGAAATACTTCTTTACTCGAAGGCGTTTCTTTAAAAATTAAAATATCTTTTAGTAATTGTTTCTTACCATCTATCTCTGTAGAAAAATCATCTTTGATACGAAGTGAAAGTTCCCAATTCGTTCGAACAACATTATTTCGTTGATCTTCTACTTTCACAGCCCATTCATGATTTTTTCTTGGTACTACTTGCTTCTCCTGTGATTTTATTTGTACATCTTCAAATTCTAATGCCGCTGGGACAGACATCGACAAATCCCCACTAGGTATATAAGTAACCTTCACAGCAATTGTTTCTGATAGATTCTCACCACTCACTTTAACTTGATATATCTTATCAGCGACTTTTGTGCTATCCCATTTATCAAGCAATTCCACAACGTAATCATTACCTATGCCTTTTCCATCAATTTGTACCTTTTCAACCCATGCCTTCAACTCAGAGGCTATTGGCTGATTATCACCAACATAATAGACTTGATCTACAGCAGTTGCATTTAACACAGAATAAAATGATGTATTCACTTTCGCATAAGTAGAGTCATTATCTCTTAAACCTGGGTATTTGTTGTTAAGCACTTCTTTTGACTGAATTTTCATATTAATGGATTTTAATCCTACTGTACTACTATCATAATTTTCAGGAATAGCGTCAAACCAGTTTGAGTCAATAGCTTCCAGTTTAGTCTCTTCATCGTATACAAAGACTTGTCTATCAAACAAGTTAGCATTAGGGGCAAGTGCTCCAACTGGTTGCGCCTCCCAGTTAACATCATTTGCGACCAATCGATATTTTGGCTTTCTATAATAACATTTAACAGTCTGTGCGGAAGACTTAAAAAAACCTGCAACTGGCGTTTCCGAAATTCGTTTCCCGTCTAAAGTAGCGTACTCAAATTCGAAACCATCTGAATAGTTTTTTGTTGGGGCAGTCCAAGAACGCCCTAAACCGTTAGCAGGAATTACAACAGTTTCATCTTTGACCTGGTCTTTATAATATTCAATAGTCACAGGTTGCGATTCACCAGATCCACCACCATCAACACCTGCACCTTCTTCAATCCAAGTTCCTTTGATAGACGCCCAACCTTCAGACATTTTTGGCAGTTTCATCCTTAAACTTACAGTCAACATATCACTATCTGGTAATGTCTTATATACAGTATAAATATCTTTCCAATTAGCATTATCTGATGTGGCAATTTGAGTTGTCCCTTCTGCTCCAGATAGTTTTCTACCATTAAAAAAACGAGCCTGAATCTCTTCTCCACCAGCTCCTTTACCTGGCAGTTTGTAAGTCATACCAAATCTATACGATGTATTAGGCTTTACAGAAATACTTTGTCCAAATACAACTATCGCATCCTCTTTCAGTACTGCTTTTTTTGTATTATAATCAACGCGGATACTTTTATTGAGCGGATCGTACTTATTTATAGATAAACTACCAAGACTAATTTGAGAACTATCATTTACAGTATACACTCCACTTACTACATCCTCTTTATATGCCCATTCGTTAATTTTATTGTCTTGACTATAATATAAAGATTTGAAATTTATGGAAGATCCCGAAGTTATAGGAACCAAACTCAATGGATTTACTCCCATGGGAAATCCTGATGGACCAATAAACATGGTCCATCCAGGAATAAAGATCATGCTATCCTCACGATAAAAATCAGGATTATTAATTATATTTTCATCACCAGACTTGTTATTAAACATTCTCACATTATAATCCAATGTTGTTTTATCTGTAATATACATTGTATCTGAAATCTGATTAATTAAAGACTCACCGTTACCTGCTGTCGTTTCATTATCTGTTCCACTGTAATCTGGTGGTTGAACATATCCCGTAGGAACAGACACTTTACGAAAACGAAAGGCCAAATTATCGGCACTTCCTCCCCTTTTTTTCATTAATTTCACTAAAGTTTCAGACAACTCAATTTTCCCCTCTGAATTTGTTTGAAAAACATCTTCATCATTAAAGGTAGTCCAGGTGCCATCAGTTCTTTTTCTCTGCAATCTGAATCCTACATCAGCCAATGGCTTACCATTTTCGTTTGTAATAGTTAAGTCCACTACAATTTCTTTTCTTAATAATCTTTTTTGCTCTGCATTATCAGTATTCTTGCTTGCAATATTTAATAAATTTTCACTTTTAAGTTCATTATTCTCAACTTTTAAGTTTGCTACCGTTTCTTTTCTAGATTTAATCATGATTTGGGTATCAGTTTCTGTTTTAGCTATTAAATTCGTCTTTACAAACACAAAAAATAAACCAAGCACCAAAAAAAGGCTACCAAACCACAAAATCTTCATCAACCATCTTTTTTTCTCCATTGTTTTTTCCTCGTTTTCTAACTTTTTAATCATCATTACTTTTCAGCACAACTATCATAACATATTTATTTGTTTTTCTTAATACTTTTTTTTATTATTTATTTGCACCAAGCATCAACACCCACCTCACAAAGACTCTGAAAATAGATAAAACATCAAAATAACGATCTTACACTTTGGAAAAACAAATAAATATAAAACAAATAATAATCATTTAAAAAGGCATAGATTAGTTTTCTCAATTAAACCTCGGAGAAATTTATGATATGTTAACTTTCTTGATAGAATAAGATCTTAAAAATTGAGTAACTTAGTTTGGAGAATAGATGAATAGTATTGCATTTGTATTTTTTCTAAAAAAAGACAAAAAAATAGAGTGGATTTCCCACTCTATAAAAAGTCTTACCTTTTTAGTTTCAGCAGAATGATATCCGCTGACATTTTTATTTCTCTTGTAATAGCTCTTTTACAATTGCATTGACCTGATTGCCGTCTGCTTTGCCTTTTACATTAGGCATCACAGCACCCATGACTTTACCAAATTCTTTTGGCGAAGTTGCTCCGGTCTGATCAATTGCCGTCTGAACAATCTGACGAATTTCTTCTTCTGAAAGTTGTTTTGGCATATATTTTTCAACAATTGTGATTTCGATTTTTACTTTGTCAGCAAGATCGTCACGTCCCGCTTTTTCAAACTCTGATAAAGAGTCTCTGCGTTGTTTCATCTCACGAGACAAAACTGTTAACTCTTCTTCTCCGTCCAAATCACGGCCAGCTTTAATCTGCTCATTTTGAATGGCTGCTTTCAACATGCGAAGTACAGATAAAGTATCTTTATCCTTAGACTTCATTGCTGTTTTAATATCGTCATTCAATGTTGTTAGTAATGACATACAACCAGCTCCAATTCATCAAAAACTAGAATTTTTTACGTTTTCTAGCTGCTTCAGATTTTTTCTTACGCTTTACACTTGGTTTTTCGTAGAATTCACGTTTACGAGATTCTTGTAAAGTACCCGCTTTTGAAACGGAACGTTTGAAGCGACGAAGAGCATCGTCAAGAGATTCGTTTTTACGAACGACAGTTTTTGACATGTTAATTCCCTCCCTCCGAGCTTAAAAAGTAACCGTTTTTTATATTTATGAATTATTAAACATAAATAAAATACCGTTCTTGTTACATTATATCGAATGGTTATTTTAACGTCAACCTTTGTAGTGAAAAAATGTATAAAAAAGTACCAAAATGAGTAAAGTTTTACACACATATGCAATATTCACAGTATTTTCTGAAAAAAACGATCATTTACACTCCTCACATCGACCTAAAATCTCAAATCGATGACCTTCAATTTCACAGCCACTTAATTGTTCTTTAAAAAAATCCATCGGGCACATGTGAATTTCTTTTGTCTTGCCACAAACTGTACAGATAAAATGATGATGATGTCCTACTTCCTGACAACAACGGAAACGAAATTTCTTTTCTCCATTCAAATCAGTTGTCTCAAGCAATTCTAAATCTGCAAAATCATGTAAATTTCGATAGATAGTATCATAACTAACACCTTTGTATTCTTGATTCATAAATTCGTACACTTCTCTTGCTGAAATATAACGATTTCTGCGAATCAGATAGGTGATCATTGCTTCTCTTTTTTTTGTATATTTCAATCCATGTTCTTTCATCACTGCTAATGACTGTTCAACTTTTGAATTAGATTGTACCATTTCATTGCCTCCATTTGTTAAATCAGAATGATTACGAATAAGATTCATGAAGGTATGTTATAATAAAACTACCAAAAAAGCAAGAGAGGAATCCAATTATGACTACTAATGAACCAAAAAAATGCGTGACTATTTTTGTTATTTCCGATTCAGCAGGAGAAACAGCTTCAAAATTAGCAGCGGCTTGCATGGCCCAATATCCAACTGTTGATTTTTCTCTATTTAGACGGACATTTGCTAAAGAAGAAGATAAATTGAGAAAAGCTCTTGAAGATGCGAAACGTGAAAACGCCATGGTACTGCACACGATTGTCAATGATCGTTTGGTAAAAATCGCTAATGAATTTTTTGAAGAGCATGATTTATATCATTTCGACATTCTAACACCTCCTGTAGCTGAAATCGAGCGATTAACTGGAATAGCGCCAACCAGAGAAGCCGGCGCATTACATCATTTGAACGAAAATTACTTTAAACGCATCGAAGCAATGGAGTTCGCTGTAAAATATGACGACGGTAAAGATCCTAGGGGATTCTTAGAAGCTGACGTTCTGTTACTGGGCGTTTCTAGAACATCAAAAACACCACTTAGCTTATTTTTAGCAAATAAAAATTTAAAAGTGGCCAATCTACCATTGATTCCGGAAGCACACTTACCCAAACAACTGTGGGAAACAAATCCTAAAAAAATTGTTGGATTAACAAATGATCCAGATATATTAAATGGTATCCGAAAAGAACGTATGAGAACTTACGGTCTACCTGCCGATACTTCTTATTCAGATATTGAAAAAATCAGAAAAGAGTTAACATTTGCTAATGATTTGTATGAAAAATTGGGCTGTGTCGTTATCAATGTTGCTTCCTTGTCTATCGAAGAAACAGCTTCAATGATTTTAAATGCATTGAATTTAGAAGACCATAGCTATTATGCAACGGAATCTCCCGAAGCTTAAAGACGGCAAAAAACTAAGAGCTGTGCGGCAATTCTCTGCCTCAACACTGCTCTTAGTTTTTTTATTTTAAAATACTTGAATTCCTTCTTGATCAATCGATAACACATTGATCGTTGCCGAAAGTGAAAGGTTTTCCAGTTCTTTTACCATTCTTTCCGTATTTTCTTCTGGAGATAAAATCAAAACAGTTGGTCCAGCCCCGCTTAAGAATGCACCATAAGCTCCAACTTGATGGCTAAGCATTCGAATTTGATCCAAATGGGGAACTAATTTTTTACGGTACGATTCGTGCCAACGATCTTTTTCCATCATTAGACCAGCTAAGGGTAAATTACCATTTAATATTGCTGCAATCATTACATTTGCAATAGAGCTTGCCTGTACAGCTTCTTTATAAGGAATAGATGCAGGAAGTACACTCCGGCTTTCCGATGTCAATAGATGGACATTGGGAATATACGCAATCACATCACACATGGGAAAATGGTGTTTGACAGAATAAACTTCACCATCCACATAACTTGCAACAACAAAGTCTCCGTATATTGCAGGTGCTACATTATCTGGATGTCCTTCGATTTCTGTCGCAATCTGCAGTTTATCTTTTTGTGATAAGTTTAGATTTCCTAAGCGATTAGCCAGTTCTATACCGCCAACAATCACACTTGAACTACTGCCTAAACCTCTAGCTAAAGGAATATCTGATGTCATCTTCAAGACTTTAGGTGAAAGATTTGGTGCTACTTTTAAAGCTGTTTGAATAAGTAGATTGGTCTTATCACTAGGAATATCTGCTCCTAAAGAATGTTGAATTTTCCACTCATCAGCGTTTTCCAGTACTTCAATATATAGATAGTATGAAAGTGCAATACCGCATGAATCAAAACCCGGACCTAGATTTGCACTGGTTGCGGGAATTCTTATTTTCATAGTTCTGACACTCCATTACGTAAATGCATACGCATTTCTTCTAAATCACTCATTTTAGAGATTTTTACATCTGTTGCATTGATCGCTGTATCAGGATCTTTTAAACCATTTCCAGTAAAAACAGCTACAACCGTTTCACCTGGCTTGATTTTTCCATTTTTCACGTGTTGGATAACACCAGCTAAAGAAGCAGCTGAGCCTGGTTCAACGAATACGCCATCTTGAGCGGCGACTTTACGATAGGCATTTAAAATTTCTTCATCCGTTACAGAATCAATATGCCCTTTTGATTCATCACGTGCAGCTTCTGCTAATTTCCAGCTAGCTGGATTTCCGATCCGAATCGCAGTTGCAATCGTTTCTGGTTGTTCAATCACTTCACCTTTCACGATAGCCGCAGCGCCCTCTGCTTCAAATCCGTGCATTCTAGGTAAAAGTGTTCCTTTTTTGTCGTGCCATTCTTTAAAGCCTTTCCAATAAGCAGAAATATTACCAGCATTCCCCACTGGAATCGCTAAAACATCTGGCGCTTGTCCCAGTTGTTCACAGACTTCAAAAGCCGCTGTTTTTTGGCCTTCTAAACGATATGGATTCACAGAATTCACTAAAGCAACTGCTTCAGTCTTGGCAATATCACGAACAGCTTTCAAAGCTTCGTCAAAATTCCCTGGAATTGAAATGATGTCAGCGCCATAAATGATTGCTTGTGCTAATTTTCCCATTGCGATTTTCCCATCCGGAATAACAACATAGGCTTTAACGCCTGCTCTAGTAGCATAAGCGGCTGCGGCTGCACTCGTATTACCAGTTGATGCACAGACAATCGCTTTGGCTCCTTCCTCAACAGCTTTAGCAACAGCCATAACCATTCCACGATCTTTAAATGACCCAGTTGGGTTTAATCCTTCATATTTTCCGTATAGATTGATGCCTAATTCTTTTGATAAGTTATGCAATGGAATTAACGGTGTATTTCCTTCTGCTAGTGAAATCATCGGTGTTTTATCCGTAATCGGTAAATACTCTTTATACTGTTTTAATAGTCCTTCGTACATTTTTAATCCTCCAATACTTTGAATGTATTTAATAGTTCAAATTCGTCAGTTTCTTTGATTTCTTTTGTCACTTGTTTCATTTGTTCTTTTGTAATTGTATGTGTAATTGCAACAATTCTAGCTCTAGTACCATCAGATTTTTGCTGAACTAATTGGTCAAAGCTAACATTTGCTTCTGTCATGATTTGTGTTAATTTTAAAATTTGACCGCGACGATCGGGTACTTCAATTGAGAAGTAGTATTTTCCAGAAATCGTTTCATCTGGTGCCAATTTTGTGTCGTGCTGGTAAGAATTGAACATATGCCCAGTTGTACCTAAACGAATATTTTTAGCAATTGTAATAATATCACTGACTACACTTGTTGCTGTCGGTTTAGCACCTGCTCCTGGTCCGTAATACATTGATTCACCAACACCAGAGCTTTCAATAAACACAGCATTAAACTCATTACGAACTGAAGCGATCGGATGAGACTTTGCTACAAGCATCGGTCCAACTTCAACTGCGATACTCCCCTCTTGATTTTCAGAGGAACCTATCAACTTAACTTCATAGCCTAATTGAGCCGCCATTTCTACATCATCTAAAGATAAACCACGAATTCCACGAGTATCAACTTGATCCAGTCTGATATTCATCCCAAAAGCGAATTGGCTTAAAATAACCATCTTATAAGCTGCATCAATTCCATCCACGTCATTGGTTGGATCAGATTCAGCAAATCCTAATTCTTGGGCTTCGCTTAATGCTTGGTCGTAAGACTTCTTCTCTGCAACCATTTGTGTCAACATGTAGTTTGTCGTTCCATTAACGATCCCTAACACTTTTTGGATATTGTCAGCGGCTAAGCTATTCGCAATTGTCCGCAAGATAGGGATACCTCCGGCAACGCTTGCTTCATAATATAAATCACAATGATTTTTTTGTGCTAAAGCAACAAGCTCGCTTCCATGTTGAGCTAAAAGATCTTTGTTTGCTGTCACAATATGTTTACCATTTTCTAACGCTTTAGTAATGAAGGTTTTTGCTGGTTCGACTTTGCCTATTAATTCTACAATAATTTTGATTTCATCATCATTAATAATATCATCAATACTTGTTGTGAGTTGAATATCAAATTTCTCAGCTAGACGTCTTTTTTCTTCTTCATCACGTACTAATGCTTTTGAAATAACGATTTCCATCCCTGTCACTTGAGAAATCTTTTCTTGATGCTCTTGTAAAATTGTTGGTACACCAGATCCAACTGTACCTAGTCCAAGTAGACCCACTTTCAATTTTTCCTTCATTATTCTTCCTCCAACTATAAAAATTAGAAACATTTCATTTTCTTCTAATAAAACATGTTTCTAGTATACCCAACTGACGTAAAAAAAACTACCCTTTTCTTTGAATTTCCCAAGGGAATCCTAGAAAAGGTGAGTTATTGGTGTTTAATATGTTCAAATGTCTGATTGAGAATATCGATAACATGATGATCATCTAAGGTATAGTAGATTGTCTTACCTTCTCGTCTGGATCTTACCACATGACTATCTCGTAATAATTTCAACTGATGGGAGACAGCGGATTGTTCCATTGAAAGCTTTTCTCCAATCGCTGTTACATTTAATTCTCCTTGTTTCAACAGTAATAAAATTCGTAATCTTGTCGGATCACTCAAGACTTTATATAACTGGCTTACTTTTTGAATCTCATCTATTTCTTTCATCGCTGAGCTTCCTTTCATCTTTTCCTCTTGTTTATTATAGCAAACTTTTTTAAAAAGAGGATAGATTTTTTCTTTGCTTGATTTAAAAAGACAAGCAGAAAAAAATCCACTTGTCTTTAGTATTTCTTATATTAGCTGTTGGCTTGTTTCACTGCATCGATCACAGCATATCTAAAGCCATTTTTTTCTAAAGCAGTAACACCTTTAATCGTGCTACCGCCTGGAGATGTTACACCATCTTTTAATTCTCCTGGATGTTTTTTCGTTTCAATTGCTAATTTAGCAGAGCCCAACATCATTTGAGCAATGATTTCATAAGAAAGTGCACGCGGCATCCCTTCTAACACTGCACCATCTGCTAAAGCTTCCATAAATATATCGACAAATGCAGGACTACATCCAGCAACTGTACCAAATGTTCCAAGTATAGCCTCACTAACTTCTTCGACTTCACCTAGAGATTCCAATACACGAATCGCTTCATTTTTTGATGCACTAGGCATATTTTTAGCAAAAACAGCTCCTATCATTCCAGCATTCACACTAACTGGCGTGTTTGGAATAGCATGAACGACATGAATGTCACTGCCTAATACTGCTTGAGCCTCTTCCACCGTATGTCCTGTAGCAACTGAAATAAGAATTGTATCTTTAGCCATAGATGGCGCTGCTTGTTTTAAAATATCTAATACGATTTTAGCTCCTGTAGCAATAAAAATAACTTGGCATTCTTTCAACGCTTCATAATCTTTGATCAATTGAAACGATAATTTTTCTTGCAAAGCTTCAGCGGTACCGCTTGATCCACCTTTTACGAATAAATTTTCTGGTGCGACTACTTTTGCTTTTAAAAGTCCTTCGATCATTGCACTACCCATGTGACCAGCGCCAATAAATCCAATGTTCATATCTATCACTCCTTATACGTTTTGCAAATGAAAGGACTGAAACAACCTTTTATCCAGTTTTTTCAGTCCAACTCATTTTATTCGGTTAATGCATTGACTGCTTGTTCAAAGTTCTTGATTTTTTGATCAGCTTCCTTTTGAGAAGAAGCTTTAGTAGCCAAGTAAAATTTGATTTTAGGTTCTGTTCCAGACGGACGAATCGCAATCCAACTGCCATCTTCCAAGAAATATTTTAGCACATCTGAAGGCGGAGTTGTTAATTCTTCGACTTTGCCATCAGAAGACGTTCGAGTCAATTCTTTAAAGTCTTCTGTTTGCGTTACATTGATAGTTGCAAAAGAAGTCGGTGCTTCTTCGCGGAATTTTTTCATCAAAGCTTTGATTTTTTCGCTACCTTCAATACCGCTCAATGTTACAGAGATTGTTTTTTCTTCAAAGTAACCATATTCTTCAAAAATATCTTGTAATCCGTCATAAAGGGTTTTACCTTGTTTTTTGTAGAAAGCCGCAACTTCTGCCAATAACACAAGTGCTTGGATCGCATCTTTATCACGAACAAAAGATTTAACTAAATAACCATAGCTTTCTTCAAAACCAAACATAAATGTTTGTGAATGGTCTGCTTCATATTGCTCGATTTTTTCCGCAATAAATTTAAACCCTGTTAAAACATCTACCATTTTTGTCTTATATTTTGTTGTGATTGCAGTTGCTAATTCGCTCGATACGATTGATTTTAAGACAACAGCGTTCTCAGGTAATGTTCCTGCTTGTTTATGTGCTTCTAAAATATATTGAATCATGATCGATCCTAATTGGTTACCAGTTAAAACTTGGTAACTTCCATCAGGTAAACGAACGGCCGCACCTAGACGATCGGCATCAGGATCTGTTGCAATCAGCAAATCAGCATCTTCTTTTTCACCTAAGCGAATCGCATATTCAAAAGCAGAATGTTCTTCTGGGTTTGGTGATTTCACTGTTGTAAAATCTGGATCTGCAATCGCTTGTTCTGGAACAAGTACAAATTTTTCAAAACCTGCTTGTTTCAACGCTTTTTCACCAAGCATTTTGCCTGTCCCATGCAATGGTGTATAAACTAATTTTAATTCTTTACCCATTTCATTGATCAATTCTTGATTGATCGTGACTTTCTTCACTTCTTTTAGATAAGCATTATCAACTTCTTCACCGATGATCGTGATCAAATCGCTCACTTTTGCTTGGTCATCTGAGAGAACTTCTATTTTAAGTGGGTTTTCGATTTCACGAACATACTTTGTTAATGCGTCCGCATCAGCAGGCGGCATTTGTCCACCATCTGCACCATACACTTTATAGCCATTATACGCTGCTGGATTGTGAGATGCCGTAATCATGATACCTGAAAAAGCATTTAAATAACGAACTGCAAAAGATAACTCAGGCGTTGGTCTTAAGCTTTCAAAAACAAATGCTGGAATGTCATGCTGTGCTAATGTTTTCGCAGCTTCCATAGCAAATTCTGGAGACATATGGCGAGAATCATAGGCAATTGCAACACCCCGTCGTTTCGTTTCAGCGCCTTGAGCATCTATAAAACGAGCTAGCCCTTCAGTTGCTTGACGAATTGTAAATATATTCATTCGATTGATGCCGGCACCTAAAATACCACGCATGCCCGCTGTACCAAATTCCAACGGTGCATAAAAAGCATCCTCGCACTTTTCAGGATCTTCTTTAAGATCTTTTAATTCTTTTTTTAAATTTTCTGGTATATTACCTTCATTTATCCACTGTTCATAGACTTGTTCCCAAGACATATTTAGCACCTCTTTTATCTTTTGTTTTTTTATCCATTAGTAAGTATATCATTCCATTGCCAGAGAAGAAAGTAATGCCTAGCAAAAAAGGATGAGTCGTTCTATTGATTTAAGGATTTATTTCAACAAGCCTTGGATTTGTAATAGCTGATCCGTGATCATTGATGGTTCCTCAGCGAAATAATCAGAAAATTTTTGACTCCAACGCTTCGTTTCTCTTGCCTCTCCAAATTGTTCCATCGTGTCATTATATTGCTCAATCAACGAATAGGCATACGCACGATACTTATCATAATGGACAACTGAGGTTTCTGGTAATCGTGGTTTCACTTTCATTTCTACCACTGGTTTGCCAATACTTAATCCAAATAAAGGAAACGTATTATCTGGCAAATCCAACAATTGACAGATTTCTTTGCCATATTTACGGATACTTCCAACAACAACGGAACCTAGACCTAAACTTTCAACAGCAATCACTGCATTTTCCAGTGCTAATGATGCATCGGTTACAGCCAATATCATTGGTTCGACACTTTCATCAATTGAGTAGGAACTTTCATGAGCAGCGCTAACCATTTTAGTGCGATGAAGATCACCGATAAAAAGTAAAAAGACTGAACTGTTCAGCATGTGAGGATTACCTGGATTCCATTTTACAAGTTGTTCACGGATCTTTTTATCCTGAATAACAATAATGCTGTAAAATTGGCCATTCATCCAACTAGGAGCTTGACGAGCTGCATCTAGTATTGCCTGTAATTCTACCTTAGGCAACACATAATTCTCGTCAAATTCTCGATAACTACGACGATTTTTCAATAACTCGATTGTTTGATTCATATTCATTTCCTCCATTTTATTCCTATTTTATCATAGTGTTGAAAAATCAGAAGCGATTATTTGGGTGATTTTTTCTAACTTTGCTTTAAATATAGGCAGTTTATCCTCATCGATTCTGGAAAAATTAATACGAATACTATCCCGATTTCCACTGAAAATAAAACTTGGTGCAACAAGTAATCCTTCTTGTAGAAAAACCGCCCAATCTTTTTGACGCAAGTTTCCCTTTTTCCATTTTGCCCACAAATAAAAACCACCTTTAGGCATTTCAACTTCCCAATCCTCTATTTTTGCTACAACATCTGCCACTGCGTGACCCCGTTCTTCTACTTTTTGTTTTAAAGAAGAAATTTTATCAGAAAAATTTTCGTCTGTTAATGCCAAATTCGCTAATAATTGCGGGAAAATACTCAATGTAAAATCCATCATTTTTCTAGCTTCAGCTAATTGTTGGTTCACAGAAGTTGGGGCACTTAGCCAGCCTATTTTTGTCGTTGAACCTAGAATTTTTGAAAGGGAACCGATATATAAGACATTTTCTGGATCCAATTTTTTTAACGGTTGGACTTGATCGGCAGAAATAAAATTTAATGTACCAAAAACATCATCTTCTACAATTGGGATTTGATGTTTTTGACATAGTTCAACTAACCCTCTTCTTCGTTTCATTGACATTGTTTTGCCAGTCGGATTTTGAAACGACGGATTGACCATCACCATCTTGATACGATGTTGACGAATCATTTTTTCCAAAGATTCCAAGCAAATTCCTTCTTGATCCATTTCTACTCCATATAAACGAATGCCAGCTGCTTGAAAAATAGGCAATGCATAAAGAAAAGAGGGATTTTCAATGGCTACACCATCCCCTGGATGCAGTAATACTTGCAAAATTAAAAATAAAGCTTGCTGCGCACCTGATGTAATCAATAAACTTTCCGGCGGTAGTGAAAATCCATACTCTTTTTCTGCTTTGTGACTAATTGATTGCCGCAAGGGAAAATAGCCTAAATCATCCTGCTGTTCTTCTTCTAAAAAATGCTTCCATGTCAATGGCGGAAATACAAAACTTGGAATCAGATCTAAAGGCAATTCACCGGTATATAAATCAAGTACATCCTCATTTGAATGCTTGATCAATGTTTCGATTTGTTCAATAAAAGGATCGATTTTAGCGAAAGCATTTTGTTCTAAATAACGACGCCAGTCCGTCCTAGGAGCTGTACTGATTCCCCATTTTCCTTCATTGACGATTGTGCCACTACCTTGCTTTCTGACAATCCAACCTAATGCAACAAGTTCATCCAGTGCATGAACAACGGTTGAACGATTCACTTGAAAGTAATTTGCCAGTTTTCTTTCTGACGGCAAACGTTCACCTGGTAGAAGATCCCCATTTTTTATGTAGGAAAGAATTAGTTCAATGATACTTACGTATACTGGAACACCTTTTTCTTTATTTAGTGACCACATTTTTTGCCTCCTTTTTGTAGTTCTTTATTATAGTCTAATCGAGTGTTCTAACTTACTGAATTGTATGGTTTGACGAGAGCATTGGATATAACAACTCTTCTTTCGATTGTTTTGTGTTGTTAAACATTGGATTACTTTGTTCTTTGTGTTTCAAACTAAGGATCAACTCTCCCTTCGGTCGTCTTGTACTGCTCAACATCAAATCACTTCGTTCTTTGTGTTTCGCAGCAATTGGATGACCTGAAAATAACCCAATTGGCTGTTTTTGTCAACTTATGTTTGTTTTACAATACATATATCAAAATATTTATGAATAGAGGTTGGATAATGATCAAAAAAGTATTAACAGTTGCTGGTTCTGATTCTAGCGGCGGTGCAGGGATACAAGCGGATTTAAAAACGTTTGAGGAGTATGGAACTTTTGGTTTTTCAGCTTTAACTAGTATCGTGACTATGAATCCCGATGAAGGCTGGAGTCACCTGGTTACACCAATCGAACCTGAGTTAGTGGAAAAACAATTGAAAACTATTTTTGCTGGCGGTGCTCTTGATGCAATGAAAACAGGAATGCTTGGCACCATCGAAGCGATTGAAATTACTCGAGAATATATTGATAGATTTGCAATGGATAATATCGTAATTGATCCTGTAATGGCTTGTAAAGGTACTAGCGAACTATTACAACCAGAAAATGTAGCAGCAATGACTCGCTTACTTTTACCTAAAGCTACTATCACAACACCTAACTTAGTAGAAGCAGGAATTTTATCTGGAATGGGTGATTTAACTTCTATTGATCAAATGAAAGAAGCTGCTAAAAAAATCCTTGATCTAGGTCCTAAAAATGTGGTGATCAAAGGTGGACATCGTTTGAATACTGAGAAAGCAACTGATCTTTTTTATGATGGAACTGATTTTACTATTTTAGAAAACGAATTATTTTCGACAGATTATAATCACGGCGCTGGTTGTACATTTGCATCAGCAGTAACTGCTGGTCTTGCAAAAGATTATTCGGTCATTGATGCCGTAGCGCTTGCCAAGAAATTTGTGGCAGCTGCAATCAAAAATGGACAAAAAATCAATCCTTTTCTTGGTCATGTTTGGCACGGTGCATATAATCATGCCCAAGACCGCATGACAGAAAACTAAGGAGTGGTGGAATGAATAAACAAAATTCAACAACTTCTATTGTATTAGTTGGATTGTTTGCAGCGTTGACAGTCCTTGGAACAATGATCAAAATCCCGATGCCAACTGGTGCTTTTGCCCATTTAGGCAATTCAGTATTATTGCTTGCTGTACTTTTGATTGGCTATAAAAAAGGGGCTTTAGCTGGCGGACTAGGTTTTGCTATATTTGATGTTTTGAATGGATTTGCCGCAGAAGCACCTTACTTTATTCTAGAGAGTTTTATTGTTGGTGGCGCTGCTGCTTTGATGATTTTCTTTTTTCATCAAAATATCGATACTATTTGGAAACTCATTATAGTGGCCAGTGTGACAGGTATTGCAAAGATTATTATGACTCAACTAAAAAATACTGTGATGGGCCTACTTGCAGGTGCTGATTTTAACGTCGCTTTTGCAAGTGCCTTATCTAAATTACCAGCAACCTTCATTAATGTAGCAACGACCATCGTTATTGTGACTCTTGCTTATTTCCCTTTGAAAAAAGCAATGACTGTCATTTTTGCAAGACAATCCTTTTAGCTATTTGGATAAAAAAACTCCGCTTACCTTGGGTAATTTCCCAAATAAGCGGAGCTTTTTATTCATTTTTACTAAAAATACTTTCTAATATCCCAAAAGCAATCCCAGCTACTGGAAAAATAATCCAGTTTGATCCCCAATTACCAAGTATAAATCCTTGTGACAAAAAGATTATGAGGATAATCGGCCAATAAATTTTTTCAAGAGTTTGTAACCATACCGGCTTTTTACTGTCTCTTTCAGCTTTTGCTCTTGGTCCTATTTCTCCTTCATCTGAAATAAAATAAGTTTGCTCAAGCATTTTGGTGAAACTTCCCATGATCACGCCACCAAAAATGAAGAAGAAAACACCGAAAGAAGCAAGAACTAACAAACAAGCAACGCCGAAAAATGCTTCTTCATATAATGTTACAAAAAAGACTACAGGAATTACCGCTAAAATACACAACACCACCCCAGCTACCATACAAAAGATAAATGAGCGCTGAAAAGCATCCTTTCTTTTTTTAATTTCATTTTTCACTTGAATCGAAATAAAACGATCATTCAATTTTTTATTTGTATTCGACACACTCGTTCCAGCAATGATAAATAATGGAACACCTATTGCCGCCCCTAAGAAGACAAACAACAAGCCAACTCCTTCTGCCACACCTTCACCATATAATGTCATACTACCAAAAAGGGCAGCAACGCCTAACATGATGATCATTACCCCTAAACCAATTAGTGTAGCAGCTCTGTGACGAATTTTAAGAAAATCGAGCGATTCATCTATTGTAATTCCATCTAAATCATAGCCTTTTTCATCAATGAATTCTTGCTTAATATTCATTTCTTCTAGCAATTCATCAATCGATCCAAATTCTGAAATCACGCCTCCAATTGCTTCGTTTTCAGACTTCCCTTGTTTTTTCAAATCCTCATAACGATCTTCAGCACTTGCTAGTAGATCTTCTTTTAATTGTTTTATTTGACTTGTTTCAGTTATTCCTAAAAATAAACTGTCGATATAATCCTGAATGGTTTTCATTATTTTTCCTCCTTGATAAAACGTTCAACGACTTCTTTTGTAAGTACCCACTCTGCTATTTTTTCTTCTAAATATGTTTGTCCAGACGATGTGATCTTGTAATACGTTCTTTTTTTCCCGTGTGTGATTTGTCCTGGAAAAGATTCGATAAATCCATTTTTTTCCAATCGGTTAAAAGCTGAGTACAACGTCGTCTCTTTAATGGAATAGTTATTTTCAGAAATTTCCGTGATTCTTTTAGAAATCGCATAGCCATATGAATCACCTTCCTGCAAGACAGATAAAATAAATGTATCATTATACCCTCTGATTGCATCACTGCCGATCATTGAATCACCTCCGATTACTTCACCTGACGTACTACGTCTGTCGTTGTAATTATCATAACATGATTACTACGACAGGTAAAGTAAAAATGATCAAAATAAAAAAGAAGCGTAAAATACGCTCCTTTTTTTATTGCAACTCACAGCAACTGGTTACAGCGCTGATGATGCACAGTATTAACGATCTTTCGTCTTAAATTAAATTGTATCGCCATTAAAAATAGAATTTTTCACGATCACATAATCTACTTTGCGAATCGCTTCAAGATCACGACCGCCTGCATAAGAAATTGAAGATTGTAAATCTTGCTGCATTTCTGTAAGTGTATCAGCTAAACTACCTTTATGTTGAATCCAAATTTTCTTACCTTCAACATTTTTCTTTTCACCTTTTTGGAATTCAGATGCACTTCCGAAATATTCTTTATAGACAACGCCGTTTTCGACTTTTGTTTCACCTGGAGATTCTTCGTGACCTGCAAATAGTGAGCCGATCATCACCATTGTTGCGCCAAAGCGAACTGATTTCGCAACGTCTCCCGGTGTACGAATCCCGCCGTCTGCGATAATTGGTTTTCTAGCAGCTTTTGCACACCAACGTAGTGCAGCTAATTGCCAGCCGCCAGTGCCAAATCCTGTTTTGATTTTTGTGATACACACTTTGCCAGGACCGATTCCGACTTTTGTCGCATCCGCTCCAGCATTTTCTAATTCGCGAACAGCTTCAGGTGTTCCGACATTTCCAGCGATAACAAACGTATCTGGTAAATGTTTTTTCAGATGTTGAATCATGTTGATCACTGCATTGGAATGACCGTGTGCAATATCGATCGTTACATAATCAGGAACCAAATTACGTTCCGCTAATTCTTCCACAAAACCATATTCTGCTTCTTTTACGCCCACGCTGATGGAAGTAATCAAACCTTTAGCATTCATTTTCTCAATAAATGGAATTCGAGCACTCTCATCGAAGCGATGCATAATATAAAAATAATCGTTTTTCGCTAAAAATTCCGCAATTTCTTCATCAATGATCGTCTGCATATTTGCAGGTACGACCGGCATTTTAAAGGTATGTTTCCCTAATTTTACGACTGTATCACATTCGGAACGGCTGTTCACGATACATTTATTGGGAATCAACTGGACATCTTCGTAATCAAAAACTTTCATACTTTATTGCCTCCTAGTAAGTTCTAAATAGAAACACGCAAAAACACGAACATTCAAACAAAATAGTTCGCATTTTAGAACGCCTATGCTAATTTACACCATCTATTTAGAAAAGTCAAAGGTAAATGACGAAAAATGTATACAACCAGCACCTATTGTTCGTGTTTTTGATGAATCTTTATTTTTTTACTCTTTTATACAGCATTTATTTCTTTCTGTTCAGTTCTTTGTTCTTCCACTTTTTCGTTAGGCAATAATCGATTTAATACGATCGCTGCAATTGAAGCTGTTGCTACAGAAGAACCAAATAGGTATTGTAAAAATGGTGGTAATGTCTGAATAAATTCTTTTGGTATCAATGTCAATGCCAGTGTTAAAATCATCGGAATAGCAATCACGTACATTTCTTTTTCACTAATATCAACTTCTTTAATCACTTTGATTCCGCTAATTGAAATAATGCCACAAACGATGACAAAAACACCTCCGATCACAGGAGCAGGAATTGACGAGATCAATGTTGACAATTTACCTGATAAACCAAAGACAATAAACCATGCACCAGCTGCTACAAATACTTTTTTACTAGCAACACCAGTGATCGAAATAATCCCAGCATTTGTTGAATAACCTGTTACCGGTGTGGTTCCTAATAATGATGAAATGAAGCATCCGATTCCTTCACCAACAACACCTCTGTTAATATTCTCATCTGTTAAAGGTTCTTCACAAACATTGCTGACCGCAAACCAAGTTCCAGTCGTTTCTGCCATTAAGACAACGTAAATAATGACCATTGTTAAAATCGAAGATAAATCAAATGAAAAATGAAAATCAAGAAATGGTAATTGCGGCACACCGATCAATGATGCCTTGCCAACTTGTGACAAATCAAGAATCCCCATAAATTGAGCTGCAAAACTTCCAATCACCAAAGCTAAAATCACTGATGATATCCTAAAAATCCGCCCTTTACCAGGGAAACGCGATCCAATCATCGCAAATAGAACAAGCGATGCCGCTGCAATGATTGCTAGTAAAATATTTTGTCCTAAATCACCTGAAGCTGAAAAAACATTATCATTCAACGCGACTGGCATTAAGGATAAGCCAACAATAAATATAATCGTACCACCAACGATGGGTGGCACAAACGCTTTGATCAAGCGATTGAAAATACCTGTTAATCCTAAAATAATGACTAAAATCGCCCCAATCAAACTAGCACCCAAAACTGTTCCCCAACCATTACCAGTTTGATTATTCGCAAAATAAATACCTGCTATCGCTCCAATCGGAATAAATGATGGCCCTTGAGCAACCGGCAATTTCATACAGAAATAAGATTGAATAATTGTAGCGATTCCAGCCGCAATAAAGGTTGATTGAATCAACGCTGAAGATTCTTTCGTGGTCAAACCAATGATTGATGCAATAATAAATGGGACCACATAAACATCCATTGCTAAAACATGCTGAATACCTAATAATGCTGATTGTCCCATCGATAAATCATCATTTGGCCCTACTGTTAACTTTGAATTTTTCACTTGTGATTCTACCATTTTATTTTTGCCCCTCTAGTTCCTTCGTATTTTTATCATGAACTTTTCTACCTTGAATCCAAACTTCCTCGATATTTTCAGGACGAGCCAAGTAGAGAATTTTTTGAAAAACATCCATTAAAGGTTCTTCTTCTGAAAAAATTGGTAACTCTTTGCTATCAATGATTTGGACATCCCAAGCATAATCAACAGCTAATTTGCCGATTGGCAAGCTTAATGACTCACCTCCGCCTGCAGTAGCTAGATAAAATGCTTCATTCAAGGTAATACTTGATCCAGAAACACCTCGTTTTTCACTGCAGCAATCTTTATCGACACCGTCTGCTAACATTCGAGAGGAGATAACTGCTTGTCTGATATTATCAAATAAACTTGGTGAAAAGCCACCTGAGATATCACTGCCTAAACCTGTTTCAACTTGGTACTCATTTAGTAATTTTGCAATTGGCGTAACTGCATTACCAAAATATGCATTAGAAATCGGACAATGTGCAACGGCTGTTCCTTTTTCTGAAAATAATTTCATATCTTCATCTGACAGAAAACCACAATGAGCCATAACTGCTTTTTCAGTAAGTAAACCGAAATCATTTAACGCACAAGCATCATTTTTCCCAAAGCGTTCTTGAACAAACGAGTGCGCCCAGTCACTTTCACTGCAATGAGATTGGATATGAACGTCATACTTCGCAGCTAAAGCACCTAATCCTTTTAACGAATCATCTGTACAACTTGGAATAAAACGAGGTGTTACCACTGGATAGACTCCTTGAGGCGTTTGCTTGTTTAACTCCATTACCTCTTGAATAAATAATTCCGTTTCAGCGAGTGCAGCATCAGACGTGGCATCTCGATAATAATCAGGATTTTGCTCTTGATCATCCATTACGACTTTCCCAACCAAACCTCTTTGACCTTTTTCACTACAGATTTCTGCTAATCGTAAACTTGATTTACGATGAACTGTTGCAAAATACAAAGCTGTTGTTGTTCCATTTTTAATTAATTGTGAAACTAAATCTGAATAAACCTTCTCAGCAAATTGAGCGTCAGAAAATTTTGCTTCAAGTGGAAAGGTGTACGTATTAAGCCAATCATATAATGGCAGGTCAAGTGCTGTTCCAGCTTGCGCCCATTGAGGAGCGTGGATATGAAGATCGATAAAACCAGGAAGAATATATTGACCCTGAGGTAATTCTTGGAATTTATTATTTAACGAATATTCTTGAATCATCGACGCATATTCTCTTTCTTCTGGTGAAATAATTTTACTGATCATTCCTGTTTCAGAGATACAGAATAGATGATTCTCAAAAATAGCTACATTTTTTGAATCAATACTTGAAAATGCTGTTCCTTTTACGACAAATTTAAACAAAATACATGCTCCTCTCATAACGATACAAAAAATATTATATACAATAATTCGTATTTAATCTATATTTTTTGTTAAAAAATCCTTAACCACTATGACAAAACAACCTAAACACGAACATTTTTGCATTTGAAGTAAAAAAAGTAAAACAAAACTTACAACGTTTTGTTTTACTGTATAAATCAGATTTATCATTTAGCTTGTCGTTTTTCTTCCTCCAAACGATCGATTTTATCATGAAGCTCAGCAATCGTCTTTTGTAGTTCATCATGCATTTTATCGTGTTTTTTATGCAATGTTGATAAGCTATGATGGATGAGCGTCCCGCTCCCTGCTGCCAAAGAAGCCCCTAAAGCACTCAAAACATTCGTATAATTTCCTAGAATCAACTGTACATTAGCAGATGGCTGTACATTTTTCAATAAAGGAATCCACATTGTTAAAACAGCGAAGACAACTAAATAGAAAAAAAGAAACAGATAAATAAAAATGGACACTTTACTAGATAACAGTGCTGGAATTTGTTCTAAAAACTGGTTAACTTTTTTCATTTTTGGCCGACTCCTTTTTGGCTATTACTTTTTTTAGAAACTATCTCTATTATGATTGATAGTAAATCAAAAGTAAATTATCGCTGCTTTTACCATTGAATCTATATTTTCGACTTGATCTATAATAATCAGTTAAAAGAACAGCACTGCCTTTTGATTCTGGTCAAAATTGAGTTATACTTAGAGATGAATCATACTTATGAGGAGGCAACGAACTATGTTGAAAATTGAACGAATTCAAACGGGTGTTATCCAAGAAAATTGTTACTTAATTTATAATGAAGACAAATTATTGATCATTGATCCAGGTGCTGAGGCAGAAAAAATAAGTGCGTTGATTGAAAAAACAGGAAAAAAACCAATCGCTATCTTACTAACGCACACACATTATGATCATATCGGTGCAGTCGAAGAATTGCGTCATCAATATAATATTCCGGTGTATGTCAGCCCACTTGAACAAGAATGGCTATCAAATCCGGTTCTTAACTTATCTGGATTAGGACGTCACGACGATATGGCTGATATTGTTGTTCAGCCAGCAGAAGTGGAATTTGAAATGAAAGATTATGATTTAGGTGGCATGACCTTTTCTGTTGTACCAACTCCAGGACATTCGATTGGAAGCGTGAGCTTTGTTTTTGATGATTTTGTTGTTACAGGGGATGCATTATTCAAAGGCAGCATTGGCAGAACTGATTTACACACTGGTGATATGCAACAACTGCTTCATAGTATTAACACTTATCTTTTCACCTTACCAGATGAATTTCCGGCTTATCCAGGACATGGAGATGCTACAACGATCGAACATGAAAAGAAAACGAACCCTTTTTTCAACTAGAATATTTCTAATCTCACGGGATAGCCTTTCCTATCACAATAAAATCAGATTGTGATAAAATTTTCTGTTTTTCATTTAGAGGTAATCAATCCTGTTCAACGTTTAATTTTAAGGAGGAAAGTTTATGAATGAACCTACAACGCTTTATATTATCCGTCACGGTAAAACAATGTTCAACACGATTGGCAGAACACAAGGCTGGTCAGATACCCCTTTGACTAAAGAAGGGGAACAAGTCATTCAATATCTTGGTCTTGGATTAAGAGATACTGATTTCAAAGAAGCATACTCCAGTGATAGCGGACGTGCCATGCAGACAGCACGCATTATTTTGCAAGAACATCACAATGGTACGGCTATTCCTTATGTAACAGACAGCCGGATTCGTGAATGGTGTTTCGGTTCGTTAGATGGCGGTTATGATGGCGAACTTTGGGGTGTCGTTCCTAGAATTTTAGCTTTTAAAAATTATGAAGACATGATGACAAATAGAATTAGTTATAAAGATTTAGCGGATGCGATCATCGCCGCTGATACAGCTAACTGGGCGGAGCCTTATGAAAAAATTCGTGAACGGGTTTGGAGTGGCTTTGAAGATATTGCTCACTACCGCGAAAAAAATGGTGGCGGAAATGTCATGGTCGTATCACATGGATTGACGATCTCATTTTTACTGTCATTGATCGATACTAGTCTACCCATGCAAATTGGTCTTGAAAATGGCAGCGTAACGAAACTTATTTATGAGAATGGTAAGTTTACGATCGATAGCGTTAATGACACCCTCTACATCGAAGATGGGCGTAATCTTGCAACCACAAAATAAATATTCAAAAACAAGAGATTGGGAGAAACCTTATTTAGTTTCCTTCCAATCTCTTGTTTTCATTGCTTATTTAAAATATACGGATATCTGTAAAATAATAGTTCAATTCAACTCTTTTTTTACAATTTCAACAGCTTCCTTAGAATCTTGGATTTTTTCTAATGTTTCATTATAGTTTTTAGTCGCATAGGCAAAAAACAAAACATCTACCACATAAAGTTGGGCTGTTAAAGAAACAGTCGCTGCACTTCGTAATTGTGCCTCTTCCCCTTCTGGCGTCAATAATAACACGGAACTTTTTTGTGCCAATGCTGAATCTGGATTGGCTGTTAGCCCAATCACCGGCAACCCTTTTTCAATAGCAAGATCCGCTAAGGCATTCGTTTCCTGATTTGCACCTGAGTTTGAAATACCGATATAAATACCTTTTAAACGATTTGTGCCAAGTGCAGAGGCAAATAAATGATGATCCATTGTGAAGAATACAGACAACCCCAAACGAGTAAATTTTTGATATATATCTTGAGCAACTAATGAAGATGCACCTAAACCATAGACAAAAATAATTTCTGCTGTTTCTAACTCTACAACCGCTTGATCAATTGCTTTATCTTCCAAATGTTCATTCGTTCGTTCTAATACATGGATCAAACGATGTTGAAGTTTTTCTTTGATTGCAGCTGTGGTCTCACCATTTTCGACCTCCGTATACATCTGTGTATCGACGGTTCCCAGATTAGCTGAAAGCAATATCTTTAAATCAGTAAACCCGCTCACTTCAATCGATCGACAAAAACGGATGATAGCCGCTGGGCTTGAACTTGCTTTTTTTGCAAGCTCTTGGGCACTTAAATTAATAACTTCACTTGTATGATTCAAAATATATTCTGCTATTTTTTGCTCAGATCCTGGCAAATGCTTAAGATGATCTTGGATCGTTAAAATTATATTTTGCTGCATCGCTTCCACGTCCTTTTTCTGCCGAAACCAAACTTGTTTTAGTAACGATTCCAGTAATTCATTCCTTTATTATAGCTAAAAAGAAACAGAAAAGAAATCTATCAGTCAAATAAACAACGATTTTTCATCAAAGAACAACTGACTTTGGTTAGCATAAGAATTAAATCTTGCATGCTAAAAAATCAGTTGTTCTTTTACTACCCATTATTCAACTCTATTTCTTTATTTTTCTTGCAAGTCTTTGGGAATTCCAAAGAAGAACGTTGCAACAAAACCACCGGCATAAGCTGCTAATAAACCTAAAACATAAGCCAACCATTGATTGTTAGCGATCAACGGAATTAAAGCCACACCACTTGGTCCAATTGCAATCGAACCAACATTGCCAAAAGCCCCAATCACAGCTCCACCGATACCACCGCCGATACAAGCTGTCACAAAAGGACGTCCTAACGGTAGCGTTACCCCATAAATCAGCGGTTCTCCAATTCCTAAAATACCGACAGGCAAAGCACCTTTGATCATTTCTACAAGTTTCGTATCTTTTTTACAACGAATCCATAACGCTAACGCTGCACCAACTTGACCTGCACCAGCCATTGCAAGAATTGGTAATAACAACGTCATTCCAGTTTGAGCGATCATTTCGATATGAATCGGTGTTAAGATCTGATGCAACCCAAACATAACCATCGGTAAGAAAGTAAGACCTAATGTAAAGCCAGCTAACATACCACCTTTTTCCAGTACAACGTTAATAACTCCTACCAGGCTATTAGAGATAAAACCAGCTACTGGCATGATTAGAAAAATCGTAATCAAACCAATTACAAGTAATGAAATAGTCGGTGTAATAATTATATCAATTGAATCCGGAATTACTTTATGCAGTTGTTTTTCTATTAAAGAGAGCAACCAAACCGCAAAAATAACACCGATAATTCCGCCTTGCCCAGCTGATAAAGTACCACCAGTCAAAATATTTGGAAGTGGCGCTTCTGGATTCATTCCAGTCAACATCGTGACTGCCCCGATAACACCTCCAAGAGCTGGCGTGGCACCAAATTCACTAGCACTATTGATCCCAGTGTATAAAGCTAGATAAGCAAATATCCCATTTTTAATAATATTCAACACATCGATATATTGCTGCCAAGAATCACCAATCGTTCCTGCAACTAACAAGTTTGACATCACTGCTGCGATTCCGCCAATTATTCCAGCACCAACAAAGGCTGGAATCAATGGAACAAAAATGTTTGAAATCGATTTCAAAACTAATTTGAAACCAGAGTTATTTTTGTTTTTTTCCTTTTGAGCTGCTTTGACTTGTGCTGCTTTTTCTTCTACCAATTGTTTTCCTGATTGCTTTGTTTGGTTCTCTTCAAGACTTGGAAAAGCTTCCCCAAGTTTTACGCCAGCTAGATCAACCATTTCTTGTGCCACTTTATTCACAGTTCCTGGTCCAATTACAACTTGTAGGGTGTCATCTTCTACGACACCCATTACACCATCAATCTTTTTTAATTTTTCTAGATTTACTTTGTCATAATCACGAATATCCATTCGCACACGAGTCATACAATGACGTAGCTTCAAGACATTTTCTTGACCGCCTACTTCTTCGTAAATTTCTCTAGCTAAACGTTTGATTTTATCTTCTGCCATGGTTATTTCTCCTTTCTCATTCTCCTAAATTGTATTTTTTATGAAATTATTTCCTTGAACTAATTTTTCAGCTGCTTTTTCTTTAGAAGTGTTTGTCAGCAACATAACGATGGCTAGTTTTACATTTTGATCTGCTTTATCAAAATATACAGATGCAGTTTCGTAATTACAATTTGTTGCTTCAATAATAATCCGTTTTGAACGTTCAACTAATTTTTCATTAGTTGGTTTCACATCCACCATCAAGTTATTATAGACTTTACCAATGCCAATCATTGAAATTGTTGATAACATATTTAAAATCAACTTTTGTGCTGTTCCAGACTTCAATCGTGTTGATCCAGTTAAAAATTCTGGCCCTGCGTCTACTTCAATAGGCCATTGCGAATATTTACTGATTTCAGCTTTTTTATTACATGAAATCGAAGCAGTAACTGCACCAATCGAATTTGCATAGACTAATCCGCCGATCACATACGGTGTACGTCCACTTGCTGCAATACCGATCACAACATCTTTATCTGTCAGATGTAAATCAACTAGATCTTCTTGGCCTAATGCTTTGGAATCTTCTGCTCCTTCAACTGCTATCGTCATGGCCTTTTGACCACCTGCAATCACCCCTTGAACCATAGTAGGATCTACACCAAAAGTTGGTACACACTCAGCAGCATCCAGTATGCCTAAACGTCCACTTGTTCCAGCACCCATATAAATCAATCTTCCATCGTTGTTAAAGGCTTGAATAATTGCTTCGATAACTGGCTCAATTTGCGGAAGTGCCTCTCTTACTGCCAAAGCAACTTTTTGATCCTCTTGATTCATTTTGTCTAAGGCTTCTTTTATCGTTAGTTCGTCTAAATTCATCGTTTCTTGGTTTCTACGCTCTGTCGTTAAATTCTCTAGTTCCATTTTTATAATGTTCCCTTCTCTATCAATTTAAATGCTCTTCCAGCTCTTATTAATTTCAGTAAGGAACAATCCTCTAAAACAATTTGAGCCGCAACATTAACTTTTTCGTTCGCTGGTAAATCTTTTTTCGTTACTTGTATTTCACCCATATATCTTCCGTAATGAAGATTATCAATAGTTACGCTACCTAATTTTCGCTCAACTAATGCTTCTGGATTGATTGTTTCTATTTTTTTAAATCTAGCATTTGCACTTCGGATCACATCACGAGCTTCATCTTGACGATTATTGTGTTCTCCCAATATAAACGAATAATAATCACTGCCAATATCTATAACTTCCAACGATATAATTTGATGGTTAACATATTCTTCAAACTGTCGTTTGGTCCGCCCTTTAATCATCGGATCTCCAAGGTAAACGCCATCGATTTGGTAATTCTCTTTTAAATCAAGAGCTGCAGAAAAAGGATTATCATAACGGTGTTTTTCAAGTGTGGGTAACCCTTCAAAAAGTGGGCCCCGTAACTGCTTGTTTCCTGGAACAAAAGCAAACACTTGAAAGCCAGATTGTTTCAACCAGTTATTTTTTTCAATGAATGATTGACTAGATAAGCCCGTTTCAGGTCTCGGGTAATAATTATGCCAGGCTTCAATATTCGTAAAATTAGCCTTAAAAGATTTTAATTCATCTACATCTCTTTCAGTTATTGTACTAGCATTCAAACCAATATCCAGAAACTGAGATGCTTCAGCAATTTTTTGATTTGAGATGGCATAATCCATACGCAAACCAGTCACTCCGATTGCTAAAATTTCATCTAAGCGCTCGAAAGAAAAACCAGCTTGCTTCACTGCATCTCCTGAAATATCTACCATCAATTTCATCTTTAATTTTTGAGCAATTTGTCCCAGTTTTTCTAGTCTTTTTTTATAAAGGGCAGCATTATCTTCTGGGATATGCAGGGAAGTAAAAATCCCTTCAAATCCAACTTGGCTCATCTCTTCAATATATGTTTGTGTTTCATCCGTTAGTTCTTCTCCTAAAAAAACCGAAATACCATACATTTATATCTGCTCCTTTCTAATCCGCTTTCATTATAAATGATATGAAATAAAATTTCAACATAAAAACAATTAAAAGTTTTTATTTAAAATATTTTTTCACCTAAAACTAAAAAAACATGGAGAGAACTTCTTATAGTTTCCTCCATGCTTTTTAGTTATTTATGCTTTAGCTATACCGATTTCATCTCCAGCGTTAACCTGACCGACCTTAGTCAGCTCATAGCTCTTCACTGCATCCATATTAGTAATCACAACGACCATATCAATAGCTCTTCCAGAGGATGTAATTGCGTTTAAGTCAACTTTAGCAATCAATGTCCCATGTGCAACTTTTGTTCCTTCACTCACTTTTATGTCAAATGGCTCACCATTTAATTCCACTGTATCAATTCCCATATGCAGTAAGACTTCTAAGCCATTAGCCATTTTCATGCCGACCGCATGCTTTGTTTGAAACACGCTTAATACTTCTCCTTCAATTGGTGAATAAATATCTCCTGATTCTGGAATAATAGCAAAACCATCACCCATCATTTTCTGTGAAAAAACAGGATCATTGACTTCGCTGATTGGGATCAACTGTCCTGTAGCGACTGCGTATAATGTTTCATTTAATTGCGCTGGTTCCTTCTTTTTTAAAAATCCAAACATTTAGTTTCTCCTCCAATTTTGATGAATAGTAATAGTATAGAAAATTCTCAGAAAAATTACAACACAGAATAGCTTAGATCCTAATATTTTTAATACTCATGAAATGTTAGTTGGTTTTTCTGCCACTAAAAGGTATACTATTAGTGATTTATTATTTTACATTGGAAAGGATTGAACCTATGCTTTTATCAAATCTATGGAAAGCAATTATTCTTGGTATTATCGAGGGAGTAACAGAGTGGCTACCAATCAGTAGTACTGGACATTTGATTTTAGTCGATGAATTTATCAAAATGAATCTCAGCAAAGACTTTATGGAAATGTTCAATGTCGTGATTCAACTTGGTGCAATCATGGCTGTCGTTGTCCTTTATTTTCATAAGCTAAATCCATTCTCTCCACAAAAAGATGAAACACAAAAGAAAGATACATGGATTCTTTGGTCGAAGGTCGTCGTCGCCTGTGCACCAGCTGCAATCATCGGAATTCCATTAGATGACTGGTTGGAAGCAAAATTCCATAATTTCTTTACAGTAGCATTGATGCTGATTGTTTACGGGGTTGCCTTTGTTGTAATTGAAAAAAGAAACCGAGTGCGTAAACCGAAGTGTACAGATTTAAATGACTTTACTTATAAAGCTGCAGCAATTGTCGGATTCTTCCAAGTATTATCATTGATTCCTGGTACTTCTCGTTCTGGCGCTACAATCCTTGGGGCAATCATTATTGGCGCTTCACGATTCGTTGCAACAGAATTCTCGTTCTTTCTTGGAATCCCTGTAATGTTTGGGGCAAGCTTTTTGAAGATCGTAAAATTTCTGATGAAAGGCAACTCATTTGGCTTTAGTGAGATATTGATTTTACTAACGGGCTCTATTGTCGCCTTTATTGTTTCAGTCGTTGTGATCAAGTTCTTATTAAATTATCTAAAACGAAACGACTTTACTGCATTTGGTTGGTATCGAATCGTCTTAGGTGTTTTATTGATAAGTTACTGGTTATTTTCATAATTAATTTGAATTTGGGACAAACATGTTTAACTCCAAGAAACTAGAAGGAGATGCTTTTGTTCCTAACATAAATCTGAATTTTAGGTGACTGGGATATGACTCGCAGAGTTATGTCCTAGTCTTTTTTTATTTTTTAAAATAAATCAAGAATTTAAGCCCGTTGAATACCTGATTAAACACTTTACTTTTTATCGATTTCCAATGATAATGATTATCACTATTAATTAGAATTAATATATTTTAGGACTGCCATAAAAACCTTATTAATAAGCGTTATTCTAAATGATAACTACTATCATTCTCATTTAGTTGTTTCTATTATCAATTACAATTCAACTATGCTATCCTCTTTATGAGGAGTGATGATAATGAAACTTTCAGAAGAGAAAAAAGCTATTTTATCCACGTTTTTATGTTTACTATTTATGATTGTAGGTTTTATTTTAGAAAAAATCGGTGTAACATTTTATCCAATCAGCTTTATTTTGGCTATTGCTTTTGGCGGGTTTAAACAAACAAAAGAAGGCTTTATCGATACAGTTGAAAATAAACATCTAAATGTGGATCTGCTTATGGCATTAGCCGCAATTGGGGCATGTATCATCGGTAATTGGTTTGAAGGTGCTATGTTAACGTTTATTTTTTGTCTTAGTGGTGCGTTGGAAGAATATACGACAAATAAAAGCAAAAAAGAAATTTCCAGTTTGATGAATATGCAGCCCGAAACAGCCTTGCTACTTAACGAACAAGGAAAAACAACAGAAGTAGCAGTCAATCAATTACAGATTAATGATCTGGTCTTAGTTCCTAAAGGGGCTAGTATTCCAATTGACGGCATTTTGTCTATCGGAGCTTCACCTATTGACGAAGCGGCTATTTCTGGTGAATCTGTACCTGTTGAAAAAAGAAAAGATGACCCTCTATTTGGAGGAACGATCAATTTAGGAGAAGCGATCACGATGACTGTCACTAAAAATAGTGAAGATACTCTATTCGCTAAAATCATTCGTCTAGTAGATGAAGCGCAAAATACACCATCTCAAACTGCTGGCTTCATTGAGAAATTAGAAAATATCTATGTAAAAATCGTGTTGATTGCTATTCCATTAATGATTTTACTTCCTTATTTATTCCTGGGTTGGTCTTGGAATGAAAGTTTTTACAGAGGGATGGTCTTGCTTGTTGTTGCCTCACCTTGTGCGTTAGTAGCTTCTGCTACACCAGCAACTTTAGCCGCTATTTCTAATGGCGCAAGAAATGGCGTTTTGTTTAAAGGTGGGGTTTACCTAGAAAATTTAGCTTCTTTAAAAGCAATTGCTTTTGACAAGACGGGGACTTTAACACGGGGAGTACCTGTAATCACGGATGCCACGTTTTTAACAAACAAACAAGAGGCACTTAATATTCTGGTTGCAATGGAAAGACAGTCTTCCCATCCGTTGGCCCAAGCAATTGTTACCCGCTTTGATACCGAAATCACTGATATATACAAACAGATCGAAGTCAAAAATATTATCGGTTTCGGAATGGAAACAACTATCGGCTCTACTACTTGGCGTATTGGAAAAAGTTCTTTCAATGACCAGACAACTATAAACAAAAACTTATTAGATCAGATCGAACAATTGCAAAATGACGGAAAAACAGTAATTTGTCTCTTTGAAAACCAAGAAATCGTTGCTTATTTTGGCTTATTAGATGTTCCTAAACCTGAAGCGAAGAAAGTTATTAACTACTTTAAAGAAGCAGGTATCCATACTACAATGATCACAGGAGATCATGATAAAACCGCAGCTGCTGTAGCAAGCGAACTTGAAATCGATCAAATTTATGCAAATTGCTTACCTGAAGATAAAACAATTCTTATTAAGGAACAAAAAGAGCAATACGGCATGAACGCCATGGTTGGCGATGGAATCAATGATGCACCTGCTTTAGCAAATGCTGCCATTGGTGTTGCTATGGGTGAAGGAACTGATATAGCGATGGATGTAGCAGACATGGTATTGATGCAAAATGACTTAGAGAAACTTCAGATGAGTCACTTACTTTCAAAAAAATTGAAACGAGTCGTCACCCAAAATATCGTCTTCTCTAGCGGAATCATCGTTTTGCTGATTTTATCCAATTTTTTCCAAATCATTAATTTGCCATTAGGCGTTATTGGCCATGAAGGCAGCACAATTTTAGTTATATTAAACGGATTAAGAATGCTAAAAACAGTTTCAATCGAAAAATCTCCTACAAAAAAATATCATTTACAAACGAAAAAACTTGTTTGAGTAAAAAAAAAGGCAATATAATTCAAA
>NZ_JAFREN010000020.1 GCF_017377505.1 Enterococcus sp. DIV0212c | reverse complement strand
TATCATATCAAATCTTCGATTTGATGTCAACACTTTTTTTCAAAAGTTTTAAAAGTTTTTTCTGCTTGACGTTGTCGAATGTTTCGTGACAACTTCATTAGTTTATCAGGTTGTCAGTTATTTGTCAACAACTTTTTTCTGATTTTTCAAGTTTTTTTCAAACTCGAAATGTTATTTTATTTCTCGCTTCGTTGTCATTTCTTTTGTGACAACTTCACTAGTTTATCAGGTTAATTATTGTTTGTCAACAACAATTTTGCTGATTTCCAAAGTTTTTTTCAAACTTGGAATGTTATATTATCTGTGTCGTTTGGCGTGTTTCATCAGTGCCTTGCGACAAGTTATAATATACCAAGTTTCCGGCTTCCGGTCAACTAAAATTTGCACTTTTTTTAAACTTTTTTTCGTTACCGATTGTTTCATTACTTTTGTTCTTTATTGTTCGTTTTTAACGTGATTCGCATGATGAAACACGCTATTTCTTTAATATATTTTAGAAAATAAAAAAGAGTGAATTATCCGTAAATAATCCACTCTTTTTTATTTTTATCTCATTGTTGGGAATAATAATACATCACGAATAGATTGTGCATCTGTTAAGAGCATAACTAAACGATCGATCCCTATTCCTAATCCACCGGTTGGCGGCAATCCGTACTCTAAAGCTTCGATAAAGTCTTCATCTACACCATGAGCCTCATCATTTCCTTGTTCACGTTCTTTTTCTTGATCTTCAAAACGTTCACGCTGATCGATAGGATCATTTAACTCAGTAAATGCATTCGCAAATTCTTTTCCTACTATAAATAGTTCAAAGCGATCTGTAAAACGAGCATCTTCTGGATTTTTCTTCGCTAGAGGAGACACTTCTACTGGATGTCCATAGACAAAGGTTGGCTGTTGCAGCGTTTCTTCAACATGTGTTTCGAAAAATTCATTTAGAATATGTCCAACTGTCATGTTATCGTTAATTTCTACATTATGTTTCTTCGCAGCTTCACGCGCTTCTTCAATTGTCATTTCTTGCCAGAAATCAACGCCTGTTTGTTCCTTGATTGCATCTGCCATGTGCACACGTCTAAATTCAGAGCCTAAGTCAACTGCTTGCCCATCATAGGTGATCGTTGTTGTTCCTAAAACTTTTTCTGCAGCATTACGGATGATTCCTTCTGTCAGATCCATCACATCTTTATAATCTGTATATGCAGTATAAGCTTCTAGCATTGTAAATTCTGGGTTGTGGGTTGTATCGATTCCTTCGTTACGGAATACACGTCCAATTTCGTAGACTTTTTCCATACCGCCGACAATCAATCGTTTCAAATGTAATTCCAAAGCAATTCTCAAGTACAAGTCCATGTCCAATGCATTGTGGTGGGTAATAAACGGACGAGCAGCTGCACCACCGGCATCGTTATGCAAGACAGGTGTCTCTACTTCTACATAGCCATTACTATCAAGATAGCGACGAATTTCGCTGATGATTTGGCTGCGTTTCATAAAACGATCGAAACTATCTTTATTACTGATCAAATCTAAGTAGCGTTGGCGGTAACGTTGTTCAATGTTTGTTAAACCATGGTATTTATCTGGTAACGGGCGCAATGCTTTCGTTAATAAAACGATTGTTTTCGCTTTAACTGTCACTTCGCCTGTGTCTGTTTTCATAATTTGTCCTGTGACGCCAAAGAAATCACCCAGATCCGCATGTTTAAATAGCTCATACGCTTCATCGCCTACTTGATCTTTACGTACATAAATTTGAATTTGGCCTTCACGGTCTTGTAAATGAGCAAATCCTGCTTTTCCTTTGCCGCGTTTGGTCATCATACGACCAGCAACACTTGCTGATTGGTCCATTTCATTTAATTCTTCTTTTGAATGTTGGTCAAATTGTTCATGTAACTCTTTTGAATTATGTGTACGGTCAAAACGCTTCCCGAAAGGATCAATCCCTTCTTCACGTAAGTTTTCCATTTTTTCACGACGCACAAGCATTTGATCGTTTAGATCTTCTAGGTGCGCTTGTTGTTCATCTGCCACTTTATTTCCTCCATTCTGAAATCACATACCCCTATAATGCCACAGTAAAACAAAAAAAAGCAAGTCGAATTTTTGATTCAACCTGCTTTTTTTGTTAGATTGTTTCGATTGCTTCTTTTTCTGCATGTTTTTCTGCTTTTTCTTCGAACGCTTCTAGTAAATCCACCATCACTTGCTGAGTCTCAGCTTGATTGATTGCTACTTTTACTTTAGCTGCGCGTGGAATTCCTTTTAGATAGTATGCAGCATGTTGACGGAATTCTCTAGTCGCAATTTTTTCACCTTTTAAATCGACTAAACGTTGTAGATGGACTTTAGCTGTTTCGATTTTTTCACGCGGTGTTGGTTCAGGCTGTAATTCTCCTGTTTCTAGGTAATGTTTGGTGCGTTGAATCATCCAAGGATTTCCCAACGCCGCTCTACCGATCATTACACCATCTGCACCAACATATTCTAACATGCGTTTAGCATCTTCTGGTGTACGTACATCGCCATTTCCCATGAAAGGTATCGTTAAATGTTTTTTGACTTCTTTTAAAACATCCCAGTTTGCTTGACCTTCATACATTTGAACTCTGGTTCGTCCATGCATAGCGATGGCGGAAGCACCCGCTTTTTCAGCAGCCAATGCATTTTCAACTGCAAATAGATGATCTTCATCCCAACCAGTTCTCATTTTAACTGTGACCGGCAAATCTATAGCAGAGGAAACGGCATCTACCATTTCATAGACTTTATTCGGATCTAAAAGCCATTTTGCACCCGCTTCTGCCTTGATAACTTTACTTACAGGGCAACCCATATTAATGTCGATAATCGCAGCTTTGGTATTTTCTTCTACGAATTTAGCCGCTTCAACTAGGGTTTCTTTATCTCCCCCGAAAATTTGAACACTTAGTGGATATTCGCGATCATCTATATAAAGCATGTCTAAGGTCTTTTTATTTCTTTGTTGGATTCCTTTATCGCTGATCATTTCGCAGACAACAAGGCCTGCACCAAATTCTTTGACGGTTACACGAAATGCAGCGTTACTAATACCGGCCATTGGGGCGACAACGACACGGTTGGGAATTTCAATGTTTCCTATTTTCCACATATGGATTCCCTCCTATTTTTCACGGGTGTTTTTAATTGCTTCATCTCTTAATTCGATTAAATCAGCTTCGCTATAATGGTATTTATTTCCGCAGAATTGACACACAGCTTCTGCACCATGATCTTCTTCGATCATCGCATTGATTTCATCTAAACCAACAGCAATGATTGCTGTGCCGAATTTTTCTTTTGAGCAATTGCATTTAAACTGAACAGGCATTTTATCTAAGATTTCGATTTCATCTTTGCCAAGTAAACGTTCTAAAATTCCTTCTGGCGATTCGCCTTCATCGATCAAACGAGAGATCATCGGTACTTCTTGTAAACGTTGTTCAATAAAATCAATGGTCTTTTCATCTGCTCCTGGCATCACTTGGATCATAAATCCACCAGCTGCTTTGACACTTTCATCTGTATCGACTAAAACACTTAAGCCGATTGCTGATGGGATTTGTTCTGAAACCGCCATGAAATAAGTGAAGTCTTCGCCGATTTCACCAGAAACGATTGGTGTTTGCCCTGAAAAGGTTTCTTTCAACCCTAGATCTTTGATTACAGTGAAAATACCTTCTGTTCCAACTGCTCCGCGAACATCGATTTTACCACTTTCATTTAATGTTAAACTCACATGGGGATTTTTTATGTAGCCTTTGGTATTTCCGCTACCATCACTATCAACAACGATACTGCCAGCAGGGCCATTTCCTTGGACTTTTACCGTTAGCTTGTCATCGCCTTTTAGTGTGGCACCTAACAATAACGACCCAACCATCGTTCGGCCTAATGCAGCTGTTGATGAACTCCATGTATCGTGACGTTTTTGTGCTTCTGAAATTGTATTTGTTGCGCAAACTGCGTACGCGCGAATTGATCCTTCATAACATAATGCTTTAACTAAATAATCTTCCATTTTTATTTTCCTCTTCTCACTTGGTACTTTTTCCGACTCATTATCAGATAATACTAGGATTTAGCTATTTTTTCAACTAAATAATTTCAACTTGAAGAAAAGAGCACCCCGTTAAAGGGATGCTCTAAGTGTTTTATTTGTAACGATCATCAAAATTATTACGGTCATATTCAGAATCATTTTTAGTTTCATCATCAGATTTAACTTCTGATTGAACTTTTTCTTCTGTTTTTTCACTGTCCGCTTTTACTTCTTCAGCTTCGTCATGTAATTCTTTTTTCGCTTCTTCAAAATCTTGTTTTTCTTCAGCTTGTCTTTGTGCATCTTTTTCTTCTAATGCACGTTTTGCTTCTTCAAACGTTTGCGCTTTTTCACTAGGGAATTGGCTATCAATAACGTCTTGAGGCATAACGCCTTCTTCAAACAATGATTTGATACTGCGGGCATCCAGCGTTTCAAATTCCAACAGTTTTTCAGCAATTAGTTTGTGTTGGGCACGGTGAGATTCAATGATTTCACGTGCTTTATCATGAGCTTCCATCAAGATACGACGTACTTCTTGATCGATTTCATAAGCAACTTGCTCAGAATATGCTTTCGTTTGACCGTAATCGCGGCCAACAAAGACTTGGTGGTTTCCTTCATATTGAACTGGGCCTAATTTGTCACTCATTCCATATTCAGTTACCATACTACGGGCAATGCCTGTTGCTTGTTCAAAGTCATTAGATGCACCTGTTGATTGAACATCGAAAATAATTTCTTCCGCTGTACGTCCACCAAGTAATCCTACGATTTGTTCAAACATATCTTCTTTAGTCATCAAGAATTGATCTTCTTTTGGTAATGCGATCATGTAACCGCCAGCGCGTCCACGAGGGATAATCGTTACTTTATGAACGATACGAGCACGGCTTAAGACTAAACCAACAATTGTATGTCCAGCTTCGTGGTAAGCAACCATTTCGCGTTCTTTTTTGTTGATAACACGATCTTTTTTAGCAGGTCCTGCAATTACGCGGTCTTCTGCTTCATCCACATCGGATGCATCGATTTTCTTCTTATTACGACGAGCGGCAACTAAGGCTGCTTCGTTCAAGACATTTTCTAAATCAGCACCAGCAAAACCTGGTGTTTGTTGGGCAACCACTTTTAAATCAACGTCATCAGCCAACGGTTTGTTACGGGCATGAACTTTAAGGATTGCTTCACGGCCTTTCACATCAGGACGACCAACTAAAATTTGACGGTCAAAACGGCCTGGACGTAATAACGCAGGGTCTAACACGTCTGAACGGTTTGTTGCAGCTACGACAATAACGCCTTCGTTGCCATCAAATCCATCCATTTCAACTAGTAATTGGTTAAGGGTTTGTTCACGTTCATCGTGTCCGCCACCCATACCAGCACCACGTTGACGACCAACTGCATCGATTTCATCAATGAAGATGATTGCTGGTGCATTTTTCTTCGCTGTTTCAAATAAATCACGGACACGGCTTGCACCGACACCGACAAACATTTCAACGAAGTCTGAACCTGAGATAGAGTAGAACGGTACGCCTGCTTCACCGGCAACGGCTTTTGCAAGTAATGTTTTACCTGTTCCTGGAGGTCCTTCTAATAGAACACCTGCTGGAATACGGGCACCTAATTCAACGAAACGTCGAGGATCTTTTAAGAACTCAACCACTTCAACTAATTCTTGTTTCTCTTCTTCTGCTCCTGCTACATCAGAGAAGCGTACGCGGTTCGCTTTTTTGTCAGCTTCTTTGGCTTTTGATTTACCAAAGTTCATGACACGGCCGCCACCACCGCCACCGCCGCCTTGTTGTCCCATCATCATGTAGAATAAGAAGATGAACAATACGATCGGTAAGAAACTAAATAAGATTGAAAGCCAAGCACCACTTGATGATTGTTCTTTCACTGTAAGTTTCACATTTTTGTCTTGAGCCATATCTTGGATACCCGATAATGTGATATCACTTGGTAAGACAATTGTGGTAAATGATTTTGTAGAAACTTCTGTTGATCCCCATAAAGAAAGACCGCCAGTATTTTTGATTTCTTGTTTTTCTTTGTACTGACCTGTGATTTTAAAAACACCATTTGTTGGTTGGATTGTCAGTTCTTTCACTTTACCTTCTTCTAATTGAGTACTGAAGGTTGAGTATTCGATATCTGGTGATTGAGGATTGTTATTTCCAAAAATGAAATAAACAACCATGACCATCGCCAAGATAAGCAATACATAATATAAGCCATTTTTCATGCCGTTATTCTTTTTATTCATGCCTGTCCTCCTTTGGTTACTGCTCGTAAGTTTATTTTACGGTTTATTTTTTATCAATTCTGACCATTACATTGTAACATAACTAAATCCCAGAGAGATATTAATTTGATTCGTAGATTTCTGGTTTCAATACGCCTACATAAGGGAGATTTCGGTATCTTTCTGCATAGTCTAAACCGTAACCTACGACAAACTCATTTGGCACATTGAAGCCAACATAATCTGCAACAATATCAACGACACGGCCTTCTGGTTTATCTAACAACGTGACAATCTTCACAGATGCAGCTTTTCTATATTTAAATAAATCAACTAGATAAGCTAGCGTACGGCCGCTGTCAATAATATCCTCTACAATCAAGATATCGCGCCCTTCTACATTTGTATCCAAATCTTTGACGATTTTCACTTCGCCAGAAGACACTGTTGCATTTCCATAGCTAGATACATCCATAAAATCCATTTCTAAATAAGTATCAATAGATCGAGTAATATCCGCCATAAAAGGAATCGCTCCTTTTAAAATACCAATCACTAATGGGTTTTTGTCCTTATAATCTTCGGTTAACTGTTTTCCAAGTTCAGCCGATTTTTCGAGAATCTGTTCTTTTGTGATCAACATTTGTTTAATATCTTTCTCTAACATATTGCTCTCCTTTTCTTTATAGATCCAGTGTAGTGTTCCATTATTTTATATTATTTTGCTTCTTTGAATAAAAAGTATTCAGTGTAGCTTTTACTCTTTTATTTTATAAAGGAGCCTGTAGAGTATTTTATCAGTTTCTTTAGGAATACTCAAATATGAATTTGCGAATTTAGGTACCCAAATAATGTTCTCTTGCGCAGAAAGGATGACCCATGCTCGTTCTCGAATCAGATTGGGTGTTTTCTGATCAATAAATATTCGATTTAATCGTTTCGTTAAATCAGGGGTCAAAGCGATTCTATCACCATTCTTTCGATGGCGAATCTTTAACGGGCGTGATACTTCCCCGCTTATCGGTAAAGAAAATTCTTGCCAATTTTGAACCGATTCAGGCAGCTCAAATTGTTTCCCAACACATTCCAGACCCAGCCACTCATTGTCAGAAAGAAAAAGCTGTTCATTTTCGTTCAGATAGAATAGTTTTTCATCGTCATCCGTATTTCTTTTTTTTAAGTGCGCAATGTCATATTCTTTAATGATTTGCCACCCTTGCTCAATATCCATGGACCGCTGAGGCGCTGGTTGATTAAGCAATGTCAAAAATTGCTGGATATGTAATTGGCTGATTGTTATATTCTTTGGCACTAACGTTCGTTGAAACAACATCATTAGGAAAAAAGTCTGAACACTTCTTTTTTCTTTTGCTAACTCAGATAATTGAATCTGCCATCCTTCTGTTGTTTTTTTAACCCAACGATCATATTTAGGCTCAATAACGGATTGAATGAGTTCGTCAGCTAACTCCATTTGCTCACTAAAATTAGTGATATGCTGCAAGAATTGCTGGTTTTCTTTTTTTAAAACAGGAACAACTTGATGCCTTATTCGATTGCGCATATAGTTATCGCCTTGATTTGAACTGTCTTCAAAATACACAATTCCCGTCTGTTTTGCGAACTGTTCCAAACGTTCTTTGGAAAAAATTAAGAATGGGCGAATCAATTTCCCAATGCCAAACGACCGTTTTGCTCTTATCCCAACTAGATTTGGTAACGTAGTTCCTCTAGTTAGCTTCATTAATACTGTTTCTGCTTGATCATCACTATGATGAGCAGTTAATAGCACCTGATAGTTTTCTTGTTCCATTATCTCAGCAAAAAAATCGTAACGGAATTTACGCGCACGTGCTTCTGTATTTTTTTCCTTATTTGGAGCATCCCACTCTTTACTATAGTAAGGAAGGGATCGTTCTTGACAATAGTTTTTTAAGTAAGCTGCTTCATCTATCGATTCTGCCCGCAAGCGATGGTCAATATGGGCGACCGCTACTCTTAAATCATCTTTTTCAGCAGCTTTTTGCATCAATTCTAATAAAACCATTGAATCGACGCCGCCAGATATCGCCAAAAGTATGTTTTGGTTCGATTCCCAGTATTCATTTCTTTTACAATGATTGTAGAATTCTTGAAACATGTACTCACCTCTTTGTTCCATTGTTTCTATACGCCTTCATAAGAAAAATGCATAAAACAGAAAAGCCGAGCTTCCGCTCAGCTTCAATTATTTATTTACTAGTTACGGCGTCCGCCGCGTCCACCGCGTTTACCTTCTGTATTGCGTTTCAAAGAAGTTAGACGATCATCACTATCTTTCAAAAATGAGCTCATCAATGAATCAAAATCTTGTTTTGAGTTCATAGGTTGTGCTCTTGTAAATTGTTTTTTAGGTGCTGGACGTTGCCCGCGATCACGATTACCTTGATGTTCATGGTTATCACGACGTTGAAACTCACGTTTTGGCTCTGCTGGTTGTTCCTGTGCTTTACGAATCGACAGACCCACTTTACCATCATCACCGACTGAGGTAACTTTTACTGTTACTTCATCCCCTACGGTCAATACATCATGGATATCTTTTACGAATCCATTGGATACTTCACTAATGTGAACCAACCCTGTTTTTCCTTCACCTAAATCGATGAAGGCACCAAAATTAGTGATACCTGATACTTTCCCTGGCAATTTCGCTCCTACTTCAATTGACATAAAAAAAATGTTCCTCCTATTATTTACCCTATTATATCTGCAGTTATTCGCCTGATTGTTGATCAGATGAACGAGACTGTGATTGACTTCCTTCTGATGACTGTTTTTGCTCATTACTGGAGCTAGTCGTTCCGCCTAACTCTGGAATGTTATAGATTTGTTCGCCTTCTTTTGAAACATAATAACGACTGCGAGCTAATTTTGCCACGTAATCATCATCTCTTAAAAGAGCAACGTCTTGTTCCAAACGTTTCAGCTTCTTGTCCGCTTCTGCTGATTCGGCAACGGCATCTGCTTGTTGTGCTTTAAAAGCGTTCAGTTGTTGATAATCTTTCATCAGCTGAAGACCAGAAACGATAAAAATCACAAACGCCACGAGAAAAACAACCGCTAAACGTCGGCGTCTGAAAATCAACTGCTTTTGCTGTTTTTGAAATTCGGCATACTGTTCTTTGGTATACTCATTATCTAATGCAGCAACTTTCTCCACGTCTTTTTCCTTTTTTCCCATGTTTTCCGCTCCACTCGTTTTTGGTTTGTCTGTTTCATTATACCAACATCTAAGAAGCTTGTCTAATCTAAATTATCACTATTTTCGACTCTTTTTTCTGATAGTATCTGATACATCTTTTCTGCATCTTCTTTTTTCGTTGAATCTCGAAGTTCAAGGACTTCAATTTCTAAGATTTTATTGCCAAATTGGATCTTCACTTGGTCACCGATTTTTACATTGCTAGATGATTTTGCCAAGATTCCATTGATCTGAATTCGACCTTTATCAGCAACTTCTTTGGCTACAGGTCGTCTTTTGATAATACGAGAAACTTTTAAAAATTTATCTAAACGCATAACTTTTACCTCTTCATCCTTAATATTTTCGCACCAAATGGCAATGTCAGCCATTCTCGAATCGTAAATAAGTTTATTTTGATTATTATGAATAGAAATGTTGCCCCACCAAGTAAAACACCAAGTATCGTAACGAACAATGCCTGACCACGATGACTAACGGTTCCTAGCACTATTGCAATAATCCCTTGATAACAGAATAACACAACTCCCATAGTTCCTAAACTAATCGTTAATTTTCTAAAAAAATGATTTTCTGCAGCAAAACGATTGATTTCTTTTTTTGAAAATAAGACTAAACAAAATAGTGTTGCTATTAAACCTGCAATCGTTGAGCCGCTTGCACCAATTGTTCCCCAAGCATAGGTCAAAGGACCTGTTAAGAATAGTTTGATTAACAATCCTATTCCAGCTGAAAACATCGATGGCACAAATTGATTCCGGCTTTGCAAAACACTTTGATATGCTTGAATTACCGCCATAAAAGCAATTGAGCACACATAAATCCCTAAAACACCATTTCCTTTATAATCTTTGAATAATGCAAAATTCATATAAGGAAGCAATAATACTAAACCTAACGAAGCAGCTGATGCCACTGTCGTTGTTAAACGTAAAAACATTTTTGCCGCCTGTAAAAAACGAGCTTGCTCCTGACCCATAAAATATTTAGTCAGTGCTGGTAAAAAGCTTGAGCTTAATGCTAACGCAACAACTAATCCCAATTGTACCAAAGGTTGCCCGCGATCATAAACCCCTTTATCGATTTTAGCAGCAGAATCACTGATTCCTGATGCAACCAAAGAATTTTTGACCAGAAAAGAATCAATCAATTGAAAGAAAATCAGAAAAGCACTATATAATGATACGATGCCGCCTTCTATTAATAAACGTCCAAATAATTTTCCAGAACCTTTAGTCATTTGCCACTGAGTGAGATATGCTGAGCTCCCTACACGAATTTTCCGATCATAATACCAAAGAATTCCAACGGCAACTACGCCACCTAGTAAAGCGCCGCCCATAGCAATCGTTCCCGTTTGATAGACTGTCCAGCCAAACTGGCTAAAGGAATAAGCAGCAATCAAAATCACACCTACTCGAACAATTTGCTCTACTACTTGAGAAACAGCACTTGGGATCATTAGTAAATGTCCCTGGAAATTCCCACGGTAAAAGGACAATATAGGAACCAATAAAAACGTAAAAGACACCACTTGAATCAATGATGCTAACCGCTGATCCCCCATCATCACAGCAATCTCGTGACTTCCGAAAAAGAAAAATGCCCAACACAAACTGGCTATACTAAAAACAAAAGGAAACAGTTGCTGCAGCACTTTTTTCTGTCCACTAATTTCTGATTGTTCAGCTACGACTTTTGAAATAAACTGCGGCAAGCCAGATAAGGCTAGTGTCATGGCAATTCCATAGATTGGATAAACTTGTTGGTATACATAGAATCCTTCATCACCAACTAAATTTTGAAAAGGCACACGATAAACTGCACTTAGCACCTTGGCAATAAACGATGCAACAGTCAAAACAACAGCACCTTGCATCATCGTCCGCATTTCCTTATGCGCCATTGGTTTACCTCCTATTTTAAAAGCGTAACGGACTCGTTTAACCTCGACTGAAAAATAGGAAACTAAGAAAGTGACGCTTTTTGTCACTATCTTAGTTTATCTTTTTTCCGAGAGGTTAGCCCGTGAAGCTAGATAAGTTTAAAAGCTGAATGAGCCGTTTAGTCTCGACTGGAAAATAGGAAAAATCGATTGAGGTGCTTTTTGCCTCACTCTATTTTTATCTTTTTCCCGAGAGACTGGCTCATGAAGCTAGATAAGTTCAAAAGCTGAATGAGCTCGTTCAGCTCTGACAGAAAAATAGGAAAATATGAATGTGGCGCTTTTTGCCTCATTCATATTTTATCTTTTTTCCGAAGAGCTAGCTCATGAAGCTAGATAAGTTCAAAAGCGTAACGGGCTCGTTTACCCTCGACTGAAAAATAGGAAAATAAGAAAGTGACGCTTTTTATCACTATCTTAGTTTATCTTTTTCCCGAGAGGTTAGCCTGTGAAGCTAGTCATTGTTCATTCTGTCTCAACAGCCGCAGTTTTATATTTTTCCTGTCTCAAAGCTGTCGTAAACAGCGCGACTTCTTGCAGCCAAGCGGCTTCTTTCATATCTTTAGGTACTTTCAAACGAACAGCCATTTTTTCATTATCTACAGCAAGATCTGCTTTTAATTGCGTATGAGACAATGCTTCAAAAATTTGTTCTACATTATATGTTTTCGTCCCGATTTTACTTAGGGTAAACGTGATCTCTTGCTGTCTCTTGCGAATCGTTTCAACTAAGGCACGATCGCCATCCATTTTGATTTTCCCTGTGGTTAATAAATGAGCAACTTCGTCTGGGTATTCCCCAAAACGGTCAAGTAGATCTGCTTCTAATTCATCATACATATCCATATTTTCCAGTTGACGGATGCGTTTATAGATTTCGATTTTCTGACGTTCATCAGAGATATAGCTTGTTGGTAGGTAGGCATCGATACCCAAGTCAATTTCAACAGAAGTTTTTTGGTCTTGAATATTTTTACCTTGTTTACGAGCCACAGCTTCTGAAAGCATTTGTGAGTACATATCGAAACCAACTGAATCAATAAAGCCATGCTGTTGGGCGCCTAATAAATTTCCTGCACCACGAATGGATAAATCTCGCATCGCAATTTTAAAACCTGAACCCAGTTCCGTAAAGTCTTTGATAGCTTCTAAACGTTTTTCACTGACTTCATTTAGAATCTTCTGTTGTTCATACATAAAATAAGCGTAAGCGACACGGTTACTTCGACCAACACGGCCACGTAATTGATACAACGTAGATAAGCCCATATAATCGGCATTTTCGACAAACAATGTATTGGCATTAGGAATATCTACACCTGTTTCGATAATCGTCGTCGTCACCAAAACATCATATTGGCGTTCAATAAAATCAAATAGCGTATTTTCCAATTGAACTTCTGTCATCTGACCATGTGCATAAGCGATTCTAGCATCTGGAACTAAAGCTTGGATTTCTTCAACTTTTTGCTCGATGGTATCGACACGATTATATAGATAAAAGACTTGTCCATCACGAGCCATTTCTCTTTCAATGGCTTCTCTAATCGCTCCGGGATTATGTTCCATGACATAAGTTTGGATCGGATAACGATTTTCTGGTGGTGTTTCGATGACTGAAAGATCTCGTACACCAAGCATTGACATGTGTAAAGTTCTTGGAATCGGTGTGGCTGTTAGTGTTAACACATCTACTTGCGCCCGAAGCTGTTTCAATCGTTCTTTGTGTTTCACACCAAAACGTTGCTCTTCATCGATCACCAATAATCCCAAGTCACTAAAGGTTACATCTTGAGAAAGTAAGCGATGCGTTCCAACCACAATATCGACTTGGCCATGTTTGATTTTTTCGATTGTTTCAGCTTGTTGTTTTTTCGTTCTAAAACGGCTCAGCAAACCAACTTCTACTGGAAAACCTTCAAAACGATCCAACATCGTTTCATAATGCTGCTGCGCTAAGATGGTTGTAGGAACTAAAAAGGCCACTTGTTTGTTGTTGTTGATTGCTTTAAACGCTGCGCGTAAGGCCACTTCTGTTTTCCCATAACCCACATCTCCGACGAGTAAACGATCCATCGGCCGTGTTTTTTCCATATCGTGTTTGATTTCAGCGGTACTGCGTAGTTGATCGTCTGTTTCACTATAAGGAAAGGCGTCTTCAAACTCTTTCTGATATGCATCATCAGGTGGAAAAGCGTAGCCTTTTTCAGATTCTCTTGAAGCATAGAGTTGAATCAAATCGTCTGCGATATCTTCAATTTTCGAAGATACTTTACGCTTAGTTTTGCTCCATTCGCTACCGCCTAATTTGTTGACCTTCGGTGATTTTGCTTCAGATGCAACGAATTTTTGAATCAGATTCAACTGAGTAACTGGAATAAATAACTTGTCATCGTTTTGGTATAAAATCGTGATGTAATCTTGGTGAACACCATCAACTTCTAATGTCTGCATGCCGATATATTTACCAATCCCATGATTGGCGTGAACCACATAGTCGCCTGTTTTCAGATCACTATAGCTTTTTAAACGCTCCGCATTAGAAACTGTTTGGCGTCTTGCTCTTTTTTTCGTTGTCGTATGAAAAATTTCTTTTTCAGTGATCGCAACAATTTTTTCAACTGGTAATTCAAACCCTGACTGCAAAGAACCTTCAACAATTTGAATTTTTCCTTCTATTAATTTATCGGATGAAGCAGTCACACTTGAAATATCAAAATCTCGAAACAGTTCTTCTACTTTTTGACTGCGTTCTTTCGTTGGTACAAAGACCACAACTGTCTGGTCTTGTTTTTGCCAGCGATCCATTTCCGTTTTTAATAGAGGCATTTGACCAAAGAACTGTTGCATAGAACGATATTGAAAATTGTGAATTGCCTGAAACCGCAGATTTCCCATTCCTTTTTGGAATAGTGAAAAGAACGTAGTTGCAAACGTCATTTTTCTCACTTGTTCATGGAACTCTAAGCCGAATGTCTGCTCTGGGAAAACACGCATTTCTTCTAATTTTAGAACGTGCCATTCATTTTCCTCACGAATGATTTCACGCTCAGCTTCTAAAATCCGTGCATAATCGTCTACAAAAACAAGACTATCTTCTGATAGATAATCCAGTAAAGTCGTTTTTGTTTCATATAAAAGATCTGTATAGTAATGCGCGGTGTCGGTTGGAATCCCTTGTCCCCAAGAAGTTGCTAATTGCCCAAAATAATCTTGAAGGAATTCTTTTTCAGTATCATCTTTAGCAATCGCTATTCTTTTTTCTAGCGCTTTGTTTAATTGTTTTTCCCCACGTGCTAAATCTTCTTTCGAGAAAACGAGATCGCTCATTGGTGAAAGAGTCACAGATTCAATGTTATTAACCGATCGTTGAGTATCTGCTTCGAAGTAACGTAAAGAATCGATCTCAATATCAAATAATTCCGCTCGAACTGGATATTCGGAATTCAACGGATAGACATCGACGATACTGCCTCGAATACTGAAATCACCAGGCTTGCCTACTAAAGATTGACGTTCATAGCCCATCATTACTAATTGTTGCGCTAAGTCATCTAACTCGATTTCTCCGCCAATTTCCCAATGCAATTGAGCATTCGCCCAAGTCTGTTTACTTGGTAAATATTTTCTTAACCCTGCCACTGGAACAACGACAATTCCTGCTTGATCCGTTAAAAGAAAATTAAGCGCTGCTACTCTTTCTGCTCTCGCTTCTGGTGAAGAAAAAGCCATTTCTGCCGAAAGCACTTCATCTACAGGGAATAAATATACTTCTTCATCTGATAAAACATTCCGAAAATCTTCAACTAGTTGGTTTCCATAATAAAGATTAGGAACAGCAACAACGATTTTCTTATTTTTTTGTTTAAATCCACTGGTCATAACTAGTGTTTTGGCTGAGCCGGCTAAGCCTGTGATCAGCTGGCGGGTATTTCCTGTTAATTGCTCACGCCAATCACGAGCTAGTTCACTTGCACCAATTTGTTCAATGATGTTCACGTTAGACTCCTCCTAAAATTTAAAAGCTGAACAGGCTCGTTCAGTCTTGTCTGAAAAATAGGAAAATATAGGGGTGGCGTTCTTCGCCACATTCATATTTTATCTTTTTTTCTGAAAGACTAGCCTGTGAAGCTAGCCCACAAAGCTAAACAATCCTTGTACCTTATTTATTTTCCATTAAATTGATTCATTGTATCAACAAACGTATGACCTTCACAGGCATAAATCGCTGCATCTGCTGCACTTTTTACTGCAAGTAAAATCTCTTCGTGCTTTTCTTTAGGAAAGCCAGTCAATACATGATGAACAACTGTGTTACTGCCCATTGGACGACCGATACCGATTTTGATTCTTGGAAAGACATTTGTACCTAGATGTGCAATTAAGCTCTTCATCCCATTATGTCCTCCTGCTCCGCCCTTTTCACGCAAACGAATTTTGCCAGTTTCTAAATCTAAGTCATCGTAGATCACGATCAATTCTTCATCTTCTACACCATAATAAGTCATCAAAGGTCCTACCGAACGACCTGACTCATTCATAAATGTTAGCGGTTTAACTAACATGATTTTTTCAGTTCCAATGAAAAATTCAGCAATATCTGCTTCAAATTGACTTCTATTAAAGGTTGCATTGTAACGGTGAGCGATTTCATCTACAGTAATAAAACCAATATTATGTTTTGTTTCTTGATATTTACTTCCTGGATTACCTAATCCGACGATCATTTTCATCTATATTTCCCCTTAATTTAGCTATTCCATTTTCCACCACAAAATACCCGAGCAGGAAAATCTTCTGCCCAGTTTTTCTAATTATACCATAAAACAAGTAACTGCCAGCTCATTTAAATTCTTAAAAAAGCCATAAGCTTCTTTTAATTGTTTAAAGATAAAAAAAAACAGTAAAATCACAAATAGTGAAATACCGCACATGAAAGAGTTTTCTTATGAAACAGCTTCAAAAACTGTATTAATATACTAAACAAAAAACGTGACAAACATCACAAACGGTGGTATTATCATTGTGATAAAACAATTATCTGAAAGGAATGATACACATGACTGCAGCAGTTGGGAATAAAGATCACCAAAAAGTAATTTTAGTTGGAGATGGCGCTGTCGGATCTAGTTATGCTTTTGCCTTAGTCACTCAAAATATTGCTCAAGAAGTAGGTATTATTGATATAGATACAAAGAAAACCGAAGGAGACGCTGCTGATTTATCTCATGCATTGGCTTTTACTTCTCCTAAGAAAATTTATGCAGCTACGTATGACGATTGTCATGACGCTGATCTTGTGGTATTAACAGCAGGCGCTGCACAAAAGCCTAGCGAAACAAGAATCGATTTAGTTCACAAGAACTTAAAGATCAACAAACAAATTGTCACTGCAGTTGTTGATTCTGGCTTTAACGGAATTTTCTTAGTCGCTGCTAATCCAGTTGATATTTTAACCTATTCTACATGGAAATTCTCAGGATTTCCAAAGGAACGCGTTATCGGTTCAGGAACTTCATTAGACTCAGCTCGTTTCCGTCAAGCAATTGCTGAATTAGTTGATGTGGATGCTCGTAACGTCCATGCTTACATTTTAGGTGAACACGGAGATACTGAATTTCCAGTTTGGTCTCATGCGAATGTTGCCGGCTTGCAAATTTATGAATGGGTTAAAAACAATCCTGATATCGACGAAGAAGCCATGGTCAATTTATTCTTCAATGTAAGAGATGCGGCTTATTCGATCATTGAGAAAAAAGGAGCAACATTCTACGGAATTGCGGCTGCCTTAGCTCGAATCACTAAAGCGATTTTAGATGACGAAGATTCTGTTTTCCCACTATCTGTTTATTTAGATGGTGAATATGGACAAAATGATATTTACATCGGTGCTCCCGCTGTAATTAATCGTCAAGGTATCAAACAAGTCATTGAAATTCCACTAACAGATTCTGAGAAAGATCGTATGAATGCTTCTGCTAATGCATTGAAAGAAGTTATTAAATTGGCTTTTGAGAAATTGGAAGCTGAAAATGATTAAATAAAAAGTCGCAGACAAATGTCTGCGACTTTTTTTGTTTAATTTTTCTAGTTACTCAAAATCATAAATTTTCTATGCCTTTATTCTTAAGGAGTGTTTACTAAGCTCCAAGTTAAACTTGCAGAATAGCTATCTTTTTTCATATCAGGAGATAAATTCAGTAAAATTCCGTTTTGGGCATCATGCTCCAAAATAACTTCTGTTTCCTTATTTTCAGCACCAGTATCCCCAGAAGCTATTACTAGGGAACTATCTTTTTCCAATCTTATTATAATTCCCTTTTCATCAATATATCCGTTCACTAAGTATAATAAACATACCAACCTAAAGGACCTGTTGGTTATATGTTATATAAAATAAAAAAACATCTTGACTTCCTTAAAATCGTGGCTAAAAACCAATCAAAAATGGAAGTGAGATGTTCTATAAAATTATCTAACGATTCTATACCTATAAATGATTATTTTTGCTTCTTTTTTTTAATTCCCAATAGCCTATCACCGAAACTAGCAACACAATTATTATTCCGATGACAATTAGGTATACAGTTGATTCTTCATTTGTACTAGGAAGGTTGCCGTCCGCCAATTGGTTATTTCCAGTTGTACTTTGATTCGTTTCTTTATGTTCTCGCCTATCAACAAATCGAATCCCAACTCTTGACTTCGCATTACTAGCATCTTCGGCATAAACCTTAGTAGAAGTATTAGCAAATAGCCCAACAAACATCAACAGTAAACCTAGATAGGTTATTTTTTTTATCATTCAATCCCTCCTGTATATCAAATTCTTGATTTAAAGTGAAGTGAATCTAGATTTTTACTCATTATTACTAACTTTTTTCATCTTATCACGTCATATCATACGAATATAATTTTGGGGAAATACGTTTTTAGCGACTCTCAAAAATCATGGTCTATTGTTTTTTGGTCTCTTTTTTGTTTTTGAGGCATTGTTTTTTGCTTGTGCTTTCTTTCGTCGTTTACGATCAAGAGCTAAACTTTTCTTACGTTCTTTTTCAACTTTTTCTTTTCTTTTTTTGATAATAAACCAAAGTAGCAGCACTATTATTACGAAGGATATTATTGCTTCAACAATCCAAAGAGTATAATTTTTCTTTACTTCCACAGCTTCTTTGTTTAACACCTTGGAGTCTTTCCCTTTGATTTCAAAATCTTTTTCTAGTTCCCATTTATTCCCATTTTTATCCTCAGCAACAAGTGAAAGATGATATTTACCTGCTTTTAATTCTTGGTTATCCCAAGAAATAGGAAAATCAAAGTTGGAGTTTGGCGCCATACTCATCTCTTTTTTCTCAGTTTTATGCAGAACCGTGTCTCCGCTTTTTTGAGTTACTTTGGCATTCACACTTAATCCACTAACGATGACTGGCTGAGTATTTTGCAAATTTGCTGTCACAACTGTTCGGTAGTTTTGCAGTCCTGGTTTCACTTTATTTAAAAGGAGTTCCGGCTCTACATTTTTTTCCGTTTCAGTCAGTTTTATCCCAATAACATAAGCATATTGGTTTTTGATCTGGACTGCTTGTTTTTCTTCTTTTTCAGATTTTTTTTCTTCTTTCTTGATTTGAAAACCACCAAGAATAATCCCATCATACGAATCTTTTGGCATTTTTAGATGAAAAACAGCTTTTTTGGTTTCTTTTGCTTTGAGTGTATATTTTGTATCACCAGAAATAATATCCGTAATTCCATGTTTTAAAGATGGATCTTTAGTTAATTCCTTCCCGTAATCAATCACACCATTTTGGTTGGTTACTGCTATATGAGGAACAACGGAGAACGTGGCTGGTTGATCTGAACTATTCTTGATCGTAATTGAAATATCTTGTTTTTGTTCAGGTTTCATTCGTAAATCAAAATAGGTTTGTGATTTGTCTACTTGATTTTCAGGGATGTTCGCTTCTACAGAAAAATTCATGTCTGCAGCATTTGCTTCTATATGTATCGAAAAAATCAGGGAAATAGTAACAGTAAATAATAGAACTAAATAATTTTTTTTCACGATTTTCCTCCAAATTAGAAAAAAGACTGGTGGAGAAACGATCCACATCGAAATCATTGTTTCTACCCAGCCATTTTATCTTGATTTAGGTAAGTGAAACCACTCGTTGCCTCATGTTATTTCACTTACCCTTTTCAGCTTTATTTAATCAAGCATCTATCAATGTATATTATTTGGGTGCATTAGATAATGTCCAGTTGATTTCAGCAAGATATTCAACATTTGCATCTGCTGAACCTTCTAGTACTTTCAATTGAACATTGCCGTTGTTTTGTGCTTCACCAGAGAAAATGTCTAACCAAGTACCACGTCCTGCATCTTTTTTAGCAGTCATAACAACTTTCGCATCGCCATTTGTAAAGATTACATCTGAACCTTGGGCTGGTGCTGATACATTTCCTGTTCTCGTTTTGATTTGTCCATTTTTCATGCTTAAAACAGCACCTTTTAATTGTTTTCCAGCTTTTGTTTTAAAGCCTTGTGTTTGTGCAGTTAGTAGCCAACCTGCACCTGTACCACGTTTATCTGTAACTTGAACAAAGGGATCTTCATTCAATGCGTTATAAACCGTATCTCCTGACTCAATATCTTTTTGACCAAATTCAATATTAGATACATAGTCAATTGTTAGCGGACCTTCATTTCCAGTACCTGGATTATCTGGATCTTCTGGGTCAACTGGTGTACCTGGCTCAATCGGTACATCTGGATCTATCGGATTAACTGGATTAGTTGGTTCCTCATTTGCTTTAAACATAATATGGTTCTCAGATACGCCTGCTTGAGGTTTGGCATCTTCAGCTGCCAATACAGACATACTGTTCAATGTAAAAATACTTACCAATGCTAATAAACTAATTACTTTTGTTGTTTTCAATTTTATTCCTCTTCCCAATAATATGATTACTTTTTATTTTGGTGCGTTACTCAATGTCCATGTTAGAGTTGAACCGTACTCACCAGCAAAATTTCCTGCTGGAATCGTTAATTTTGTTTCTTCTTTGCTATAGCTATTTGCCCATGTTCCTAACCCTTTATCTTTAGCTGCAGTCATAATTGTTTGAGCTTCATCATTTACTGAAACTTCAAAGTTTTCTGGTGCAAACGCTTTGTCAACGTTGTTTGTTTTTAATTCGCCTTTTGGAATCGTTAATTTTGCACCTTTCAAGGTCTTTTTGTCTTTACTTTTAAATTCAGACATTGCTACATCTAATGTCCAACCAGCTCCCGTACCACGCTTATCCGTTACTTGAGTCATTGGATTTTTTGTTTTGTCTTTATTTGGTGTAACTGTTGTTTCTTTAGAGGTTAATTTGAATGTTCCAAAATCTAAATTTGTAATCATATCAATTGTTAAATTACCAATTTGGCCAGTACCACCTTCTCCTGGATTTTCTGGATCTTCTGGATCAATCGGATCAGTAGGAACCTTGTCATCACCTGGCTCTATACCGACTTTGATTTGAGATTCTGCTTTTTTACTAGCTTCCGGTTGATCTCCGCCACCTTCGTTTTCTTCAGCAAAGCTTATTGTTGAACCGATTAAGCTGATACTTAATAATGCTGCTACTGTTAGTAAATTTACTTTCTTCATGTTGTTTCCTCCAATATTTTATTAAGCTTTAGGTGCATCTAGCATTGTCCATGTTAATGTTGAAACATATTCGCCAGCAAAGTTACCTGCTGGTACTTTAACTGTCACTGCTTTTGCATCAAATTCATTCGCCCATGTTCCCATACCTGCTTTAGCTTTTGCGACCAATAAATTTTCTGTTGATGGTTTATCTGTATTTAACTTGACTTCTTTTGATTCTGGTTTTTCAGATACGTTGCCTGTTGTTGTTTGTAAAGTACCAATCGGTAAAGTCAAAACGGCACCTTTTAATATTTTTTTAGAATCTTTGATATCTTTAAATTCTGAAGAAGTGATTTGTAATGTCCAACCTTTTCCTTCTCCACGGCTATCTGTCACTTGAACATTTGGTTTTTTACTTGTTGTAGAATAAATAGATTCTCCACCAGCTAATTTATGTTCCCCAAATTCTAACGGTGTCACGTTATCAATTGTTAATGGTCCTTTATTTCCAGTACCGCCCCCTGGCTCTTCTGGATCTGTTGGTACAATCGGATCTGTTGGGTCTGTCGCTCCATCTCCTGGCATTAGTGTCATATGTGCTTGGGAAGTTGCCCCTTTCCCATCTGACGTACCTGTCACTTCATTCCCTACTCCACTATTCTCTGTTTCTCCATTACTCTTTTCGGCGTGAACTGTCATTCCGCCAGCTAATAGTAATGTTGATAGTAATACTCCAAAAATGAATTTTTTCACTTTTTTATCCCTCTCTCTAACAATATTTTATATATGTAAAACAAGGTAGATTACTAACTCTTAAACAAATTATGTCTACCTCATGTTACGACTTTAATTAATTAACTGGTTGGTACGTCTTCCAACATCCAATTTATAACACCTGAATAATCGCCATAATATGAACTGGGTAATACATTAAATAGTAAACCGCTCTTTTCTTGCCAATCCAATGGTAATAATACTTACCAAAAGGTTAATATATACGTTTTTTTTTAACACCTTGTTCATTCCTTTCATTTTTGATCTCCTTTTATTATTTAACTGAACAACTTATGCTGTTCTTCTTTTACCAACATTTTCACGCTTACCATTTAGAACGTCTTGTGTTCAAACAACATTTCCCAGTATAAGTGTCCTATTTTCCATTTTCAACAGCCCCGTTTAGCATTTTTATTCACATTTTTGAAATAAATTAGATAAAACTAATATTTATAATCAACTTTAGTTTTTTTCAATTAGTAGTCAAAAAAATGCCGCATATATAGTGCACCTCACTTAAACACGTTGAATTAAGTGATCTTCTCTTACCTTCAATCTGCACTTGGTTTTCTAATCATTCTATTTCACGACTTTGGTGATTTTTAAAATAGAAAAAAAGTGTGAACAAAAGGAACACTCCCTTTTGCTCACACCATACGTACAGCTATACAGTGAAAGCTGTCATCGTTAAAAATTCAACATAGATATTCTCTACATGTGACATATTATTATTTTTATCTCAAAAAAATAATAATCATACCAAGAATATATCCTATTTTCAATAATTCAGACTTTTCTTTTTTATACTCAATTAAATACTTTAAAAGATAAACATTTATTTGAAAGAGTATTATTAATAATTAATGGTAATAATAATGAATCACCGCCTTCTTTTTTATTTTTCCAATACGATTGATTCCAAAGCATTTCTATGATTTTTAATTATTTTTCTTTTCAAACATAAAAAGAAAAACAATTAACTTTCAAATATAAAAGAAATGAAATATATTGTAATCTCAAAGTACATTTTAATGAAAAGAAAAATATTTTTTATATGATGAGAAGAAGGAGGATTTACATGAACATACTATTAAAAAAAAATAATCTTTTTAAATTACGTTTACTAAGCTGTTTCTTAGAGTTTTCTATGAGTCATACAACTAAAACACTTCTTACAATTTTAAAAATTGATAAGCAAAAGCTGAAAAAGCAACTCTCTTTATTAAATGGTGATCTTTATGAATTGTTTGGCAGTGACGTCTGTATCTTAAAGCTAGATGATAGTTACCAATTAAAGATAACCAATGAATTGACTCATATTAAATTGTTAGAGTTATTGAAGATGCATTATCTTGAACAGTCAACTCCTTTTGAAATCGTTCAAGCATTATTTAGGCGAAACTATTATTCAATTGAAGAATTAGCTACTGATTTACATCTAGCACCATCTTATGTTTACAAACAGTTGATTCATTTGAAAAATAAATTGAACCCATTAGGTGTTGAATTAACCTTTACTCAAGAATATGGTGAATCAAATATCATTTGTGATGAGCCTGTTTTACGTTACTTTATTTCTGCCTTTTATTGGTCATCGTATAAAACGATAAAATTGCCTATACAGCGAACTGTTTTCGATAGTGACAAAGTCATGATGGATAAAATCACCCCTTATATCAATTCACCTTCTAAGCAACAGCATTTGAGATACTATATTGCCTATAGTGTTTATCGTTCAACGGAAAAAAAGAAAGGCCTTGAGCTTGACGAACAATTTATTAGATTAGCAACACTTTTGCAGCAAACAAATGATACCTCTATTTATCCAATTGAAGAGCCCCATTCAGAGCTTTCAATGATTTTAAAAAATGAAAATTTATTTTTTAATTTTGCTGCTCGAACGTTTTTAGTAATTGATAAAGAAGCTGAACAAATCCAATTAGCTAAACAATTCGCAGCAATTGACCTACCGCTCACTCAGTTTGCCAAACAGTTTATCAACGCTGTTCTTTCTCAATGGCACCTAAGACTACCTGAATCTGATTACTATCAATTATTATATCAATTGACGATTACTTTATTGCTTGTTCGTTATGTAGGCATTAGTTTTTATGAATTTTTCAATTACTCCGAAACATTCAGCCCTACTTTATTAGCTAGCTATATTCCTAAAAAAAAATCTAAAGAAATCCAGGTGTTTTCTAGCCGTCTAAAAAAACAATTTGCCTTTGTTGATGAGTTAAATATCGACTCACATTATTCTCATATCGTTCATAATTGGATTTATTTTATCATCGATTTCGCTAAAGATAAGCAATTGAAAGTCACTTTGCAGTTTTCAAAAGATGCATTAATCGAACTGTTTATCAGAAATAAAATAAAAAACACCTTCAACGAAAAAAGCATTCTTTTTGTTGAAGATACGACTCGAGCAGATATTGTCATTACTGATTTTTCTGAGCCGTCTATTGAAAATACGAATATTTTCTTTATAAATAATATTCTTGAAGAACAAACATGGGAGTCACTCTTTTATTGGATACAAAAAAAATTGTTGGAAAAAAGCTTTGACCATGAACTAGCTCCAACTTATCTATAAAATAATTTGACTGTGTTTATTGCATAGCGGAAATAACTTTCTTCATAAAAAAAGCGAAACCACCTGATTTCTTAACTAGTAGGAAATTCCTATTAATTAAGAAATCAGATGGTTTTTCTTTAAAAATATCTGCTCTATGCATTAAATAAATCAATGATATCAATGATCATATCCGAGATATCCGGCTATTTCATAATTCTATTGTACAGATTCTTGATATAAGATTTCTTTTTGAATAAGTGCTTCTTTAATCTGATTCAATGTTGCTTCATCTTTACAGCGAATCGTGTGTAAATGAATACCGCTTGTTAACTCAGATAATAACGAAGCGCGGCTTTTTTCATACGCTTTTACAAATTCTTTTACATCTTTTTCTGAGCGGATATGCAAGCCGCCTGTCAATTCACCATAAATTGGATGCTCTACTACAACATCAATTATTTCTCCACCAAATGACACGATCGTCAATAATTCAGTTTCTGTTTGGTCTGGTGTATGCTGACAAGCAATTTTTCGAATGATTCCTTGTTTGTCTTTTTCTGATTCAAGCAAATAGCCTCTGGCCGTTGCGATTATTTCATAACCTGCTGCTCTTAACAGTGCAACATCTCCAACAACAATTTGGCGGCTGACCTTGAACTCTTTTGCAAAACGACTGGCACTGATTGGTTTTTCTGTTGCTTCTAATTCGAGTAAAATCGTTTCCCGTCTTTTTACGCCATCCATTCAATTCCCTCCTGAACTCTTAATCCATGTGCTTTTGTTGAAACTGCTTTGACGCATCCATAATCCCTTGATACGTTTCTTTGATCGTTTCTTTATATGCATCATTTTTGACGTATGTCTCGATTTTCGTTAAGACTTCTTGTTCTCTTGAACTATCTAAAATAGGTGTTTCAGATGTCTTTTTAATAGAAGCAATTGCTTCAACGACATTCATCCGTTCCTCTAATAAAGCAACGATTTGTTTATCTAATGCATTGATTTTTTCCCGTTGAATCGTTAGAGGTGAACGTTTTTCATCTAACTCGATTTCTTTAATGACTTTCGCAGGGTTTCCACCGATCACGCAATTATCTGGAAATGATTTTGTTACTACAGCTCCTGCTGCAACAACAACATTATCACCTAGCGTCACACCAGGCGTAATCACAACACCGCCGCCAAGCCACACGTTATTTCCCAAAGTGATTGGTTTGCCATATTCTAATCCGCTATTTCGTTTCACTGGATGTAGGGGATGCGTTGCTGTATATAGTTGTGCATTTGGTCCAAACATGCAATTATCACCAATCGTGATCGGACAAATATCCAAGAAAATACTGTTAAAGTTGGCATAAAAATTTTTCCCTACATGAATATTAAAACCATAATCAAAACTGATCGAAGGTTCAATGTAGCTGCCTGTGCCAGTTGTGCCAAAGGTTTCTTCAACTAACTGTCGACGAATTAAGCTATCTTCTTCTTTATTGATCAATTTCATTTGTTCTCTAGCAAATTTCCGAGCTGTTGCTAGTTCTGGATCTGCTGCAAAATAAAGTTCCCCGTCAATCATTTTTTGTCGTTCTGATTTTATTTCTTCCATGTTAAAGCTCCTCTGTCATGATATTTTTAAAGACCTTCGTTGCATCTGCTTTTAAAAAATAAGCATTTCTATTTAATGGAACCGGCGTTTGATTGATTACTAAAATCTTTGCGGAATCTGCTGCATAATGAATCAAGTCACAAAAAGGATGTACTTGAAAACTGGTTCCAACTATGACGATCAGGGTTGCAGCTTCAATCGCTTTTATTGCTGTAGTAATCGCTTGTTCATCTAAGCCTTCTTCATATAATACGATATTAGGCCGAATTTGGCCGCCGCATTGTTCATGTCGATCGGACAATGCATACATTTTTGCTGAAACCTTTTGCCCACATTTTCTGCAGTAGCAATCGTATAAATCTCCGTGAAAATTCACTAAATGTTGTGTTCCAGCTGCCGCATGAAGACCATCTATATTTTGAGAAATAACCCATGTATCTTTTGTTTTTTCTAATTCCGCCATTTTTAAGTGGATACTATTAGGTTTGGCATTTGGATGATACAAGGTCTGCACAAATGAATAAAATTTTTCCGGCTCTTCAAGCAAACAGGTCTGACTTAATAAATATTCAGGACGCTCGATCCCTTGATAAATTCCAGATAAAGAACGGTAATCCGGTACCCCGGATGCGGTCGAAACGCCTGCACCAGTTAAAAAAACTATTTTTTCTTCTTGTTCGATCAGGGTTACCGCTTTTTGTCCATCGATCATTTGCATAACTTCATCTCCTAATAGTTTTATTATAGCTTAAATGCGAGTCAGATAGAAAAAATAATCGCATAAATTGAAAAAGAACTGTTTTACCTGATAACTTACTATCATGAAAATCCAGGTGTTAAGGGCAAGTGAGAAGCTTTTAAGAATGTCGGGATTTTCACTGTCTTTTCATGACAAACAAAAGAGAACGTGATAGAATACTTAATGTATAAAAGTGAGGTGAAACTTCGTGGTAGCATTTATTATTTATTGGGCAGCAATTTTAGTCTGTATCGCTTGGGGCGTATTAAGCTTATGGTTTTCGATTTATTACCTTTCACGCAAAGAAAACGGAAATCTATGGGCATTTGCATTCTTAAACGTTCTTGCAGCTATTGTTTTAGCAATTGTTTTAGTTATTTACAAAACGTGGGATTTTGATATTTCAACATATTCTAGCTTAATTTACACAATTTTAGCTTCATATGGTGTCTTAACAGTCTTACAAGCTATTTTAGGCCGCGAACCAAAAGAAGCTGCAAAAGCTTAATTTTAATATCAAAAAGCACTGAAGAGATGTTCTTTTCAGTGCTTTTTCTCTATTATTTTTCCAATTGCTTGATTGCATTTTGTATCTCCACAAGCACTTCTGGTTCTGGCTCTACCTCCAGCAATTCAGTTAAAACATCGATCCATTTTTCCGCTTCCTTATTTCCTAATTTACCGATCGCCCAAGCAGCTGTTCCTCTGATTACAGGACGAACATCTTCTTTTGCACACGTTAAAATTTCTGGTAAGGCGCTACGATCGCCTAAGTTCGCTAAGGCAATCAAAGCATTTCTTTGTAGCGGCTTTTTCCCACGCCAAGAACCTGAAAGATGCCCAAATTGCTCTTTAAATTCTTTGTTTGAAATACTCAGCATTGGTTTCAATTTTGGGTATACAGTATCGACTTCTGGTTCCATTTCTTTATGAAAATGAAAATCTTTCCCTCTATTATATGGACAAACCAACTGACAAATATCACAACCATAAATCACATTGTGCATTTTTTTGCGATATTCTTCCGGCATCATTCCTTTTGTTTGCGTTTGGTAAGATAAGCATTTTTTAGCATTCATACTACCATTACCTAATAATGCTTGTGTAGGACATGCCGTCACACATCGAGTACAGTCGCCACAGCCAAACGGGACAGGCTTATCTACTTCAAAATCAATATTGGTTACAATCTCTCCCAAATAAACAAAAGAGCCAAATTCTTCTGTGATCAACAAGCCATTTCTCCCAATAAATCCCAAACCGGCACGTTGAGCAACGGCTACATCTACTAATTCTCCAGTATCAACTTGTGGTGCAAAACGCCAAGATTCAGACTCTTCTAACGTTTGAGCCTGTGTTTGAATAAAATCAATCAATTTTGTCAAACGATCACGTAAAACATCGTGGTAATCGATCCCCCATGACGCTCTGGCAAACATACCTCTTTTTTCATCTCGAGGCACTTTCCCTTCGATTTTGGTCGGGTAAGCCAAGGCAATGGAAATAATTGTTTTAGGATTTTCAAATGTTTTTTCCAAATAGATTCGTTCCTCGATCACTTGATGCTCAAAGCCCGAATTAAAGCCACGTTCTTTTTGTTCTATTAATGAATCCTCTAATTCATAAAACGGTTCAGCTGAAGCAAAACCGATTTTATCGATTCCTAGACGTTTACTTTCAGCTATGATTTTTTGTTTTAGTGTCATTTTATGTACTCCTTATTATAAAAACTGAATGGACCCGTATGGTAATATCATTTCGTTCCACTGCACCTTGTACTTTTCAATATCAGTTCACTTTATTATAAGCTACCTGGCGAAATCTTGTCATCTTTTTAATCTAGTACTCAATTCAGCAATTTTTTCATAAATAAAAAAAATCTAATTTCAATTTAATTATCACGAGCTACAAAAAAGGCGTAAGTACAAGCATAAAAAGAGTTTTATAACAAAAATATTTACTTTTTTAAATAATTTGTGCATTTTATTCGCATTTTTATGATAAAATGATTTGTGATGATATTCTTTTATCATAAATTACACACTTTATTATGAACTATGGAGGAAAAACATATGAAAAACAGGTACAGAACACCAGTACATAAGAAAAAAACGATCCCGACAATCATGATTCTCGCTTTATTAGCTCCGATCTTTCTAACACCATCTTTTGTTTTCGCTGAAGATCTTGCACCTGCTGACAAGCAAACTGATGTATCTCAAACACAAGAAAACACAGCAACGACAGAATCAGCGCTTGAATCTTCTACACCATTGGAAAGTTCTACTTTTGAAGAGCCAACTGCATCAACGACTCCAGTTGAGAACGATACGACAATTTCAACGGCAGATTCTACAACTACTGAGGAGACAGCCGCTACTTTGGCTATTCCTAGAGCTGATGTCATCACTATTGCTGATCCAATTTTAAAACAAGCGATTTTATCGACTCTAGGTTTACCTGCTGGCAGTGAATTGACCCAAGCAGATATGGACCGTCTAACCAATCTTTCTCTTAATTCAGCTCAAATCAGCAGTCTTTCCGGAATAGAACATGCAACAAATTTAAGTTCTATTTATATGAATACAACGAATAATATAACTGATTTTAGCCCGTTAGAACAGCTATCTTCTTTAACCTTTGTCACGCTACAAACGAAAAGTTTAACTAGCGCTAACTTTCCTGATTTAAGCAGCAATTCTGGACTTACAAATCTTGGTTTAGGTTCTACAAGTATCGATGATGATATTTTGCCTAAAATTGCTCAGTTAACGTCATTAACGCGTATTTACATGGATTCAAATATGAACATTACGACTATTGCACCATTTAAAGCACTTCCTAATCTAAAGTCACTTTCTGTTCAGTTTTGTGGTATCACTGATTTTACAGTAATTAATGAGTTTCCTGCGCTTAACGATCTAGCGGCCTTCGGACAAAATACAGGACGGAATGATCCACCAACAACAATTGGACGTTCTTCTTTAGCCTATGATTTTGATCAAGAAACTTTATTCCTACCATTTTCAATGATGCCTAACAGAATGACAAACTTTGATGGTTATGTTCCGCCATTCACAACATCTAATTCAGCCAGCAATACGTATCTAGATTTTAATGGTATGCAATTACCTGCAAATCGTTTACAGATTACTGATGAAGGTATCACGATTTCTGGCGTAACAGAAGATGAATTTGCGAATCTTTCTACCATTGAGTACAATGCTCGTTTAAACAATCTAGCAGGCTCTTATGCTCAACCACCAGGCTTCGCTTTTTATGCGATATCAGGGGGAACGTATTTGCACCAATTTAACGTTCTTGATGATGGAAAACCTGTAACGATACACTATCAGGATACTGATGGAAAATTATTACTGCCTAGTGAAACACGTTCAGGTTTAGTTGGACAATCGTTTGATATTCCTGTACAGGAAATCCCAGATTATGAGTTAATCGAAACAAAGGGAGACACAGCCGGTACTTTCACCGATCAAGAACAAACAGTGATCTTTATTTACAAAAAAAACTCAGCGCCAATCATTGAAAAAATGGGTAAAGTGACCGTTCATTATGTAGATATCAATAATCAAACGATTCAAGATGAATTTGTCCAGACTGGAACTATTGGTGATCCTTTTAAAACTGAAAAAGTAGAAATAAATGGCTTCACATTGAAAGATATCAAAGGTGCGACAACTGGTCTATTTACTGAAGAAGATCAAGAAGTGACATACATCTATGTTAAAGATGAAACAAAAACAGAACCCACTACTGATTCTTCTAAAACCAATGACACAACGCCAAACAAGCCAGCAGCAAACGATTCAGCGATTAAAAGTCCTTCCACAAATGACAAACAATTATCAAAAACAAGTGCTACTGCCTCAACTGAAAAGAAATTTCCAGCTACAGGCGAACGCTCAAATCATACTTGGTTGATACTTGGTCTGGTCTTCATCGGATTTGTTAATTATCAGTATGTTTTAAAAAAAGTAAGACAAACAAAATAAACTACCCACAGATTAAATCTAAAGAAACTGATTTTGAGCATGAAATTAACTAAAACACAGTTAATTTTATGCTCTCTTTTTTATTTCTCAAAAAAATCAACAGATTTCTATAGACTTCCTCCATTAAACGGACCACTTATCACAACTTTCCCATTCATATGACCTGTTTCAACGTCGGCTGTTGCTTGTTTAATATTTTCAGCATTGATACCTGTTGCGTACGTTCTTTTTAGTGTCGTCTTTAGTTTCTTTTCATCAGCCAGCTTGGCAATTAAAGCTAGTATTTCACCTTGTGTTTCGATTTGATAATTAAAATCAGTTTTAGCAAACATATACTCCCAATCAAAGCTGACTGACTTATTTTTTAATGAGCTAATATCTAATGCGGTATCTAAACCAACGATTGTGCCGATATGCCCGAACGGATGAATCAATTCCGCTACCCTCTCAAAATAAGAACTGATATTAAATAATACGGCAGCATAATCCACAGTAGTAACTCCCAAATTTTCTAAACTATCCTTGATATTCTCATGATAATCAATAGGATGATCTACCCCATTTTCTTTTAACCAGTCAAAATTTGCAGGACTTGCTGTAGCATAAACAGTTAATCCAGCCCAATGAGCAAGCTGAGTTAAAATCGATCCCACACCGCCAGCTCCATTGATCACTAAAATAGACTTGCCCTGATTGGCATTTTCTTTTGGAATTAGGTCAAATTTCTCAAATAATAACTCGTAAGCTGTCAACGAAGTTAATGGCAAAGCAGCAGCTTCTTCATTGCTTAAATTTTTAGGCGCCAAAGCTACGATTCGTTCATCTACTAATTGATACTCTTGATTACTCCCTGCCCGCTTGGTTGTACCTGCATAAAGCACACGATCGCCAATAGTAAATTTCTCAACATTTTTACCGACAGAAACAACCTCTCCTACGCCATCAAAACCAAGTACATGTAACTGGCTTTGGTGCTTTGCTGTTTGCCTTAATTTAGTATCTATAGGATTGACAGAAACTGCTTTTACCTTCACAAGAATATCACGTTCGTTCGGACTTGGAATTGGTTGACATTCATTGATAAAGCTTGCTTCATTTCCAATTGGCAATCCTTCATAAAAACCGACAGCATTCATTTGTTTGTCCTTATACATCAGTTGTCCTCCTTTTGGGTTCATACTAATTAGTATGAACCCAATCTGTTACGATTGATATTTATCTGCTTTATGGCGATACAATTTCCTATGCTTGTTTTACTTTAGCTACAACAAAACCACTTATGGTTTTACATTTCACCAAAATTTTCAGCTGCTCCCTTAAGAAATTCTTATAACGCCTTGAACTGAACCAGTGTTATCTATACAATAAAAGAACACACTTTATTTTCAATTAGAGTTGCATAAACTGACTACACGTTTATCTTCTCTTATTTCACGGTCGTTCTCAGAACGAGTCGTTATACGTTTAAACTAAGGAGGCAATAATTACTTATGCTTGAATCAGCACATAACAAAATCACCTTATTGATTGATGAAATGGAAAAAGTTATTCTAGGAAAACGGGATGTTCTTCAATTGACTGTTACCGCTTTCTTATCGGGCGGACATGTTTTATTTGAAGATGTTCCTGGTGTTGGGAAAACCATGATGGTTAAAACATTAGCCAAAGCAACTCACGGCAACTACAATAGGATTCAGTTCACGCCAGATTTACTGCCTAGTGATATTTTAGGGGTTTCTGTTTATAATAATTCTTCTCAAACATTTGAATTTCATAAAGGACCAGTCTTTACAACAGTCTTGCTAGCTGATGAGATCAATCGTACGACACCAAGAACTCAGGCTGCTTTATTGGAAGCAATGTCTGAAAATCATATAACCATTGATAATTACACGTATCCACTAGATGACCATTTCTTCGTATTAGCCACTCAAAATCCATTGGATTATGAAGGAACTTATCCTTTACCTGAAGCTCAGTTAGATCGTTTTTTATTTAAACTTCATATTGGTTATCCTGAATTTACGGATGAACTTGATTTAATCTTGAATCAATCGGGTGCCGAGTTAAATCATGTACAGCAAATTCTTGATACTGCTGAAATTAGTCACTTAAAAAGATTAGTGGAAGAAATTTATATCGATCCAAACGTCGCCCGATATGCTCTTCAATTAGTTCAGGCTACTCGTACTCATAAACATATCGCACTTGGAATCAGTCCTCGTGGATCGATTTCTTTTGTAAGGGCCGCCAAAGCATTTGCTTTAACTGAAGGACGTTCTTATGTTACGCCAAGTGACCTTCAACACATTTTACCAGCCACTTTTGGTCATCGCTTATTATTGAAAAACGGACAAACAGCCTCTAGAGAACAGTTACAGGAAATCTTTGACCAAATACTTGGACATGTCCCTGTTCCTGTTAGGAAATAACGATGAAACAGAATAGGGTCACTACTTTTATAAGAATAATCGGCATTTTTTGTTTTTATTTTGCTGTTTTTCTTTATGCGATAATTTTTAATAATTCCACTGGCTGGCTGCTGTTATTCTTTTTAACGTTTATATTATTATGTGACCTTTTTACTTTATTTCCATCATTAAAAAAAATTCAAGTTCAATCAACTGAAAACAGGACTTACGTAGTCAATCAGCCGAATCAAATCGAAATAGCCCTCTTTCGTTATCGGCCAACACTGCTTCGACTTCCTATACTAACGCTTTGGCTCAAAGATACTCCGCAAGCTAAAAAACACTATCTAACTTTATATTCTGGGCGAAAAAAAGAACTGACGTTGGACTGGCAGCCAATGCAAAGAGGCGTTTTTCAACAGCTACCTCTTGTTTTCATTTGTTCTGATTTATTTGGTCTTTTCTCTAAAAGATCCATATTGAATTTAGCTGGTCCTTTTGTGGTTATGCCCACTTTACAGCTGGATTTGGCAGAGCAGTTATACCAACAATTGTTAGTTGCTCAACCTACCTTTTCTAAGGATTTTGGCTGTCCATCGTTTTCGATTAAAAATTTTCGTGACTACCAAATTGGGGATTCCTTTCATTCGATTGATTGGAAACAATCTGGAAAAAGAAATGAATTGATTGTTAAAGAATATGAACAAGAAACCGAGACTGGGACTCATTTTTTATTTTATGGATTGTCTCATGAGAACTTTGAACAGCTGCTTTCTGTTTACTATTCGTTTATTCAGGTAGTTGAAAATAAGCTTTCCTTTCAACAAACGATCATGGCTGATTTTCCTAATTCTACACCGAAAGATCACGTATTAGCAGCAATCGATCCTTTACTTGAAGAAATGAGTTTACCGACTATTTCTAATAAAAAACTAGTTGTTTTCAGTCCAACAAAAACAAACTGGCTAGATGATCAACTTTATGTATTAAATCGAAACAATGATCTCTATTTAGTCACCTTTGAAGGAGCGGATCTTTGTTTGTATTGGAAAGATCAAGTTTTCTTCATCGATAAAGGAGGTCAGCCTTTTGAAGACTAGAATCAAACAAAAATGGCCTTTTGCTATTCTTAGTTTTTTTATGTTGGCAGCGGCAAGTTTACCTTTTTTAAACGTTTATCATTTAAAGCAAACTAATTCCTCTTTTTTTATTGGAATACTGGCACTGATTTGCTTTATTACACTAATTATTAAGCGTAATCTGATACGGTTTCCTCTTTATCTATTTAGCTATCTTTTTACGTTGTATTGCTATTTTCCTTTACACCACTCTTTCGGCTTTACTTGGCTGGGAACCTTGCTTCAAAAGAATCTTCAAATCTATGTCAAAATGCTTACGGGAGAAGTTAATTATTTACCTGATATCATTGCTTTGTCTATTATTTTATTTTTATTGATCCTTTTAGCCGTTTTGTTTATTCAGTATGAACGCTGGACACTCGGCTACTTACTGCTCATTAGCTACCTGTTTATGTTGGCTGTCTTTAACCAGCTGAATTTTGGCATTGAGGTAATGATAATCACTAGCGCTGCCGTCCTTTTTTATGGATTAAAGCGTTCTAAAATAATAGGCATTGGAAAAGAAAAAAGATCTTTGGTTCTTTTAAGCGGATTTATTTTGTTTTTGATTGCAGGAAGCGCCTATATTTTTTTACTTGTATTTCCTCAAACTAAAAATGTTATTTTTACCCAAACTGCTGCAGTCCGCACATATATGAATCAGCAAGGTATTTATCAGCACATCGCTCAATATGGTTCCGAGGATATTTCCAGCTCCGGTTTTAGTAATAATGATACCCAGCTAGGTGGTCCGCTAAATGACGATCAAACTGTCGTTTTCACCGCTAAGCAGAAAAAAGAACATTATTGGCGCGTTGAAACTAAATATAATTATACTGGAAAAGGATGGAACGATACCTCAGAATCCGCTATTTCAGATACTGTAAATCCTTTAAGCGTGTTGGAAAATCAAGTATACAAAGGTGCATTTGGACCAGAAATGACGATTACCTTGTCATTTAACAATCCTATAGAATATTTGCCTTATCCTTATGGAAATGTTTCAGCGACTTTGGATGCCATAGGTCAAACAGAACAATTCCAAAAGAAACAGCGCATCAATCTTTTAACTAAGCCTAAAACCGTACAACTTACTTGGCAAGAACCTGAAGTCTCACTAGATGCGTTAGAACAAGTTCCTTATCAGCCTTCCAAAGATATTCAGACCGTGCAAATACCAACAAATATGCCTAAACAAATTCAAGAACTAGCTATTTCATTGACTGAAAATCAAGATACTCTTTATGGAAAAGTTAAAGCAATTGAACACTATTTAAAAATGGGCGGCGGCTACCGCTATTCAAAAGTAGATACACCTTTTACACCGGAAAATGAAGATTATGTTGATTATTTTCTTTTTGAATCCAAGGTTGGATATTGTGATAATTTTTCCAGTGCAATGACGATCATGCTTCGCTCACTGGGCATTTCTAGCCGTTGGGCAAAAGGCTTTAGTTCAGGAACCATGACCAGCAACAAAGACGGCGAGTATTCAGAATATACCATTAGAAATAATGATGCTCATTCTTGGACAGAAGTTTATTTTGAAGGGTATGGTTGGCTGCCATTTGAACCGACACCAAGTTTTACGAATAATGCAAGCCCAAGTGCTGTTACTAAAAACTCTACAGTTGATAGTAAATATACAAATACCAGCACGGAGTCTTCGTCACCTAAGGAAGCACAAAAAACAACGACAACAACTTCAAGTAGCGTAGAAAAAGTATCTGAAAAAGCAGCACAAAAAACTGGTTTCGCTTACTGGCACCCAAACTTACATTGGGTTTTGCTTGGTTTATTGATTCTTTTAGCAGCTATCGGCGGTTTCTTTTTGCACAAGTACTTTTTCTTACTTTATTTTAGTCTTTATCGCAAAGTTCAACCTAAACAATTCACTGGGGCTTACATGATCGTTCTGCACAAAGCAGAGCAAATTTTGTATCGTCAGGCAAATGAACCCTTAACGCATTATGCGAAACGTTTTGAACAGAAATATCCGCACTTTGAAGGTCGTTTTATCCAGTTGACAGAAGTATATGAACAGACACTTTATGGCGATGCCCACCCCAAGGAAAATGAATATACCGTTTTATTGAAGGATGTAGCAAAATCGGTGGCTGACTTAAAGAAAGAGGCTAGAGGGTAATTCAAGAACACTTGCATCCTCTACAAACTTATGTAAAAATGAATTACTTAATTCAGATTTACAAAAAGGAGTTACTTATGAAAAAATTAGCAATCATCGGTGGCGGGATCATTGGCCTGACTTTAGCCAACTATATCGATTTAAAAAAATATAACGTAACCTTGTATGATAATCCTGTCGGACAAGCGACTAAAGCTAGTGCTGGGATTATCTCTCCTTGGCTTTCTAAACGCCGAAATAAAAAATGGTACCAATTAGCAAAAGATGGTGCTGCGTTTTACCCAAAACTAGTCCAAGATTTTGCTCTGTCAGAAAGTGTTTATCAAAAAACTGGCACCTTGATCCTTAGAAAAGATGGTGAACTTGAGTCTTTACTGGACTTAGCCCTCGAAAGAAAACAAGCGGCTCCTGAAATTGGTGATATCCAGTTATTAACTGCACAACAGGTACAAGAAAAACTGCCTTTATTAAATGCACAGCCTGCACTATTTATCACTGGCGGCGGAAAATTAGACGGGGCTAGCTACTTAGAAACATTGAGAAAACGGGCAATACTCCAAAATATAACCTTAAAAACAAGCTCTGTTAAGCTTAGTCGAACGCAAGAGCATTGGCGCGTCAGTACACCGACAGAAACAGAAGATTTTGATGTGGTTGCAATCTGTGCAGGGCCTGGTCTTCCCTCTTTATTAGAACCGCTTGACTATAAAACTGATATTCGACCACAAAAAGGTCAATTATTAGCTTTTGATACACCTTACAAAAAGAGCAGCAGCTGGCCTGTAGCGATGTTGGATGGTGAAAGTGATTTGATTCCTTTTGAAAACGGTCAAATTTTAGTAGGAGCAACGCATGAAAATGATGCTGGTTTTGATTTAGCTCCAACGAAAGAGGCTTTTTCTATGTTGCAGAAAAAAACAGTGCCCTTCCTGGCTAACTCGAGCTTTTTCGAAGAATTTCCTGCTGCTTATCGTGTTGGAACTCGTGCCTATACATCAGACTTTGCGCCATTTTTCAGCTGCTTACCAAATGATCCCACAGCTATTGTTGCTAGCGGATTAGGTTCTTCTGGTTTAACAACGGGTCCTTACATCGGTTACCTATTAGCAAATTATTTTAATTCAGGACAAAATGATTGGCACAACTATCAAAAAACGATTGATCATTATTTGAAGTAAATCAAAATAAAAGCAACTAACTTCAAAAAAACTGGGACATAATTCATAGAGTTATGTCCCAGTTTTTTTATTTGTATGACGCTTCATTAAACAGTATTTTCGAATGTAGCAAGTATTGCTCTTGATATTTTATAGCTAATTCTTTTAAAAAAGGCAACAATTCATCTTGTTCTACAGAAAACGATGCAATCAATGCGTTGTATTTTTCCCGTTCTGCTTCGGTGGCTTTCGTTTTAAAATATCCCCAGATATGCTGATAAGCGTTCAACACATTTCCTTTTTTAAGTGGTGCAGCTAGTGCATGCTGAAGATAAAAGCGAAAAGCCTGCTCTTTTTCTTCATTCCATCTATTATCTGCAAATAGTTTTCTGATTGCGCGATAATCTTTTTGGGATTTCGATAAAATCAAATACTTTAATGTTGCCCATTCTTGTTGCCTTTTTGCTATTGCAGTCAAAAAAATCTCCCTCTCTTAAAGGATTAAACCGTTTATCCATTGAATTTTATCTCTCAATATGAAAAACAAATGAATAAATATTCAATTTTTCTTATAGTCTAATCATTAAATTTTATGTATTTTACAAGAGTAACAGTTTACAATTATTCCATGTATTTTTTTCAGAAACACCAGGTTAAATAAATTTTCTGAATATTAAAAAAGAATTGAGGTTATTACTTATGGACGAGCAGCAGTTAGACAAATCATTTTTGGGACAGCCCAAAGGATTGTCTACACTCTTCTTTACTGAGATGTGGGAAAGATTTAGTTATTATGGTATGCGGGCAATTTTACTCTATTATATCTATGATACGGTATCAAATGGCGGCTTAGGATTACCGAAAGAAACAGCTTTAGCCATCATGTCGATTTATGGATCGCTGGTTTTTATGTCCAGTATTGTTGGAGGATGGCTCTCTGACCGAGTGTTTGGCGCTAGAAAAACGGTTTTCTTCGGCGGCGTATTCATTATGGTCGGGCACATCGTTTTAGCGACACCGTTTGGTATTGCAGCCTTATTTCTTTCTATCCTACTGATCGTAATCGGTACAGGGATGCTAAAACCGAATGTCTCTGGTATGGTGGGACATCTTTATTCAAAAACAGATACACGCCGTGATGCCGGTTTTTCTATTTTTTATATGGGAATCAATATCGGCGCATTATTGGCACCATTTATTGTCGGAACATTAGGCCAAACCTATAACTATCATGTTGGGTTCTCTGTAGCCGCGTTCGGTATGTTTTTCGGCTTACTGCAATATTATTTACAAGGTAAAAAATCATTAGCAGGTATCGGTTTAAAACCGACGAATCCGATTGGGCCAAAAGAACGTAAAACATTCATGCGCTCATCTTTGATTGCTCTTATCTTTGTCATCGTACTTTTTGGCGGTGCCTTTATGATGGGTCATTTAACGATTGGTTTCTTTATCAATAGTGTTAGTGTTCTGGGAATTTTGTTGCCTGTCTATTATTTTATCAAGATGTTGACATCAAAAAACGTAACGGCAGAAGAAAAACCGAGAGTCCTTGGTTACATTCCATTATTTTTGGCTGGAATCGTTTTTTGGTCATTAGAAGAACAAGGCTCTTCAATTTTAGCATTATTTGCAAATGAACGGACAAATGATACCTTATTTGGCTTGTCGATTGCACCTAGTTGGTTCCAATCATTAAATCCGATTTTTGTGGTTGTTTTAACACCTGTGTTTGTGACTTTATGGACCAGATTAGGGAAAAAACAACCTTCAACTGTGGTCAAATTTTCATTAGGTTTAGTTTTTGCTGGTCTTTCTTTTGTACTGTTAATGTTGCCTGGATTACTTTACGGCACGGATACAAGAGTCAGCCCTTTGTGGTTATTCTTTAGTTTCTTCATTATGATCGTAGGGGAAATGTGTATTTCTCCAGTTGGACTATCGATTACAACAAAACTTGCTCCTAAAGCCTTTGAATCACAAACAGTCGCAATTTGGCTATTGGCAGATGCCGCTTCACAAGCTATCAATGCTCAAATCGCGCGTTTTTACACACCTCAAACTGAATCAGCGTATTTCGGTATTGTCGGAATCGTAGCTGTTATCGCTGGTATACTACTGATTCTTTCTAAGAATCCAATCAAAAAATTAATGGGTTCTATCCACTAAAATAAAACAGTTTCTACCAAAGCATGTTTCATTCGGCTTTGGTAGAAACTGTTTTTTTATTCTAGTACTGAAGTTGTTTTTCTTGTTTCATGATCGTCGCTTTTAACAACAATGGTGCAATGATCGTCGTAGCAATAATAACAATGATCACAGAGGAATAATACTCTTCTGAAAGGAAACTTGAGGTCAATCCTACTTGGGCAATAATCAGCGCCATTTCACCTCTAGAAACCATTCCTGACCCAATGATCAATGTAGATACGCCTTTGAACCCAGTTACACGAGCCCCTAAAGCACCGCCTAATAATTTCGACAACACTGCGACAACCGTTAAAACGACAATAAAAAGAAAATGCTTCGACATGCCGGCAAATGTCATATTTAAACCAATAGAAACAAAAAACATTGGAATAAATACAGTATAGCCAATCGTTTCTAATTTCTCGTCTACTCGCTTACGATAATCTGTCTGAGCAATTGCTACACCTGCAAAAAAGGCCCCAATGATCGCACCCATATCCAACATCTCAGCAAAATAAGCAAAGCCTAAACAAATCACCAAGGAAATAGCAGAAACAGCTTCAATCGCAATTAACTTCTTACTCAAATTCAAGAGCCAAGGTACTAGCCATTTGCTGGCCGCAAAAATCACAACAAAGAAGAAGACTTTCAACAACAAAACTTCCCACATCGGCAAACTTCCACCTGGCGTAGAGCGATTCATCAAGCTCAGCATGATCCCTAAGATCAAAACCACAACTATATCATCGACAACCGCTGCACCAAGGATCGTCGCACCTTCTTCGCTGTCTATTTTTTTTAAGTCTTTCAGCACTTGAACCGAAATACTAACAGATGTTGCACTAAAAAGAACCCCTAGAAAAATTGAATTCTGAACGGAAAACTGAAACATTTCTCCAACGCCAAACCCCATCGCTGCAGGAAATACAATCCCTAAAAGCGCGACTGATAAGGCTGGCCGCCAATATTTTTTCAATAATTCCAAATCACTTTCCAAACCTGCAATAAACATTAAAATAATAACACCGATTTCTGAAAAATAATGCATAAAATCATCTGGTTTGATCCAGCCTAATAATGCTGGCCCAATCAAAATACCGACTAACAATTCCCCAATGACAGAAGGAACCCCTACTCGATTACAAAAATGCCCAGCAAGTTTTGTAAATAATAAGACCAGACACAATGTTAATAGAAAACCCATATTTCTCTCCCTTTCTACTTATAAAAATATATAACTTATTGTACCATGCCAACTGAATTTAGTAGTTACGAAAGGATTATTACACTACAAACACAATAAAAAACTGACAGATTGATTTCTCACCTGTCAGCTATTTCATTCAACTTATTTTGACGCACGTTTTAGGTACGTACCTTCTTGTGTATTGATTTCTAATGATTCATCCGCTTCGATAAAATCAGGAACATTGACTACTAAGCCTGTTTCCATGATTGCTGGTTTACCAGAACCTGAGACAGTTGCACCTTTGATTGATGGTTGTGTTTCTTTTACTTTTAAGACAACCGTTGTTGGAAGTGTGATCCCGATTACTTCTGATCCGTAAAATTGGATTTTTACTTCCATATTTTCTAGAAGATACTTTAATTCATATTCAATCACAGAAGTTGGAATTTCATATTGTTCATATGTTTCTAAATCCATGAAGTTGGCTGTATCATCTTGGCTATAAAGATATTGAACTGGTTTGCTTTCGATGAAGGCTTTTTTTACTTTATCATCTGGACGCATCGTTGTATCCGTTGTAGCGCCTGTACGAACGTCTTTTAGTTTCATACGCATAACGGTATTTCCTTTACCAGGTTTGTGGTGGCTAGCATCCATTACGCGGATTAATTTGCCGTCTTGTTCAAAAGTCATACCTGCTTTAAGATCGCTTACTGCTATCATGTTGTTTTCTCCTCTTTCTTTAAGGTTCGATCTAAAAATCTGATCGAAACGTTAGTGTAGTGCCTCTAGGTTAGAGATCCTTCTTAAAAAAATTCTTCTCAACCATTGTAGCAGATTACTAGCGGATATTCTAGAGAATACGCTATTTGGATTCATTTTTTTGTAGTAAAACCTTGTAAAATCTTATTTGCAAAGAAAAAAGTGATTGAGCGATAACTCTTTGAGTCATATCCCAATCACACGAAATATAGATAAATAGTGATAACAAAAGTAGCATAAACTTCTTTCTAGACTTCGTTCAAATTAATCTCCTCAAATTTTTGCCACAAAGAATCACACTCTGGACATCCCTCCGTATGAATCATCGCTAACGAAGACTGATCTGAGCCATCTAAATAGCTCCGTAAATGCATATCCGAAAAACCATGTTTCGCAGCATCTTCTCTGGTATTTGAGTAATAAACCGTTTTGATGCCTGCCCATAAAATAGCTCCTACACACATTGGACATGGTTCACAAGTCGCATAAATTTCGCAATCAGATAAATCCATCGTATTTAACTTTTTACACGCTTCTCTCACCGCGACCATTTCTGCATGAGCAGAGGGATCTGTATCTCTCATCATTGTATTACTGACAGAAACAATCACCTCGCCATTTCTAACTAAGGTTGCTCCAAATGGTCCACCAAATTTCTGCTCCATTCCAGCAACTGTGGCATCTGCTGCCATTTTCATATAGTTCATGCCTTTTCTCCCTCCCTTACTTTACTTAGAACACTATATACAACAAACGAAAAGATCAAACCTGAAAAGAAAGCAAAGTCATTGATTGTTTTCAAAAACGGAACAGATTGTAAAAATGCACCCGACATCGTGATCACAAAGCTTGTCGCTAAAGTGATCATGGCTTTTTTGTTGTAGCCTGATTTAAACTCGCCAAGCGCCCCATTTTCAACATAAATATTGTCCAAATTGATCACTTGTTTATGTTCGATATAAAAGCTAGCTAACATGATTCCAGCAATTGGCCCAAACATTGAACCAATAAAACTGTAGAAGTAAAATAACGTAGAAGCATTTTCTACTAGTTTCCAAGGTAAAATCATCGTACCAATGATAGCCGTCAAAACGCCTGCTTTTTTCACATCTAACACTTTTGGAAACAAGGAAGACATTTGCAGACCTGCTGGGAATAAATTACCGAACACTACAAAGGCTAAAGCACCCATATTCAACGCTAGTATCAAAACAAAGACAGCAAAGGTATTATCAATTTTATCAAATGCATTGACGATATTAAAAATCGGTTCGCCAAAAGCAATTTGAGTCCCTGCAATCAACCCAACACATGTAATAGCAAATAGGATATAAGAAAGAATAAAACCTAATGGCAATCCAATGATCATAGCTTTGGGTGTTTTTGCTTTTTGAGTAAAGTCGCCAATATTAACGATCGGTCCCGCCCAGTTTGAAACCAGTGCACTCACACAAGCGATAAAAACAATTGGACTACTCGTTGCATTTGCAGGTGAATAAGCTAAAATTGGACCAAATCCTCCAGCAATTTGAATCGTCCACACCGCTGCGCCAATAATAAATACATATACGATCGGTGAAGACCAGTTACCAAATTTATCCAACACTTTTGTTCCACCTAAAAACAAAGCAACTGTCACACACCAAACGATCAAATAACTTAACATCGTAGGCGCGGGCATCCCTAAGATCGTCATTCCACCACCAATACTCATATAACTAGGAAAAATCCGGCTAAACAAAACGTCTAAAGATTGCGCACTTACCACACTTTGGGTTCCAAAGAAAACCACACCAGCAATCAAGCCTCGACATAAGGACGGAATAATTGCTCCTTTCACTCCAAAAACAGAACGCAACAACATGGGAAACGGCAAGCCATACTTCGCAGATGCCACGCCATTTAAGACATAGAACGTCGAAACAATCACCGCAGATAACATGACAGCCGCCAACACTTGCTTCGTATTTAATCCTAGTAAGAAAAAGCCTGCCACCGTCATATAAGAAAGAATATTGTGCACTGCACCCATCCATAAAGTCACATAGTTAAAGATGCCCCAATTTTTGTCTGCGCCTGTTTTCGGTAAAAGTTCTGCGGAATATGTCGGTGCTGTATCAATAATTTGTTTTTCTACTGATTCCATCGTATTTTCCTCCAATACATTTCTTTAGTTTTTTACTAATTGAAGTGATTGTTCAAGGTGTTCTGAAAATAATGGATTTTCTGGATTGATCTTTATTGCTTGTTCCATTGCTTCGATTGCTTCTTGATGGCGATTCAAGCTACGGAGACTATTTGCTTTATGAAAATAGAAATCAACTCTATTTGGGTAATCTTTTATTAAACGATCCATCAGTTGAATCGCTTCTTCATGTCGACCAAGTTCTCTTAAAAAATTTGATTTATGATAGCGGTAAAAGAAACTTTGATCTGTTTTGATTGCTTGATCATATGTTTGAAGTGCTTTATCTACTTCTCCCATCATACGGTAACTATTTCCGACATAAAAAGCAAATTCATTGTCTAGGCGCAATCCTTTTTCGTAGTACTCAATAGCCGTTTGGTACTCTTTTAGTCGTTGATACGTATAGCCTAGATAATAAAGAACCGCTAAATCTGTTTGGTCTTGTTCCTCTAATACTTTAAGTGCTAAAAGTAATTCATCTTTACGCAAATAAGTCCGTATCTCATGGAAAACCATTTCTTCTACTTCTTGTTTTTCTAAAATAGCGATCAGTTCCTTATTCCCTGTTTCTTTTGCGTAATCTAGCGCATTTTCACCAGTATCATCTACTTGTTCAACATCAGCTTGATGCTGAACAAGTTCACGAATCACATCTCGATATAAGAATCCGCCATTGCCTAAAATCGTTGCTTCTAATAATGCAGACCAGCTTAAACGATTGACGTGATTGACTGGTACACCAGCAGCTAAACACAACTGAACGGTTCTTAAATAACCTTTTTCGCTGGAAGGCAATAACGCTGTGCCTCCAAAGCGATTGACTGAAGCTAAATCAGCTTGCCCTGACCGAAGAAGCTCTTTAACGATTTCATCAAAGCCATTAGCCGCAGCGCAAATGAACGGTGTAAGCAATGTATGATCTCGTTGATTTACGTCTGCGCCACAAGTAAGCAATTCTTTGACGATCGGCAAATTATTTTGCTGTACCGCCAGCATTAACGGCGATCTACCTGCTTCATCTGTCAACGAAACATCACTGCCTTCGTTTAATAAATGTGTAACTTTTTCAATTTGTTTATGCTTTACTGCCTGAACTAATCGTTGGTTTTCTTTTACAGCATCCATAGTCTTACTCCTTTCTATTCCTTTATAGTTGTTCGCTAAAGGCAATGACGGCTTTTTCAAAAGCTTCCATCGGCGGGTGAGTGATTCCAGCACCAATCATCCCGATTCCTGCTTCTTTATGCGCGATGGCTGTATTGATGATCGGTAATGTATTCGTTTGGATAACTTTTAAGCTGTCGATCCCTGATGGAATACCCATAAAATCTAGCGTTGGGATCGTGATATTGGGATTTTCTGCTGTTGTAATTCCTTGCATTTCAGTAGAGAAACGTAATGCATCTTCGATCGTTCCGCCAACTAAAGCTACGATTGCTGGAGCTGCTGCCATCGCAAAACCGCCGATTCCATAAGTTTCTGTGATGGCACTATCGCCAATATCAAGTCCGGCATCTTCTGGTTTGTAGCCAGCAAACATTGGCCCAATAACTTTTTGAGAAGGACCAACGAACCAAGGATTCCCTTTGATTCCACTGATATGAATCCCAAACTCAGTACCGTTTCTAGCCATTGTTGTGACAACTGTGCTGTAAGGAATACCGACTGCTGAATCAAGAGCAGCTTTACACATCGCCATCCAAGTAGGTCCTGAGAAATAGTCACTGCTAGCCACAAAATCAAACACTTCTTTCATTTCTTCGATTGAATGATCCGTTTGGATAATATAAGGCGTCAATGCTTGGATCAAAAGTGTTGTGCCAGCATTATTGCGGTTATGACATTCGTCTCCCATATGCAGCGCTTGAGCCAGCATATGTTTTAAATCAATTCCTTCTGGGCATAGTTTCATTGCATCTCTTAAAATTGGGCCAAAAACATCTCTCATCCAAATCAAGCGTTCAATCACACTTTCATCGTTAGCACCCATTCGTAAAATTTTTGACATTTGTTCACTTAGATTCGTGAAAGCCAAGTTTCCGTATGTTTTATTTTCCACGATATGCATATACATTGATGCAGAGGTCACACCTGCCATAGATCCTACACATTGATGTTCGTGACACGGAGAGAAAATGATTTCCCCAGATGCTGCAACATTTTCAGCATCATCCAAGTCTTTCGCTAAGCCTTCAAAAACTAAAGCCCCTTTAACTGCTCCTTTCATTGGACCATTCATCTTATCCCAAGTAATTGGCGGTCCTGCATGTAAAATGGTATTTTTAGTCATTCCTGGTACAACATTGATTGCCTGATCATAGCCGATCAACGAGATTTGAGAAGAAATGATTCGGTTGACAGCTTCTTCATTAGCTTTTTGGATCTTTTCTAAATTTTCTGGTGTTTCTATTTTTTCTAAAGCAGCTAAGATACTCGCTTTTCCTCGTCCTGGCGGTGCCCAATTTAGATAAGTTGCTTTTACTTGTTGCTCGATCAATTCTTCTTGAAAAGATTCGATCCCAAGGTCGATAATTACAGGTTTTTCTTTGAATAACTCGTTGATTTTGCTCATTGTTCTGCTCCTTTCACAACAAATTCTCTTGCCAATAAACCAGCATTTTGACTGCTGCTAGCATACGTTGCACCAATCGAGGTCAACTTTTCTACTTGTTCATCAATATTTTGTTTATCTAAATCCGTTCCTAAAACATACCCGATGATTTCTAGATGACGTCCTTCTTTTAAAGCTTGTTCCTTAGCGGCTTTCATTGCTGGCACCATTACACCGACTGGATCTGGATGCGCACCATACCCGAGTACAAAATCCATCAAAATCACTCCAACAGTCGGATCTGCAGCTTCTTCTTTAAATCGGGCGATTCGATTAGATGGATCGATCATTGGATGAGGTTTGCCATTGGTAAATTCATCTGCACCGAAATCTATAAATGTGTGTGCTTTACTTGTATCACCAAAATGTAAAAGATGCTCTTGATCTGTTGCAATATTACTGTAAACATCAGAAAATCTTTCTTTTGCTGTGAACATCGCTTCATCACAAAGCGTTCCACCAGTAAATAAACCGCGAATGTATTTTTGCTCTGAAGTCAATTTTTCGCGAACTTCATCAATCAACGGCAGGTTCAACGGATGAACATCTAAGCTGTTTTCATCGATCCCTGCAAGTGTTACTGCTTTTAAAGCCGCAGCTTTAGACATTTTCTCAAAATAAATGCCTTCTTCATTTTCACGACTTTCACTACCAATAAACCAGATAACAACGGGTTTCTCAGCTTTTCTTACTCTAGCAAGAATTTTTTCTTCTACAGCTTTTGCTGGTGGTTTAGAAATCAAGACGATCACTTTTGTATTTTCATCTGCTTCTAAAGCATCAATAGCATCCAACATCATTCGTCCGCCAACTGCCTCACTTAGATCACGTCCGCCGGTACCAATCAATTGAGAAACGCCTTCGCCGAATTCATGAATACGAACACTGATTTCTTGACTACCCGTTCCAGAAGCGCCTACAATCCCGATACTTCCTTTACGAACCTTGTTAGCAAAACATAATCCAATATTATTAATAATAGCTGTGCCGCAATCAGGTCCCATCATTAGCAAACCTTTTTCATATGCCAACGCTTTTAATTGAATTTCTTCTTCTACGCTGACGTTATCACTAAACATCATGACATGTAAGTCATTGTTCAACGCTTTTCTGGCTTCACGAGCGGCATACTGACCATTAACAGAAATTACTACCAAATTCGCTTCTGGGATAGATTTTTTGGCTGTTTCGATTGTTGTATAATTTTCTATTGTTTGGCTGGTACTTTTTTCTTTTTTCTCTGTCATGAGTGTTTCGATTTTTTTGATCAAATCGGCGGAATCTTGCTCTTCTTTAGCCTCTAACGCAATAATCAAATCACTCGTTTGCGCTTCGGCGATTTCATTCGTGAATAAGCCAACATTTTTCATGACTTCCTTGTTCATTTCTGTTGCCATAGCAATGATTGCTTGATCAACACCTGCTAATTGATTTGCTTTGGTTGATAAAGCCATCAGTGAAACAGAGTCAATATAAGTGTTAGGTTGAATTTTGATGCTGATTGTCATAGTGGGGTCCTCCTAATTTAAAAGCTGAACGAGCTCATTTAGCATCGACTGAAAAATAGGAAAAATTGATTGAGACGCTCTTTGTCTCTCTCCATTTTTATCTTTTTTCCGAGGTGCTAGCTCGTGAAGCTAGATAATATAAAAGCTGAACGAGCTCATTTAGCATCGACTGAAAAATAGGGAAAATTGATTGAGACGCTTTTTGTCTCTCTCCATTTTTATCTTTTTTCCGAGGTGCTAGCTCGTGAAGCTAGACAATATAAAAGCTTAGCCGGCTCTTCCAGTCTTACCTTGTTTCAATGCAAATCCAACGTCAATTTAATCCCTGCCAACATGCCTGTCAGCATATCGCCGCCAGAAGTTGAGCCTATTGCTAAGACTGCCATCATTTTTTCTTTCAGCAGCTCTTCTTTTTCTCCACAAAATAATTCCTCCAAGAATAAACCGATTCGCTCACGTGCAGCTCCTTTGATCGCCCAGTCTAATGTTGAAAAGCTAATAACATTCGTTCGTTTCTTCAGCTCATTTCGACTGTTGACTAACCACTGTTTCAATGAATGATACGGATAATTTTCGGTGGTAAAAATAAGTGCTAAACCAACTAAAAAATCATCACCTGATGGAGTCAAACCAGGACCCAAACCAATTACTCGATTTAATTGTTTCATGGCTTGAAACAATTGCTTTTCTTTTAAGTAAGTCAACAATTGATTGGACTCCTTCCAAAGCATCGTGTAAATCATTTTCTCGTAGGTCGTTACGCTCACCTTATTTAATAAATAACCACCATTTTCATTTATTTGCTTAAGCCATTCATTCACTAAATTTACTCGATCACTAAGCCTTGAATATTCCTGTTTTTTGGGAAATTCGATTTGAGGATACTGCCATTCATTCACATTTTGAAGTTGAATTTCAGCAATATCACTGATCAATAGTTGGTCTTTTCGAGTGAAAATAGGCGTTCCTATAGCCAGTTCAAGTCGGTCATTAAAAAATTCTGATACTCGCAAGGTATTGGGCGCATTATCCAATTCCTCTGCCGCTATCGTATACAATTCTCCAGAAGCACAAATAATATTTATCGTTCGATTAAATGTACTATGAACTTCTCCTTTCCACTGTTCATTTCTAATCTTAGATAAGAATGTTTGTTCACCTGACAGGGATTGGTAGGTGCGCATGTCACTCACTTCCTTAGTTGCTGTCTCTTCTTTACACTTTAAACTTTACATCAAGAAAGCCTTTTCAAATACAGATAGAGTACCCGAATATTTTTATTTTCAGTTGTATACTTTAACCAACTGCCGTATAGTTAAAGTAACTAAATCAGGCATTAGAAAGAGGGTCTCCACATGTTAACAGTAAAAAACTTCCTGCAACTGTCCCCTTTCAAAGCATTTCAATTGGTTGCTGGACAAAAAGGACTTGAAAATGAAATCACTGGGGTCAATATTTTAGATAATCCTGATGCATCAGATTGGTTATCCGCTGGAGAATTGTTGATTACTTCGGGCTATTTTTTCAGTGAAAATTCAGAGATCCAAAAACGCTTCATTCAACGTTTTAAAGAAATAAATTGTTCTGCGATTTGTATCAAACCACATATTTACTTAAAAGGAATTCCCGAATCTATGCGTCAGTTAGCTGATGAATTGGCTTTACCAATCATAGAGATTCCTTACGGCATTGCCTTTTCAAAGATCATGAATATCGTTATGGCAGAAATTTCAGGGCAAATGGATAAACTAAATCAAGCTTCTCTAGATATTCACTCACAATTTTTCGAGATTTCACTACATGGCGGCGGAATGAAAAAAATCGCTGCAGGCTTAGCTCACATGGTCCAAAATCCTGTTGTTTTAGTTGATACAGACTGGTCAGTGACAGCCGTGAGCGACCAAGAACAGCCGCTAATTCAAGAAACAATCAAAAAAACAGGGGACACCTTTACTTTCCCTATTCAAACGTTTACTGATTTACCAGCAAACTTTGAACGAATTCAAAAACCTATTACACGCTCACTTTTATTTGAAGAAAGAGAATATCCTTGTGTGATCATGCCCGTTTATTTTGATACGATCCACTACGGTTTTATTCTGGTTTATCAAGTTGAACGCCCCTTAACAGATCTTGATTATGTCGCTTTAGAAAATGGATCGATGGCCTTTGCGCTAGAACAAATGCGGTTGTTTGAAATTGAACGGACAGAAAATAGAATTCGCCGTGATTTTTTCGATCAATTATTATCAGGGCAAATCAAAGACTTAGAAACTTTGGCAACTTACGATACAACCCTTGACCCAAGCTTAAATTATACGGTGTTGATTCTTTCCATTCAGACCTTAGGAAATCCAGCTGATTCTTTGATGAAGAAAAAACAAATGGAAGATCGCTTAATGAAGAGTTTACTGTCTTCACTAACGACTTATACAACTAATCGTTTCCCTCACCTTCATTTGTTCAGTCGCAAAAATCAATTGGTGATGCTGTTAGGGACTGATGCCAAGTTAAGCTCCTTAAAAACACACAATGAACTATCCGATACGGCTGAACGAATCCGCATGTATTTAGAGAATCAAGGACAAGCCGAACGAAAGATTTTCTGCACGATTGGCTCGACCTTGCCGATTCTTGAGTTATCTCAAAGCTTTGAAGAAGCAAAAAAAGTCATCCAGTTACTTGAAGATGACGATAAAGAAGAGAAGATTTACTTTTTTAATGATTTTTACTTTGATTCTTTTTTAGTAGATTCGATTTCAAAAGAGCAAGGAAAAAAATTCTACACTCATTATTTAAATACCTTACTGACGTATGATAAAAAAAATAACACCAGCTTTACACCAACATTAAAAGCTTATCTCGCTCATCACCTCAATATTGCAACTACATCCAGAGCGTTGTTTATTCATCGAAATACGCTGCTGTATCGGATTGAAAAAATCAAGGGACTGTTGCCAGTAGATTTAGAAGAGGAAAAAAATACGTTTGCATTACAATTAGCCTTGAAGTTATATGAACTGCATCACTAAAACAAAAAAGCCGAAAAGAACAACATCCTTTTCGGCTTTTTACTATTTTCTTGATTATCTACCTACAATAAACGTCAATTCGCATTCACAAACTTTTTTATCTTCAACAAAAGCAGTTGCTTTTCCGATTCCTACATAATCTCTGATCTTCACGATTTCAAAGTGTAATTTTAACACATCTCCTGGAACAACTTTTTGACGGAATTTTGCTTTGTTGATTCCTCCGATATAAGCTGTTTCACCTTTAAATTGATCCATTTTTAAAATCAAGATCGAACCAACTTGAGCTAATGCTTCAATAATCAAAACACCAGGCATTGTTGGGTTTCCAGGGAAATGTCCTTGGAAGAATTCTTCATTGATCGTTACGTTTTTTGTTGCGATGATTTTTTTATCCGTGATAATTTCATCCACATAGTCGATAAAGCAAATTGGGTATCTATTTGGAATCATTTCCATAATTTCTGTTGCATTCATTAGTCTTGTCATTGTTATTTTTCCTCCCATTTTTTCATACAAATAACGCCATTGTGACCGCCAAAGCCAAACGAATTACTAATCGCATATTCTGCTTCTACGGGGCGTGAGCCATCTGTTACATAATCTAAATCACATTCTGGATCGGCTACTTCATAACCGACTGTCGGATGAGCAACGCCTTCTTGTAATGTTTTTACACAAGCGATGGCTTCTATGCCTCCAGCGGCTCCTAAAAGGTGTCCAGTCATACTTTTCGTGCTAGAGATCGGAATATTGTAGGCACGTTCACCAAATACACGTTTTAAAGCTGCTGTTTCAGCTGCATCGTTAGCTGGTGTTGAAGTGCCATGTGCATTGACATACCCAACAGCTGAGGCATCAATTGAGGCTTCTGCTAACGCTAATTCGATCGCATCTGCTGCACCACTACCGTCTTTTAACGGCGCTGTCATATGACTCGCATCACAATTACTACCATAACCTACGATTTCACCTAAAATCGTCGCACCACGTTTTTGAGCGTGCTCCAGTTCTTCCAACATCAACATGCCAGCACCTTCGCCCATCACAAAACCATGTCTTTCTTTATCAAACGGAATCGATGCTCTTGTTGGATCTTCTGTCGTATTCAACGCACTCAAAGCTGCAAATCCAGCAATTCCGATTTCACAAATCGTCGCTTCCGTTCCACCTGTGATCATCATATCAGCCAAGCCGTATTTGATGGTACGGAACGCTTCACCGATTGCATTTGTCGCTGAGGCACAAGCTGTGACGATTGTTTGAGAAGGCCCTTTTGCCCCTAATTTGATAGAGATATTTCCTGAAGCCATATTTGCGATCACCATCGGTACAAAGAAAGGTGTCACTCGTTTAGCCCCTTTTTTATCCATGACTCTGACTTGATCTTGTAATGTTGTCATACCGCCGATACCACTGCCGACGATTACACCAAAACGCTTGGGATCAATCGTTTCTTGAGTTAAACCACTCATATTCCACGCTTCCATCGCAGCGACTACACCATATTGCGAAAATAAATCCATCCGCTTTTGTTCTTTACGATCAAGAACCTCACTTGGATCGAAGTCTTTCACTTCACCCGCAAGTGCCACACCTGTATCTTCAGAATCAAATTTAGTGATTTTAGCGATTCCTAATTTTCCATTGACTAGATTTTGCCAATACTCTTTTACCGTATTTCCTAAAGGAGTCACTGCTCCCATTCCTGTTATTACAACTCGTTTCATCGTGCACCTCCACTATTGTTTTGACTATCAAATTAAAAAAAACTTGCTTAAACAACACTTTTTTGTTTAAATTTAAGTAAAATAGTTTGACTTTCAAAGTATTTTAGTTAATAATTCAGACATCCGATAAAATGTCTGTACGGGTGTTGCTTATTCGTTAGAGAATTTTTTTATCATTCTCAACACAGATAATACCAGTTGCAATTTTATCCGTCAACTTAAATAAAATCAGATATTTAGATTTTGTTAAGATGTGAGACCTTTTTCACACACTAAAAATAATTTTAAAAGGGGAAAAAACCATATGTTTCTAAAAAATAAAAAAGTCGTCGTGATGGGCGTAGCCAACAAAAGAAGTATTGCTTGGGGATGTGCTAAAGCATTGAAAGAGCAAGGGGCTGATATTATCTATACATATCAAAACGACCGCATGAAAAAACAATTGCTAAAATTAGCTGAACCAACTGATCTACTTGTTGAATGTGATGTTGCCTCTGATGAGTCGATTGCTCAAGCTTTTCAAACAATCCAAGAAAAATACGACAAAATCGACGGATTAGTACATGCCATTGCTTTTGCTAACAAAGAAGAGCTAGATGGGAATGTTAGTGATATCAGCCGTTCAGGTTTTTTATTGGCTCAAGATATCAGCAGCTACTCACTTTTAGCTGTGGCACATTATGCTAAACCTTTGTTAAATCCTGGTTCTGGAATTGTTACAATGACTTATCTAGGTTCTGAAAGAGCTATCCCAAACTACAACATGATGGGAATCGCCAAAGCTTCTTTAGAAACAGCTGTAAAATATCTAGCGTACGAATTCGCAGCAGACAAAATCCGTGTTAACGGAATTTCAGCTGGCGCTATCAAAACATTAGCTGTAACAGGCGTAAAAGATTATGATCAATTAATCAAAATTTCAGAAGGCCGTACGCCAGATAAAGCAGGTGTTACGATTGAAGAAGTTGGTAATACTTGTGCGTTCCTTGTTAGTGAGTTAGCCGCTGGTATTGTTGGAGATATTATTTATGTGGATAAAGGTGTTCATTTAACTTAAGAGAAAAAAATAAGCTGAGACAAAACCAGCGGCGTTTTGTCTCAACTTTACTTCATCCTTCTTACTAAATCCGATACCCTTTAGTCACTCTCAACATCAGCTGTAAATCAAAATAATAATATGGCAGTTGATTATTGATAACTATCACTAAGGAGCTTAATAAATGTGTCGCAATCAGTGTTACAACCAGTTGCAGCCAGCTATTGGCAAAAAAATCATAGCTATTCACTAAACTAGCAGCCCACAAGATACACAATGGATGGATGAAAAAATAATATTTTCCTAAGTTCCTCAAATGTTTATAATCAATATCTATTTTCAAATTCCATGTCAAACTCCAACAAAAAAAGACAGCAGTAAATGGAATCAATGACCACATAAAGTTTTTATCGATCCCCGTCCTAGCATAAATCATCAAACCTTCACTTACTAAAAGACCTCCAAATACCACGACCATTAAACCAAAATATTTCTGATACCCAGCTATTTTTTCACGATAGTCCCATAAAAAATAACCAACAGCTACAAACACCAAAGCAAAGAATAAGCCATTACGAGTAGTCACAAATACATTCAAATACTGATCAAAAAATGATTTCAACTGTTCATTTTCGATATAGCCATAATACGTTTCTAATGACCCAAAAAGACATAACACAAATGTCAGGCAAAACAACGGAATATAACCTTTTTTCTTAATCAGCCAGTGGGCAATGATAATACCAAAAATCATGGCCGGAATATACCAAAGATGGTAATACGTTCCTGTATAAACTAAACCTGCAAACAATGCCACTGGATAGAGTTGTGGTCCCAATGAATAATTCTCCTGAATCCACATAAACCCAATTGGCAAATAAATCAAACTCCAAAATAAATACGAATTGATCATTGATTTTAGGTAACGTTTCAAATAACCTGGTGAGCTATTTTGCCCTCTTCTGACAAAATAACTGGTGGAAATCAAAAAATATGGAACAGCGATTCGACATAGCACATTTTTAAACAAATGATGAACGACTGGATCTTGAATCACCCGTTCGCAATGAAAACAGATAATCAAAACCGCTGCTGCATATTTTATTACATCGATCCCGTTATTACCGATAGTTTGTTTGCTGACTTGCTTATTTATACCATTCACCCCTGACTGTCATAGAAAGCTGTTGATTAAACGAACATGTTCTACTTCTGTTACTTTTAATTGTAGCAAAACATATACTTCATTTTATCGGCTTTAAGTCTGAGATTTCCTCACTGCTTTAGGACTAGTTTGATATGAAAAGATCAATGCAGCAATCCGAGGAAAAGAAAGTATTACCACAAATCAGAGATCAGCAACATAAACAAATAATCCTTCAATATTCTACTTTCTTATCTATAGATCAGCTGGATATCCTCCGCATTGCTGCGAATTGCTGCGACTGCATCTTCTTCACTCAATAGATCCAGTGCTGTTTTAAATGATTTATCTATATTGATTTTTATAGAAGTAAACTTTTCATGATGCCAAATCTCGTGGGCAACTTTTAAAGATTCCACCCAAAGATAATAGTTTTGATCTTTCGTAACAATATCAATCAGTGTCACAAAATTACCACCCACATTCCGAATATATTTACCAAATTGCAGGTTTATTTCTAAGATATCATGAAGAGAAAACACAGCTATAGTTTGTTCTACAGAAACCTTTACAGCGAGTTTTGCTTTTCCGATTTGCTTGATCGAAACTTGTTCGCCACTAAAGTCGCATAAACAATTTGCATAACCAATTAATTTCGAAAATGTTGCTTGAGGAAAAATTTCTTCTTCAATTTTTACAAAGGTATTCACTCGCTTCCCTTCTGCAAACAACGGTTGTATATCTTGTGCATAAGCGCTGTAAAATGCTGCGTTATTAGTTTCTTTCTTATTTTGATCCATGTGGATTTGCCTTCTTTCTTTCCCTCCGAACAATTCCCTAAAGAAACCAAGCTTTTTATGTCCCAATAGAACATCTACGCTGATATTAAAATATTCCGAAAGTCTAACGACATTTTCCAAGTCAGGAAGACTTTTTCCTAGCTCCCATTTAGAAATCGTTTGACGTGAAATGTTCAAATAGTCCGCTAGTTCCTGTTGTGAAATTTGTCGTTCTTGACGGAATTTTTTGATTTGCTTACCAATTTCTACAGTCACTATAAGCCACTCCTTTCTTAGCGTCCATCATTTTTGTTGCACAAATGCGTTGCTCTACTTGATTATACAATAAAGACGTACGCAACGATGCATTGCCCCTTGATTTAATGTCGGTTATCCGCAATTTGATACACTCAAAAAAATATCCTCACCACATTCATTTTAATCAACAAATGCAGCAAAGATATTTTATTCCGAAAAAATGGATTTATTATTCTTCCATCAAATTTTTGGCTAATTGAAATTGGGTAAGTTGCAGTTTAACGTCTATTTTTTCTAACTCAGTATAAACAGGTGTTGCCATATCGAAGTTTGTCAGCTTGACAGTAGCAACATTTTCTCGTTCTTTTAAACTAAGCAAGATATCCATTGTTAAGAGTATATCTTTCGATTCTAACACATTCAATTGCTTAATGACCAATTCTTCTCCGATTACATTAAAACTAGTTGAACCAAGCTTATGTTCGCCCTGATAGATATCATAATTTTTATCTGAAAAAATAAAGCGATTTTGCCATGGGGTCCATTTATTTTCAATCAAAGCGAGATCCTTCGATACTGCTGGTTTAAATTCTATGTTGCTTTGTTTCTTAGGTGTAGCTGGTAAATTAACTGAACCGACTGCCAACTCATTTATAACCTGAAACCCTTTTGCTTCATAAAGACGTTTAGCACGTTCATTAGTAGCAATCACTTCAAGAATCAGCTGCTCACATTGATTTTCTTTTGCTAGGTTTTCTGCATAATCAATCAATTTAGAAGCGACTTTACTTCTGCGATATTTGGGAACTACAGCCATACCGCCCACCCACATCACTTTTGTTTGCTGGAATGTTTCCATGCCTAATAAAATGATGCCGGCAAATTCTCCGTCCATAGAAAAAATAACTGAGAGCTTTTTCGAAAGTTTTAGTGACTGAATTCTTTGTTCTAAGGCTGCTTGATCAACATGGATTGGCAATAGATAATCGCTGAAGCCTTGGTTCCATGTTTCCACTACTTGTTGAAAATCTGCTTCGTTTATAGGTATAAACATGATGGTTCTCCCTTCATTTTTTGACTCTGTCTATTTACACTATAAACGATTTTAAAAATATTCATAGTTTTTTAGAAACAATGATGTTATCAATATTAATAACTGTCTTAAATCCTTCTTGATTAGATAAGCAGACATGGTTCGCTTCTACATCAATACAAAAGGTTTCTAAAAAAATCGTTACGACCAAATTCTCTAGCTGGCGCATCAATTCAGCTCTTTTTGGGGCTGCTAAACAATCTGAAAGAATTTCATCTGAACGTTCTATTATCGTCACTTCTTTTCCTTGCTTAGCTAAATCAATGGCCAGCATGCATTCTGAAACACCGCTGTCGATGACTAAAATCCGTTGAGCCAACTGCTTTTCTGTCACTTCTCGTTTCACAACTGGCAGTTGGTACAAATGACAATCTTTATATCCTGTAAAACTCATTTCTACTCACCTCATTGTCTAATAAGATGTTTATCAGCAACCGTGTACACATGATCTGCAACTGTTGAGTAAAACTCATCATCATTTGAAATCAATAACACACTGCCTCTAAACGCTTTTAACGCATCTTGAAGGGCTTTTCTTGAGTCGACATCTAAATGATTGGTTGGCTCATCTAAGATCAGTAAATTACTTGGCTGCATCGTTAAATCGCACAACTTCACTTTTGATTGTTCTCCGCCACTTAACATATAAAGATTTTTTGAAGCAATTTCTCGTTTCAAACCGCATTTCGCTAGTTCACGACGAACATCTTCATAAGTAAGTTTTGTATATTTGTTAGCCAACGCTTCAATTGGTGTCCATTCAGTATTTTCCCATTCGATTTCTTGTGAGTGGTAACCAACAGCAACTTGTGGTGAAAAATGGCTTGTTCCAGAAATCGCAGGTACCATTGAAAGCAGTGTTTTCACTAAGGTAGATTTACCTAAACCATCTGCGCCTGTAATCACTATTTTTTCACCTTTTTTCACTTGTAGATCACGCACAGTTAGTAATGGCTCTTTGTAGCCTACAGTCAGCGTATCGATGGTCATGACGTTAGGTGAACTTTGTGGCATTAGTTTAAATGAAAAATTCGATTTGACGTTTTTTTCAGGTTCTTTCAGTCTGTCCATTTTTTCCAAATGTTTCCTTCTACCTTGAGCCATTTTCGTTTTGATACCAGCAATATTCTTCTGAATAAAAGCTTCTGTTTCTTTGATCTTTCGTTGTTGAGCATCAAATTGGCTTTGATAAGCTTCGGCTAAATGTGCTTTTTGTTTTAAGAAATCTGTGTAGTTGCTATGGTATTTTTTAATTGAACCAAAATCAATGTCACAGATACACGTAGCAATGTTGCTTAAAAAGGTAGTATCATGAGAAACGATAATAAACGCATTTTCAAAGGCATTTAAATAGTCAGTCAACCATTCGATATGTTCTTGATCTAAGTAGTTCGTCGGCTCATCTAAGATTAAGACAGACGGTTTTTCTAATAAAAGCTTGGCTAAAATAACTTTGATTTGATCGCCACGATTTAACGCACTTAAGGTTTGCTCGGCATCGCCATCGCTAATTCCAAGCCCTGTGACAGCTTTGCTGATGTCATTTTCGACTTGATAAAATCCTTTTATTTCTAATTGTTCTTGATACGTTGCGGCTCTTGTTAATAATTGGTCGTCGCCTGTTTCGCCATATGTTTCATATAGTTTAAGCATTTCTTTTTCTGTGTTAAATAATTCTTGGTAGGCGGATCTTAAAAATTCGTTGATCGTAAGTGACTGATCCATGTCTACATATTGGTCTAAATAGCCTAAAGTAGCTGCTGGATTCCAAGTGATCGCACCGTCATCTGGCAATACATTCCCTAAAAGTATTTTCAATAAGGTACTTTTCCCTGCACCATTTTTACCAACGATCCCCATATGTTCCTTACTTCTTAAGGTAAATGAGCTATCTTCGTAAAGCTGTTTATCTGGTACTGCATAGGTTAAATCTTTGACTTGTAATAATTCCATTCTATTTTCCTCTTTCATGTGGTTTCCCTGATTTTTACTAAAGAACATACAAAAAAGACCCATAGACAAAATGTCTAGGGCCTTTTTAATCTATATATCCTTCAGTAAATGAGTACAACAAAAACATAGCAAACAGATGCTATTTTTTTTACTATACTAAATTTACTGATGAATAAGAAAAGCTCATAAGCTTTCCGATTAAGCTCCGTACAACACTTCATCAAAAATAAGTTGTAGGGAGCTAAGAGTTGAAATATATAATACGTACATTTGAAACACCTTCCTCAGGTGTTACTTTATCATTTTGGAAATAAATAGTCAAATCCAGATAAAATAAGTCTGAATTATCATTGTCGCTATTTATTTGAGAACACTATAAACTAAGAAAAACAAAGAAGTTTTTTATTGCTCAGCCCATCTTGGACAAATTTTTTGATATAGTTTTTCAAAACTTCTTAACCAGAAAAATCCCCACTGTTCCCAAACATAATGTGATTGATCTTAATAAAATAAATAACTATTTTTCTACATTCCTTGTCAATCCACGATACGCATGTTTAAACGTTAAAACAGGATGCTTAAATAACATGCGTGGACCTGAATAACGCATGATTTTTTTCATTTGTTCCCGATATTTGGGTTGGTAACAATGAACTGGACATTTCTGGCAGGTCGTTTTTTGCTCCCCAAATTGACAGAATTCTAAACGAGTTCTAGCATAGTTCAACATTCTCTCTTCTGGAATCAGGTTATCTTCTTGCTTATGATAATAAACTTGAATCATGACTTCCATTAAACGGATCTCTTCCATAATGATCGGTCCTGAATTTTTCTGTCTCACTTTACATCCCCTCCCAAAATTAAAGCAAATGAGCTCATTCAGTCTCCAATAAAAAATTAACTGTAACGTATTTCGTCTCATGCTGGTCTTATGTTTTTCCGATAAATAATGCTATTTCACTAGCTAATCATTCCTAGTTACATCTTGTTCAGTATAACACATGAAAAAATAATTAAGGATGATTATCCGTAGTATTTTTATTTATTTTGATCCTTGATTTATGTAATAAAAAAGCGGATGTGAGTGGGCCATAACTCTTAGAGTCATAGCCCACTCACATAGAATCCGGATAAACGGTGGGAGCAGAAGCAATCACTACGCTTCGATCACATCAAATTCTAAGTGCTAAAGCACTAAGATTTGAAGGCTTCGGAAATAAGCTAAAATTCACAAAAATTTGAAGAGCAATTTTCGTGAATTCCTTCTTATTTCTCGGGACTAAACGCTTCTGTCCCAACCTCACCCTAAATCCGATTCTTATTCAATTGTAAATTCTTATTGATTTGTATGATCTCATTTCCAAAATTGCGCCAGTCGCTTGCTCTAGGAGGTGCCAACCAGATCAGACTTCGAGCTGAAAAAGTTGTTTTTGGGATGTAATCGGAGATAATCAAATCTGTATCTGGACGTATTGCTGGCTGGAAATTTATGCTAAAAGAATCGAAAATCTTGATTTGCGTTTTGATAAATTGGTTATATTTTTCCCCTTGTGTGAAATTCACATGGATATTGATCGTATTTTTCTCGTTTTCCTGGTCATATTGTTGAGAAAGAATAATCAATAAATTAAAAAAAAGGGACTTCTTACTACATTGAAATTCATCCTTTTTCAATTGATAAATGAAGGTATGACAGATCTCAAATACGATCGGGTAACGCTCATGAAAAAATTCTAAATCCATCACTCGTAACGTCAGGTCGATTAAAGGGGTAATATATCGGTGCTGATAAATCGCCATATTCACACTATCACTAAATTCAGGCCCCATCATCGTTAGTTGTGGATAGTTAAGAATTTGCTGCTTTAACTGCAAACTATATGCTTCAACAGCCTCGTCTTCAAAGTCACAAAATTCGCTTCGATAAACTGACAACTGATTAAGAATTCCTCTTACTTCGACATCAATTTCCCGGTTTGTTCCTTGTAAGGTACGGCTGCTCCATTGTTTGATCGTTTGATACAGCACATTTTCTTCATCTAAATCAGCCGACTCAACATTAGTAGGCAAAAAATAGTTATGCTTTCGCTTTACTCTTTCTAGCATAACAAACATATAATGTTTAAACAGATAAAAAGTGTTGATTTCTTCACAATGTAATTTAATAGCAGAAAATAGTTCATTGACTGCTAAGATATCTGATTGATTGTATAACTCATCTGAATCTTTATAAATCCGATAATAGAGCATATTGAAATATTGGCGAATCTGCATTTCGTTGCCGATCAATTGAAACGTTTTGGATAATTTTATATCATATTGTTCCAACTCTTTACGAATTCTATCAATGATTTTATAAACAACCGTCCGACTCATCCCTTCTTTTTCCCCGTATTTTTTGATCGATGTAAATTGGTTGAAAAATATCGTTTGCAATAATGTGAATTCCAGTGAATACTTTAAATATCTTTCCTCAACAATACTAGATGACATTTGAGAACCTTGAAATAATATGATCTCATTGTTTTGTTCAATCAATTCCATCTCATCGATCAGTTCAAATCTTTTCAAGTCCTCATTTATTTCCAGAACACTTCGTTCCAAAAGATATTGGGAGATATTCAATTGCTCACACAACATATCCTTACGCTCTGAAAACGAGTATTGCTGCTCTAATTTTCGAATAATTGATAATTTTAAATTTGCTCGATCGTCTAATAACAAGAAATCCATTTATACTCTCCTTGTTCCATACAGAAGTGTCCCTGATAGAAACCCCAACATATTTCCAAAACTCGCAGAACCTAGTGGGTCGGCTCCTCCAGAAGTGTTGATGTTGATCTTTTGTTTAGCAGGATCATTTTTTAACAGTTCGTCATTCAGCATGATTTTAGTTTGAGAATCATTTGGGGAATAGTGATTTTGTACTCTTTTTTTGTGATTAGAACTGGTAAATTGATTCACTGATACTTTGGCTACAGAAACGTAAGTTTTATATGAAAATTTCACAAAATAAAGCCCTGTTTCTTGTGTATTTACATTATGTTTGATCGTCACTTGATTTAAATCTAGCGGCTCGCCATCTCGATCTTTTAGTGAAACAACATTGTCTAAGGGCGACCAGTGCTCGTTTTGTTTGATGATGATGTCTTTTAAGAGAAGCTCCGTCTGATTTTTTTTCACTTCAACTGTCGCTGTTTCTACTTTTCCATCTACTTCATAGGTCATTTTGTATTTTCCAGGAGTTGTCATTTCTTCTCCGTAAAAAGTGTCAAAATGAACAAAAAGTGCCGATGAAAATAGTAAGGCTGTACCTAATATCAACGGTTTTTTTTTCACCTATTTTCCGCCTTTCCAGATTTCGCTTCAATTGAATAAAGGCCTGAATAAAAGGCAGCGTCAACTCTGCCTTTTATCCCAGCCTTATTTCTCCGTATCGTTTAGTTAATCTGTTCGTTTTTTTCTTAATCGAATCATGCCAACTATTGCGATCGACACGGCTGATAGTCCGATTAAACTAAAATAATGATTGGTCTTTTCACCCGTTTTAGGGTAATTCCCTTGTTTGTCTGGTTTTACACTATGCGTTTGATTCTTATTCGTTTCATTTGGTTTGGTAGAATTTTTCTCCAGTACTGTGATTTTTGCTGTCGCAGTCAGTTGTTTTTCAGATTGTACAGTTTTTTTAGTTTTACTTGGCTCAGATTGTTTAGTGGTTTGAACGGTGTAAGATACCTTACTCTCGCCTTTTTCCTTGGTGTCCACAGTTCCAGTCACTTCTACTTCTTCAAATGAAATGGCATTACCGTCACGATCAGTCGCTGACACAAAGTTATCTGCGCTCTTCCAATCATCGCCGACATAAATGGTAGAATCTTTTACGACTAATGTTGATTGATCAGCTTTCACTGTGATTTTAGCTGTTTCTTTTAATTTTCCAGATCCGTAAACAACTTCATAAATCCCAGCTTTGGTTGTATCGACAGAACCTGTTACAGTGATTTGTTGAATTGGGATAATTTGCCCGATTTTATCTGTTGCTGAGATAAAATTATCGGCTGCCTGCCATGAATCTCCAACATAAATCGTAGAGTCTTTCACAGCGAGCGTTTCTTGTTCGTCTACAACATTGATGATTACTACATCTTTTTTTCCTTGATTTTCATATGTGACTCTATTCTCTCCAATTTTGGATGAATCCACTGTACCAGTTACAGTGATTTGATCGAAGGCAACAGGTTTTCCTGTTTTATCTGTTGCTGAGACAAAATTATCTTCTGGGTTCCAATTCGTACCGACAGAAATGGTTGAATTTTTACCTTTGACAGTTGTTTGATTTGGTAACACAGTGATTGTAGCTACTTCTCTTTGTTCATGGAAAGTATAAGTCGCTTTATAGTCACCGGCTTTAGTTGTATCAACAGAGCCAGAAAAAGTTACATCTTCAAATGGCATCATTTTTCCATTTTCATCCGTTGCAGACACAAAGTTATCGGCTGCTTGCCAAGAATCTCCTTCGTATATCGTAGAATTTTTGACTGCTAGGGTTTCTTGATTGGCAACAACAGATACTGTGGCTTTCGCTTCTTGACTTTGATTTCGATAAGTAATCTCATACTCACCGACTTTTGCTGTATTTACTGTTCCACTTACGGTTATTTTGTCAAATGTAACTGGTTTCCCCTCTTTGTCTGTAGCTCCGGTAAAGTTATCTTCCGGCTTCCAATTAGCGCCCATAGGAATGGTTGAATTTTTAGCACTTACACTCGTAAGGTCTACTTTATTTTCTACTAGAGGAACCTCGATTTGATTCATACCTTTGGTCAATTGAATGCTTTTCCCATCAATATATTCTTTAGCGATCGCATAACCTGCTGGGAGATCCGTTACTCTTAAGGTGTAGGCTCCAGACATGATCGCATCAAATTTATAGTCGCCATTCTCACCTGTCGTAAACTCAGTCCGATTATTCGTCACATTATCGATCAGTTCAAATGAAACATTGGGAACGTTTATGTTTTGATTATCTTCATTATACGTATGAAATTGCGCTTGAGCCAAATAGACAACTCCTTCCGCATCTCCATCGGAAAATCTCAAAACGAGTGGTGTTGTTGTAGCCGTTCTGCGAGTTGCTGTCATTTGTTCTAAATTGTCAGCACTGATGACTGTCTCAGTAAAAATCTGCCCTGCATTTTTAGAAATCGTATTATAAGTGATCGTGATATTTTGAGTTAGTGTGTAATCATCAAAAATAATTTGAGCACCCGTCGCAGTTTTCTTGATGGTATACGTAGTTTCTGGGACGCCATTAATCGCAATCGAATTTAAATCAATATCTGCATTTGTTGTTCCTTTTGTTGCAATATCAAAGGTGGGATTTTTAACTTTAAGTGTCCCATTATTGATATTCTTTGTTTTCACTTCATTTTTTGTAACATTTTTTAACGATTCATGGCTTGTTTGGCTTGCAGAAATTATCTCTGTTCCTACATTGCTAACAGAAACCGAAGTTGACATGACTCGATCTCCGTACAATGGTTCAGCCGCGCTTCCGGTCACATTGATCGTCTTAGCATCGATCCAGCCATTAGCATATTTATATTCAATGATATAACGTTTCGATGTTTTACCAAAATCAAATTGATACGTATTGTCTGTTTCATTGAAGGTAATTTTAGGATACGCAGAACTGTTAGGATCTAATGGTTTATCAAAGTAATAGCCTCGATCCCAATACTGCGGGTAAATGGATTCCACTTGGTCATTTGAGACATCATAAATATCAAAAATCACATCTGCACCCGCAGGAATCTTAGTTGAAACACTTAATGAATCAAACGAATCGTTTCTTGCGTTGACTAAAAATTGATTTTTACTTGCTTGTAACGTGTTTTCTGAATAAAGCTTTCTCCCTGTTCTAACTGTCGTTTCCACTGTTTCATACTCATCTGCGCTTAGTGTGACAGGAAGTGTATCAACTGGAATGCTTTTGCTTTTTTCTAAACTATCAGGTATATAATTAAAGCCTAGATCCAAATTAAATGAATGAACGACTGGCGTTGTGAATTTTATAAGTGAACCACCTTCGACCGCTGTTATCGTGTAATCTTTATTTAATTTGTAATAATCATACTCCCCTTTAGGCGCTCTTAGCTTCAGGTAGTTTGGATGTTCAATTTTGATCGTCGCATTCTTTACAGGAGTTTGGGTACTTCCTGCTATCGCTATCGTGGTGTCGCCCATATAGGCACCATTCCCATCATAGTTTCCCCAAGCTGTTTCTACACTATTGGGATTGATGATCGAAATTGGTTGAAGGTATTGATCAGATACAAGCATCACTTCTTTTCCACCATTGATAATCGGCGTACGTAAAGCAATATCAATATCTTTTTGTTCAAACGGGATGATCAGCTTATCCGCATTTATTCTTAACGCACTATCTTTCGTCGCAGTTAAGATCAGTTTATTCTTTTCTTTATTGATATCAAAAAAATCAGTGATTTCAACTTTTTGGTACTCGCCATTATATGCTGAAAATTTATAGTCAGTAATTGGTTGGCCATTTTTACTTTCTAAAATTATCTGTTCTCCTGCTTTTGTTTGTGTCAGTAGATTGTAAATATTGACATAATAATTTCCTTTTTCTTGGAAATTAGCACTTTGCAACCAGCCTAAACTAGCTTCTTTTAATGACTTTTGGTCTTTACTTGTTTTGGCAGTAAACTCCAGCCCACCATATGGAGCAGTTGTGCTATTTAATCTAACTGAGCCTAATTTAGTCGTAGGATATTGATTGTAAAAACTGTAAGAATAAGTCGAAACACTTTCTAAAGCTAACGCGCGTTCGATGGATATGGCGTATGCTTTTTGCTGATCCATATTTGTAATCGTAACTGACCCTTGATAGGTGTTATCTTCGTTGACCGTATAATCCTTATCTTTTTCTAAGGTTTGCTTTGAATCTGGAATCACATTGCCATTGATATCTACCGCATATGAAAAAACAACGAGTTGTTCTTTTGAGGTATTGTAAAATTTTGCTCCTGGCGCTTCTGTCATCAAGACTTCTAAAGTCTGGCTACCAGATAATGTTCTGTCTAAGTTATAATAGACAATCCCTTTAAGCCCATAAATATTAGCCGTTTCTTCATACTTGATAGGTGCAACATCTTCATATAAGTCAAAATTATACTGATTTGTTGTTTGCCCTGGTGTTTTAATCGTTATTAACGGTTCCCCATCGGTAAATACATAACTTTTTAAATCTAAATTAAAATGAGTTTCAGTCACTCGTTGGTTAAACGTGATCGTCAATGTTTTACTTTGTGCATCGACCGACCACTGAGCGCCAACATTGGCTACTTCACCACTGACATCAGAATAGCCTAAATGATCTGGTAACGTCATTGTATACACCGAACCTGGCGCATAATCTTTATCTTCAATTACAAAATTCAATTTTGCGGTTACTGGCGTTGTATTTAATACTCTATTTAACGTGTTTTGACTATATTCAGTTCCATCCATAGTTGTCAGAGTCATGTTTGTTAGAAGCTCATCCTCAATAGGTACATTGGCATCTGTCATTTTCGATTGGGAAATCTGTGTGTGTTCGCCAGTTGACTGTTGTGTCGTTTCAGCAGAGATCTTGTTTGACTCCGTAATTGAAGTGTCGGTTTTATTTGCTTCGTCAGTTCCACTTATTTCAGTGTTTAGCTTTTCTATCGGTTGTTCTGCTATCTCACTCGATAAATCAGTCTGTTGTTTCACTTCTGTTGGTGTGTTAGCTGACTGTTCGCTTGAGAGATTTTCATCTATATTATTAGTAGTTGTTGCAAATGCACTCACAGCTGATCCAAAACTTTGTGACAATAAAACCGCAAGCATCAAAATATGTACTTTTCTTTTTCTCATCAACATACTCCTTCTTCTTAATCTTTTCATATATTTATATAATATACTTTTTTAAAGTTTATTATGATTATTTTTTTATGTTTTAATAAAAAATAAAAACATACCTGCTGTTATTGTTGATTTAATCAACTTTCTCTCTCAATAAATACACCTAATTCTATTCATAAACACTGCGGTTCACTCCACTAAAGATCGAATTATTTATGAGAATGTATTTTTAATAAATATTAAAAAA
>NZ_JAFREN010000002.1 GCF_017377505.1 Enterococcus sp. DIV0212c | reverse complement strand
TTGGGGGTCACCTCATTTTGTCTCGGGCTCTTCGTTTTTTTGAATGATTTAAATCAAATTTGGGTTCATCTTTTGATAATTTTCTAATTTATAAGATAAATTTTTCTCGTAATCTTGGTTAAAATAGCTTAGATAGAGGCTATCAAAAATATACATTAAAGACAAACGTGTTGAAAAGGAGGAAATCTTATTGTAATGATTTTCCATTGAAGAGAAGAGGAAAGTACCATCGACTTTTTCATGTAATAAAGGACTCTTCTTCGATGTGATCAATAGAATTTTACTTTGATTTTTCTTGAGGGTTTCTAAGATTTTTTTTACACTAGAGCCGCGTCCTTCGTATGAAACAACGATAGCTAAATGATTGGGTGTACTGTTTGCAGCGGATAGGTTTTGCATATAATCGTCGATTGGCACATTGATTTGTTTACCGATTTCCTGCATTTGAAATTGAAAGTTTTGAGCAAAATAAATATTGGCAGATGTGGCGTAAATATCGATAAATTCAGCATTCTTAAGTAATTCACTATTGAACGCCATCGTGTCAAAGTTGTTCGTATCAATGGTCGATTGAACCGTTTGCTCATAAACTGTTTTTAACTTTTTAGTCATGGCATAATGATTATCTTCAGCTGAAATAGGATAATCAATGTCAATTATTTGTTCAGTTGTATGTTCATTTAGATAGTTGACCAAGGCAAATTTAAGATCATTTAAACCATCCAGCTCTAATTTATTAATTAAACGGTAAATCGTTGAAATTGAAACATAAGAGTGTTCAGCTAATTCTTTTGGAGAAAAATGAATGACTTTTTCTGGAAAATCAAGAATATATGCAACAAGCACTTCTTCACTTGTTGTAAGCTTATCTAGGTTTTTTAATTTAAGTATTAAATTCATCACATAAAACACCTTTCAGTCTGATTAGTATAAGTATAACTTATTATGTGAGGAACACAAAAAAAGAGTAGGATTTTTTGCTCCTACTCTTTTTGTTGATTAAAGGAACTTAGCCAAGGCTTGGGCGATTCCATCTTCATTATTGGAAACCGTGACATGGTCAGCTACTTGTTTCAACTCATCAACGGCATTTCCCATAGCGACGCCCATTCCAGCATAGTTGATCAAAGATAGATCATTGTGCCCATCACCAAAAGATATAATATGTTCCGGATGAATTCCTAACGGTTTTAATGTTTGTTCCAACGCATTAGCTTTATCGATACCTTGATCAGTGAATTCAAAATACATCGGCGCAGAGAAAACACCACTGACTGATTCTTTAAAAGGGGCTAGAATTTTTTGCCAGTTTTCTTGTAAATATTCTGGTTGAGCAGCGACTAAAATTTTATGTAGAGGAAAATCTACAAAAGCCGCTAAATCATCTTTTTCACATAGTTGGAAGTTTCCTCCACGTGATTCGTATTCGATAATGTTAAATAATCCATCTGTGAAATTTAGATCCAACATGCCGTCAAATACGTTATTGACATACATGTATTCATCCTTAGCAATCATTGGTTTTACGTCAAATTGTTTAAGATGTTCTAAGATATTTTTACTATTTTCGATTGAGAGAGGCTGGCTGAATAATTCTTTTTGTGTGCTGACATCGAGCACATGAGCCCCGTTGTAAGAAACAATCATCCCGTTGTATTGATCCATTTGTAGCTCATCAACATATTTCAACATACCAGGCGTTGGTCTGCCAGACGCAAGAATGACTTTGATCCCTTTTTTTTGAGCATCAATCAAGGCATCTCTTGTTTGGGGAGTTAGTTTTTTTTCATCATTCAAAAGTGTTCCGTCAATGTCTAAAACAATCGCTTTTACATTCATTATAGTTCCTCCATTTATCATACAATTTAAACAGTCAATTCCAAACGATTTCCTTCTGGATCAGCAATAACAGACTCATAATAGCCATCTCCTGTAGTGCGGGTGGGGCTTAGCAATTCGTAGCCTTCCATCACCAAAATGTTGGTCAGATTATCGACATTTGTTTTACTACCTAAAGATATAGCTAAATGAGCGAAGCCCAGAATTTCTTCACCAGTAGTACGATTAACGACATCATCTCGTTGCATGATTTCAAGTCTCGCACCATCAGAAAATGTTAAAAAATAAGAATGGAAACTCGTTTTTTTATTGTGGTAAAGTTCAGAAGCAGTTGCTTTGAAATAGGTTTCGTAAAATGCCCGCATGTTCTCTAAATTTGTTACCCATAAACCGATATGTTCAATTTTCATAGTATAATCCCCTTTTTCGTAGAGTATAACGAATAATTTAATGAGTTGCGTTTGACCAGTAGAAGAAACTCAAAGTAATCGTAAATTTATTATAGTTATAGTATAAAGGAAAATTAAACTTAAAAGTGAGTGTTCAGATAGATTGAAAGTTTTTTTTCAAAGATAAGAACTGTCAATGAATAAATGTGATAATTTAACATCAAAAACAAAAATTATTTAGATGAAATACTCTGCCCATTTTATGAAATTTAATTGAAGTCGTGAGAAGTGTTTGTTGACAAAACTAAAATGAGCATGATATATTAAATGCAATAAAAAACGAAGTGAGGGATCCGTGCGTTGAAAAATTAAGTCAATTTGTTGAAGCTGCATTCAGACTGTAACTTGAGAAATCTCAAGGGAGCAGTGTGCAGATTTTCAGAATTGGCATTGATTTTTCTGCGTATGGGTCTTTTTGTGTACTCATAAACATATAGCCGATTCTGAAAAGTGTAGAAGGGATAGGAAAATTCCCTTCAGCTTTTCTTAAATGAGGTGAGAATATGTCAAAAATTGAGCTAAAAAATATAACATTTGGGTATGATACCCAAGGAACTTTATTATTCGATCAAGCAAATCTAAATTTTGATACACAATGGAAATTAGGATTGATTGGCAGAAACGGTCGTGGTAAAACGACACTACTGAAAATTTTACAGAATCAACTGCCGTATAGTGGTCAAATGGTACATCAATTGGAATTTTTATATTTTCCACAGCCGATCAAAGATAAGAAACAATTAACGTATTACGTGTTGCAGGAAATCAACGATTTTGAGCAGTGGGAAATTGAACGGGAGTTAAATCTCTTACAAGTTGATCCAGAAATTTTATGGCGTGATTTTGAGACGCTTTCTGGCGGAGAAAAGACGAAGGTTTTATTGGCGTTGTTGTTTATAGATGATCTCCATTTTCCTTTGATCGATGAACCAACCAATCATTTGGACATTGTCGGGCGTAAGCAAGTCGCGGAGTATTTGAAAAAGAAACGTCAAGGTTTTATTGTAGTCAGTCACGACCGTTCATTTGTAGACGAGGTCGTCGACCATGTATTATCTATCGAGAAAAGTCAATTAGAGCTTTATCAAGGAAACTTTTCCGTTTATGAAGAACAAAAGAAAATCAAAGATGAATTTGAATTTGCGCAAAATGAAAAATTAAAAAAAGAAGTTAGCCGTTTGAAAAAAACGGCCGCAGAAAAAGCTGAATGGTCTCGTTCTAAAGAACAAGATAAATATGGTAAAGCCTCAGAAAAAGGGAGTGGGGCAATCTATGATACGGGAGCGATTGGTGCAAGAGCTGCGCGCACAATGAAGCGTGCGAAGACAATCGAACATCGAATGGAATCACAATTGACAGAAAAAGCCAGTCTTTTAAAAGATATTGAATATATTGATCCATTGACGATGAACTACTTACCGAGACACCATAAACGATTACTGACTGTCGAAAATTTGGGTTTAAGTTATCAAGATAAAGCGTTGTTTCAAGAACTTTCGTTTGAACTAAATCAAGGGCAGCGAATTGCTTTAGCTGGTGCGAATGGCTCTGGAAAATCATCGATCATCCACTTTTTACTTGGTCAGTTTACCGGTGAAAGTAAGGGTGAAGTGGTTCGTCCAGACAAGTTGAATATTAGTTATGTTCGTCAAAATTATGAAGATAATCAAGGAACGTTGCTGGAATTTTCAGAAGAACAAGGCTTGAATCATCAAGAGTTTCTTAACAATTTGCATAAATTAGGAATGGAAAGAGAAGTCTTCCAAAACCGTATCGAGCAAATGAGTATGGGACAGCGAAAAAAAGTCGAATTAGCAAAATCTTTAGCACAGCCGGCAGAATTGTATATTTGGGACGAACCGTTAAATTATCTAGATGTTTTTAATCAGGAACAATTAGAAAAATTGATTCTATCAGTAAAACCAACAATGTTGTTAGTGGAACACGACCAAGCTTTTTTAGAAAAAATAGCGACACAAATAGTTACCTTATCAAAAAAATAAATAAAAAATGTTCTGTCAAACGATGCTATTTAAATCATCGTTTGGCAGTTTTTTTAGATACTCTTTTCATTAACAAGACTAAATTTAATGTGTAAGGCACAAGTAGTTTTTATTTTTTCCTTACACTTTATTTTTTATTTATAATATCAGCTTTCACGAGCCAAATAAACGAATCAGAGTATTGTCATGCTATGTTAATTTTGTCATAATAGAAGATAACACATGGGAAATGTTGCAGAGAAGAAGGAGAAAGTGGGTTGGGTTTATGAATTGTTGGGAAATCTTGGCGTTAGAACCAACTTCAGATAAAGATAAAATAAAAAAAGCGTATGAAGCGAAACTAAATAGGATACATGTAGATGAAGAACCAGTAGCCTTTCAAAAGTTAAAAGAAGCGTTTGATTCAGCTCTTTTCTTATCCGGAACGATTATTGAAAGTAATCGCCCGAAAGAATACGAGGTGTCTTCTTTTGAGACAAGTGATTTAACAACGATTGAATCAACTGAAGAAGTCCCTTTAAGCTTCAATGATCTTGAAAAAACTAAAAATATAGAAACAACAGCTGATATTCTACCTTCTGTAAAAGAAATGGATGAGGTAGATTACAAGATCAACGTCCCTGAACAGAATGAGAAAGAAGAACAAAGTACGGTTAATATCTCCGAACGATTTAAAAAAGAATTAGATATGATTTATGAAAAAATGGATTTTTTTTCAGATTTCGAAAAATGGACACCATTATTTTCAAGAGAGCTAGAATGGTCGAATGAGGACTATAATGAAATCTCATCAGTAATGCAGAATTTTTTGTTAGTAAATTATCGTGTCCTTTCAAGAGAAGTTATCAGTTATTTGAGTAGCTTTTTTGATTTTGATTCCTTAGCCAGAGATCACAAAGCTGGGGACTATTTTTGCTATACGTGGATGCAAATCAAACATGTTCCGATGTTTTCGTTTGATATTTATCAGATTATCCCTAAAGAACAGCGATTAGAATATTTTACCAATCGGTACGAACTTTTTCAGATATTCACTAATGGTATTCCTGATCAGAGTGTCTGGCAAGAACGATTTGAATTGTGCCAAGCAGTCACAACTCAAGACATTGATGTGGTCAATTTGCATATTGCTTATGTTTTAATGAAAGATTTTAGGCTAGAAGATGAGCAAACAACTCGGACATTCAAAGAACTGATTCAGACAGCAAGAGCATTAAAAGTAAGTAATACGAGTGAGTTTTTTAGTACCTATTATGAATGGGCTAAAAATCACGGCGCAGCGAACGATGTATTGATTTTTGATAAGAGTGACGCCGCGATTCCTGATACAACGGTTTAATTACTAATGGGTTATGTCTATTTTCACCTTCGACGTCATTCTCGTGTGAAAGAGTGTTGGGCGGAATTAGCGAAAAAAAATCCTTCACTATTTAGACCAAAAGAACTAGCTATGTTGCAATCAGCAGATGCACTGTCAATTCCTCAAAATAAGCAAAAAAAGAAGAAACTATCGTTATGGAGTATAGTTTTAATTATCATATGTATTCTTAAATTAGCCAATGCTACTTCCAACATTGCTAAGCGACATTCTTATACGCCTGCATCAGATAGCCCAAGTTTGATAAGTGGAGAAAATAATTCTGTAGGAAATCCTTATACTGCTGAATTAACTGATTTAAAAGAAAGTAACAATGTATATGACCAATTTATTTATTATTTTTATATTGATAGAGAAGATGAACAGCGCGCAAATTTTGTAGAGGAAAAGCTAGTTGGCCAAGCAAAAGAGAAGGCACAACGGATGATTCTTTCTGAGTTGCCTGAAATAGTAATCGATTCCAGATCAGATTTTTATCCTTCACCAGATAATGTAGCGGGCTATGGCTTTGTGACAGCTCTGACTCTTTTAGATGAAGATATCCCATTTGTCATTCTTCAAGAAGATGATGAAGAAAAAATTTCCAACGTATTTGGAGAAGGTTGGGAAGTGTTGCCACAAGATAAATTGGAGGCTTTATGGGCGGATATTCAAGTTCGACCAATGATGTCACAAAAATTCTTTGTTTCTTATTATTTATTATCAGCGGAGCGAAAAGAAAATCTGAGAGACAATCCAGAATATGCTACTGAAAATGTTAAAGCAATGCTAGAAAAAAACAGTTCAATGCCAATCGCAGAAGAACTCAAGTCCGGCACTTGGCAAATTAGTCAAGATGAAGAGGACAAACTTTATACAATCATCAATGATGAAAACCACGAACATTGCTATATATTGTCTTTCGATGATTATGGCCGTTTGGAACATATTTATGGAAAAGATTGGGAAAAAATAGATGAAGAAAAAAGAAAAATTATCTATGAAAATGCAGAGGAAGAAGTCGACGTTTTTTGATTGATTCAGTACTTTAAAATAGTTATGTGAATGTTTATCGAGTCTTAGGGTATGAGGGAAAAGTAATCGTTACTTTTCCCTCATATTTTTTTATTTTAAGAAACTATCTGTTAGTCAAAAAGGGGTTTTATCGTAAAAATAATAAAAAAATCAAATTTTGTGTATAATAAAGAAGTCGTTGATTCTGAAAATAATTTAAATTATTGTGGAGCAACTTGGTTTATCTTGTACGAATCTGATGCAATTATTATTTTCAGAACATGATTTAAATAAAAAAAGAAAGAAGTGTGAGCAGTGGAGAATATTCTTAGTTTATTAGGTGTGTTGATCGTTATTGTCGGTTTTGCGATGAAGTTAGACTCGATTTTGATCGTAATGATCGCCTTAGTTGTAACAGCTTTAGTCGGAGGCGTCGGCTTAGAAGGAATGTTAGATATTTTAGGTACAAGTTTTGTAAATAACAGAGGGATGGCTATTTTTATTATTATTATGTTAGCTACAGGAACACTTGAAAGAAATGGTTTAAAAGAATCAGCAGCTTCCCTGATTCGTCGTTTTAAAAAGGTTTCAGCAGGATTGATCATCGATATTTATGGTGTTTTTCGAATGATTTTTGCCGCATTCAATGTCAGTTTTGGTGGAGTTGCAGGCTTTGTTCGTCCAATTATTTTACCAATGTCAATCGGAGCCGTTGAATCTCAAAATTTAGAATTAAATAAAGACTATGAAGAAGAACTTAAAGGAATGGCTTCAGCAATGGAAAATATTTGTTGGTTCTTTGGACAAGTATTATTTATTGGTGGTTCAGGTGGGTTATTAGTTCAATCAACCTTAAAGGAATTAGGCTATGAAGTAACATTAGTTCAATTAGCAGCTGTTGAAATTCCTGTAGCACTTGTTGCTTTGGTTACTGCTAGTATTTATTTTTACACGAAAGATCGCCGATTGATGAAAAAATATTATGGTGACGTGACGAAGAAAGGAGATCAATCATGAGCTTTTTTATGAATTCAGATGTTTTACTTGGAGAGAAATTATTAGAAGTTTTGTATATCCTGATGGGTCTGATTTTGATTTATACTGGTATCAAGAATTTATTAGATAAAAGTAACCCTCATCGCTACGGAACGGCTTATTTTTGGTGTGCCTTAGGAATCGTGATTGCTGGTGGTCGATTTATCCCTTCAATGATCAGCGGAATTTTGATTTTTTCTATGACAATTCCAGCAATCTTGAAAAAAGTTAGTAAAGGAAAAAGTAAGCTGCCATCTAAAGAATATATGCAGCAAATGTCTGATAAATTAGGTATGAAAATTTTTGTTCCAGCTTTGAGTATTGGTGTCTTTGCTATTATTTTTGCCTTATTTACAAACCTTGGCGCATTAGTTGGTGTTGGAGTAGGGGTTTTAGTAGCCATTTTGATCCTTATGTTTTATTCTAATAATAATAAACCAACGACATTTTTAGATGATGCGGCTGATATGTTGGGAACAGTGGGACCTTTGAGTATGCTGCCGATGCTTTTGGCTTCATTAGGTGCTGTTTTCACTAGTGCAGGTGTCGGAACGGTAATTTCTTCTGCTGTTGGAACAATTGTTCCTCAAGGAAATGTTGCGTTGGGAATTATTATTTATGCTTTTGGGATGATGCTATTTACGATTATTATGGGGAATGCTTTTGCGGCGATCACTGTGATGACAGTGGGAATCGGAGCACCGTTTGTGTTAGCATATGGTGCAAATCCAGCATTGATCGGTATGTTGGCATTGACTTGTGGCTATTGCGGTACATTGTTGACACCGATGGCTGCAAACTTTAATATCGTTCCGGTAGCAATGTTAGAGATGAAAGATAAATATGGTGTGATTAAAAATCAATGGTTTATCGCGATCTTTATGTTTGTATTCCAAGTTGTGTATATGATTTTATTTAAATAATTATTCATCTAGTTTTGCGAGTTTATCTTTCAAGACCAAACGAACTCGCTGCAAGTTTAAATTTAGGAGGAGATTTATAATGAAAGTTTTAGTCACAGGTTTTGATCCATTTGGCGGAGATTCTGTTAACCCAGCGTATGAAGCTGTCAAAATGATCCCGGATAAAGTTGCCGGAGCTCAAGTGATCAAATTAGAAATACCAACTGTTTTTAAAGAAAGCGGCGAAGTATTAGAAGCTGCAATCAAAGAAAATAATCCTGATATTGTTATTTGTGTAGGACAAGCGGGCGGACGTAGTGCGGTTTCGTTTGAACGAGTTGCGATTAATTTAGCGGAGGCCAGAATTCCGGATAATAAAGGCAATCAACCGATTGGATCAAAACTGGAAGAAGATGGCGAGACAGCTTACTTCACATCACTGCCAATCAAAGCAATGATGAAAAACGTTCAGGAACATGGGTTACCGGCGTATATTTCATATACAGCAGGTACATTTGTCTGCAATGATATCATGTATCGCTTGTTATACATGATCGATAAAGAGTTTTCAGGCGTAAAAGGCGGTTTTATCCACGTGCCGTTTGAACCAACTCAAGTGATTGACCGTCCTGTTGGAACACCATCAATGCCAATCCAAACAATTGCTGATTCACTGATTTATGCAATTGAAGCAGCTGTGACTACAGAAGTGGATATTGAAGAAAATACAGGAACTACGCATTAGAATATAGGTTGCTTAGATAGTGAAGAAGTTTATCTAGATTCCGTGAGGTTGGAATGTGACTCATAGAGTTATGTTCCAACCTCTTTGGTTATTAAATAGATGAAAAGATAAAAAATTACATTTTACTGATAATGATTCTCATTATCATTTTGTTGTGATATACTAACCAAGTAAGGAAAGGAGTAGTTCAATGAAAGAAGTAAACATAGCTGGGTTTTCAATTAACTATGACAATGTTCAAACTGAGCAATGTTCTATAATGCTCGATAAACAACTATACATCGAAAATAAGAAATTACCTCGTTATTTTATTGGTGAGACAACCATGACTTTTTTTGATTTTTACCACGCTGATAGCCCCGATTTGCACGAAACTGATTATCGATTATCAGAAAGATTTCAGCAAATTATCGAAAGATTCCCTCATACAAATCAGCAAAAAATTGAGATAAATGAAAAAGGTAGTTATAGTATCAAACAAGTACCAGTTTATATTACTGTGAAAGACTATATTTTAGCTGAAAGTAAGACTGAAGCTTATCCAGAATTTATAGAAAAAATATCGACCATTCAGTCATTAACTCCGATCAGTGAAGAAGAAGCAATCGAACTTAGCAGCTACAAAAGGAAACGTCTATTTTTAGATGGTACATATGGTTCTAGAGAATTGCTTGAAATTGGTCAGGAAAAAAATGTTCAAGCTATTCAAAATAAGTTAGAATATGTAAGTGAGATGTATTATTTTGCTCATTATAGCTATGCGGCAATGGTTCAATTTTTACCGGAGTTTGAGATTCTCACGTATGATCAGTTTCACGAAGCGTATGGGAAGTTTGTGTACAGTTTTACGATGACTAAAAATGGTCTGACAATTCCACTTTTGTGGCCAGATTACTTATACCACAAGCCAGAAAATCATTTAGAGTTCGGACTTTTAGCGAACACTAAGGAACCAAGATATCAATTATTTGACCAATGGAAGGCAGATGAATCGGTTACGATTGAGATTTTAGCCGATGGTTTTGAAGATGTTCAGTTTACGACTCACTTAAAACAACCTATGAAATTTCCACCAAAATTATCTAAACCAGAATATATGCAAGGTGAGAAGATTTGTTTGTCGATTGATCCAGGATTAGTTAAAGAGTTAACCAACCAAACTGCTAAATTTGAATTGTTCAAAACCAAAAAGACTTCAGAAAATGGTTATTCATTGGACTATGAATTGACAGAAGACCAATTATTGTTGCCAAGTGCACAATTTGAAAAGCTCGGTCGCTATCAATTGAAAATCACTAGTGAAGTCTATGGTCAGCTATTATTTTTATTTACAATAAAACAAGAAGGGTCAGTACAAACATGAAAAAGTTAAAAATTCAAGATTTTATTTCTATTGGGATTTATACAGCCATTTATTTTTTAGTCGTGACGATTGCTATGGTTATTTTACGTTTCACGATTCCAGCGTTTAATTCAGTTCTTATTCCAAGCGCAACAGCACTTTTTGCAGGAATCGTTTATTTATTAGTCATCCATCGTATTCCTCGTTTTGGGGCAATCACGATCATGGGCAGCGTAATGGGACTATTCTTTCTCGTTTCTGGTCATTTTCCGTTATCTTTTTTACCGAATATCGTTTGTGCGGTTGCAGCTGATTTGATTCAGTATCGTACCAAACTATCTGAAAAAGTACGGACTATGCTTAGTTATATTGTTTTTAGTTTCGGTTTAATGGGACCTGTGTTGCCATTGTGGTTCATGAAAAATGCGTATATCGATTCGTTAGTAGCTCGTGGTAAAGACGCTGTGTATATCGATAAAGTATTTGCACCAATCACAACAACCACCTTTTATGTCTGTGTTGCTGCGGTCATTATCTGTAGTATCTTAGGAATAATAATTGGGCAAAAAATTTACGATAAGCATTTTGATAAAGCTAAAGGAAAAAAATATGGAAAAAACATACGTAACGTTTGATCCCAGAAGTAAGCTATGTACGATTTTATTTGCTAGTTTTTTGTTGATGTTTCCTTTACCATTTAAGGCAGAAATTCTATTTGTAACACTGTTATACGGATTATTTATACTAAATGGTAGTTTTAAAAAAGGAACGATCTTTTATGGTGTTTTTTGGTTGCTCGTCTTAGGAGATTATTTATTATTTCCTTATATTGATAATGGTTTTGCTGTGTTTTTCGATTTTCTATTTGTTGGGAATCGTCGGATGTTGCCAACGATCATGGCAGCGGCTTTTGCTATGAATCGGACAAAAATCAGTGAATGGATCGCAGCATTAAAGAAGTGTCATGTGCCGTTTGGTTTGATTATTCCGCTTACAGTGTTGTTTCGATTTTTTCCTACACTTTTCCAAGATTTTCGAAGTATTCGTAATGCAATGAAATATCGGGGAATTGCTGTTTCAACTGTAGATTTATTTCTTCATCCATTTCAGACAATGGAATATATCATTGTGCCAATTTTAATGTCGGCTGAAAATACATCGTTAGATTTGTCTTCGGCAGCATTAGTTCGTGGTTTAGCAAATCCCAAAACACACACGAGTATCTACGAAATCCAATTGAAAGTTCAAGATTATTTATTGATTGGTACTTTGATTGTCTGCGGTGTCATAGGGAGGTTGATTTAATGATTGATTTACAGAATGTAACTTTTGCCTATGAGGATCAGGAAAGAATCATCCAGCAAGTTGATTTAGATATTCAAGCAGGTGAGTTTATTGTTTTATGTGGTAAAAGTGGTTGTGGTAAGTCAACGCTACTAAGAATCTTAAACGGTTTGATTCCTGAACTGTATACAGGAGAGCTGACAGGAACAGGTTCTGTTTTAGGTCAAGATTTATTAACGAAAGAATTTAATGAATATGTATGCGACATTGGTGTCGTATTTCAAAATCCTAAGACTCAATTTTTTACCAGCGATGTCTATTCTGAATTAGCATTTGCGATGGAAAATTATGGTGTACCGCCAAAGGAAATGATTGAGCGAATCAAGGAAATAACAAGTTTATTTTCTTTAGAAGAATTTTTAGAACGAAGCATGTTTCATTTATCTGGAGGACAAAAACAATTGATTGCCTTTGCTTCTGCCAGCATGTTGAAGCATCAGTTATTTTTACTGGATGAACCTTCAAGCAATTTAGATGAAGAAACGATTGATCGATTAAAAGGCTATTTACGGGTGCTTAAAGATGAAGGCATGACGATCATTGTGTCTGAACACCGTCTATACTATTTGACAGATCTTGCAGATCGTTATTTAGTTATGGACGAAGGAACAATTGTCGAAAGCTATACAAGCAAAGAAATGAGAGAAAAAACACCAAGAGAAATCCAAGCAATGGGTTTGAGATCACTCGAACAAACAACATTTACAAAAACAAGTGGTCAAGAAAAGGGTTTAGAAAAACTAGTTCTTTCTTGTGAAGAGCTTGATTTTCATTATCGTAAGCAACTTTCTGTGTTGAAGATTCCTTCACTCAGCTTAACGAGTGACCACATCACTGGAATCATCGGTCACAATGGCGCTGGGAAATCTACATTCTCAAAACTTTTATCGGGATTGATCAAACCTAGCCAAGGTGTGATTAAATTAAATCAACAACTGATGACATCAAAACAATTGATCAAAGAAAGTTTTGTTGTAATGCAGGATGTTAATCTTCAGTTATTTTTTGAAACTGTAGAAAAAGAGATTAGCTTGAATGCAAAAAATACGAATGAATATGATAAAATTGTCCAAATGCTCAATCTAGAGCCCTTGTTACAACGTCACCCACAAACTTTGTCAGGTGGAGAAAAACAACGAGTAGCAATTGCTAGTGCGTTATTATCAGGTAAAAAAATCATTATTTTTGATGAACCGACAAGTGGATTGGATTTATTGCATATGGAAGAAGTTAGTAATACAATTCGCTGGCTGCATCAAGAAAATATCTTAGTTCTTGTAATCACACATGATAAAGAATTTCTAAGCCGTACTTGTCAGAGAGTAATTCATTTCGATCAAGGAAAAATCATTGAAGATTGTTTTATCGAAACAACTATCAATCACTAATGGAGGGAAGTATATGTATATTGTAACGAATACGATCCAAACAGAAACCGCTCATTCACAAAGAATCATTCAACAGTTTACAGCAGGTCATACCAAAGAAAGTATGGAAGCAGTTGATGGTTTCTTAAATTTTCAATTAATGCACCGCACTTTACCAAATGATCCTGAGATCACTGAATTGGTGGTTTTAAGTCGATGGACTTCAAAAGAACACCAAAAAAATTGGGTACAAAGTCAATCATTTAAACAAATGCACCAACGAAAAGCACCAAAACAGGAAACAGATATAGAAAAGAAACGACCAGGAATTATTTCAAGTACAATAGCTGAATATGAAGTACTAACATAAATGAACCAAAAAGGTTTCTGTCTGAAATTACTGACAGGAATCTTTTTTTAGTTAGTCATAAAAACGGTGATAATCGAAGCTACTAAGTTCAACGCGTTATGAAAATAGTTTCGTAGTTAAGAGAGGAAAAAAAGAATATAAGGACGACATCAAAAGCATATCACTTTGACTTTTGATGTTTTTTTTAATTAAAATCATGATAATATTTTCATTAATTTATCTAAAATAAGAAAATACTTGAAAGTATTACCGTAATCGTTTTCTTTTTGAGTGATCCAGAGTATATTAAAGATGAGCAATGATGGAAGGAGAAAATAACAAATGAAGAAGGTACATGTAGTTGCCCATACTCATTGGGATCGTGAGTGGTACTTTAGTGATAATGAAGCATTTATACAATTTTCTTATCATATGGATGAGGTGATCTATGCATTAGAAAATAACGAACTGGATTATTATTATCTGGATGGACAATTAAGTATTATAGATGATTATTTAAAAGTATATCCAGAAAAAACAGCAAAAATCAAAGAACTTGTTGAGGCGCAAAAATTATTTATTGGTCCTTGGTATACACAGATGGATGAATTCGTTGTTGCTGGTGAATCTGTAGTGAAAAATCTACAAATCGGGATCGATATGTCGAAACGCTTAGGAGGCCACACCTCTCTAGGCTATCTGCCAGATTCATTTGGACAAGGCAAAGACATGCCTAAAATCTATAATGGTTTTGGCATTGAAGATGCTGTATTTTGGCGAGGAATGCCAAATGAAGTCACTAAAAGTCGTGAATTTTACTGGACAGCAGAAGATGGCTCTAAAGTATTGACGATAAATATTCGAAATGGATATTACGCTGGTGTGGCACTTGTGGAAGGGGCGCTATATGAGAAAAAAAATATTCTTGATATTGTAGCCGAAGATAGTGCAACTGAGGTGATCACTTTACCAATTGGCGGTGATCAGCGAGCAGTCGATCGCAACTTAAAAACAATCATTCAAGAAGTAAATGAACAATTTAGTAGTGAATACAAAATTGAAGAAAGCAATTATCCTCATATTTTTAATTTATTAAGAAAAGATAATACAGAGCTACCAACCGTTCAAGGTGAGTTCATGAGTGGAAGCGTTTCTAAAATTCATCGTTCTATTTATTCATCAAGATATGATTTGAAAAAATTAAATGATACGATTGAAAATCGGTTGATTTTCCAATTAGAACCGCTGATGTTGATGGCTGATGATATTGGGATTCCATTTAAACGTGAACTAATGGATTATATTTGGAAGCTACTCTTAAAAAATCATGCACACGACAGTATCGGTGGTTGTAATACAGACAAAACAAATGAAATGATTTTGGCTAGATACAAAGAAGCGGACCAATTATCTTATTCAACTATTGATTATTTGGTAAGAAAAATTTCTGAATCAATTGAAGGAATCGAAGAAAATAATTTAGTTTTATTTAACACATTACCTTATACAAGAACAGATCCTTATATAGTTGAAGTAAGTACTAAAAAGCAAATAATCAAGTTATTTGACGAGAAACATGAGGAACTGCCTATTCAAATTCTATCAACTGAGAAAGTTTATGCTGGTGAAGTTAGACGATCAGAAAGTGAGTATGATGAATCAAAATACTACTATATCCATAAACTAAGCTTTGTAAAAGAGACGGCGCCTTTGTCTTATACAATCCTTACTGTGGAAGAACAAGAAGAATTAACTGTTAGCGGAAAATATGAAAACACAGAAAAAGCGATGATTGAAAATGATCGTTATAAAATCAGTTTCTTAGAAGGAAATTTTTCGATTTCACTAAAAGAGCAAGGCATAACTTACGAAAATTGTTTATACGTGGAAGAATCTGGTGATGAAGGAGATACGTATGATTACTCTCCTGCTTATCATGATAAAGTTCATCAATTATTCTTTAATACAACAGATATTTCGGTTCAACAAGGTTCGCTCGTTTCAATAATGACAGTAACTGGTACTTGGCAGCTGCCGAAAGATTTACGCGCGAGAAAAGAACAAGAATTAAATGCAGAAGTCGATTATAGCTTTACCGTATCACTAAGTAAAAAGTCCAAACGAATCGATATGAAATTAAACATAAACAATCAAGTCTTGGATCATCGGATGCGCTTAGTTATAAAAACACCTGTAGAAAGCCAGGTTAGCTATGCAGATACATTGTTTGGCATTGTTGAACGAAATAATCAAGATCCTCACATTCATGACTGGAAAGAACTTGGCTGGAAAGAAGAACCCACTGAAATTTACCCAATGATTCATTATACGAATATCCATGATTCTGCTGCAAGTTGGACCGTAATGAGTAAGGGAATTAAAGAATATCAAGTGATCAACAATTCATTGTATATCACTTTATTTAGAGGTGTAGGATTCTTAGGAAGACCAGAATTATTAAGAAGACCAGGAGATGCATCTGGGAACCAATATCGTTATATCCCCACACCTGACAGTCAATTATTAGGTCCATTGGAGATGGAGTTATCATTGATGATCACAGATGATTTTGATCCTGTAATGATTCAAAAAGAATATCAAGTATATTCAGTCACTAGACCGTATTACCAAGTTCAAACATTGAATCGTTTTACCAATCCAATTCAATACTTCCAGAGCAATAAACTAGATCAAATCAACGATGTAAAAGAATTGATAACGTTAAATGGATCTAATTTAGTATTTAGTGCAATTGAACTAAGTAGAGATGAGCAATGGGTCAATATTCGACTGTATAATCCGTCATTAACAGAAGCGCTCAAGGAAGAAAAATTAACTTTAGCAGTTAAAAGCAATGTTCGCTTCGTTAACTTGAATGGTGATGCAATTAAATCTTTAGGCATGTTGGATGAACTATCGTTAGGTGAGTTTAAGCCAGGGGAAATTAAAACAGTTTCAATAGAAAGATAAACATGGGAAAGGTTGATTTAACATGAATATAAACATTGAGAAAATACAAGAGCCATTATTAAAAATCGCAAATAAAGTAGATAATAACAGTGTTTTACAAGCAATCAAAAATGCCTTTATCAGCAGTATTCCGTTTACAGTGGTTGGTTCATTTTCTAACCTGATCAAAATGCAGATCGATGCATTTTTTGGAGAAACGGCGCTTGGCCAGACAGCATCTGGAATCTTTGGTAATGTTTATCAAGGAACACTTGGAATTGTAGCATTACTGATTGTATTTTCTACCGCATATAATTATGCAAAAGAGTTGATGAAAAAACATCCTGAATCAAACATCAATCCGCTACTAGCAACATTATTAGCGTTTGCTGCTTATTTTGTCATGGTACCGAATAATGTGAATTTTGCAGATAATTCAGCAAAAGTTCTTCAAGGATACGCGAATAATTTCTTTAGTTATGAAGGCATGTTTACGGCTTTGATCGTTGGATTATTAGCTGTTTACCTGTATTCGATTTTAGCAAAACACAAAATTGCTATCAAACTTCCTGGAAATGTTCCGCCAAATGTATTTGATTCATTTTTCGCTTTGATTCCAATTTCAATTGTATTGTTGATTTGTTCTGTATTAAAAGTGGTGATTGAAGCATTTGACTTCAATTCTTTTATGGACATGGTCAGTCAAGTATTTGTTCAACCTTTGACTTCTGTAGGAACTGGGTTACCAGCTATTATCGTAGTTATTTTATTGGAACAAATCCTATGGTTTTTAGGATTGCATGGATTTAATATTGTTTGGGGTGTTGTTTCTGCTTTATGGTTGCCGATTTTCTTGGAAAATGTTGCGAAATTTGCTGAAACAAAAAGTTTTGCTGATATTTCTATTGCTCCAAATACAATGACAAATGTTTATGCGATGATTGGTGGTTCTGGTGCAACTTTCGGTTTGATCTTAGCAATCTTGATTTTTACACCTAAAACATATAGCGGTCGAGAAGTCGCAAAACTATCATTTATTCCAGGGTTATTCGGGATCAATGAGCCAATTATTTTTGGTTTTCCGATTGTATTGAACCCTTTGATGTTCATTCCATTTGTATTCGTGCCAGTGTTTAACGCAATTGTTGCTTATATTGTGACTAAAATTGGTTGGGTCGTTCCGTTAGTTGTTTTAAATTCTGGAAACGAACCGATCTTTGTCAGTACGTGGATTTTAGGCGCATTTCATTTGAGTCCGGTGATCTTGACCGCTGCTTTAGTGGTATTAGATGTCTTCATTTATGCTCCGTTTGTGCGGATGAATATGAAATTTGACGAAAGTCAATTACTCAATGCACAAAACTAGTTATTGATCAGCCAAAACAAGAGATACGTGAGATGGATAAACGGTGGGACTAGAAGCAATCCCTTCTTATTTTTCGGGATTAAACATTTCTGTCCCATCCTCCTCTTGTTTTTGTTGAAGTAAAGGAAGGAGAGAGGCAAGTATGGAAAGCTATATTGAATTGATCATTCAAGCAAATGAAAAGAAGTTTACTGACGTAGAACGAGTAATTGCTCAGTATTTTCTTGATGGGAATAAAGAATTAGGAATTCAAGAGCTAGCTAAAAAACTTAGTGTTTCTAATTCTTCAATTACACGTTTTTGTAAAAAAATCGGTTTAGCAAATTACAAAGAATTAATCTATTTATATAAATATTCAAGTAAAGGATCAAAGAAACAGTCAGATTCAAGTATTAGCTATGTAAATTTGAACTACTCACTGCTTCTAAACGACATTATAGAAAAGCTGGATAAAGATGAAGTAAAAAAAGCTGCCTTAATGATCGATGCTGGTCGGATCATTCATTATTGGGGAACAGGTTACAATGCATTTTGCGGAGAGGATTTTGAATTCAAATTTTCTCGACTTGGAAAGGTTGTCAATGTAATTAAGGATGAACATTCGATTGTAATGATGGCTCATGGTGTTCAACAAGGTGACTTGGTTGTTGTTTCTTCGATTTCTGGCGATAACGAAGCCATACATGAAGCTGTAAAAATCGTTTCTGAAAAAAATGCAAATGTGATTGTGATAACAGCCAACGAGAAAAGTCCATATAAAGAGTTTGCCGAAAGCTTCTGTCTGACTAGCTCAATGGGGAAAAAAGACATGGGTGGCATATCTCCTCAGATCCCAGTATTAACAGTAATCGACATTTTGTATACCGAAATTTTAGCAATGTATCATAAAGATACAATAAAATCTTGGATCAAATCAGAAGTAATATTAAAAGGGAAATAGAAAGGGTTAACATCCATGACAGAAAAATATTCAAAATCAGTCATTGAAAATATAAAAAAATTAGTAGATGAACAATCCAGCAATCAAAGATGGAGTGAAGTTTTCTCAAACTGTTTTGATAATACGCTAGAAACAACTGTAAAAATAACAGAATTAGGGGATACCTTTGTGATAACTGGTGATATTCCGGCGATGTGGTTACGGGATTCATCTGCTCAAATCAAACCATATTTAGCTGTCGCGAATCAAGATCTACGGATTAAACAGCTTATCTGTGGGTTAGTTGATCGCCAAATAAAATGTATTTTACTTGATCCATACGCAAATGCATTTAACGAAACAGCAAATGGTCATTGTTATCATCAAGATCTAACCGAAATGAATAGCTGGATCTGGGAACGAAAATATGAAGTAGATTCTTTATGTTATCCAATCGAACTAGCTTATTTATTATGGAAAAAAACAGGTGAGACAAGTCATTTTACAAATGAGTTTAAACGAGCAGCCAAATTGATTATCGAGGTTTTTAAGACGGAACAACGGCATGAACATTCTCTTTATCGTTTTGAACGTTTTGGTGAAAGGCCGGAAGATACGCTAAGCAATAATGGGGTAGGAGAACCGTGCGGATTTACAGGAATGACTTGGTCTGGTTTTCGTCCAAGTGATGACAGTTGTACCTATAATTACCTAATTCCAGCAAATATGTTCGCTGTGGTTATTTTAAGATATCTTGAAGAGATTTTTAAAACGATATATAAGGACAATGCACTGGCAGAAAAATCTAAACTCTTGAGCATTGAAATCGATCAAGGAATTTGTGAATGGGGCATCGTTGAGCATCAAGGGAAAAAAGTATATGCATATGAAGTGGACGGCTTAGGGAATTATCTATTGATGGATGATGCCAATGTCCCTAGTTTACTAGCAGCGCCATATTTAGGTTATTGCTCGATCGATGATGAAATTTACCAAAATACAAGAAAACTCCTTTTATCAGATCAGAATCCTTATTATTACAAGGGAACTTATTTGAGGGGCATCGGAAGCGAGCATACGCCGAAAAACTATGTTTGGCCGATTGCTTTATGTATCCAAGGATTAACGGCAGATAATCAGGATGAAAAAGTGGAACTTCTCAATACATTAGTACAAACAGATGCAGGTACAAATCATATGCACGAAGGAATCAACGTTAATGACCCAAAAAGCTATACACGCGAATGGTTTTCATGGGCGAATATGATGTTTTGTGAATTACTGCTAGATTATTTGGAAATAAGAAAACTGGAATAGAGCATATGAGCAAATCTCGGTCTATTTTTTATAGGGATTTACGTTCAATCATTTTATTAATTTAAAAACCGCCCTCAAAAGTTGAAATTTTGAGGACGGTTTATTTATTGAGAGAAGTAATTATTTCACTACGAGTACATTACAAGGTGCATATTGGACAACATAACTCGTGGTTGTTCCAAGTTGATTGGACTGGATCATTCCTTTACCAGTGGCACCAAGAACAATCAAATCGATCGATTGGTTAGCCGGTATGACCGTAGAAATCATTTCTTTAGGATTGCCGATCTCAACGATCGGTATCACATCATCCAATCCTTGTTGAGTAGCATAATAAATATTTTTTAACAGCTCTTTTTCAATGGCTTCTTTTTCTTCTGCTAATACTTTTGAGTAAGCATATGAGCTATGACTGATTGCATTTTCGTCAACAACAGATAATAAGTATAAGGTAGCATTCTTTTCTTTTGCGATAGCGACTCCATGTTGTAAAGCTAACTCAGCATTTTTTGATCCGTCAACAGCAACTAGAATATTTGAATAGTTATTGATCATTTCAATCAGCACCTTTCTTTATCTACCTTCATTATACCATGTTCATTCATAGAGGTTAAACGAATTGATGGGAAATAAATAGTGCTATCAAAATTTATCAAAAAAAGATAGGAATTCAGAAAGATACTGAATTCCTATCGCTGTTTTATTTTTATAAACCAAGGAATGGTGCTGGGTTAACAAATCCACTCCACAATCCTGTTGAAATACTAAAGTGTAAGTGAACACCTGTAGAATTTCCTGTTGTGCCCATACCGCCTAAGTTTTGTCCAGCGCTAACAGATTGTCCAGCTGAAACACTTAAGCTACTCATGTGTAAATAATAGGAATAATAGCCGTTATCGTGCTTGATTACAACGTGATTTCCAGCCATGCCGCTATAATTTGCACTAACAACTTCACCGGATCTTGAAGCCATGATTGGTGTGCCGCTTGCGCCACCAAAATCGATCCCGTCATGGAACGAACCAGAAATACCAGTAGGATCTTCGCGGCCGCCGAATCCACTTGTGATGTTCATTCCTGCAACTGGTGCAGACCAGCCACCAGAAGAAACTGGAGGAGTAGGTGTTTGTTGCGTATTTTCATCATTATTTGTGTCAGGAACAGTTGTTGTTTGTTCTTTTTCTGTTGTTTTACTAGAAGTAGAGGCTGTTTCAGTTTCTTTTACTTTTGCCGCCTGTTCTTGCGCTTGTTTTTCAGCTAATGCTTTTGCTTCAGCTGCTTTTTTCTTTTCTTCAGCAATTGCCTTTAATTGCGCTTCTTTTCTTTTTTCAGCTTCTTCTTTTTGTTTTACAAATTTGTCTTTTTCAGCTTTTTCAGTTGCAAGAGTAGCAGCGATTTCGTTGATTTTAACATTTTGCTCAAGTTTTGCTTCTGCTAAAGCGGCTTCTTTTTCTTCAAGCTCTTCAGTTTTCTTTTCAAGTGTTTTTAGTGTTTCTGTTAAGGAAACTTTTAATTTATCGAGTTCTTTTTTGTCATCTTTTTGAGCAGTTAAAATATCATTATTTGCAGTAACGAGAGTATTAACGGCTAAAGCTTTTGTAATAGCATCAGAAATTGATTCAGCACTTAATAAAACCGCAAACATTGATTCTTGTTCATGATTTGTTTGAGTAACTCTAGCTTGCGCTTGTAGTTGCTCATTTCTTTTTTTGATTTTAGTTTCTAAATTAGAAATGTCGGTATTTAGTTGATTCATTTCTTTTTCATGTTTTTGTTTTTCAGAAAGTACAGTTTGGTACTCTGTTTCTATTGTTGTGATTTGAGTTTCTAAAGTTGCTAGATAATCTTTAGCGTCTTTTTCATTTTTTACGATTTCGTCTATTTTCTTTGTTTGATTGTCTATTTTTTGATCGATATTTTCTGCAGATACGCTGATGGGTGCTGCATGTACCAATAAAATAAATGAAAGTGTGATTAGTAGTTTTTTCTTCAAGTGATGTTCCTCGCTTTTTATTAATCATTTTTAATGATCGATGATTTATGGTGAAAATCACCGTTTTTACCTGTTAATAACACAAGATAAAGTATACCATAGTCCTCAAAGAATAATCCTGTCATAAACGTAATAGTAATAGAAAATGCTGAATTTTAAAATCTGGCAATAAAGGATTCATCTAATTGTAATATATGAAACTTACTATTAATAAGAAACTATATTTGTAACAATGACTAGAACAATTTTTCTACTAAAAAATTGTTACTCTTTATTATATTCTGAATAAAAGTCGTCTAGTAAACGGATCAAGTTATTTTTAGCTTGGGCATATTGTTCCTTTACAACTTTTTTCGGTAACGGTTTTCCTTTATTAGGTTGTTTAATCAAATCAGTATATTCGACTACTTTTGAAGCGGCTCTATTTTTATACGAAATATCGTTCGTTACGATTTCTGAGAGTATCGCAAAAATTGGTGGGAGCGATGGAAAATGTTGATTTTTTTCGGTACGTTTTAGTAAATCAAATGTTTGAAATAATACAGTAGCATGAGTTTCCTTTTCATTAGATTCATATAATAATTCTTCGATCATGGGAAGAAAATCAGTTCTGTAACGGTCATTTTGTTCGATTCTGTAAGTTGTTGAGTCTTCGGAAATAAGTACGTTGTTTTCATTAGTTAGTGCCATTTGATAACTTGTTTCAAATAAATCAGGAAATAACTCATTTGCTGTAGTCAAGATGTTTAAATCTTGAGTGTAGGTGAACTTACGTTTTTTTAGCTCTTGAAGTAATTGTTGAAACTGATCATCAGTAAGGTTTTTTCTTAAGTTTGCCTCAGATAATAAGCGTGCAACATATTCTTCAAATTCTCCATAACGAATCCAATCAGCAGTTGTATTGCCCAGAATAGCGAGTTTTTCTAAGCGGTCTGGCTTGGGTAGGTTATTTCCTTTTTCCCAATTATTTACTGTACTGGCACTGGAATTACCAACTAGTTTTGAAAAAAGTGCCATTGAATATTTGTGCTGCAGCCTGATTTCTTTAATTCTTTTTCCAGCTGAGATTAAATCTATTTCCAAAATATTACCTCCTAAAAACTCTTTCTTCTACTATATCATTTTTCTGACAAATCGTGTACCGTTTTTTTTTCATTTTATTCTTGTATTATCTTCTTTTGAATGATATAGTTTTTATACCGAAATATATTCAATTGATTAGTTTGGATCTTTTGAAACAAAAAGTCAGTTTGTTTTGGGACAATAATCATGAATTTGGTTTCCACTTTTATATTTTTAAAAAATATTGAAATATAAGTTATGTATAATTTGATTTTGTCAGTGGTTGTTGTTGTAATTTAGAAATACCGAAAAACATTCATTATTAAGAAGGAGTGCATCAGATGAAAAAAATAGCTAGAGTTGAGGAGCAAAAAAACCAGCTTTTATACCAATTTTTGGAAAAGTTGAACAAAGAGATTCCCTACCAAGAGAACAAACAAAAAAATGAGGAGAGCTGTGTTCATCAGTACAAACTATTAGTGAATATGTCTTTTAGTGCAAATATCTTATATAAGGGGTTGGATTATGCTAGTCATGTATATAATCATGTTGCTAAAATTGAATATACACGCCTCTGTAAATTAATTATCAAACAAAATTTTGACAAAGATGTAACAGAAGGCTTGCTGAAAAAATTAAAAAAAGCTCAAAATGAATTGTTTCTCCATTCACCTGTGACTAAAAAGTCCGAAGGTATCGATATTTTTTATGGATTTACAGGTGGTAATCGAAAAAAATATAAAGCAAATCGTAAAGCAATTAAACAAATGTATGTTGAAATAAAACAAGAATCTGAGAAAAATATGCGTAGATATTTGAGAGATTCTTGTATTAGAAAGTATAAAAAAATCAAAGAAAAAAAAGCGTATGTGCTTTGGATATTAAAAAGTTATACATGGCATTGAAGTAGCTCCTTGTTATTAAGATACGCATAAATTGTTTATTTGTGTGAAAAAAGAGATTTTATTTTTGCCTAAAGATATGTTGTGCTATGCTTTTGACGTGGTAGTCATTTCTTCTGTATGAATCGTTCAAAAATAATTAGTAGACAAATGAATACTAAATAAAGAAAGAAGGAATTTGAATGAATAAAGATGAAGAAAAACCAGAATATCCATCACTCAAAGCAGGCAATAACGGGCATGATCCAATGGCTGGTCATGATCACAAACAAATGTCTGGTATGGATCATTCCATGCATATGGGAAATTTTAAACAAAAATTTTGGTTTTCTCTTGTTCTAGCGGTACCAATTATTTTTCTTTCACCTATGATGGGCGTTGATTTACCATTTCAATTTACTTTTCCAGGCTCGGATTGGTTGGTATTGATTTTAGCTTCTATTTTATTCTTTTATGGTGGAGAACCTTTTTTAAAAGGAGCTAAGACGGAGCTTGCCAAAAAACAACCAGCGATGATGACCTTGATAGCCTTGGGTATTTCAGTCTCATTTTTTTATAGTGTGTATGCATTTATCATGAATAAATGGATGCCGCAAAATCATGTAATGGATTTTTTCTGGGAGCTAGCAACATTGATCGTTATTATGTTGTTAGGACATTGGATTGAAATGAATGCCATCTCGAATGCAAGTGATGCTTTGCAAAAAATGGCTGAGCTTTTACCAGATAAAGTCAAAAGATTGAGCAAAGATGGTAGTGAAGAAGAGGTACCTTTACAGCAAGTGAAACAGAATGATCATTTAATCGTTCGTGCAGGTGATAAGATTCCTGCTGATGGTGTGATTCTTAAAGGGACGACTTCAGTGGATGAATCGATGGTTACAGGTGAATCAAAAGCGATTACTAAAAATGAGCATGATAAAGTGATTGGCGGTTCGGTCAATGGCAGTGGAACAATTGAAATAACAGTAACCGGCACAGGAGAAACAGGCTATTTATCAAAAGTCATGGACATGGTCAAAAAAGCGCAGTCTGAAAAATCATCATTGGAATCAATGTCTGATCGAGTTGCGAAATGGTTATTTTATGTGGCGCTTGGTGCAGGACTGTTAGCGTTTATTGTTTGGTTGATCATAACGAAAGACTTGAGCAGTGCATTTGAACGAATGGTCACAGTCTTTATTATTGCTTGTCCTCATGCATTAGGTTTGGCAATTCCTTTAGTAGTCGCTCGTTCTACTTCAATTGCGGCCAAGCATGGCTTATTACTGAAAAATCGTAATGCCTTGGAAGAAGGGAACGATATTCAATTTGTTATGCTGGACAAAACAGGGACACTGACTGAAGGGAAGTTTACAGTAACAGGAATTGAAATGCTTACCTCCAGCAAAACGATAGATGAGGCATTAAAAGTTATTGGTGCCTTGGAAAACAATGCCAATCATCCTTTAGCAATTGGTATTATGACTTATTTAAAAGAGAAACATATTTCTCCATATAAAGTAGAAAATCTACAAAGTATTTCAGGTATCGGGCTCATTGGGAAAGTCAATGGAGAAACGGTTAAGATCGTCAATGAGAAAGAAGTGACGAATTTAAACTTTACATTTGATCCGTCGATAAAAGAAAGATACGAAGAACAAGGGAACACTTTGAGTTATTTAATCGTTAATAATGAGCTAGTTGCTATGATTGCTTTAGGTGATATAGTGAAGCCAGAAGCGAAACAATTTATTATTGATTTAAAAAAACAAGACATCACCCCTGTAATGTTGACGGGTGATAATAAAGTAGCGGCAGAATCAGTCGCACATTATTTAGGAATTAATGAATTTCATGGAGAGTTATTACCGGAAGATAAAGAAAATATCGTTCAATCCTATATCGCTGAAGGCAAAAAAGTTATGATGGTTGGCGATGGAATAAATGATGCACCTAGTTTAGTCAGAGCAACGATCGGTGTTGCGATTGGTGCTGGCACGGACGTTGCTATTGATTCAGCGGATGTCGTTCTAACGGATAGCGATCCAAAAGATATTTTACGATTCCTAGATTTATCTAAACAAACACGACGCAAAATGATTCAAAATCTTTGGTGGGGAGCGGGCTATAATATCATTGCAATCCCGCTTGCAGCAGGTGTTTTAGCTCCGTGGGGAATTTTACTAAATCCAGCTTTTGGAGCAATTCTGATGTCTTTGAGTACTGTAATCGTTGCAGCCAATGCTATGACATTACGCATCCACAATTAAAAAAACGAAAAGTAATGAATATGGCGTATCTTTTTTATGCATAGTCATTACTTTTTTTTATATCTATTTTTAAGTAACATGCTAAAAATTGACTGATATAATGAGTGTTCATTTTTTAAAGTGGAGGTTTACTATGGAATATAAAGAACTTTTTGATTTTGAATCAAGTCGATTGCTTGAACTTTTTAAATTGTTGAAATCAGCTGACAACAATATGTCATTAAAGAAACTTTCAAGTGAATTAGGAATAAATCCAAAAACGATTTTAAGGTATATGAAAAAATTGCAAAAACTGTTTGAGGACTATCAGTTAGATGATCGGATAATGATTTGCAGTCGCCCTAGCAATCAATTCTACTTAAAAAGGACCAACGATTTATATTTGGAACTTTTTCTAGTCCAGTATTTAAGAGATTTACCTGAAGTGATTTTTCTGAAAAAAATTATTGAAGAAGGAAAACTTGAGACAAAAGAACTGGCTGATGATTTGTTGATTAGTGAATCTAGTTTAAGACGACGATTAAAAAGGATCAATGAATATTTAAAAAAATTCGATATTTGTCTAACACGTGCAACATATCAATTGGATGGTGAGGAAGAGCAGATTCGCGAATTAATCCTACATTTTTATTGGTTTGTGTATCAAGGAACGGAAAATGACTTTTTATTGCAAGAAAAGGAGACTGGTCAAGAACTTACGAATAAACTAATTCTTTTTTTTCAAATGCAAATTAATGAATTACAAAAAGAGTCCATTTTTAGGATCATACAAATAGCTATTTGGCGGCATCAAAGAGGTGAAAAAATGAGGATAAAGACGGAGTGGACGCAATATATCAAAAATAGTGCTATTTTTTCTAAGTTTATTGACACTGTTGGTATCTGTGGAAACGCTCTAAATTTAGAGGAATTATCCTATCTCTATTTAATGATTCAGGCACGTTTTTTGCCATATTTTGGTTCAAGTATGCAAGCCTATCTTATCGAGGAGCATTTTATAAAGAAAACGACTTGTTATACGAGCACCTTGGTGACGACAACTAAATTAAGGCAAGTATTTTGGGAGAAGAAAATCAGTCATTCAAAAGAAACTGTTGTAGCGTTTTTAGGATTTCATTTGTACTATGAATTGATTTCGGATTTTTCATTTGAGCGAAACCAAGCTGTTACAATTTTGCAAGATAATTTTCCAGGTTTTATGGGTAAACTCGATGACTGTATAGCTGCATTAAGCAAAGAAAGAGTAAACTATCGACGAATACCAAAAGATGCCATTTTATATCGCTATTTTATGATTTTAAGTACGCTTATTTCACCAACATATAATGAGAAAAAAATCTTTATTTGTTTAATGACAGACTTTTCACTTGAAAAAGAAAGAGAACTTGGCGAAAGAATAGCCCATTTTTTTGACAACAGGTTTAATCTAGCTGTTATTTATGCTCGAACAACAAACTCTATTTTATATGCGGATGTGATTATTACTACAGTCGTTCATCAAGCGTTAGATCAAAAGTATACCCAACCCGTTTTGCTTATTGAGCCCAATTTTTCTGACAAAATATTCTTCAAGATTGAGAAAATATTAAAAAGAATCAGATAATGAAGCCCTTTCATTTAAATGTGTTAAAATAAAATAGTGAATACAATTTTGGGAGGTTTTTTTATTGAAGAAGATTCAATTTGGAACAAGTGATCTACAAGCAGCATCTGTTATTCTTGGATGTATGAGAATGAATGGGGCTGAGAATCCTGCAAAAGTTATTGAAACAGCCTATGATCACGGAATTGATTTTTTTGATCATGCAGATATTTATGGCGGTGGCGAGTGTGAAACAATCTTCGGTAAAGCATTAAAAGAAACATCAATCAAAAGAGAAGATATTATCATCCAGACAAAATGTGGGATTCGTAAAGGAATGTTTGATTTTTCAAAAGAGCATATCGTATCATCTGTTGAAGGAAGTTTAAAACGATTAGGTGTCGATTATGTAGATGCGCTCTTGCTTCATCGACCAGATACATTAGTTGAACCAGAAGAAGTAGCGGCAGCTTTTGATCAACTGAAAGCACAAGGAAAAGTGAAATATTTCGGCGTTAGTAATCAAAAACCAATGCAAATCGAGTTATTGAAAAAAACAATCAAACAGCCTCTAGTAGCAAATCAATTGCAATTTGGTATCAAGCATACTGGAATGATTGATCAAGGCATTCATGTGAATATGACAGATGAAGCAAGCATTGATCATGATGGCAGCATTTTGGATTATTCACGCTTGAACCAAATGACGATCCAAGCGTGGTCGCCTTACCAATATGGCTTTTTTGAAGGTGTTTTTGTGGGTAACGAAAAATTCCCTGAATTAAATGAAACTCTGGATAGAATAGCAGAAAGCCATAACTGCACATCAACAGGATTAGCGACTGCATGGATTTTAAGACATCCAGCGAATATGCAAGTAATTGCAGGAACAATGAATATCAATCGAATCAAAGAAATCTCTAAAGCAGCTGATATTGTATTGAGTAGAGAAGAATGGTATGAAATTTATCGTGCAGCAGGTAATATCTTACCTTAATTTACTAATCAATCGCACTAATAAGACATTTAGTTCATTGCACATTAATATGTTTGAGTAAAAAAAGTTACATTTTAGAAATTTTTCATTCATAAAATATTCACAATTCCGTTGTACTATAAAGATATAGAAAAAAGACAAAAGCTACAACATATTAATTTCATTTGTGTGAACTCCTAATGAACCCGCTCTGAGTGTGCAGAGCGGGTTTTCTTTTGGTTAAAAACGTATTTTTACGAACTTTAGTTCCTTCCTACTGCAAAGTTTGCGGATTTTTGTTAAAATGGATAGGAAACCAGTTTGCGGAAGATGAGGAGAAAAAAGAATGACAAAAAATAAGTTATTATTAGTTGATGGGAATAGTGTGGCATTCCGAGCATTTTTTGCTTTGCACAATTCTTTAGAGCGCTTTAAAAATAAAAATGGGTTGCATACGAATGCAGTTTACGCGTTTAACAACATGTTTGAAAATATCATGACAAAGGAAAATCCAACCCATGTTTTAGTGGCTTTTGATGCTGGCAAGACCACCTTCAGAACTGAATTTTATCCAGAGTACAAAGCAGGACGTTCAAAAACACCTGGCGAATTCAAAGAACAGATGCCTTATATTCGTGAATTGTTAACTGGTTTAGGTGTAAAGTATTATGAATTAGATAATTATGAAGCAGATGATATCATTGGAACACTTGCGACTAAAGTTCCTAAAGACCAATTTGATGTTGTTGTGTTGTCTGGAGATCGAGATTTGACGCAATTAGCAACTGAGTCAGTAAAAGTCGATATTACGATCAAAGGTGTTAGTGATCTAGAATCATATACACCAGAACATGTGGCTGAAAAATATGATGGATTAACACCAAATCAAATCATTGATATGAAAGGCCTAGCCGGAGATACATCAGATAATATTCCAGGTGTAACTAAAATTGGCGAAAAGACTGCCATTAAGTTGTTGAAAGAATATGGTTCTGTTGAAGGTGTTTATGAAAACATCGACAAAATGAAGCAGAGCAAGATGAAAGAGAACCTGATCAACGATAAAGAACAAGCGTTTATGTCTAAACGTTTAGCAACGATCAATGTTGATTCTCCAGTTGAAATCAATATCGATGAACTAAAATATGAAGGAAAAGACTTAGAAAAATTAATCCCTTTCTATAAAGAAATGGAATTCAAGCAAATGCTGAGCAAATTAAATGTTGAAGAAGAAACAGCTGAACTTGAAGATGTTCATTTTGATGTTGTAGATACCTTTACAAAAGAGATGTTTACGGATGATATGGCCTTGTATGTTGAAATGTTGGAAGATAATTACCATACATCTCCAATTGTAGGCGTTGCATGGGGAACAAAGAAAAAAATTTATGCGACTAATAGTTTGGAACTATTTGAAAGCAAACCTTTTATTGACTGGCTGATGTCAGATAAATATAAGAAAACAGTTTATGATGCGAAACGTACCTATGTCTCGCTTAATCGTTATGTTGGGAAAACTCAAGGAATTACTTTCGATGTATTATTAGCAGCATACTTATTAGATACCAATGATAATAATGCAGATATTGAAGGCGTAGCACAACATTATGGCTACACAGATATCCACTCTGATGAGACTGTTTATGGTAAAGGGGCCAAAAAAGGATTGCCAGAAGATGATGAAGCATTTTTCAGTCACTTGGCTCGGAAAATCAATGCGATTCATTTTCTTTCTGAAAAATTAGATACAGAATTAGCCGAAAAGAACCAAGCTGATCTATTTTATAAAATGGAACTGCCTCTTTCTAAAATCTTAGGAGACATGGAAATTACTGGAATTCGTGTAGATGCCAATCGCTTGAAAGAAATGCGCATCGAATTTTCAGATCGTCTGCGTGACATTGAACAAAAAATATACGCAGAAGCTGGAGAAGAGTTCAATTTAAATTCACCAAAACAATTAGGTGTGATTTTATTTGAGAAAATGGGCTTGCCTGTTGTTAAAAAAACGAAGACAGGTTACTCAACGGCAGTAGATGTATTAGAGCAATTGAAAGAACAAGCACCGATTGTGGAAGATATTTTAGTGTACCGTCAAATCGCCAAGATTCAATCAACCTATGTTGAAGGCTTATTAAAAGTCATTCAGCCAGATGATAAAATCCATACGCGCTATGTTCAAACGTTGACACAAACAGGTCGTTTAAGCTCAGTTGATCCTAACTTGCAAAATATTCCGATTCGTTTAGATGAAGGACGGAAAATACGACAAGCTTTTGTGCCTAGAGAAAAGGATTGGATGATTTTTTCATCAGATTATTCTCAAATTGAATTGCGTGTACTTGCTCACATTTCAGATGATCAGCATTTAAAAGAAGCTTTTATCGAAGGGCAGGATATTCACTCAAGTACGGCTATGCGTGTATTTGGCATTGAAAAACCAGAAGATGTTACACCTAATATGCGTCGTCAAGCAAAAGCTGTAAACTTTGGGATTGTTTATGGAATCAGCGATTATGGGTTGTCTCAGAACCTTGGAATCACGAGAAAACAGGCTCAAGAATATATTGATACTTACTTTGAAAAATATCCAGGTGTTAAAAAATATATGGAAGATATCGTACGTGACGCGAAGGACAAAGGATTTGTTGAAACGCTTTATAACCGCCGTCGCTATTTACCAGATATCAATTCACGCAATTTCAATTTACGATCATTTGCAGAGCGGACGGCGATTAATACGCCGATCCAGGGAAGTGCTGCAGATATTTTGAAAATTGCGATGATCAATATGGCTCAACGCTTGAAAGACGAGAATATGCAGGCAACAATGTTGCTTCAAGTTCACGATGAACTTGTTTTTGAAGCGCCAGAATCGGAATTAGACAAACTGAATGCGTTAGTTAAAGATGTTATGGAAAATGCTGTTGCTTTACATGTGCCATTGATTACTGATAGTAGTTGGGGCAAAACATGGTATGAAGCAAAATAGTTAGACAAATATTCGAAAGAGACTGATTTAAATAGTGAGGTTGGGCTGTGACTCGTAGAGTTATATTCCAACCTCATTTAATCAATTTTTTTAGCGAAGGAGTGAAAAAGTTGCCTGAATTACCAGAAGTAGAAACAGTCAGAAAAGGCTTAGAAAAATTAGTTGTCGGAAAAACGATCGAAGAAGTTGAGGTCTTATGGCCTAGAATCATTGAAGCACCAGAAACAGAAATTTTTGCTCTGCAGTTAGTTGGTCAAACCATTGAAAAAATGGAACGACGTGGAAAATTTTTGATTTTTAAATTGACTGATTATGATATGATTTCCCATTTAAGAATGGAAGGCAAGTATGAAACCCATGATCCAGAAGATGAGAGAACCAAACATACACATGTCATTTTTACGTTTACTGACGGAAGTGAACTGCGCTATCTTGATGTTCGTAAATTTGGTCGAATGGTTTTAGTAGAAAAAGATCAAGGGCGAAAATATAAAGGAATTTTAGCGTTAGGACCAGAACCGCTTCCTTCTGAATTTAAATTACCTGAATTTCGTAACGGACTAAAAAAGCATCATAAAGCAATCAAACCCTTGTTATTAGATCAACGTTTAGTAACAGGTTTAGGCAATATTTATGTAGATGAGGCGTTATGGGAAGCCAAAATTCATCCAGAACAGCCAGCAGATACTTTAAAACCTAAGGAAGTCGAAGCGCTATATTATGCCATTATTGACGTCTTAGGACGTGCCGTTGAAGCTGGCGGAACAACGATTCGCAGTTATCTAAATGCTTTAGGAGAGGCAGGAACTTTCCAAATTTCGCTAAATGTCTATGGGCAAACAGAAAAACCTTGTCCTCGATGTGCTACACCGATCAAGAAAATCAAAGTGGCTCAGCGTGGTACTCATTTTTGTCCTAAGTGTCAAACCTTGAAAGCGAGGAATTGATTCATGGGAATGGTATTAGGTTTAACTGGAGGGATTGCTACAGGGAAAAGTACTGTTGTCGCTGTATTTAAAAGTTTAGGATTTCCAATTGTTGACGCAGATATCATTGCTAGAGAAGTCGTTGAACCTGGCACTCCAGGCTTGGCCGAAATCGTTTCAGCTTTTGGATCGGATATTTTAAATGTGGATGGTTCGTTGAATAGAAAACAATTAGGACAACTTATTTTCTCAAATAAGGAGAAGAGACAATTACTCAATAAAATATTATCTCCATTTATAAAAAAAGCGATTTTAAAAGAAATTGAAGATGAAAAAGATAACGCACCTTTAGTGATAGTGGATATACCGTTACTTTATGAAGGTGGTTATGACAAATTTGTTGATCAAGTAGCAGTTGTTTATATTCCAGAGAAAGTCCAGTTACTTCGTTTAATGAAACGTGATCATCTGGACGAAAGAGAAGCTTTGGATCGAATTGAAAGTCAAATGCCAATTGAGGGAAAGAAAAAAATAGCAGACATCGTGTTTGATAATCAAGGAAACTTCCAAGAGACAGAGAAAATAGTGAAAAAATGGGTTTTTAAAAATATTTTTTATATAAATAACTAATATTATTTATGTTTGTTTCGTTATAATTTCAGTGATTAAAATTTAATAGTATATATAAGGCGATTATCTGAACGGATATTCGCCTTTTTTGTTTATTTCAGCTGTTTTACTTTTTTGTTTTTATATCATTTTTAATTTATATGTTTATTTTAAAATAACAATATTATTTAGAGAGACATGGACACAAACATATCTTTGTGTTATCTTTTGGTCACAAAGGATAACGAAAGATGGCGATGAAAATGGAAAAATGTGTTGTTGTAATTGGTTTAGGTTATGTTGGTTTACCGAGTGTGATTAATCATATGGAGAGAGGCCATAAAGTTGTTGGATTTGATATTGATGAAAAGAAAATCAATCTATTAAATCAAGGAGTTAGTTACATTGATACTGTGGAAGACAAAACAATTGAAAAATTATTGGAAAATGGCGTTTTATTTACTTCAGATGAGCAAATGATTGAAGGGAAAGATGTATATATTATTGATGTTCCAACACCAATCGATAAAAACAAAGTGCCGAATTTAGATTACATTAAAGCTGCTGTTGACTTGATTAAAGAAAAAGTAAAAAATGGATCATTGATCGTGCTGGAAAGTACTACTTATCCTGGAACGACAGAGGAGTATCTTGTTGAGGTCTTTTCAAAACTAGGTTATCAGGTTGGGAGCGATTTATATATCGCTTATTCACCAGAAAGGATCGATCCAGGTAATGAAAAATCTTTCAGTGCAAAAATTCCGAGAATCGTTGGAGGATACTCAGACAATTGTTTAACTAAAGCCTGTGATTTTTTTGGTTCCCATGTCTATCCAGCGTCTAACTTGAAAACTGCAGAATTAGCTAAAATATACGAAAATACATTTCGCTTAGTCAATATTGCGTTAGCGGATGAACTGCAAAAAATTTCGGATAATCTATCTATTGAAGTAAAAGAAGTACTTAAAGCAGCGGATACGAAACCTTTTGGCTTTATGAAATTCACGCCTAATCTAGGTATTGGTGGTCACTGTATCCCAGTTGATCCTTACTACTTAACTTGGCTAATGGAATCCCGAGGAATAGAAACACCGTTGATTCAAGCAGCAGGAGAAATCAATGATTCAATGCTAGACTATTATTTAAATAAAATTATTGCTTATGCCGAAAAAAAGAGTGATAAAAGTCTAGACGAAATGAACATTGCGATTTTAGGGATAACGTATAAGAAAAATGTTGCGGACACTAGAATGTCTTCAGTTATTTCTTTGATAAAAAAATTAGAAGATCTGAATATGAATGTTATCAGTTTTGATGATGTGATTGTATCGAATGTCACGTTAACCGAAAATAGTGTAATGAGTTTAGAAGGGGATTATTGTCAGTTGAAAGATTTTGATTTAGTCATTTATGCAGTTGGTCATAATATTTACGAGAAGAATAAGAAGGAACTTGTCCAAAATAGTCAATTATTTTATGATTTGACTTTGGTATAAAGATGATTAGATTAAAAATTTATGGAGAAAAGCTAATTTACATCTTGTTGTTTTTGTTTTTCCTCTATTTAATTTATTTACTGAGAATAAACACATCTAACAGTAACTATCAGTTAGTAATGGTTTTGTATTCTGTCAATTTTGTTTATTTAGTGACAAAATTAAGTTTAGCTTTAATGTATACTCCCTGTATAAGACAGGTGAAAAAGTTTAAAGTTTCAGTTATTATTCCTAGTTTTAATGAAGATGAACAGTCCGTTGTAAAGGCAGTTATGACCTTGTTGAAACAAACATATCCAATTCACGAAATTATCTTTATTGACGATGGCAGTGATAGCGAGGAAGCCTTTTTAGCTGTTAAAAATCTGAAAATAGATGAGCTGGAAGGGGTTCATTTAGCCAATGAAAATGTTAAGTTGACTAGCTTACGTTTAGACAAAAATAGCGGAAAAAAGAAAGCACAGGAAGTTGGTTTTATACAAGCGACAGGTGATTTGTTTCTTTTGGTTGATTCAGATGGAGAGATTACTGAAAATACGTTAGAGGAAATGGTTCGGCCATTTAGCAACGCAAAAGTTGGGTCTGTTGTCGGAAAAATCGAAGTTCGAAATCTAACTGATAATTTTTGGACTAGATTGCAAGATATCATATATTCAAATTCATTCCAAATTGGCCGAGCATCACAATCTAAAACAGGAAATGTAATTGTTTGCTCGGGTGCTTTAAGCATGCATCGTGCTAATTTTGTAAAACGAAATATGAGAACCTTTAGAAAAGAAACCTTTTTGGGAATTCCGTGTTCTGCAGGAGATGATCGTTTATTAACAGACATTTCCTTAGAACGACGGTATAAAACGGTGTATCAATCAACGGCCGTTTGTTATACAGATGTACCGAACACACTAAGAAAATTTTTTAAGCAACAAGTTCGCTGGACAAAATCAGCATTGATCATGACCTTATTTTCGTTTAGATATTGCTTTATCCGACCGCTTTCTATGGTTTGGCAAGTACTAGAGACGTATTTGTGGTTATATAATTTTATAGTGACTATCACGTTAATTTGGCAACACAAGCTTGGTCTAGGTGTTGAAGTAACTTCTGTAGCGGTGGTCTATTTTATCTTAGTGGGGTATTTATCAAACATTTTTTATACGAAGAGAAGTTTAAAAAATTATTTAATCACGTTTGTCTATTCGTTTGTTTATTCTGTTTTATTATTAGGAATTCGATTTTATTCCTTGTTGACGATCTTTAAAACAGGTTGGTCAACTCGTTAAAATCCAAAGAGGGAAGATGCGTGTGTATCTTTCCTCTTTTTATTATTTATATCTTTCTAACTAGTCTAGTTTATCGAATTAAATGCTAAATAAATTCTTTAGGAAGTCATCTCAGATGGATGGTTTCTTAGGCATTTCATGTTATAATAATAGGTAGTAAACTAAAAAATAGATAATAGAAGATAAAACGAGGTGAACACTATGCGTTGTCCAAGATGTCATCATAATAATTCTCGTGTAATCGACAGCCGTCAAGCGGATGATGGTCGCGCGATTCGTCGTCGTAGAGAATGTGAAAATTGCAATTACCGTTTTACCACTTTTGAACGGATCGAAGCGGCACCTTTACTTGTTATCAAGAAAAATGGTGACCGAGAAGAATTTAATAGAGAGAAAGTTTTACGCGGCTTGATCCGCTCTGCTGAAAAACGCCCAGTTTCTATGGAACAAATGGAACAAATCGTCGATAATGTCGAAAATCGTGTCCGTAGTCTAGGTGAAAATGAAGTTTCGACAACCTTAGTTGGAGAATATGTGATGGAAGATTTAGTTAATTTGGATGAAATTGCTTATATTCGATTTGCTAGTGTCTACCGTCAGTTTAAAGATATGAGTGTGTTCTTAAAAGAACTTCAAGGAATCGTAGATAAAGCAAAATCACCAAACAATGATACAACCAATGAATAAGGAGGTCTTTCCTTGAGAGACAATTGGAGAGAAGTCCATCCTAAAAGTATTTTTCAAGCGGCAATAGCTTACCCCTTATCTGATCAAGAACAAGCGATATTGACGCATTTATATCAGCCGATTATTGGTGCACAAGCGTTTAGTCTGTACTTAACACTTTTATCAGAAGTTGAAGGGTCTGGTGTTAGCGAGTCACTTTTTCATGCTGATTTAATTACAATGATGGATATGAGTACGAAACAAATCGAAGCGGCTCGAAAGAAATTAGAGGGTATTGGTTTATTATCTACCTTTGCAAAAAATGATTCTGAGCTAGGTGTGCATTTCTTATATCGGTTGAATCATCCTGAAACAGCTGAACGTTTTTTTAAAGATGAAGTATTGTCATTGACATTGTTGAATAGTGTCGGGCAAAGGAAGTTAGATAAACTATTTGATCATTTTAGACCGAAATTTTTAAATTTAACAGGTTTTGAAGAAGTTTCGGTTGGATTTAAAGATGCTTATTTATTCAAAGAAGAGCAAGTTGTTTCTCAAAGTAAACAGTTAAGCCAAATGGAACAATCTTTCCAAGAACCACGACCTGCGCAAAAGTTGAGTGCAGTCAATGAAAGTTTCGATTGGTCGTACTTTGTTCAAGGAATAGAGAAATTGGGAATCAAACTTCCAGAGAATAGTGATGGATTTAAAGAAGAAGTATTTGTTTTTCATAATTTATTTGGAATCACTGAGCTTGATATGATTGATTTTTGCTCAAAGTCTTTTGATTATTATACGAGCAAGATCGATGTCAAAGACTTTGAACGAACAGTCTATAGAACATACGATCCTGATAAAAAACAAAAACAAAGTGATGTTCAACAAAATAATGAAGTGGAGCTGTCTTCTGAGGATCAGCAAACCTATCGCTATAATTCATTAAAAATGAATGGTTTTTCGACCCAAGATATTCAAATGATCATGGATAGTGAGAAAAATTTTCCGTTAAATTATTTAGAAGCGTTGAAAAATGAACGAGGCGGTTATACTACACCGCAAGAGCGTTCTTTAGTTAAATACTTAGTCAGTAAGTCAGGATTGCCAAACAGCGTAATCAATGTTTTGGTTAATTATGTGTACAATATTCAAAAACAACCGACTCTAAAAGCCGATTATGTGAATCGAATAGCTAATGAATGGGCGCAAAGCGGCATTTTTTCACCAGAAAAAGCAATTGAGCATGTACGAGAAATTGCCAAAAAAAGTAAAGAACAGAGTCAAACAAGACAACGTTATGGTCAAAATAACCGTCCGATCCGCCAAGAAACGTTGCCTGATTGGGTGAATAATCCGATAGAAGAAAAGAAACTTTCGCCAGAAAGACAGGCTGAATTGGAAAGAGAACTTCAGGAATTATTAAATGAAGAAGGTGATTAATAATGGAAGATGTAGGAAAAGAAATGTCAAAAATCATTCAAAAAAGAGATATGAGCGAACGATATAATGAACTAGTTGAAGTTGTTATGAAAGACACAGATGTTCAAAAATTTATTGAAGATAATCGTGATCGATTAACAGATGAAGACATCCGAAAAAGCTATTCAAAATTATATGAATTTGTTCAAGAAAAAAGAAAATACCAATTGAATGATCCAAACATGATCGCACCTGGTTATGAACCAAAACTAGCTTTAAACTTCCATTATATCGACGTCACTTATGTTCCGACCGAAGCTTTGATCGCTAAACAGCGTGAGGATGAAATTCGTAAACGTGTCAAAGCAATGGACATGCCAAAAGATGTACGTGAAGCTCGTTTAAATAAATTTGATTTAAGCTCTGACGGACGTGAAGAGGCGTTTGCCAGTGCTATGAAATTTATTAAAGAATACTCTCAAAAACCAAAAGAATTCCATAAAGGACTTTATCTGAAAGGAACCTTCGGTGTTGGTAAATCTTTCCTGTTGGGAGCTATTGCTAATAACTTGGCGGAACGCGGATTTGTGACAACGATTGTTCATTTTCCGACATTCACTGTTGAAATGAAGCAGGCAATTGCTAAAGATTTAGTTGGTGAAAAGCTAGATGCTGTTAAAAAATCACCAGTATTGATGATCGATGATTTAGGTGCTGAGTCAATGACCTCGTGGATTCGTGATGATGTGTTGAGCGTGATTTTACAATATCGTATGCAAGAACAACTGGTGACGTTCTTTTCGTCAAACCTTGACATGAAAGAGTTAGAAAAACATTTATCTGTGACTCAACGAGGGGAACAAGAACCGCTAAAAGCTCGCCGAATTATGGAACGTATTCGCTATTTAGCAAAAGAAATCACTATGTCTGGAAATGATCGAAGAAATGGTTAAGCTGTCTAATCACTAGGCAGTTTTTTAAATTATCCATTAGATCATCATTATAAATAGTGATAATTGGACTAGGTTTGTTTATATATCTTATAATGAAGTATACGAATTGGAGGAGGGCATATCTATGAAAAAAATCGCTATGACGTTATTAACGATTTTTACAGTCATTTCTTTAGGAGCCTGTACTGAAAATAAAAAAGAGTCGTCAAAAGGAAGTGCAGAAACGTCGATGAGTAGCAAAAAAGATCAAACCAATGAAACGACATCAAGCAATGAAAATAAACAAAAAGAAACATCGATTTTTACAGCAATTTTAGCTGAAGATGCTAAAAAAAATGAGACGGTCGATCAATCAACTCGTTTGGTTTTGAACCAAGTAGAATCTGTGAAAGATCCTGAAGAAATAGTTGGAATGATGAAGAATGATGGTGTTATCTTGAACGTTTCAAATGAACAATTGGTGGATGGAATCACTGAGGCAGATTTGAAAACAGGAGACAAAGTTCAATTTACTTTGGTTGGATTACCTGCAATGACTATGTCGATTCCACCTCAAGTAGCTGGAAACTCAGTAATAAAAGTTGAAAAAATATAAAAAATGTTGGTGCTATACATTGGCCAATCAGTCACTTGTACAAAAGCGGAGAGGAATATTCTTTAGGGAATGTTCCTTTCTGTTTTTTTGTTAAAGCGTTAATAATATTTGCGAAAAAATATATAAGTTGTATCATGAAAATAGTTAGAAGTTTTTGGTCAAAAAGAAGTAGTTTTTGTTTGACCTTTGCTGACCAAATGAGTATAATTATCTTATAAGGTCAAAGTTAATCAGACTTTGGTCCTTGAAAAAATGATACAAAAGACCTACTGTCTTTTTGAAAAATTAAGGATACTATTTATATAGTGGAGAGCTGTGAGCTAGAACCTCGGAAAAAAGATAAAATCTGATTGTGACAGAAAGCGTCACCCTCATATTTTCCTATTTTTCGTCGACACTGTGCGGCTCATTACGCTTTTAACATTATCTAGCTACGCGGGTTAGCTTCTCGGAAAAAAGATAAATTATGTCTGAGGCAAAAAGCACCTCATTCATATTTCCTGTTTTTCAGTCGAAGCTGGACGAGCTCGCTATGCTTTTAAATTTAGGAGGTATTTCTATGAACATCGAGAAAATGACAACGACATTACAAGAGGCAATTGCAGAGGCGCAGCAGGTAGCCGTTACTCGTCATCATCAGGAAATCGATATTGCTCATTTATGGAAGATTTTTTTGCAGCCGAATCATTTTGGTCGTAATTTTTATACAGATGCAGGTGTTGATGTTGAAGCTTTTGAACGTGAAATTGATAAAGCAATCGATGAATATCCAAGTATTCAAGGAAGCAACATTCAATATGGTCAAAGTATGAGCCAAAATCTGTTCAACTTATTAGCTGAAGCAGATAAGTTAAGAGAATCATTTCAAGATGAATTTTTAGCAACTGAAATCGTGATTTTGGCGCTAATGAAATTGAAAAATTATCGTTTAACAAAATATTTAACAAGTCAGGGAATCACAGAAAAAGAATTACGCAAAAATATCGAAGACATGAGAGGGGGAGATCGTGTGACTTCTCAAAATCAAGAAGAACAATACAAAGCTTTAGAAAAATATGGGGTAGATTTAGTTCAGCAAGTAAAAAGTGGGAACCAAGATCCAATCATCGGGCGTGATGAAGAAATTCGTGATGTAGTTCGGATTCTTTCTCGTAAAACAAAAAATAATCCTGTGCTAATCGGTGAACCAGGTGTGGGTAAAACAGCTATCGTCGAAGGTTTAGCACAACGAATCGTTCGTAAAGATGTACCTGAAAACTTAAAAGACAAAACAATCTTTTCATTAGATATGGGTGCATTGATCGCTGGAGCTAAATTCCGTGGTGAATTTGAAGAACGTCTAAAAGCAGTTCTAAAAGAAGTGAAGAAAAGTGAAGGCCGTATCATCCTATTTATTGATGAGATTCACAATATCGTTGGAGCAGGAAAAACAGAAGGCAGCATGGATGCCGGCAACTTATTAAAACCCATGTTGGCTCGTGGTGAACTACATTTAATTGGTGCAACAACATTAGATGAATATCGCCAATATATGGAAAAAGATAAAGCTTTAGAACGTCGCTTCCAAAAAGTTTTAGTAAAAGAGCCGACTGTTGAAGATACGATCAGTATTTTACGTGGATTAAAAGAACGTTTTGAAATTCATCACAGCGTTAACATCCATGATAATGCTTTAGTCGCTGCTGCAACTTTATCAGATCGTTACATCACAGATCGTTTCTTACCGGATAAAGCCATCGATTTAGTTGACGAAGCGAGTGCGACGATTCGTGTTGAAATGAATTCAATGCCGACAGAGCTTGATCAAGTAACACGTCGTTTGATGCAATTAGAGATCGAAGAAGCAGCATTGAAAAAAGAATCGGATGATGCTAGCAAAAAACGCTTGAATGCATTACAAGAAGAATTAGCAGATCTTCGCGAAGAAGCCAATGCCATGAAGATGCAATGGGAAACGGAAAAAGAAGAAGTGAATGCTGTCAGCAATAAACGTGGAGAAATCGACAAGGCGAAACATGAATTAGAAGATGCTGAAAACAATTATGATTTAGAACGAGCAGCAGTTCTTCGTCATGGTACGATTCCGCAATTAGAAGAAGAGTTAAAAGAACTTGAAGCAAAAAATGCGAAAGACAATGTCCGCATGGTCCAAGAAGCTGTGACAGAAAATGAAATTGCGCAAGTGGTTGGTCGTTTAACTGGTATTCCTGTAACCAAACTAGTTGAAGGTGAACGGGAAAAACTAATGAAATTGAACGAAACCCTTCACAAACGTGTCATTGGTCAAGATGAAGCGGTAGACGCTGTCAGTGATGCAGTGATTCGTTCACGTGCTGGCTTGCAAGATCCAAATCGCCCATTAGGTTCATTCCTATTCTTAGGACCAACAGGTGTTGGTAAGACAGAATTGGCGAAAGCTTTAGCAGAAGATTTATTCGATTCAGAAGACCACATGGTTCGAATCGATATGAGTGAGTATATGGAAAAACATAGTGTATCTCGTTTAGTCGGAGCACCTCCAGGCTATATTGGCTATGAGGAAGGCGGTCAATTGACAGAAGCGGTTCGCCGTAACCCATATACGATCGTTTTATTAGACGAAATTGAAAAAGCGCATCCAGATGTGTTCAACATTTTACTCCAAGTGTTAGATGATGGTCGTTTAACTGACTCTAAGGGACGAGTAGTTGATTTTAAAAATACTGTTTTGATCATGACAAGTAACATTGGTTCTCAACTATTGCTAGAAGGCGTGACGCCCGAAGGAACTATTCCAGAAGAAGTAGAAGAACAAGTGATGACAATTTTACGAGGCAATTTCAAACCAGAATTCTTAAATAGAATCGACGATACAATTTTGTTCACTCCATTAAGCTTAGATAACGTCAAAGGCATTATCGGAAAAATGACTGCTCAACTAGCTAAACGTTTAGAACATCAAGAAATCGAATTAGTGATTTCCGATGAAGCAAAAACGTGGATTGCTGAAAGTGGTTATGATCCAGCTTACGGAGCACGTCCATTGAAACGTTTTATTACTAAAGAAGTAGAAACACCATTAGCAAAAGAAATTGTTTCAGGACGAATATTACCAAAAACAAAAGTAACGATCAGTTTATTGAATGATCAATTAGTTTTTGAAAATGAACCGATAGAAGAATAAGATCTTATTGAGGTAGTCTTTTAGGAGACTATCTCAATTTTTTTATAAGCGTTAAAAATTGATTTTAAAATCGATATTGTGTAGAATCTAACTATTATAGTAACAAGTTAAAAGAGGGATCTAGTGAATAAAAAAAAGAGACGATTAGAAGAGCAATTGTGTTTTTCCTTACAAACTGCCTCAAAGCAATTCAATAGAATGTACGCTAAAGCACTGAAACCATTCCATTTAACCTATCCGCAATATTTGGTTTTACTCGTATTGTGGGAGTATTCAGATCAGCGGATTTCTGATATCGGAGAAAAACTTGAGTTGGATACGGGAACTCTGACGCCCATGCTAAAAAGAATGGAAAAAAATGGATATGTTAATCGAGATAGATTACCAGAAGATGAACGTATCGTGATTATTTCACTTTCTGAAAAGGCGATTCAGCTGGAGACAGAGATTTATAATCAAGTAGAAGGTTGTTTGACTCAGCTAGATTTTAATGAAAAAGACTATTTTTCTTTGATTGAACAAATCAACTCTTTAAGCAAGCAAATTGGTGGAATTAACCATTGAAATACGTAACAATTAAACTTCAAAAAGAATGGGACTGATGTACCTAAGCTTTTTGGAGTTTTTTTAAGGTTATGAAGCATACTAATGTACATTTATATAAATGTTGTGTACAATTTAATTGTACGATATAGCTATGATAATAAGAAGTGGAGGAATGAATCATGAAAAAAATCTATTCAACAACAATTATTAACACAGGCGGAAGAGAAGGAGAAGTTTTTTCACCAGATAAATCATTTAGTTATCAAGTAACCTCTCCTGGTCCACATCAAGAAAATAAAACAAATCCAGAACAACTATTTGCGGCTGCATACAGTTCTTGTTTTAACAGTGCATTAGAACTTGTGATGGCAAAACAAAAAATCACATCAAAAAGCACAGTAAAAGCAACAGTTTCACTATTCAGTGATGAACAATCTGGTTTTCAAGTTGGAGTTGTTTTATCTGTAAAAATCGATGATGTTGATCGTGAAACAGCAGAGGAATTAGTGAAGGCAGCTCATGAAGTATGTCCTTATTCAAAAGCAACAAGAGGAAATATTTCAGTTGAGTTGGAAGTAGAATAGCATAAAAAAAGAGGATGGGACAGAAGTGTTTAACCTCGAGAAATAAGAGGGAATTCACGAAAATTGTTCTTCAAATTTTTGTGAATTTCAGCTTATTTCCGAAGAGGTTACTTCTGTCTCCACCGTTTATTCGTAGTTAGAGTGTGGGACAAAAGTGCTTTTTACTTTTGTCCCACACTCTTTCTTTATTTATCCACTTTTCTAAACGCATATGCTTTAAAATATTCTGGTTTATGACGTTGTGTAAAACTATAAACTGTTAAAATCAACGCGCCAATCGTATTTGTAAACAAATCACCCATTGTATCCATCAAGGCTTCACGACCGACATAAGGTTGACCTGCTTCCGTCATATAACGTTGTAAATTCATATTACCGAGTGAATCACAAAGGAATTCCCAGAACTCCCAGAAAACACCGCATAATCCAGCAAACGCAAAGCCCATAATGATAAATAACCAAGGACTGATTTTAGAAAAATCTGATTCGCGTAAACAATACCCAATAATCGCATAACCCACAGCGACTAATAAAATTGGACTGACGGCATGAAGAATTTTATCCCAAAACGGCACAATAATAATTAAACGTAAACCCGTTCCAAGAAAAACAGCGATCCAAATGAAAAACCAATAATAAAGTCGGACCATTTTTGGAAAAACCAAGCCAGTAAATTTTGTAAAAATAAATGGTACGAAGATCACAGCGATTCCTGCAATCATTTCAAACGTCAATAACACATATTGTTCTGTTGGTTGAACTACAAATGTTTTAACAATATTGACGATCAATGTGATAAAACCAAACGCAAGTAAAAAATAAAAGGCACTTTTTTCTTGTTTATCCTCAAATTCTAACTTCATATAAAAGCCTCCGATATGCTTATTTGTTTAATGTTTCTTTGATTAAATCTAAAAAGGCTTGCTCATCACTAACAACTGACCCATTCAATTTCACTAATCCAACTGTATACAAGTTTAGATAATGAAATTGATTTTCAGCAGTATCACCTAGCGCTGCTAATTTTTTTTGATTATCCGCTCCTTGTTGACGAGTATCTGTATATAGACCGATCATCGGAATATTTTTAGCGTAAGCCACACCAATTTCAGAAGCCACACCAGCATCGATCGTAATGCCATCTAAAACAGCGACAAGTAAATCACTTTCAAGAACTTTTTCAGTATCCGCTAGTGCAATCATTTTACTATCTGCATAGGCTGTTTTGTCATTGATCGAACCGTTTTCTTGTGGTAAATAAACGTTGATCGAATCATCCAAATCACGAATTTTCTTAACTAAGTATTCATTATAAAGTAAGTCTGCTTTGGCAAACATCGGTCCTGCAAAATAAATGTTCATTTTTTCACCTCTAAGTTAGTTTTGTATTGTTATTTTTTTGAGAAAAAGACGAATTGATTAACTAAATCGACTTTATCCACTTGATAACCATAGGCAATCCAAGCACTTGAAAAAGAATGTTCTTTTTTTGTCCACCAAGCACTATAAGTTTTAGCTAGTTCAGGCAACATATGCTTATCGGACATATTTGCTTCTATTTCTGCAAATGATAATTGTAAGCTTGGTGTTTTAGCTAGTAAGTTTGGGATAACAAGAAAGTCATTCATAAAATCATCCTTTGTTAAGTAATCATTCGTAATATAATCAAAAATAATCGCTAAAGTACGCTTCTTGATCAGGTAAAATCCGTTCTAAAGAATTCAAGGTTTCCTTATCTGTCTCTAAACGTTCGATACGATGTAGATAAGTCGGGCGGCGGTAATTCATCAATAAACAAGTCAATGTCTGAATATCGATATGCACTGGTTGACCTAGTGGCTCATCCGTTATAGTAACTTGGTCATCTTCATCCCATAATAAACTAAATACACCATTATTCCATTCCGCAACAGGATCACTCACTACAAAATGGAATGGTTTCGCTGTGCTAACATAAGGATAAGCCAGCAACATTTCTTTTACATCAACGATTCTAGCCATATAATAAGGTTCGATCGTTTCTTTAATTTGGCTATCGTCTAGTAAAAAGGCTAGCGGTTCGTTTTTGTAGATATCACCTTCAGCCCAATCAACCATTGAAAAATGCGCAGAAATAAAGTTCCATAAAGCATTACGTGCTTCTTGATTGATATAAAACATTTCTTTAATATGAAACACATCTTCAGCTACCCAGTAAAATAGCACACCTAAAGGCTCTTGATTTGCCCCATAATAAATAGCTGCCGTACGTTCGTCTTCATTTTCAAAGCGCCAATATTCTTCCCAGTTAAATTCACTACGGATCAAGGCACCATGATTTTGACGGGCAAATTTCGCGTAAACGGTAAAAACATCCTCATGATCTACACTTACACGTTCTACCATTCCAGGGACGCTGATTTGTTTAGGCAGTTGAGTATCACGAATTTTGAAAGATAACTTATCTGACATGATTTCCCAACCTTTTCTGCGGTAATAGGGAATGCTATATGGGTAAAGATAAGAAATCCATTGTTTATCTGCCCGCATATTTTTAAGCGCAAGATGAATCAAGTCTTGCATCAGGCCATGGTTGGCGTATTCAGGATAAGTCCCAACGCCGGTGACTCCACCCATTTTGAAAAGTGTCCCGTGAATGTTTACTTCACAAGGATAAATAGCAATTTGGGAAATCAATTGATCCTCGTGGAACCAGCCAAAAACTTTTGATTGCTCTAGAATCGGCTGTTTTGATTTAATTAATTCTTTTTTACTTTCATAGCCGCTTTCTTCTAAATCTGCTTCTGTAAACTGGAAGACATAGCTCAATAATTCATTGAACTGATCCACATATTTTTCATCCACCGCTTTTAATTCTAAATTATCTCTGAACTCTTTTTGGTCCATTTTTCCATCTCCAATTGTTTTTTCTACCCTCAGTATATCAAAAAAGTAAGAATAAATAGAGTATTACTTACTAAGAAATGGTGAAGAAGGATATCTGACGCCGAAACTTGGCTTGAATAAATTTAATTAATCCAATAAAAACACATTATTATTCTATCTCATGGTCTATTAGGAAGAGAGATACGTAGTTTTTTATCTTGAAAGAAGGGCAAAGTAAATTTGTGAGCAATGATTATGAGATTCTCTGCTAAATCAAATAGATTCATGAAAGCCATGTACAAACATAGGAAAGTTCTTTAATTCTGATGGAAATCTTGCTATAATGGGAAGTGCTGATTGAAAATGATCGGAGCGATGAGCCAGTACGATTTGATTCAACAAAATCACAAGCTCATTCAGCTTTTTATAAAAGAAATGAGGACTATTAATGAATATAAATGAAATGAAGCAAAGACAAGAAAAGATTCGTAACTTTTCCATTATTGCTCATATTGACCACGGAAAATCAACACTCGCTGACCGGATCTTACAAAAAACGGAAACTGTGTCAGATCGCGAAATGCAAGATCAATTACTCGATGCGATGGATTTAGAGCGTGAACGTGGAATTACGATCAAACTGAATGCTGTTGAATTAACGTATACAGCAAAAGATGGCGAAGATTATATCTTTCATTTGATCGACACGCCAGGACATGTCGATTTTACTTACGAAGTATCAAGAAGTTTGGCAGCTTGTGAGGGCGCGATTTTAGTTGTGGATGCGGCTCAAGGAATCGAAGCACAAACATTAGCGAATGTTTACTTAGCGTTAGATAATGATTTGGAAATTATTCCAGTTATCAATAAAATCGATTTACCAGCAGCAGATCCAGAACGTGTTCGTACAGAAATCGAAGATGTGATCGGGATCGATGCTAGTGATGCTGTTTTAGCTAGTGCCAAAGCAGGGATTGGGATCGAAGACATTTTAGAACAAATCGTTGATTTAGTTCCAGCGCCAACAGGTGATCTTGAAGCACCGTTAAAAGCGTTGATTTTTGATTCTGTCTATGACAGTTATCGTGGGGTTATTTTAAATGTTCGGATCATGGACGGGGTTGTAAAACCTGGTGATAAGATCATGATGATGAATAACAATAAAACTTTTGAAGTGACAGATGTTGGTATTTTCTCACCAAAACCGATTAGTCGTGACTTCTTAATGGTCGGTGACGTAGGTTATATCACAGCTGCAATTAAAACGGTTCGTGATACGCAAGTAGGGGATACAGTGACTTTAGCGAATAATCCCGCAAAAGAAGCGTTAGCAGGATATCGTAAAATGAATCCAATGGTTTATTGTGGACTTTATCCAATCGATAATTCACGTTATGTTGAGTTACGTGAAGCATTGGAAAAATTACAACTAAATGATGCAGCGCTACAGTTTGAAGCTGAATCGTCTCAAGCATTAGGTTTTGGTTATCGTTGTGGATTTTTAGGCCTGTTGCATATGGATGTTATTCAAGAACGATTGGAACGAGAATTTAATCTTGATTTGATCACAACGGCACCATCAGTAATCTATCATGTAACGAAGACAGATGGCACGAAAATTGTGGTTGATAACCCAGCAGAATTTCCAGATCAAAGCTCTGTGGACTTTGTGGAAGAACCATACGTTAAAGCGACAATTATGGTACCAAATGAATATGTTGGGGCTGTTATGGAAATTTCACAACGGAAACGTGGAGAATTTGTAACGATGGATTATTTAGATGAATACCGAGTAAATGTCATTTATGATATGCCGTTATCAGAAATCGTTTATGATTTCTTTGACCGCTTAAAATCAGGAACAAAAGGATACGCTTCATTAGATTATGAAATGATTGGTTACCGTAAGAGTAATCTATCTAAGATGGATATTTTGTTAAACTCAGAAAAAGTCGATGCACTAAGCTTTATTGTGCATAAAGATTTTGCTTTTGAACGAGGAAAAGTAATCGTTGAGAAACTGAAGAAACTAATTCCTAGACAACAATTTGAAGTGCCGATTCAAGCTGCAATTGGTCAAAAAATCACTGCGCGCTCAACAATCAAAGCGTTGCGCAAAAACGTTTTGGCTAAATGTTATGGTGGGGATATCTCACGTAAACGTAAGTTGCTAGAAAAACAAAAAGATGGTAAAAAACGTATGAAACAAGTTGGTTCTGTAGAAGTTCCGCAAGAAGCCTTCATGGCTGTTCTGAAAATGGACGAGGACGAACCGAAGAAATAGAAATCTATTTTGAAACCAATAATTAAATTTCAGCATTTTTCATATAAATTGCCAACCATTTGCCAGTATCAAGGGCAAGTGGTTGGCAATTTTTGCGTTATTCCTCAATGTTTTGCCAAACTGTTCTATCCATCATTGGTAAGCCCGAATAAGTGTATCTCCTCTTTATTCAGAAAATAATATACTCATAACATCAGCGAATTTCATCCGATTACAGTAAATCCAAGTTACCCATGTTATTTTTCTTTGTGTATTTTTTAAATTATTTATTCATGAAACGTTGATAGAGTTTTACTAAGTCATCTTTTCGGTTTACTTCTGTTTTCGAAAAAATATGATGAGAGTGAGCTTTAACCGTTCCAATCGATATATATAATTTATCGGCAATTTCTTGGTAAGTCATGTTGCTTAATAGTTCAGCTAAAATATCTTTTTCGCGATTCGTTAAGTGAAACTCTGAACAAAAGCTTTCAAATGTATCAGATGAAAAAGCGGTGACAGGATCGATGTGAATTCTTTGCATGAAAAACTTGACCAACCAAAAGCACAGCAAAATGGAGATGCTATCACTATTTAAACTATGACCATGAATGAAAAAGAAATAATGTTGGACATCTGGAAAGTAAAAAAAATCATATAAATTCCAAATAATTGTAACGAAACCGCCAAAAATTAAAGTTAATCCAAAATTTTTATTATTAAGAAGAAATTGATTAAGAGCGGAATTTGGCGTTTGTAACTTTTTTCTTGTTAAACAGCCCAGGTAAATTAAAAAAGCATTATCTACCAAACCAGCGATTAAAATACTGGTTGTCCACTTTTGCCCAATGTGCAACGGTAAAATAATTAACGCAATAGTTAAAGACAGCAGTAAAACATGTTTCCATAATTTGGATGCTGGTATGAGCTGTTTGCAAAGTAAAAATGAAAAGATAATGGTTAGGGTATAAATGAAAACATTTATTAACTGGAAGAAAGAGCAGGTTGAACAAGCAGATTTTTCTGAAAGGCAAATATTGATATAATCCGAAAAAGCACTGAGAAAGAAAAGTAAAAAATAGATTAACAACATTCGATAGATTTTGTTTTTGTCTTTTAAAAAAAGTATTCCAGTCAACACGACAACAGCAAAATAGCAGAGTAGAAAAAATAGGAAATAATTTAAAGAAAACATACGTCACCTCATTTTGTTAAATGATTTATTTATAGAACTATTATACAAGTAAATATAAAAAATGTGAAAAATTTATAGGTCAAAACGTTCGAAAAAATAGTTTAGAATTTTGTCCAATGAATTAGTCACCTAGTTATCGATTTTCTTGTAGCATGTATAATCTAAACTTCACTAAACCCCACTAAACTTTCATTTTTTGATGGGATTATAAACGCTTAACATGTGCCATTAGAAAAAAATAGACCGCAATGTTTATAGTAAACTAATGAAAAAATCGTTATGTTATGAGCAAGAAGGCGATTGGAGGTGAATGACGTTGAAAATGTTTCAAAGGGAGGCGCTGATAGTTCAAAAGACATGATTTTTTAAAGAATGTTTCAAGATTAATCAGTTACTTAATAATACAAAAACGGAGAGGAAGGTATGATGTTATGAAATTAGTGAATACATTTAGTGCCAGTATCATAATGGGGATTTTACTAGTTACTCCATTTAGTACGGCAAATGCAGAAAATGTGCAAGAAGAGGTTCAACCGCAAGTTGGGTCTACTAATGTTAATGAGTTAATGACAAAAGCTGGAACTTTTTATTATAAAAATTTTATTGCTGGGACAAAAGACGACTGTAACGATAAAATTTCATTTTGTACCTATAATCCAGATCCGCATAATATCACACATAACTTAAGAGTAAATGTGAAAGGGCAAACGAAAGATATTTATCAAAAAGAAATTATGATCAAACATCTTGGGGAAGACATCTTAACGAATCAGACAAGTTCTAAGCCAGAAACAAGATATACTTCAGTGCATGCCGTTACCAAAACAAAATCCAAGTCTACTACAGTTGATAAGGGCTTTGTTTTACCACATAATATCGGAAATGTCATTGTAGCTGCCGATATTCTTGGTGTTGGCAGAGTGAATTTACCCTTTGATTTTAATAAATCGGAAACTGTTTCTGATTCTGAATCAGAAACGACAAGTACATCACCACAAGCCTATACGGTACAACCGAACCAAGTGATTAAAGTAGTTACAGAATTGTATGCACTTGAGTACGATGGATCCGTAGCTTTTACGGCTGAAGCAATTAGTGATGCTGACATTAATGTAGCAATAGAGGCAAAAGGCAGCGTTTGTAAAGGTACACCTGGTGGGGGTATTTGTGTCAATAAGGACCGAACATTTAATAAAGACTTCACGATTCTTTATGACAATTTAAATAGCGACCAAAAACAAGAATTGGAAAATTCAGGTATGTATATGAATACGAAAGTGCCAAGTGCGAAAAAATTACCTTTCTTCAAAGGAGAAGGTAGCTTTGAAGGTGTAGGTGGTCATCGCGTGGTTACAAAAGATTACGACATTACTGATCCTAACAATCCTAAATTATTGAACGTGAATTCTCAAGATATTTAACATTTCACAAGGGGTATAACAAGTTAATCATGCCCCTTGATCTATTATAGCTGGGAAAATAGGAGTAGATATGAAAAAAATAAGTCTAGTTATTTTAATATTATTGTTTCTTATAGGTTGTTCGCCAAAAGAAAGTTTGACTGAAATTCCAATAGAACAATCGATTGATCATGTTTTACCTCAACATGAGAAAGCTATTATATATTTTGGTCGCGACTCTTGTCCGCACTGTAAAAAGTTTTTCCCGAAACTAAAGAAGGTTATGAAAAAGCAAGGGAAAGTTCTTTATTATTATAATATTGACACGCATCGTGAAGACAGTCTATTGCCAAAGGAAATGAATAAATTTCAAGTTGAGGAAATCCCTCTATTAGTTATTTATAAAAATAAGACAATAACCGCAACACTAATGGGAGATAAAAGTGAGAAAGAGATCGAAAACTTTATCAATCAAGCAACATGAGAGTTAAATGTCTGTTAATGAAAGGAAACCAAAAAGATGACTTCATTTAATGCTTATATAGATGATCCATTATTTTTCAGAGCTAATAGTTTATCAAAAGATACGTCAACCATGTATTCGCTCCCTTTGCCTGCTGGCTGGCATGAAATCAAAAGTGACAAAGAATGGACAACGTTATTTCCGTTACGAAAGAAAATCCAAAGGCAAGGTTGGAAAGTGCATGTTAGTGCAAACTTAGCTGATGTTGAAGCGATACTTAAAAACACCGCAGAAGTTTGCTTTCAAAACAATGTTTGTTTTAAACATTTAGCAACCGAGAAAGTGTTTAAAATCCGTAATGGCAAACATGTCAGTAGAGGATTTTCTGGGAAATTCATTACTTGTTACCCAGACCAAGCACAGTTAGAAGCGTTTTTGGCTGCTTTGGAAAACAAACTAAATGGTTTTTCTGGTCCATATATTTTAAGCGATAAACGTTGGCAAAAAGCCCCAATTTATTTGCGATACGGAGTTTTTCGAGATGCTTATCCAGAAGAAAATATGCCTATGGATAGTCAGATGCTCAAAACAAGTTATGGTGAAGTCATCGATCAACGAGAGGCCGTATTTCATCTTCCAGAAGGAATCGAGGTACCAAATTTTTTAAAAAGTTGGTTATATGACTCAGATGGAGAGACAGCAGATATGCCGTTTACGATAAAATCAGCTATTCAATTTTCAAATTGTGGTGGGATTTATCAAGCGATATTAGCTGACTCAGAAAAAGAGATTATTTTAAAAGAAGCACGTCCTTATACTGGGATTGATCATTATTCTACTTACGCAACTGATCGTTTAGCAGCGGAAAAAAAAGCATTGAAGCTTCTTAATAGTTTGAGCGGTGTGCCCGATTATTGTTGGTATGGCACCGTTTGGGAGCATCAGTATTTAGCTATGGAAAAAGTGGAAGGCGTAGTGCTTAATCGTTGGGTGACAGGACATTATCCTTTTTCTGCTAATAAACAAAGGGATTATTTGCAAAAAATACGAAAAATTGTCAGCCAATTAATTGAAATTGTCGAGGCAGCACATAAAAGTGACGTGTATCATCAAGATATTCATTTAAGCAATATTATTCTCACTGATGATGAACAGGTGATGTTGATCGATTGGGGCGAAGCGCTTTTTAAGAATCATTCAGTGCCATTTCATCAAGTGGCGGCACCAGGATTTAGGGCTTGGGGAAAAGAGTTAACGCCAGAGCGAATTGATTGGTATGGCGTACTTCAAGTGGCGCATTTTCTATTCTATCCGCTCATTTTACAAGCTGATTTAGTCTATCAATTTGGGGAACAAACCGAACGAGCGGGACAACAGTATTTTCAGACCTTAGGTTACAAGCAAGAAGAGATCAATGCATACGTCAGGATATTGGCGGAATTAAAAAAGAAAGTTCAAACAATTGAAGTCGTATCCCCTAACAAAGTTTTACAGCCGTATTTATCAGACAATAGTCAGGCAAGTGCGGAATCGACTATACAAACTTGGGGCAAACAGCTTTTAAATGGAGCTTCTTCCGTTATGCAAATGTGGCAACGCGATTATGATTTTCGCCATTTTCCCGTTCATTATTATGGAACGAGAAGTAAACAAGGGATTGCTTTTTCCGATCTAGGCATTATCTGGGCGTATACAAAACTTGAACATTTATTGGGAGAGCAAGAAAGATTAACCGAAACAAAACAAAGAATCATTGCCGCATCTATAAATGACATATCTATGATGAAGCAAGTACAAGGCGGTTTGTTTGATGGATTAGCAGGAACTTGTTGGTTGCTTGATCAACTTGGAGAAACGGAGCAGGCGACAAAGTATGTTAACCAATTTTTTAAACCGATGATTGAGGGATGCAAAAATTTTAATTTATATAATGGTTTAGCAGGAATTCTACTAACGGGCAGCTATTTTCTAAGTCAGCGAAGGCTAATGGATGAGAATGCTGAACTGCTACTTATCAAACTTAGACAACTTGCACGCGCTTATCAAGCTCAGCCTAACCAATTTATTCATGCAAAACAAAAGGGACGACTGACGAATAACCCTGCGGAACAGACAATAGGATTATTTTATGGACATGCTGGTTTAGGTTGGTTATTTGCCGAAGTGTACAAATTAACCGATGACGATTTATTTATTGATTGTTTAAATGTGGCGATTGAAACAGAGCTTGCAAGCTACGTGGTTAGTCAAAAAAACAGTTTACAATGCAAGCAGCAACATCGATCGTTACCGTATTTAGCAACTGGAAGCGCTGGTTTAGGTCTATTGATAGCCAAAAATAGTCAACACATAACGCAAGCCAATTGTGTCAAACAATTGCCGTTATACCGAGCTTTAGAAACCAATTTTTCTGTATTTCCAGGTTTATTTAATGGGTATAGCGGTCTAAAATTAAGCCAATTACTTATAAACGAACAATTGAAATTGGGCGATGCCGAACAGATAAGCCAATCATTTGTAGCAGGCTTGCAGCCACATCTTATACAAATTGGTACAGGTCTTGCTATTGCTGGCGATAACGGAACGAAAATAACAATGGATATATTTTCTGGTTTTGCTGGAGTCGCTTTAACGATTACAAACATAATGGACCAAACGTTTGATATCGTGCCTACGTTAAAAAAATAACTAATCTTCATGGGTTTATAGATATCTCCCAACCCAAAAATCTAAATAAAAACTTGAAAGGAGCGGATCTCAATGGCTAAAGAAATTCTTGCATTACAAGAGGCAACAACAGAAGTTGCAACATGGGAAGATGAAGTTTTTGCGAGTGGTATAAGTTGTTTAACTTGTGTTTGCTAAAACGAAAATTTTAACTTTACCCGAAAGGAGGTGTATTTCTATGGCTAAAGAAATTCTTGCTTTACAAAGTACAACAGCACAATTAGCGTATGAACCGGACTTTTTCGAAAGTAAACTTAGTTGCTTAACATGTACTTGTTAGACTTTAAATTAGAAAGTATTCTCACTTTATTTTAATTGCTGGAGGTTGGTGTCATATACGATAAAATGATTCCAACCTCCATTTTTAAAATAAAATTAAACCTAAAAAGGGGGTTAAGAACAATGAATTTTTGTAATCGAAAAGTTTTTTTGCGTGACACATTATTGTTTGTTGCTTCAATTGTTTCTTTATTCTTGCTATTTTTACCTACTAACGTAAGCGCAGCAGAATATAGTGTTGATTTAAACACAAACATTAAAATTGAAAAAAATGATGGGTCGGGTGAAGTTTTGCAATATGCAGATGGCAAAATGTCGTTTGGAAAATGGTCAGGAGATAAGTCTCAGATATGGCATCCAGACAAGATGTGGACGGGTAATGATTACCAATTGAAACCGGCATATGAAGACACAAACCACTACCTATTCTGGGAAAAAGATATTTGGAATCCAAATGATAAAGGGAAATTATCATTTGGCCAGATTTCAACGAAGAATCAAACCACGAGTAAGTGGCTGATAGAAGCAAATTCGGATGGTACCTATAGTATTCGTAATTCCCACTATCCAAAACCAGGTTTGGCAGTGACCGCTGATGGTGTTGGTTTGTCTTTCGGAGGCGCTAGTGCATTTAAACTTTCTAACGATTTAACACCGCCAACATCAGAAAATCATGCCATCGTTTTCACCTCAGATCCTCAATACCCATGGACTGATAAAATGGACCGAGGTGAGAGTGATCCTGATGCTGAAGCAAATTCTGCCGCTTTAATTCGGGAACAATATACAAGTGTCAATGCCTATAATGCTACGAAAAGCAGTGCTAAAGTAGTTATTAATGGCGATATTACCGCTTTTGGTCATAGTTGGCAATGGGATAAAATGGAAAATGAGTTAATGCCAATCTTAAATAAAAAGTATTATTTTGGTTTAGGAAATCATGATATCGAAAACAATCAAGGTAAATGTTTTGAAGATGGCTGTTTTGATCTCTCTTTAGAAAGATTAACCTATCATATTAGTACAAATAACGTCTTATCAGCTGATGCCGGTGGTATTAGAAGTTATGCTTATACGGTTCAATTACCAGGCAACGTGTTACTTTTACAATTGAATAACTATCCAACAATGGATTATCAAGCGACATCTTGGTCAGGTCCTTTGAACGTGGGTGTAAAACCTAATTTTGGTTTTATCGAAGATGCCTTGGGTTATGCGAAAAATAACGGAATGAAAGTGTTGATAGGGGTCCATAAACCAGATGATTGGAAGGGTGGTCCAAGCGCACAATTTATTCAGCTAATTGAAAAATATAATGTGAAAGCTGTTTTTGCAGGTCATTATCATAATAAAGTAGGGAAATATTCTTCGCCGGACTATTTTGGAAATGTCCCAGTATTTTTATCTGGAGGAGCGACACAGAAAAGTTTCTTAATTACAGAATATAATGACCAAAGTTTGAAAATTTATAAAGTACAAAATAATGCTTGGCGAAATAAAGAGTTCATTTACGAAATCAATTTAAAAAATTGAAATTAGCAAAGGGCTTTGCAAACGCAGTAAGAGCTTGGGATAAGCGCAAAGATTGCCTCTCAAGCTCTATTTGTTAGTTGAAAGTGAACACGGATGAAGCAAAAAATACATAAATCAAACGCAGTTATTCTATTTTTACGTAAGGCTAAAATAGAATAACTGCGTTTTAGTGTGATAATTTTACTTAAGATGAGAAAATCAAATCATGCTCTATCCATTCAAAAAATAGTCAATCAATTATCCGTTACTGCAAATAGTGACACCTAGTAAATATTTTTAAATAAAAAAGTGTGTATATTCTTTAAAAAAAAGGATAAGTATAAATTCCCTAAGCTCATTTTTATCAGTTTATTTTGGTGTATGAAAAAATATACAACATTTTTGCATAATGTGGTCATCTTTGTATTTTAAAGTCGAAAAACACTAAGAAGAGAACGCTATCATTTTGTTATTCTAAGTACGAACCAAAAGAAGGAGGTATTTTGATGAAGAATCCAATTAACGTTTTTTCTGAAATTGGAAAACTGAACACCGTAATGCTACACAGACCAGGAAAGGAATTAGAGAATTTAATGCCCGATTACCTGGAATCACTTCTTTTTGATGATATTCCATTTCTGGAACAAGCGCAAAAAGAACATGACTTTTTTGCAGAAACACTGAGGTTAAAAGGAGTGAATGTTCTTTATTTAGAAGATTTAGCAGCAGAGTCGTTAACTGACACAACCATCAAAGAGCATTTTGTAACAGAGTATCTAAATGAAGCCGATATCAAAGAAGAGCGAACCAAGCAATTTATACAAGAACGGCTGATGGCCATTTCTGATGGCAGAGAATTGATCGATAAGACTATGGCGGGGATTCAAAAGTCAGAACTGTCGTCATTAGAACGAACAAGCTTATCAGATCTTGCTGATTCCCATTATCCATTCATTATCGATCCAATGCCTAACTTGTATTTTACCCGCGATCCATTTGCGACGATTGGACATGGTGTTTCGTTGAATCGAATGTACTCTGTGACGAGACGGCGTGAAACGTTGTACGGGAAATACATTTTTGCTCATCATCCAATGTTCAAAAATTCACAGGTACCAATGGTTTACAGCCGGGATGAAAATACTCGGATCGAAGGCGGAGATGAGTTGATTCTTTCAAAAAAATTGATTGCTGTGGGAATCTCTCAAAGGACAGATGTTGCTTCAATCGAAAAATTAGCACGAAATATTTTTGAGAAGGAGTTAGGATTTGAAAGAGTTTTAGCATTTGATATTGGGGAACAACGTAAATTCATGCATCTTGATACTGTATTTACAATGGTAGACTATGACAAATTCACGATTCATCCAGAAATTGAAGGAAACTTAACGATCTATTCGATTTCTCAAGGAACAGATGGTTTACAGATTTCACAGGAAACAGATACTTTGGAGCATATTTTATGTAAATATCTAGAATTAGAGCACGTTGCTTTGATTCGTTGCGGTGGCGGAAATCCAACAGCAGCAGCACGAGAACAATGGAATGACGGGTCTAATACATTGGCGATTGCACCAGGTGAGGTCGTTGTTTATGACCGCAATACGATTACAAATCAAAAATTAGAAGAAGCTGGTGTTAAATTAAATTATATTCCAGGCAGTGAACTTGTGCGTGGTCGTGGCGGTCCTCGCTGCATGAGCATGCCGTTTGATCGATCAGATATCTAATAAGAGCATGGATACCGTATGTTATCTAGCTAGCTTCACAGGCTAGTCTCTCGGAAAAAAGATAAAATCTGCCTGTGACAAAAAGTGTCACAAACATATTTTCCTATTTTTCAGTCGAGCCTGAATGAGCCTGTTACACTTTTATTATCCAGTTCCACAGGCTAGTCTCTCGGAAAAAAGATAAAATCTGCCAGTGACAAAAAGCGTCACAAACATATTTTCCTATTTTTCAGTCGAGCCTGAGCGAGCCTGTTACACTTTTAACATTGTCTAGCTGCACAAATCAATCCTTATGAAAATAGACAAATTAGCAGTGAAGCAAAGAACGCTTCAAACTTAATTTCCTAATTTTCTACAGGATTAACCGATTTTTTACACTTTTAAATTTAGGAGGAAAATTATTATGACAGATTCAGTATTTCAAGGACGTAGCTTATTAGCGGAAAAGGATTTTACCAAAGACGAATTAAATTACTTGATCGATTTTTCTATTCATTTGAAAAAATTGAAAAAGCAAGGAATTCCTCATCATTATCTTGAAGGGAAAAACATCGCCTTACTTTTTGAAAAAACATCAACTCGGACACGTTCGGCTTTTACAACTGCTTCGATCGACTTAGGTGCTCATCCTGAATTTCTTGGGAAAAATGATATTCAGCTAGGCAAAAAAGAATCCGTTGAAGACACAGCTAAGGTATTAGGAAGTATGTTTGATGGAATCGAATTCAGAGGTTTTAGTCAAGAAGTGGTTGAAGACTTGGCAAAATATTCCGGTGTTCCTGTTTGGAATGGTCTAACTGATGAATGGCATCCAACTCAAATGATTGCCGATTATATGACCATCAAAGAAAATTTTGGTACGCTTGAAGATATCACGCTTGTTTATGTTGGAGATGGACGCAATAATATGGCAAACAGTTTATTAGTAACAGGAGCGATTCTAGGTGTAAATGTTAGAATTTGTGCGCCGGAATCACTATTTCCAGAAGAATCTGTAGTGGCGTATGCGAAAAAATTTGCAGAAGAATCAGGCAGCAAAATCATGATTACAGATGACGTGGAACAAGGAGTCAAAAATGCCAATGTCCTTTATACAGATGTGTGGGTTTCAATGGGTGAAGAAGATAAATTTGAAGAACGCGTGCGAGTATTAAAAGACTACCAAATCAATATGGATATGGTTAAAAAAACAGGTAATGCTGATGGAAAATTGATTGTCCTTCATTGCTTACCGGCTTTTCATGATGCGACAACTGAATATGGGCAAATGGTTAAAGAAAAATTTGGTATCAGTGAAATGGAAATCACGGATGAAGTCTTTAGAAGTAAATATGGCCGTCAATTCGAAGAAGCTGAAAATAGAATGCACTCGATCAAAGCAATCATGGCCGCAACTTTAGGTAACCTTTTTATTCCCAAAGTCTAAATAAAAAAATAATTAAAATGAATAAAAAGGAAGAAGGGATTTTATGAAAAAGCCGACAGTTGTGATTGCGCTAGGTGGAAATGCAATTTTATCGACAGATGCAAGCTCACAGGCTCAACAAAAAGCACTAACTTATACAGCAAAACAGTTAGTTAAATTGATTCAAAAAGGCTATCAAATCGTGATTTCTCACGGAAACGGTCCTCAAGTAGGAAACTTACTGATCCAACAACAAGCTGCAGATTCTAAAGAAAATCCAGCAATGCCGCTAGATACTTGTGTTGCTATGACGCAAGGCAGCATTGGTTATTGGTTGGAAAATGCATTGGCAAAAGAGTTGAACGATGCTGGAATCAAAAAAGAAATCGCAACATTAGTCACACAAGTGATCGTGTCAGAGAATGATCCAGCTTTTGAAAATCCAACCAAACCGATTGGTCCGTTTTTGACTAAAGAAGCAGCTCAAGCAATAATGAACGAAAATAATACCTTATATAAAGAAGATGCCGGACGTGGCTGGCGTAAAGTCGTTCCTAGTCCTAAACCACTATCGATCCAAGAACATCAAGTGATTAAGACATTGATCGAGCAGGATATTATTACAATTTGCGGCGGTGGTGGCGGTATTCCTGTAACTGGCAATAAATTAATCGGAGTTGAAGCTGTCATCGATAAAGATTTCTCTTCAGAAAAAATAGCTGAATTGACGGATGCTGATTTGTTTGTTATTTTGACAGGCGTTGAAAATGTTGCGATAAATTTTGGCAAAGAAAATGAACAACAGTTGAAACAAGTCAATGTAAAAGAGCTAGAAGAATATATAAAACAAGGACAATTTGAACCAGGAAGCATGCTGCCAAAAGTGGAAGCAGCAATTCAATATGTAAAAGCCAAACCTGCTAATAAAGCGATTATTACTTCACTAGAAAAATTAAGTGATTTTGGTGAACAAGAGGTAGGGACGGAAGTTATCTTTGAATGATGAAACACTACCGTCTTTAGAGCATTAGCAGAGAAAATTATTGACTAAGTTGGAGTTGAAGAAAATGACAGTATTGCAAGAGAATGACTCATTAAAAGGATGTCCATATTTTTCAGATTTAAGTGAAGAAGAATCGACAGTCATCCAGAAAAATTCCTATTGTAGAGCATACAAAAAGGGACAAGTTCTTTTTGATGCTGGTGATGAAAGAAACCGTATGTTTATTTTAAAAAAGGGGCTTGTGAAATTTGAAAAAATCGATCAAACCGGCACACTGTTCTATTTGAACTTTGTTAAAGACAGCGGGGTGTTTCCATTAACTGGACTTTTTACAGACAAAAACTATCATTTCTCGGCTATCGCTATGACAGATATTGAAGTGTGTTATCTCTCAACGAAAGTTTTTGAAAAAGTGATACAGGGGAATAATCAGCAGTTGCTGTTTTATTTTAACCAAGTGTCTTTGACTTTAAAAAAACATGTGCTTAAAATTGAAAGCTGTGTAACCTCTAGTGCCTCTCAGCGTGTTAAAAATACGCTAGCGATCCTGATGCATGATTTAGGCGAAAAAAACTATTTTAATCAGGTGGTTATACCATATCCGATTCTAATGAATGATATTTCCCATAGTAGCGGCACAACAAGAGAAACGGCCAGCCTTGTAATAAAGAAACTAGTTAAAAAAAAGAAAATCCAGTATCTGCATAAAGAATTAATCTTTTTTGATCCAGCATATTTTTCTTTGGATCATGACTAACATTTCCCTGTATTTTTCCCTCTTATTTTAAAATGAACGAAAAAATTTGAAAGGAAAAGTATGGTCTTCATACAGAAATAATAATGGAAAAAAAAGAGCAGAAAAAGCAGAAAAAATCTTTATCCTCATTTAGTATTTTGTTTATTATCATTATTGCGTTGACAATCATTTCTTGGTTTTTATCTGGACAAAGATTTACCCCGACCATTCCTTCTGGTGGGACAAAAGCTGTTGATCATGTCGTTGGTGCGAAGCTTTCTGATTTGGTCATGTCTCCCTTTAATGGGTTTAAAGATGCGATTGAGATTTGTGTATTTATCTTAGTTTTAGGCGGATTTCTAAATATTGTTACCCGAACTGGTGCCTTAGAAGCTGGGATTCAACATGTTGTTAGAAAATTGAAAGGGAATGAATTGATCATTATTCCCATTTTGATGGTTTTATTTTCTATCGGTGGCTCTACGTACGGAATGGCAGAAGAAACATTGCCTTTTTACGCATTGATCACAGCGACAATGGTTGCTGCAGGTTTTGATACATTGGTTGCAGTGGGAACAGTATTACTTGGAGCAGGTTCTGGGGTTATTGGTTCAACCGTTAATCCATTTGCAACAGGTGTCGCTATGGATGCTTTAAAAAGCATTGATATCAAACCGAACACAGGCGTAATCTTAATCATAGGATTGATTTTATGGTTTACAACGACATCTTTTTCAATTTTTTATATGATGAAATATGCCAAAAAAGTGAAGGCAGATAAAGGTTCAACGCTACTATCGTTGCAGGAACAAGAAGATATGCAGACATATTTTGCTCAAGATGAGAATAAAGAGTTACCATTTACGAAAAAGCATAAAATTATATTGAGCATTTTTTCCTTTGGTTTTCTTATTATGGTCATTTCCTTGATTCCTTGGGAGTCTTTTGGGGTTCATATTTTCAATGGCTGGACGTCCTCTCTTACGGGTAATAGCTTTGGTCATTGGTACTTTGGGGATCTTGCTATGTGGTTTTTCTTGATGAGTCTGATTATTGCAGTTGTATATGGTTTATCCGAAAAACAAACAATTCGAACATTTATTGATGGTGTAAAAGATATTTTGTCTGTTGTGTTGATTATTGTTGTCGCTAGAGGAGCATCTATTTTGATGGCAACCACTCATTTGGATTTATTTATATTAGATAAATCAGCTTCAGCACTGCAAGGATTGTCTCCCGTTTTATTTGTTATAGGTGCGTATATTTTATATCTGTTACTTTCTTTCTTGATTCCTTCGACTTCTGGATTAGCGTATGTTTCTATTCCAGTAATGGGAGGGCTTGCTCATACCATTGGTTTAAGTCCAGACGTCATGGTGATGATTTTCACGGCTGGTTGTGGTGTCATAAATCTAATTACACCAACTTCTGGTGTTGTGATGGGTGGTTTAGAGATATCCAAAATCGATTACTCAACATGGACTAAATTTATGGTAAAACCAATTATTGTTATCGGTGTAATGAATCTTTTAGTATTGATCGCCGCTATGTTGATGTTATAGTCTATAAAACTAGGACGTGTGAAAATGAATAAAGAAGAACGTCAAAAAATCATTAGGAAACTTATCACACAAAATACAATTGAAACACAAGATGAATTATTAGATTTACTAAGGAAAAATGGAGTAAAAGCCACGCAATCAACAATTTCTAGAGATGCTAGAGAATTATCTATTGTAAAAACTTATCAGGAAAATGGGAAAATAAAGTATACTATTGTGGATCAAGAATTACAGAAAAATAGTGAGAAAAAGTTACGTGAATCTATACAAGAATCCTTAAAAAAAATAGAATCCGTAGGTTTTATTGTCTTGATTCATACAGAAAATGGTTTGGCTGATGTGATTACTAATTATATAGATGAAGTAAACTATAAAGAAATAGCTGGAACTATTGCGGGAAGTGATACAATTATTATCATCACATACTCAAATAAAATGGCTCAAAGTTTTGTAAGAAAAATTAAAATACTTTTTAGTGATAGCATAGCTGAATAAGGGACAACAAATTGAACAACTGTAAATACTAAAGTTTCTAAAATCATAGATGACCGTTAAGAATTATCTGAAGAGCCAAAAGATATAGAAAATTAAGAGTTTTGATATTGAAGATTTTATAGATGGAGCATCGGAGTTTAAATCATTATCCAATACACTTTCTGCAACTTTTGGAGATCAAAAATCGTTAATGGACATCATGATGGAATGCCTGAAGGATATTAATTGATTGATGCATATAATAAAAGAGTAGGATAGATTTGGTATGAAAAGATAATATTTACGAAATAGATTGCATGAATCGACTTTGTATAGTAGACTGATTAAGTCTGAAAAATCAATACCTTAACAAATAACTATCCTTATCCCATCTTATTGTAAGATGGGATTTTAATATTCACTAGGTGACAAGGCTGAGAAGGTAAAGAAGATTAGAAAATTCTCATAATTTAATATAAATGTATACTTCCAGTAAATAACGTCGTATAATAATAAATGTAGTATAATTGTAATTTAAATTAATAGGTCATTTCATTCGTAAGGGTGTTTTAATTCCTCTTTTTTTATCACAAAGGTATTGCAAAAATTAATCGTGCTAAGAGCACTAGGAGGAACACATTTATGAATACAGGTACAGTGAAATGGTTTAACGCAGACAAAGGTTTTGGTTTTATTACTCAAGATAACGGAACAGATTTATTCGCTCACTTTTCAGCAATCCAAGGTGACGGATTCAAATCTTTAGACGAAGGCCAAAGCGTATCATTTGATATCGAAGAAGGTCAACGTGGACCACAAGCAGTAAACATCGTAAAAAACTAATTTAGACTTTTCAAAACGATCCGATTTTTATCGGGTCGTTTTTTTTATGTTAAAATTGAATAATTGTCGCTTGGAGGTTATCTCGGAATATATTTAAAAAAATGGAAATAAATTGATAGAAAAATAAAATAGAGTATATTATTTGCAAAATCTCTGTTTGCCTAGTATTATATAAATATACCAACAACAACCCTTTTTATTTTTTCATTTTACTCTTATTAGAGTAAAACTCCTTTTCCCATCTTTTAACGAAGATGGGATTTTTGTTTATTTATGATGTGTTTTATCAAAAAAATAATTTTAAATCAAATGTATTTTTTGGGATAATTCTATTTTCTTTGGTTTGGAAACGTTTTAAATGATTTTTTTAAAATAATAATGAATAATTGAGGGATATTAGTTGATATTAATAAAAATAAATAGTATTATACATACATACCAACAACAACCCTTTTTATTTTTTCATTTTACTCTTTAGAGTAAAACTCCTTTTCCCATCTTCTAACGAAGGTGGGATTTTTTTTGATTTGTTTTTCATTTTTATAGTAAAAAAATATAATAAAAGAGACTTGGACATAACTCGTAGAGTTATATTCAAGCCTTTTTTATTTTATCCGATCATAACACTTTCATCTGGGTATTTAAATTTTGCTTGTTGTTTTTGACCTTTCGTCAATAGTGAAAATCCAACAGTATAAATGCCGACACGTCCAATATACATCAACAACATGATGATTACTTTTCCGATACCTGTCAGTTCTGGTGTTAGTCCCATAGTCAAACCTACTGTGCCAAACGCAGAGAATACTTCAAACGCCACATACTCTATACCAGAGGATTCTGGAATGTTTTCAGTGATCGTCAAGAGCATGATTGAAAGTACGCATAAAGTCAGTGTAATGAAGAATAAAGTCAGTGCGCGAAAAACGGTGCTATTTCGGATCGTTCTGCCTTGGAATTCAGCTCGTGTCCGACCTTTAAAGATCGAAACGATTTGAATCACTAATACAGCAAAAGTTGTAGTTTTTAAACCACCTGCTGTAGAGCCAGATGTACCGCCAACATACATCAAAAATATAGTTGTGATCAATCCAGCGTTAGTCATCTGCATGTAATCGATCGAATAGTAACCTGCTGTTCTTGGTGTGACCGACATAAAAAAAGTATTCGCTAATCGATCAAAAAAATTAGTACCAGTCGTTAAATTGTTTGCATTGTGCTCTGTTAAGAAAAAAATGATAAAACCGCCAACCAACAATGAAATAGTTGTGATCAATGCAATTTTTGTATGAAGAGAAAATTTCCGTTTCTCTTTAAAACGCAATAAATCTTGCCAAACAATAAAACCAAGACCACCAGAAATAATTAGAAAACCGACAACCAATAAAACATAAGGCTTTGACTGATATTGCATTAAACTATCGCCTAATAAATCAAAACCTGCATTACAAAAACTTGATATCGAATGAAATAGCCCAAAGAACAGTCCTTTTTTCCAACCAAATTCTGGAACAAATTCAAATGAAAGTAAAATGGCACCAGCCAGCTGAATGATTGCAGCTAATTTAACAACATACATCATTAAACGAAATGCTCCAGACATATCATCTAAATTAAGTGCTTCTCTTAGTAAAATACGCGTACTAAGTGTAATCTTTTTTCGAAGAATAAAATACAAAAGTACAGGCATTGTCATAAAACCCAAGCCGCCGATTTCAATTAAAATCATAATAACCAATTGCCCATAGGCATTCCAATGAAGTGCTGTATTTAACGTAGTCAAACCAGTTACGCAAACAGCAGAAACAGCTGTAAACAAGGCATCGATAAATGGTGTCGTTGTGCCGCTACGTGAGAAAATCGGCAAGGTCAACAATGAGCCGCCGCTAAAAATCAATAGGATAAAACCAAACGCCAAAATTTGTACTGCTGATAAACGTTTTTTTAGTTTGAGAGCAACTTTATTTTTTTTCATCAATTCTCCGTTAAAAATGCTGTTATTAGACAGTATTTTTCATTTCTATTTGATAAATCCAAGTGTACCATTTTATGAAATAAATTCCAGTAATTTGAGAAATAGAGTTTTTAAGGAACAAAGGCAAGAAAAAATTTTTTTTATTTTTAAAAAGAAAACGCTTGTAAAAATTCAAATAATAAAGTATTATACAAATACAATATAATTGTATATACAAGTTAAATGGAGAGGAGCAAAGGAAATGGGTAAGTTTCAAGAAGATGCGAAAAAACTGTTAGACAACGTAGGAGGGAAAGAAAATATTGCGGCGGTCTCACATTGTGCAACTCGGATGCGTTTTGTACTTAATGATCCAGCTAAAGCGGACACTGCGGCAATTGAGAAGATTCCTTCTGTAAAAGGAACATTTACCAATGCAGGACAGTTTCAAGTCATTATAGGAAATGAGGTACCGCAATTTTATAATGAGTTTTCTGCTATTTCAGGACTTGAAGGCGTTTCCAAAGAGCAAGGAAAAGCAGCTGCAAAGCAAAATCTTAACCCAGTTCAACGAGCAATTTCAGTTTTAGCTGAGATTTTTACCCCATTGATTCCTGCATTAGTTATTGGGGGATTGATTCTAGGATTCCGCAATGTATTGGAAGGGATTCCATTCGGATTTTTGGATGGACAGAAAATTGTTGAAGTCTCACAATTTTGGAGTGGTGTAAACTCATTTTTATGGTTGATCGGTGAAGCTATTTTCCAATTCTTACCAGTAGGAATTACTTGGAGTATTACTAAAAAAATGGGAACAACTCAAATATTAGGGATTGTTTTAGGGATTACATTAGTGTCACCGCAATTATTAAATGCTTATTCTGTAGCGAGTACAGCAGCAGCTGATATTCCATTTTGGGACTTTGGATTTGCTCATGTAAATATGATTGGTTACCAAGCCCAAGTTATTCCAGCGATGCTAGCAGGATTTTTACTTGCTTATTTAGAAATATTTTTCAGAAAAGTTATACCGCAAGCTGTTTCCATGATTTTTGTTCCATTATTCGCTTTAGTGCCAACTGTTATAGCCGCTCATGTGATCTTAGGACCAATTGGTTGGGCTATTGGTAGTTGGATTTCAGATATTGTGAATGCTGGACTAACCTCTTCATTTAATTGGTTGTTCGGTGCAGTCTTTGGTTTTATGTATGCGCCATTAGTTATTACTGGACTTCATCATATGACAAATGCAATCGATCTACAATTAATCGCTGATTTTCACTCAACGAACTTGTGGCCGATGATTGCTCTATCAAATATTGCTCAAGGCTCTGCCGTCTTGGCCGTTGTCTTTATGCATAGAGGAAATAAAGATGAAGAACAAGTATCGATTCCAGCCATGATTTCTTGTTACTTAGGAGTTACAGAACCAGCAATGTTTGGGATCAATTTGAAGTATATCTATCCTTTCGTTGCAGGGATGATCGGCTCTGCTTGTGCTGGCTTATTTTCTACATTATTCGATGTGAAAGCTATCAGTATCGGTGTTGGAGGACTGCCTGGAATCTTGTCAATCGTTCCTCAGTATTATCTAGCATTTTTCGGAGCAATGTTGATCGCAGTTGTCGTACCATTTGTTTTGACTTATATTTTTAGAGTGAAAGGTATTTTCAATAAACTTGATCCTGTAGATGAAGCCACAGGTAAATTGTTTGTAGAGGAAAACTAATCACAAGAAAAATTAACTATTATGTTCAAGTATTAAAAACATACTAAGCTTTAGCAGAGAAAGTCATTGACGAATGAGTTTCCCGCTGGACTTAGTATGTTTTTTTCTATAGATAGCATGGGAAGTGAAACCAAGTAAATATTTTCCACTCAACTTTAGCCATCTGGATGTGTACAATTACTAGGTGTTAACGAGTGTATTCCATTTTTTTGTCAATAAAATAGTTGGCTTTTTTGTTTCTTTCGGGTAGACTAAATAGGGCTTAAGAAAAGGGAGAATGACAGATGGATATTTATTTAAAAAGTGCAATTTTACACATTATTGATCGTGAAACTGGGACTCCAGTATTTTCAGCGAAAGAACTTGATTTAACTACAGAATACATCCGGGTTTACTTAACGAGCAAAATTACAAAGCTTTCAACCGCGCAAACTAAAACGGGGATTTTAGCAGAAGAAAGCTCGTTTGTAGATAAAATGCGTGGAATTCCCAATGATTTTATTCAAAAAAGCCAACAATTGGCTCAACATTGGTATGATGTTTATTCTGGTAGTGAAGATGCGCCGAGCGCAGACGTTCTTTTTGTTTTGTATGAACTAGATACAGTGATGCATTTAGCCATGATCAAATTGAATTACAAAGAAAGTTATACGCATTACGTGGACTATGAAGATGACGCGGTCTACAATAAGCTGATCATCAATCGAGCAATCTTACCATCAAAATCACAAAAACCAGACGAAGGAATGACAGTAAATCTAGATACGTTAGCGTATGAGCTATTAGAAAAACGCTATGAATTTTCTGGAGAAAAAGTTTGGTACTTTTCAGAGAAAGTGATCGAATCACAACCTGCGCCTTCTATAGAAGAAAATATGAAAGAAATCAAAAAAGCAGTGAAACGAATCGGCAAAAAGTTTAATGAAGATGAATTTGAGCTGATTGCTTCTGTGAAAGAAGCGGTTTATGAAAGTATTGAAGAAACTGGAACGATCGATAACGAACAAGTTGCTGAATTGGTTTTTAAAGAAAATGTTTCAGCGCGAATGGCTTATCAAGAAGAAGTCAACGAATCAAAGTTTGTAGATAAAACGCCGCCTGTTAGAGAAGCGAGAGAAATATCTGAAAAAAAATTCGGTAAACAAAAGTTGAAAATGAGTAATGGAATAGAACTGATTGTACCAATCGAAGTTTATCGAAATGGTGATTTGATCGAGTTTGTGAATAATCCAGATGGAACTGTTTCCATCGTTTTGAAAAATATCGAGAAAATCAGTAACCAGCTATAAAAAAATAGGAGGAGACAAAAGTGCTATTTCCGAAGAAATGACTTTTGTCTCCTCTTTTATCTAAATTTCAAGTGATTGGGTTATGACGTATAGAGTTATGTCCCAATCGCTTTTTCATATTTTTCCTAGGATTGATCAACCAATTGCTTTAGAGCTTTTTTTGGAACATTTTTTTCAGCGACTTCTTCCCAACTGATCACACCTTTTCGAGGATTCACTTTTAATTTTAGGTATGCATTGATACGTAAAGGTTTGTTTCTGATTTCTCTCAGTGTTTGTACATTTTTTTCGCCATCTTTATTAAAGGCAGTTTGCGTGTAGTCATATTCTATATATTTTTCACCGTTTGTGAATTTTCCAGTTACGACTTTTCCTGGTGTGATGATACGAGTATAGTAGTCTTTTCCTCCGTAGTAGTAGTCATAACCAAACCAGACACCAAAAGTTAATAGTATAAATGGTAGAATAAAAAATAGTGTTTTTTTCAATGTATTCACTCCTTATCTGTAGTATGCCTTTTTTTTAGTAAGGATACCATTGAAATGACTTAAAATAATGTGACAGTTTTGTTAGCGAGTCATAGATAGAGTTCATAAATTAATCAAGGTATGGTTACACTTTTTTTAGAAACTCATGATACAATATAGAAAAGAATAGGGGGAATGAAAAAATGATGCCTTTTTATGGTATATTTGATCCAACTTATATATTAGTCATTGTCGGCTTATTGATATCGATGGCTGCATCAGCTTACGTAAATAGTACGTTTAAAAAATACGATAAAATCCAAAGTCGAAATAATGTGACAGGCACCAAAGCAGCTCAATTTATTTTGGAAAAAGAGCAAATAAATAATGTTGGTGTTCAGCAAATTGCTGGAGATTTGACTGATAATTACAATTCAGGAACTAAGATATTAAGTTTATCTGAAGCCACAGCTCAATCAACATCCGTTGCTGCAATTGGCGTAGCGGCACATGAATGTGGGCATGCGGTGCAAGATCATACTGGATATAGTCCATTAAAAATTCGTGCAGCAATCGTTCCAGTAGCGAACTTTGGGTCTGCATTGTCATTTCCAATTATTTTGGTTGGTGTGTTGCTTAGTTGGAATCAAACGTTGATTAATATTGGAATCTTAGCTTTTTCGTTGGCATTACTTTTTCAATTGGTGACTTTACCAGTAGAATTTAATGCCTCAAGGAGAGCCTTGAAAATTTTGTCAGATGGAAATATTTTGACTGAAGAAGAAGTTCCAATGGCTAGAAAAGTTTTATTTGCGGCGGCGTTGACTTATGTGGCGGCAGCCCTGGCAACATTTTTACAGCTACTTCGTCTGGTTATTTTATTTGGCGGAAACAATCGTAGGGATTAAAAACTACGCATGATTTTGTTTTATTACCTCAATTTTTAAGAGTGTGGTATCATTAAGTATAGATAGTAAGAAGGAGCTGACAAGAATGAAAACATCAACAAAAATCAGTATTGGTTTAAGTATTGCTGCGGTAGCCGGTGTATCGGTTGCAGTGATTGCGTCTGAGAAAATCGTCAAAAAAGTGTATCATGTATCAAATCGTTTTAAAGCGAAAAAATTTGTGAACGATAAATTTGGCGGCAATGAAAAATTGCTTGGAATTGTAGATGATTTATCTGATGATGAGCTTGATTCTATGATGAATGTTTTAGGCAAAGTCAAAGATGGTAGAAAAAAAATCTCTTCTTACGGAGAATCTTTAAAAGACAACACAGAGAACTTGAAAGATCGTTTAGTCAGTTTTGTTGAAGAGATGATGTAAAAAAATAATATTTAGAGTGAGCCTGGGACAAAACTAAAAATCAGTTTTGTTCCAGGCTCACTCTTTTTTTTATTTTGTGATCAATAAATAACAAAAAACAAGATCATCCATCCGTTTTAACGAAAGAGATGTTTGTTCGTAAAATTTTTCTAATCGATAATGGAGGGTATTGCGATGCATGTATAAATCTTTAGCAGTTGAACTAATATTGCCTTGATTACGCCAAAGTGAAAGAATGATTTGCTGGATTTCGTTTGTTAAAATGAGCTGTTTTTCAAAAGTTTGAATAATCGAACTTTTGGCCATCGCATCTTTTGTGAAATAATGTAACGCAACATCACTTAAGGCAAAAGTTGATTGTCCACGAAGATTTTCTGCTTCTAATTTAAAAATCTGCTGCTCTTCTTGAAATAGTGTAGACAAGTGCTCATTTGCTGGGAAAAAATTACCCACATAGATAAGAGTCGAAGAGTCGAAATCAGCATCTAAAGTTAAAAATATGCTTTGTAATTCCTCTAAGGTATAATGGTTTTTGTCATAACGTTCAATTAAAGCGCCATCATTTTCGCTGATAAAAAAGAAATCTGCAAGGTTAGGGAACATTTCTTTGATGCTATTTTCCCATTCGAGTTGTAAAAAAGCTTTTGGTTTTTTGATTTTAAATTGCATTACACGAAAAGTTCCATCTATTTCTATAGCAGTTTGATCAAATAGGTAGCCAAACCAAGGATGCTTTTTTTGATTGACTAAATATGATTTTGATGGAAATAATTTTTCTAGCAATCGAATTTCGGTTTCCTGCAATGAGTCTCTGGCAAGGATAAAGTATTTTCCGTCGATCAGCAATGAAAGGTCATTATTTTTTGCTTTTGTTTGCTGGATTTTGCCAGTAGGATATAATTCAACTAATTCTTCAATAGTCATAGACACACCTCACCGATTTATTGTACCATAAATAAGGTGTAAACGTTTAATGATTACAATAAATGAGAGGCGGAAATTGCTTGAACGAAAAGACGAGCAGTCTAACAATAGAAGAAAAAGAAAAGTTTATGATGGAAGCCATCATAGAAGCTAAAAAAGCTGAGTCCATGAAAGAAGTACCAATTGGAGCCATTGTTGTATTAGATGGCAAAATCATAGGTCGTGGGCATAATCTCAGAGAAGAAAGTCAGGATGCTACAGCTCATGCTGAAATGTTTGCAATCAAACAAGCTTGCGATGCAGTGGACAATTGGCGTTTAGAGCGTGCGCAAATGTTTGTCACGCTAGAACCGTGTCCGATGTGTAGCGGAGCTATGATCCTCTCTAGAGTCGATGAAGTGTATTATGGAGCAAAAGATCCAAAAGGTGGAACTGCGGGTACTTTGATGAATTTATTAGAAGATGAACGGTTCAACCACATTGCTTATGTAGAGTCAGGTATTTTAGAGGAAGAATGCGGGAAATTATTGTCAAATTTCTTTAGAAAACTACGAGAAAAAAAGAAACTTTTAAAAAATCAACAGAAAGACTAGCCAAGCATCAAAAAATGCGGTATACTAAATCTTGCCGAAAGGCTAGGACAATGGTGGGCTTACGAAGCGTGTCAGATCCGGAAGGAAGCAGCACTAAGTAGGTGCCGCCATGTGTCTGAATTGAATGTGATTATATCAAGGCTGAGAAGCCTTTTTTTGTTTTGCTGAAGCTAAACATAAATTATGAGTGACAAGCAAAAGTGGGCTTTATAAATAGAAACATCGAGGCGGTCGTCAGATTCATGGCGACTGCCTCGATGTTTAAGCATGAACTTCAAATTTTATTTTAAGTTGATTGTTTTTTCTCCAAGTTTTTTCCCAGCTATTCCTTGAGTGGCTTTTAAAAGGACTGGTGTTTCTGTATCATCTAAGTCATAAGAAATGATTGCTTTTGCTATACCTTTAGGAGTGATATCCTCTAATTCATGTTCAGTGTAGGGGATAAATTTTTCATCTTGTGGAGTCATGCCGATTGTTAATTTAATGGTTGTATTTTTAGTATCCTGAGTTAGTCCCATACAAGAAATCCAAATAGTCGATGCAGAAATTGGCTCATCACTATTATTCGTTACTTCGTAGGTAATTACCAATTGAGGTTTTTTTCTAAAAAGATTTTCATCAGTTGGTAAAACTTCAGTAGATAATATTTTAAGCGTAGCCATATTTATTTTTAAGGTATCGTTTTTAAAATAGGTACTTTCTTGAATTTTTTTAGAAGCTGAACTATTTTCGGATTTTTTGTTTTCTTTAGAGCCATTATTTCCTCCGCAAGCTGCCAAGGATAGACTGCATAATGTTGCTACTCCCAAACATAGAATTTTTTTCATTCTTATTTCCTCACTTTATAAATTTATCTCATGACAAAACGTCTACTTAACCTAGTAGGGCATTTCATTATATACTACCTTGTGTATTAATAAATAACAAGATGGTTTTTACTGAAATGTAACTATTTTACAAAAAAATGTGTTTGAAAGTGCTTTCGATGTAGTTGTGTCATTTATTTTTAATAGGTATTAAAAAACACTGCAGTAATAAGTTGCGAATAGTCAAACGATTAAATGATGAAATCATAGCCTAAGGTATAACTTATAATCAGATTTTCATTAGTTAATCAAAAAGAAATCCCCATTCAAAAGAGGATTCTAGCTACTCTTTTGAATGAGGATTTGATTGTGTAGTTTAAAAACTGCGACCGCCGCCACCAAATGATCCGCCGCCAGTTGAGTGGGTGCTACTTCCGCCACCGCTACCTCCGCTTGAATTATTTTTGGGGATGCGACGAGTAGTAACGAACGAATTGACTAAAATATCATTTCGTCGAGTTAAATTAAGGCTAGATTTTTCTCTAAACGGGTACTTATAAGTACCAAATTTTAACTGGTATTTTGAAATACTAACAGCAAAGAAAATGCCACTTAAAATGCTCGCCGCTACAAACGCAATAATGATTTCTGTTGTGGTTAAAGATTTATAACGAGTTATTTTTCCAGTTTCAGTATCCACACGGTAATGTCCGCCCGGAACACCTTGATCAAAATAATAACTTGTCTTTTCTAGGAAACTTTGAGCAGCTAGGAAATAATTTCCAGCTACCATATTAGGCTCGATAGCATCCAACGTTTGATCAATTCTTTTATCAGTCAAATAATCGATCATATTTCCAGATGTGGATATAATGAACTTTCTTTGGTTCATGTCCAGATAAAAGGTAATGCCGTTGTTGTTTTTTCCGATACGATCAAGCATATAATAATCTGCAAATCTAGTGGAATCCATATTGTTATCGTTATTCGTCACGATAAAAACACGTGCTTTCGCCTTAGCTTCAATCGGTGTGATCGCATCTTTCAGCTGAGAGATCTCCTCTGAGGTGAAAAGAGCGGCCTGGTCATCAACTGAATCTTCTGCAGCTTGTACATTTAAAGAAAAGCCAAATAGTAGAAAAATAAAGGCAAACAAACTAAAACCGATTTTTCTCATATAAACCATCCTCCAATCAGGAAAATAGCTAAAATTGAAGCAAAAACACCAAATGTGAATAAGCCTAATCGTTTATAACTTACAGGTAAAATACCGCTGACTTTGCCTGTTTGTCCATTCATAGCATAGTAATAAACTTTTTTTGATTGCTCGTTACTGCGATAAGTCACTACCCAAATCGGTAGTAGCATATAATGATTTTTTTCACTATCAAAAGAAATATCTGTTCGTAATTTTGTCAGAGTAGTGTAGCCAGAAGCTGTATCTCTTAGCAAAGATTCGGAATAATTTTTTAACTCATCTTGAATTGCTTTTTGGATCGCCTCATATTCAATATCACGTTTTTCTGCTTGAAATCCTGCTAGATATTGACTTTTAAATGAAACAGCTTTATCTAATAGGAAGGGCTGGACTGTTTCGACCATTTTTTGTTGTACATTTTTAGATAGAGCGTTTTTGATCAATTCTTTAAATGAAATCTTACCTTGGCGTTCAACGTCGAATTGCTTTGTTTCAGTATATTCAATATCACCGACACGCCAGATCCGGATCGCAGTTCCCATTCCGTTCATTTGTCCGTCAACCTCAGCATCGACAACCCAATAAGGGAAGTAGACACCTGTCATTTTATCGATCTGTTCTTTATTGAAAAAGTCTTTTGGAATAAACCATTTTTTCTTAGTCCAAGCTAAAAACTTTTCAACCGCTTCTTCTTTTTCTATTGCAAAAGGTAGGACTTTTTCAGGCAGAAAGTTGCCGCTTAGGCGTCCAGATAAAACAACTGGATTGTGACAGTAATAACAATATGTAGCAGCAGTAGTTGCTTCAGTGACGATTTGTGCGCCGCAACTTGGGCAATTGAATAATTCCATTGCGCCTTCCAAAGTATCTTCAGCCATTCCATCTGTACCAGTTGCTTCTTTAAATGCGGTTTTTTCCTCATTCGTCATTTCGTCAACTTGTGATTCAGCTGAAAAAGTGAGTTCTGGTTCAGGTGTTTGAGTAGAATTAGTTTCTAAGTGTGCTTCTCTTTGACCTTTTTCATAAGCGGTGACTTCATCTTCTGTATAGACACTTAAACAGTATTCACAATGGAACTTTTGATCTTTAGGATCAAATAATAAAGGACCGCCGCAGTTTGGGCATTTGTGTGTAAATGTATCCGTCATGATTGTTCCTTTCTTCGGTAAAATTAGACTTATTTTTAAAGCCTTCAATTCTTGAAGCTTTAGCTCTAAGAAATTGATAGGATATTAGATAGAAAAAGGGCAGGACACGGTCGCCCAGCCCTAATCTCTTTGATTTATAAAGGAATTCCTTGGAACGGTTTACCACAATGTGGACAGAATTTTGGAATGCCGTTTGATAAATCAACGACTTCGCTGCATTCGCTACACTTCATTTCTAATTTTGGTTTTTCATCTGTAGGTTTAGGTGTCCCGCAATTAGAACAGAATTTACCGTTATTTTCAGTTCCGCATTGTGGACAAGTCCAAGTGTCAGTTGATCCTTGAGCATTTTGTTGGTTTTGTTTTTCTTGCATCTGTTGCTGATTCGTCTGAGAGGCTTGAGCAAAATAGTTACCGCTAGTATTCATGCCCATACCAACGCCCATAAAGCCGTTCATAGCGCCACCTTCATTACTACCAGCAGCTTCCATTCCACGAGCCATTGCACCTTGGACATAGCCTTCACGAACACTAGCATCGCTAAGCATAGCGCCTTGGTTACGCATATTGATCAATTTTGTAGAATCATCTGTATAAGAAATACTGGCTACAGCTACAGAAACGATTTCCATGCCACGTAGCTCACGCCATTCATTATCTAACACTTGACCCATATATTTACTTAATTCCAAACTTTTAGATGGGACATAAGAAATACGTTCACCGTCTGCTGACATTTTATTGATTGTAGATTGCAATGCCGTTAAGAATTCTGCTAAATATTGTTCATTGATGTCATTGATATCAACTTGCGTTTTGTTTCTAGGAATTGCATTTGAAAAGAATAATAAAGGATCAGTGATTTTGATTGAATAGTTTCCGTGAGCGCGTAAAAACAGCTCTGCATTGTAAAAATTATCAAAATAATTGATTGGTGAAGATGTACCGAATTTGATGCCTTTGATTTCTTGCAAGTTTATATAAAAAACTTGTTGTTTTTGAGGAGTTACACCGCCAAATTTAAAGCGGTCGAATGTTTCTGAAATGGCCTCTTTTAGTGAACCGTTAAAAGCAGAAGGGGCAGAATCATTTTTAACTGTGTAATAGCCTTCTTCCGCAGTATAGTCAATTATTTTTCCACCATCGACTAAAATCATCATCATATTTGGATAAACATGAATAACAGATCCATCCGTTAAAACATCTTCTGTACCTTTACGATTAGAGCCGCGTTTATCATTTTTTCTGACAAAAACACCATTTGTCATGACTGTCGTGTCACCCATATTATTAGGCTCAATAACTTCGAGCCACTGATCAGCTAATCCGCCGCCAATTGTACTTGTTGCCGTTTTTATAATTCCCATTTATAATTCCTCCCAAAAAAGTAGTATGTAAAAATAGTATACCATAGGTAGTTGTGAGAAAAATACTACTAAAGACTGATTATGAAACGAAAATACAAAGAGCAGAATATCTACTATGGAGTTGATTATTTATATTTTTGATAAAAGCCACATTTTTCTAACGTAGTTTTCAAAGGATAGGGTATAATAGATGAAAAGACATTGAATTATAGAGTTGGGGGATTGGAAAGTGGAAAGAAAAGATAGAAAAAAGTCGAAAAAACCAATGATTATAGCTGTTAGCGGTATCGTAGTAATTGCTGCTGGTATTGGAGGGTATTTTACCTATGCTTCATGGCAGAAAAATCAGGAGTTAAAAAAGGTTGAAAAAGCTGCAACTGTTTTTTTAGAGCATCTTTCAAAACAAGATTTTGAACAATTTCCTGAATTACTAAGTGAATCATCTATAAAGCAAAGCGGTTATGACAAATCAAAAGTTGTCGAAAAGTATCAAACCATTTTTTCTGGTATTCAAGCACAAGGAATCAAAAGTAAAGAGATAAAAGTCACTGAAGGAGAGAATAATAAATTTACTTTCTCATACAAGCTTGAAATGACGACTCCATTGGGGAATTTAAAAGACCTCTCTTATAAAACAACGATCAAAAAAGATGATGGAAACTACAGAATAGATTGGAATCCTAGCTTAATTTTCCCAGGGATGTCAGGACAAGATAAAGTTTCAATTGGTGTAGATGCAGCTGTCAGAGGTCAAATTGTAGATCGTAATAATGAAGGTTTAGCGGTCAATCAAGCATTTGATCAAGTGGGGATCGTTCCTGGAAAACTTGGAGAAGGCCAAGATAAAACGAATAACATCAAAGCGTTCAGTGATCAATTCAAAGTTTCCGTAGAAGATATTGAACAAAAGCTCAAACAAACTTGGGTAAAACCAGACTCGTTTGTTCCATTGAAAGTCTCTTTTGATCCAGTTACAACCTTGCCTCAAGGTGCGGCGTCTCAAGATAAAACCGTTCGTTACTATCCATTAAAAGAAGCGGCTGCACAATTAGTCGGTTATGTCGGGACAATTACCGCTGAAGATATCGAAAAAGATCCAACCTTGAGCAGTTCCGGTGTGATTGGAAAAGTTGGTTTGGAGCAAGCGTATGATAAAGAATTACGAGGACAAGATGGCGGAAATATCACCATTACAGATGAACAAGGGAACGCAAAAAGTTTACTTCAAAAAGTAGATAAAAAAGATGGCGAAACCATCCAGTTAACGGTAGATAAAAATGTACAATCACAAGCCTACAATATTTTTAATAATCGTCCAGGTAGTGCAGTAATCATGAATCCTCAGCAAGGAGATTTATTAGCAGCAGCTAGTTCACCGTCATTTGATCCAAATAAAATGGCAAACGGTATTTCACAAGCGGATTATGATGCGTATGCGAATAACGAAAATTTACCGTTTACAGCGAGATTTGCAACGGGTTATGCACCTGGTTCCACGTTTAAAACGATTACTGGGGGAATTGGTTTAGATGCAGGTACATTGAAACCTGACGAAGAAATTGCTATCAATGGATTGAAATGGCAAAAAGATGCCTCATGGGGAGATTATTTTGTAACTCGTGTAAAAGAAGCTAGTCCAGTCAATATACGTACGGCGCTAGTAAATTCTGACAATATTTATTTTGCAGAACAAACCTTACGTATGGGTGAAGAGGCATTTAGAAAAGGTTTAGACAAATTTATTTTCGGTGAAAAATTAGACTTGTCAATTCCAATGAATCCAGCACAACTCTCAAATGAAAAGAAATTTAATTCAGAAATTTTACTAGCGGATACAGGTTACGGACAAGGTCAGTTATTAGTAACACCGATTCAACAAGCAACAATGTATACTGTATTCCAAAATGAAGGGAAACTTGTTTATCCTAAAATTGAGCTAAACAAAGAAATAAAAACCAAAGACAATGTGATTAGTTCAAATGCAGCAAATACAATCGTGACAGATTTACTCGGCAGTGTGGAAGATGAAACTGGGTATGTCCATAACATGTATAATCCCGACTTTTCGTTAGCTGCAAAAACAGGTACAGCTGAAATCAAAGACAAACAAGATACGGTTGGAAAAGAAAATAGTTTCCTTTTAGCGATGGATCGAAGTAATAATAAGTTTTCCGCAATGATTATGGTGGAAGATTCACGAAAAAATGATGCGGCAACAGATATCAGTAAACCTTTGATTGATTATTTAGAGGCGAATATCAAGTAAATAAAGAGTGGGATAAAAGTGCAGTCCGTGGCTTTTGTCCTTCTTTGCTCCGTATTTAGCGAACCCTTTTTTTACGAGGGAATAAAAATATGCTACAATAAACCAACTACATGAAGAAAGAAAGGAATTTTTTTTGTGCGGATATTAGCGATAGATACCTCTAACCAGACATTGACAGTTGCTGTTTGCGAAGAGAAAAAGATAATAGGACAATATACAATCACGGTAAAAAGAAACCATAGCCTGACGTTGATGCCGGCAATCACTCAGTTAGTGAAAGATGTTGGATTGGCTCCAAAAGACATCGATCGAATTGTGGTAGCTCAAGGACCAGGTTCTTATACAGGCTTAAGAATAGGAGTAACTACAGCAAAAACACTTGCTTATACTTTAAAAAAAGAATTAGTTGGTATTTCTAGTCTAAAAGCTTTGGCAGCAAATTGTGTCACGATTAAAGGACCGATCGTTCCTATATTTGATGCAAGAAGAAATAATGTTTACACAGGTATTTACGAATACACAGAAGGTAGTTTGACAACTGTAATGGCTGATCGTCACATTGCCATGGATGAGTGGTTAGAACAGTTAAAAAAATATACAGAGGTTTACTTTGTTGGAGAAGATGTTGAAAAGTTCCGTTCACAAATAGAGTCTGTATTACCTACTGCTAAAATCAATGAAATACCACAATGGCAAATTCCAAATGGAGCATCTCTTGCAGAGCTTGGTAGGCTTGCAGAAGCAGAGTCGGACGTCCATCACTTTTTGCCTAATTATTTAAAACGAGTAGAGGCAGAAGAAAATTGGTTGAAAGATCATACACCTGAGGTAGAAAATTATGTTGAGAAAATTTAATCTTTTTCATAGCATTCTAGGTATTTTTTTTAAGAATCGTCCATACGATGAAAAAACAGTAGCAATCTCAGAGCAAGAGTATTTTGTCCGTGCAATCGTGTTTGATGACATCAAAGATTTGCTTTCGATTGAAAGAGAGGTTTACGCTGGAGAATTGCCATGGACTAAAACAGCTTTTTTGGTAGAGCTTCAATCATCAGATCCTCATCTATACTTGCTTATTCAAAAAGACGAACAGACGATTGGTTTTATAGGCTGTCGTATTTTTGGTAAAGATGCTCATATTACAAATGTTGCTGTTTCAACGAAGCATCAGGGAAATGGAATCGGCAGTTTTTTAATTAGAGAAATTCAGCAGTTTGCAAAAGTGAATAATTGTGAAACGATTTCTTTAGAAGTTCGATTAAGTAACAAAAATGCCCAACGTGTGTATCGGCAACTTGGCTTTGTATCAAATACAATCAAACCCGAATATTATACAGAAGATAAAGAAGACGCGTTGGAGATGATTTTATATTTAAAAGAAGAGTGAATCAATGAATTATATAAAAAAACAATCACTAACAGATGCCGCTGAACAGCTATGGCATGTGTCTGAACAGTCTTACAGCCATGGATCACCATGGTCGATAAAGCAATTTAGTGCTGATTTGGCTCAGGAAACGAGTGAATATCTTGTGTTGATCAAAGAAAATCGTTGGGTTGGTTTTGTTAGCTATCATTTAATTTTGGATGAAGTTGAATTTACTCATGTTGCGATCCATAAAGAGTTTCAGCATCAAGGTTATGGTAGTCAGCTACTTGATCAAGTTATCCAAGAGTTTAATGATAAAAAAGTCTGTCAAGCATTTCTAGAAGTTCGACAGTCCAATTCAGTTGCTCAAAAGTTATATGAAAAAAAAGGATTCAAAACAATCAATCGTCGGAAAAACTATTATAACCATCCGAAAGAAGACGGAATTGTTATGTGTTTAAAAGTTAAGGAAGTGAGTCAATGACTTTTTTTTATAAGGAAAGAAAATTAATACTAGCAATTGAAAGTAGTTGTGATGAAACGAGCGTTGCAGTCATCGAAGACGGCGCTAAAATTTTGTCGAATATCGTTGCTTCTCAAGTGAAAAGTCACCAACGTTTTGGTGGTGTTGTGCCGGAAGTTGCCAGTCGGCATCATGTAGAAGAAATTACCTTATGTATTGATGATGCACTGGCTGAGGCTAATGTAGAACCTAGTGAATTGAGTGGAGTAGCTGTTACATATGGTCCTGGTTTAGTAGGGGCTTTATTGATTGGTATTTCTGCAGCCAAGGCATTTGCTTGGGCGCATGATTTGCCTCTGATTCCAGTTAATCACATGGCAGGACATATTTATGCGGCTCATTTTGAAGAACCTTTGCAATTTCCTTTGATGGCATTATTGGTAAGTGGTGGACATACAGAGTTGGTCTATATGAAAGAAACGGGTTCATTTGAAATCATTGGAGAGACTAGAGATGATGCAGCTGGTGAAGCTTATGACAAAGTTGGTAGAGTTTTAGGGCTAACCTATCCTAGTGGTAAAGAAATCGATGAACTAGCTCACCAAGGAGAAGATACGTACCATTTTCCTCGAGCAATGATGAAAGAAGATAATTATGATTTTAGCTTTAGCGGATTAAAAAGTTCGTTTATCAACACTGTACATAACGCTCAACAACGTGACGAAGAACTAGTAGTCAAAGATTTGGCTGCAAGTTTCCAAGCGAGTGTGGTCGATGTATTGGTGGATAAAACAATTCGTGCATGTAAAGAATACCCAGTCAAACAATTAGTGATGGCAGGTGGTGTTGCAGCAAATCAAGGCTTACGTGATCGCTTAAGTAAAGAAGTGGCTAAGGAACTTCCTGATGTGACTTTCATTGTTCCTCCACTTAGATTGTGTGGCGATAATGCTGCAATGATCGGTGCTGCCGCTTTTGTTGAAGCTGAAAAAGGACATATTGCTGATTATAACTTAAATGCAGATCCTAGTTTGACATTTATGACTATTAAAAAATGAAAATAAATGGTCAAGACTAGGCAGCAAGGAAAATATTTGCTATAATAAATCGAGTTTAATACTGATTCAATGACAAAGAGAGTACTTTATTCTGGGTTAATCAAGCGATTTCGGGAAGGTGGAAGCCGAAAATAATCGAATGAAGGAAACGCACTTTGGAGAATCTGCACAAGCAGACGGTTATCTGCCGTTAACAGATTAAGTGGGTCCGACTTTTATAAAGTGCGGACAATTAGAGTGGTACCGCGGGAAAATCTCGTCTCTGGTGTTTTTTAACACTAGAGGCTTTTTGTTTTTGCACAGAAACTAGTTTACAAAGCAACAATTTTACTAGCAATCACTTAAAGTCATTGATGATTAGCATTAGATAAGAGCGTAAAAAATCAACCAATAGGAGGATGTATAAATGAATAACAAAGAAATCGTAGCAAAGGCCATTTTTGAAGTGGTAAAAGAAGATTTGACGTTAGAAGATGTTACCCAGTTATTAGAAAATCCCAAATCTGTCGACCATGGGGATGTTGCTTTTCCAACGTTCTCATTAGCTAAAATCTATCGTAAAGCCCCTCAACAAATAGCTGCTGATTTAGCTGAAAAAATTGAAGGAACTGATTTTGAAAAAATTGAAGTCGTAGGTCCATATCTAAACTTTTTCATGAATAAAAAAATGGTCAGTCAAGCTGTGATTGGTCAAATCGCCAAAGAAAAAGGACATTATGGAGATAGCTCAATTGGCGGAAAAGGGAATGTGCCTATTGATATGTCTTCACCCAATATTGCTAAACCAATTTCTATGGGACATTTACGTTCAACAGTGATCGGAAATTCGATTGCGTTTATTCTTGAAAAAATTGGTTTCACACCGATTCGAATCAATCATTTAGGTGACTGGGGTACTCAATTTGGTAAGTTGATTGTTGCTTACAAAAAATGGGGATCAGAAGAAGCTGTCAAAACAGCTCCAATCACCGAATTATTACGACTTTATGTTCAGTTTCACGAAGAAGCAGAAACACAACCTGAATTAGATGAAGAAGCGCGCGCTTGGTTTAAAAAATTAGAAGAAGGAGACGTTGAGGCAACTGAATTATGGCAATGGTTCCGTACAGAATCACTAAAAGAGTTCGATAAGATTTATTCAATGCTTGAAGTTTCTTTTGATTCATACAACGGAGAAGCCTTCTATAATGATAAAATGGATGAGATCGTAACGATGTTGGAAGAAAAACATCTGCTTCAAGAAAATGAAGGAGCGGAAATCGTTGATTTATCTGCTTATGATTTAAATCCTGCTTTAATCAAAAAATCAGATGGTGCAACGCTTTATATCACGCGTGATTTAGCAGCGGCGGTTTACCGTAAACGTACTTATGACTTTTCAAAAGCTATTTACGTAGTAGGAAATGAACAATCAAATCACTTCAAACAATTAAAAGCAGTCTTGAAAGAACTTGATTTTGATTGGTCAGCGGATATGCATCACATACCTTTTGGTTTGATTACACAAGGTGGTAAAAAACTGTCAACTCGTAAAGGGAAAATCGTTTTACTAGAAGAAGTGCTGAATGAAGCAGTTGAATTAGCGAACAAACAAATTATGGAGAAAAATCCTGATTTACCGGATCGTGAAGAAGTTGCGAAACAAGTTGGGATCGGTTCAGTTATTTTCCATGATTTGAAAAATGATCGTTTGAATAATTTCGATTTTGTTCTAGAGGAAGTTGTTCGTTTTGAAGGTGAGACAGGTCCGTATGTACAATATACTCATGCTCGTGCAATGAGTATTTTAAGAAAAGCTGACTTCACCATCGATGAAACAAAAGAATATGCTTTAGATGATAAAGACAGTTGGGAAGTAGTTAAGTTATTACAAAAATTCCCAGAAGTTGTCATGCTAGCAGCTGAAAAATATGAACCTTCAGTAATCGCAAAACATGCGATTCAAGTTGCTCAAGCATTTAATAAGTACTATGCTCATGTTAAAATCTTAACGGATGATGAGCAAAAAGAATCTCGCTTAGCTTTAGTTTATGCAATGGCAACGATTATTAAAGAAGATTTACGTTTACTAGGTTTGCATGCGCCAAATGAAATGTAAAAAGAATCAGAAGATAGTGGATTAGCTATTTCTGCTATTAGTGACTTAGACAGAACTTAACGAGTTTTGTTTAAGTCACGTTTTTTGTTATGTGCACTAATCTAGTCGATTGGAGCGGAAAAAATGGTACAAAAGCATTCATTGTCTAGAATTTTTTTCTAAACTGAAACTTTTGTACCACCATTTATTTAAAGCTTATTCGTACTCTTTTATTTGTTCCAAGTTTGCTGCATTTGATCTAAAAGATCGATAACATCTTTGGTTAAAAACAATGAACGATTCGGTAAAGTTCCTTCGATCATTTCAATCATATTGGTAATTTCGTAATTCAACGCTTGATTACTATCGCCAGAAACAATTGTTTCAATGGTGCCATCGTTGAAAAATATTTTTGCTTCATCTGCCCGAGGGTACTCATTAATAACAATATAAGCCTCTTCAAAAGCAACGATCCCTTGTTTTGGCATTTTCGCTTGGAAGCTTAAAGAGACTGTTGCCATTTCTTGGGCTTCATTTTGCAAGATGGTTGCAGATTGTTCATCGACACCCGTCGAGAATGGTTGCATGACAGACGCTGTGACTTTAGGCTGAGAAGTAAGAAACCAACGTGCAAAAGATACAGCATAGGTACCGATATCTAAAAGGGCGCCGCCAGCTAAATCGGGGTTGAAAAAACGATTCTCAGGGTCTGGTTCTTTGTAACTGCCAAAAGGTGCTTGGATCATTTTTAATTTACCAAAGCGTTTTGAGTCAATTTGACTTCGCAACTCATGATATAAAGGCATATTAAAGATTGTCATTGCCTCAGCTAAAACTAATCCTTTTTCCTCAGCTAATTTCATTGCTTCAGCTAATTCTGTACTATTCATCGTGATAGCTTTTTCGCAAAGAACATGTTTTCCAGCGTTCAATGCTTTTAAGATATGTGAAATATGTTGGCGATTAGGAACAGAGACATAGATAATGTCTATTTTTTCATCAGCTAACAAGTCTTCAAAAGAGCCATAAGCTACAGGAATATCATGTTCTTTAGCAAATAGTTCTGCTTTTTCTAATGTTCGTGATGCAACCGCAGCTATAGTACTATTTTCTTGTTGAAAACTTTCAGCAAAACTAGTTGCAATTTCTCCAAGTCCGATGATGCCCCATTGGTATTGTTTCATGGTGATTCCTCCTTAAAATGAACGGCTAGCTAGAAAATAGACAAGTCCAGCAAGCTCAGTTTGTCTCAATAAAATAATAAGAAAAAAGTCGAAGCTGTTTTAACCTTGATCTTATTATACATGACAAGTCGAAAATGGTGGATTATTTTGGACAGAAGTGTTGAATTGTCTTATTATTTATGTGAAAAGACTGAACGTTTCTTAAAAATACTGAAATAAGCGATTGAAAGAGATGCAATTTTATGATATTTTCAGTAAAATAAGGAAAGGAGGCGAAAGTCATGCACCAAATGTATATTGATATTCTTATTGATGCAATTATAGAGCAATTTGAAACAGAAGAAAAATTTTATACGGACTATCTCCAAACCTCAAAAGAAAATTGGGATAACTGGAAAAAAGGCAGAATCAATCTAACAAATGAAGAAATGCAAAAAGTCAAAAACTTATTTTCTGATTATGAGTGGATGTTAACGCAAAAGATTCTACGCCAAACAATTCTATTCCCAGAAAAACGAAATATTTCAGTTTCAGAATACAAACGACTAAAAACGCTAATAGCTAAGAAGTGGCTGAAATCTGGAGCCGGAATTGCTGAGTTGATTCCTTCAAAAGCAAGTCATGAAGAAGAACAAGCTTTTATTGATTTAAAAGTAACGGTTTCATATGGAGAATGGGGCTTTGATGATATTGTGACTTTTCGATTACCAGCTACATTACAGGGCCAATTACAAGGGTCAAAAGTAGAGTTGCTTGATTGGGTAAATGAAAATTTGATGGGTACTTACGTTGGTGAATAAGTAAGTAAGGGAGTTTTTTTGTGAAACAGATTTTAGGAATTTTATCTGTCATCATAGTTTTAGGTGCCGTAATATTTGTTTTTTTTGGTCATGCATCAACAAAAGAGAAAACAAATAATACAAGTGAATCTGTAAAAGAAACAAGCTTGACTGTTTCTACAACTACGTCTGAAATACAAACGGAAACATCAACGACCGCGACTACAACGGCTGTTGATTGATTGTATAAAAAAAAACTGATATAATCAGTCAACTATTGTCCAACACTAGATATTTTTAGTGAAGGAACGAATACAAGAAAAAGTAGGGAATGTATGAATAGTCAAAGGTATAAAAAGAAAAAAACGAAAAAAACCAATTTACCAGCATTATTTGCCGGTTTGTTGATTGTTGGGGTAGCATTTATTTTTTCAATCAATGTATTATCAGACGGCTCAAAAACAGAAGAAGAGACAGTTCAACAAAAAGAGCAAGTATCAAAAGAAGATTTTATTGACAGAATTAGCCCTCATGCAAAGGAATTACAAGCTTCGTATGGTGTTTTACCAAGTATAATTATCGGACAGGGAATTTTAGAATCGAACTGGGGGCAAAGTACATTAGCCTCTAAGTATAATAATCTGTTTGGGATCAAAGCATATGGTGAACAAAAAAAAGTCAATCTTGAAACCAGAGAATATATCAATGAAGAATGGATCGTTATTCAAGGAGATTTTAGGGTGTATAACACGTGGGAAGAATCAATGGATGATCACACACGTTTATTTGTTAATGGTGTAACATGGAATCCTCGTTTATATGAACATGTATTGTTGGCAAAAAATTATAAACAGGCAGCAAAAGCTTTACAAGATGCTGGGTATGCAACAGATCCGACTTATGCGGATAAAGTAATTCATGTGATCGAAAGCTATGATCTTAATCAGTATGATCATTAAGTAACACAATAAAAGGGAGTGATTAAATGAATGAAAAGTGGGTGCCGGAGATTGATACGCCGTTAAAACAAGATATTGTTCGAGTGCCAAAAGTTATTGCACAGGCGAGTGGAATCCGGATTTTTGGGAAAAAAATAAAATCAATTATTTTTACAACAGATATTGCTATTATTCGAAATACTGATGCAAATGCGGTCATTGCAGTGTATCCGTTCACTCCTCATCCAGCAATTACTAAAAGCATTATTGAAGCAGCGGATATTCCTGTTTTTTCAGGTGTTGGGGGCGGTTTGACGCAAGGTCAGCGTTCTGCTTATATGAGTTTATTTGCAGAAGCTCAAGGTTCGATTGGTGTTGTTTTAAATGGTCCGACACCAGTTGAGACAGTTGAAATGGTTTGTGAGGTGGTGGATATTCCTGTTGTCAGTACAGTAACATCTATTCATACACCGATTGATGAAAAAATAGCGGCAGGAATAACAATGATCAATATCAGTGCAGGTAAAAACACCGCTAAGACCGTTAAATTTTTCCGCGATAAATATCCTGAATTGCCAATTATTGCAACCGGTGGACCAACTGATGAATCTATAACAGAAACAATTGAAGCTGGAGCAAACGCGATAACGTACACTCCGCCAAGTAATGGTGAGCTTTTTAGCCACAAAATGGATAAATACCGGAATTTAGAAAAAGAGAATGATAGTTAAACTACATACAGAACATGCTTAAAGCAGATAAGATATTTTTAACAGGGTAATTTAGGACCAAAAATAGTTAAAAGAAAAAAATAATCTGTAGGTTCAATTAGAGACTCTGAAAATTTTTCAATGAAAATAATTTTTTCATTGAAATTTTCAGAGTTTTGTACTATTGTATAGTAATACAACAAGCTTATATATGGTCATAATATGGATGACCGTTTCTACCCAACACCGTAAATGTTGGTCTATAAGTGAAAAAGAGTCTCAGACCCTTTTTTGCTTACGCAGAAAAGGTCTTTTTGTTTTTTAAAGGAACATTTCATAGAAAAAAATGATGGAGGAGTCGGAAAAATGGAAGAATTAGTACAACGAATCAAAGAAGATGGTCGTGTTTTAGGTGAAGGTGTCTTGAAAGTGGATAGTTTTGTTACCCATCAAGTGGATCCTAATTTAATGGAAGCGATCGGTTATCGTTTTGCGGAAGTATTTGCAAAATCTGGTATCACAAAAGTTGTTACAATTGAAGCTTCAGGGATAGCTCCTGCTCTTTTTGCAGCAAAAAAATTAAATGTACCAATGATCTTTGCGCGTAAAGCAAAAAGTTTAACGATGGATGAAGAGTTATTAACATCATCTGTTTATTCATTTACTAAACAAGTAACAAGTCAAATCTCTATTTCAAGAAAATTTCTCTCAAGTGAAGATAAAGTGTTGATCATTGATGATTTCTTAGCAAATGGTCAAGCGGCTAAAGGATTGATTGAATTGTGCCAACAAGCTGGAGCACAAGTGGATGGCATCGGTATCGTAATTGAAAAGTCTTTCCAAGATGGACGAGAGCTTTTAGAAGAAATGGGCATGCGTGTGGTGTCGTTAGCTCGTATTGCTTCTTTAAAAGATGGGGAAGTCGAATTTCTTGAGGGGGATGCATAAACTTGGAAAGCAAAGAAAAGCAAAAAGGATCGATCAATCAAGCGGAAACTGAAAATGGCAAAGCAGCGGTTTTAGGATTACAGCACTTATTAGCGATGTATGCTGGAGCTGTGGCGGTTCCACTATTGATTGGAACGGGATTAAACTTTAATTCCGAGCAAATGACCTATTTGATTTCAATTGATATATTTATGTGTGGTGTTGCGACGTTATTGCAATTAACAGTTAACAAGTTCTTTGGGATTGGATTACCTGTAGTATTAGGATGTGCGATTCAGGCAGTAGCCCCACTTATTATGATCGGTAACGATAAAGGTGTGGGTGCAATATATGGTTCGATTATCGCTTCTGGAATATTTGTTGTTTTAGTCTCAGGTATTTTTTCAAAAATCAAAAAGCTATTTCCGCCTTTGGTTACTGGAACTGTAATTACAGTGATCGGTTTGACATTGATTCCTGTAGCGGTTGAAAAAATGGGTGGTGGATTAGCAGCAGCCTCTGATTTTGGTAATACAACCAATTTACTTCTGGCTTTTGTGACGATATGTTTAATTATTGTTATTCAAGTTTGGGGTAGAGGGTTTATAAAATCAATTGCTGTACTAGTTGGTTTGGTTGGTGGAACAATCTTAGCGGCTGTGCTGGGTCAAGTTGATTTAGCGCCAGTAGGTGAAGCGACGTGGTTCCATTTTCCACAACCATTTTACTTCGGTACGCCGACATTTGATCTTTCTTCGATTGTATTGATGATCATTATTTCGATTGTTAGTATGGTTGAATCAACAGGTGTTTATTTTGCTCTGGGTGATATAACGGGCAAACGTGTTGGTGAAGAAGAATTGAAAAAAGGATATCGAGCAGAAGGGTTAGCCGTTATTTTAGGTGGGATTTTTAATACATTTCCTTATACCGGTTTTTCTCAAAATGTTGGATTAGTTCAGTTGTCTGGAATCAAGACTCGTCGTCCTATTTATTATTCTGCCTTTTTCCTAATTGCTTTAGGTTTATTGCCAAAAGTCGGTGCAGTTGCCCAAATTATTCCAGAGCCAGTATTAGGCGGTGGGATGCTTGTGATGTTTGGTATGGTAGCTGTTCAAGGGATGCGTATGCTGTCGAAAGTTGATTATAATAATGATAAAAATTTATTGATTATTGCAGTTTCGATCGGGTTCGGATTAGGATTTAATATGATTCCAACATTATTCCAGCAAATGCCAGAAACGGTGAGAATGTTTACTGGAAATGGGATCGTTATGAGTAGTTTAACAGCAATCATTTTGAATTTATTATTCAATGGACTCAAAGATGAGGATCAAACAGAAGTATTTTAATATAGAAAAAACCGGACGTTTTTCCGGTTTTTCTTTTTTTATGAGTGTAATACGAACATTAAGATTAAAAAAAACTATAATATTCGATTTAATTTTGACACATAGGAATTCCATTGATAAAATAAAGGAGAATAGAGAAGGAAAGGGGAATGTTATGTCTGTCATAGTTTCAGTGGTAATGGGAAGTACATCTGATTGGCCAACAATGAAACATGCGTGTGATTGCTTGGATGAGTTTAATATAACTTATGAAAAAAAAGTGGTATCGGCTCATCGAACACCTGATTATATGTTTAATTATGCAGAACAGGCACGTGATCGTGGAATTAAAGTTATTATAGCAGGAGCTGGCGGTGCGGCTCATTTACCAGGAATGATCGCAGCCAAAACAACTCTGCCGGTGATTGGGGTTCCAATTCAATCAAAAGCATTGAATGGATTAGATTCGTTATTATCAATCGTTCAGATGCCTGGTGGTGTTCCAGTTGCAACAACTGCAATCGGAAAAGCAGGAGCTGTAAACGCCGGACTACTTGCAGTTCAGATGCTTTCCATGTATGATGTAGAGTTAGCAGGGAAATTAGACGCGCGACGTAAATTTCTTGAAGAAACTGTGATGGAAAGTAGTGATGAACTTGAATAAACCTCTATTGCCAGGACAAATGATCGGGATTATTGGTGGCGGACAACTAGGCAGAATGATGGCGCTTAGTGCACGGGAGATGGGTTTTCGTGTAGGTGTCTTAGACCCGACCGTTGATTGTCCAGCTGCCCAAGTAGCAGATTGGCACTTATTGGCTGATTATGACGATATAGAAGCATTAGAAGAATTGGCAAAACGATCGCAGGTTTTAACTTATGAATTTGAGAATGTCGATGTTGAAGCATTGATGCAGGTTCAAGACTTAGTAAGCATTCCACAAGGGACAGATTTGTTAGCCATTACCCAAGATCGTTTACTAGAGAAGTCTTTCTTAGAAGCAAATAATATTGTTATTGCTCCTTTTGCTACAATTGTTAGCCCGACGGATATCCAAGACGCAATTGATGGAATCGGCTATCCTTGCGTGTTAAAAACAACACGTGGCGGCTACGATGGAAAGGGTCAATATGTTTTATATAGTACATCTGATCTTGCGCCTTCAATGAACATCCTTAGAGAAGGAACTTGTGTGTTAGAAGCTTGGATTCCGTATGAGAAAGAAATTTCAGTATTGGTCAGCGGAAATGGACAAGGTGAAATCACAGTTTTTCCTGTGGTTGAAAACATTCATCGAAATAATATTTTGCATGAAACAATTGCTCCAGCAAGAGTTTCTGAAGAAGTTGTTGAAGAAGCTCAGCGTATTGCTCGTGTTATTGCAGAGGCAGTTGATTTGGCAGGTACTTTGGCAGTAGAGATGTTTTTAACGAATAATGGCGGTATTTATGTAAATGAACTAGCACCAAGACCGCATAATTCAGGACATTATTCAATCGAAGCATGTTCTATGAGTCAATTTGATGCTCACATTCGTGGAATCTGTGGTTGGCCTTTACCAGAAGTTGAACTATTATCAGACGCAGTAATGGTCAACATTTTAGGAAATGAAATCTATGAAACAATGGACGTGATTTATGAAAAACCAGACTGGAATTTTCATTATTATGGTAAAGCAGAAGCAAAAAGAGATAGAAAAATGGGACATATCACGATTTTAACAAAAGACATCTTTGAAACATTAGAAGATATATATCAAACCAATATTTGGGATTAAAAAGGGGAAGACAAACGAATGATTGATCGCTATACTCGACCAGAAATGGGCGCTATTTGGACAGATGAGAACCGTTATAAAGCATGGTTAGAAGTAGAAATTTTAGCTGATGAAGCCTGGGCCGAATTAGGAGATATTCCTAAAGAGGATGTACAAAAAATTCGTGACAATGCATCTTTTGATGTGGAGCGGATTTTAGAAATCGAAGCTGAAACTAGACATGATGTGGTTGCTTTTACTCGTGCAGTATCTGAAACGTTAGGTGAAGAGCGTAAGTGGGTCCATTACGGTTTAACAAGTACGGATGTTGTTGATACAGCTTACGGCTATTTGCTAAAACAAGCGAATGATATTTTGCGGGAAGATTTGAAGAAATTTACTGCAATCATTGGTGAAAAAGCGAAGGAACATCAACGTACTGTTATGATGGGACGCACACATGGTGTTCATGCAGAACCAACGACCTTTGGATTGAAGTTAGCTTTGTGGTATTCAGAAATGAAGAGAAACGTAGAGCGTTTTGAACATGCGGCTAAAGGTGTGGAAGCTGGGAAAATCAGTGGAGCAGTAGGGACTTTTGCGAATATCTCACCCTTCGTTGAAGAATATGTCTGTGAGCATTTAGGCATTCGGGCACAAGAAATTTCTACCCAAGTCTTACCTCGGGATCTACATGCAGAATATTTATCAGCAATGGCGTTAATTGCGACAAGTATTGAAAAATTTGCGACAGAAATTCGTGGCTTACAAAAATCGGAAACACGAGAAGTAGAAGAGTTCTTTGCGAAAGGTCAAAAAGGTTCTTCTGCTATGCCTCATAAACGGAATCCAATCGGTTCTGAAAATATGACTGGACTAGCTCGTGTGATTCGCGGGCATATGGTGACAGCTTACGAAAACGTAACTTTATGGCATGAACGAGATATTTCTCATTCTTCAGCGGAACGGATCATTATTCCTGATACAACGATTTTATTAGATTATATGTTAAACCGTTTTTCTAACATTGTAAAAAATCTAACGGTCTTTCCTGAAAATATGAAACGAAACATGGATGCAACATACGGTTTGATTTATAGTCAACGTGTATTGTTGAAATTGATCGATCATGGTATGACAAGAGAAGCTGCATATGATTTAGTACAACCAAAAACAGCTTATGCATGGGATCATCAAACAGCATTTAGACCTTTGCTGGAAGCAGATGAAAAAATCACATCGATTTTATCTAAAGAAGAATTAGATGATGCGTTTGATTATAATTATCATTTGAAAAATGTCGATATTATTTTCCATCGTGTCGGCTTAGTTTAAATAAAAAAAGCACTCTCACAATCAGTTGTGGGAGTGCTTTTTTTATTTAAATAGTAATCTCTTGAAATGTTCGAATCGGTGAAGAGACTGGAGCTTTCAGCATAGAAAGTAAATGGTCTATCAATAGATAAGTACATTCTTCAGAATTAAAATATACGTGAAGACAATAGGTATTTTTAAAAAAGTGTTGCTCATGTATTTGGTGTATAACTAATTCTTCATTGTGATTATTCATATAACGAAACGTTCGTTTTCTTCGTTCAGAGTGACGATGTGCTGCTCGTTTTAAATTTTTGAATGTATAGTAAGAACTGTGCTGATTTAGCTTATGGACTTCTTCTAATGCTAGTAAATCATTATACAATTTTGTTCTTTCTGCAGGAACTAAACCTGCTAAAAACGCTTGCGCCAAGTGGTCATAATCGCTAGTCATCCTTGTGTTCCCTCCCAAAAATCATCACTACTTAATTAAAAACTAAAGTGAATTTTCTAAAGATTTATTTTCATTTAGCATACCACTTTTCCTAATAGTTGTAAATGCTTACAGGTACTTTTTAATAGATGGCATGTGGTTTGTTGTTAAACACGAACATTTTTGAGGTTCGTTGTTTGTATTGTTAATATATTCTTGACGGTGAGTAATCGACTTGTTAAACTATAAATGAATAAAACGAACTATTTATGAAGTTTAAGTTAATATCGTACGTTAAAGGATGTGTAAAGATTAGTGGATGAGAAAAACTTGTTATACGAAGGAAAAGCCAAAAGATTGTTTAAAACAGAGAATCCACAAAGGTTAAGAGTGGAGTATTTGAATCAAGCAACGGCGTTAAATGGTGTTAGGAAAGATATGATAAAAGGGAAAGCAACGTTGAATAATCAGATCACAGCAATTGTTTTCGAACAGTTGAAGCAAGAAGATATTCAAAATCATTTTATCGAAATGTTATCAAAACACGAACAATTGGTAGAAGCGCTGGAGATTATCCCGTTGGAAGTGGTAGTTAGGAATGTTTCAGCTGGAAGTTTTGCGAAACGCTTAGCCGTACCAGAAGGGCAACAACTTGAATTTCCAATTTTAGAATTTTATTACAAAGAGGATCGTCTGGATGATCCAATTATCAATGAAGATCATATTAAACTTTTAAAAATCGCAACGCAGCAAGAGATTAGAATGATAAAAGATGAAGTTCGCAAGGTAAATGAAGCCTTGATCGAATTATTTAACAAGATCGGGATTCGTTTGATCGACTTCAAAATAGAGTTTGGCAGACGACCTGATGGAACGATTTTGTTAGCAGATGAAGTGACGCCTGATACCTGCCGTTTATGGGATGAAAAATCAAATGACCATTTAGATAAAGATGTCTACCGTAAAAACTTAGGTGAAATCGTACCTGTTTACCAAGAAGTGCTGGATCGACTTGAACAAAATTTCAACCAAAAATAAAGGAGAATTGTGAATTATGTATGTTGTAAAAGTATACGTTACTTATAAAGATTCTGTTTTAGACCCTCAAGGTGAAGCGGTCAAAGGAGCGGTTCATCGTCTTGGTTTTGACGAAATCGAGGAGATTCGCATTGGAAAATATTTTGAAATCAAAGTAAGAAAAGCAGAACGACCTATTGAGACAACGATTGAAGACATTTGTGATAAACTGCTAGCCAACGTTAATATGGAGACGTATCGCTACGAAATCAAGGAGGAAGCCTGAGATGAAGTTTGCAGTGATCGTTTTTCCAGGGTCGAATTGCGATAGAGATCTATTATGGGCAGTTAAAGATATTTTAGGTGAAGAAGCTGAATATGTACGGCATGATGTAGAAAATTTAGAGGGTTTTGACGGAGTGCTGATTCCTGGGGGCTTTTCTTATGGAGATTATCTTAGATGTGGTGCAATCGCTCGTTTTTCAAAAATTATCAATGAAATCATCCGTTTTGCTAATGAAGGAAAACCCGTTTTTGGTACATGTAATGGATTTCAAATCCTTACAGAAGCAGGGCTTTTACCTGGTGTATTACTTCGGAATAAATCGTTGCACTTTATCTGTAAAACAGTCAGTTTAAAGGTGGAAAATAATCAAACAAGTTTTACTTCGGAATATCAAAAAGATGAAATTATTCATCTACCTGTGGCTCACGGGGAAGGAAATTATTATTGTGATGAAAAAACACTTGAGCAATTAAAAGCCAACAACCAAATTGTGTTTACTTATAATGGTGAAAACCCGAATGGTAGTTTGGCAAACATTGCTGGAATCGTCAATGAAACAGGGAATGTTTTAGGAATGATGCCCCATCCAGAACGAGGAGTAGAACCCTTACTAGGGTCCGATGATGGATTGCGTTTTTTCCAATCGATCGTTAAAAACTATGGGAAGGTTGGGATAAAGAAATGATGAAACTAAAAGAACCAACACCTCAAGAAATCAAAAATCAACGAATTTATTCTCAGTGGGGCTTAACCGATGAAGAATATCGAATGATCGAAGAAGATATTTTAAAACGCCTGCCAAATTATACGGAAACGGGACTATTTTCTGTAATGTGGAGTGAGCATTGTTCCTACAAAAACTCAAAACCAGTATTAAGAAAATTTCCTACAACTGGGCCCAGAGTGTTACAAGGACCAGGCGAAGGCGCTGGAATCGTTGATATTGGAGATGGTCAAGCAGTTGTTTTTAAAGCGGAAAGCCATAATCATCCGTCTGCAGTTGAACCGTATGAAGGTGCAGCAACTGGTGTCGGTGGAATCATCCGAGATATATTTAGCATGGGTGCCAGACCGATTGCACTATTAGATTCGTTGCGTTTTGGAGAACTAACCAATGATCGAACAAAATATCTCTTAGAAGAAGTTGTTTCTGGTATCAGTGGTTATGGTAATTGCATTGGAATTCCGACCGTTGGCGGGGAAGTAGCTTTTGATCCTTGTTATGAAGGTAATCCTTTAGTAAATGCGATGTGTGTTGGTTTGATCAATCATAAAGATATTCAAAAAGGTCAGGCTAAAGGCGTAGGTAACGCAATCATGTATGTCGGAGCGAAAACAGGACGCGACGGTATTCATGGTGCAACATTTGCTTCGGAAGAATTTGTGGAAGGTGAAGAACAACAGAGATCAGCTGTTCAAGTTGGAGATCCATTCATGGAAAAATTATTACTTGAAGCTTGTCTGGAATTGATTTTAGAACACTCAGAAATTTTAGTGGGAATTCAAGATATGGGAGCAGCTGGTTTAGTGTCTTCTAGTGCAGAAATGGCTTCTAAAGCGGGGTCTGGTTTGATTTTAGATTTAGATGATGTTCCTCAGCGTGAAACAGGGATGACGCCTTATGAGATGATGCTATCGGAATCACAAGAGCGGATGCTGATCTGTGTTGAAAAAGGCCATGAAGCAGAAGTAATCGAGCTTTTTCGTAAATATGAATTAGAGGCTGTGACAATTGGGAAAGTTACCGATGATGGTTTATATCGTTTGAATCATCAAGGGATAGAGGTAGCTAATTTGCCGGTCGATGCTTTAGCAGAGGATGCTCCCGTTTATAATAAAGATCGTCAGGAACCGACAAGGATTAAAGAATTTAAAAAAATGCCAGATTTTCAACCAGAAATAACAGATGGCACACAAACGTTGTTACAGATACTGCAGCAGCCGACAATTGCTTCTAAAAAACGGATCTATGAAACTTATGATTCTCAGGTGCAAACGAATACCGTCATTTTACCTGGTAGTGATGCCGCAGTTTTACGTGTACGTGGAACGAAAAAAGCGTTAGCGATGACTACTGATTGCAATGCGCGCTATTTGTATTTAAATCCAGAAATTGGCGGTCAAATTGCAGTAGCAGAAGCAGCAAGAAATATTGTGGCTAGTGGCGGTCAACCCTTGGCAATTACAGATTGTTTAAACTATGGATCGCCAGATAAACCAGAAGGATTTTGGGAACTTTGGACATCGGCAGATGGGATCGCTAAAGCATGTGAAGTACTGGAAACACCAGTGATCTCTGGCAATGTTTCATTGTACAACGAAACCAACGGTAAGGCGATTTATCCAACACCAGTTATTGGAATGGTGGGGTTGATAGCAGATGTTTCACATGTTACAACTCAAGAATTTAAGAGCGTTGACGATTTGATCTATGTATTAGGTGAAACAAAAGCAGATTTTAATGGTAGCGAACTGCAAAAAATGACATTAGGTTTGATTGAAGGCAAATTAATGGATTTTGACTTAGCTATTGAAAAAGAAATCCAACAACTAGTTTTAACTGCAATTCAATCAGGCTTGATCGAAAGTGCTCATGATTGTTCTGAAGGCGGGTTAGGTGTGGCATTAGCAGAGTGTTCGTTTAAACACGACTTTGGCTTAGAAGTTGAATTAGATATGCCGACTTGTTTTCTATTTTCTGAGACACAATCAAGGTTTGTTTTAACGGTCAAACCAGAAAATCAATCAGAATTTGAAAAGAGAATGAATGGAAAATCTCATCTGATCGGCAAAGTAACAGATAATGGATTCGTTAGTATTCAAATGAATGATCAAAAAATAGAAGTTTTGACACAAACAGTCAAAGAGTTGTGGGAGGAAGCGATTCCATGTCTTATGAAGTGAAAAGTCTAAATGAAGAATGTGGCGTTTTTGGTATTTGGGGACATCCGGATGCAGCTCGTGTGACTTATTTTGGTTTACACAGTCTACAGCATAGAGGGCAAGAAGGTGCGGGAATTGTCTCTAATAATGACGGTAAATTAAATGGTTATCGAGGACTAGGGTTGCTTTCTGAGGTGTTTAAAGATGAGCGTTCTTTAGCTTCGTTGAGTGGAAACTCTGCCATCGGTCATGTCCGCTATGCCACAGCAGGCAATGGCAGTGTGGATAATATCCAGCCGTTTTTGTTCAAATTTTATGATGGTGCGTATGGTTTAGCCCATAATGGCAATTTGACCAATGCAAAAAGTTTACGGAAAAAACTGGAGCAAGACGGAGCTATTTTTCACTCAAATTCTGATACAGAAATTTTGATGCATTTGATTCGTAGAAGTAAACAACCGACTTTCATTGAACAGTTGAAAGAAAGTTTACGAACGGTAAAAGGTGGTTTTGCATACGTATTACTTACCGAAACAGCGATGATCGCAGCTCTTGATCCTAATGCTTTTCGCCCATTAGCGATTGGGCAGATGAAAAATGGGGCTTATGTGATTGCTAGCGAAACGTGTGCATTAGAAGTTATTGGCGCTGCATTTGTTCGCGATGTAGGGCCAGGAGAAGTGATTATCATTGATGATACGGGCTACAAAGTAGAGAAATACACAGAAGACACCCAATATGCGATTTGTTCTATGGAATATATTTATTTTGCTAGACCAGATTCAAATATTGCTGGAATAAATGTGCATACAGCCCGTAAAAATATGGGGAAACTACTGGCAAAAGAAGCACCAATCGAGGCTGATATGGTAGTTGGTGTACCTAATTCTTCTCTTTCAGCTGCTAGTGGATATGCTGAAGCTAGTGGTATTCCTTATGAGATGGGTTTAGTAAAAAGCCAATATATCGCACGAACATTTATTCAACCCACACAAGAATTAAGAGAACAAGGAGTTAGAATGAAACTTTCTGCAGTACGTGGTGTTGTTGAAGGAAAACGAGTGATCATGGTAGATGATTCGATTGTTCGTGGAACTACAAGTCGGCGTATTGTTCAACTGCTCAAAGATGCCGGCGCAAAAGAAGTACATGTACGAATTGCATCACCACCGCTGAGGTTTCCTTGTTTTTATGGAATCGATATCCAAACCAGAAAAGAATTGATTGCCGCCAATCATTCAGTACCAGAAATCGAACAGCTGATTACGGCAGATTCATTGCGTTTTTTAAGTGAACAAGGCTTGATCGATGCTATTGGTTTGAAATATGATGCGCCTTATTCTGGACTGTGCATGGCCTATTTTAACGGCGATTATCCAACGCCATTATATGATTATGAACAGCATTATCAAGCGACTTTGAAAGAGAAAATTAGTTTTGCATAAATAAAGTACGACAAGGAAAAGTTGTTGATCGTTTATTATTAATTAGGAGGAACCTTAATGGCAAATGCCTATGCAAAAGCTGGCGTAGATGTTGAAGCTGGTTATGAAATAGTAGAAAGAATCAAAAAGCATGTTGATCGAACAAAACGCATAGGTGTGATGGGAGCGCTTGGTGGTTTTGGCGGTTGTTTTGATCTAAGTGCGGTGGAAGTGAAGGAGCCTGTTTTAATTTCTGGAACAGACGGGGTAGGGACGAAATTGATGGTTGCGATTCAAGAGGATAAACATGATACAATTGGAATCGATTGTGTGGCAATGTGTGTAAATGATATTGTGGCGCAAGGAGCAGAGCCATTGTATTTTCTAGATTATATTGCTACAGGGAAAAATAGACCAGAACGCTTGGAAAAAGTTGTTGCAGGTGTAGCACAAGGATGTATACAAGCAGGAGCTGCACTGATTGGTGGTGAAACTGCTGAGATGCCGGGCATGTACAGTGATGATGACTACGATTTAGCAGGCTTCGCTGTTGGAATCGCAGAAAAAAGTCAGATGATCACTGGTGATAAAATCAAAGAAGGAGACGTCCTTTTAGGCTTGTCATCTAGTGGAATCCACTCAAATGGTTATTCTCTGGTGCGTAAGATATTTTTTAAAACACATCAACTAACAGGAAAAAGTATCATTCCAGAATTAAATGAAAAAGAACTTGGCGAGGAGCTTTTGACTCCTACAAAAATTTATGTGCAAGCGATACTACCGCTAATAAAACAGGAATTAGTGAACGGTATTGCTCATATTACTGGTGGAGGCTTTATTGAAAATATTCCACGCATGCTGCCAGAGAAATTGACTGCTGAAATTCAGTTAGGAAGTTGGCCAATCTTGCCGATTTTTACAGTATTGGAAAAGTATGGACAGATTTCAACAATGGAGATGTATGAGATTTTCAATATGGGAATCGGCATGGTTTTAGCTGTTTCACCTGATAAAATCGATGATGTTCAAACGATTCTAAGTGAGCTTAACGAACCAAGTTATGTTATTGGTAAGGTAGTCGGTGAAAATAAGCAGGCCATTGTTTTTAAAGAGGTGTAAGAATGAAACTAGCAGTGTTTGCCTCAGGTAATGGCAGTAATTTCCAAGCGATTGCTGATGCTGTAGCAAAGGGAATGATTGATGCAGAAATTACTTTGTTATTTTGCGATAATAAAGATGCGTATGTAGTTAAACGGGCAAGATCGATGCTGATTCCAGTCATATCGTTTTCTCCGAAGGATTTCGAATCAAAAGCAATGTATGAAGCAGAAATTCTTCATTTGCTAGAAGAAGAGCAAATTGATTTGGTGGTTTTAGCAGGATATATGAGAATCATCGGATCAACACTATTAGAAGTTTTTTCAAATCGAATGATCAATATACATCCGTCACTATTGCCTCATTTTCCTGGTCTACATGGAATCAGGGACGCATTTTATGCAAATGTACCTGAAACAGGCGTTACGATACATTATGTGGATGACGGTGTAGATACAGGACCAATCATCGCTCAGGAGAAAGTAAAGATCGAAGCGATTGATACTCTTGATTCGTTAGAGGAAAAAATCCATAATGTAGAACATAAATTGTATCCAAAAATTTTAGCTAAACTTATTAAAAATCAGCAGGGAGAGAGTCTTTCATGACAAGAAAAAGAGCATTGATCAGCGTGTCAGATAAAACAGGCGTAGCCACTTTTGCGAAGGGATTGGTCAATCAAGGGATAGAGATTATTTCTACAGGTGGTACTAAGTCTGCTCTTGAACAAGCGGGCATACCAACTATTTCGATTGAGGAAGTAACCGATTTTCCAGAGATGATGGATGGCCGAGTAAAAACGTTACATCCCAAAATTCATGGTGGGTTGCTGGGTCGTCGTGATTTGAGTACGCATATAGAGGCTATGGAAACCTATGATATTCAACCAATTGATTTTGTTTGTGTAAATCTTTATCCGTTTAAAGAAACGATTTTGAAAGAAGATGTAACACAAGCGCAAGCAATTGAAAACATTGATATTGGCGGACCGAGCATGCTGAGAAGTGCTGCGAAGAATCATCAATCTGTGACTGTTGTTGTTGACCCTAAAGATTATGAACAAGTTTTAGCGGAACTTTCTCAAACTGGTGAAACGACCTTTGAAACGAGACAGAAATTAGCAGCTAAAGTTTTCCGACATACCGCGGCATACGATGCTTTGATTGCGGGCTATTTGACGGATTTAGTACATGAAAAAGAACCAGAATCTGTAACTCTGACCTATGATTTGAAACAAACATTGCGATATGGCGAAAATAGTCATCAAGAAGCTGCTTTTTATCAAAATGCGTTACCCGTACCATTTTCGATCGCTAGTGCTAAACAGCTTCATGGTAAAGAATTATCTTATAATAATATTAAAGATGCAGATGCGGCTATTCGAATTTCGAGAGAATTTGAGCAACCAGCAGTCGTTGCGGTCAAACATATGAATCCATGCGGAATTGGTATCGGAGAAACGATTGAAGAGGCGTATCAATATGCTTATGAAGCCGATCCAATATCAATTTTCGGTGGAATCATTGTTTTGAATCGGGAAGTCGATGTACAGACTGCAAAAAAAATGCATGAATTATTCCTTGAAATTATTATTGCGCCAAGTTTTTCAGAAGAAGCATTTGAATGTTTAAGCAGCAAAAAAAATCTTCGTTTGATGACACTGGATTTCTCTAAAAAAGAGCAAGCAATAGAAGATGAAAAAGTTTCTGTTTTAGGTGGACTGTTGATTCAAAATCAAGATATTGTTAATGAGAAGGCAGAGAATTGGCAAGTAGTAACGAAAAGACAGCCGACGGTAGAGGAACTAAAAGCTCTGGAATTTGCTTGGAAAACAGTCAAACATGTCAAAAGTAATGCAATCGTTGTATCAAATAGTCATCAAACATTAGGGATTGGTGCAGGTCAAATGAACCGTGTTGGCTCAGTCCAAATCGCTATCAACCAAGCAGGAGCGAAGGTCAACGAAGCAGTGTTGGCTAGCGATGCCTTTTTCCCGATGGGAGATAGTGTAGAGTATGCCGGCAAGCATGGCATCAAAGCAATCGTTCAACCTGGTGGAAGTATCAAAGATCAAGCATCGATCGATATGGCAGATAAATATGGTATTGCTATGGTATTTACAGATATTCGACACTTTAGACATTAAAAGGAGAATTTGATGGGATTAACGATTTTAGTTATCGGAAGCGGCGGTCGAGAACATGCAATCGCACAAAAATTGATCCAAAGTCCAAAAGTAACTACGGTCTTTTGTGCTAAAGGGAATGCTGGAATGACAAGAGACGGAATTCAATTAGTAGATATTGCAGAAGATGATCATTCTGGGTTGATTAAATTTTCTAAGGAAAATCAGGTTGATTGGGTATTCGTTGGACCTGAAATCCCTTTATTAAATGGAATCGTTGATGATTTTACTGCAGCTGGCTTGCCTGCTTTTGGTCCAGTGAAGGCGGCGGCATTTATTGAAGGCTCAAAAGACTTTGCAAAAAAAATCATGAATAAGTATGAGATACCAACAGCAGACCATCAAACATTTTTTGATTTTGAACAAGCAAAAGCATATGTTATTGAAAAAGGAGCGCCAATCGTTATTAAGGCTGATGGCTTAGCTGCCGGCAAAGGTGTTGTTGTTGCACAGACGGTTGAAGTGGCAATTGAAGCGTTAAAAGATATGCTCGAATATAATAAATTTGGTTCAAGCGGTGCTAAAGTAGTGATTGAAGAGTTTCTCAGTGGCGAGGAGTTTTCCTTATTAGCTTTTGTGCGTAATCAAGAAGTCTACCCTATGGTAATTGCCCAAGATCATAAACGTGCATATGAACAGGATAAAGGTCCCAATACAGGCGGAATGGGCGCCTATTCTCCGGTTCCGCAAATTCCTGATCAAATGGTCAAAGAAGCAATTGAAACGATCGTAAAACCAACTGCACACGCAATGGTGGAAGAAGGTCGAGCGTTTACAGGGATTTTATATGCTGGTTTGATTGCTACAGAAAGTGGTCCTAAAGTTATAGAATTCAATGCTCGTTTTGGTGATCCAGAAACCCAAGTTGTGCTACAACGTTTAGAGAGTGATTTCGCCCAAATTATTGATGACTTACTTAATGGAAAAAAACCGGATATAAAGTGGAAACAAGACGGCTATAGCGTTGGTGTTGTGGTTGCGGCTGAAGGTTATCCTAATAACTATGAAAAAGAACATAAAATCCCTGACTTTTCTGATTTGAATACGGCGCATGTCTATTATGCCGGGGTAAAAGCGCAGGGGAATCAACTTGTTTCAAACGGTGGTCGAGTCTATCTTGTTGAAGCTAGTGGTAGCACATTAAAGGATGCTCAAAAATCGGTGTATGACGTATTGGATAAAGTGAATACAGAAGGAACGTTCTACCGCAAGGATATTGGCTTTAAAGGAATCAAATAAACAGTGGCGCAATGAGTGTTGTAAATTAAGAACAATAGCCGATCAGAAGAGGTGAAAACGATAAAATCGTTGAAGCTCTTCTTTTTTTGGGGATTAACGGAATAATCAATAAAATATGACTATAATCTTAAAAAGCCCTTCACACCTTCAAAACCTATGATATAATCGTTTAGGAAGGGGCGTTGATTAATGAAAAGTAAGATAAAACAAGACGTATCATTTTCAGTTACTGATTTGAAACAGTCTCCTATGACGATTTTTGAAACAGCTAAAAAAAAGAACACAGGTGTTTATATTTATAACAGAAAAAAAGTAGCTGGTGTGATATTGAGTGTTGAACAATATGAGGATTTAATAAATAAAAAGTCGGCCGAACAAGGTCAAGACATAAAAATTGCACAATTAAACCAAGCGATTCGTCAAAAAATTGCTTTTGGCTCGTTGATATCTACTAAAAATTTAGATGATCAATTAGCTTTATTAGGATTTATTACTAGAAAAATTGGGTTGGATGATTACAGCGAAATGATGAATGAGCTGAATGAGACAGGCAAAATCGAATACGAGTTTCAGAAAAAAGAAGATCGAACGAACATCATTGCGGAAGTTATTGGGGAACAAAGCAATCAATCTCATTTATCAGATAAACTAATTGTTAAGAAGATTCATCTTAGAATAGCGTAAACTGTTGCAAAATAAAGCATACTCAGATTAACCTCTAATCTGAGTATGCTTTATTATTTTTCTGAAGTGAGAAAGAAGGTACAAAAAAAGTGTGACTAGAAACACAACTATAAGAGTTGTATCTCTATCACACAAAAAAGATTGGAATTAAATGAATCAGAATCATTATTTGTTTAACTCTAAATAACGTTCCAGATAATCTGCAAGGCCATCTTCATCATTGGTTTTAGCAGTGATGTCATTGGCAACAGCTTTAATTTGTTCGGTTGCATTCTTCATAGCAACACCCCAACCAACGTAGTCCAGCATTTCTTCATCATTATGTTCGTCTCCAAAAGCGATGATATCTGATCGTTTTATATCCAGATATTTGGCGACTTGTTCCACGCCTTTAGCTTTTTGAATCCCTTTTGAGACGATTTCTAAGATTGGTGTGGGTCCGCCCCATGTTCGAACATCAACGTAATCTCCATATTGTTTCATTAGTGAGTCAGAAACTAATTTAGCTTGATCTTTCGATGTACGCACCATCATTGAAGTCGGATCTGTGACTAAATTTTTAGTCGTTAAAAGGTTGCTGGGGGTTGCTTCTGATGCAAAGAAAGTTGAATCAAAGAAGTCTAAACTATCAATGAAAAAGGTTTCTTTATTTTCTGCAGCGACAAAATCAAGATTCAACGCTTTCTTTTGCGCTAAAATATCAAAAACTAAATCTCTTTGAATCCCAGTCTCTTTTTCATCTGCCCATTGTTTTTCAGGCATATGAACGAGTGCACCGTTAAAGTTGACCATAGGGGTTGATAGTCCTAATTGACGATAGAATTGATCACTCATGCGATAAGGACGACCAGTAACGATGCTGACATAGTGACCTTGTTGCATTGCTTTTTTTAGTGCTTTTTCAGTGGTCTCACTAATCAGTGACTGTGCATTCAATGTTGTACCATCTAAATCAATTGCGATTAATTTTTTCAAAATCGTTCCTCCCACAGTATTTTCTATAACTTAGTCTAGCATAAAATAGCAGAATGACAAGTTTTCAAGAAAATTTTTGAAAAAATTTACTTTATGATACACTAAAATGAAAAAGGCGGTGGGATTTTTGAAACAAATGTATTGTTGGTCAATTCGGATAATAACATTACTCTATTGTAGTTATATGATATTTTTTGCTGATAGGTATCATTTTATGGCATTGAATGTATTTTTAGCATATTTACCAATTGAATTCAGCTTTCATTTTCAGAAAGTGACTAAAAATTGGTTTTTGTTATTAGGAATGCTTTGGTTGTTGTTTTATCCGAATGCTCCTTATTTATTTACTGATTTTTTTCATTTAGAAACTCTAACTATTTATCAGGGGATGGATCAATTGTTTGGTCAGTCACTGTCAGATTGGCTTTCTTTTAGTTTATTGACAGTGGGTATTTGTCTTTATGGTTTTGTAGGAATGGCGACAATTTTTTCTACACTTCATGAATGTTACCGAAGGAGCATTTTTAACAAGAAATGGCAAGGCTGGCTCTTTGTTTTGATTGTAAATTTATTATCAAGTCTGGCTATTTTTGTTGGACGATTTGATCGTTTACATAGCATACATTTATTTACGAAACCTTTGAAAACCATCACAATCATTTTTTTGAATTGGTCAGTGAATAAAGTGTTATTTATTTTGTTATTTACTGGGTTACAACTTCTTTTATTACTAGCTATTATTTGTGTGAAAAAATCGGATATGCTGAATAAAGAAGAAAAGCTGTATTGACAGTCTGTGAAGAAATTGTTACTCTGATGATGAGTGTTTATGGAAATAAAAGAAGAGGAGTTTTATAAAGATGAAAAAGTGGCAAAGCTCTTTATTAACTGTGGTATTAACTATTGGGGGAATTAGCGGTACTTTGTTTGGGGCAAATGATATCGCTAGTGGGCAAACAGAGAATCAATCAAATGCTGAAAATCAGTCAGCCCAACAAAAGACAAGCAAAGAACAGTCACAAGACGGAATGATTCCATTTCAAATTTTAGGGATCAATGATTTTCATGGTGCCTTGAATACAACTGGTTCTTTTTTCGATGATGCTGGCAAGAAAACAATCAACGCTGGTACAGCGCCATTACTTGCTGGTTATCTAAATCAAGCACAAGAACGGTTTGCTTCAGCGAATGCAGGTGCTCAAACGCTACGTGTGCAAGCCGGAGACATGGTTGGTGCAAGTCCAGCAAGTTCAGGATTACTTCAAGATGAACCAACGATCAAAGTGTTGAATCAGATGGATTTTGCTGTAGGAACCTTGGGAAATCACGAATTCGATGAAGGACTTGAAGAATTTAACCGAATTATGATGGGAGAAAAACCATTACTAGATCCATATAATATTTTGATAAATTACCCTAGAGAAGCTTCTAAAACTGAAATTGTGATTGGAAATGTTGTGAAAAAAGGAACCTCAGAAAATCCGGAAATTCCATTTAACTGGAAACCTTATACTATTAAAGAAGTAGGAACTGGGACTAATAAAGTAAAAGTCGGATTTATCGGTGTCGTAACAGCGGAAATACCTAATTTAGTACTAAAAGAACATTATGAAGCTTACGATTTTTTAGATGAGGCTGAAACAATTGCTTATTATTCCAGTGAATTAAGAAATCAAGGGGTAAAAGCGATCGTTGTTTTAGCCCATATCCCTGCAACTAGTAAAGCAGATAAAGTTGATGGTGAAGCAGCTGAGATTATTAATAAAGTGAACGAAATATACCCTGATAACAGTGTGGATGCATTTTTTGCAGCACACAATCATCAGTACACAAATGGCGTAGTCCGTAAAACCAGAGTTGTTCAGTCGACAGCGCAAGGAAAAGGCTATATCGATTTACAAGGTACACTTGATCCGGAGACAAATGATTTTGTAGAAATCCCTAAAGCAGAAGTATTACCAGTTGATTCTGCTGGGAAAAATGTGCCGAAACTAGATGAAAAGGTTGAAGCAACGGTAAAAGATGCCCAATCACGAGTAGAAAAAGTAACAAACAAAAAAATTGGAACGGCTAAAAACAGCGGACCAATCACGCGAGAAGTCAATGAGTCAAAAGAATCACCACTTGGAAATTTAATCACTGACGGGCAAGTGGCGATGGCAAAAGCTAAAAAAATTGATGTTGACTTTGCAATGACCAACAATGGCGGTATTCGGAGTGATTTGGCGGTTGAAGCGAATAATGAAATCACTTGGGGCGCGGCTCAAGCGGTGCAACCATTTGGCAATATTTTACAGGTTGTTGAAATGACTGGTGCGCAAGTGGAACAAGTTTTAAATGAGCAATATGATGAAGAAGAACGTTACTTTTTACAAATTTCCGGTTTAACATATACGTATGTAAAAACTGAAGATAAAAAGCAACCGTTTAAAGTCCATGAGATGTTCAAGAAAGACGGCACACCAATTCAAGCGGACCAAACATATCTTGTAGTAATCAACGATTTCTTATTTGGCGGAGGCGATGGTTTTGCCGGATTTACTGGAGCGAAATTAGTAAATGCAATTCAACCAGATACAGAGACTTTTATTGGCTATATAGAAAGTAAAGAAGCGGCGGGCGAATTAATCTCAGCTTCTGTAGAAGGACGCAAAAAATTAGCAGAACCAACGGAACCAACAGATCCCGAGGAACCTGAGCAAAATGATGCTGTAGATAGAATCGAGAAAGCAACTATTTTTGATCCCCTCTACGAAGAAGATGAATTATTGAGAGGTGTCACTATACCAAATGCAACAATCATGCTTTATATTGGAGAGCTCCCTCAAAGCCAAACAAGAACGGCAGAACTTCCTGAAGGAGATTTAGTCGGACAATCCGATTCACAAGGACTGATTAAAATCAACCTTACATCAATGAAACTACAAGGGCAGAAGAAATTGACTGCTGTAGTTTTGGATGAAGAGAAAAATAAAGCCGTTTTTCCGATAGATATTTTACCAAAAGAAGAAGCGATTTTGCCAACTACAAATACAAAAGTTCTTCCAGAAACAAACACGAAAAAAGAATTGCCGAAAACAGGTGAACAAAGACCGAATTTATCGATCGTAATAGGTTTGATGACAATAAATGCGAGCTTGATCGTGTTAGTAAAAAGAAACGCTTAATCAGATAAAAAAATGAAGCCTTGCAGTTGCTGAAGTATTAGCCAACTGTAAGGCTTTTTGAGGTTACTAATTAGTATACGTCTACTAAAAGTAAATGAAAACGAAAAAACACGAACATTATAAATAAAAACATGTGTTAAAGTTAATATTTCGTTGAAATGAAGAAGCTACTACCTTATACTTTAAAAGTAATCATTAAGAAAAAGAAATATGCACTTATAATTTTTGAGTAAGAAGGAGAGAAACACGTTCATGGAAAAGTTTTTCAAGTTAAAGGAAAATAAAACAACAATCTCTACAGAAATGGTAGCAGGGGTCACGACATTTTTTGCGATGAGTTATATTTTATTCGTCAATCCGTCGATTTTATCTCAAACAGGAATGCCGTTTCAGGCAGTCTTTCTAGCAACGATCATTGCATCGATCATCGGTACATTGATCATGGGTCTTTTTGCAAATGTTCCTTACGCACAAGCGCCAGGAATGGGGCTAAATGCGTTCTTTACTTTTACAGTTGTTTTTGGTTTAGGTTATACTTGGCAACAAGCTCTAGCGATGGTTTTCATCTGCGGATTGATCAATGTTTTAATTACTGTAACCAAAATTCGTAAGTTGATCATCAAAGCTATTCCAGAAAGTATGCAACACGCAATTGGTGGTGGAATCGGGATTTTTGTTGCTTATGTGGGAATAAAAAATGCAAAATTACTAGATTTCACAGTACAAGCAGAACCTACTAAAGGGGTTGTTAATGGAGCCAGTATTGTTCCAGCGTTAGGGAATTTCAATAATCCTGAAATTATTTTAGCAGTTATTGGTTTAGTTCTTACAACAATTTTAGTGGTTTTAAATGTTCGTGGAGCAATTTTAATAGGAATTGTAGCAACAACGATTATTGCAATTCCACTTGGGGTAGTGGATTTATCAACAATTGATTGGCAAGCAAATTCTTTAGGAAACTCGATTAGTGAATTAGGTACGACTTTTGGTGCGGCGTTTGGCGCTGACGGAATGCAATCATTATTTAGTGATGCATCAAAAATTCCTCAAGTCTTGATGACTGTCATTGCCTTTAGCTTATCAGATACTTTTGATACGATCGGGACATTTATTGGAACAGGACGTCGAACAGGTATTTTTTCTAAAGAAGATGAATTGGCTTTAGAAGATAGCAAAGGTTTTTCTACAAAAATGGATAAGGCGTTATTTGCTGATGCGATTGCTACATCGATCGGTGCTGTTTTTGGCACGTCGAATACAACGACTTATGTTGAAAGCGCAGCAGGAATCGGTGCTGGCGGACGGACTGGATTGACGTCGGTTGTTGTGGCAGCATTATTTGCTTTAAGTAGCTTGTTTTCTCCGCTAATTGCAATCGTTCCAGCTCAAGCAACGGCACCAGCGTTGATTTTAGTGGGTGTTATGATGTTGGCTTCATTTAAAGATATCGAATGGACTAATTTAGAAGAAGCTGTTCCAGCGTTTTTTGCATCAATTTTTATGGGATTATGTTATAGTATTTCTTACGGAATCGCAGCGGGTTTCATTTTTTACGCAATAGTTAAAGTTGCAAAAGGTAAATTTAATGAAGTCTCACCGATTCTGTGGGTTGTCAACGCGTTGTTTATTTTGAATTTTATTATTTTAGCAATTCTATAGTACACTCTTTATCTATAAAAGGGTTGGGATAAGAAGTGTTTAACTCCGAGAAACAAGAAGGAGTTGCTTTTTTTCCTCCGTTTATGAGGATTTTAAGTGAGTGGGATGTGACTCAAAGAGTTATGTCCCACTCACTTTTTATTTTGTTTGCAGAAATATTTTTTGAGTGATTAGGAAATTTGGAGTATAGTTAAGAGTGAAGAATTTGTGAGGTGTGCATTACGATGAAAATTGATTGGAAAAAGAATTTGATGGTTGCTTGGTTGGGTTGTTTTTTTACTGGTGCAAGTATTAGTTTGGTAATGCCGTTTATTCCTTTATACGTGGAACAATTGGGAACACCAAAGAGTCAGGTTGGATTATTTTCAGGACTTGCAATATCTGTTACGGCATTTGCAGCGGCGATCGTAGCACCTATTTGGGGGAATTTAGCTGATAGAAAAGGTCGTAAGCTGATGATGATTCGAGCTGCTGCTGGAATGACGATCACGATGGGTTCACTAGCTTTTGTCCCAAATGTTTATTGGCTATTGATTATGCGTTTTTTTAATGGCATTCTTTCAGGGTATATTCCTAATGCAACCGCGATGATTGCATCACAAGCACCTAAAGAAAAAAGTGGCTGGGCTTTAGGTACGTTATCTACGGGTGCAATTGCTGGAAATTTGATTGGACCATCTTTTGGTGGTGCGTTAGCTCAGTGGTTTGGAATGGAAAATGTATTTATTATTACTGGAGTAGTTCTTTTGATCACCACATTATTGACTATTTTTATGGTGAAAGAAGATTTCCAACCTGTTGAGAAAAAAGATTTATTAAGTACAAAAGAGATTTTTTCAAAAATGGACAATGTTTCAATTTTGATTGGTTTATTCATTACAACATTGATTCTACAAATTGGTGTTACTAGTATTAGCCCAGTTTTAACATTGTATATTCGTTCGTTAAGCCATGATACGGGAAATATTTTATTTGTCAGCGGCTTGATTGTTTCAGTCGCAGGTGTATCTGCTGTGATTTCCTCACCGATTTTAGGGAAGCTTGGTGATAAGATCGGAAATCATAAGGTGTTATTGGCGGGCTTGTTTTTGTCAATGATCTGTTATATTCCTATGGCCTTTGTAAAAACACCATTTCAACTAGGGTTGTTACGTTTCTTTTTAGGCTTTTCAACGGGTGCTTTAATGCCGTCGATCAATACGCTGATCAGCAAAATTACACCTTCAGAAGGAGTAAGTCGGATTTATAGCTATAACCAGATGTTTAGTAACTTTGGGCAAGTGTTAGGTCCGATGATTGGTTCAACAGTAGCTCATGGTTTTGGGTATAGTTCGGTATTTATAGCAACCGCTTGTTTTGTCTTAGGAAATATTTGCCTTTCATTGTTCAATTTTCGCAAAATTTTAAATAAAAGACTATAAACAGTTGAAAACATAAAAAAACCAGTTACAATGTTTGTAGTAACTGGTTTTTTTATAAGCAATTCTGAGTTATTGAATACGTTTAGTCGCTTCTTTTTTCGGCAACGCAATTTGGCCGATCAATAAGATGACCACACCAGTAATCAATGATATAATCGTTGTCAACATGAAATCATAAGTACCACTACTTAAGGCACCGCCAATGTATCCAACTACTTGTCCTAGTAAAAAGGACCATAACAATACAAGAATGTAACGCATGGATTGCACCTCTTTTCATGCTTTAGTTTAGCACAATTTCTATAAATGTAAAGAATTTGAAAGTTACATTTTTAATTTAAATCATCATAATAAATGGTGGAATCACAAGTAAGCTGAACTTCAAAGCAATCTATCCAATTCTAAATGCTAAACGTGAAGAATTGAAGATATCTTTTTTACCGAAGTTGAGCACTTTTTTCCTAACCTACATAAAAGGAGATGTCCTATGCCCTTTCCACAATTATATACAATTACTGCTTACTCATTACTTTCTAGTACTATTCGTATTCAAGAATTGGTACAGCAAGCTAAAAAATTAGGTTATACAGCCCTAGGAATCACAGATATCAACGTGTTGCATGGGACGATCGAATTTTTTGAAGCTTGTAAAAAAGAAGAAATCAAACCGATTATCGGTTTAACTTTAGAATACACACCACAAAAATCAGAGCAATCCGCACAATTATTACTGTATGCAAAAGATATAGAGGGCTATCAAAACTTGATGCGGATATCTACTGCAAAGATGAATAGTGAAAAAGTTTTCTATTTAGAAGAAATCAAAGACCATTTAACTCATTTGTTTGCTGTGATACCTTCTGACAAAGGGGAAGTTGCTTTTGCATTGAAAAGGAGCGAAGAAGAAGCAACAGTATGCTTGGCTCAATTAGTGCAATATTTTGATTCAGAATCTTTTTTTGCGGGCGCTTCATTTACGAGTAATCCAGAAACGGATCCAGAACTTTTCCAATTCTATGAACAACAACAACAACCGCTGCTTGCCTTACAAGAAACTCGTTATTTGAACCGAAAAGATGGTTTTGCACTAAAAGTATTGGCTCATATCGATGAAGGGCAACAGATGACTTTGAATACGGAAGAAACTGAGATCGAAGGACCTTTTTATCTACGAAGTCAAACAGACGCTGCGGAACAACTACGTGTGAAAATCAATGAACAAGCAATTCAAAATGCGGAAAAACTTGCAGAGTCATGTTCAGTAGAGATTCCTTTACATCAACGGTTACTGCCTCATTATTCAATCCCTGATGGAAAAGAAGCAGGGGACTTTTTAAAAGAGTTGTGTTTGCAAAAGTTACCTGAACGTATTGAAAACGTCACTATTGAGTATGAAGAACGTTTGGCTAAAGAGTTAAGTATTATTCACACAATGGGCTTTGATGATTATTTTTTAATTGTCTGGGACGTTATGGCGTTTGCTCACGAAAGAAATATAGTTACCGGAGCTGGTCGAGGTTCTGCTGCAGGATCTTTAGTTTCGTATGTTTTGTCGATAACGGATGTTGATCCAATCAAGTATGATTTATTATTTGAACGTTTTTTAAACCCTGAAAGACATTCAATGCCTGATATAGATTTGGACATTCCAGATAATCGCCGAGAAGAAGTGCTGCAGTATGTTCGGGAAAAATACGGTCACTATCATATGGCGCAAATTGCTACTTTTGGTACGATGGCAGCAAAAATGGTTTTAAGGGATGTAGCAAGAGTCTTCGGTTTATCTCAAAGTGAGTCAAATCGTTGGTCTAATGCTGTACCAACCGCACTTAAAATGACCTTAAAAACAGCCTATGCAGATTCAAAAAATCTAGTAGAATTAGTCAATTCATCAGATGTAAATCGTTTATTATATGACACAGCTGTTCGCTTAGAAGGACTTCCCCGTCATGTTTCAACCCATGCAGCAGGTGTAGTGATCAGTGATCAAAACCTCCTAGAGCTTGTACCTTTACAGCCAGGTTCCAATGATATTTTTCTCACACAGTTTACAATGAATGATGTAGAAAAAATTGGTTTGCTAAAAATGGATTTCTTAGGATTGAGAAACTTATCGATCATTGATGATACCCTCAAAGCCATTAAAAGAGTTTATAAAAAAGAAATAGTTTTAAATCAAATTCCATTGGACGATGAAAAAACGTTATCCTTATTTAGAAGAGGAGAAACGAGCGGTGTTTTTCAGTTTGAATCAGCCGGCATCAGAAATGTTTTAAGAAAGCTAGGTCCAACGAGTATTGAAGATATTGCTGCGGTCAACGCACTCTATCGTCCTGGTCCAATGCAGAACATCGATTTATTTGTTAGCAGAAAGAAAGGCCAAACACCAATCGATTATCCAGATCCAATCTTAGAGCCGATTTTAAAAAATACGTATGGCATCATTGTGTATCAGGAGCAAATTATTCAAGTCGCTTCTACAATGGCAGGATTTAGTTTAGGTCAAGCCGATATCTTAAGACGTGCAGTCAGTAAAAAGAAAAAAGATGTGCTGGATGAAGAACGAAAACACTTTGTCGAAGGCGCGATGAAACAAGGGCACAGCGAAGAAGTAGCAACCACGATTTACGATTATATCGAGCGATTCGCTAACTATGGATTTAACCGATCTCACGCATTTGCTTATTCGTTTATTGGGTTTCAAATGACTTATTTAAAAGTACATTTTCCAGGTGCTTTTTATGCGGCTATTCTTCACTCTGTGAGGCATAATCCTAATAAAATCAAAGAGTATATCGGAGAAGCGCGTAAAAATAAAATGGCGATCTTGCAACCAACAATCAATTCTAGTCATTATAGTTTTTATTTAAACAAGGACAATCAGATTATGTTTGGTTTTAGTTCATTAAAAGGAATACGAAGAGATTTTATCCAAAATATTTTAGATGAACGTAAAGAACGTGGGCCATTTAAATCTTTTGACCAATTTCTATTGCGTATCGACCGTAAGTGGCTGAAGGCTGAAAATATTCAACCTTTGATCGCTATTGGTGCGTTTGATGAATTACAAGCCAACCGCCGCCAATTGGCTGTCAGCTTAGATAGTGAAATCCAAAATATCATATACAGCGGTGGGAGCATGGATCTTTTGGGAGAAACACTGAAACTCAAAGAAGTCGAAGTGGCTGATTATACTTTAGAAGAAAAATTGGAACAAGAAGAACAATATTTAGGTGTTTATTTATCTGGGCATCCAACAGAAGAATTCAAAAAAACACGTTTGGCAAAACAAGTCATGTTAGTCAGTGATGTGATGGAAAACCAAACAGCCCGCTTATTGATTTATGTAAAAGACATTCGAGTAATCAGAACGAAAAAAGGCGAACAGATGGCTTTTGTGGAAGGCGATGATTTAACAGGTTCGTTATCTTTAACACTTTTTCCAACTGTTTTCAGAACACTTCGCCAAAATGTTGAAAAAAATCAAGTTTATTTCGTAGAAGGCAAAATAGAAAAAAGTAATTATAATCAAGAGCTCCAACTATTGGTGAATCAGATCGAAAAAGCAAGCGAGATTGAAAATAGTATTAGTGCAACGACTTGTTATTTAAAAATCGTGGAATCCCAAGATGAAAAAGCCATTTTACAAAGTATTCATGAAGTAATTCAACAGCATAAAGGGAACACGCCTGTAATTATTTATTTTGAAAAAAACGGGAAGAAATTAGTTCTAGGAGAAGAGAATTGGGTCGCTGATACGCTCAATGTAAAAGAACAATTAGAATCAATATTAGGTACTCAAAATGTTGTTTTCAAATGATTTACGGTAAAAAATACTAATTGTTTTCATCTTTTTTCAATTATTTCTTCTTAAATCAAGACATTTTGCACTATTAATGGTAAAATGAGTGACGTAATATTTTTGAGTAATGAATAACTGTGACAAAACTTGTTACAGCTTAAAAGTATATTATATGAGGTGAAAGAACGAATGAAACGTATCGGTATTTTAACCAGCGGGGGAGACGCCCCAGGAATGAACGCTGCAATTCGTGCAGTGGTACGTAAAGGGATTTTTGACGGAATCGAAGTTTATGGAATCAATTATGGTTTTGCAGGCTTAGTTGCAGGTGATATTCGTCGATTGGATATTGCTGATGTTGGTGACAAAATCCAACGTGGTGGAACATTCTTATATTCTGCTCGTTATCCTGAATTTGCAACAGAAGAAGGACAGTTAAAAGGCATTGAACAATTGAAAAAATTCGGCATCGAAGGTTTAGTTGTTATTGGTGGAGACGGTTCTTACCATGGTGCAATGGCTTTGACGAAACGCGGATTTCCAGCTGTAGGTATTCCAGGAACGATCGATAATGATATTCCAGGAACAGATTTTACCATTGGATTTGATACAGCAATCAATACAGTATTAGAATCAATCGACCGTATTCGTGATACAGCAACTTCACATGTACGTACGTTTGTAATCGAAGTAATGGGACGTGGCGCAGGCGACATCGCTCTTTGGTCAGGTGTTGCAGGTGGTGCTGATGAAATCATTATTCCAGAGCATGACTTTGATATGAATAATGTTGCTAAACGTATTAGAGAAGGCCGTGATCGCGGGAAGAAACATTGCTTGATCATTTTGGCAGAAGGCGTTATGGGTGGTAATGAATTTGCTGATAAACTTTCTGAACATGGCGATTTCCATACACGTGTATCTATTTTAGGACACGTTGTCCGTGGCGGTTCTCCAAGTGCCCGTGACCGTGTATTAGCCAGCAAATTTGGTTCATACGCTGTTGAATTATTGAAAGCCGGAAAAGGCGGACAATGTATTGGTATGCTTGACAACGAAGTAGTTTCAGCAGATATCGTAGATACGTTGGAAAACCATAAGCATAAACCTGACTTATCACTTTATGATTTAAATCAAGAGATTTCTTTTTAAAAAAAGGCTCGAAGTTCTGAGCTATCTGAAGTGTCGCTTGAGGAAAATAGATAATCTTCATAAGTATAAACAAAAATGGAATAGGAGCGTTTGGTAATGAAAAAAACGAAAATCGTATGTACGATCGGACCAGCTAGTGAATCAGTTGATATGCTAGTAAACTTAATAAATGCAGGGATGAATGTTTGTCGCTTAAACTTCTCACATGGTGATTTTGAAGAACATGGCAACCGCATCAAAAACATTCGTGAAGCTGTAAAAATCACAGGAAAACGCGTAGCGATCTTGCTTGATACAAAAGGTCCAGAAATCCGTACGAACGAAATGGAAAATGGCGCAATCACTTTAAGAACAGGTGATTCAGTACGTCTTTCTATGACAGAAGTTTTAGGAACAAACGAAAAATTCTCAATTACTTACCCAGAATTAATTAACGATGTAAACGTTGGTTCTCATATTCTTTTAGATGATGGATTAATCGACTTAGAAGTAACTGATATCGACCGTGCTGCAAACGAAATCGTTACTGAAGTTAAAAACGAAGGCGTATTAAAAAATAAAAAAGGCGTAAACGTACCAGGTGTTTCTGTAAACCTTCCTGGAATCACTGATAAAGATGCTGCTGATATCCGTTTTGGTATCGAACAAGGCGTTGACTTTATCGCTGCAAGTTTCGTTCGTCGTGCAACTGACGTTTTAGAAATTACTAGAATTTTAGAAGAACAAGATGCAACACATATCCAAATCATTCCTAAAATCGAAAACCAAGAAGGTATCGACAATATTGACGAAATCCTAAAAGTTTCTGATGGTTTAATGGTTGCTCGTGGTGACATGGGTGTTGAAATTCCAACTGAAGATGTTCCTGTTGTTCAAAAAGAATTGATCAAAAAATGTAATGCTTTGGGTAAACCAGTTATCACTGCAACACAAATGCTTGATTCTATGCAACGTAATCCACGTCCAACTCGTGCAGAAGCAAATGACGTTGCTAATGCAATTTACGATGGAACAGATGCAGTAATGCTTTCTGGTGAAACTGCTGCTGGGGATTACCCATTAGAAGCGGTTCAAACAATGGCTCGTATTGCGGTCCGTACAGAAGAAGCGTTGATCAACCAAGATTCATTTGCGTTAAAACTTTACAGCAAAACAGATATGACAGAAGCAATTGGACAATCAGTTGGTCATACTGCGCGTAATTTGGGCATCCAAACAATCGTTGCTGCAACAGAATCTGGTCACACTGCTCGTATGATCTCTAAATACCGTCCAAAATCACATATCGTTGCGATTACTTTCTCAGAACAAAAAGCACGTAGCTTGTCATTATCTTGGGGTGTTTATGCAACTGTTGCTGAAAAACCATCAAGCACTGATGAAATGTTCAACTTAGCAACACATATTTCTCAAGAAGAAGGCTTTGCAAGCGAAGGTGACTTGATCATCATCACTGCTGGTGTACCAGTAGGTGAAAGAGGAACAACAAACCTAATGAAGATCCAAATGATCGGTTCAAAATTAGTTCAAGGTCAAGGAATCGGCGAAGCTTCAGTTATTGCTAAAGCAGTTGTTGCAAATACAGCTGAAGAAGCAGTAGCAAATGCAACAGAAGGTTCTGTTTTAGTTGTTAAAACAACTGACAAAGATTACATGCCTGCAATCGATAAAGCAATTGCTTTAGTTGTTGAAGAAGGTGGCTTAACTTCTCATGCAGCAGTCGTTGCAATTGCAAAAGATATTCCAGTAATCGTTGGCGCAGCTGATGCAACAAACTTGATTGCTAATGACGAATTAATCACTGTTGATCCTCGTCGTGGTATTGTATACCGTGGTGCAACAACAGCAATTTAAAACATTAATTATACCAATTGAAAGAGTGGAATGAATCGTGCACAATGATTCATTTCCACTCTTTTTTAGGTATTTCGAACAAAAGTTTCATATATTGTGAACAATTTCTCAAAAGGGGTTTTAAAACGATTTCATACATGGTAAAATGTAATTGTTACCATATAATATTAAATACAGGAGTGATAGAATGAAAGCAGCTGTTGTAACTAAAGAGAATAATGGAAAAGTAGAAATCAAAGAAGTAGATCTTAGACCACTTGAAGCTGGCGAAGCTTTAGTTGACGTAGAATATTGCGGTGTTTGTCATACCGATTTACATGTGGCTCACGGGGACTTTGGTGAAGTACCAGGACGTGTGATTGGTCATGAAGGTATCGGAATCGTGAAAGAAGTTGCTCCCGGTGTTGAAAGCTTAAAAGTTGGCGACCGTGTGAGTATCGCTTGGTTCTTTGAAGGATGCGGAACTTGTGAATATTGTATCACAGGACGTGAGACTTTCTGTCGCCAAGTAAAAAATGCTGGTTTTTCTGTAGATGGCGCAATGGCAGAACAATGTATTGTTAAGGCTGATTACGCTGTTAAGGTTCCAGAAGGATTAGATCCAGCTCAAGCTAGTAGCATTTCATGTGCAGGTGTGACTTGTTATAAAGCAATCAAAGTTTCTGATGTAAAACCTGGACAATGGGTGGCTATTTATGGTATCGGCGGTCTAGGTAACTTAGCTATTCAATATGCTAAGAATGTTTTCAATGCTAAAGTAATCGCTATTGATATCAATGATGATAAGTTGACATTTGCTAAAGAACTAGGTGCTGATTTAGTATGTAATCCATTAACAGATGGTGATGCAGGAGAATGGATTCAAAAGCACGTTGGGGGAGCGCATGCAGCAGTTGTTACAGCTGTTTCAAAAGTTGCCTTCAATCAAGCAGTAAATTCAGTTCGAGCGGCTGGTAAAGTTGTAGCAGTAGGACTTCCACCAGAAACTATGGATTTAGAAATTGTGAAAACAGTACTTGATGGTATTCAAATCGTAGGTTCTCTTGTAGGAACACGTAAAGATTTAGAAGAAGCATTCCAATTTGGTGCAGAAGGCAAAGTAGTACCAGTTGTAGAAACACGTTGTCTACATGAAGTTAATGATATCTTTGAAGAAATGGAACAAGGAAAGATCAAAGGTAGAATGGTCGTAGATTTAAAAAAATAAATTCCTTAAAATTGATATAAATTAATCGAACAATAATGACCCATAAAAGCTAGGACTAAAATTCTAACGATTGTGGGTCTTTTTGTATAATATAGAAATATTTTGATGTCTCCTTTAGATAACCTCACTTACGCAGATAACAGCCTCTATTTTCTGTAGACTGTTAGGTACTTTGATAGCATCTTAAATTAGATTCTGTTACTATTAAGAATAGAATTTATAAGAAAACATAAAGTAATAATCAACATATGAAAGAATCTATTTAATTCAAAGTTTGAAAAACTATTTTCTAAGGAGGAAAAATCATGAAAGAAAGTGCAAAAGCAGGAATTTCCTTTGGCTGTGCGCTAGCGTTAGTTATTTCTTATGTAAATTGGCACAGTGTACTTTGGGCAATATTTCATGGAGCCTTGAGCTGGTTTTATGTTATTTATTATGTAATTGTCTATGGATTGAATTAAAAGAAAAACGAGTGTGAAAAAATAAATAGTAGCTGAATAAACATTCTTGTATAAGGAAAGCTAGATCAGAATGAAACTTTTGATTTCTTGCTTTTTATTTTAGTGGCAGTGTCGATTAAAATGAGATTTCATTCATTCAAGTTTGTGAAAAATTAAAAAAATTTTTAAACAGAGGGTTTTCAGAAAAATTCTATTAATAATCAGGTAAATTATGCTATAATTACATAATTAAGATGGGAGGTTAAGTGCAAATGGAATCCATTTCAAAAGATTTTGCCGTTCAGCTGTTAAACGATGATGCACAAAGGATCATGATGTTGATTCGCAATCAAAAAAATAGCCTATGTATTTCCCAATGTAAAGCGTTTGAGGAAGTCGTAGATACACAAATGTATGGTTTTTCTCGACAAGTGACTTATGCCATTCGTCTAGGTATTTTAAGTTCAACACAAGGACATCAACTACTAAGTGATTTAGAAAAAGAACTTAATCAATTATATAGTGACGTTTATGAGGAAACACAAGAAAAAAAAGAGATTGGCAAGGAGGTCTAAACTTTGCCGAAAAAGATAAAAAAAAGGCATCTGTTAGATTATAGTATTTTGATTCCCTACTTAGTTCTTAGTGCAGTAGGATTGATTATGGTTTACAGTTCGACCTCCTCTTTGCAAGTGTCTAAAGGATTACCACCAGCAAGTATGGTCATTTCTCAATTGCAATTTTGGGTTTTAAGTTTGGTCGCTATGTTTTTCATTTATAAGATGAAAACAGCAGTTTTCCAAAACAAAGGATTCATCATGCTCGCGATAACAGTTATTTCTGTATTGCTTTTGGCTGTTAAATTTACTCCTTTGGGTAGAACAATTAATGGTGCCTCGGGATGGCTATATCTTGGTTCATTTTCTATGCAGCCTGCGGAGTATTTGAAAATCATGATTATTTGGTACCTAGCTTATATTCTAGGGAGAAGACAGAAATATATCGATAGAGAGTTTAAAAAAGCTGTGTTTAGACCAATGCTTTTAGTTGGTTTTTTAATTTTTCTAGTAGCTATTCAACCCGATTTAGGAAATGCGGCAATTTTGACATTGATTGCAATCGTTATGATTTTAGCCTGCGGTGTTAATTATATGTATACTTATATTGTTGGGGGAGTCGGAATCTTAGGTAGTATTGCTGTGATTCAAGCATTGATTCTAAGCAAAGGTGCATTTATCCCTGAAAAGTATCAATATGTATATAAGCGTTTTGCGATTTTCTTAAATCCATTTACAGATGAGCGTAATGCTGGTCATCAGTTAGCAAATTCTTATTATGCGATCAACAATGGCGGTTGGTTTGGAAAAGGATTAGGGAATAGTATCCAGAAAAAAGGTTTTTTACCTGAAGCACATTCAGATTTTATTTTTGCTATTACGATCGAAGAGCTAGGATTATTAGTATCATTATTGATTTTAGCACTTTTAATGTTTATGATTGCTCGCATCATCTTAGTTGGTGTAAGATCTAAAAAACCGTTTAATTCATTGATGTGTGTAGGTATCGGATCAATGCTATTGTTACAAGTTTTTATTAACTTAGGTGGAATTACTGGTGTGATTCCATTAACAGGGATAACATTCCCGTTTCTCAGTCATGGTGGGAATAGCGTATTGATCATATCGATCGCTGTAGCGTTTGTACTGAACATCAGTGCAGATGAAAAAAAACAAAAAATGGACCAAGAATACCAATTACTTGGTAATTAATAAATAAATGAAGGTCAATAACTGGTGATATAAAAAGTAATTCCTCTTTTTGTTCGGAATTAACCATTCTTGTATCAACCTTAATAAAACGGGTAGGAGTGAAAAAATGAAAAAAGTTTTAGTAGCAAATCGTGGAGAAATCGCCATTCGAATTTTTAGAGCCTGTACGGAGATGCACATTGGGACAGTGGCTATCTATGCAGCAGAAGATGAATATTCAGTTCATCGTTTTAAAGCAGATGAAGCTTATTTAGTTGGTAAAGGAAAAAAACCGATCGAAGCATATCTTGATATGGAAGATATCATTCGTATCGCTAAAAAATCTGGAGCCGATGCTATCCATCCAGGATACGGTTTTCTATCTGAAAACTTAGAATTTGCTCGTCGTTGTAGAGAAGAAGGTCTTATTTTTGTTGGTCCGTCATTACATCATCTAGATATTTTCGGAGATAAAATAAAGGCAAAAGAAGCAGCTGTTGCAGCGGGGATTGCTTCAATCCCTGGTTCTGATGGTCCTGTTGACACAGTTGAAGGTGTATTGGAATTTGGTAGAACACACGGATTTCCGATCATGATCAAAGCAGCACTTGGCGGCGGCGGTCGCGGAATGCGGGTAGCTCATGATGAAAAAGAAGCAAAAGAAGGTTATACAAGAGCAAAAAGCGAAGCGAAAGCGGCTTTTGGTTCTGATGAAGTATACGTTGAAAAATATATATCTAATCCCAAACACATTGAAGTTCAAATTTTAGGAGATGCTCATGGAAATGTGATCCATTTATTTGAACGAGACTGTTCAGTTCAACGCCGCCATCAAAAAGTGGTAGAAGTTGCGCCTTGTGTTTCAATGAGTGAAGCAAAACGGAAAGAAATCTGTGATGCTGCAGTTCAATTAATGAAACATGTGCAGTATATCAATGCTGGAACGGTTGAATTTTTGGTTGAAGGGGATCAGTTTTACTTTATTGAAGTAAATCCTCGTGTGCAAGTTGAACATACAATCACTGAAATGATTACAGATATCGATATCGTTGTTTCTCAGTTACAAATCGCTCAAGGTCTTGATTTGCACAAAGATATGAAACTTCCTCACCAAGAAGAAATCACTTTAAATGGTGCAGCAATCCAATGCCGGATCACAACAGAAGACCCGTTGAATCATTTTATGCCGGATACTGGTAAAATCGATACGTATCGTTCACCAGGCGGTTTTGGTGTACGACTTGATGTTGGAAATGCCTATTCTGGAGCTGTGGTCACACCGTATTTTGATTCACTTTTAGTAAAAGTTTGTACGCACGGTTCTACTTTTGAAAAAGCGATTCAAAAAATGGAACGCTGCCTAAGAGAATTTAGAATTCGTGGTGTAAAAACCAATATTCCGTTTTTACACAAAGTACTTGCTCATCCTGAATTCCAATCTGGTGAAGCCAAAACAACATTTATCGACAATACTCCGCAGTTATTTGAATTTCCTAAATTAAGAGACCGCGGCAATAAAACAATGAAATACATTGGTGAAGTAACAGTCAATGGTTTTCCAGGAATTGAAAAATCAACGAAGAAATATTTTGATGCACCACGTATTCCAACTGATTTAGAATTACGAAGTGATTATGTGACTGCTAAAAATATTTTAGATAAAGATGGCGCGCAAGGTGTGATTGATTGGGTCAAAAAACAAGAAAATGTTTTACTGACAGATACAACTTTCCGTGATGCCCATCAAAGTCTATTAGCAACGCGTGTAAGAACGCAAGATTTCAAAGAAATTGCTCGCTTAACTGGTGAAGGACTTCCTGAGTTGTTCTCTAGTGAAATGTGGGGCGGTGCAACGTTTGATGTTGCGTATCGTTTCTTGAATGAAGATCCATGGCAAAGACTCCGTAAAATCCGCAAACTAATGCCAAATACATTATTGCAAATGCTATTTAGAGGATCAAATGCGGTTGGCTACCAAAATTATTCAGATAATGTCATTGAAGAATTTATAAAAGAGTCTGCACGACAAGGAATCGATGTTTTCCGTATTTTTGATAGTTTAAATTGGTTGCCGCAAATGGAGAAAAGTATTCAAGCAGTTAGAGACACAGGCAAAATTGCAGAAGCTGCCATTTGTTATACAGGAGATATCAATGATCCAACAAGAGCCAAATACAATGTTGAATATTACAAAAATATGGCAAAAGAGCTCGAAAAAATGGGTGCACATATTATTGCAATCAAAGATATGGCTGGTCTATTAAAACCACAAGCGGCCTATCGTTTGATTAGTGAGTTGAAGGATACAACAGATTTACCAATTCATTTGCACACTCATGATACAAGCGGAAATGGTATTATCACATATTCAGCTGCAACTAAAGCTGGTGTTGATATTGTGGATGTCGCAACAAGTGCGATGAGTGGAGCAACGAGCCAACCAAGTATGAGCAGTTTGTATTATGCTCTGGTCAATGGTGACCGTACGCCGGATGTCAATATTGATAATACGCAAAAAATCAATCATTATTGGGAAGATGTCCGCATGTATTATCAACCGTTTGAAAATGGCTTGAATGCACCACAGACAGAAGTTTATATGCATGAAATGCCTGGTGGACAATATTCAAACTTGCAGCAGCAAGCAAAAGCAGTTGGTTTAGGTCATCAATGGGATGATATTAAAAAAATGTATCATACAGTCAATTTGATGTTTGGTGATATTGTTAAAGTAACTCCTTCTTCAAAAGTTGTAGGAGATATGGCGTTATTTATGGTTCAAAATAATTTAACCGAAGCAGATATCTATGCAACTGGTGAAGAATTAAGTTTCCCAGAATCAGTAGTGACATTTTTCCAAGGGGACTTAGGTCAGCCAGTAGGTGGATTCCCTAAAGACTTACAAAGAATTATTTTGAAAGGCCGTCCTGCATTTACAGAAAGACCAGGAAGCTTAGCAGCGCCTGTAAACTTTGATAAAGTGAAAGCAGAATTGGCTGAATTAATTGGTTACGAGCCTAAACTTGAAGAGATTCTGAGCTATTTGATGTATCCGCAAGTATTCTTGGATTATCGCACGTCTTATCAAAATTTTGGAGATGTTACATTGTTGGATACACCAACATTTTTCCAAGGAATTCGTCAAGGAGAATCTGTGGAAGTTCAAATTGAAAAAGGGAAAACATTGATTATTCGCTTAGATGAAATTGGCGATCCGGATATTGAGGGAAATCGAGTACTTTTCTTCAATTTAAATGGTCAGCGTCGTGAAGTCGTGATAAAAGATACGTCTATCAAGTCTTCTATTCAAGCAAAACGTAAAGCTGAACCAACGAACAAAGAGCAAATCGGCGCAACGATGTCAGGCTCTGTTCTCCAAGTTTTAGTAAACAAAGGAGATAAAGTTCAAAAAGGTGATGCTCTACTAGTTACAGAAGCAATGAAAATGGAAACAACGATTGAAGCACGCTTTGATGGTATCGTCGAGCACTTATATGTACTCGAAGGTGAAGCCATCAGCTCTGGTGATTTATTAATAGAAGTAAAAGAAAATTAATTGAAAAGTGGGGGAAAAGATGAGAAAATTTTTAGCATTTTTGGGCGTTTTCTTTGTAGTCCTGATAGTTGGCTATTTACAACCTGTCTTTTTCCCTGCTCAAAAGATGCAGCAAGAAGCAATTAGTGGGGGACAAAGCGTCTCCCACACTGCTTTACCTTATGAAGAAATTTCAACGTCAGGTTATGCTGCGTACATAGGTAAGAAAACAACCGATTTTTTAACAGAGTTTGGTGAACCAATTGAAAAACAGAAATCTTATATGGGCTATGAACTATGGATATATGGTGAAAAAGATACAGATTATCTAGAAGTAAATGTTCAAAATGAAAAGATTACGATGATCAAAGCTTTTAATGATTCCAAAGAAGTAGCACCGTTTTCCATTGATATGAAATTGTCAGATGTTTCAGAATTGATGACGATTTATTCCAATTTTGAGTTTACATATAAAGAAAACAAATATAATATTGAATTGATGGAAGAGGATATGAATTATCGTCCATTAATTGCATTTGATAATCAGACGTTTGCTATTTTGTTCTTTAATCATGGAAATGGAAAGTTGGCAGCTGTCACCTATTTAGATAAAGAGTCATTGTTGACATTAATGCCTTATCAGCTGATTGAAGGGGAACCGATACCAATTGTAACGTTAGAACAGACGACAGGTTTTGATGCCGTTATTAGTAATCAGACGATTCGGATGATTAATCTATTAAAACTTAAAGAAGAGTTACCTACTTATCGTGTCAATACTGAAAGTCAAAAGAATGCTCAAAAACTTTTTGAAACGTTGTCTAAAAATCAAAAGAATATTCTATCTTTAGAAAGAATAGAAACTTGGCAGTTTAGTAAAGAACAAGCGGTGTCTACGGCAGTCTTCACTTTAACAAATGATGAGTTCCAAAAATTACTGAAAATTGGACAATTGGACAAGAAAAAAGCGACAGGAATGTATACAGAGCCTGTTTATGATCCTACATTCACAGTACTTTCATGGTTTTCTGATTCATTATATCATTCCCGTTTTGCTCATCAGGAAAACGAAAACATTGGCGTTGCTTTCACCAAAGAAAGTATGTTAGTCTTATTACAAGAAACAGAAAAAGAAATATCTCAAACAGAGGAAAGTGAATAAGTATGATAGTGACAGAAAAACTTTTTGAAATAGAAGATCAGACAGAAAAGCTTGTGCAGGCCATTTTAGCTAGTGAGAGCATAGAATCTTATAAAATAAACCGTCAATCGATGTATGCATCCAAGGATGTTCGAGATAAGCAAAAGGCTTTTTTAGATGCGAAAGATTCTTTTGAACGGATCGAAGCCTACGGAAACCATGCACCAGATTTTCGTACAAAGCAAAGAGCAGTTCGTCAAGCCAAACGAGCATTGGATATGAGTGAAGAAGTAGCTGAATTTCGTTTTTCTGAAACAGGCGTTCAAACAATTTTAGATTTAGTTGGCATGGCGGTAGCTAAAACAATATCAGACGATATTAAAGTAGATGCCGGAAATCCTTTCTTTGAAAAAGGGAAACATTCGGGTTGTGGAGGTAATTGTCATGCAAGTTAATGAAGAAAAAGAATTTATAATACAAAAACGACGTTGCTTAGTTGTTTGGGTATACAGTTTAAAACAATTAAAAACATTAAAGCGATATGGCTTGATCCATTATGTCTCTCGCCGGATGAAATATGTCGTTATTTACATGAATGAAGAAGATATTGAAACCTCAGAAGCTAAAATCAATGGATTGCATTTTGTTCGTAAAGTAGAACGATCATACCGTCCAGATGTAGAAATGAATTTTGCTGAAAAAATTGGTACAAAAGCTGCTTACCAATATGTAGAAGAAGAAGGATTTGAAGTTGAAGAGTTAAGTACACAGATCCGTTTAGCTGAAAATGTGTAAAAATTAAGATGAAAAATGTGAACGAACTTCAAACATTTTTCATCTTTTTTCTGCATATTTGGTATACTATTAAAGTAAATTGTTTGATTATATGAAGGAGAGTTAAAAGATGCGAGTTATTTCTGGAGAATATGGCGGACGACGTTTAAAAGCACTAGATGGTGATAACACACGTCCAACAACTGATAAGGTCAAGGAGTCGATTTTCAATATGATCGGCCCATATTTTGATGGTGGGACTGCTTTAGATCTGTATGCAGGCAGTGGTGGTCTTGCAATCGAAGCTGTATCTAGAGGAATGGATCGAGGAATTTGTGTTGAAAAAAATTTTGCTGCGATCAAAATCATTAAAGAAAACATTGAAGTAACAAAAGAACCAGAAAAGTTTCTCATAAAAAAAATGGATGCTAATAAAGCGTTGGAGTTTTTAAAAGAGGAAAAAACTAAAATTGATTTAGTTTTACTAGATCCTCCTTATGCTAAGCAAGAAATAGAAAAACAAATAGAAAAAATGCTTACCAATGATCTGTTAAGTGAAGATGTAGTGATTGTTTGCGAGACAGATAAATCGGTCAACCTCCCTGAAACAATAGGGATCTTAGAGAAAAATCGTGAGACAACGTATGGAATTACTCAAATAACAATTTATAAATAGGAGGGAAAAAATGACTAAAATTGCCCTTTTTCCTGGTAGTTTTGATCCTTTGACAAATGGTCATTTGAATATGATCGAACGCAGTACAAAGCTTTTTGATAAAGTAATCGTAGGTGTTTTTGTAAATACAAATAAAACTGCCCTTTTTACACTAGAAGAGAAACTTACCACAATAAAAGCTGCTGTGAACCATCTAGAAAATGTTGAAGTGATCACTCAAGAAACCAAACTTACTGTTGAAAGTGCTGCAGAGTTGGGCGCTGATTTTTTGATTCGCGGCATAAGAAACGTGAAAGATTATGAATACGAAAAAGATATCGCTATGATGAACCAACATTTAGCACCGAAAGTAGAGACAGTATTTTTATTGGCTGACAAAACCTATGCACATATTAGTTCAAGTTTATTAAAAGAAGTGCTAAAATTTGGTGGAGATGTCTCTGAATATTTGCCTAAAGCTGTTAATGAAGTACTAAATCAAAAGAATCGTGAGATGAAGCCAAATGAATAATGAGCATGAAGAAAAAATATCGATCAAGTCGATACTGCCTTTTGCAGCGGTTATTTTATTGATCGTACTTCTGATTTTTCCTATACCATATTATATAGAAGGTCCCGGTACTACTGAGAATTTGAAAGAATTTGTTACTGTAGAAAACAAAAAAGATTCGGAACCAGGAGCTTTTTATCTGACGACTGTCGGTGTTCGTAAAGCGACACTTGGGTCTGCTTTGAAAGCCAAATTTTCTGATTTTCAAGAATTAGTGAGTAAAAAAGATTTAATGGGATCAAGCACTGATAGTGAATATGAACGGATTCAGCAATACTATATGGATTCTTCGAAAAATGCGGCGATTGAACAAGCACTGAAACTGGCTAAAGTACCTTATGAAATGTCATTCAAAGGTGTGTATGTTTTAGCTATTGAAGACAATTCTAGTTTTAGTGGAAAAATTTCGGTTGGCGATACAGTCACAGGTATTGATGGCAAGACGTTTAAAAGCAGTCAAGAATTTATCGATTATGTCAAAAAACAAAAAGTTGGTCAAGAAGTCACTGTTAGCTATTTGCAAGATGGAAAATCGAAAGAGGCAACAGGTAAATTGATTGAACTGCCAACAGATAAAAAAGCTGGTATTGGAATTGGGCTGACAGATCATACTGAGATAAAATCATCGATTGCAGTTGAGATAGATGCAGGAGATATTGGCGGACCTTCAGCAGGCTTGATGTTTACGCTGGAGACCTATGAGCAGCTGACTCAAAAGGGAATCCGTAAAGGACACAAAATTGCAGGTACAGGAACAATGAATAGTGATGGAATCGTGGGACGGATCGGCGGAATCGACAAAAAAGTCGTTACGGCTAGTGAAAATAACACAGAGATCTTTTTTGCTCCTGATGATGAAATTACCAAAGAAATGAAAAAAGCGAACCCAACTATCAAAACAAATTATGAAGAAGCCAAAGCGGCAGCTGAAAAAATCGGTACAAAAATGAAAATCGTACCTGTAAAAAATGTACAAGATGCATTGGATTATCTGGAAACATTAAAAGAAAAATAAAGTTTTTTTACATCGTTTATTCGAATTTTAAGGGTCTAAGATATAACTCTTTGAGTTATATCTTAGACCCACCTTCAATGTGATTTAATTAGAGTTTTATCCAATATCAGTCAGTGATATTTATTAAAAATTAACTATTATGAGGAGTGATTATGGTGGAAGAAAGATTCGAAGTGGATAAAAAGAAAGTGGGATTCGGTAGTGAAATATTTATTATTACTGATAAGGAAACAGGTGTTCAATATCTTCACTTTAGAAATGCTGCTAGTGGTGGGTTGACCCCATTACTAGATTCAAATGGAAATCCTGTTGTTAAAAAAAAATGACATACTAGTCTGGTTATAATTGTTCGAAAATATAAAATAAGAACTATTTCATGCAAATTAAACCGACCCCCAAAAGTTAGACCAAAAATCTAACTCTTGGAGGTCGGTATTTTTAGTTTTTCTGCCAAATACGATAAAATACCTCATTTTAAACTTCTTTTCGATAAGTTATTTCTTCTGAATGGCTTAAAATCGCCTAAATACATTTAATGATCTCTTTACTTAAAAAATCAACAAATTTTTCCAACCCAAAAAATTTCTGTTTATCAGCAATACAACAATTTCCATCTCCATCTGTTTATCATCTCTTATCCTATTATACAATCAACTTTTTTGATTTCTATCATGAAAAAAAAGAAATAATGCGTATCTTTATGTTAGAGGAGGAAAACGATGGATTATGGTGCATTATTACAGAAGTATAAGCAATATGTTATCGGTGGTGTTATTTTGAGTGTGGTTCTCTGCAGTCTGGTTATCCTTTTTTTGGCTAAATCTAATCCAGAACCACTTGCTGAAGAAGAATTAACGATGACCTCAGTCAGTTCTTCTATAGAACGACAGGCTGAATCACTTTCTAAGCAAATATACGTCGATATCAAGGGCGCTGTGAAAAAACCAGGAATGTATGAAGGGACAGCGGACATGCGTGTCTGGGACGCTGTGATGCTTGCTGGTGGTGTAAGCGATGAAGCTGATACCAAGCAAGTCAATTTTTCTGAGCGAATTATAGATCAAATGGTGATCTATGTACCAAAAGTCGGTGAAGAGATCCAATCAACTGGAAAAACCAATGATTCTCAAGGAATTCAAAACAAAGAGACAAATAAAATCAATTTAAACCAAGCAAATGAAACTGAATTACAAGCTTTACCTGGAATTGGTCAAAAGAAAGCCCAAGAAATTATTCGTTATCGGGAAGAAAATGGCGGCTTCAAATCAATTGAAGATTTAAAAAATATTTCAGGTTTTGGTGAAAAAACATTTGAGAAATTAAAAGATTCGATCACTTCATAACGTTTTAGTTAGAATTAAAAAAAATAAAAAGAAACGATTTTACAAATATCTTGTGCAGGTTCTTGACGAGACTTTTTCTATAATTTACTATTTGTATATCCTACTAATATTATAAAATCAGCAAAAGAAGGTTAAAAAAATAAATAGTTACTAAAAAGGAGCCGAATATGACGCTAGAACGAATACCTTGGGATCAATATTTTATGGCACAAAGTGTATTATTATCATTAAGAAGTACTTGTACACGATTAGAAGTTGGTGCAACAGTTGTTAGAGATAAACGAATTATTGCAGGTGGCTACAATGGTTCTGTCAGCGGAGATGTTCATTGTATTGATGACGGATGCTATGTTGTTGATGGTCATTGTGTTCGTACAATCCATGCTGAGATGAATGCGATTTTACAGTGTGCAAAATTTGGAATACCAACAGAAGGTGCTGAAATTTATGTCACACATTTTCCTTGTTTACAATGCACAAAAATGATTTTACAAGCAGGGATCAAAAAGATTCACTATTTAAAAGATTATCGCAATGATGAATATGCGATGGCTTTGATCGAGCAAGTTGGTGCAACTGTCGATCAAGTAACGTTATCAAAAAAATATTTTGCTGAATTACAATTAGGGGAAGATGAGATTGCTTCAGTGGAAGAAGCACCTCAAACAGATCAATAACTACTGGATCTTTCCAGTATTATTAATGATAGGAACAGTTTTTTTTATTTTAAAACCAAGCTTATTAACAGGAATAGTTTGGTTTTATCTTATTGGTCGGGTGCTCTTAACAAGAAACAAAGCAGTGATCGGTGTTAGTTTTTTTTGTATTGTCATTCTGATTATTTCTTGCTGGCAAACACTAAGCAAAGAAAAGCAAGCCAAATTTCCTGAGTCAGCTGAAATGACAGGTCAATTAGTTGTGTTGCCGGATAAGCTTAAAATAGATGGCGATCGACTTCAGTTGGAAGGGAAATTTTCAACTACAAAAAAAGAAGAACGTAAAATAATTGCCTTTTATCGCTTTGCATCAGAGCAAGAAAAAAAGAAGTGGCAAAAGCTAAATCTTAGGTTAAGAATAGAGCTTTCTGGCGAATTTGAAACACCGTTGCCCCAAACCAATCTTAATGGGTTTGATTATCAAAGATATTTAAAAGAAAATGGGATATATCAGACTCTTACAATCAGTAATATACATAAAATCAAAACTGAAAGTCCAAAATTTTATGAACTTTTTAGCTGGTTGAGCAATTGTAGAAAAAGAGCGATCGATTATTGTGACGAGACATTCTCTAATGAAACAGCATTACATTTAAAAACGTTGCTTTTTGGATTTAAATCAAGTGAGTTTTCACAAAAGGAAGGAATGCTGGCTAATTTAGGTATTCTGCATTTGTTCAGTTTGTCAGGCATGCATGTAACATTTTTTGTTGGAAGTTTTAGGTATCTATTTTTAAGATTAGGTCTCACAATGGAGCGTTTATTTTGGCTACAACTACTGTTTTCAATTATTTATGCAGGACTAACTGGTTTTTCAAGTAGTGTTGTTCGAGCATTGATGCAAAGTATGATCTCTTTGAGTAGCCGCGAGTTCAAATGGCAGTTGTCAGGACTGGATTGTTGGAGCGTATCATTAATTATTTGCTTGATTTTCCAACCATATTTGTTATTTTCTGCTGGTGGACAGTTAAGCTATGGGTTATCTTTTTTTATTTTATATGTTCACCCAATTACACAAAGAATCAAAAATCGCTATTTACAGATGTATTGTTTTTCTCTTTTACTAAATGTGACGATGATTCCATTGGTCGGATTGTCCTTCTTTGAATGGCAGCTAACTAGTAGTATTTTTACATTTTTATTATTGCCGATTTTTGAACGAGTGATTTTACCAATGTTAACTATTAGTTTAATAGGCTCATTTTTCTTCAAGTGGCAGTTGCTATTTACAGGTTTGGAAAGTTATTTTTTGCTTCAGCATTTAGTTTTTGAATGGTTAAGTCAGAATAGTACATTTACAATAGTTACCGGTGTTTTTTCTCCATTACTTTTTTTGTTAATCACGTTATTGCTTTTTTTATTATTGTACTTGATGCAAAAGCAATCAAAAAAAGCTTATTTAATTGGTGCAGGTCTCTTTATATTAATGCATAACAAGTATTTTTCTCCGAATGGAACGATTGCATTCATCGATGTTGGGCAAGGAGACAGTGTTTTTATCCAAGCTCCTTTTCATCAGGAAAATATTTTAATTGATACTGGTGGGAAAATTGAATTTGAAAAAGAAAAATGGTCGGTCAAACAAAAACAAGCATCAAATGCCGATTACTCTGTGATTCCATATTTAAAAAGTAAAGGGGTTAAATACTTAGATAAAGTTTTGATCAGTCACGGAGATATAGATCATTGCGGTGATTTATTGACGATCAATGAAAAAATTCCGATACACAAGCTTTATTATCCAGCTGGCACAGAAAATAAAACCGTTTTTCGGCGCATGATTGATCGCTTGAAAAAGTCGGGGACTAAATGTTATCCTATTTTGGCAGAGACATCCATAAGTCAATCACTCCTGCTTAAAATGCTTGCGCCTAGTATTTCAGGAACAGGGGAAAATAAAGATTCGATGGTAGTTTATACGAAAATTGCTGGAAAACGTTTCTTATTTACAGGTGATTTGGAAAAAGAAGGAGAACAACAAGTAATACAAAAATTTCCTTCACTAAAAGTGGATGTGTTAAAAATTGGTCATCACGGTAGTAAAACGTCGACAGATCCTTTATTCATTCAAAGAATCAAACCGATAGATGGTGTTATTTCATGTGGACGCAATAATAGGTTCAAGCATCCTCATGATGAAACACTCGCAACATTAGTTCAAGAAAATGTCTCTGTTTTTCAAACAGATAAAAGGGGAATGATCTATTATGAATGGACGCCGTTTTCAAAGATGACGATGGCTAGATTTGTAATGGAAGAAGACTAGCATTTCTTGAAGTGACGTGATAGGATGAACATGAGAAATGAGGGGAAGTATGGATCTACAAGAGGCATTGAAACAAGTAAGACAACAGAATTTTGCTTCTGTTTATTTAATTCAAGGAACAGAAGGGTATTTGAGTGAATTATTTAAAACAGAATTGATGAGCCAATTGATCAAAACTGAAGATGATCAATTCAATTACTCTTCCTTTGATATGGAGGAAGTACCGTTATCTATAGCGTTGGAAGAAGCTGAGACTATTCCTTTTTTTGGTGATTATCGATTAGTTTTTATTGAAAATCCATATTTTTTAACGGCTGAGAGAAAAACCAATGGATTAGATCATGATACTGATAGTTTGTTAAAGTACTTAGAACAACCTTCACCTACAACTATTTTAGTATTTATTGCAAATGTCGAAAAACTGGATGAACGAAAAAAAGTGACAAAAGCGATAAAAAAACAAGCAGAAATTATTGATGTTAATCCAATGGGAGAACGAGAAGTAAGGCAATACGTTGAACAGACGATTCAAAGTGAAGGATACGAGATTCGTCCAGAAGCTTTTGATTTACTACTGCAATTGACTGATTTGAACTTATCGAAAGTGATGGGCGAGTTACAGAAACTATTTCTATTCGCTTCTGATAGCAAAATTATTTCATTAAATGGTGTCAAAGAGCTTGTACCTAAATCTTTAGAGCATAATGTATTTGATTTAACCAATGATGTTTTGTCAGGTAATGGGGAAAAAGCAATTCAGTTGTATGAAGATTTATTACTCCAAGGGGAAGAAACTATCAAATTAAATGCGATTTTATTAAATCAGATTCGCTTATTCTTACAAACAAAAATTTTAGCCAAACTAGGCTATCAACAAGCGAATATTGCTGAAACGTTGAAAATCCATCCTTATCGTGTGAAACTTGCTCTACAGCAAGTTCGTCGATTTGAACTAGATCGTTTAGAAGCTATCTATGATGAATTAGTAGAGAATGATTTTCTAATGAAAACAGGTAAGATGGATAAAGAGCTGCTTTTTGAGTTGTTTATCTTAACGTTATCTGGACAAGTTGCAGGATAAAAACGTATTAAGAGTCAAATTGAGTGACAAGCTAGGGTGATCAACAGAATTTAACTGTAGCAAAATTTTTATAAGTAATATTGGATGCGGGATTAAACATTTATGTTTAGCCCGTATTTTTTTTGAAAATAAAAAAGAAGCTAACACGCAGTCAGCTTCTATTAAATCATTATTTTGCTAATTTTTTGCTTAGACGAGATTTGTCACGGCTTGCTTTGTTTTTATGGATTAATCCTTTTGTTTCAGCCATATCAACAGCTTTAGCAGCTTCTGTATATAACGCATCCACATTGTCAGCACCAGCAGCTACAGCATCTTCAAATTTCTTGATAGCTGTACGCATAGCATTTTTTTGAGATGAATTTTGAGCATTCTTGTTAGCGTTAGTACGTACACGTTTAATTGCAGATTCAATATTTGGCATTTCTTTCACCTCCGATAAATTAAGGTCTTACACAGGAAATTCCATATGTAATTCAACACTAATCATTATACCTAATCCAAACAGGCATTGCAATAAAAGATGACAAGTTTTTTTCCTTAACAGTAAAATTAGTGATTTTATCACGTAGAAAAACGGCTTGTATTTGAGATTAATAGAAAAAATCAATACTTTTTATAAAAAATATGCTATCATAACAGGTGAAAAATGAAATGGTGGTGTCAATGTGAATATTGCTTTAATTGTAACTGTTACTCTGGTAATGGGGGTTGTTTTTGTTAATGGTTGGACAGATGCGCCGAATGCAATTGCAACCGCTGTCTCGACTCGCGTGTTAAAACCAAATGTCGCGATTTGGATGGCCGTTATAATGAATTTTTTTGGTGCATTAGTGATGACATTGTTCAATGCTCAAGTAGCTGAAACAATCAGTAATATCGTAAGTTTTGATGCACAAGGAAACGCCTCTCAAGTAGCTTTAGCAGCAGCGTTATTTTCGATTGTTGTTTGGTCTGTAGCTGCGTGGTATTTTGGTATTCCGACAAGTGAAAGTCATGCTCTGATTGCTGGTTTGACCGGCTCTGCAATGGCTTTAGGTGGACTTGGCGCAGTCAATGGAGCTGAATGGGCAAAAGTCCTACTTGGCCTAGTTGTCTCCACAGTCATGGGATTTGGCGGTGGCTTTCTTGTTACAAAGTTAATTGTAATCCTTTTCAAAGGAGTGGCTAGAAGAACTGCTAATAAAGTTTTCACCTATGGACAAGCATTTGGTGCTGCTGCGAATGCTTTTTTACACGGCGCACAAGATGGTCAAAAATTTATGGGTGTTTTTATGTTAGGGCTTTACTATAATAATTTGGCTGAAAAATCTGGATCAGGATTTATCATTCCAATCTGGGTCATGGTTCTTTGTTCTGTAACCATGGGTTTGGGAACTTCAGTGGGAGGTATGAGGATTATAAAATCTGTCGGCATGGACATGGTAAAATTAGAACGATATCAAGGTTTTGCCGCTGATTTGAGTACGGCGTTTTGTTTATTTTTAGCCTCACTTTTTGGTATTCCAGTTTCTACAACGCATACAAAGACCACTGCAATCATGGGTGTCGGTGCTTCAAAACGTGTTTCTAGCGTTGATTGGCGAATCGTTAAGGAAATGATGATTGCTTGGATATTGACGTTTCCTGGCTGCGGGATCATTGCCTTTATTATGGCAAAATTATTTATAGCACTATTTTAAGGAGAGAATAAAATGGCTAGAAAAAAACAATTTGATTATTTTGGTGAAATGGAACATTTAGCAAAAAATGCCCATCAAGCAGCAGAACTTTTAGATATGATCGCAATTGACTATTCATTGGAAAAATTAGAAAATGAAGCGGAGAAAATCCATGTATTAGAACGTGAAGGCGATCAAATCGTAAAAAAAATCTTAAGTGAATTATATATTTCGTTTATCACACCGATTGATCGGGAAGACATTGTTGAAATAACTGAACGATTAGATGATGTATTAGACACGATCAATAGTATCTCGTATTTGTTAAGCAGCTTAGTTGTGGAGGATTTGAAGGACAATGCCTTAGTATTTATCACGTATGCAGTAGAAGCCACAGCGGGGGTGTTAACTGCTACGAAAGAGTTTGCTAAATTTAAGAATTCAAAGACCCTTCATGCAATGATCGATGAGGTTAGTGAGATCGAAGGCAAAGCAGATAAATTATACAGTGATTCTCTTAAAGAGTTATTCACGAATGAACAAAATCCAATCGAAGTTATCAAATGGAAAAATGTTTATGATCAATTAGAAGAATTGCTGAATGCAAGTGAATCAGTGGTTGATGTGATTGGTGGCTTAGTAATAAAGAATAGTTAACAAAAGAAAAGATGAATATAGAAGAAAAGCCTAAAAAAGTTCTTATTATTTCAATGAGCTGATACTTTTTTGTTCATCTTAACTAATTTGGAGGAATCAGATGAGTAATCAGCAAATAGAAGCAATTAAGACATATGCGCAATCCATAGCGACAAAAGATAAAAGTGGTCATGGAATGGACCATATAAACAGAGTAGTTCGTATGGCAAACAAAATTGCTGAAACAGAAACATGTGATAGATTTATCATAACTGCGGCAGCTTATCTTCATGATACCGTAGACGACAAACTAGTTTCTGAACCAGAACTTGCGTACAAACAGTTAATAAAACTACTAGAAGACCTCAATGTTTCTAATACACAGATTCAGGAAATCCTCCATATTATTAGAAACCTTTCTTTTAGTCAGGAGCTTGAAGGTAACGCAGAAAAACTGACTATTGAAGGGCAAATTGTCCAAGATGCTGATCGGTTAGATGCAATGGGAGCCATTGGGATTATAAGAACGATTTATTACGGCGGTCACAAAGGCAATCGAATCTATGATCCAGAAATTCCGCCTAGAACATTACACTCAAAGGCTGAATATCGAAATGAGAGTACGGTCATCAATCATTTTTATGAAAAAATTCTCTTATTGAATAATAGTTTAAATACAAGATATGCCAAAGAAATAGGAGACCAGCGTCAAAAATTCTTGGAATTATTTCTAGAAGAATTTTTAGAAGAATGGGAGTAGTTAAATAGCTCAAGATTAAGTTGAAATTTCAAAAAGGCAATATAATTCAAA
>NZ_JAFREN010000019.1 GCF_017377505.1 Enterococcus sp. DIV0212c | reverse complement strand
AAAGTAAGACGAACCAAATGTGTAGGTTGTTTTTACAACGGTAAAAACAAACAACAATTTTTAACAAAAGCGAAGCAATATGCTAGCAACCAAATGAGCTTAACAATCGCAAGATTGTGTTCAACTTTTATTATGAGAGTTTGATCCTGGCTCAGGACGAACGCTGGCGGCGTGCCTAATACATGCAAGTCGAACGCTTCTTTTCTACCGAGTGCTTGCACTCATTTGAAAAGAGGAGTGGCGGACGGGTGAGTAACACGTGGGTAACCTACCCATCAGAGGGGGATAACACTTGGAAACAGGTGCTAATACCGCATAATAGTCGACACCGCATGGTGTTGATTTGAAAGACGCTTTCGGGTGTCACTGATGGATGGACCCGCGGTGCATTAGCTAGTTGGTGAGGTAACGGCTCACCAAGGCCATGATGCATAGCCGACCTGAGAGGGTGATCGGCCACACTGGGACTGAGACACGGCCCAGACTCCTACGGGAGGCAGCAGTAGGGAATCTTCGGCAATGGACGAAAGTCTGACCGAGCAACGCCGCGTGAGTGAAGAAGGTTTTCGGATCGTAAAACTCTGTTGTTAGAGAAGAACAAGTAGGAGAGTAACTGCTCTTACCTTGACGGTATCTAACCAGAAAGCCACGGCTAACTACGTGCCAGCAGCCGCGGTAATACGTAGGTGGCAAGCGTTGTCCGGATTTATTGGGCGTAAAGCGAGCGCAGGCGGTTTCTTAAGTCTGATGTGAAAGCCCCCGGCTCAACCGGGGAGGGTCATTGGAAACTGGGAGACTTGAGTGCAGAAGAGGAGAGTGGAATTCCATGTGTAGCGGTGAAATGCGTAGATATATGGAGGAACACCAGTGGCGAAGGCGACTCTCTGGTCTGTAACTGACGCTGAGGCTCGAAAGCGTGGGGAGCAAACAGGATTAGATACCCTGGTAGTCCACGCCGTAAACGATGAGTGCTAAGTGTTGGAGGGTTTCCGCCCTTCAGTGCTGCAGCTAACGCATTAAGCACTCCGCCTGGGGAGTACGACCGCAAGGTTGAAACTCAAAGGAATTGACGGGGGCCCGCACAAGCGGTGGAGCATGTGGTTTAATTCGAAGCAACGCGAAGAACCTTACCAGGTCTTGACATCCTTTGACCACTCGAGAGATCGAGCTTTCCCTTCGGGGACAAAGTGACAGGTGGTGCATGGTTGTCGTCAGCTCGTGTCGTGAGATGTTGGGTTAAGTCCCGCAACGAGCGCAACCCTTATTGTTAGTTGCCATCATTCAGTTGGGCACTCTAGCGAGACTGCCGGTGACAAACCGGAGGAAGGTGGGGATGACGTCAAATCATCATGCCCCTTATGACCTGGGCTACACACGTGCTACAATGGGAAGTACAACGAGTCGCTAGGCCGCGAGGTCATGCAAATCTCTTAAAGCTTCTCTCAGTTCGGATTGTAGGCTGCAACTCGCCTACATGAAGCCGGAATCGCTAGTAATCGCGGATCAGCACGCCGCGGTGAATACGTTCCCGGGCCTTGTACACACCGCCCGTCACACCACGAAAGTTTGTAACACCCGAAGTCGGTGAGGTAACCCTTGTGGAGCCAGCCGCCTAAGGTGGGATAGATGATTGGGGTGAAGTCGTAACAAGGTAGCCGTATCGGAAGGTGCGGCTGGATCACCTCCTTTCTAAGGAATATTACGGAAACTTACACATTCGTCGACACTTTGTTCAGTTTTGAGAGGTTTACTCTCAAATTAATAGTTCCACGGGGCCTTAGCTCAGATGGGAGAGCGCCTGCTTTGCACGCAGGAGGTCAGCGGTTCGATCCCGCTAGGCTCCATTAGTAACCAATGGTTACTAGTATTGTTCATTGAAAACTGGATATTGAAGTAAAAAAGTAATCAAAACAAACCGAGAACACCGCGTTGAAGAGTTAATTAACTGTTCGAAGCTTATTTTATTGGTGACGCCTCTATCGCTAGAGAAACGAACCAAACAATTGACCGTAAGGTCATAAGGTTAAGTGAATAAGGGCGCACGGTGGATGCCTTGGCATTAGGAGCCGATGAAGGACGGGACTAACACCGATATGCTTTGGGGAGCTGTAAGTGAGCTATGATCCAGAGATTTCCGAATGGGGAAACCCAACATCTTTTATAGGATGTTACTTGCCAGTGAATACATAGCTGGTTAGAGGTAGACGCAGAGAACTGAAACATCTTAGTACCTGCAGGAAGAGAAAGAAAATTCGATTCCCTGAGTAGCGGCGAGCGAAACGGGAAGAGCCCAAACCAACAAGCTTGCTTGTTGGGGTTGTAGGACTCCGTTGTGGTAGTCTGTCAAGATAGTCGAAGAACCTGGAAAGGTTCGCCAAAGTGGGTAATAGCCCCGTAGACGAAATGTTGGCAACACCTAGGAGGATCCTGAGTACGGCGGAACACGAGAAATTCCGTCGGAATCCGCGGGGACCATCCCGCAAGGCTAAATACTCCCTAATGACCGATAGTGAACCAGTACCGTGAGGGAAAGGTGAAAAGCACCCCGGAAGGGGAGTGAAATAGATCCTGAAACCGTGTGCCTACAACAAGTCAAAGCCCGTTAATGGGTGATGGCGTGCCTTTTGTAGAATGAACCGGCGAGTTACGATTGCATGCGAGGTTAAGGTGAAGAGCCGGAGCCGTAGCGAAAGCGAGTCTGAATAGGGCGAATGAGTATGTAGTCGTAGACCCGAAACCATGTGATCTACCCATGGCCAGGTTGAAGGTGTGGTAAAACGCACTGGAGGACCGAACCCACGTACGTTGAAAAGTGCGGGGATGAGCTGTGGGTAGCGGAGAAATTCCAAACGAACTTGGAGATAGCTGGTTCTCTCCGAAATAGCTTTAGGGCTAGCCTCGGAATTAAGAATGATGGAGGTAGAGCACTGTTTGGACTAGGGGCCCATCTCGGGTTACCGAATTCAGATAAACTCCGAATGCCATTCATTTATATCCGGGAGTCAGACTGCGAGTGATAAGATCCGTAGTCGAAAGGGAAACAGCCCAGACCACCAGCTAAGGTCCCAAAATATATGTTAAGTGGAAAAGGATGTGGGGTTGCACAGACAACTAGGATGTTGGCTCAGAAGCAGCCACCATTTAAAGAGTGCGTAATAGCTCACTAGTCGAGTGACCCTGCGCCGAAAATGTACCGGGGCTAAACATATTACCGAAGCTGTGGATTACACCTCTGGTGTAATGGTAGGAGAGCGTTCTAAGGGCGTCGAAGCTAGATCGTGAGGACTAGTGGAGCGCTTAGAAGTGAGAATGCCGGTATGAGTAGCGAAAGACGGGTGAGAATCCCGTCCACCGTATGACTAAGGTTTCCTGGGGAAGGCTCGTCCGCCCAGGGTTAGTCGGGACCTAAGCCGAGGCCGATAGGCGTAGGCGATGGACAACAGGTTGATATTCCTGTACCAGTTGTTTTTGTTTGAGCAATGGAGGGACGCAGGAGGCTAAGGAATGCATGCGACTGGAAGTGCATGTCCAAGCAGTAAGTCTTGAGTAGAGTCAAATGCTTTACTCTGTACGGACAAGCTGTGATGGGGAGGGAAATAATAGTACCGAAGTTCCTGATGTCACACTGTCAAGAAAAGCTTCTAGTGAGAAAACAACTGCCCGTACCGTAAACCGACACAGGTAGTCGAGGAGAGTATCCTAAGGTGAGCGAGCGAACTCTCGTTAAGGAACTCGGCAAAATGACCCCGTAACTTCGGGAGAAGGGGTGCTGACTTCGGTCAGCCGCAGTGAATAGGCCCAAGCGACTGTTTATCAAAAACACAGGTCTCTGCAAAATCGAAAGATGAAGTATAGGGGCTGACGCCTGCCCGGTGCTGGAAGGTTAAGAGGATGGGTTAGCTTCGGCGAAGCTCAGAATTGAAGCCCCAGTAAACGGCGGCCGTAACTATAACGGTCCTAAGGTAGCGAAATTCCTTGTCGGGTAAGTTCCGACCCGCACGAAAGGCGTAACGATTTGGGCACTGTCTCAACGAGAGACTCGGTGAAATTTTAGTACCTGTGAAGATGCAGGTTACCCGCGACAGGACGGAAAGACCCCATGGAGCTTTACTGTAGCTTGATATTGAGTGTTTGTACCACATGTACAGGATAGGTAGGAGCCGATGAACCCGGAACGCTAGTTTCGGTGGAGGCGCTGGTGGGATACTACCCTTGTGTTATGAACCCTCTAACCCGCACCACTTATCGTGGTGGGAGACAGTGTCAGGTGGGCAGTTTGACTGGGGCGGTCGCCTCCTAAAGAGTAACGGAGGCGCCCAAAGGTTCCCTCAGAATGGTTGGAAATCATTCGCAGAGTGTAAAGGCAGAAGGGAGCTTGACTGCGAGACTTACAAGTCGAGCAGGGACGAAAGTCGGGCTTAGTGATCCGGTGGTTCCGCATGGAAGGGCCATCGCTCAACGGATAAAAGCTACCCTGGGGATAACAGGCTTATCTCCCCCAAGAGTCCACATCGACGGGGAGGTTTGGCACCTCGATGTCGGCTCGTCGCATCCTGGGGCTGTAGTCGGTCCCAAGGGTTGGGCTGTTCGCCCATTAAAGCGGCACGCGAGCTGGGTTCAGAACGTCGTGAGACAGTTCGGTCCCTATCCGTCGCGGGCGTTGGAAATTTGAGAGGAGCTGTCCTTAGTACGAGAGGACCGGGATGGACTTACCGCTGGTGTACCAGTTGTTCTGCCAAGGGCATTGCTGGGTAGCTATGTAGGGAAGGGATAAACGCTGAAAGCATCTAAGTGTGAAGCCCACCTCAAGATGAGATTTCCCATTTCTTTAAGAAAGTAAGACCCCTGAGAGATGATCAGGTAGATAGGTTGGAAGTGGAAGTGCAGTGATGTACGGAGCGGACCAATACTAATCGGTCGAGGACTTAACCAAAGAAACGAAATAAAAAAGTTTTTCGGAATGTTTGATTACTACTTCAATCCAGTTTTGAGTGAATAATCACTCAACTTAATAGCAACAACACCCAGTGTGGTGGCGATAGCGAGAAGGATACACCTGTTCCCATGCCGAACACAGAAGTTAAGCTTCTTAGCGCCGATTGTAGTGAAGGGTTTCCCTTTGTGAGAGTAGGACGTCGCCACGCTAAAGTGTTGTCTTGGAGGTTTAGCTCAGCTGGGAGAGCACCTGCCTTACAAGCAGGGGGTCGGCGGTTCGATCCCGTCAACCTCCATTTTTTGAGCCGTTAGCTCAGTTGGTAGAGCATCTGACTTTTAATCAGAGGGTCGCAGGTTCGAGCCCTGTGCGGCTCTCCGATAGATTTTGTGGGTGTGGGGTGGGTGTCTGGTGCGCTATCTTTTT
>NZ_JAFREN010000018.1 GCF_017377505.1 Enterococcus sp. DIV0212c | reverse complement strand
CAAAGTAAGCAATATGTCGGCAGTATTTGGATCTACCAAAATAGAATCTTTAAATTTAACTAACTGGGATACCAGTAAAGCAACTAATATGTCTTATATGTTTTCTTATTCCGCAATAGAAGAACTCACCTTAGGGAAGAATTTTACATTTAAAAATGCTACTTTGCCTGAAAAAAATGTTCACCCTTATACTGGCGCTTGGATCAGTAAAGATAAGACTTACAATAACAATGCAGATTTTACAAAAAACTATGACGGGGCTTATCCTGGAACCTACGTGAGAGAAAAAAATAAAACAAGTCAATAGCCTTATTATTTTACTGAAGGATATATATTTAAAAAAATAAATTTTTGTGCGTTCACTTTTTATATCCTCATTCTTCTTGTCACTTGTATTAAAGAACATAGTAAGACCTTGGTATTTCCAACGGTCTTACTATGTTTTTTTAAATCGTTCTCTATACTATACGCTCTCTTGATTATCACAATTCAAACTAATCGCTTCACCATTATCAATCAAATGCTCCGCATGTGTTTCCCCCCAAGAACAAAGTAAATCAAGAATATCCCCTAAAGATTCGCCATAATCACTCAGACTATATTCAACTTTCGGCGGTATTTGGTTATATGACTTTCGATCAACGATATTATCTTGTTCTAATTCCCGTAATTGCTGCGTCAACATTTTTTGTGAGATATTCGGTATCGCTCTAAGTAGTTCACTTGTGCGCATGACTTGATGCCTTAAATTACAAAGAATAATCGGTTTCCATTTGCCACCAATCACATCCATCGTAACTTCTACACCTATATTGTATCTTTTTTCAATTGATTCCATAAACAACGCGTCCTTTCATGATTTATTTAAACAAAAAAAGGTTGAAAAATCAATTAATTACTTTTTCGTTCGTATAGCACTTTAAAGTACGTACTAGTCATTTAGACCTGCTGCTGTTACCATAGATTTACTTTAAACGTGAAAGGAAGAGAAGCGATGATTGAATCATTAACAGATACAGTTTTATTAAATAACGAAGTAAGGATGCCTGGATTTGGTCTGGGTGTCTTTCAAGTAAGTAATGAAGATACTATTTTATCCGTTCAAAAAGCAATCGAAGCGGGCTATGTTAGCATTGATACTGCACAAATTTACGGTAATGAAGCCGGTGTCGGCGAAGGGATCAGACGAGGGCTGGCTTCAACTGGTAAAAAACGTGAAGAGTTGTTTATCACAACGAAGCTGTGGAATCATCATTTAGACTACGATCAAACTATTACTGAATTTAACGAAAGTCTAGTAAAATTAGGATTGGATTACTTGGATTTGTACTTGATCCACTGGCCTGGAAATAACGAATTCTTAGAACCTTGGACAGCGATGGAGGACTTATATCTTAGTGGAAAAATCAAAGCGCTCGGTGTCAGTAACTTTGAGATTCATCATTTAAAAACACTCCTAGAAACCACCCGAATCAAACCTGTGATCAATCAAGTGGAACTTCATCCAAGAATGGTGCAAAAAGAAATCCGTGCCTTTGGAAAAGAACATGAAATTCTAACGGAAGCATGGTCACCTTTGATGCAAGGTAAATTACTAGAAGATGAAACAATTTTAAATCTTGCCTCAAAACACAACAAGTCAGCAGCTCAAATCATTTTAAGATGGCATATCCAAAATAATATTATCGTTATACCAAAATCAGTCAAAGAAGCTCGAATTAAAAGTAATGCAGCGATTTTTGATTTTGAATTATCAAAAGATGATTTGGCTATGATCGATCAACTAGACAACGGAACTCGAGTTGGTCCCAATCCGGATACATTCTTTTTTGAATAAAATTTAGTGAGGAGATAGCATCATGGAAATGAATATCAAAGGAAAAACAGCTGTAGTCACGGGATCTACTAAAGGAATCGGTAAAGCCATTGCGATTGAATTAGCTAAAGAAGGCGCAAATGTCTTAGTCAACGGGCGCAATAAACAAGAAGTCACAGCTCTCGTTACACAACTAAAAGAACATTTTCCAGAAACCACACCGCAATCAGCTGTTGGTGATATTGTCTCACCAGAAAACCGCCAATCATTATTCGATAAATTTCCTCACGTGGATATTCTTGTTAATAACATGGGTATTTTTCAACCAATGGCTTATGAAGATATTGAGGATGAAACTTGGGAAAAATTCTTTCAGACAAACGTACTTGCCGCCAATTCTCTCGTCAAATTTTATCTACCTAAAATGTTAAATGAAAACTTCGGCAGAATCATTTTTATTGCTAGTGAAGAAGCAGTCATGCCCTCAGGTGAAATGCCACAATATAGTATGACAAAAACCATGCAGCTTTCTTTAGCGAAAAGCTTGTCTAAGTTAACCAAAGGAACACAAGTAACTGTTAATACAATCATGCCAGGCTCGACCATGACCGAAGGCGTACGTGATATGCTCGAAAAAATGTACCCCGATCCAGCTATGTCTTTAGCCGATAAAGAGAAATTATTTATGGCGAACAACCGTCCTTTATCTCAAATCCAACGCTTGATCGATCCAAGTGAAATCGGACGTTTAGCTGCATTTATCAGCAGTCCTTATGCCACAGCCTTCAGTGGCGCAGCGATTCGGATGGATGGCGGTATGGTTCCAACAATAGTTTAACTAATAAAAACCTTTTGAATGTCTACTCGATGTAGTCACTCAAAAGGTTTTTGCTATTTCTTTAATCTTCGACTTTCAGTAAGCCTTTAAATAATCCAATTGCAAAATCATTTGCATCAAACGGTTCTAAATCATCGATTCCTTCACCTAATCCAACTAATTTCACTGGCAAATGCAGCTCATTACGAATCGCTAAGACGATTCCACCTTTTGCTGTACCATCCAGTTTAGTTAAGACTAAACCAGTGACATCTGTCGTTTCTTTGAATTGTTTTGCTTGTGACATTGCATTTTGCCCTGTCGTTGCATCTACTACAAGCAACACTTCATGAGGCGCATCCGGCAATTCACGCTGAATCACACGCTTGATTTTTTCTAATTCGTTCATCAAATTGACTTTGTTTTGCAAACGACCTGCTGTATCGACAAGTAAGATATCAGCATTCTCCGTTTTCGCACGTTCTACAGCATCAAAGACAACTGCCGCTGGATCTCCACCAGCATTGCCGCGAACAACTTCAACTCCCGCACGTTCGCCCCAGACCACTAATTGGTCAATGGCTCCTGCTCTAAAGGTATCAGCTGCTGCCATTAAGACTTTTTTGCCATCTTGTTTGAATTCATGGGCTAGTTTACCGATACTAGTTGTTTTACCAACACCGTTAACTCCTACGAACAACATTACAGTCAAGCCATTTTCTTGAATGTTCAAGGCGTTATTTTCTTCGATACCTTCTGCTTCGTACAAATCAACCATTTTTTCAATGATCGTATTTTGAACTGCAGCTGGTTTTTTCACATTACGTAATTTTACTTCTTGGCGTAAAGACTCAGTGATTTTAATTGCTGTATCAAAACCAACGTCCGCACCTATCAAGGTTTCTTCTAATTCTTCAAAAAAGTCTTCATCCACTGAACGGAAATTAGCGAATAATTCATTCAAACGTTCTCCGAAAGTCTTACGAGTTTTTTCTAGCCCTTTTTCATACTTGTCTTGTACGATGATTTCTTCTTCTTGTTCCTCAATGATTTCAGGAGCAACCAGTTCTTCTGCTTGTGTCGCAGAGTTCACCGTAATAAGAGGATCGATTTCCAGTTCTGGTTTTGATTCTGCTGGTTCTGCTTGTACTTCTGGTTTTGGTTCTTCTGTATTTTCAAGAGAATCATCTTGTGTTTGTACAGTCGTTTCTTGTTCCATTTGTTCTTCTGGAACTCGTTCTTCTTCCACAGCATCTTTCAGTGTTTCATCTGTTTCGATTTCAGCTGGTGGTGTTTCTTTTTCGTTCATAAAAGCTTTTTTTATTTTATCGAAAAATCCCATTTAATTCCCTCCTTCCAATGGTTCTAAAACAAATTTTTCAACGGCTTGTGCGACTCCGTCATTGTCGTTTGTATCTGTGATTACGTCTGCCAAGTCTTTCACTCTAGGAACGGCATTTTCCATTGCTACACCAAGACCTGCGTATTCGATCATCGGCAAATCATTTTCTTCATCGCCAATCGTCATGATCTCTTCTTGTTTAATGCCTAAATCTCTAGCTAATAATGAAATACCATACGCTTTTGTGATTCCTTTAGGCATAAATTCTAGTAGGTTACTTCTAGTTTTGATGATTTCATAGCGATCGTAAAACGGATCAGGTATTTTTTGGATTTGTTCATCTAGATACGTTTGATCTACTGCAATCACGGCTTTATTGTAGATTCTATCAGCAGTCAATTGTCCTAACTCGTAAGACTCATATGTCAGTAATTTATTTAGCTGACTATACAATGATTCATAATCCTTTGTCGTTGGTAGCTGCAACACTAGCCCATCAGATAAAATATCTAAAGGTACGTTCAATGAGGAAGCTAATTCAAACAAATCATGGACATTTTCTAAAGGCATCGTTGCTTTTTCAATAATTTCACCAGTATCATTTTTTTGAACCAAACCACCATTGAAGGTAATACTGTAATCTCCATTGTCACGTAAATTCAAGGCATCTAAATAAATACCGATGGCTGCTAATGGTCGACCTGTACAAATAACGATTTTAACACCTGCAGCTTTTGCTTGCGCCAAGGCTTCTTTGTTTCTTATAGAGATTTCCTTTTTACTATCTAAAAGCGTGCCATCTAAATCAATAGCGACTAATTTAATCATTTTATTACTCCTATCATATAACCCTAAGTTTCAGCGACGATCGCGCCGCCTTCTTTGACTTCTTCTAAACGAACCGAAACAATTTTCGAAACACCTGATTCCTGCATTGTAACACCATACAGCACATCTGCAGCTTCCATCGTTCCTTTACGATGAGTCACCACAATAAATTGCGTATCATCTTCAAATTCGCTTAAATAATGACCAAAACGAGAAACGTTCGCATCATCCAACGCCGCTTCAACCTCATCTAAGACACAGAAAGGTACTGGTCTAACGCGAATAATGGAGAATAGCAACGCAATCGCTGTTAAGGCGCGCTCACCACCAGAAAGTAAGCTTAGATTTTGTAATTTTTTACCTGGAGGTTGTGCTTCGATTTCGACCCCAGTATTCAATAAGTCTTCTGGGTTAGTTAAAATCAATTCTGCTCGACCACCGCCAAACATATTTGGAAATACCACTTTAAACTGGGCACGGATCGCTTCAAAAACTTCACTAAAGCGAGCTTTGACTTCTTCATCCATCTCACCCATCGTTTCAAACAACTGCTCTTTGGCATCTAACAAGTCATCACGTTGAGACACTAAAAATTCATGGCGTTCATTGACTTGCTCGTATTGTTCGATAGCGTTTAAGTTGACTGGACCTAAGCGTTCGATATCACGTTTCAAGCGTTTGACTTCGATTTTGGCCTGCTCTTTGTCAATCGTCAGCTCATAATCTTCATTCGCTCGTTCAAAGGTTAAGCTATATTCTTCTTGTAAGTATTGCAAAGAGTTATCTAGTTTGATTTCTGAACGGTTTTTCTCAACTTCGATTTTAGTTTGTTCCGTCAATAAATGTTGCTGCTGTTTATTTTCTTCTGCCAAACCTGTATCGATTTGATCAACTTGTTCTTGCAATTGTTGACGTGCCGTTTTAGCTTCTTGAATGCTTGTTTGTAATTGCTCTTTTTTCTCAGCCAATTGTTCTAATTGAACCGCTAAGCTTTCTTCTGTGACTTGATGATCGCTTGAATTGTCATTCAATTGTTGTAATTGCTGACGCAACGCTGTTTCTCTTGCTAAGAATTCATCTAACTGTGTTTGTTTCTCCGTTGTTTGTTCTGTTAAATGGGCAAGTTGTTCTGTTACAACCGCTTGATCTGCCTGCACTTGATTGAATCGTTCAAATGCTTGTGCTCGTAATGTTTCCATTTGGCTGGCTTCTTGATCAACTTGTTTCATTTCTTGGTCTAAACGCTCTTTGGTTGCGTTCAGTGCTTGTTGTTGTTCTGTTAACTCTTCTTTTCTTGTTTGGTACTCGGTTAAGAATTGATGCAATTCTCGGGCTTCAAATTCGAAAAGACGCTGTTCTTTCGTTAAACGAGTGATTGTTTCTTCTTGATTAGCTAATTTATTTTGCAATTCCTGCTGTTTCAGGCGGCTTGTTTCTCCAGTTGAACGCAATTGTTCTAGTTTTTCGTTTAGTTCTTTGACTTCTTCGGTCAACTGTTGGACTTCTTTTTCGTTGACTGTTAATTGTTTTTCAACACGTTCCATTTGTTCAGTCAGCGTTTGAAGTTCTTGGGTTTGAGAGAATAGACTGCCTTGATTGCCTCGCTTATTGGCACCACCTGTCATTGAACCGCCAGAGTTCATGACATCGCCATCTAAAGAAACAACACGATATTGGTAGTTTACAGCTTTTGCTAATTGATTGGCGCTTTCTAACGTTTCTGCTAATAAGGTCACACCTAAAAGATTTTGGATTACATTGCTGACATCCTCTGAAAAGTGGACTAACTCGCTGGCAATTCCTAGAAATCCTTGAACATTGCTAACCCGATCACGAACAGCACTAGAAACGGTTCTTGGCTTAATTGTAGTCAGTGGTAGGAATGTTGCTCGACCGCTATGTTGTTGCTTTAGGAATGTAATTCCCGCACGTCCGTCTTTTTCAGTTTCTACGACCACATGTTGAGCGGCTCCACCTAAGGCTGTTTCGATTGCCAACGTATATTCTTTCGGTACATCGATCAATTCGGCTACTGCACCGACGATTCCGGTTAGTTGTTCTTTATGTTTTAGAACTGCTCGAACCCCTTGATAAAAACCAGAATAGTTTTCTTGGATTTCTTGCAAGCTTTTTTGGCGAGCTTTAGCTTGTTGGACTTGGTTCATAGCTTGGTACATATTTTTTTGTTTAATAGCCAATTGTCCTTGTTTTTGATCCAATTGTTGCTTTAACTGTGTGTATTGCTCTCTTTGGTTTGTTAAAGATTGATCTGATTCAGACAAGGCGGCTTCCAGATTTTCTTTATCAGCCAAGGCATCTGTCATTTGTTTTTCTAATGCTTCATGCTTTTGGATAGATTGCTGATTTTTAGCCGTTTCTTGCTGATACTGACGTTCTAAATATTTTAGATCGTTAGTCGTATTGGCTTGTTCTTGCATCACTTCAACATATTGGCTACGCAATTCTTCCAATAATTCTTTTGAAGATTTGCTGTATTTTTCAACTTCTAGTTCTGAGGCTTTGATTGCTTCAACTAGTGATTCACGTTGGGCTTTTTTCTCAGTAACTTTTGCTTGTAAATCTTGGACTTCTTCACGATAGCGAGTGATTTTCTCGGCATTTTCCTCTAAAGACTGCTGATATTCACTGGTTGTTTGCATCGTATGTTTTGAGCGTTCAACTAGGACGTTTTTTTGTCCTTCGGTTTGTTTCAATGCTTCTGTGATTTGTAGAAGCTGTTGTTGTTCCGTTTCGATTTGCTCGTCCAATTTGTTACGCTTACCGCGTAGTTGGAATAGTTCATCTTCTGAATCACGGATTTTTTTGCTGGCAATCTGCAGCTTTTCTTCGATTCCTGCAAGTTCAGCTGTTTTGATTTCCCAGATTTCTTTTGCTGCTTCGATTTCAGTAACTGTTAAGCTAACATCGATCTCAGTCAAGGTCTCTTTAAGTTTCAAAAACTCCTTGGCCGCTTCGCTTTGTGCAGCTAGAGGAGTCAGTTGATCTTCTAATTCATAGATGATATCTTGCACACGACTTAAATTATCTTCTGTTTCAAATAGCTTTTGTTCTGCTTTTTTCTTACGTTGTTTGTATTTCAAAACCCCTGCCGCTTCTTCAAAAATGCCACGGCGATCTTCTGGTTTACTATTAAAAATCGCTTCGACCTTCCCTTGAGAAATGATTGAAAATGATTCTTTCCCTAAACCAGAATCCATAAATAAATCATGAATATCTTTCAATCGGCAAGCTTGTTTATTGATATAAAAATCACTTTCACCAGTTCTACGATAGCGACGTGTGACACTGATCTCGGTAAAGTCTAATGGTAAAAAATGATCACTATTATCTAATACAACCGTTACTTCAGCAATATTTAAGGCTTTACGGCCTTCAGAACCTGCGAATATGATATCCGGCATCTTGCCACCACGAAGACTTTTGGCAGACTGTTCGCCTAAGACCCAGCGAATCGCTTCGGTGATATTACTTTTTCCACTACCATTAGGTCCGACAACAGCTGTAACACCATTTTCAAACTCTATAACGGTTCGATCCGCAAAGGATTTAAATCCTGCGATCTCAATTCGTTTTAAATACACGAATAAAACGGCTCCTTCCAAGCTTACTCAGGATTTTGTTTTAGAGCCTTTTCAGCGGCATCCTGTTCTGCTAATTTCTTCGATTTTCCTTGACCTGTGCCAATCAACTTTTCGTTGACGTAAACTTCAACAAAAAAGATCCGATCATGCGCAGGTCCTTCTTCATTGGCTAAACGATAGTCAATATTGACATCGCCTTGACGTTGCAAGACTTCTTGTAAATGTGTTTTATGATCCATCTCATGTGAAAAAGCACCGGCATCGATTTTTGGAAAAATGACTTCTGCAATAAATTTCTTGACTGCATCGACTTTTTGATCTAAGAATAAAGCACCTAAAAATGCTTCAAATAAATCACAAAGCAACGCTGGACGTGTCCGTCCACCAGAATTTTCTTCTCCTTTGCCTAGAAGAATATATTGGTCAAAATGACATTCTTTCGCAAATTTGGATAAACTATCTTCACGAACAATTGCCGCCCGCATTTTCGTCAGCTTGCCTTCTGGCATTTCTGGGAATTGTTTATACAAATATTGAGAAACCAATAACTCTAAAACGGCATCTCCTAAAAATTCTAATCGTTCATTGTCAGATAGCTTTAAATAGCGATGCTCATTCACATAGGATGAATGGGTAAAAGCCTGTTCTAATAGGTTGACATCATGGAAAACAATGCCGTAACGTTCTTTTAATTCTGTAGTTAACTGATTGTCCATTTGCTACATTCCTTTAAGTTTATTTACAACCTTCTCTATTATACTTTTTTTTGCGGGATTTTTAAATGGTTAGGCGGGAATTGCCCTAAAATGACTACTTAATTCATGGTATTTGAAGAATTTCCTAATGATTTCAGCTTATTTTTATCATAAATCGCAAAATTTCTTCCATCCTTTCAGTTGAAAAAAGACAAAAAGCGTTCAAGATCTCAAAAATCTTGATACGCTTTCAGTTTAATTTGTTTCAGTAAAAAATCGTTTAATTTCAACAGCGGCCGCTTCTGGTGAATCCGATGCATGGATAATATTTTCGTAACTATTAGCACCGTAATCTCCTCGAATCGTTCCAGGTTCAGCTTCTAAACAGTTCGTTGCCCCAATCATTTTCCGGACTGTTTTAATGACGCTTGTTCCTTCTAACACTAGATAAACAACTTCTGATGAGGTCATATACGTCATCATGTCTTCAAAGAAATCAAATTTTTTCACATGTGCGTAGTGTTCTTCTGCTAATTCTCGGGACATTGTTGCTACTTTTAATTGGTTTAACTTTAACTGTTTTTTCTCAAATCGTTGAATGATTTCTCCAACTAATTTACGTGAAACGCCGTCTGGCTTGATGATAACTAGTGTTTGTTCCATTGGATTTCTCTCCTTGCTATTGTTTATCACTTTATTGGAAGCGCTTAACAAGAAGGTTATCACGATAAAAATGCCCTGTCTAGTGTACAAGTGACAAAAAAAGTTGAAGCTTTGTCACTTGTTGGATATTATTCATTTAAATAGAAACAATATTACTAAAGGTTAGCCATTTTTTTGAAATATACACATTCCAACTTAGTGGTACCTGTCAGTCGCTTATTATACTTTGATAAAATGTATTCCAAATGAATATCATACCAATTCTGGAAACTCTGATCCCCTTCTTTGATTGCAAAATCATTAGTTATTGAAGCGAAAGTATGGATTGTTACATTTACAACCTCAACTTCACATACTTTTTTATTTTGACTATCTTGAATAATCCATTTATCTCCCACTTTAGTTGGTTCCTTTACTCCGATTTCTTGTAAGTATAATAGTGAGGATGTTGCAACTTTCATCCCTTTATCAACTAGATGCGCAAGATGATTCTGTTCTTTTTCTTTGCTGCCAAATTTAATTACTTTATAACTCATTGATTCTCCTTTGTTTATAATTCTTTTGGTTATAACAGTACCTGTATGTCTGAAATAATTTTAGCTCATTTTCTCATATTTAATATCTTTAGTTCAACCTCTCAAATCAAAAAGACACTTCCAAGAAATTATGGAAGTGTCTAATTCATTGTTATCTTTTAGTTCAACAGCTTAACGTTTTTCAGCTGTTAATTCAACATTGTAGAAGTCTTTTGTTTCTTCATAATTCCAAGTAAATGATTTCACTCGGTCATTAACTGGCATGATTTCATTACGATATAATATTGGAATGACTGGAGCTTGTTCAGAAATATACTCTTGCCACTCGTCATATGCTTCTTTTCTTTTTTTATCATCGAATGACGCTTTGGAATCAATTGCTTTTAACAATTTATCGTTTTCCTCAGAAGAAAAACGCGAATAGTTAAACGCTGCATTGCGTCCGTATAAACCAGCCGGTGATGGAGCTGTTCCAGTTCCCCAAGCAGCTTGGAACACATCTACACTAGGATCATCATTTTTTAATTTATCATAAAATGCTTGGAAATCAATCAATCGCCCTGTTGTAAGTTTTACATCTAAGCCAATTTCTTTCCATTGTTGTAAATAGTAATCAGCTAAAGGTTGAGCTGTTTCGCCACCTGCCATTGCTGCATAGTTAATCGTTAATTTTTCTCCCTTAGGATTTTCTCTAAGGTTATCCCCATCTGTATCTTTATATCCAGCATCATCCAATAATTTTTTAGCTTTTTCTATATCATATTGGTAACCTTTAACTTCAGAGTTATGCAGTGTTTTAAAAACTGGAGGAATCAAAGTAGTTGCATTGTATCGTAATCCATTATAAAACTTTTCTCCAACCGTATTATTATCTAAAGCATAGCCCATTGCTTGGCGTAATTTTACATCTGCCATTTTTGCATCTGGATTTGTAATGACCTCGCCTTTTTCCTTATCAAAAGTTCCTAATTTAAATCCAATATAACTATATGCTAATTCTTCACGGCCTAACATTTCGTATCCTTCCAAGTCCTTATATGTTGGATAAATATCTGTAGGCATTGAATAAACCAAATCATATTTTTTCGCTTTCAACGCTTCAACTATTGAAGAAGACGGCACATTTGTAAACACAATCTTATCTAATTTTGGTTTACCTTTGTAATAATGCTCGTTTGGTAAATACTCTACTGCTTCTCCTGTTACAATTTTACTCATGTAATACGGCCCAAATGTTACTGGGTTCTTTCTAACAGCATCACTTTGTACTTGGTCTTTAATTGGGATATCTTTAAAAACATGTTTTGGCATAGCTGCTGCATAAACACCACCGCTTAGTTGTAATAAATTGGGACTCACTTCTTTATATGAAATCTCAATCGTCAAATCGTCTACTTTTTTGATTCCTGAAATAGTATCTGACTTTCCATCATGATATTCATCCATACCAACAATGTTTGTAAAATCATCATCATAACGAATACCAGTATAATCTTTATTCCCAATAACTTCGTAAGGATAAAGAAGATCATCTGACGTTACCGGCTCACCATCTGACCACTTTATATCTTTTTTCAAGGTTACGGTTGCTTTTTTATTGTCAACATCTAACTTCAATGTCGCAGGTCCCTCATCTGTAATCACAAAATCTTTATCGTATGAGAATAAAGATTCATGTGAAGGACGCATATAATAATTGTCATACGCTTCTTCATAATATATTTCCGAGAACAATCCTCTGAACTGTGTATCTGACACTACTGCAACATCCAAAGTCCCGCCTTTGATTGCTTCTTTGTCATTTTTAACCGTCATTGTAAATTTACTGATATCTTCAGTTTCCACACTCTTATTATCTGAACCTGACTTCTTGCCTCCGCATGCAGCTAATGTTACAGCCACTACTGCTGTTAATGTAATTAAACCCAAAAGTTTCTTGCTTTTCACACTACTTCCTCCTCTTCTTAACCTAAACGTTGTCTAGCATCTGCCGAACGCTTAAACGCTTGGCCAATATAATTTATACATAACATAAGTACTAAAATCAGTACTGATGCAGGTACCCAAACCCATGTTTTGTTCGCTAAAACGTCGCCATTGCTGGCATATCCGATCAATGTTCCCAAACTTGGTACATTTGTCGGCAAACCAAATCCTAAGAAAGTCAAGGTTGTTTCGATCCCAATATTTGCCGCAAAATTGATCGTTAAGTTGGTGATGATCAATGAACTTAGATTCGGCATAATTTCTCGAAACATGATTTTAAAATCACTTGTCCCTAAAGTTTTTGAAGCACTCACATAATCTCTGCGAACTTCCGATAGTGTTTTACTTCTAAACAGTCGGGCTTTTGCAACCCAGTAAAAAGCACTCATGATTCCCACAAAGGACCAAACATTATAATTAGGAATGATTGTAACAAATACAATGATAATCATCATAATCGGTAAGATCATGATAAAATCAACGACACGCATCACTGCATTATCAAACATTCCGCCATAATAACCTGAAATAATCCCGATACCCACACCGATGATCGATGTGATAATCGTAATTGCAAAACCGATCACAACTGAATTACGGGCGCCAATGATCAATTGACCAAGGATATCACGTCCACCTTCATCCGCTCCTAGTATAAAGTTTCCGCCAGGCTCAGCATATTTATCTAAAATACTGACTGTCATTACTTTGTCTTGATCGGCCAATAAAGCACCAATGAAAACAACTAACAAGATAACAACTAGTAGTGCCAGTGAAAAAATAGCTAATTTATCTTTTTTAAATTCTCTTGCAATCATTCGAAATCCCATCGGTGGGATCGTTTCAGTTACATTAACTGTATTTTCTTTATTTTTATCCATTTCGTCTCTTCCTCTCCTTAAAATTGATTTTTTATTGAACCCGAATCCGCGGATCTACAAGACTCATCATGATATCTGATATCAGATTTCCGACGAGCGTCGCAACTCCTAAAATCAATACTAAGGCTGTGATTACTGCATAATCACGTTGTCCGATCGAATCGATAAATAATTTTCCAATTCCCGGGTAACCAAAGATTTTTTCAATAACTACTGAACCACTGATCAAAGCTGTGATTTCGTAACTTAATTGAGAAACAATTGGTAATGACGCATTTCTGAAAATGTGTCGTGTATATACTTTATTGGTCGGTACCCCTTTTGAACGAGCTGTCCGCACATAGTCCAGTGACTGAGAATCAATGACTTCATTACGTAAATATTGAATCGTTATCGCCGTTCCAAGAAGTGCTTGAGACAACGCTGGTAAGATCAAATGATAAAAACGATCCCAGATATACGCACCCGTTCCCGGCTCAACACCGCTGGATATCGAACCTGTCGTTGGAAACCAATCTAAACGGTAACCAAAAATAAATAGCATAACTAGTGCAAAAATAAATGGTGGCACTGCAAAACTAAAGAAGTTATAAACTACTACAAATTTATCTAAAATAGAATTTTGATAACGTCCTGACAGAACCCCTAATGGTAAAGCAATTGCATACATGATCACAACTGTTACTAATGACAGAAGAATCGTGTTGACCGCACGACTGCCGATTAGGGTAGAAACTGGTAATTTAAAAATAAAGCTCTCACCAAAATCCCCATGAAAAACATTGGCAATCCAACGGATATATTGTGTCGTCCATGGATCATTCAACCCAGCAGATTCACGCATTTTTTCAATAACAGCAGGATCTGTATTTGGATTGATCAATCCAGTAAAAGGATCACCCGGCATCATTTTAGCCAACATGAAAATCAGTACGCTTAAAATTAAAATTTGAGGGATCATAAAGAGTACACGTCGTAAAATCGTCTTCCACATTAGATTGCACCTCCATCTTTTAACGCTACTTGATGCGTTTCACTGACTTTACGTAAATCATATACGCGGCCATTTTGATCGTAATAATCTTTTTGATGCTCAATATATTCTTTTTCTACTTGGCGACGTTGCGCCTTGTGTGCTTCGCGATTAGCAACATCAATCTTGGGAATTGCTGATAATAATCGTTTAGTATAAATATGTTGAGGGTTCGTATAAATATCCTGACGCGTGCCGATTTCTACAAAACGACCTTTGTACATGATCGCGATATTGTCACACATATGTTTTACAACACCTAAATCATGGGAAATGAATAAATAACTCAAACCATATTCTTCTTGAATATTTTTCATAAAGTTCAAAACTTGTGCTTGAACGGATAAGTCCAAAGCAGAAACTGGCTCATCTGCAATAATCAGTTTAGGACTAGTTGCCACAGCTCTTGCTACGCCTAAGCGTTGACGCTGACCACCTGAAAATTCATGAGGGTATTTATACAGCGCATCTTCCGGCATCCCAACAATATCTAAAAGTCCTTTGACTTTTTTCTTTTCTTCTTGATCGCTCAATCGTTCAAAATTACGGATTGGTTCAGCAATAATATCCAAGACACGTTTCTTAGGATTCAAACTAGACATTGAATCTTGGAAAATCATTTGAACGTCTTTATTGTATTTCATCGCTTTACGATTATGCGCTTTTGTTACATCTTTATCTTCGTACAAAATACTGCCGTCGGTCACTTTTTCCAGCCCGATGATTGCTTTTCCAGTAGTTGATTTTCCAGAACCAGATTCACCAACTAAACCGTATGTTTTGCCTTTTTCGATAATAAAATCAACACCATCAACTGCCAGCACATGGTCGGTCACTCGATTAAAGAAACCACTGCGGATAGGATAATGAACTTTCAAGTCTTTGATTTGAATGATTTCTGCCATTATACTTCCTCCTGATCGTCTCTAAAATGGAAATGCTGATAACACGTACAACGGACAAAATGTCCCTCTGATACTTCATGTAAAGTCGGCTCTGCCTCATGAGCATCTTCTGAAATCCAAGGAATTCTCGGTGCAAAGCGACAACCTTCCCTTGGTAATTTACTCAATGAAGGAACAACCCCTTCAATCACATGCAGCTGACTGTCATCTGAATTTTCTTGAGGAATCGATTGTAATAACGAACGTGTATATGGATGTTTAGGATTGTTGAACAATTCTTCAGCTGTCGCAACTTCAACAAATTGACCAGCATACATCACTGCTACTTTATCTGCCATTTCGGCTACCACACCTAAATCATGGGTAATCAAAATAATTCCTGATCCAGTCTCTTCTTGTAAATCTTTGAGTAAATCTAAAATTTGCGCTTGAATCGTTACATCCAATGCCGTCGTTGGCTCGTCTGCAATAATGATTGCTGGTTTACATGCAATTGCAATCGCAATGATGACACGTTGACGCATGCCGCCAGACAATTCATGAGGGTATTGTTTCCCTACACGTTCTGGGTTTGGAATACCAACTTGCGTCAATAACTCGATTACTCGCGCTTGTTTTTGTTCAGCGTTCATATCTGTATGATACGTTAAACTTTCTTTGATCTGATCTTCTATCCGCATCAATGGATTCAACGCTGATAAAGGATCTTGAAAAATCATACCAATATCATTACCTCGTATTTTATTGTATAGTTGCTCGTTAAACGTAGTTAAATTTAAATCCTTGTAAAGAATTTCTCCAGTTACACGAGTATTATTTTCATCATGTAACCCAATAATCGTTGTAGCCAAAGTACTTTTCCCACAACCTGATTCACCAACAATTGCCAAGATTTCATTTTTGCCTAATTCAAATGACACATCATCAACTGCATCATAAAACTCGTCTTTAATACGAAACCCTGTATGCAGATGTTGAACGTCTAATAATTGATTTCCGTCACTCACTTTAATACACTCCTCCATGCTCAGTAAATTATCTTTTTACAATCGAAAACCTTATTAAAAAAACTTTATTTTTTTAAGCATTTCTCTTTATATTCTCATTGTAATCATTTTTATGCAATTGTATATAATATTTGTAAAAATTGCAACATTTTGGTAATAGAAAATCGGTTATGTAAATAAGAAAATGAAGCAAAACGGCATTCGTTTTGCTTCATTTCTTTGTTTTAAATTATAAGTGATTCATAATATAATCTACAGCGGCACCAACTGTTTCAATTTGCTCTGCGTCTTCATCAGAAATTTCTGTACCAAACTCATCTTCTAGCTCTAAAACAAATTCCATTACACTAATTGAATCTGCATTCAAGTCATCTTTAATGTTTAATTGATCTGTCACATTCTCAGCTTCAATATCAAAGTGGTTTGAGATAATCTTCGCTACTTTTCCAAGTACTTCTTCACGAGTCAACTGTATTCACCTCCACTGCTTTTGAAAAGCGTTTCTCCTTATAGAGTTAAACGCTATGATACATTGTACTCACAATTGATTGATTTGTCCATCTTTTTTTGCAAAACCATTACAATATGGTTGCAAATAGGTTGCGGAAATAGTTATTCTTTTGTTTCATAATAGCTGACAAGTTGCGGTACAACTTCTGTTTTCAGCATAGTGTGAATTTGACGAATCGTATAACGAACCGCTTCTGGTCCTGTCGATCCATGGGTTTTAATAACTGGTGCTTTCAGCCCAAAAAGAACTGCTCCACCATGTTTAGAATAATCCATCTCGTCTTTCATCCCACGTAATGCATTTTTTAAAAGTAATGCGCCCATCTTGCCTTTAAATCCTTCAGCAAGAATCGATGATTTTAAGAGTCCCATCATATTTAACGCTGTTCCTTCAATTGATTTTAACACGGCATTTCCCGTAAAACCATCTGTTACAACAACATCGGCTGCTCCACTGAGTAAATCACGTGCTTCCACATTACCAATAAAGTGAATCCCTTCTTCTTCTGAAAGCAATTCAAACGCTTTTTTGGTCAGCTCACTGCCTTTCGTTTCTTCAGAACCATTATTCAAAAGCGCTACACGTGGCTTCGTGATATTTCTAACTTTTTCAGCATAAAAAGAACCTAGTACTGCATATTGAACAAGATGCTCTGGTTTGTTATCGGCATTTGCACCTAAATCTAACATGTCAAATCCGCCATCCGGTTGACCGATTACTGGTAAAGTCGACATTAAACCTGGACGTTCGACATTTTTGATTCGTCCAACGATAAATAACCCTGCAGCTAGTAACGCACCTGTGTTACCTGCAGAAAAAATCGCATCTGCTTCGCCATTTTTTACAGCTTGTGCTGCTAAAACCATTGATGCTGTTTTCTTACGACGAATTGCTTTTACTGGTTCATCGTCGCTATTGATTTTTTCGTCTGTGTGAATAATGGTAATATTCGTTTCATCTGTTACATATTTTTTGATTTCATTTTCTTTTCCATAAAGTAAAAACTCAATCTCAGGAAAATCCTGTTTGGCTAACATCACGCCTTCAACAATTGCTTGGGGTGCATGATCGCCACCCATTGCATCAACTGCAATCTTCATAACATAGTCCCTCCTAGGTGAATTACAATAAATAGTATAACATATCGAAAAGCGGAACGAGCCGTTTAGACCTCGATCAAATTAGGAAAATGCTGGAAAGATGCTCTTTATCTTTTCAGCATTTTGTCTATTTGTTGAGAGGTCTGGCTCGTGTAGCTAGATCAGCGAAAAGCGGAACAAAGCGTCTAACTCTCATGAAACCGAGTAGGTACCTTTTTTTATTCATTGTATATCAGCTCTAATCAATCAAAAAATTGCTGCTCATCATCATGTGGCTTAATTTTATCAGCAACACCACGATATTCTGGTAAAACCCACCATTGCTCTTTTTTCCAAATAACACTCGCTTCTTGGCGTGCAACCTCAAGAATATTGAAATCAGTCACGATATCTCCCACAGCAAATTGCGGAACACCCGATTGTCTGGCACCAAACACTTCACCTGGTCCACGTAATTCTAAATCTTTTTCACTTAACACAAAACCATTATTGGTTTCTGTCATGATTTTCATCCGCTCCACGCCCATTTCATTTTTGGGATTGGCGACTAAAATACAGTAGGAAGCATCTGAGCCTCGTCCAACTCGACCACGAAGTTGATGCAATTGTGCTAAGCCAAAACGATCTGCATCCATAATCAACATGACCGTCGCATTAGGAACATTGACCCCAACTTCAATCACTGTCGTAGAAACTAGCAGTTGCAAGTTGTTTTCTTTGAACTCTTGCATGATCTCTTCTTTCTCTTGGTTTTTCATTTTCCCATGAAGCAAGCCAACTTGGTAGGTAGGGTTAAAAAACGCTGACATATGTTCAAATATCTCAGTTGCATTTTTAACATCTAACGCTTCAGATTCTTCGATCAGCGGACAAATCACATATGCCTGATGCCCGCGTGCCAATTCTTTTTCCATCCATTCTAAAACAGTATCTAATTGAGGCGGACGAATCCAGCGGGTTTCTATTGGAATACGACCAGCTGGCATTTCATCAATGATCGAAACGTCCATTTCACCAAAAGCCGTGATTGCTAATGTCCTTGGAATTGGTGTCGCAGTCATGAACAATACATCAGGTTTCAGGCCTTTTTCTCTTAAGATTCGGCGTTGATTCACACCAAATCGATGTTGTTCATCCGTTATCACTAAACCTAATCGATGAAATAAGACATCCTCTTGAATCAAGGCGTGGGTACCAATAATGATATCTATTTCACCGTTCACTAGTTGTTCAAGAATGACTCGACGTTCTTTTGTTTTGGTCGATCCAGTTAATAGCGCTGTGCGAACTTCTAAGGGATCGTACAATTGTTGAAGACTTTCCATGTGCTGTTGAGCCAAAATCTCTGTTGGCACCATTAAAGCACCCTGAAAGCCAGCTGTCATCGTTGCGTAAAGAGCAATTGCCGCAACAACCGTTTTACCACTCCCTACATCGCCTTGTAACAAGCGTTGCATATGATTTGGACTCATTAAGTCTCGACAGATTTCGTTCGTTACTTTCTTTTGGGCTGCAGTAAGTTCAAAAGGCAATTTCTTCGTAAATGATTTTAAACGCGCCACATCATACTGAATGCTTAAGCCATTTTTTTCTGCTTTTTCTTGCCTCTTTAACCCTTGCATTTTCAATTGGAACAAGAAGAATTCTTCAAAAACAACCCGACGTTTTGCTTGATGACTTTCTTCTGGATTACTAGGAAAATGCATCGCGAACATTGCTTCTTTTCTTGGCATTAAGCGGTACTTTTCTAATAATTCTTCTGGTAAAATCTCCGGAATCAGTTCTCCATATTTTTCAAACCCCGTACGAATCAGTTGAATTAAACTGCTTTGGCGAACCTTTTTATTTACATGATAAATCGGAGCGAAATCCTCTCCATCATTTTTAGCTGCTAGAATTTTCATGCCATTCAGAGCCTTGCGTTTAGCATCCCATTTACCATAAACCGCTATTTCTTCAGACATTACGATTTTATCTTTTAAGTATGGTTGGTTAAAGAAGGAAACATTGATCACAGCATGGTCTTGCATCATCCGAAACATCATCCGGCTTTTTTTATAGCCATAACGACTCACGACTGGTTCCGATACAACTAAACCTTTTAACGTGACTTTTTCTTGGTCTTGGATTTCATTTAGCTCTTTTTCTTGTATATCATCATACCGAAAAGGGTAATAAGATAACAAATCTTCGATTGTTTGAATACCTAATTCTTTCAAGTTCTCGGCACGCTTTGGACCAACACCAGTCAAGACACCAATATCATCTGACAAGTTCACCACTCTTCCTCCTTTCATAAATAGATACGTGTTTTACTCTCTATTTGTTTATTTTCTATAGAAAAAGCCAAACAACAAGTGTCTGGCTTCGATAAGTCATTTATTATTCAGCTGAAAATAGATACGGATAAACAGGTTGTCCGCCTTCATGAAGTTCTGTTTCCAAATCTTCATATTCAGCAGCTAATGCTTCTACGAATTTTTCAGCTTCTTTCATTGTACCACCATCGCCCACAATAATCGTGACAATTTCTGTATCTTCATCGATCATGCGTTTTAGTGTGTCCAATGATGCTTTAAACATATCTGGTTCAGAAACGACGATTTTACCGTCGATCATTCCTAGATAGTCATCTTTTTTGATTTCGACATTATCGATCGTTGTGTCACGTACAGCAGTTGTTACTTGTCCGCTGACTACACTTTCGATCATTTCTGTCATTGTTGTTTTATTATCTTCAAGAGATTGCTGATCGTTGAACGCAAGCATTGCTGTCATTCCTTGAGAAATCGTTTTTGTTGGAACGACTGCTACTGGAATATCTGCTACTTCTGCTGCTTGATCGGCCGCCATGAAGATATTTTTATTATTAGGTAAAATAATTACTTGATCAGCGTTAACTTCTTTAACAGCCTTCAAAATATCTTCTGTACTTGGGTTCATTGTTTGACCGCCGCTGATAATATAGCTCGCACCCAGACTGCGGAACAATTCTTGAACACCGTCTCCTGCTGCGATTGCAATAACCGCATATGGGACACGCGCTTTTGGAGCTGCTGCTTTGGCGTCATGTTCCACCAAGGTTTCATGCTGTAAACGCATATTATCTACTTTGATTTTTACTAATGAACCAAATTTTTGACCATAGTTCATAACTTCACCAGGATGTTCTGTATGCACATGTACTTTGATGATTTCATCGTCATTTACAACAAGTAACGAATCACCTAATTCATTTAAGTAGTTTCTAAATGATTCATAATCGAAATCGCTATCCACTGTTGGACCTTCACCGATTTGAACCATGATTTCTGTACAATAACCGAATTTGATATCTTCAGTTGCTACATGTCCGCTGACACCACGATGATGTTCAGCATTGACCATTTCATCCATTTCTCCAGGAGATGGTTCGTAAATTTCTGTTGCTAAAAATTCACCTGACAATGCTTCTAAGAATCCTTCATAGATAAATAACAAGCCTTGACCACCACTGTCAACAACACCGACTTCTTTTAAAACTGGTAAAAGATCAGGTGTTTTAGCTAACGCACGCTTGGCACCTTTAACGACCGCTTCCATTACTTCGATACAGTCATCAGTTTCTTTTGCCTTACGTTCACCAGAACGGGCAGCTTCACGGGAAACAGTCAAAATTGTTCCTTCTACTGGTTTCATTACCGCTTTATAAGCAGTCTCAACACCATGAGTAAACGCTGCTGCTAAATCTTTTGCATTCAACGTCTCAACATCTGGAATTTGTTTAGAAAAACCACGGAATAATTGCGATAAGATAACACCAGAGTTCCCTCTAGCGCCCATTAATAAGCCTTTTGAAAGAATCGTTGTTAGTTCTCCGACTTTTTCAGAGCGAGAATCCGCTACTGCTTTCGCTCCGCTTGTCATGGATAAGTTCATATTTGTTCCTGTATCGCCATCTGGCACAGGGAAAACATTCAATGAGTTGACATATTCTGCATTCACATGCAGACGACTCGCGCCAGCCTGAACCATCTCTTGGAACTGACTTGCACTGATTTCTGTTACATTCACCTAAAAAATCCTCCTTTGAGATTCACTGCAAATAGATAAAAATTCATCTATTCAAACAGCTGGCTACCTAGTCAGGCAACACACGAACACCTTGCACAAATACGTTGACTGAATTAGCTGTCACACCTAATAGTGTTTCAAGGTTATATTTTACTTTTTCTTGTACATTACGAGAAACTTCTGAAATTTTTGTTCCATAACTTACGATTGTATATACGTCGACCGCAACGCCATTTTCTTCTTGACGTACGACAACGCCTTTAGAATAATTTTCTTTACGCAAAATGCCATTTAAATTATCTTTGATTTGGTTTTTACTAGCCATACCGACGATTCCATAGATATCTGTCGCAGCACCGCCAACAACTGTGGCGATAACCTCATTGGTAATCTCAATGGTACCTGCTGGTGTTTTGATTTTTACAGCCATTGATGAAAGCCTCCTTAAAGAGCACAATTGCCCTATTTTCTTCTATAATATTTTAACATAGCCGTACCTCAATGAAAAGGAACTTATCCAGATAATTATAGAGCGTCTCATCAAATTTACCAATAATTGTATAATTTACATCGTTTGAAGGGAATTGTCAAACTGAAAAAACGAAAAAAGCAACATAAAACCTTAGGGTCTATGTTGCTTTTGAAAACTCATAAATTTTTCATAGCTCTTACAGAAACAAGACAGGTTTCACCATTGCTCATTTCAACTGTTCGTTCTTTCTTTTGTATCTCTGAGATATGGTTTTTATTAATCAAAAATGATTTATGACAACGATAAAACTCTTCGTACTGATCTTCGATATCTTTTAAGGCACCGTAAAATTCTTCTTCCCCATTCTCTAGATGCATGATCACTTTATGTGAAGAGATAGAAGATTCAAAAAAGATAACATCGTTTACATCGATCGATCGTACAGAATCCCCTGTTTTAAATTTGAAAAAATTCTTTTTACCACTACGATCATTTTGACTACGCTCATGAGCGATTCTAATACATTCGCAGACTCTCGCTTGAATCGTCTCTTGTGAATCTTTAATAATGTAATCCATTGCCTCTACTTTGTATGTAAATGTTAAATAAGAAAGCTCTCCATGCGTCGTTACAAAGACGATTTTACCCAAATCATCATACTTGCGGATTTCAGCGGCTAAAGTCAAACCTGACATTTCATGCTGTAAATCTACATCAAAAAAATAAAGGCCCATAAATTTAGGTTTACTTTTAACATATTCTAAAACTTCTGTTGGATTCCCCGTGGAAAATACTAATTCCATATCTAAATTTTCCATCATAATATAATTTTTCACATATTGCTCCAACAACTGGCGCTGTTTCCAATCATCTTCACATATAATAATCGACAGCATTTTTTCCCTCCATCTCTAAAACTCAATTACTAATTTCTGCGTAAATAAATCATCTACGATTGATGTAGATAAAAATAAATTATCCGCTTCTGCAATAATTTCTTGAACATTGCTTAAGCCATTTCCACGATTTGTTCCTTTCGTAGAAAAGCCTCTTGTTTTCAACTTGTGAAATTTAGGAATATCTTCTCGACAGCTGTTTTGTAAAATAACATGCACTGCTTTTTCATCTTGATACAATGCTACAGACAAAAGTCCACTACCTAAATACTCCAATTCTTCAATCGCATTATCTAAAAATATCCCTAGCACTCTGACTAGCGCCACTGAATCCATATTGACCTTATCAACAATTTCGGTCACTTCTACTTTCGTATTGATTCCGTTTTCTTGTGCGGTGATCAGTTTTGAAGCTATAATACTTTTTAACTCTCTTACTTGGATATTTCCTAATTTTTCTAATTTGTAATTGTTTTGTTCGATCACTTGGGAAGATGTTTTGACGACCGAATGATAATAGTCATTCAACCCTTCGATATCCTTCTCAACAATGAAATTCTCCATCGACATCAGAATATTTTTATAGTCGTGGCGAAATTTACTGATTTCTTTGAATTGATTTTCCATGCTTTCCATATAACGTTGGTTAGCTAAGTGTTCCAGTTCTTTTTGTTGTGCTTCGTATTTGTTTCTTGTAGAGCTGGCGTACATGAAAAAGGTTAGGATAGAAATAAAGAAATAGATGATGAAGAAAACGAGATTTAAAGTGACGATCTCCGCGTTGTTGCCTAAGTACTTTCCTAGAAATATACTTATGTAATAGATGGCCATCATATAAATACCTATAATACTGATGATTGGAGTAAATTCGTGCAGAAATGGTACTTTTTTCTCTATAGTTGGTTTTAATTTAGCTATAAAAGTAGTAATTCCAACGGAAAACGGTACACTGATTAGTAGATGTAGAACTGCACTTTTATTAGTTACCATCACGTCAGAAACTCTCCAAATATTTATATTTATCACACTAGAAACGTGATCACTAATTATCATTATTATTATTGAATATGATAATGTACCTGCTATGTATAAAAATTTTCCTTCAATAAAATAATTCCCCAAGAGTAATAAAAATATAATCATAGCAATTGCACCATATACACCAATAACTGAATAACTGATTGATATAGCAAACGCTCCAATTAATAACAAAGCTAATTCACTAACTTTAAATTTTTGTCTAAATAGTATTTTAATATTTACATAGCAAAAAACTACTTGAACTCCAGCTAATATCGGTTCAATCAAATTATTTAACATATTTAAATAACAAGCCTTTCATATTTAGTGTTATTAAAATTATACAGGCTTATATAAGGTTAAGCAAATTATTTTTATTATAAAAGTAAAAATGAATTGCTTTTTGAGTGTCACTTTTATTTTAATTATTCCTTTACAAAAAAACAATACAAATTAAGGTTAGATCATTTAATTCTAATAGAAAACAAAAAAATTCTTAAAGATACTTAAATTACATATACTATCTTGAATAAAGCAAACCAGAGTAATACTTGACTTAATAACTCATCGGGATTATCTACTCGAGCATTGAATAAATTGTGCATTACACCATTCACTTCTGACTCCTCCAACATCACTTCTCTTTTCATTTAAAACTCAATTACTAATTTTTGCGTAAATAAATCATCCACGATTGATGTAGATAAAAATAAATTATCCGCTTCTGCAATAATTTCTTGAACATTACTTAAGCCATTTCCACGATTTGTTCCTTTCGTAGAAAAGCCTCTTGTTTTCAACTTGTGAAATTTAGGAATATCTTCTCGACAGCTATTTTGCAAAATAACATGCACTGCTTTTTCATCTTGATACAATGCTACAGACAAAAGTCCGCTTCCTAAATACTCCAATTCTTCAATCGCATTATCTAAAAATATCCCTAACACTCTGACTAGCGCCACTGAATCCATATTGACCTTATCAACAATTTCGGTCACTTCTACTTTCGTATTGATTCCCTTTTCTTGTGCGGTGATCAGTTTTGAAGCCAGGATACTTTTTAACTCTCTTACTTGAATATTTCCTAATTTCTCTAATTTATAATTGTTTTGTTCAATCACTTGAGAAGATGTTTTGACGACCGAATGATAATAATCATTCAGCCCTTCGATATCCTTCTCAACAATGAAATTCTCCATCGACATCAGAATATTTTTATAGTCGTGGCGAAATTTACTGATTTCTTTGAATTGATTTTCCATGCTTTCCATGTAACGCTGGTTAGCTAAGTATTCCAGTTCTTTTTGTTGCGCTTCGTATTTGTTTCTTGTAGAGCTGGCGTACATGAAAAAGGTTAGAACGGAAATAAAGAAATAGATAATGAAAAAAATTAAGTTTAAGGTGATGATCTCTGTGTTGTTGCCTAAGTATTTTCCTAATAATATACTTATGTAATAAATGACCATCATATAAATGCCTATAATACTAATGATTGGAGCAAATTCATTCATAAAAGGGATCTTTTTATGTACTAATGTTCTTAATTTAACAATTAAAAGAGACATAATAAGAGATAAACCAAGACCAAAAAACAAATGAATTAGAGCAGACCAGAAAGATACTTCAACATTATCGTTCTTCCACAAATAGGCATCCAACACTCCCGAAATATGGTCACATATAACGGATATTATAAGAGCATATGACATTGCACCAGCAATATATATTTTTTTAAAGTCCACAAAAAGCATACCAAGAAACAATAAAAAGAGAATCATCATAACTATGGTAAAACTTCCCATATAAAAGAAAAGATTTCCTATAATTAATGATCCAACTAGTAGCAAAATGATTTCCTTTTTTTGAAAATTATTCTTTCCTATCAACAATTTAAAAATGATATAATCAAAAATCATTTGGGACGCCGCTCCAAATAAAAACACAAAACTATTTCTGTCCAATAGAACATAACCTCCATTTTAATGATATTTAAATTATACATATTATTAATTATCAAAGCAAATTAATTTTAGTCATTCATAAAGCAAAAAAATAACAGCTCCATTACTAGGCTGTTATTAACTAATGATATTATTTTAATTGTTCCTTTAATTCTGCTGGAATTAGAACTTCATCAGCAAAAAAACCACAACACATAACTAAATTTTGACTTCCCCAACCAGCAAATAATCTAAACAATAACTTTTTCATTTTCTATTCTCCCCTAATCCTTTTTTATTTTTAATGGTAAAACACTCATACCAGATAAAACATTTCCAATAACCATAAGATTTTGTATTAGTAATACTGGAACACATATCATAATAACCGTCATAATCAGACACGAACTCAAGGCTTGCATTCTTCTTCGTTTCTTTTTTTCATCACTGCCAATCGGATTTTTACTTGTTGCTTTTGGTGCGTATTTGCTTAATATCAATCCATTAATGACTTGTAAGAAAATCAATCCTTCCATCGGAATTAAGATTCCACCAGTAAGAACTCCGGCAGATCCAACAAATAATAAGATACTCGTAACGATACAACCAAAACTACTACCAGCATGATCTCCATATGCAAATACTCTAATAGTCAGAAAACTCAGGTGTAGAATAAATGTTTCAAATCCAATATTTAGAAGAAATGCTGTACTGTAGATAAACAGTAATTTAGATACATTGATGACTATTGATTCAATTCCGAGTTTACATTTTAAGTAATCGATACGATTCAACTCTTCATGTCCATCTATAATAAAGCTCAAAATCAGGTTGCTTATATAGCTTTCCACATTCCATAAATTCCAAATATTTTTCTCCACGTTTATTCCCTCCGTTTCCTTGAATTAACTTTACCAAATAAATAACTAGTAATGATAGTTATTGCTTGAATCATCAAATTCGTTGCTTTAACTGATAAAAAGAGTGTCTTTTATCGCGTAAACGTTCATTTTCTATTCCTAAGTGTAAAAATACAAAAAAGCGAAGAGAACTTTACTGCTGATCTCCGCTTTTTTGTTCTTATGTGATTAAATTTTCTACTCGCTTTTTAATACCAACAGAATAACTTTAAGCCCCACGCATCTACTACGCAAAATTTCCCGCCTTTTACTTTATCTTCTTGTTTCGCTGTTAGTTTTTTCATCTATTCTCTTCCTCTTCTCTTTATTTTTTGTTGTATTTGATTGCCAGTTTGATACTAATTACCACTTATTCTGCTGCTTAGTACCAGCAGAATAATTTTAAGCCCCACGCATCTACTACACAAAATTTCCCGCCTTTTACTTTTCCTTCTTGTTTCGCTGTTAGTTTTTTCATCTATTCTCTTCCTTTTCTTTTTATTTTTTGTTGTATTTGATTGCCAGTTTGATATTAATTACCACTTATTCTGCTGCTTAGTACCAGCATAATAATTTTAAGCCCCACGCATCTACTACACAAAATTTCCCGCCTTTTACTTTTCCTTCTTGTTTTGCTGTTAGTTTTTTCATCTATTCTCTTCCTCTTCTTTTTATTTTTTGTTGTGTTTGATTGCCAGTTTGATTTTAATTACTGTTTATTCTATTGCTTAGTACCAGCATAATAATTTTAAGCCCCATGCATCTACTACACAAAATTTCCCACCTTTTACTTTTCCTTCTTGTTTTGCTGTTAGTTTTTTCATGATATTCCTCTTTTCTTTTTTTTAGATTGATCATTTTTTGATTCTACAACACTTTATGATTCAGCGTTTTATTTAAAAGCAAATTTTGATTCCTAATATATTATTGACGAAACACCATTTGCCGCCTCTTACCGTTTCTTCTTGTCTCTTAGTTAATTTTTTCATGTATTATTCCTCTTTTCTATTTTTTGATTGATCGTTTTTTGATTCTACAACACTTTATTATTCAGCGTTTTATTTAAAAGCAAATTTTGATTCCTAATATATTATTGACGAAACACCACTTGCCGCCTTTTACTGTTTCTTCTTGTCTTGTTGTTAGTTTTTTCATGTGTTACCCTCCATATATTGATTTTCTATTATTTTATGTTTTCTTCGTCAGGTTAGTTTAGGCGTACCAACAGAATAGTTTGACTCCCCAAATATTGAACGCACACACTCTCACACCTGCTTGGATTTCATTTGTTTCCTTTTGTTCTAATTTATTCATAATTATTCTCCTCTTCTTTGATTGTCTATTTGTTTTTTCAGTCATTTAATTAAATGTTAAAACACAATATCTTATAACCAAAAGCATCCAATACACAAAACATTTTTCCTGCTTTGATCTCTTCGCCCTTTTTCATCGTTAACTTAAACATTTTATCGCTCCTTTCATTCCCATTTATTAAAAGAGATGTCTTCTCTATTTGTTTTTCGACTTACTATCTTATTTAAAAGTAAAACATAATACTTTATAGCCAAAAGCATCTACTACACAAAATGTTTTCCCGGCTTTGATCTCGCTGCCCTTTTTCATCGTTAACTTAAACATTCGTTGTCTCCTTTGTTTTTTATAGTTACTTCTTGTTGATCGATATTATTTCCAAGAGCCGCAAAGAACTTGATATAGCCACCAAGAACTCGCTGGAGCTAGAATTTTTCCAGCTTGAATTTCCTTACTTTGTTTCAAGTCTAATTTCTTCATCTTATTTTTTCCCTTCTACATGTCATTTTCAAGTTCTAGCTTATTGTTCTTTTATATGCGTTATTTTGATTTTTCTACATTATCTGTAATCCATTTATTTACTTGTTCAACAGATATGCCTTTTTCTGGCGTCCACTCTACTTTACTGTCTAGCTTTCCGTTGACAAACTTGGCAATTGTAGGTGTATAAATCAAATCATACGTCTTTTTAAAACTTTCCCATTTTGTCTCATTGGTTCGAAGTTCTGCGACATTGAGATACAGCAGCTGGTCCTCTAATTTGTGCATTTTTACCAATTTGATCAGATCTGGTTCAAAATCATTACAATCCCCACAGGTTGGGCGCCCAACGTAAACATAGAATGATTCCTGATTTGCTACTTTATTTTCAAATGTATTTAATGTGATCGCATCAAGATGATTGTAAATTTGCGGATATGAGCGTTTAGATTCAACCAATTCAGTTTCTTTTTCTTCAACCTGTGCACTTAATGAATAAGCATGGTTAGCAGTGAATAAATTTGCTCCAAAAATTGCGGTCAAGAGTGCTGCATAGATTACTTTTTTCTTCATTTTTTAGTTCCTTTCTAGAATTTTGCTTTTCCTAATAGGATATCTTCTGTTTCCTTTAGTTCTCGACTGCCTTCAAGGCGTTTCATATTCCCATTTTCAACAATCAGAATCGTTGGTGTCACAGTAATATTATGCTCTTTAAGAAAACCACTATTTTTTGCGTTATCTGTATCCATGTAATAGACTGTTTTATTGGTATTCTCAATAGCTTCTTCCATCACTGGTTTGTATTCTTGACATGATGAACAGCCTCTGTTTCCCACCACAACAAAAACATCTTTTTTAGCGGTTTTAAATTGCTCTAATTCTTCCATATCTATCTTATTTTTCGTGTAATCTTTCGTCTGATTATTCATCATAAACAAGACACCTGCTACTATGATGATCATCCCTAAACCTATTTTAATTAGATTCTTGATTGTTTTCTCCTCCTTTTTTCTGTATCTCAAGGATCTTATCCGAACAAGCCAAAACGTCTGGCTCATGGCTAACTAAGAGAACAATTTTATTTTTGTCCTTTGCTAACGCCCTAATTTTGTTCATTAATGCTGATTTTGAATCACTATCCAGATTTCCCGTTGGTTCATCAAAAATGTAAATACTTTTTTCTTGATATAAGGCCCTCATCAAAAGGATTTTTTGTTTTTGTCCTTGTGAAAGATTGGCTGCATCCATTTGAACAAGGTGATTATTAGATAGTTTTAAGTTAAAAATATCTTCATATTGATTTTTTTCTTTTTCATGTAATTGCTCATTAAAAACTTTATATCGAATGTTACGACCAACTGTATTACTGTACAGATTAAACTCTGGAGAATACATTCCTATGTACTCATTAATATCTGTTTCTTTTAGTGATCGTTTTTTCGTGCTCTCATTGATGATAAATTCTCCTTCATCTGGTTGTAAGACTCCTGAAAGCAATTTGATCAAAGTTGACTTACCCGAACCATTCTCTCCTTTGATTCCATAAATTGTTCCTGCTTGCATTTCGAAACTGAAGTTCTCAAAAATTTGCTTGCTCTTATCGTAACTAAAATCCAGATGATCAATTGCAATTTTTTCGATTTTTTCCACACCTAATGGCTCTTTGCTTTTGATTTCTATATTACTTTGATAGTCATTCGAACTTTGGATAAAATCGATTGCTACAGTACTTTTCTGATACATTAACCAACTTTGAACAACAGGAGATAGACTATTTAAAATAATCGAGATGATGAAAATACCTGTTGTGGTATTGATCATACTTTCTTGTTCTCCATACAAGGTCATTGTGCTTAAAATTAGAAATGCACTTAAACTCATTAGTGTAATCATCGATTGATAAACAGAAACTACGTTCAACTCCGTAGTGCTATTGCTTAATCTAGCACTTAGGAAGCTTTTCATCTTATCTTTAACAAAATCCCCTGATTGTTTTGTTTTAGAAAATACATTGATATCTAGAGATGATTTAATATTATTTTCTATTGATGAAGAAAATACGGAAGATTTCCCTATAATGTCCATCTCATTACTCTTAATCGCCTGAATCTTGCGGTTTAAATAAATGACATAAACGGCACTCCAGAACAATAGAGCAAGTGCCAGCCAGCTTGAAATGCTCGCTAAGACAACGGTCAATACAATGACATAACTAATATTGATCTTGAAATAAAATTTTTGAAATAGGCCGGATACTGAATTGACTAAATTCCAGAAATAGCCTGTGACATTCTCCAAATTCTTTCCAGAATCAAGATCACTGATCTTCTGATTGTAATAATTCATCAGGATCTTTTCTTGAATATCATTTTCGAGTTTTACTTTCTGCTTACCTTCTCTAAGGTTTACTAAAAAGAATAGATAGATCAGCCAACCTACTATAAAAACTGGTTTTAAGATATCGATGATCTGTGACTCTGGTGTAATGCTTTGCATCAATGATTGAATAAACATCGTTGTTGCAAAGGGCAAAATGTATTTCAGAAAGAGTAATAAAATCATATTGGCTTTTGTTTTAACTGGTAAGCTGGTCATTACTTCTTTATAAAGAATTTGTGCGACACCTGTTTCTTTCTCCTTTGATCTAAAATTGAAAGAGAATTTTTTCTTTTTCTTAGCAACTTGTGTCACTTCTTGAATGTCTTCAATACATAATGCATATCCGAGAAAGATAGCTCTTAAATCTTCTTTTTCGTAGACTCTAAGTTTAGGTTCAGCAGGATTAGATATTGTATAGTGATTGTCTTTGATTTCGTGGACAACAACGTAGTGCGCATATCCCTCATTTTCAACCACTAACACCATTGGCAGCTGTTCAACACTTGCTAATTCTTCAAAATCCCTAACTTCGTAAGAACTGGATACTACACCATACTGTAGCAATATTTCATTTAACTCTCCCAGAGACAATCCCTGATCTTTTTTTAAATTGTAATGCTGATATAACTCACTAACATTTTTAATTTTAATTTCAAGTTGAGCTAAAATCACTCTCAGTGAGGCAATGCCGCAATCCGTACTCGATTTTTGCATGTAGTGCGCATACATAGTCCTTGCCCCTTCCTATTTTTCAACAGTGATGTCCCCCATTGTGTCGATTTTTATTTGATCTTTACTTAATTTTTTTGTTTCAGGGACAGCTTTGACTTCGCCTTGCTCATTTGTTTCTAATTGATAAATACCTTCAAAAGTTGATTGGATTTTTGCTTCAACATTACCAACTACACTGTCGATTTCTAAAAATTTATAAGATGCATCTTTCCCTAAGTCAATTGTAAAGAGTAATGGTTCTTTGCCATTAGCCGTGGTCATCAATCTAAATTGATTGAGTTTTGCTAAAGGAATTTCTAATGAATTCTCTTTTTTCACAGTCCCTTTTAAAAATTCTTCGTTCTCTTCAGAGACTTTGCCTGACAAAGTGATCTTCGTCTTATCATTCGTTGTTTCATTAACTACTACTTTGACCTCTTGCTCTGCTCCTTGTAATGCGATTTTCTCGATTTGAGCATCTGCTAATTCCCATGATAGATCTACTTGATTTGCTGGTTTCCCTGCAGCAAAACTTGTATAACTAAAGAACCCAATTGTTACTAATACCGCTACTAAAATCATCATTTTTTTCTTCATAATAAATCTCTCCTCTTATTTAAATTCTCTATTTTTGAATAATCTAAAGCTGATCAATAATGCAAGTGCTGCGTAAATGGCACTGCTGATAAAAATTGTTTGGACTTGGCTACTTGAAAGTGCCGATAAATCTGTGACCATGCGTAAATTTGAAAAGAATAGAGTATCTAAAATAAAATCAAATTTAGCAAAGTATGTAGAAATAATGTTTGAAAAAATAGTATCTCCGACAAATGCCAGTGAAATAAATGCTGCTACTGAGATATACGAAGCTTTAAGCCCATTGAACAATAAAATTCCTAGACTGCTGGCCGCCAGATATAATGGAAGTTGCGCTAACAATGGTTTCAGCGCTGTGCTTAATGAAAATCCTCCTTTTAAAGCCCATGTTGTAATCATCAAACTCGTTGCATATACACCAATAAACAAAATTGTTAATAAAAAGGTCAAAATTGTTTTGCTGGCAAAGAACGTACTGCGTTTCATACCTGAAATCAACGAATTGTTGACAACACGATAACTAAACTCATGTCCCCAAGAAATCATGAAAATGTTCGTTAAAAATACTGGTATCAGTAATGCGCCATTGGATAATCCCGATTGGATGATCAATTGAGGCGTGTTGTCTGAGGAAGCTAAGAACCCAAATGCTATCCCCACAACAACTAATCCTGCTACTGAATAAAATCCTAATGAGCTTTTAAAAATCCTATAAAAATCTGCTTTTAATGTACTAATCATGTTTAGCTCTCCCATCAATTAAGTTTAAATAGTATTCTTCTAAATTCTCTTCTCTATATTCAAAATGTGTAAGATAAATATTATTTTCAAACAACAGTTTTGCAATTGCTGGCATCGTTTCTTTTTCTGCTTTGACCACTATAAAACCATCTTTTTGCTCTACTTGATAGTTGTTCTTGCTTAACAACTCAATCGTTAACGAATCAGTTGAACTCTTCAAAGAAATACTTCTGCCGCATTCTTCTGCTAGTTCTTCACTCGTTAGCTCTTTGATCAAACTTCCTTCGTTGATAATTCCATACCTACTGGCAACTAATGATAGTTCCGTAAGAATATGGCTGGAAATTAGGATCGTTGTTCCAAATTCTGTATTCAAACGATGAATGATCTCTCTGATTTCTACGATTCCTTGAGGATCTAAACCATTTACAGGTTCATCAAGAATCAAAAATTCTGGGTTATCTAGAATAGCCAAGCCGATTCCTAGGCGCTGTTTCATTCCTAAAGAATAGTCTTTAAAGACTTTCTTTTTGTCTACATTTGCCAAGCCTACAAATTCGAGTACTTCATCGATCCGCTTTTTATTTTTTATATTTCGTTGAATGGCATAATAGTTTAAATTGTCTCTTGCTGATAAATATGGATAACAAACGGGCCCTTCAATAACTGCCCCCATTTTCATTTTGTTTACTGAATTGAATGTCAAGTTCCCAGAACTTTTTTCAATTAATTGTGTGATAAGACGAATAAAGGTTGTTTTTCCCGCACCATTTTTTCCTATAAAACCATAAATGTCTCCTTTGTTGATCGTCATGGAAACTTCATTGACCGCATGATATTCTTTGTAAGTTTTGAATAAGTTGTCTGTTTTAACTAAATAATTGCTTCTGTTTGATACTTCCATTATTTTTCCTCCTCATTTAAGAGTTAATTTGTTCTTGCAGCTCTTTGTTTTGTCTGCCTTACACTACTTATTATAGACAGAATAAAATACCAGAACGTTTTTTGGCTTAAAACGAATAAAACAGCACATTATCGTTGTTTTTCTATTATTCTCTAACGATAAAGCCAACCTGAATGACTTTATCTTGTTTGTTAATCACTTATGCATTCTTAATCGTCGTTACCAGAACCAAAACATTCATTTTTTTGATTCACCTTCAGCATATTTCTGATAATAAAAGAGTGAGTGGGACATAACTCTTCGAGTCATATCCCACTCACGTGGAATTCGGATAAACGCAATCCTTTCTTACTATATACATATCTGATGTTTACGATGTACTCATTTTTACATTTATGTTTAAAACGTTTATTTAGAAACATTCAGGTTCGTTTTCAGAATTTGTTCTAACTTCCAAGTTCTATTTAATAAATATAATGAGTTTTTACTATCTTGGATTTCATAGTTGATAGTTTTCCGATTTAATAATAATAAAATTTTTTCAGCTAAGTCATCTTCTTGTTCTTCTTCAACATTTCTCAATAAAATAATGTAATGAGCATTTTTCTTCAATTGCTTGTTACTTCTTATTCTTATTATATGAAGACTATCTTCAGTAGTTTTTTTGATATAAGCCATCCCTTTAATAACTACTATAAGTCTCAGATCCATTTCACCTATATAGCTGCTAGGCATCTTCACTTCCTCTAAAAAATTGAATAACTCCAAAAAAACAAGCTTTTCTTTATTTGCTTCTTGAATCATATCAAGTGTTTTAAAAGGAACTGCAGGTAATTGATCATGTGGTTCTTTCAAAAAATCAAAGAATAATGCTTCTTCTTTATTTTTTTCTTGCTGACCTCTACTCTCTAATTTAGCTTTGACATTACGATCACCCTTTTCTATTAGAACTTTTTGCCAACTGGATTATATTTGTTAGTCACTTACTATTTTATCTAATATTTTAGTATTTGGACTTTTTTTCTTAAAATCTTCATTTCTCAGCTTTTCTTAAAATTATTACGTTTATGCATGCTTGAACGTAGTAATTTCAAGCAAATCAGCACTATAATCTATACAAAAATTGAAATGCCCTTGCCAAATCACTAGTAATGTGATAAATTAAGTTAGTATGAGCTGAAAACTATCGCTCCAAGATCAAAGCAAAGGAGGAAACTAAAAATGGCAAAAGTATGTTACTTTACTGGTCGTAAGACAAGCAGCGGCAATAACCGCTCACATGCAATGAACGCTACTAAACGTACTGTTAAACCTAACTTGCAAAAAGTTCGTGTATTAATAGACGGTAAACCTAAAAAAGTTTGGGTGTCAACTCGTGCTTTGAAATCTGGTAAAATCGAGCGTGTTTAATAGAACGTAATCAAAAAGCTGAACGGCATGCCGTTCAGCTTTTTTTATTTATCTCGACTTTGAATTACTGCAATTATCCCTGTATCAAACGATAATCCAGCAGTTTCTCCCACAAATTCATTACTTGCATAAGAAGTAGGAATCGCAACATCAACATGCTCCAGAGTATATTTACTTTCTGTTAACGTCAGGTTTTTAACGGGTGTTAAACAACAGTAGGCTAAATAGTTCATCCTTGCTTCTTTTTTCACCACATAGTCTCCTGGAAGATAATAGGCAATGCTATTTTGATGATCTTTTATTTTTATTTGATGGGCAAAATCTTGAAAACGTGGTTCCAACGGCAGCCACAGATTCGCTAAGAAGTGATCCAAACGACCGCCTGTTGCACCAATGATCGTGATTTCCGATTTTGGAAACTTTTGGACAGCTAGTGCTAAAGCTAATTGCGTGTCTGTATCATCTTTTTCTGCTTGTGCCTGTACAAGTTCTTTGGCTTGTTTTTGAACGGTCTGTTGTTCATCATTCGTTAAAGAGTCAAAATCTCCCACAGCCAAATCTAATGACCAGCCATGTTCCAAAATATATAAACTGCCTCGATCGATTCCCACAATGTAATCAAAATCCTCCGAGTTCAACTGCGGCCACTCTTCAGGCGAACCGCCTGCCACAAGAAGAATTTTCATTAGTCCAACACAGCTCTCAGTGCCTCGATACGGTCTTTGGGACTTTCCGAATCATAGATATAAGAACCTGCTACAAAAACATTAGCACCCGCTTCTTTACAGCGCTTCGCTGTCTCAGGAACAATTCCACCATCCACTTCGATATCATACGTATAGCCTTTTGTTTCTTTCCACTCTTTTAATTGAGCAATTTTATCTAACGAGCTTTCAATAAATGATTGTCCGCCAAATCCAGGATTTACGGTCATGATCAAAACTTGATCGACTAAATCTAACACATATTCAATTGCTGACAAGGGAGTCCCAGGATTGATCACTACACCAGCTTTTACACCAGAGGCCTTGATCATTTGCACAGCACGATGAATATGCGGCGTTGATTCTTCATGGACCGTGATAATATCAGCGCCGGCTTTGGCAAATGCTTCAATGTAATTTTCTGGCTGAACAATCATCAAATGAACGTCCAACGGCAATTTAGTCACTGGTCGAATCGCAGAAACCACGTTAGGGCCTAAAGTAATGTTAGGTACAAATTGTCCGTCCATCACATCTACATGTATGTAGTCTGCTCCTAATTTTTCGACTAATTGAATATCTCTTTCTAAATTGGCAAAATCAGCACTTAAAATCGATGGTGCTAGCTTCATTACAATCGCTCCTTTAATTTTACAGGTTTTTTATTCGCTATTTTTTCTTATAAACGGGTCTACGATCTTCTATTTCTAATAAAAATTGCAGATAATTATCATAACGTGTCTGAGCAATCGTTCCTGCTTCTACACGTTTTTTCACTTCACAAGCTGGTTCTTTGCGATGCATACACTCCCGAAATTTACATGAAGATGAGGCTTCCACAAATTCTGGAAATTGTTTTGGCAGCTCTGTTGTTTCCATTTCTAAAAAGTCGATTGAACTAAATCCTGGTGTATCTGCGACTAAACCGTCATATAATGGCAACAGTTCTACATGACGTGTGGTATGTTTTCCTCGACCTAGCGATTCAGAAATTTCATCCGTCGCTAATTGTAAATCAGGAGAAATTTTATTTAATAAGGTTGATTTCCCTGCACCAGATTGTCCCATAAAAACAGTCAAACGCTCGGGAAAATACTGTTCTAGTTTGTGAACCGCTGCTTCGTCATTGGCTTTTGTTGCAGCAATTACTGGATAACCAATTTCCTCATAGACTTTTTTAACATCTGCCACACTGACTGCTTCTGTCCCATTCAGTAAATCGATTTTCGTCAAATAAATAATCGGCGCAATTCCTTTATCTTCCAACGTAACTAAAAAGCGATCCAATAAATTGTATGAAAAGTTAGGTTCAACCATACTCATAACAATTACTCCGATATCCACATTAGCTACTGGCGGGCGAACCAATTCATTATGTCTAGGAAATACTTCAAGTAAATAGCCATCGGTTGGATTATCACTTTCAAACATGACTTCATCACCAACTAATGGGGTGATTTTTCGATTACGAAAATTTCCACGGGCTCTCGTTTGAAACGTTGCTCCATCTGCATAAATGTAGTAAAAGCCACTTATCGCTTTTCTGATTTGACCTTTCAGAAATGCCACCTCCTCGTTTCTATTAGTTCCATTTTACCATAGGTTGAAGAAAAGCTAAACGCAGGGCTAGAGAAATCACTTTTTCGTATAAAAAAAGTGATTAAGACAATGTTCATCTTAATCACTTTAAGCTACTTAATTAACTATTTTCATTACCTGTTGAATCCGTTGCACTTGAGAAATTGACAGTAACGGACGTTCCTTTTGCAACGCTATCACCAACACTTGGAGAAATACTTGTTACTTTCCCTTTTGAAGCATCCCCAGATCCTTCTACATACTTCAAGCCAGCACCTTCTACTTGAGACTTAGCCTCTGCTGGAGAAAGTCCAATGAGGTTAGGAATACTAACATTACTTGGTCCCGTACTAACTTTTAACGTAATTTTCCCATTTTTAAGATCAAAGGTTGCGCCTGCTCCTGGATCCTGTGAAATAACAGTATCTTTTGGCAAATCGCTAGCTTCATCAACTCTTGATATTTGATTTTCTTTAAGTCCTAGGTTAGTCAACGCATTTACTGCATTTTGATACGTGTAATTTCCTGCATAACTACCTAAAACAACTGTACTTGATTCAGAACTAGTCGTCGTTGTCTTATCTGGTCCAGAACTTACAGTTAATGTAATCTTGCCTTTTTTAGGATTAAACGGATTACCTGCTGCCGGATTTTGTGCAATAACTAAATCTTTTTCTATGGTATCACTTGGTTTATCTACCCGAGTAATTTGGCTTTCTTTGATTCCATAACTTAACAATTCGGTCACCGCATTGTTATAACTATAGCCTAGACTTGCATAGTCCGCTAAATAGACATCATCTGGTCCTTTACTAACAACCAATGTGATCTCATCTGATTTAGGATCGACTTCTTCACCTTTTTCTGGCGTCTGGCTGATGACTTTGTCTTCATCGATTTTAGAGTCAGTTTCTTTTGTAATTTTGATTTGACTCTCTTTAAATCCTAGTTTGCCTAACGCTTCGATGGCATCTTTATAATCTTCTCCAGAATAATCATCAAGTTTGATTTTCTTATTCCCAGAGCTTATATAAAGTTCGATTTCTCGATTTTTTTTCACCGTAGAATCTATTGCTGGATCTGTTTTAACGACTTTTCCTTCATCAATAGTTTCGTCAGGGATTTCTTTTGTTTCAGCTTTGACTTTTAGCCCAGCATCTTCAAGCGTTTTTCGTGCTTCTGCTTCAGTTTTGTCTGAAACATTAGGAATCTTGACTTCACTGCTACCTCTACCAGCAAAATAGAACACTCCGCCGATAATCAACGCCAATGCTAATAAAATCAAAAAGATGATCAACGGCTTCTTTTTGTTTTTTTTCTTCTTTGCTGCAGCTTCTTGCTGCTCGATTTCTTCGTGTTCATTCCGTTCTTCCGGCGGCGTTTCCATCGAATTGAAAGAAGACGGCATCGCCATTTCGTCTGTGATCGGTGTTAAGATTTTTGTTTCTCCCATTAATCCTGTCGGCTGCCATTTTGGCTCATTTAAGCGGTTCGCTGCCAATACAGTATATAAATCACGCGACATTTCTTCTGCCGTTTTATAGCGGTCAGCTGGATCTTTTGCAGTCGCATGCAGCACCACATTTTCCAATGACTGAGGGATATTAGAATCAAATGTTTTGACTGACGGCATTTCTTCTTGGAAATGCTTTAAGGCAATCGTTACTGCCGATTCACCATCAAAAGGTACGTTTCCTGTCAGCATCTCATATAAAATAATCCCAACTGCATATACATCTGATTGATTGGTTGCCATGCTACCTCTCGCTTGTTCCGGAGAGAGGTAGTGGACAGAGCCCAACATGGTATTAGTTTGTGTGATGGACGTTTCGGTCAGCGCAATTGCGATACCAAAATCTGTGATTTTTACAACGCCGCTTTCATCCATCAAAATATTTTGCGGTTTTAAATCTCTATGAATAATTCTATGTTCATGGGCAAGCGATACTGCCGATAAAATTTGTTCCATGATATCTACAGTTTTCGCATATGGAATTGGGTATTGAGTCTGGATAAATCGTTTTAGATCCATCCCTTTGACATATTCCATAACTAAGTACTGCAAACCGTCTTCTTCACCTACATCATAAACACTGACGATATTCGGATGAACCAATTCAGTAGCAGCTAATGCTTCTCTTTGAAAGCGGCGAATCGCTGCTTGATCGTTCTGGAAGTCAAAACGCAGCACTTTTACTGCTACATCACGATCCAAAATCAAGTCATGAGCTAAAAAAACATTTGCCATACCGCCACTGCCGATATTGCCAATAATATGATACCGGCCATTCAATTTTCTGCCGATTTCGATCATTGGTTTTCCTCCTCTTGCTCATCAAAATGTATCACTAAAACAGTGATGTTATCTACTCCGCCAGCTTCGTTTGCTGTAGCGATCAATACATCAACTTTTTCATTTAACGGTTTTTCTGAAAGTAAAACAGCTAAAATGTCTTCTTCTGAAACCATATTCGTCAACCCATCTGAGCATAGCAAGATATAATCATTTGGTACCCAAAGATGATTGGTTACGTCAACTTCTACCATTCCCGGCATTCCTAATGAACGTGTCAAAACATTCTTTCTTGGATGATTCGCAGCCATCTCTCGAGTAATTTCGCCTGATTTAACCAGCTCATTGACTAAGGAATGATCTTCTGTCAGCTGACGTAATTGGTTATTGCGTACTAAATAAGCGCGGCTATCCCCAATATTAGCTAATACGAATGATCGATCCAACAACACAGCACTGACGATCGTCGTCCCCATTCCTAAGTATTCAGGCTGGGATTGACCTTTTTGATAGATCAGCTCATTTTCATCTTGGATCTCTTTAATCAGCCACTGAGCAGCTTTTTCTGATGTTTCGACTGCACTTTCCTGCCAACGAACACCTATATTATTGACCGCCATCTGGCTGGCTACGTCTCCAGCTTGATGCCCGCCCATCCCGTCAGCTAAAATCGCTAAAGAAACACCTGATTGGTTTTCAAATAAACCAGCATAATCCTGATTAGTATTTCGTTTTCGTCCGACATCTGTTTGAAAATTGATTTCCACTATGCTTCACCTCGTTTAACAAACTTTCTGCATACAACAAATAAAAAAGCCATCCGTTCCTAATTGATGCGGGTATAATGTCAGCATTTGATCTTTTATCGCAGGCTGAACAACTTCATTTACTGCTACATCGATTTTTTTGAATTCTGGATGTTTCTTTAAAAATGTTGCTACAACTTCTTGGTTTTCTTCTTCGGCAATTGTACATGTGCTATAGACCATTATACCGCATTGTTTCAATGTATGTGCAACACTTTCTAGAATTTCTAGTTGAATTTTAGGTAGTTGCTCAAAATCTTGAGCTGATTTGTTGTATTTAATATCTGGTTTACGACGCATCAAACCTAAACCGGAACACGGCGCATCCACTAAGATTCGATCAAAATATTCAGCTGGAAATTCTTCGCCTACTTTACGCGCATCTAATTTTTCAGTATCGACAACTTCTTTTACATGAAGACGTTCAGCGTTTTGCTTGATTAATTTTATTTTATGATCGTGAATATCTAGCGATTTCACTCGTCCGCCTTGTGAGGCATCAAGGAAAGTCGCAATATGCGTTGTTTTTCCGCCAGGTGCTGCACAGGCATCTAAAACAACATGATTTTTTTCAATTTGCATCGCTGGTGCCACTAACATTGAGCTTTCATCTTGAATCGTTAGTTTACCTGCTGCAAATAAATAATTCCCTGCTAAAAAGCCTTTATCTGCCACCACACCATAAGGCGAAACTTGGCTGGCAGAAGCTTCAATATGGTCTTTTTGTAGTTCTTCTAGCGCATCAGCTATACTGATTTCACGAGTATCGACACGGCCGCTAACATGACTTTTTTCAAAAAGAGACAAACCTAATTTTCTGGTTTCTTCTATTCCCATTTGTTTGATCAGTTTTTCTGTCAACCACTGAGGCATACTAATTTCCACAGATAAGCGTTCTACTGGGTCTTTGATTTTATCTAAACTAGGCGCACCTTCACGCTGGAACGCACGAAGAACACCATTAACAAATTTAGCAATTCCGATATTTCCTCTGTGCTTACCGATTTCCACCGCTTCATTGATGATTGCATGATCAGGAATTTTATCTAAAAAGACTAATTGATAAATCGACAAACTAAGTAAATTTTTCACCCAACTATCCACTTTTTTAGGATTTTGAATAAATGGGGTCAAATAATATTCCAGTAACAATTTACGACTGATCGTTCCATACACAAGCTCTGTGAATAAACGGCTGTCTTTTTCACCTAAAGCAGATTTATTGATCATTTCATTTAGTAATAAATTAGAGTATGCTCCGCCATTGTCCACGCGCTCGATCGTTCTTAATGCTACGTAACGAACCGAACTTTTTACTCTTGTTGGTATTTTTTTTCCCATATTGATTAGCCCACCTTATCTGATTCTGCGACTGTTTTACCAACCCCATTTAAGAAATCTTGAATGAATAATTTTCCTTTGCCTGATGGTTGAAGGATATTCACTGAAAGAACTGTTCCTTTACCACAAGCGATCCATAGTTCTTTTTTGCTGCGTTTAATAATTGTTCCTGGAACGGCTTCAGTCGTTTCATCTAAAGGTGTAACATCCCATAATTTCCAATTGATTTCATTGTATGTTGTAAATGCTGTCGGCCATGGACGCATACCGCGCACTTGATTATCGACCTGTTCAGCGGTTTTATTCCAGTCGATTTGCTCTTGCTCTCTGGTAATATTGGGAGAGAAGGTCACTTTTGTCTCATCTTGAGGAATTGGCGTGATTTCCTTCGCTAAAATTTTAGGTAATGTTTCTAATAATAGTTCTCTTCCAACAATACTTAGCTTATCAAACATTGTCCCTACATCATCGGCTTTAGTGATCGGGATCGCTTTTTGAGAAAGAATATCGCCCGCATCCATTTTTTTCACCATTTCCATGATTGTAACTCCTGTTTCCTTTTCACCTTCGATGATCGAATAATGAACTGGGGCACCACCACGATATTTTGGTAGCAATGACGCATGGACATTGACCGCGCCAAATTTAGGTGCATTTAAAATTTTCTCTGGTAAAAACTGACCAAACGCAGCTGTTACGATCAAATCAGGCGCAAGTTCAATAATTTTCTCCATTTCAGGTGAGCCTGAGATTTTTTCTGGCTGTAAAACAAGTAACTCATGTTTCAGTGCCGCTTCTTTGACTGGCGTTGGTGTAATTACTTTTTTGCGTCCAACTGGGCGATCTGGTTGTGTTACTACTGCTTGGATTTCATAGCCGTTTTCAATTAATCCTTCTAAAACAGGAACAGAGAAAGCAGGTGTTCCCATAAATATAATTTTAGTCATCAAAATGTTCCTCCATATATGCATCTAAATCTTCTGGCTTGATCGGTTCAATGATCTTATCAATGAATAATTCACCGTTTAAATGATCGATTTCATGTTGAAAGGCTCTGGCAAGATAGCCGTAAGCTGTTACTTCGATCTCGTCTCCTTCACGGTCAAAATAACGCACAGTTACTTCATCCGCTCGTTCAACAGTTCCGTAAGTTTCAGGAATGCTTAAACAGCCTTCTACATCGATATCCGTACCTTTTCGTTCAATGATTTCAGGATTGATCAATTCAAACAAACCTGTTTCTTCATCTACTTCAATGACTGCAAGCTGAAGATTTTTACCGATTTGAGGTGCCGCTAAACCAATACCATCGTGGGCAATCATCGTTTCATACATATCTTCTAAAAGAGTGATCGTTTCATCGGTGATCATCGTTACTGGTTTTGCTTTTTGTTTCAGTCGTTCATTAGGGTGTATCACTATAGGATAGCGCATTAAGTTTCCTTTCTTAAAAAACATCTTTTAGTCGTATCAACAATAAGTGTATCAAATAAAATTCATTGGCTCAGCATCGATCGATAATTTCAATCCATGTGCTGTCGCTCTTTGGGTGTCAGTCAGTATTTTTTTTAAAATATTTTGTAGATTGGGTTCATTTTTATATTTAATGATCACTTGATAAAAGTACCGATTATTGACCCGCATAATAGCGTTAGGCGTTGGGCCTAGTAAAATACTTTGATCAGACAATCCTTCTTTCAACTCTTTAACAATTTCAAACATCTGCTTGGCCGCCTGGTTTTCTTCTGAGTGACTAGCTGTAATTTGGACTGTAAAGTAAAATGGCGGATAGTCTCCGCGATGACGGACGTACATTTCTTTTTGGTAAAAGTCTTCATAATCTTGAGCTTTAGCCAACTGGATCGCATAATGTTCAGGATTGAATGATTGAATGATCACTTCACCAGGTTTTTCTGCTCGTCCTGCTCGTCCGCTAACTTGAGTCAACAACTGAAACGTTCGCTCGCTTGAACGAAAATCCGGCAGATTTAGTGCGGTATCAGCATTTAATACTCCAACTAACGTAACATTAGGAAAATCCAATCCTTTAGCAATCATTTGTGTTCCTAATAAAATATCTGCCTCATAATTACCAAATGCCGTCAAAATCTTCTCATGTGCGCCTTTTCGTCGAGTTGTATCAACATCCATGCGCAACACTCGACTCTCTGGGAAAAGAGCGTTTAATTCTTCTTCCACTTTTTGAGTTCCTGTTCCGTAATAGCGGATTTTATCCCCGCCACAATTTGGACAGTGATACGGAATCCGTTCTTCATGACCACAATAATGACATTTCATCGTTTTCGTATCCATATGCAAAGTCAACGAGATATCACAGTTTGGACAAGGCAACACATAGCCACAATCCCGACACATCACAAAAGAGGAGTAGCCACGGCGATTCAGCATCAAAACGATCTGTTCTTTTTTAGCTAAACGATCTTGTATTTTTTCTTGAAGCGCGAATGAAAAGGACGAAGTGTTTTTATTTTGAATTTCTTCACGCATATCCACGATATCGATTGAGGGTAACGTTGCCGTCTGATTTGCTCGCTGAGTCAATACCAATCGCTCATAGACATTTTTTTGCGCCCTAGCTCGTGATTCCAATGATGGTGTCGCACTTCCTAAGACAACAGGGCAATGATGATACTCTCCACGCCAAATAGCCAAATCGCGCGCATGATAACGAGGTGTTTCTTCTTGTTTGTAACTTGCTTCATGCTCTTCATCAATGATTACAACGCCGAGGTTTTCCAATGGAGCAAAAATCGCAGAACGAACACCAACCACGACTTGGGCTTCTCCACGTTCAATTCTCCGCCATTCATCGTATTTTTCCCCTTGAGATAGTGCGCTGTGCATTACAGCAACTTGATCACCAAAACGACTCTTAAAGCGATGAACCATTTGCGGCGTCAAGGAAATTTCTGGAACCAGCATCATTGCAGTCTTGCCTTGATTCAGCACTTCTGCGATTACCTGAAGATAGACTTCTGTTTTCCCACTGCCGGTAATCCCTTCCAGTAAATAGGTTTTGCTTACGCCTTGATTCATTGAACCAAGCACTTTATCCACTGCGTTTTGTTGCTCATCATTCAAAGATAAGGCCGTCGTTTTTTCAAAAGTATGCTCCGCAAACGGATCTCGATAGGCCTCTGTTTCAATAAATGTCAGCCACCGCTTATTCGCTGCATCATTTAAAATAGCTGTACTAAAGCCTAGTTCCTTCATTTCTTTGACAGTGGTCATTTTTTCGATGCCTAATTGCTGCAAATAGTTAATCAACTGCTCTTTTTTTTGCGAGCCTTTGCGTAAGTCCATACGTGCTTCTTCAAGTTCTTCAAAATTTTTCAGCGCTTGGATATAACGAATCATTTTTACTTTATTCCGTGTATTGACTTCATAACGAATATCGACTTTTTGCTGCTTTCTTAACTGCATCAATTGCGGCAAAATATTACGCGCTAAAGCATCATCCCAAGCAATTTCATCCAAACCATAGAACAACTCATCTTGGCTTCCTTCGTCTAATTCATCCGTTAAATATATGTATTTTCGATAATCTGCCCGCATCACACTTGGCAGCATCGTTTGTAGACAAGTAATCTTAAAGGCAAATGTTTTTTCCTTCATATAATCAGCTAGTTCCAGCAGTTCAGTATTCAGCACAGGCTTTAAATCTAAAACAGAAAGAATTTCTTTCCATTCAAATTTTTGCGCAGAAATCACTTCATCTGAAACTTCATCTATCGCCATCACAAACCCTTGCAAATGACGGTTGCCATTACCAAAAGGCACTTCCACACGCATGCCAACGGCCAATTGTCCTTCTAAGTTAAAAGGAATCAAATAAGTAAACGGTTGATCTGTCTGCATTGTTGGTACATCAACAATCACTTGTGCCGCTTTTCTCATAAACATTCCTCCGCTCTCTAAAATCATCCTATTGTTCATTTCTTTGCTTATTGTACTAAAGAATCAAGTATTTGTCTTGTGTCCTTTATTTCTGTTTCAAATAGATTATACCTCTAGAGGCTATCAATCTAAACTTAAAAATGACCTATTTAATTAATTATGCAGGGATCAAGAAACATAGCTATATTGATTTGATAGAGATACAAGCGTACTTACCGCTTAAAGCTATAACATTTGCTTGAACTAAACATTAAATCTAAAAAACGACTGATTTCTTAAAGCAGTGATTTACTGCTAATAAAAGAAAATCAATCGTTTTTTTCTTTAGTCAAGTATGTGACGTACTCAAAGTTCGCCGCATTCACTTGCCTTCAGAATGGTATATCTTAGTTGGTTTATATTACATTTTTTTCTCTTCGCGGATGCGATTTTCAAGTTCTTTTTGTTCTTGTTCATGTCTCATTTTTTGTTCTTCTTTTGCCATACGCATTCTTTCGCGTTTTTCTTCTGGGCGTGGATCGTTGATTACTGTTGCAGCGTCGATTTCTTCTAATGCTTGACCTACGCTTTTCACAGATTCAAAACTTTCAAGTGTTGGTTGTGCACCTTCATCTAATTCGTGGGCACGTTTGCTTGCTAAGATCACAAGAGAATATTTTGATGGTACTTCTTTTAATAATGAGTCAATAGATGGTTTTAGCATCATAAGGCTACATCTCCTTCAACATTTTAATATATTTACCAATTACTCGATCAACGCGAAAATGTTCGCTCGCGATAATTTCTTTGATTCGTTTCACTGCCAATGGTACTTTATCGTTCACAACGGCATAATCATATAATGCCATCATTTCGATTTCTTCGCGAGCCACACGCATTCTTTCTTCAATCACATCATGATCATCGGTACCGCGACCAACGATTCGTGATTTTAGCTCCGACAAATCTGGCGGCGTTAGAAATATAAATACGCCATCCGGCACTTTCTCTTTGACTTGTTCGGCACCTTGGACTTCGATTTCTAAAAAGACATCTTTGCCCTTATCAAGCGTTTGGTTGACATAAGACAACGGCGTTCCGTAGTAATTTCCTACGTATTGTGCATATTCCAACATCTCACCAGCTTCGATCATCGCTTCAAATTCTTCTTTTGTACGGAAGTAGTAATCTACTCCTTCTACTTCTCCTTCCCGCATTTTACGGGTAGTCATAGAAATTGAGTACTGAAAATCATTCTCTTCACTATCAAAAATTGCTTTTCGTACTGTTCCTTTACCAACTCCAGAAGGACCTGATAGTACAATTAATAATCCACGCTCTGACATGACGACTTCCTTTCAAAATATGTCTTTTAAGTATTACTTCTATAATGCACTTTTTTTCAGTAATTTTCAAGGCTTTATTGCTTAATATTTTCAAAAAACGAATATACTTTTCTATCTATCAAAATTGTCACCTCTATTACAAAAATATTTGCAAAAAAAGTATACACTTTACCCACTTTTCAAGTAAAATAAAGTTATTACGCACTTTTATACTCTGGCAACTTCTCCCCGCAGAAATTGATGTATAAAAAACGAAGGGATTTAACTTTATGTTCATTAAAAAAAGATTTTGGAAAGCCACGACCGCTTTCTTACTTGCTGCTTGTATTTTATTTGGAGGTTTTGCGCAAACAAGTTATGCAGAAGAAGACCTAATGGAATTTGCAAAAAAATCAGGTTATCCTATAAAAGAAGGTTATCGACCAAAAGCCTCGATTGTCATTGATGCCGATTCTGGTCAGATTTTATGGGAAGATCAACCTGATTTATCATGGAGCCCAGCAAGTATTGCCAAAGTCATGACTATGTATTTGGCTTTTGAAGCAATGGAACAAGGTAAATTCAACCTAGATACAACAGTTAAAACAACCGAAAAATATGTCAATATTTCTCAAATATACGCCTTAAGCAATAATAAAATTGCCTTAGGTGTTGATTATCCTGTGCGCGATCTAATCACAATGGCGGTGGTACCTTCTTCAAACGTTGCCACGCTAATGATAGCAAATCTAGTTTCTGACAACGATGAAGCTGGTTTCATTCGTAAGATGAATGAGAAAGCGGCAGAATTGGGTATGACAAATACCACTTACTTTAACTCCAGCGGTGCCCAAATCAGTGCTTTTGGCGGATTTTACCAAGCACCAGGCATCGATCCAGATGGCGATAATAAATCAACTGCTAGAGACTTGGCTGTTTTAACGTATAATTTAATTAAAAAATACCCTGACGTTTTACAATTCACAAATAAACCCGTTGTCACAACTATGGCAAATACGCCTTACGAAGAAACTTTTGAAACCTACAATTACTCGTTGCCAGGTGCAAAATACGGCTATGAAGGGGTCGATGGATTAAAAACCGGCTCAAGTCCAACGGGAGGCTTCAACTATATCGCTACTGCCAAAAAAGGAGATACTAGACTCATTGAAGTTATTTTAGGTGTCGGTGATTGGTCAGACCAAGAAGGCGAATATGAGCGACACTTAGCCGGCAATGCGATCTTAGATCATGCCTTTTCTACCTATGAACATAAAAAATTACTTTCTAAAGGTCCAAATACAATCGACAATAAAGAAATCGATCTAGAGCAGGATTTTTACGGATTTGTTAAAAAGAATACCTCACCTAGTTTCACACTAGAAAATGGTAAATTATCTTTACGCAACGAACTAGGTCAAGTGTCACCAACGATTCCTGTTCAAACGGTCAATTATAAAGAGTCCGAAGAAAAAACAGTGGCTAGTTCATCTGCCAAACAAGAAAAAAAGATACTCCCTCAAACTTCAACAACAAAAAAAGAAGAACCTAACTATGCAATTACGGCTATTTTAGCTGTAGGAGGTTTCCTAGCTATTATTTTATCTAGGATATTTAGAAAACGAATCGCTGGTGAAAGAAGAGGCAGCCGCAAAACTTCAACACCGACAACTCGTCTATTGTTTTTATTAGGTGCTATTTTATTACTTTCAGCAGTCGGCGTATTTATCTTTTTATAAAAAAATAAAGGTGAGAAGAGCGAAATTCCGCTTTTCTCACCTTTATTATTCGTTTCGATTAGAATCCCATATTTGATAAGGTATTTACAACACCCATAATTTCATCATGGCGCTTGATTTGTTTATCCACAGGTCCATCGACTTCTTCTACGTCGATCCGAACAACATATCGACGATTCAATGAAACAAAGGCCTCTTCATTTACACGAATATTCAATACTTCATCTGTAAAAGAAACACAGGCATCTTGCCATGCATCGAAGGGTTCTTTATCAGAAATAACTTCTCTTTTTACAACCGATTTTCCGCTTAGTTCATGGAACGTAACATCATAATAATTTGACATAATTATTCACCTCTTTGCTTTCTTCTCTTTAATTATAGCTTTAAAAGATGGAATCACAAACTATTTTCTATTATTCGACATTTTGAATTTGTTCACGAATTTTTTCCAGAATCGTTTTCATCTGTACAACGATATTTTTAATTTCAATCGGGCTAGATTTTGAACCGATCGTATTGACTTCACGATTCATCTCCTGAATCAGAAAATCTAACTCCCGGCCGACAGGTTCAGTTTGGATCAACAATTCCTGTAGTTTATCCACATGAATCGCTAAACGATCTAATTCTTCATGGATATCCCCTTTTTCAAGTAAAATCGCCAATTCCGTCAACAAACGTGCTTCATCGACTTGATTGCCTAGCCAATCATTCAGCTTTGTTTCAAATTTTTCTCGATAGTCTTTTTCATAAATAGTGACAAATCCTGTTAATTCAGAAACCAAATTGATGAAATCTTGACCATAGACCGTTAAGATTTTCTGAATTTTCAGCCCTTCTTGCAGACGACTGGCATCAATTCGTTCAACCGCTTTTTTCACACTATCTAAAACCAACAAACCAAACGTCTCATCTGCTTCCTGCTTTTCTGTGACTTCAACATAATCAGAATTGTTTAGTAATTGGTTGATGTTTTGTGCAGGATCAAATTTCGCTTGGGGATACTTGGCCGCCAGCTCATCTTGAACTTCTCCTAATAATTGATGGATCAGCGTCCAATGGACGACTACTTCTTTATTGCCGCTACCAGTTTGTTTGATATTGATATAGGCTTCGATCCGACCACGTTGCAAAGTGTCTTTTATCAATTGGCGAATAGCCATCTCATATGGATTAACCTCTTTTGGCATCCGTAATTGAATATCCAAAAAGCGTTGATTGACACTTTTGATCTCTACATCAATTTGGTACGTATCGTTTAAAAATGTTTCTTTTCCAAAACCAGTCATACTTTTCATTGACAGGGTGTCCTCTCTACATGGATTTTAGCGCTTTAGATAAAATCTCAAATTCCTCATTGGTCAGTGTGATTCCTTTACCCATTTTTTCATGATCAGCAGACCAATCTCTCAAATCAAATTTTGGCGGACGGCCATTCCAACTCACCAAATTAAATTCTTTACGCCAACCTTGGGCGTTTTCAGATAATACTGCGATTTCTTCTACAATTTCATACGAAAATTCTTGTGCCATTATTCATCCACTCCTTGTTGTATAAATTCTCTCATTAAAATTTGTAACGTCTGGGCTGGTAATTTATCTAATAAAAAAGTCAGCCTTTGAGGTTTTTCTTTTGCCTGTACCCGTAACAGTTCAGTTATCAATGATAACTGTTGTTTGTCGGAAAGTAAAAAGTAATCCTCATAATATCTCTTTAACCATTCTTGAACAGAAATCATGCCGATCGTATCTATTAAATCAGTCTTTACCTGTCCGCTTTGCTGCAAAAGCTCCACTAACTCTTGAATCGTATATAACTTAGCAGCAGATATTTCCTGACTTTTTGCCAACAGCTCAATCAAAACCAATCCGATGTTTTCAGTATACACCCTGTCTTTATATAATTTACGCAATTTTTTACAGATTTTATTTTGTTGCGCGCTAGATTCCCATAATTTTATTTGATAGGTCTGCTTGATAAAAGAAAAAAAGGCTTGTTGGAACTGTTCTATATTGCTTAATGTTTCATCAAAGGTGTACCAATACCCGCTATATTTTCTACCAACAGCTCTCATCGTTTCTAAATAGCCTAATTGAATATTTTGAGTCGAACGAACCCCATCAAACAACAAAACAGCGCCCATTGACCAAGGTGTTTTTAAGGTCAGACAGCTTGAAGTTGCCGGTATTTTAATTGGTTTTGTGATTCCTGGTCCTTTTACATCAACGATGATACATTCTGTTGCTCCATTATGCAATGCAATATCTATGGGAATATTATTCCGATAGCCACCATCCACATAATATTTATCCGCAATTTTTGTTGCAGCCATCGCTGGGAAAAATGAAGCTGAGGCAAGCAGCCAATTCTGCCATTGATCACTTTGACACGTATTAAAATGGATATTTTTTTCCTGCATATTGGGCAATTCAGTGGTGACTAAATAAAAATCTGTTGTCACTTGCTCCATTATTTCCTGAGAGAACGTTTCAGCGATCAACTTTTGTAGCGGTTGCGTAGAAACCCCGTTTGATTGGATCGCATTTATTGTAAACGAACCAATTTGGCTCATTAAACCACCAAAAGTATCACTGGATGTTACAGTGGTTGGGAATGATAGTATTTTTTGCGTATCGATTTTTTCCCACATATTTTTAGCCGCTTCAAAATCATCTTGCAACACTAACGCACCATTCAGCGCACCAACCGATGTCCCCGTAATGAGTTGGATGGGAATTGCTAACTCTTTCAACGCTTGCCAAACACCAATTTGATACGCACCTCTTGCTCCTCCGCCACCTAAAACTAAAGCTGTGCAATACGTCAACTCTTTGCTTGCTGAGCTATTTCCCTCGATTTTATAACCATACTTTACAAATACTTCTTGTAAGTGATAGGTCAACGCCTGTGGAAAAAGCAAAGTAATCGTTGGCTGAAATGTTTGTTTGAACAGTTTATCCACAGCTAAAAAAAACGATGTCCAACTTATTTTAGTGGTTTCTTGGATCAACACATTAGTTATTTTGCCTGATTCAACGGTCATAAATAAATAAGGCACCCTGCCTTTGTATATAACATACGCTGTTCCAGAGTTATTTCGAACCTTTTCGTTAAAGGCTTGTCTAGCTAAAGTATGTGCTGCATAAAAGGGAAGTAACTGGATACTTGTAGAAATCTGCCTAGCAAAACTTCCCCATTCGGAAGCAACCATTTGTTCAATTTTCATTTCGACCACCTCCATCAATTAAAGTATACCAAAATTACACAAAAATTACTTTTTATTAAAATATACCAAAATTATATAATTCCATTCATTTTTCGCGTAAAATAGAAGTATTGTATTTTTAATATAATTAATCATGCATGACCCTAGAAAGTTTCTCTAAAAGTCTAGTAATACTAAATAAGCTAAAAATTGCTTTTGAGTTAACGTTGACTTTATCAAAAAACGATAGTTTAATAGAAGTTGGTATTTTTTATTCAGTTGTTAACAAAGGAAAGTCTATTACCACTTCGTTTCCTTTTTTTATTCCTGAAAGCTCTGTAAATTTTTTTTAAAGAACTGGCTTTTTTCTAACACCAAACAACAAAATCTGTTAGAATACACTGATTCATCACTCTGCTAAAAAAGCGTTTAAACTACGCTCACTTTATTAAAAGAACTTGATTAATTACAAAGGATGTTTATATGAAAACAAGAAACGTTTTACTGAAAATTTGCTCCCTCTTACTAGTCTTAGGCTATTTTTCCGGTATCGTCACTGCTACTAGCGCCTATGCCGAAGAAGATATTCTGACGATCACACAAAATGCCGGCTATCAAACAAACGAATTTTATACGCCAAAAGCATCGATCGTTATTGAAGCTCAAACTGGACAAGTCCTTTGGGAAGATAATCCTGATTTAAAATGGAATCCTGCTAGTATTGCCAAATTGATGTCTGTTTATCTTGTTTTTGAAGCAATGGAACAAGGTAAATTCACTTTAGATACAACAGTTAAAGCAACAGATAGCGACCAAGCGATTTCACAGATTTATGAACTAAGTAACAACTCTATTGTTTCTGGCGTGGATTACCCTGTTCGGGACTTGCTTTATGCTACGCTTGTACAATCGTCAAATGTTGCAACTGTAATGTTAGCCAATCTAGTCACTGCAAATGATGAAGCAAAATTTGTTCATATGATGAACGATAAAGCCAAAGAACTTGGCATGACAAACTCAACTTTTTATAATTGCAGCGGTGCTGAAACAGGAGCTTTCAACGGCTATTACAAACCAGAAGGCATTGACCAACGTGCCGACAACGTGACTACTGCTCGAGATTTAGCTATTTTATCTTATCAATTGCTGAAAAATTATCCTGATACTGTCGCTTATACAAGTCCGACTCAGATCACCATCATGGAAAATACGCCCTACGCTGAATTACTAGAAAACCACAACTATTCATTGCCTGGCCTAGCCTACGGTTACGAAGGAGCAGATGGTTTAAAAACAGGTTCCAGCCCAACAGGCGGCTTTAACTATGCTGCAACCGCTAAACGAGGAGAGACTCGCTTAATCGAAATTGTGTTAGGTGTGGGCGATTGGGAAGATCAAGAAGGCGAATTACAGCGCCATGCCTTTGGTAACGCGATTTTCGACCGAGCTTTTGCCACATATGAATATAAAAAGCTACTCTCTAAAGGAGACAACACAATAAACAAAGAAGACGTTATTTTAGAACAAGACTTTTATGGCGTTATTCAAAAAAATACTGAGCCTGCTTTTTCATTATCTGCAGACACATTAACACTAGATAACGGACTTGCTCAAGTATCTTCTACCGTTGCTGCTCCGAGTGTTAGTTTTAAATATGCTAAAAAATTAAAAGCATTACAAAATTCTGTTTTGTCGAAAAATGGAAAGAAAAAAACCGGATTATCTACGTTCTTTATTAACGGATTACTGATTATTTTAGGACTTTTGTTCTTGGCTTTATCCAAGTTGTTCAAAAAAGAACCCACAGAAAATAATCGTTCAAAAAAATTCAGTCCGTTACTCGCTTTAGGTACCCTTCTGATCCTTGCAGGTATTGTTTTGAGCATTTATACCGTAGTGATCGGTCCTTGGATTTAAATAAATAAAAAGAATGCAGCTACCTGAAAAGGTGCTGCATTCTTTTTATTTAAATCCTCATCAATATGACTAGATAGACACATTGAGATTTATTTATTTTTCTTTAATTGTTTGATTTCTTTTTCGATTTCTTTGATTTGGTTGCCTAAAGCTTTTTGTTCGTTTTTATCACGTGATACTTTTTTCTTGTTGATCAACTCTTGTTTTTCTTGGATCAATGCGTTGATTTTAGCTGCTGTATCTTCGCTTGGAGCTGCAGGAGTTGTTGTATTTCCAGTTGAGCTATCTGTTGTGTTGCCATTTTTCAATGCTTTGATTTCACGTTCGATTTCGCCGATACGCATACCTAAAGCTTTTTGTTCTAGTCCATTTTTGCTTACTTTTTTCTTGTTGATCAATTCTTGTTTTTCTTGGATCAATGCGTTGATTTTTGCAGTGTTATCTACTAGTTGAGTAGAATCAGCATGCGCTTGAGTCGCTGTTGCTAAAAATCCTGTTCCTCCGATAGATAATGCTAACCCAGCAACTACTGCACCTTTTACAAATTTGTTCATAATAAATTCCTCCAATTTTTTAATGTTCGAACACTACTGTTTATAAAACAATAGCTTCGATATCCAAATTATACCCACTGTTTCAAAAAAAGTAAACTATTATCTTATAAATAGTAGTATCAAATATTTCTATAAACATGAAAAAATTTGAAAAAGACTGTTTTAATATGGTTTTAAAGATATAACTTTTATAAAAATTGCTTATAAAGCAAAAAAAAATCTAGCTTTTCTTCTCAAAATAGAGGAGAAAAAGTAGATTTTTACTAAACTTGAACTTAAATAGTCTTACATTGAGCCTTTAAACACATCTGCATTTTTCACGAAATAATCGACTCCTGAATAAATCGTAAAGAGTAAACAAATATACAACATGATTTGATCTAGTGGTAAGCCAATTGCTGCAAATGGGATATTATTGATGAACAATAAGATAATAGCAACCATCTGTGTGGCTGTTTTTACTTTACCTGGCCAAGCAGCTGCCATAACCTCACCGCCTTCAACCAATAATAAACGCAACCCTGTCACAGCTAATTCTCTACAAACAATGATCGCCACTACCCATGTAGGTGCTTTTTGTTGTCCAACTAAAACGATAAAAGCTGTCATTACTAACATTTTATCTGCCAATGGATCCGCAAATTTACCGAAGTTTGTTACTAATCCTCGTGCTCGAGCAATTTTTCCATCTAACCAATCGGTAATACTTGCAACCGCAAAAATAACGGCACCAACCAATTGAGTGACTGCTAAAGATGTTCCAGCAATCGTGATCGTCCCCCAATCCATAGGTATGCTGACGACAGCGATAAAAATTGGAATCATAAATATTCTAATAACTGTTAATTTATTTGGTAAGTTCAATGCCTATTGCCCCTCTCTTTTCTTACTCATTTTACGTTATCTCATAGAAGGTGTCACGAAAAAAGACACAGTTTTCTTCTAAAGCAACTAACCTAGATAAATTTGAACATATTTCCAATAAATGAGCGAGAAAAAAGCTTGCAATGACCTATCGCTCATCGCAAATTTTTCTCGCTCACCTTTTATCTATAATCAAATTATCTTTTTACTTATTGTGGCTGTTGGGTTGATTGCGGTTGTTCTGCCTGTTGAGCATACGCAAGGGTCATATTGATATTTCTTGGTCCAATGCCTGTATTATTCGGATTGAACTCTGCTTTTTGACCATCTAATTTAAATTCCATATACTCAGAAGCACCTAAACTAATCACCAATTGAGTCGTTCCTGCTGGAATCTCAACCGATTTTGGCTGTCCAGGTTGAATTGTTTCTTGGTAGAAATAGCCATTATCATTGTTCTCTGCTGTAGCGATATAAACACCGACCCAACAAGGACCTGTTATTGCACTGAACTCAAGTTTGGCAGGATTCGCTGCATTGACAGCACTAAGGTTCACTGTCGTGCCAGATTCAGATTCAAATTTCACTTCAGTAGGCGCCTTTGGTTCTGACGTAGACGTCGTTGAAGATTCCGTACTGCTTGATGCAGGCGGTTGACTTGATTCTGAGCTTGATTCTGAAGAAGATTCTCTAATAACTTCAGATGTAGATGGCGGCTGAATCATTGGGCTTGCCTGACGGTCTTGCCATGTGATATAAAAAACAACAATTGCAATCGCTAATCCAATCAGAGAAAAAATAACCGCAGGCAAACTGCTCATAAATCGTTTGGTCTGGCTGTCATCATCATACATTTGTGTTCTTGATTCATCCAATGTTTCATACTGAATCGCAGTCTCTACGTCTTCTTCTTCATCTATTCCATCATAAATTTCTACTAGTTCATTGCCATCTAATCCTACCGCACTTGCGTACTGACGAATAAAGGCACGTACATAAAAAGTACCTGGCATAGAATCAAAATCATTTTCTTCAATAGCTACTAAATAGCGCTTTTGTGTTTTAGTAATTTGTTGCAGCTCATCTAGTGACATATTTCTCTGCAATCGTGCATCTCTTAATTTTTTTCCTATATTTACACTGGCCACTCGTCCATCTTCTCCAGTCTCTCTAATTTATCAGTTTCGTCTGATTACATCAGTTTGTTATTCCAGTAATACAATTTACCATCGAAGTAAATAGGGATAAAATATCTCTGAATAGACTCTTATCTTACTGCTTTATGTAAAACTTTTGAGTAAAAATACAATCCTCTTCTTCATTAATCTAGCCAAAAGCTGGAAGATTTAATTTACCCAACTTCTCTAAGCATACCATAAAAAAATACTAATTAGCATAACAATTTTGAAAGTTTTCAACTAAATATCGGTCTTTTTTTGATTCTAAGAACAATAGCTGGAGCAAGTCTTCTCACTGTTTGCCTAAACTAAAGCAATCACCTCAAACACTTGCTCTCGCATACTGAAAATTTTTAAGCTTCTATTTTTTAGGATACATATAAAAACGGCTTAATCCTTCTTTTTTGATAAACGATTGTGCTAGCTCTTTTACGTCAGTTAATTGAACACTTTCGATAACTTCCGGTGTATCAAATAATGTTGTTTCACCATAAAGTGATTGAGAAAATTGGTTTGCGATATATTCCAATGAATTTAGCGATTGGAAATATTTACCGATCATTTTCTTTTTCAATAAAGATAAATTCTCTTCTGTTACTTCAGAACTTGTCTCCACAGTTAGAAGAATCTCTTCAATGCGTTCTGCCAATTCTTCAGGATGATCACTATCTCCGCCAAAATCAGCAAAATGGAAGCTGCGATCTAGACTAAATTCATACCCAAAACTATCGTCCAATAAACCTTCATTGTACAAATTTAAATAATTTTGTGACGTATTACCAAATAATAATTGGAACAACAGATTTGCTGTTGTTTTGTATTTAAGCAATTCTTTGCCATCTGCTGGAACTTCATCTAACCCTTTCAAGCCAACGATGACTTTTGAGCGGCTGATAGCCATGTCGATCGAGCTTTCTTTAATGATATCTGCAGCTGTTTCTTTAGGAAAGTGACGCTTGATTGGTTCTGCTTTAGCAAACGTTTTAGCTGATTGATTATTACGGATAAACGTCATTATCTCTTCTGTATCCATTTTCCCAACCACAAATAATGTCATATTACTTGGGTGATAAAACGTGTTATAACAAGTATATAAATCTTCTGCTGTGATTTCGCCAATACTTTCCACAGTTCCCGCAATATCGATATGCAATGGATGTTTCGGGTAAAGATTGCCTAATGTGCCAAAAAATAAGCGCCAATTGGAATCATCTAGATACATTTGGATTTCTTGTCCAATAATGCCTTTTTCTTTATCCACTGTTTCTTTGGTAAAATAAGGATCTTGCACAAAATCTAATAATGTTTCTAAATTTTTCTCTACTTGATCCGTTGTGGAAAAAAGATAACTAGTTTTCGTAAAACTTGTAAATGCATTAGCAGAAGCGCCTTGACGTCCGAATTGTTGAAAAACATCGCCATCTTCTTTTTCAAACATTTTATGTTCTAGAAAATGAGCGATTCCGTCTGGTACTTTCACAAAGTCTTTTTCGCCGATCGGCACAAATTCATTATCAATTGAACCATAGTTAGTCGTAAACAAGCCATAGGTTTTGTTATAATCATTTTTTGGTAACAAATAAACAGTTAATCCATTTTCAAGGACTTCTGTATAGAGAACTTCGTTGATTTGTGGATATTCTTTTTTATTCATCGACTTTTTCTCCTTCCAAAAAGAAAATGGCTTGTAATTGTACCAATTTTGCAACTCGCTGAATATCAGCTAATGTGACAGCTTCCATTTGGCGAATCCACTCATCATCTTTTAAACGTAGGTGAGGAATCAAATCGTCCAAATATTTATTTTCCAAAACAGCGCCTGAATTGTCTAAAGAAAGTAAATATTGGTTTTTCAGCATTGCTTTGGTTTGCTGAATCTCTAGATCCGTTACATTTCCTTGACGAATGTTTTCTAATTCAGCTGAAATCAGATGCAGCACTTGATTCCGATTCTTCCCATCGATACCAGTCTGTACACTTAACATCCCACGGAATGTATCAATATTGCTTGATGCGTAATAAGCTAAGTTTTCTTTTTCACGGACATTCATAAACAACTTAGAATGTGGAAATCCGCCAAATACACCATTAAAAATTTGAAGGGCAAAATAATTTTCATCCCCATAATAAACATCTGTATGATAACCTAAATTTAGTTTTGACTGTGCCAACGTTTCTTGCTCTGAACGTTCTTCGATCACATTTCTAGATGGTTGCGCATAAAAAATATCTGCAATGCCTGACGCACGATCTTCAAATGGCAACGCACCAAATAACGTTGTCACTTCTGCTTCATCCACATCACCTAGAACAAAAATATCTACTTGGTCTTCTTGAATCATTTGACGATGGTACGAAGCCATACTTTCGGGTGTTTCTTTTTCTAAATCAACGATCGTACCGAAACTTGGAATTTTTTGATCTTCAGATTGACTGAAATACAGGTTTTGTAAAGCCAAAGAAGAATAAACTTGTTTATCTTCTGACACACTTTCGTAATAAGCATTTAGATTTTCTTTTTCACGCTGGAACGTTTCAGCTTCAAATTTTCCATCAATAATGTTTGGAAAGAATAGTATCTCTTTTACAAAATCTGCCGCATCAGCCAAAACATGGCTATTTTCCAAATATTTGTCATTCACTAAATTCATAGAAAGGTTTAACCAGTGTAAGTTTCCTTTTTTATTTACATTGATCCCAAAACTTGCACCGTATAATTCTGCTAACTTTTCACTTAACTTTACTTGATCTGGGTAATTCAAACTATTAGTTTCAAGTAAGCTAGATAAAAGAGTCCGTTTCGTGATTGTTTCTCTATTCAAACGCGTATTAAAACGAACCAAAATACGCACTGTTTTATATTTTTCTGTTGGAACAACATGTAAGTTGACCCCTTGTGCTAATGCAATCGGCATCTTGTCAGCTCCTCTTTGTTTTTCATCATAATAAAGCCCAGTCTGAATTACAATCATCTGGACGTTTTTAAATGTTTTTTTAAGATTTTCTACATCTATTTAATTATAGCACAGCTCAACTGTCTTTCCTTGATGTAAGAGTCTTTCATTTCAATTTTTTTTAATTTTTCTGTATACTGAATTTGAGAAAGGGAGGATAAACTTATGATTAAAGAATTTAAAGAATTTATTATGCGTGGCAATGTTCTTGATTTAGCTGTTGGGGTCGTTATCGGTTCTGCTTTTACTGCAATTGTTACACAAATCGTTAATGGATTGATTACACCGTTAGTTAGTTTAGTATTTGTGCTAACGACTGGTAATAAAAGCGCTGATGACGCATTAGGCGCATTAGTTTTTACAGTAAAAGGTGTAGCATTTAACATTGGTGACGTAATCAGTGCTCTTATTACATTTTTAATTACTGCCTTTGTTTTATTCTTGATCGTGAAAGCTGTCAATAAAATGAAGAAACCAAAAGCTGAAGAAGAAGACAAAATTGAAGAAATTCTACTTACAACGGACGACTACTTAGAACAAATCCGTGATTTATTAGTAGAGCAAAATGCTTCAAAAACAACTGTTGTAAAAAAAGACCCTATTGAAAAGTAATACGTAAAAGAGGCCGAGAAAAACTATTTTTTAGTTTAATCTCAGCCTCTTTTTATTTATTTTCTCATCTGAACATGAGGAATATCATCTTCTAAGTACACTTCAGAACTTGTTTCAAATCCGAAAGCGCCATAAAAATCTGTAAGATGTGCTTGAGCACCAATAATAATTGAACGATTTGGGAATTTCTCTGCTATCACTTTCAACGTCTCTTCTAGAAGTTTGCTCCCTAATTTTTTTCTACGATAATCAGGGTTGACCAAAACTCTGCCGAAGGTAACTGTTTCCCCTTTGTCTATGATTCTAGTATAACCAACAATAGCTGAGCCTTCTTGCAGCCAGGTATGCCAAGCGACTTCGTCCAGCTCATCTACTTCTTGATACGGACAGTTTTGTTCAACCACAAATACTGCAATACGCAACTTAACGATCTCGAAAAATTCCTTGGTCGTCAGATTTGAAAACTCCTTCACGTGATAATCCATTGCATTGACCTCCTCAAATGAATAATTGAACACCATTCCACAAATTGAGCAACAGCACTAAGATAATTACGATTTGATATACTTGTGTCACTCTCTCAGACGAAACCTTGCCACTAATCAAAGCTCCCACAAAACCACCAATAATTGCTGCGGGAATCACATAACATAAAATAGACAGATCAAACCGTCCAAAACCTGTCGACTGTGCGATCGTAACTATTTTTGCCGCCTGTGAAAAGAAAATCGTGATGATCGAATAAACTGTAGCTTCTTTGATTGGTATACCAAAACACAGCATCAATAATGCCACATTGATCGGACCTCCGCCAATGCCCAATAACGTAGAAATAAACCCTAAAAATAAACCAATAATCACATACCAAATCGGCTGAGACAGATCAAAAGAACGTGCATCTCCGACTTTTGTATAGAAAAAGGCAAACAACAATGTAACGATTGTCAGAATAATTTGGACTAGTTGGACGTATTTTTCATCAGAAAATAACTTCAACAATGACTCAAATGCTGTATTCCCAGTAATTCCACCTATCACAGAACCCAAAGAAACGAATACTGCGATCGGAATTTGCAATTTTAGACCATTTTTCATCTGCCTTAACGTAGAAACAATCGACATGGTAAGAACAGCTACACTAGAATAAAACGAAATAGCCGCTAATGAATGAAAATGTAACGTGTCTAATACAGGTTTTATGATCACGCCTCCACCCATGCCGGAAATGGCGCCCACTGTATTCGCTAAAATAATAACAATGAAATAGATGATACCTACATACAAAGTTTTTCATCTCCTAGAAAACGATCCATTTTTTTATTATGCTTTTCTTCGTCTAGCAAAGTCGACAAATTTGAATTTATCCAATCGATGCCTAGATTCTGTGTATTCAAAACAACGAGTATCTTCTAAACTTACCACACTGCGGACCACCACCACATGCGTATCTTCTTGAATATCCATTAAGCGCTGATCAGCTTCTGTCACTTCTTCAACTGTGATTTCTTTTTGCGCGTAGCTGATTGCCAAACCTAGATCATGTTCAAAATAATCATAAATAGAATCCGCCGCTCGCTCTTTAGGTAGTTCGTGTATGATTTCTTTTAATAAATAATCGATATCAACAATGACTACTTCTCCATCGATTTCTCTTTGACGAACCAAACGCCACACCGCAGCTTCTTTTTTCCAACCTGTCAAACGTGCTAATGAGTCGCTGACTTTTTCTTCCTTCAGCTCGACAACTCTGGTAATACTATGAATTTGTTGCGCATTTTGCAATTCTTTATAACTGATTACACCTGAAATCGGTAAATCAAATTTTCTTACATTTAAAACGATCGATCCCTTGCCTTGCTTCTTTTGAATATATCCTGCATTGATCAGTAAATTCAAGGCCTTACGAATCGTTTCTCTAGAAACTGAATATCGTTCAACTAATTGATTTTCACTCGGCAGTAATGTTCCTGGCTGATAATCGCCTTCTAAAATTCCTTTTTCAAGCTCTAAAAATATATCATGAAATTTATTCATGTTCATCCCTCCACCTTAGGATACTCAAAGAAAATGATAGCATATTCTCCTTTAAAAAAATAGCATTCTCCCTAAGTAAACCATTGATCTTTGACAATTCTTTTCTAGGCTCACACTTGTATTTACAAGTGTTTCGTACTATAATGAAAACGAAAACACATACATGTCTATACAAGTTAAAAATATATCTTAGCTAGGAGCTGCTATCATGAACTTTCTACTATTTACACTTACAAAAAATATGTTGCATATTCAGGAAAAACAAGAACAACAACTGATCTCTGAACACTCTTTTCCGTTCAAGGATTTTCAATTTCCCACGACTGCCGATATGTTGGCTACACAAATCAAAGAACAATTCCCTACCGCAAAAGGAGCTGTTTTTAACGAAATACCAACTAGCTTTTATACTGAAAACACTCAGATAACATCATTGAATGCTGGAAGAGAAAGCTTGATCAAGTATTTTTCAGAGCTTTTGAATTTCCCGATTATCACAAGCTCGGAACTGAATACAGCGACTGATTTAACGACAGCTTTCAACGAAAAAACAGACTATCTAACCTGGAATTTAGATTATTTTGGTTACACGTCAGGGAAAGAAGAATATTCTGTTGAGTCCCTACTGACGATTGGTAACGGCTTTATGGGCTTGCGTGGTACGACACCTGAGATGACACTTTCAAAAGAACATTACCCCGCAACTTATATTGCCGGGCTTTACAACGAAGAAAAATCCGAAGTCGCTGGTCAGATCGTAGAAAATGAAGACTTCGTCAATACACCAAACAGCCAATATATCAGTATTCAAGTAGAAGGAACCAACGAGTGGTTAACGCTTGAAAAGTCTACTTTACATTATTTACACCGAAATCTAAATTTAAAAACAGGTCTGTTTACAGCTCAAATGATTGTTGAAGACACACAGCAACATCAACTGAAAATAATTGCTTACAAAATAGTCAATATGGCTCAAATGAATAATTATAGTATCAAATACTTGATCCAACCATTGAATTTCTCTAAAAACATCACGGTCAAAACCACAACAGATGGTTCTGTCTACAACTTTAATGTAGAGCGTTACCGTAACTTAACAGCTAAACACTTTCATGTAACTCAATTGCTGGCTGAAAAAAATAAAACTATGATTGAAGTCCAAACCAATCAGTCACATATAAATATCCAGCAAACTACTAACATTACAGGAGATTTCTTTGAAAATAGCTCTGTCAAAAATTCGATTGGCACAGAAATTATTGAACAAGAAGTCACTTTTTATGCGGAACAAAACAATATCTATACACTTGAAAAACATGTACAAGTCAAAGCATCCATAGCAAAAAATAATTGGGAAAATCCGTCTTCTACAGCAATTTCTTTTGAGACAGAATTAACTGAGAGTAAAACCGCCTGGGAAACACTCTGGAAAAAATCAGATATTCAAGTAACGGGTGATTTGATGTCGCAAAAATTACTGCGGATTCATACGTATCACTTATTAGTTTCGGCATCTCCTTTCAGCAATAACGAACTAGATGTTTCTGTAACCGCCCGCGGCTTACATGGCGAAGCCTATCGTGGTCATATTTTTTGGGATGAGATTTTTATCCTGCCATTTTATATTCTTCATTTTCCCAAAACAGCTAAACAGTTATTGATGTATCGCTACAATCGCTTAAATAAAGCGAAAGAAAATGCACGCGAAAGTGGTTATGAAGGTGCGATGTACCCTTGGCAATCCAGTCTTGACGGTAGTGAAGATACGCAAAAACTTCACTTAAATCCTTTAAATGGCGAATGGGGTGAAGACCACAGCATCCTGCAGCGTCATGTGTCGTTAGCAATCGCTTATAATATCTGGATGTATTGGAATAATTCTGGCGATGATCTATTTATCAAAGAATATGGTGCTGAAATGTTGTTGGAAATCGCTAATTTCTGGCGCAGTGCTGCGACTTTTGATGAAACGACCAATCGCTATTATATCGATAAAGTCATGGGTCCTGATGAATTTCATGAAGCTTATCCTGACAGTACCGAAAGCGGCTTAAAAAACAATGCTTACACCAACTTAATGGTGGTCTGGCTATTTGAGGAGTTGGAAACTATCCTCTCACTATTAAATACGCAAGAACAAGCAAAATTATTTAATAAAACAGAAATCACGGCAGAAAATCTTGAAAAAATGAACGACATCCGCAAACATTTATCAATCGAAGTCAACGAAGATGGGATCATTGCTCAATATGAAGGCTATTTCGATTTAAAAGAAATTGATTGGGAACACGCAAAAGAAAAATACGGCAACATTTATCGAATGGATCGTATTTTGAAAGCCGAAGGGCAGTCTCCTGATGATTATAAAGTATCTAAACAAGCAGATACTTTAATGCTGTTTTATAATCTAAGCAAAGAAAAAATCGATGAAATTTTAGAGGAACTTGGCTACGATTTACCTGAAGATTATCTTGAAAGAAATCTTTTATACTATCTAAACAGAACATCTCACGGTTCAACTTTGTCAAGAATCGTCCACGCACAACTGGCAGAAGAAGTTGCCTTCCATGATTTATCTTGGAAATTATATCAAGAAGCTCTCTATTCTGATTATCAAGATATTCAAGGCGGAACGACCGCTGAAGGGATCCATACAGGTGTGATGGCCGCAACAATTTATGTGACCTTAACCACTTATGCTGGAATCGATATTAAACAGAACTATCTAACAATCAAACCAAACTTACCTAAAAACTGGTCAGATATAACGTTTAATATTGACCATAAAGGCATTCACTATCTTGTGACTGTCTCAAAAAATTCAGTACAAATTTGTCCTTCTAAAAAGGCAACAGTGATTGTTAAAGACCAATCTTATCAATTAACGGCAGACGAAAATACGATTATTACCTACTAAAAACAGACAGGAGCATCCCAATGAAAAACGGATTTATTTTTGATTTAGACGGTGTCATTACAGATACAGCCAAGTTCCATTACATTGCTTGGAAAGATTTAGCACAAAGTCTGGGCATTACAATCGATGAAGCATTCAATGAAACGCTAAAAGGGATCAGCCGTATGGATTCTTTAGATAAAATATTAGTCTATGGACAGCGAGAAAATGACTTTACTTTAGCAGAAAAAGAAGCTCTAGCTCAAAAGAAAAATGATGAATATGTTAAACTCTTAGCCGATCTTTCTGAAGCGGACTTGTTACCTGGCGTTCACGACTTTTTAGTCCAAGCAAAAGAACACAATATCCCTTGCTCGATCGCTTCAGCTTCTAAAAATGCACCAATGATTTTAGAGAAATTAGGTGTCCTTGATTTCTTCGGACATATCGTTGATCCGGAAACTCTGAAAAAAGGGAAACCTGACCCAGAAATTTTCGTAAAGGCAGCGGAGAGTATCGGCGTTGCACCAAACGATGCAGTAGGTTTCGAGGATGCACAAGCTGGAATCGAAGGAATCAAAGCTGCTGGAATGTATGCTGTAGGTATTTCTGCTACAGAAGTCTTAGCAGGAGCAGATATACAGGTTGCTTCATTGACTGAATTAGATATTGAGCAATTACTAACTATTTAGAAAAGAAATGAAAAGAGACAAAAAGCCTTTATTTCCAAAGGAGTTGCTTTTTCCTCACTGTTTATTCCGATTTAGAGCCCGAAACAAAACTGATTTTGAGTTTTTGTTCCGGGTTCTTTCATTTTAAAACGGATTAGTTAAAAATAAATTCTCTAAATATTACATTTACATTTCAATTAAAAGTCTTTTGTGTTACCATATAATTACAAAAGGAAATGGGGTTATGAAATAATGAAAAGGAAATTGTTTAGCGAATTATCACCACTGACTTATGAAATCTCTATAAAAAAGAATATTTTCCAAAGAAATATTCGGGATTTCATTCAACAAGAGCAACTTGCTCAAACTAAAACTGATGATCTTTTAGCCGTATCCGTTTACAAGCATACATCTTTGATACGCCGAAAATTAGGAAATACAGATCTGACATTACAGGAAAATAAAGCAGCGAATTTAAAACTGGCTGCACCTAAAGTATCAAACATTTTGATCAAGCCTAATGAAACGTTCTCTTTCTGGCATTTAGTTGGTAAATGTTCTGCAAGTAAAGGATATAAAGATGGTGTAACAATTTTTAATGATGCTGTTCGTCCAGGACTTGGCGGAGGTCTTTGCCAATTTACTAATTTGATTCATTGGATCATTCTTCATTCACCGTTAGAAATCACTGAACATCATCACCATGATGGCTTAGATCTTTTCCCAGATTATGGACGTAAAATCCCTTTTGGGACAGGGACATCAATTGTTTATAATTATCTGGACTATCGTTTCAAAAATAATACGAAAAATACCTATCAACTGATTATTTCTGTCAGCGAAACCCATCTTAATGGTGAACTCCGCTCAGACAATGAACAAGTTTACAGTTATCATATTCGTGCTGAAAATGAATATTTTTCAAAAGAAAATGGACACGTTTTCCGTAATGGACAAATTTTCAGAAAATGTATCGATAAAAGAACAGGTAATTTATTAGAAAAGAAAATGATCAAAGAAAATCATGCACGTGTGTTGTATGACACCACAAATTTGGAAATAAGAGCTACTCATTAAATGCACCGAGCAATTATACTATTGATAGAAATTTAAGCCATTCATTCTAGTAAAAATAAAACAAAGAGTCAGTATTTTTGATAAGACTTGTATAGGACATCTTGATTTTCTCCTTTTGATTAGTTTTCGTCGACTTAATTCTAAAGGATATCAGGGTGTCTTTTCTATTAGTTTTTATACGCATCCCTACGCCCTCCCTGAAACTCATCCGCCTTATATTTCATTTATATTTTATTAAAAAACAAAAAATCACCACTTTTTAACTTAAAACAACAAAAACATTACTTTATATTTCCAAAAAACAAATATAAATGATAATATAACGGTATGAATTTGAAATAATTCATAATATGAAAGAACGGGAAGGAGAATGTTACAAATGTTAAAGAAACGTGTAAGGAATTTTTGGTCGTTGCTTATGATTTTTGTTTTAATGGTGCCTCTTGGTTTTTCTTTGTTCAGTAGTCATGCCCAAGCCGTTACAGAAAAGCCCACAGAAGGAAAATTGTTTATTCACAAGTTAAAGTTTGGTGGCGCACAGGACTTGCCCACGATTGCCGGAGACGGAGCCCAATTAATCGAACTGCCTTCTGGAGCTGCACCTTCTCCTGATGTTGAATTTGCCGTAGTCTCATTGAAAAAAAGCAAATTAAGCTCCAGCCCAAGCCAGGCTGAAGCAATCGCTTATTACAATTCAGTGAAAAACAACCCAAATGTTGTGCAAACGACTGGTAAAACGGATACTGCTGGTATTTTTGCGACAAAAACATTGCCGGCAGATAAATATTTGGTTGTAGAATTAACCTCTGAATTAGGAGCTACAAAAATTGCTGCCCCCGTTGTTGTTTCACTACCGATCATGAACACAGATGGTTCTGCTTGGAATGATCAAGTTCACATCTATACCAAAAATGCAGTAACGCTAGGCGCTGCAAAAACACAAAAGTTAACAGAAGATAACCAACCATTGATCGGCGCGACATTTTCTCTGTATAAAAAAGGAGCTGCTGGTCAAGCGGATAATTTAGTCCAAGCTGATTTAGTATCTCATGGTGACGGTTTTACAGACATCGTTGGCAATTTAGTTGTAGGAGATTACTATTTTATTGAAACAAATGCACCTGATAACTTCTTACTAAATGGTCGTAAAGTTGATTTCTCAATCAAACCTGAAAATCACGCATATAATGAAAGCGGTGCCTTGGACGAAACGAAAGTTGTTTCAACTAATTTACTAAACTATCTAAAACCAACATTATCAGGCGAGCGATTGACTGATGAAAGTACTGATATTGGTAAAACTGTCACTTGGAAAGTCACTACAGACGTACCAAAGAACATCAAAGAATATACTAAATACGTTATCACCAATACGTTAGACTCACATTTAACGTATATCGGGAATATCATCATCACACTTGATGGAGTTCAATTGAATCCTTCATACTATAAAGTAACCGAAGCAAATGGTGTCATTACAATCATCTTTATCGAAGAACTTTTCCCAGGCTCTACTAGTCAATTAGCTAACGGAAAACAGATCACCATTACCTTTGATACAGTGATCAATCACACTGCTATACCAGGTACACCTATTTCCAACAATTCTATCTTAACCGTAAATAATGGTTATGTAGATGCTGCCACAACTCAACCAACACCGCCAACAGTTGAAACAGGTGGTCGTAAGTTCTTAAAAGTCAATTCTTCACAAAAACCATTGGCAAATGCTGAATTTGTTATCTACAAAAATGCGAATGCTAAAGAAAACAATGGCTATAAAGGACCTCTTTACCTAAAAAGAAATAATGATAAAACAATTACTTGGGTAAAAGAAAAGAAAGAGGCAACCGTTCTAACTTCTGATCAAGAAGGTAAGTTTGAAGCTTATGGATTAGGCTATGGCTCATACTTACTAGAAGAAACAAAAGCACCTAGCGGCTACAATCTTTTGACAGAAGACAAGAAATTCACGATCGACAAGAAAAGTTATTCAGATGAAGCTCAACTAATTATTCTGAATACAAACGCACCAACGATTCCCATCACTGGGTCAATTGGAACCATCCTATTTTTTGCTCTTGGCCTGATTTTAATGGGATTAGCATTCCTATTTTATAGAAAAAAATATAGTCATGCATAATTGTTAACAAAGATAAACAGAAAGCGTGGGGAGTCATTTCTCATGCTTTTCTGTCTATATTTAATATACAGCATCTTTAAAAAAAGACTGTCTTAAAGGTAGGAGAGAAAATGACGAAAACACAGGTGCAAAAAAAAAGGAAGAAAAATACTGGCATCAATATCCTTATGGGAAGTATTTTCCTTGCCGGTTTTCTTCTATTTTCCTATCCGATCCTAAGTAATTTATATGCTAATTTTTATCATACACGTGTGATTGATACCTACCAAAAAGAAGTTAACAAAAAATCTCGTGATGAAAAAATGAAGTTAGTAAAAGATATGATGAACTACAATAAAGATATGATAACTGGCGGTGAGCTTGTTGGTGAAGATCCTTTTGATAATAAGAATGAAAAGAAGCCTGAGAAAAAAGACAAAAAACATAAGGTCATTGATGCACTGCAAAATAAATTAGGCGATGTTTTAGGGTATATCACAATCCCAGAAATAAATGTTAAGTTGCCTGTTTACAGCGGTGCATCGGATTTACAACTACAAAAAGGAATCGGTGTATTGGAAGGAACGTCTTTGCCTATCGGTGGTAAAAATACACATAGTGTCCTTACAGGTCATCGAGGACTCCCCAGTTCAAAACTTTTTTCAGATCTTCCCGAATTAAAAAAAGGGGATACTTTTTTCATTGATATTATCGGTGAAACTCATGAATATAGGATAAATCAAATCAAAACCGTTTTACCAGAAGATATCGCAGATTTAAAAATAGTGCCTGAAAAAGACTACATCACCTTACTGACTTGTACACCTTATATGATAAACACTCACCGTCTCCTTGTTAGAGGTGAACGAATTCCACTAGAAAAAAAAGCGAAGGAGAAAAAAATGACAAACTGGTGCTGTTACTTAAATATTGCTCTTCAGATCATCATCATCCTGCTCATTTTATTATTCTGGCGCTATGTGCACAAAACAAATAAAAAACAAAAACTAAGAGAAAAAAAACGCTTAGCACAAAAAAAGAAACGAAAACGCAAAGTTGAATAAGTTTTTTAAAAAAATCACTCGCTAGGTTTCCCAAATTTAATAGGGCAACCTGAACGAGTGATTCTTTTTCTATCTAAATTAGTAACTATAAGACAACTTTTTTCCATTTACGTATCTTGGTTCTAAAGTTTGTGAATGGTGCAACCGTATTGATATGGACCCATTTATATAATGGCCACATTGCTTTGGTGGTAGCGTAATTTCTCTGTCCCGCTTCAAACAACTCTTGATCTGAAAGTGTTGCTAACCAAGCACATATCTCAGCGACAGATTCTCTTAGCATTTCTCTTTGTTCAGCAATGCTGAATTTTCCATATTTTTCATAAAAAGATTGATACAAGCCACCTAAGTTATTCCATTTATACTCTGGAGTCGGTGTTTGGACGACTTTTCCAGCTTGCTCATCTTTCTCCCATTGCAAAATCAAATTCACCCATCCAAGCTGATAAGATAGATTTTCGGAAGGTGTTTTGTCTACTTCTTCGCTTCTTGTATCTTTTAGTGATTCAGGTATTTGTTCAAACTCATCATCATATTTCTCATATCTTTTTTGTATCTCGTCAATCAATGCTTGCTTCGTCTCATATGTACGCATGACGCCATCCCTTTCTGTCCAATCTTTCTGTCTTCTGTTTATTTTAAACCTTGTCATAATGTCAAAGTCAAGTGTATAGTTATAAATAGAAATCTGACCATTTATTTAAGGAGGAAACATGTTTAAAATCAGCGAGTTCTCCGAGTTGACGAATATCAGTCCACGTATGTTACGACACTATGATAAGCTAAATTTATTAAAGCCAAAAATTACGAAAAAAGACAACGGCTACCGCTACTATACACCCGAACAAATCAATCAGGCGAATAGAATTCTCTCACTTAAAAATGTTGGCATTCCCTTAAAAGAAATCGCCATGCTTTTAGATAATCCCGTGGAACAAACTAATTATTTAACCACACATCGCAAAAAACTGGAAACTGAATTAGCTGAAAAAAAACTTCAGCTGGCTTATTTAGATTGGTTAGAAGAAAAAAAGACAACTTCAACAATCGAAGCAGTCAACCACCCTGTAGAAACAAAAAACATGAATGATATGTTCGTTCTTACTTACCGAGAAAAAGTAGCTTCTTATTATCAAGAAGAACAGCTTTGGCAGAAATTATTTGCTGGAATAAGAACAGAAGATTTGCCAGCACTCAGTCGATCTATGGCTGTCTTTCATAATGATTCTTCTGAAATTATTGATATTGAAGTCATGATCACGATTCCTGAAAAACTCAAAACAATTTATCCGACAGCAACAATATTTTCTCCCGGTTTGATTGCCTCTGTTGTGACTAATGGTGCTTATTCGACAATGCCTAAAGTCCATGAGGATATGCGTGAATGGCTTAGATTAAATGAATACGTCCTTGCTGGAGATATCTTTACCATTTATCATTCTAGTCCTGCTACAGAAGAACGAGAAGAATTATATATTACGGAAGTTTGTTATCCAATAAAATGAAAACTACCCTAGCATGTTACGATAACTCTGCTAGGGCGCTTTTTATTTTCTATGTCCTTTTAAAATTTTCTCTATCACACTAAACTCTTTATCTAAAAGAATCAAGTCAGCGTCATATCCTACTTCGATCTTTCCTAATTTCTTTTCTCCTAAAATAGTAGCCGGAGTGGTTGCTCCCATTTTGATTGCATCATCAAGCGGAATGCCCATTTCTACACTCAGTCTAAGTGCTTCATTCATCGTAACTGTGCTAGATGCCAAGGTGCCGTCTTTTAAGCGAGCAACACCATTTTCTACCGTGACTTGGTGACCGCCAAATTCATAAGCGCCGTCACCCACACCCATAGCTTGCAACGCATCTGTAATCAAAATAACTCCATCTGCCCCTTTTATTTTATGCAATAAACGGACGATTCCCGGATGTAAATGAATACCGTCAACGATTGCTTGAACACTAACATCATCATTTTCAAGTGCTGCCGTAACTAACCCTGGTGCCCGATGATGGATTGGCGGCATGGCATTAAAACAGTGAGTAATATGTGTTGCGCCATGCTGAAAAGCAATCTGAGCTTCTTCATATGTTGCATCAGAATGCGCAATTGCAACGACAACATTTTTTTCTTTTAAATAAGTGATCAATTCTAAACAGCCTGGCAATTCTGGTGCTACCGTAACCATTTTGATCAAATCACCTGCTCGATCAAAAATCGTAGCCATTTCTTTTAAATCTGGGTTTCTTAAATAAGTTGGATCTTGCATACCTTTTCTTTTTACGTTTAAATAGGGACCTTCTAGATGTATACCTAAAATTTTTGCCCCCTCTTCCTGTCCAATAACTTCTTTAGTCCGATCGATCATCGTCAATAATGCATCTAAAGAAGATGTAACAGATGTGACTAAAAATCCCGTACAACCAGTTTCTAAACATTTTTTCGATACTTCTTGAATGCTTTTTGTAGTCCCATCCATCATGTCAAAATTATTGGCACCGTGAATATGAACATCGATCATTCCGGGAATCAGCAATTGACTTTGACCATCTATGCCTTGATCAACTGCTGTATTGGAAAATGCCTTATTTTCTGCTGCCTCGATTGCTAAAATAGTTTCATTTTCGATTAAAATATCGACTAATTCTAATCCTGTTTCTTTACTTATGGTTACGTTTTGAATGAGTGTTTTCATTTTTCTCCACCTTCTACAAGTATGATTGTTACTTCGTCTTTTTGTAATTGAGCAGTGATTGTTTCCGGCAATGGTTTATCTGTAATCAATAAATCGATCTCTGAGAAATCTAGTTTAAAGTTTGTTGTATTTCTGACTTTAGAGTTGTCGATTACAACGCAAGTTTTTTTGGTATTTTTAATGATTGTTTGTTTTAATTCGATATCTTCTAATTCGGAGTAAAATAAGCCTGCCTCGTTGATACCGGACGCTCCGATAAAAGCAATGTCAAAGTAAAAATTCGTTAACTGAGTCATCACTGATGTGCCACGAAGCAAATGAGAGTTAGGATTAAAGTAACCTCCTAAAAGAAAGACTTCTTGTTGCTTATTCACTTCTGTCGCTGAGATGGCATTATCGATGGAATTGGTGACGATCAGGACATTTTCTTGGGTAAGTTCTTTGGCAATAAATTGAACGGTAGTTGAAACATCTAGCCAGATTGTCTCGTCGGCACTGATTTTTTCTACTGCTTTACGAGCGATTTGGATTTTTTCTTGGCTGTTCACAACTAAACGATTGGAATAATCTTCGATTTTTGTCTTGATGATTGGTAGCGTGATACCACCACGATATCTTTCTGCTAAACCTTCGTTGACGATCAATAAAATATCGCGGCGAACGCTGTCTTTAGAGATTTGGAAATAGTCCGCTAATTCGGTAGCTTCTAGTTTTTCTTTTTCTTGTAGTAACTCTAAAATTTTTGCGATTCGTTCTTTTTGATTCATAAGTTACCTCCTGATTTATTTTGAGTATAACAAATAAATCTATTTTTGCATAATAATAAGTTTTTCTAAATAAAATATAAGTTTTTTTAAGTTAAACAAAAAAGAGTCCTATATAGGAACTCTTTTCACTACTATCTTCATTTGACGATCAATCTTATATAAATTTGGCTGACTATAGACATAGACAAAATCATATTGCTGTTTCGTTCTTTTTCTGTAAATGTGTTTGGCTAATTGCTCAATGCTTTTTTCATCCTCACCAAAGACAAAAATGAACAAATTATTTTCTTTGTATATTTTATAATTCCCACTTTGGAGTTTTTCGGCTTTGTTATCATACGCTTCAATCAAATTAAATAGTGAATGCCAGTTAGCAATTGAAATCGCGACCTTTTTCTTTGAGTTGTCGGGTAAGGGTAAATTGATTCTAAGAACCTCATTTCCGTATTTTTCCTTGATAATTCCAAGGATTTGCTCATCGTTATGTACATTAATCGCATCCAACTGCAAAGCTTTCAGCACACTTTCTTTTAATGACTGTGTCACTTCTACACCGATATTTTGTTTTGGATTTTGAATATCTGGTTTATCTAAAAGAATCGCGGATTGGTATTTTTCCGGTTCTGCTTTTTGAAGAATTTCCAATGCTTTTCGTTCATCTGGACGTTCCATCATAGCCATATGATCGCTCCTGTTCTTGCTTTGTTATAGTCAGGGTATACTATGTTTTGAGATAAATCAACTTGGAAATTTCTATATAAGAGAATAGGGCAGGCCAAAAAACAAGTATAGTTTTTTTGTCCTGCTCTATTTTATTTTTATCGATTTGGTAACGGTTCTTTTCATAGTTGTTCGTGACTCAAATCATAAGAAGTTACTTTCTTCTTATTTAGGCATTACATCAGCCGGAATTGCAGATTGATACTTTTTACCGCCAACTGTTGCTTGATGTTCTGCTTTCGCTTGTGCAACTAATTCAGGGTTTGTCAATAAATCATAAGCTGTTGTTGCAATTGTTTTTCCAGCTGCTAACAATCCCTTATGCGCTACTGATGATTTCCCATTAGCTACCCATTGCCATGAATGTGGCGGAGTTCCTTGAGGTTCACAGCCAACCAAGACTTGTGCTGTCGGACAAACCCAGCTAACATCGCCAACATCCGTTGAACCAGAAGTAGCATTTGAGAAGAATAATGGACTGATTTGATCTAAGACTGGCATTGTTCCAAGTCGCTGAATCTCTTCTTCACTAGCCGTTGGGTTACTTTGTCTCGCTCTGGCAACTAAACTTTCTTTTGTTGCCTCATTTAAGCTATCATAGTATCTTTGGCTATATTCTTGATCCTCTTTTGTTAAATTCAAGTTACCGAATTCTTTTAAGTTTTCATACATTGCCGTTGTCATCGCTTGGTTTGGCAGATAATTGGCACAGGCAGAATCAAAAACGATTTCCAGCTCTGTTTCAGTCATCAAAGCTGCACCTTCTGCAATTTTATTGACGCGCTTGTAGATTTCTTCTGCTTGTTCTAGTTTTGGCGCGCGGATAAAGTAATATAAGCTAGAGGTTGGTTGAACCACATTGGCAGATTCGCCGCCAGCATCCATAAAGGCATAATGAACACGACCTTCATCAATGATATGCTCACGTAAAAATTGTACCCCAATATTCATTAATTCTGCTGCATCAAGCGCACTACGACCTTGTTCTGGAGCGGCTGCTGCATGAGCTGAAACGCCTTTAAAGTTATAATAAATTTGGTAAACTGCTAAACTACTCAAGCCCCAAGCCATACTTGTATCCATTGGATGCCATGAAAGTGCCACATCAAGACAGTCAAACACGCCATCTCTTGCCATAAATGCTTTTCCATAGCCACTTTCTTCTGCTGGACAACCAAACAACTTGATTGTACCTGACAAGCCATCTTTTTCCATTAAATCTTTTACACCAATAGCGCCTGCTAAAGCACCCGTTCCTAATAGATTATGTCCGCAGCCATGTCCATTGCCGCCTTCATGTTCTGCTTTTTGTTCACCTAAATCAGCTACTTGGCTTAAGTTTCCTAAAGCATCATACTCAGCTAAAATTCCGATAACTGGATTTCCGCTACCGTAAGTCGCAACAAAAGAATGTTCCATATTAGCAACGCCTTTTTCAATGGAGAAACCTTCTTTTTCTAAAATTTCTAGAAAGGGTTTTACAGATTCACTTGTAGCAAATCTTGTTTCTGGTGTACCCCAAATCTGATCTGCTGCGGCGATAAATTGGTCTTTTTTTGCGTCAATTAATTCTGAAATTTGTTGTTTTGCATCCATTCTTAGTTCTTCCTTTCTTTTCTGTCATCCGTTTTCTATCTAGTTTAAATCATACACGTTCTTAATTAGCGATCAATCCCGAATAATTCTTTAGCAATTCGTTTTCCTGTTTTTGTTCCAGCTAATCCACCAATACCCGTTTCACGAATATCAGCTGGCATACTTCGACCGACACGATACATTGTTTCTACCACTTCATCTGCGGGGATTTCACTTTGGATTCCTGCTAAAGCCATTTCTGCTGCACTGATTGCATTTGATGTTCCACCCGCATTGCGTTTGATACAAGGGATCTCTACTAAACCTGCCACTGGATCACAAGCTAAACCGATCAAGTTATTTAAAGCAATCGCAAAGGCATGACTCGCTTGTTCTGGCGTGCCTCCTGCCATTTCTACTAAAGCTGCTGCTGCCATGCCAGATGCCGAACCGATTTCAGCCTGACAGCCGCCTTCTGCACCAGAAATCATAGCATTATTCGCTGTTACAAACCCAAAAGCCGCGGCTGTAAATAAAAAGTGCAGCATATCTTCACGCGTTGAACCAAATTTTTCACTAAACGCTAACAAAACGCCTGGAACAACACCCGCTGATCCTGCTGTTGGTGTAGCACAAATCATGCCCATCGCCGCATTCACTTCATTGGTCGCTACTGCGTAACATAAAGCTTTGACGAAGGTATCATCCGTTAAGACGGTTTTTTTATCTAGATATGCTTGCAGTTTTTTCGCATCATATCCAGTTAAACCTGAGTGCGAGCGAACACCTTGAACACCTTTAGCTGCCGCTGCTTCCATTGTTTCTAAATTTAAGGTCATTTGATTCATGATGTCTGTTCTAGTACGTCCAGAAGTCTCAATTTCCTGAGCGATCATGATTTCGGATATTTTACACTGCTGCTCTTGTGCTCTGTGCACAAGTTCTTCTATTGATTCAAACAAAAAATTCACGTCCTCTAATTTAGCCGGTCGTTGGCAAGACTGCTGTTATTCCCGGTATTTCTCTGATTTTTGCTACTAACTTTTGACTAATATCACTGAGCGTTTCCACAAAGAAAACTGTCTCTTGATTTAATTGCTGAACTTCCACAAAAGCAGGACTTTCCAACGCATCTTCAACACGTGGAATCGCTACGTTTGACTGATCGGTGGTAAAAACTAAGCCGTTGCCTTGATCTTGATTCAACAAGGTTGAATGATGATTGATCTCGATCAACTGGATACTACCTCCACCAATCGAAATAGCTGTTAAATTCAGCTTTTCTTGTTCATCTATCAACTCTAAATTCACCGTATTGGCATGTTCTGTTGCTTTTGGACTAACTAAAAATTCGATAAAAACTCCTTGTTTCTCAGCAATTTTAATAGCTTCTGGAATTCGTTCATCATGTGTTTCAAAACCTAAAACCCCTGCAACGATCGCAACTGCTGTACCATGTCCTTTATAGGTTTCAGCGAATGACCCATAGAACGTCACGATCAATTTTTTAGGTGTATGCTTATACAGTTCTCTTGCCATATTACCGATTCTGACCGCTCCAGCTGTGTGAGAGCTGGAAGGGCCGACCATGATTGGACCGATGATATCAAAGGCACTTTTATATTTAAATTTTTTGTCTGACATTACGCTTCTTTTTTCACTCCTAATACACAAAGTCCGCAAAGTAAACTAGCTGCTGCCATGAAGCCAAATGCTAGAGTAAATGAACCACCAGCAGCTTTGATCAATTGACCTAGAATCATGGGTGCTAAGAAACCACCTAAGGTTCCGCCAGTATTGATGATTCCGATGGAAGAACCAATGATTGATGGATCCATGATTTTATGCGGCCAAGTGAAGATCGCTGTAAAGGCACTAACTGAAACCATACTCACTGCGATCAAACAAATCATTGATAGAACTAAATTATTCGATGCCACAAAAGCGGCAACTAAAATCGCTGCTAAAACGGTCGCACTAAGGATAAACATACGCTCTTTGCCTAAAAAAAGTTTAGATAATAATGCACCCGCAAACATTGTTGCTGCGGTTTGGAAGACAGCATTAACTGCTAATAAATAACCAATTGTTTTAATATCAATGGCAAATTTTTGTGCTAAGAAACTTGGCAACCAAGACATGTTTCCATAAAGTAAAAAGTTCAATAATAACATTGCTACAAATAGAACTAATACATTACGGTTGGTGATAACCTGACTAAATTTGATTGCAGGTTTATTGCGCGCACCCGCTTTTGCGCTCGCTGCTTGTTTAGGAACAAACAGCCCTACAAGAATCAATGCAACCGCAAATAATGTTCCTAACGCTAAGTAACCATAACGCCAATTTGCATTAATTAAATTCGTCCCTAACGTAAAGGCTAAAATTCCACCGATACCTGATGTGGATAAAATCAATGATTGAATAAAGGTTCTACGTTCTTGCGGAAAATTATCAGCAATGGATTTTGAACAACTTGGCGGATATCCTCCATGACCAAGACCTGCAAAAAAGCGGATGACCATAAATAACATTAAACTACTAACAGCCCCAAATGCGAATGAGAAAATTGAAATAATTGCTAGTGACAACATTAAGACTTTTTTTGCTCCGATTTTATCTGCTAACCAACCTCCAGGAATTTGCATCAATGAATATCCTAGGAAAAAGAACGACATGATCATCCCTGTTTGCCCGGCGTCCAAATTAAACTCTTTGGCCATTGGCAAAACAGCCGTAGAAATCATACTCTTATCCATATAAATCATCGAGTAACCAGCCATTAAAGCGAAAATCAACCCTGCACTGCTTTTGTTTGCTACTGTTTTTTCAACTTGTGTTTCCATTTTTTTCCTCCATTTGTTTAAATATAAGAAAACGTTTTCTATACATTTATTATATTCAATAATTCACAAATAAAAATTACTTTAATTGCTTGATATAGTCTTAATATTTTGAATGCTGAAAGAAATACAACAAAAAAAGCAAAAAAGAACTAGTCTCTTTTGCTTATCAGAACTTTGTTTTATTTTAACCTCACCCGATCGCCGTTCTTTGACTTCATGTTCTTCAGATATATTTTTCTGCTGTTGGGCAACATCGTATACCCTTGTAGTGCGATCTTGATTCATTCCTCCTGTCCCAGTATTGACCATTTTTCCCCAACCGTTTTTGACAGGATTTTTCCCTTTTGCCCGTAGCGCATCGTTTTTTTCTCTAAGTCTCTTATACTTTTTTCTTCGTTGATCATCAAAAAAATCTGAAATTTTCTCCCATAATTTCAATGTAGTTCCCCCTCCTACTTGTAATCTAACTGCTTCTTTCAATCAGTACAATGGCTGAAACAAATACAACTGACAAGCATTCAAGGTCAATGTCGCTTCCAACTCATAGCCAAAGGAATCGATTCGCTCTTTTTTCAGCTCGAATTTAGGAACAATCTTTTGCTCCAAATATTTCTGCAGCTCATGATCCAATTCAGCTTGACCACCAACTCTGATCCAATCATTATAAATTCCACCATGATCTTTATCCAAAACATATTCTCGAATCAAATAATCTCCTACAGGTAATTCTTGCAACTGAACCTTCACTTTTTTGGTTTGATACTGCACTTGAAAGCTGTCCACTGAATACAATGGATCAAGGTAACTGGAATTATAAAGTAACAGCTGATATTGTCCTTGATTTCGTGTCAAAATATAGCCATCTCCACTAGCAACTAGCTCGCCGTTGAGATGATTCAAAAAGCGCAGTGAAAAAAAGAGCGGACGTCTTAATTCTTCGTAAAGAAAAACTGATAAACTACTATCTTCGCGTGTATGAGTCTGTCGTTCCTTCACCTTGATGTTCAACCAAAAAGCAATGCCCGTCACTTCCTTAGACAACTCAACGATTGATTCCAAAATCAACGCTGAACGGAAAAATGTTCCTGAAAAGGTATTGCCTTCTCCAACTAATGTATTCCAATCTGTTAAAAAAATTTCTGGGACCCAATCTGAAACACTAAGTTTTTTATCTGTTTGGCTTGTTGCAATCACTGATTTTACTCTGCTTAAAATTTCTTGCTGATAATTTTTAAAGTGCAACGCATGTTCCTCTTTGATTGCACCTGATGCATAAGGATCGGCATGAAAACTAATAAATTCCGGTAAACAATGTTGGCTGGCCTGCTCATGAATAAATGTTTGGTATTGTTGATAGTCTTTTTCATCTAGCGAGCGTAGTGACATTAAGCCCAACTTACATCCAGGAACTAATTGTTTCAACTTACGATAAAAATAATGATATCCCCAACGACTGCCTTCATTCCAGCGCCCACTTACTTTAGGTAATGACCATTGAATATACCACTGATTTACTTCATCTCTGCCATAACGATTCAGGAAATGACGAATTATTTTCAGCTGCTTATCACACCATAACTGAACCTCTTCTTTTTCAGTATATGTTTCAGGTAAATAAAGTTGAATCATCGGTTTCAACTGGATTTTCACTAAAAAATCGAACCATTGATTGTTTAAAATATACTCTGATACCAACAAAACATCATTATCAAAATTCGTCTCTTCACAAAAACCTTCAAATTGGACTAAATCAAAAGCTAAATCTTTTTGTAAAATACACAATTCACGTTGAACGCCATTGGCCAAACCTTCTCCAGCAGGTCCGATTTTTATGATTTTTTTGCTCCGGTGATATGTCGGCTGTGTTTCTTTAGGTAAAATCAATTGCAGTCGCTGCTCAATTGCAGCATTTTCATCCTCAATATCTTTTTCAACTAAATACTTGGCAAGCTCTTGCAGTGCAGCTGCGCCTACGATTTCTTGATAATTCCCATCTTCTGACGTCTTTTGCTCCTGATCTTTTGCCAACGAGTATTTTTTACGGTAATTCGCTGGTGTTAGTCCATACTGTTTTTTAAATACTTGGTGAAAACTTTTAGCATTTGAAAAACCACTGTTTAACGCTACTTTAATAACGGATTGAGAGGTCAAAACTAAGGATTCTGCGGCATGCATCAAACGGATCTGATTTAAATATTCAGTAAAGGTGACCCCCACTTGCTTTTTGAAAGAACGAGACAAATGATAATAAGATATGCCGCTATTTTCAGCTAACATTTCCAATGAAATCGGCTGGTCATAGTCTTTTTGGATCTGCTCCAATAATCGATTCATCCGATCATCTGTTAAATCAGCAGTAATTTGCGGGACAGCAATTACTTCTTTTTTGAAATTTTTCACTAATTGTGTCAGCACAGTAAATAAGTGCTGATAAATCTCTAGTTCTGTTTCTTCATTTTGCTTAAAATAAGCGGCCATTAAATGAACCAATGCCTCACGCAACTGCTGGAATTTTTCAGTATCGATGATTTTGGCGTTTGCTGTAGAACACTCGATATATGGTAGCCAGTTCTCTTTAAATTGTGATGTGATCGGTGTTCTAGAGATGCGCAAAGATAATAACAAGTTCTTATCTGAACTCTTGATTTGAAACTGCTGACGAGAATTAATGACTAATATATCATCTTTATGCAGCTGGTAATCCTTTTCCCCAGTTGTGACGACCATACTGCCACTAAGCATAAGAAACAACGTTAAATAATCACTGATTTGCGGCGGCGCATAACTGACTTTCATCAATGATAGATGAAAAGGAAATTGTTTAGATTCTCCCATAAATTTAGCCTTCCTTGCTTGTTTCTGATTTGTTTAACAAAATATAGCATCAAATTAGAATTCAAACAAGTTGTCTTTCTAACGAATAATTGTCTATACTATGGATAATTTCAAATAAGATTTGTTTTAAGATGGGAGGAAACAATGAAAATCAGTCAAGGTGATATCTTTAGAAGAAGAGAACGTTTAATTGAACTATTAAACGAAGGACAAAGTTTAACAGTCAATGAGCTTGCTCTATTCTTTAACGTTTCGGCAGTAACGATCAGACGGGATTTGTTATTTTTAGAAAAGAAAAAGATGATCGAACGCTTTTACGGCGGTGTAAGATTGATTCCTGTCCAGCCGTTGAAACAATCAATTGAAGCAGACGACCGATCGTTTCCAGTAACTGCTTTGGTTGAAAAAATCTTGCCCTTTTTAGTGAATGGTACGCAACTTTTTATTGGAGCAGGTCGTTTTTCCTCAGACTTGATTCATGCGCTTTCTTTTTACGATATTTCTATTTTAACCAATGATGCTTCTGCTATTTCTATCAATCCCCTCAAAAAAAAGGCATTGATTGCTATCAGTGGTGGTGAATTGGAAAAAAATACAACGGCTCTTGTTGGTGATTTTGCAACGCATTCCTTCAACAAGATCGAAGCTGACCTTTGCATTATTGAAGCCGCTGGTTTTAATACCCATGAAGTAACAACCAAAACATTGAATGAATCTTTTGTTTATCGCACGATGCTCCAACATACCAAAGGACTTAAAATCGTTTATACGCCATCTATTCATTTAGAAACAGTGAGTTCATTTATGATCGATAGAACGTTTTTATTTGATACATTATTTACTGATTCAGCGATTCCACCCACTATTTTAGCAAGCTATCAAGCACAAGGAATCCCCGTTAAAGTGTTATTTGAATAAAAAAGGTATACTGGATAGGTTAGCTTTTTTAGAGTAAACGATAAAATGAAAACAAGCACCCTCTCAACCTCACTTCTCGAACTGTTCATAAAAATTCTTTCATGAACAGTTCTTTTGATTGTATTGAAATTACTCAAGCAATCACTTATTCTAAAGCCAAAGAAAACGTTTTACAAAAAAATATAGAATGGAGAAACCAATGACACATACATTTCCAGAAAATTTCCTATGGGGCGCATCCATTTCCGCCCATCAAACCGAAGGCGCATATAACAGCGACGGGAAAGGCCTGAGCGTTCAAGACACTCGCCAAAGAGATAATCATGAGATTGCTGATTTTACAGTAGCAGTAGATCACTATCATCATTACAAAGAAGATATTCGATTATTAGCTGAAATGGGCATTAAAGTTTTTCGCTTTTCAATTGCTTGGACACGAATTTTCCCAAATGGACGAGGAGAAATCAATCAAAAAGGATTACAGCATTATAGCGATGTCATTGATGAATTACTAAAATATAGTGTTCAACCTTACATCACTTTGAACCACTTTGATTTACCTCAAGCATTAGAAGATGAAGGCGGTTGGGGTGTGCGCAGTACCGTAGATGCATTCAAGATTTATGCAGAAACGTTGTTTGAAGCTTACGGTGACCGTGTAAAACATTGGCTAACGATCAACGAACCAAACATCATGCTTTTAGTAGATAAAAAAATTCTAGGCAAAGAAATTCCTCTGCAAGAAAAATATCAACAATTTCATCACCTAATGATCGCTGAAAAGTATGCATTTAAACGTTGCCATGAATTGATCGAAGGTGGACAAATCGGACCCGTTCCGAATATTTCTCTTGTGTATCCAGCAACGAGCAAACCCATGGATAACCAAGCAGCACTTTATTTTAATAGCGTTCGTAATTGGGCTTATCTGGATTTTTCTTGTTTCGGCCGATACAATGCTGTGTTTAAAGACTATTTAAACCGTAACAATATCACGATTAAATTTGCTACTGACGATCAGGAATTGATGGAAAATAACTTCCCAGATTTCGTTGCTATGAATTTTTACACCACCGTTACTGTCGAAAAACCAACTGAAAAAGACGGCATGGCAAATGGAATCAGTGACCAACAAAGTGAAGATATTATGGAATGGGGCTTTTATAAAGGCTTCACCAATCCTTATTTGAAGAAAAATGAATTCAACTGGACGATCGATCCTGATGGGTTAAAAACAACACTTCAAACGCTTTACGATCGTTATCATTTACCAATCATTATTACCGAAAATGGCTTAGGGGCAAAAGATGAACTAACAGCTGACGGAAAAATTCACGATGCTTACCGTATCAATTACTTGGAGCAGCATATCGACCAATGCTTACAGGCAATCGAAGCAGGTGTTGACTTGATTGGTTACAGCCCTTGGTCTGCAATCGATCTGATCAGCGTTCATGAAGGTATTAGCAAACGTTACGGCTTTATCTATGTAGATCGTACTGAACATGATGAAAAAGAACTCGCTCGCTATAAAAAAGACAGTTTTTACTGGTATCAAACATTGATCAAGACCAATCAACTGCCCTCTTAAAGAAAGGAGAAAAAAATGAATAAAGTATTTACGTTTTTAGAAACAAAACTCATGCCCCCTTTGAATAAAGTTGCGAACTTGCGCTTTATTCGCGCGATTATGCAAGCTGGGATCATTACGGTTCCGTTTACGATTGTTGGATCGATCTTTCTGATCATTAACAATCTGCCACAGATCATTCCGCCACTCGCACCGTTTTTTGAAAACACGATTTTGAAATTTGCACCGATTTATAGCGTGGCTACCACGATGTCGATTGGATCGATTGCCATTTTTTACTGTTTAGCAACTGCTTATTATTTAACCGATATTTATCGGAAAGAAGAAAGTGACGGGCTAAGTAGTTTTGTTGGGGCGATTTTAGGATTATTTGCCTTTTTAATGACGATCGTACAAACAGATATCGTTGATGGCGGTGCACAATTGATTCAATCAGAAAGTGAAACATCGATCGTTTATAATGGGATCGCACTTGGCGGCTGGATTACTCGTTTTAGTGGTGTTGGTATTTTTATCGGGATCATCACTGCTGTGATTGCTACCCAAATTTACCGTTGGTGTGTGAAAAAGAATATTACGATTCGGATGCCAGAAGGGGTTCCTGATGGTGTAAGTAAAGCTTTTGCTTCATTGATTCCTGCTATTTTTATTGCGTTTGTAATGTTATTTATCAATACAATTTTGGCGGTATTCCATACTGATTTACACGGATTGCTGTCAAAACCGTTTGAGTTTGTTAAAGATTTGACGGGTTCTTGGTTGGGGATCATTGTTATTATGTTGTTGATCCATCTACTTTGGGCTGTCGGGGTTCATGGAACAGCGGTGATTAAAAATAGTTTTATCAATCCGATTTTACTCGTTGCGTTGACTGAGAATGTGAATGGCGGAACCAATATTTTTGCTGGAGATTTCATTAATATGTATATCTTCATCGGTGGTGCTGGTAGTACACTTGGCTTGGTTTTACTGATGATTTTTGTGGCAAAGTCAGACCAGCTTAAGGTACTTGGTAAAGCAGCGGTGCTTCCTGGTTTGTTTAATATCAATGAACCTGTGATTTTTGGGGCACCGATTGTTTATAATCCTTATTTGATCATTCCGTTTATTGTGACACCTTTGATCAATGTGACGATTGCTTATTTTGCTTCTTCTCTTGGATTGGTAAATAAAGTGATTACTGGGATTCCTTGGATTTCGCCTGTGGGGATTGGAGCGTTTCTGGGAACTGGCGGTGATTTTAGAGCGGTGTTGATTGCGTTGATTAATTTGGCTGTTTCGATTGTTTGTTATTATCCGTTTTTCAAGATGTATGATGGGAAGTTGTATGGGGAACAGATGGCAGTACTTAATAATAATGAAGAATAACGAAGATAGTATTTCTTCACAGTAACCTATTACTTGTTATCTACCTTGATAATTGCTTCCTTTTTACTCCCAATTGAGTATTGATAAAGTATACTCAATTGGGAGGTCTTTTATTATTTCTTAGTAATTTATGTTAGTTTACTACTGTATCTATCAGATTTTTTTTAAAATGTTTTTTTTGCTTGCAGAATGAATTTCGTCGTTGGGTTCTCCGATAAATAAACGAAATTCATGACTTTTTTTGAAAATTTCTCATCAAATTTCAATTGTTTAAGTGTTCCCTCTTTTAGCTCTTTCTCAACACAAACATCAAATAAAAAAGAAATCCCAACATTGGCTTCAACTACCCGCTTTATCAAATCTATACTTCCCAAGGTCGTTTGATTTTTAAAACTATTCGTTTCAATCTGATATTCAGCTAGTACTGTTTCAAAAGAAGATCTTGTTCCAGAACCTGCTTCTCTCATAATTAACCGTTGGTCAAATAAATCTGAAAAAGAAACTTTTTTATCAGCCAACTCAAAATCTGGAGCACAAATACCAATTATTGTCGCTTCTTTATATGGGATGCTTGAGAAGACATTTTGATTAAAATCCCCTTCAATAAATGCACCATCAATTTTACCTTCTGCTAAACTACTAAGTAAAATTTCTGTGTTTTCAACTCCCATATTTAACCGGATTTTCTTTTCGCTCTTAATCATATTAACAACAAATGAAGGTATCATATAGTCACTAATAGATAACGTACAGCCTAAATTTATTATAGTATAATCCATTGTTCCTAATTCAGTTAAGGTTTTATTCGAGTAGTTAATCATAAATTGTAACTTATCAAAAAGATATTTCCCTTCATCTGTTAAAAATAGTGTTTTATTTTTATAGATAAATAGCTTGACGTTTAATTGATCCTCCAAATATGAAATGTGGTTACTCACTGCTGGTTGACTCATATTCATCATTTCTGCAGCACGTGTATAGTTCAATGTTTTACACACCGTTATAAATGTTTCATAGTGATAATCTATCATTTTTTGTCACTTTCCCCTATCGGTACTGGATATTTATCCAATAAAAATAAAAAAAAGTGCCTCCAATCGTATAATTTATTTTGTCTTATATTTTCAAATATTTATTTGTGATAACAAAAAAATGCTAGTAGAATTTTTTCTCTGAGATTAATGAATTATAATATGATTATTATTCATTAATCAAAAATTTAGTTTCCTACTTATTACCATTTCAAAGTCATGATTCCTTGAAATGTAACTATTACTATTTTATTATCCTAAAAATAAGTGTCTAATTTTTTGTGCTTTGTAATCTATCTTTTCTATGTATAACATCATTTGAAATTTAATCATAAGAAGTTTAATGCTCCTAATTTTCAAATAAATCAAGTACTCCCAAAATACATTGTGCTAACAACCTAATCGCCTGAATTGATTAACACAATCTATTTACTAATGGATGAATTGTATTCATTCTTACTGATAACACCCGTTATAAAAATGACCTTGAAAAAGTTAGAATTCTAATCAACTCTTTCAAGATCATCTTGTTATTCAATATATACTTTTTGTCACAGCATACGCATTTTATAGCTGCTTCTCACAATACAACCAACTTATGTTATATATATGTTGACTAATGACTGCAGTATTTGAGTAGCTAACTTAGACAAAATCATATCTACTTATTTTTGTTGATAACCTTTAAATCATAGCTGCAATTTCTTGCAGACGAGCTGTAAGTTCAGCAAATTTTTCAGTATATTTACCATTCATTGATTTCTTTAAATTTTCTATTTTAGCGGTCATTTCATTTATTTTATTGAAGTCTAATCCCTCAATTGGTTTTCCGTTAAACAGAAGGCTTTCAATTTCAGCTTGTAGATTAGAAATTTTCGAAATATCACCATTTTTTTCTTGTAGTTGAGCCAATCCATTGGCAACAACTTTGTATAATAGATCTTTTACGTATTGATTTTCAATAACACCTTGACCTAAATAACCAAGTACTTGATTGAAATCGCCAAAATTAGCCTTGTCACTTATCTTTCCATACATGTCACCATTTATAAACGATTCATTCAATACTTTTTGAATAAATTCTTGTTGCGCTTGATTTTTAAATTCTACTACAATTGTTAAAGGTTCAGTATATTTTTTATTTCCCACTGTAACAGAAACTGTTCCTTTGTAAGTACCAGGAGCCGCTCCATCTTTGTACTCACCAGTATATTTTAATTTACTCGTTAAAGATGCGTCTGCTACGCCATTTTTGCGTACTTCAAAGAAGTCAGCTAAATTTAGTTTCTGACCAACATACACAACACCTTGATTATTTGATAAGGCATTAAGTGTCACGACTGTCTCAGTACTATTACCAGTAATAGATACAACTCCTTCATCATAAAAAACACCCGTTTTGTAACTAGCTACAAATGTAACTCTATATCTACCTGCTTTTTCTGGAGTATACGGGAATTCTCCAGAAAACGGTACACGCGCAAAGCTTGTATTGACAGCTTTACCATTCACCATTAAACCTAGATATTCATTCCATTCATCACTGATATCTTCTGGAGCTTTACCTGCTTCAAAGTTCATAGGTTTTTTTAAATAGATACGCCCAGTTAGTCCCCCAGATTGCGTTTGTACAAACGCATGTGCTTCATTACCTCCTATTAAGCCCACAAAAATAAGTGTTAGAAAGGCTGCTGCTAAATAAAAATTCTTTTTCATTTTCTCTACCTCCAAATTTTTTTAAGTTATTTCTATCAAATGCTAATTTGTTAGAATAACTATTTTTAATATTTTATAACCTGAAATCAATCATACGTTTTATTTTTTAAATATTAAAAATACTTATCCTAACGACAAAAAGTAATTATTTAGCACTTGTTTAGACTTACTCTCTTTTGAGATTTAATAATTCAAATCAACCACCCTTGAACTCAGGTGTTCCCTTCAGTTATCATGAACCAGATTAAAATCCACGTAATCTGCAGTAACAATATCTACCACAGTTACTTATTATTCCTTTTCTTTGTTAACCATCACTACCTAACAATCCGTTAATAACTTTGCATGTATACTAATAAAGTCGATCACTTTTGTAATGGTTATACTAAAGTGGACATAAAAAATAAGCGGATTTACGAACAGAAGTTACCCATGTATCTAAAAGCAACTAGATATGCATGAAAATACACTATGTCGTTGGTATCAGATTATGAAAAATATTGAGAATATGCTTTTCCTTATAATGATAGTCGTAAATTCACTTCTCAAAAAGAAGTGAGACGCTCAGAAAAAGAAAATAAATAGTTCAAAGAAAAACTGGACATACTAAAAAAATTCCAAGTTTTCCTCAAGCAAAACCAAGAGTAATCTATTCCTATACTAAGAATCATTTAAAAGATATAGACGAATAATGTATCTTTTTTTCTGGAAAATAGTCGTAACTTAACAGTTGGTTTCTTAGTCCATGTATAGGATAAGAAACCAAAGATAAAGTATTGGGACTCGTCTCTACTTGGAAAGCATCAAGTGCAGAGGTCTCTTTTTTCTTAAGGTATGCGATATATAAATCACTAGGGATATTTAATCTGCAAACACTAGAATCGTATATGATAGAAAAAAGACTAAAAACGTTGCTGGTGACCGGGACAACTCTTTGAGTCACACCTCAGCTACATGGAATTCGGATAAACGATGAGATCAGAAGCAACTCCTTTAGAAATAAGCTGAAATTGTTGTAAAACACAGTGAATGGAATCAACTGATGTTGAACAATACCTACTTGGTTCTCTGAGTTAAACACTTCTATCTCAACCTCTTTCTCCGCTTAACTTTCCGAATATTGAGCCTTGGCCCTTCAAAAGTATAAGTTTATGCCTGAATTTCATTTAGACTTATGCATATCTCATTAATCGTTACTATGGATTAGCTAAGAGTTTGTGGTTTTAACGTCATTCCTAATTATCTGACGGAATGATAACGGCGATAGCTTTTAACAAATATTCTCAGCTTGATACTCTATTCGTTACGGGCTGTTTTCTAAAATCCATTCAATTTCTCCAGCATACTTCCCTAGATAGTTATTATCTTTCATCTTGAAATATAATCCTGTTTTTCCTACCCATAAGTCTGTTACCGAAGTCTCTGGATTCGTTTTGTTTCCTTTCCCTTTTTCAATCGTTGTAACTGCATTTGAAACGGAAGGATGTTCTACACCTGCTTGATCTACATAAACAAACTGTCCAGCAAGTTTCTTGCGGGTTGTTTCATCTATTAACTCGCCCGGCTTCATTTTCAGTACCCAACCACCAGAAATACGATTATCATATACAATCAAATCGCCCGTTGCCTTGAGTGCACTTGACATTGAATTTCCTATTTCAAGATCTGAACTCATCAAATCAGGGATAGAATCCAATTGGAAGTACTCTGTTACAACTGTTGCCGCAAATGTTCTATTTTGCGTCACCTTAAGACTGCTACTTGTTAGTTTATACGGTACATTAATGGGCCCAGCCACATTATACGCAACTGTTCCGTCGTATGCCGTGGTAACGACATCTTGTGGAAAGTTTGTAGTCACATTTTTTATCATTTTGTTAAGCGGATAATCAGTGTTCTTGGTGCCTTGTACGAGCTTAGGATTCATTGATTCTGCTTTGAGCTCAAGGGGATACACGTAACTTGCCGTTCTTGATTTTAGTACATTCACGGTTTCATTCTCTTTTATCAGCCAACTACTATTGATTTTGTAGTTTAAATTAAATGAAGTTGATCCTACAGCCGATTGAACTAACTTTAAATTTGTTCCAGAAATATCACCTTTAAGAGTAACAATAATCGATTCCGCACTAAAATCAGGAAACAATGTTTTATCCAACTCTATCGTATACCGATTTGTTGCCGCATCTTTTAAAGTAACATTCACCAATTCCTTAGGTAGCTCTACACCTAATCCATTCTTAACTATGAACTCATCTTTGTTCACCTCAATATTTGTAGGAGCATAAAAATCGATTGAAAATTTTAATGGATAATTGGAATCATAGTTTTGTTTGACTAGTTTCTGTTTGACAGAAAGATTAATCGTATTTACTTCGCTTGTTGCGCTATTATATGTTGCTTCCATTGTAGGTTCCTCATAAGGGACTTCAATTGGCGGCATAAATGTATTACTAAATAAATTTGCTGACTGCTGTACAGCAGGAGCAGTCTTACTGGTTCTTGTTGATTCTACATACAATCCCTTATTTCCAGTGTCTAATAAATAAAACCCTGTATTTTCCCCCTCTAATGGCTGTCTTCGACCATTATAGATAACTGGGTTATAATTCGTAGAGGCTGTTGCTGGTCTGTAGCTAAGATACTTGTAGGTATAATCTTTTTCCCCCATCAAAATACCAGCATTACTCCCAAAAACAAGGCCTCTGGTCACTGAGTCAGGTACTTCGTTATTTCCATGAGTCATCGGATAGGCAATTGTTACATTTGATGGAAGTGCCGCACCAGTGTCCGTATACACAGCTCGTAATCTAAACCTCTTAAGAAATATATTTGGTTCCTCAGGCCATACAGCACTTTGAGCCAAGCCAAAAAGAAAGTCACCCTTTGGCCCTATATTTTTGTACTGAGCTTTCATACTACTATCCATCGCTTGCATTGTAATTGAAACATCTCTTCCGTTATGTACACCCACCTGTTTAATAGAAAACGCCTCAGTGTAACTTGGAAAATCAAGTAAATATAACCAGTTAAAACTCGGTATAGTTTTCCCACCAAATCGTACATCATTTTTATAATAATCATCTGAAGTCCCTCTATACTTCAAAAAAATATAATCCTTTAAGATAACTTTCTCTGTAGCATTGTATACATCTCCTTCACTATCTACGCGAAGTAACTTTGGTGTATTCTTCGTGAAACTCGTTCCATAGTTATCCGCAGGAGCAGCTTCAACCTCTTGAGGTATTTGACTAAACAAGCTCAGAAAAAAAAAACAAAGACCGCAATAAATTAAGTGGTACTTCTTCAATTTAAAAACCTCAATTCTATTATTGTAATTTTTTAACCACTAGATAAACAATCAGTAAAACAAAACCCACTACTCCCGTAATCAACGAAATAATCACCAACATACTTGTTTTTTGGGGTGACGCTTGTTTTAGTTCTTCCTCATCTTTTATTTGGCCAAGCTCTTTTTCAGATATGGAGAACTTCTTTGTGAAAGTCCATTTTTTTTGTTTTGAGTTCACTTGGATATCTGCAGTATAGTCACCAGCTGTTAGCTTTTCCATGTCTATTTCAAGTGGTAAAGAAAAAGTGGAGTTAGGGGCTACAGACATATCCTCTTTTTTTATTTTAGTAATCTCTTTATTTTTTTTCTTAATCGTAATCTCCATAGACATTTTCGATATAATTTGTGCTTCTGTGTTATGAAATTTTACAACTACATTTTCATTTCCATCGACAAAGTTAACCCCTAATTTTTCTACTATCAGATTAGGTAACAATTTATCAACATTATTCCCCATAACTTGGAGCCCCACAACATAAGCAAAGGAATTTTTTATTGTGATTCCTTTTGTGGATTCTACTTTGTTTCCATCCTTTTCTCTGATATAAAAACCACCTAGAAGCATTCCATTAATAGTTGTTTCTGGTGCAGTTAAGTTGAAGTCAACTTGTTTTTTTTCTTTCGGATTCAAGTGAACTTCTTGTTTTTTTGTTACTATATCTGTAATCGCAAGTGGAGGCGCTTCATCTTTTTCTCCTAGCGTTTGAGTATAATCTATCTGTCCATTTTTATTTGTCGTAGCATTATTAGGAGTTACTTCTACTACAATCGCTTCATTTGACGTATTGGCTATTTCAAAGGAAAGTGCTACGTTATCCTTGGGTTTAATACCCGATAGTTTAAAATATGATTTTACATCTGCAGCTTGCTCTTTCGGCAAAATCGGAGTTACTGTAAAATTGACTTCCGCAGCTTTACATCCCAATGGAAAAATCAAACAGAACAAAAGAGCCATTCCGACAATACTTACCATGTATATTTTTTTTAGCTTATGTATCATTCCTCAACACCACTTTCTAATAGCCATTCAATACTAGCCATATACTTAAGATTAGGTTTTGAAGAATTTCCCTTTATGAATAATTGTAGCTGTTCATTTCCTTTAGTATAAGGTTTGTTTTCCCATCTAATTCCCCAAGTTCCTTGTCCCTGGTTTTCTTTGGCGGTAACTAGCGCTTGATAGTGATCATTTAGTGTTACTTTATTGGTTTTAGGTTTATAATTCTCTTGACTTATACCTGATGCCGATTCAACTAATCCAGCCGAAAAGGTCAGTTTAGCACCGCTTAATACATATTTTTTTCCATTTGGCATCAGACTATCTGAAACAAAATTACTTGCTTTCGCTGAAAGTCTCCAACCATCTACAGTTCCCCTATAATCAGAAATTTGAATATAAGGATTATCATTTTTAGCTGAGACCGTTTTATTTAGGTAACTATTACTAGTAACCCCAAAGACAATATTAGGGATACGATCGATTTTTAATAAACCTTGATTTCCAGTTCCTTGATTTTTCCCGTCATATAAATCAGTACCAAATTTTGGAGGAACAACATTTGAACTACCTTCTACAACTTCAATATTAAAAATTGACTCTTCTTGGGCATTGGCTGTTATCCCAGCGAGTAAACATACCATACAGATACCCATTGTAGATAATAAATATTTCAACTGAATTCCTCCTTCTAAATTGGTGGTACTGCAGATAAAGACCAGACTAATTTTCCTGTGAACGATCCTTTTTTACTTGTAATGGGTATATCCAATCGAACACCCTTCTCTTTGGCCAAAGTATCTTGATAAAATACGTTGGTAAATGCACCCATTCCTGTATCTTTATCAGCTTTTAATATTGTTTCGGTTTGCATAATTTCATTTAATTCCACGCTGTTCGCTTTCGGACTTGTAACATCAGTAGTTACATTTTCTCCCTCAGATTTCACTTGATAAGTTGGGATAAAAAGTTTCCAACCTTCTAGTTCTTTTGACGAGCTATCTTTAAAACTTTCCATTTTGACCTGCAATTGCCAGCCTTCCCCAGTCCCACGTAAATCATCTACCTCTATTCCTAGCGCTTTAACATTTGCCGAATAGGTTTCAGAGTAGGAATAAGATCCTACTCCGGTTTTTTGAAAATGAAATGAGGAGACAGCTTTTACAGTGAATGCGCCAGTAGACCAAGCTTCTTTATCCAAATCAATAATTGGTTCAGTTGGTTTATTTTTGCCTAATCCTGCTTTTACATTTAAGTTCGATTTTGTATTTTCATTTGCATATGAAACTAGATATTCATAATTCGTGCAAAAAAAGAGCATACATGTTATTATTACTGCTATATTTACTAATTTAATTTTTTTCATTTGTACACCTTCGATGAACATAAATAACTTACAACAATAACTTCCTTTGACATAAAAAATTATTTTGTATTTAACTCATATTTCTTTGATATTTACTGATTATTCGCCAGGAACAACACTTAGTGAATAACTTACTTCACCTGAGAATTTTTTACCACCAAGACCTGAACTATTCGCAACAACTAATTCTGCAGAACGTGTTCTAGCGGCTACCCCGCCTTTACCACGGGCTGCATTACTATTTTTCAATACTGAAACTTCGTCAGTTGCCCCAGCAACTACTTTGTTTGATCCGCCTAGAATATCAGCTGGATCCTTAAGTACAGAAAGATGTTCTGCTGTAAGTGCGTTTGGAATATAATCATCATTAGTAGCGTTCATGTTTGTACCAATGTCATATCCTTGGAAATTATCTGTTGTAAATTGTAATGTTGCAGGCAATGTTTGTGTGCCGTCAGCAGTTTTTAACTCGCTTAAGTTAGCTGTTAAGTCCCATTTTGATCCTGTTTCTCTATCTTCATTGACAACCAAATATTGTTTGTCTGTGATTGAGTTTTTAAATGTTGTTAAAGTACCTGTAGTATCATTGTTCACACCAAACTTAAATGCTGTTGGGCGGTATACTAAAGACAATTTGTTTTTGAAAGGTCCGTTTGTTGGAGTGTTTGCTCCTTGGAACCCAATCTCTACGTCTGTTTTATCTAATGTTGGATCATTTTCTGGTGCTGCGTGTGATGTAGTTGGCACTGCAAAACCAAGAGCAGCCGTACAAACCAAACCTAATAATAACTTTTTATACATATTCTTTATCTCTCCAATTTTTATATATATTTTGTCAAAGAAAGTTACAACCATAACTTTCTTTGACATTAATAATAATTTTATACGCTTACTTCTTACTTAAGATTACTTTACTATTCGCCAGGAACAACACTTAGTGAGTAACTTACTTCACCTGAGAATTTTTTACCACCAAGACCTGAACTATTCGCAACAACTAATTCTGCAGAACGTGTTCTAGCGGCTACCCCGCCTTTACCACGGGCTGCATTATTATTTTTCAATACTGAAACTTCATCAGTTGCCCCAGCAACTACTTTGTTTGATCCGCCTAGAATATCAGCTGGATCCTTAAGTACAGTAAGATTTTCTGCTGTAAGGTCGTTTGGAATATAATCATCATTAGTAGCGTTCATGTTTGTACCAATGTTATACCCTTGGAAATTGTCTGTTGTAAATTGTAATGTTGCAGGCAATGTTTGTGTGCCGTCAGCAGTTTTTAACTCGCTTAAGTTAGCTGTTAAATCCCATTTTGATCCTGTTTCTCTATCTTCATTGACAACCAAATATTGTTTGTCTGTGATTGAGTTTTTAAATGTTGTTAAAGTACCTGTAGTATCATTGTTCACACCAAACTTAAATGCTGTTGGGCGGTATACTAAAGACAATTTGTTTTTGAAAGGTCCGTTTGTTGGAGTGTTTGCTCCTTGGAACCCGATCTCTACGTCTGTTTTATCTAATGTTGGATCATTTTCTGGTGCTGCGTGTGATGTAGTTGGCACTGCAAAACCAAGAGCAGCCGTACAAACTAAACCTAATAATAACTTTTTATACATCTTTTTTATCTCTCCAATTTTTATATAATTTGTCAAAGGAAGTTACTGTTGTAAGTTATTTATGTTGTTTTTTTAAAAATTGTTAGTTAATACATTCAGTTGGTCTTTTAGAATTAAAAATAAATAGATAAATAATCCACCACTTACTAATGAGCACATTAATAAACTACCGTCTAAAATCAGATTTTTTCTTTTCAGATTTAATTTTTTTACAAGTGAAACATTTGTCGCTAAGTTTAAGAAGAATAAAAACAGCAACAACACACATGCTCCACCTAATATATATAGCCATATATATTGCATCAATTTCACCTCCAAGCATATTCATTTCGAATTTTTTTATACAAAATCATTCCACAAACTGTAGATATTGCGACCATACCTATTAATAAATATAATAATTGAGAAATGATTTCTCCTAGCATTGGCAAATAACGTGGGGTAGTAGGACCTTCTGTTACTGGGAATGTTGGAACAGTGATTGGCGGATCTGGCTTTACAGGTGTAACAGACTGTGAAAAACCTACTTCTACTAGTGTTGTGTTTGTATCATTTGCATATACCAGACTCTGATTAGACAGAAGGCAAATAGATAGTATTACTGAAAAAAATAGCCAACGAAACTTTTTCATCGCGTCTCTTCTCTTTTCTTTTTTCTTTTCTTTCTTGCAATTCTTCTTTTAGCTAACTGTTTTTTCCATTTTTTTTGTTGTATGAACATTCTGACGATTATGAGCATTGCAATTAAGAGCAAACTTACCGTTGTAATTTTCAACCAATTTGGGGTGACTAACTTATATACACTGTTATCATTTAAATCTTTAGCAGTGCTTGAACTAACCACAAAATCTTTTTTAAATGTCCATTCATTAAAGTCATTTTTCACTTTCATCGAGAGAGTGTATTCTCCAGAATCAAGATTATTCATTCCCCAATCAATTTCGTAATTGAAATTTGAATTTGGTGCCATATTCAAATTTTTGCTTTCTTCGCTTTTTAAAACTTTTTTATCCCCTTTTTTTGTTATGGAACTAGATATTTCAAAATCTGATAGCATTTTAGGCTCTGGATTTTGAAGCTTAGCTAAAATAGTCTTTTTCCCATTGACCATTTGTGCTGATACTTTCATCAAGTTAAGAGACATAGAATCTTTGTACTCTTCTCCATCTTCTGTAGTCATCAGACCTATTTTGTATGAAAACTTCGTAGATACACCTGTTTGATCAACTTTTTTATCTTTATCAACAATTTCAAATGCTATAGCACCTAACTTGATTCCTGAATATGATTCTTTGGGAGGCGTTACTTCAAATTCCACAACTTTAGTTTCTAAATTTGCTACTGTAACTTCAGGTTGACTAACTGTAACAATATCAGATAACGGATCTTTCAATGAAGAATCTCTTATATCATTTTTATTAAGATAATTGATTTGCCCAGCTGTACTAGTATTGGCATTATTAACAAAAATTTTCACTGTAACGGGATCTTTTTGCAAACTTTGGACACTCACTTTTAGTGTTTGAGTTTCATTTGGTTTCGTTTGAACATAAAAGTATTGCAAGTTGGGATCTACTTGTTTTTCAGGTGTAATTATGGAGACTGTATAACCTAGTTTTTCATCGGCGGCATATGCAGTATTATCCATGCCAAAAACTATCACTATTCCTAAACATATCCAAAATAGGATATTTCTTTTTTTCATTCTAGACAAAATAATTTTCCTTTCTTACTAACTTGATTTTTGCACAACAATTATATCTATATAATATTCTTCGTCTTCTACATCACATTCAATAACTCCACTAAAATTCAAGTGAGTCATTTCAAAGTGTTCATATTCTTCTATAATTGTTGATAAATTAAATTCAGCATCTTCACGAGATTTGAATGGTCCATATGTTTCAACAATATCCCCTGGTAGATATTTATCAGGATTAACAAAAATGTTTATTGACTCTTTTTTTGTTATCATATTTATACTATAGATAAGTATACAAGTTAGAGTTAAAAACAATACAGTCGGTATCACGAAAGGTTTCTTGGCGCCTATATAGATAAGAATCAGTACTAGTATAGAACTCATAAGTATGGCTGTGACTTTATACTGCTTTTTATAAATGCATTCATTATTTTCTGAAAGTTTATAAAAAATAAATATCATAAAACCAGAAGCTAGTACCAACCCAAATTCTATTACAAGATAAAAGATTGATTTTGTAGGATAGAATAAGACAAAATCTAGTGTTTGATTGATTATCGTTTTACTCTTATCTAGATAAAAATAAAATTCCTCATATAGCATTCTAAATTTTGTCAAATAGAAAAACCAGAAAATCAATAGAATAATGCTGCTAAAGTAGTAACTTTTTTTATTCATTAATGCGCTTTTTGTTGTCGGTTTAATCATCAATATCTCCTATCTTTATTACTGAGATAACGGCTTTGTATGTTCGCAACTCAATTTTTCACTTTAAATATCAGCGTCTCTTACCCTAATTTTTTTGATAGAATGTAACCTAACCCTCGAACGTTTTTTATATAATCAGGTTTGATAGGATTTTCTTCAATTTTAGTTCGAATGAGATGGACCAAATTAGCTATGCGTGTTTTCTCAATTGGAATATCGCTTCCCCAAACCGCTTCAGCTATATTTTTATATGTAGCAACTTCGTTGCCTCTTCTTTTTAGGTAATCTAACAGTTTAAATTCTAAGCCAGTCAAAGGTATTTCTATACCATCTTCCAAACATATTGATCGATTATTGGGAATCAATTTCAACATATTTTCCACTTCTTCTTCCTTAACTACAGTTGGCAAAATCAAATTATTTCTTTTATTTAACACATTGGTTAATATGTAAGAGAATTCATCCGGCTCTGTTATCTCATCAAAAACTCCAGATGCTCCCAATTGTAGAAATATCATTCTGTCTATTTTTTTAGAATCTTTCAAAATAACGAATATAAATCGAATTTGCTCAATTTGTATCTTAAGTAATATCTCACAAATTTTTATTCTTATATCTTCACTGGATTTATCACAACAATCCAAAACAATTGCTTCCAGTGATGAATCAAAGACATTGACTAACTCATCATCAATTTCAATAAGAGAAACATTCTTTTTTTTAAGAACTTCTATGTAGGGTGAGTCTTCTGAAGTTCCATATGAAATTACACCTATGTTTGACATATTACGTACATCCTTTCCTTTTTTATCATTGTCTATCTACATTAATATTTGATTAGATTTTTTTATGTTCGCTAAAAAATGATGCAACTTCAAATTAATTTCCTAATCATAATTATTTCTTTTTTTCATTGATTTTATTTACATATATAATATTACAAGTAGATAAACGATATGTAAAATAATTTTTATTTATCGTTCCATCACTTTTTTCAATAGATATTTTCTTTTTATTTATAAATTAAACTCAGAAGTTCTTTCTCAACTAAAAGCAAACAGAATTGCTTGTTTAACTGTATTTTAAATTTAAGAAAGCAGTTAATTTTCATATTAAACATGTTACGTGCCATTCTCGTTTTACATATTTTTTATAAATTATTTATATATTTAAAAAATAATTATCATCTGCACGATTAATAATACAAGTATATTTTATCGATGTAAAATAATTATTTTTTATCACACTATCAATTATTCTTATGGTTTTATTCATTAAAAAATCATTATCTTTTTTTCAATGAAATGAGATTTGATTATTTCACTATCTTTTCTTACTTCTTTATAGAAGCACATTTATTTCATGCAACAAGCTATAAGCAATAATTAGCTTTGAATCACTAATATTTATTTTCCTTTTTTGATTCAATATGATATTGTTTCTTTTAAATTGAAATGAAATATAATTAAGGGGAACTTTTTATGTTAGATTATCATTACTATACATTTTTGAAAACGTGTGAAACATTAAATTTTACAGTTGCGGCTAAAGAATTAAATATGAGTCAACCAACTGTAAGCAATCATATTGCTTACCTTGAAAAACGATTAAGTGTGACGTTATTTATTCAAAAAAATAAGCGTCTCTACATGACAGATGCAGCTACACTTCTTTATGAAAAAACGTCTTATTTAGCTCGATACTCCAAACAAATATCAATAGACATTCAGTCTATCAAAGCTCATATATAAAAATAAATATCTATGCGAGAGATAACTGTTTATTCAGTACTATCTTTAACCTTTTAATATTTAATAGCACTAAACAGCTGATTTAACAGGCTGCAGTATGTAAACTATTCCTTAAACCTGTTTATATATCCATACATAAAAACTAATCTTTAATTCTCTATCTCAGTTTAGTAAATAGTACCTTTCTTTTATATCTCTATAAAATTCACAAAGAACATTCATCAACCATCTTACTTTTTGTACAAGTAAAAAATAACTCAAGGTTGCATGGATTAAAGAGAGGTTTTTATACTTTCTGCGGACTATCAAAATGAACTTGAGTTGTATTATTTCAACGTCAAATTAAACGATTCTATTAACATCGTGAAGAACCCATCTACGGTTTTCAAAACTTTTACAATTTTAAACTGAAGATTTTTCTCTTCTTTTCCATACTTCTTTTCTCAACAAATAAAAAAACCTGAATCTAATTTTTTAAGTTGTAATCGGTGTCCTTAAAACTTAAATAAACAGTGAGATCAACATAACTTCTGGTTATTTGAGCATTTTCGTTCCTTCCTCTTGATACTACTAAATTTAATTTTTTGTCTTCTCTTCACCAATATTAGTTGAAAAAAGGCTAGAAAATCCTTAGTAAAACTAATATTGTTCCACAAAATAATACTATCCAAATCAGCCGATAATAGACAATTGTAGATGAGCCACGCAAAATTGTCTCAAATAAAAAAACCGAGCAAAATTAAAATCATTTTGCTCGGTTCTCTATTTCTATCATTCCCCATAAATCCTAGATACTGTATATTTATTGATCGAAGGTGTCAACAAGTTCATCACTAAAATCGCCACACCGATTCCACCAGGCAAGTCTAAAATAATTCTCAAAACCACTGCCAAAACACCACAGCCGATAGCAAAAATATACTTTCCTTTATCCGTCAACGGAGAAGTCGTATAATCTGTCACCATAAAGACCGCCGCAAAAATCAACGCTCCACTCAACAAATGAGCATTGGCAAATGAGAAATTAAATCCGCTATATAACAATATAGTGATATAAAATGAGCCCAACGTGAAAATAGGAACCAACGGATTAATGATTCTTCGTGCAATCAAATAAATCGCTGATAAAAGCAAAGCAAACTTACACGTCTCCCCAATCGGTCCACCTAACCCAAAACCCATAAATAAATCAAACAAATCCGGTGTAGTTAGCGAAACCTCTCTAGCAAAATTGCCTAAGTCAACCAATGGCGTTGCTGTTGCGACAACATCAGGTTGTGGCGTGACCCAATTCGTGATCCAAGGTGAGAAAAACAATTTCAATAACACACGAGCTGCCACAGCTGGATTTAACCAATTTCTGCCAATTCCACCAGTCAATTGTTTAACGACAATAATCGCAATAAAGTCCCCAATAAGCAAGGTCCATAAAGGCGCCGTTACAGGCAATGTCAACGCCAGCAACAAACCTGTGATTACTGCACTATAGTCGTTTATCGTTACTTTCTTGTGAACTATTTTCTGAAAAGAAAATTCCAGTCCCACACAGGCAACAATACTTACTACTACCATTACTAATGACCACCAACCAAAAAAGTAAGTAGCCGCAATCGTTGGAAACATCAAAGCAATCAACACCTGTTGCATGATCCACTGTGACGTCCATTTTTCTCTAATATGAGGGCCCATAAATGGCCCTGTACTTGTATATTCTTTATTTACCATCATCGACTCTCCAATACTTTTTGCTTCGCTGCCCGAATGTCACCTAAAATATCGATTTTTGACGGACAAATGTACGAACAAGCACCACAATCAATACAATTCAACACACCCAAATGCTTTGTTTCTTCAATATCTCCTGCTCGATATGCATTACTGATAGAGATTGGTTGTAAGTTGACTGGACAAGCATTTACACATTCTGAACAACGAATACAATTTTGTTCTTCGGGAATTTTCACTTCCTCTTTGGTCAAAGCAAGGATCAAAGACGTTGTTTTCGTTACTGGTTCATCTAAATTTTGGATCACTTTCCCCATCATTGGTCCACCATTGATCAGTTTCATTGGACTTTCAATAAAACCTCCACAAGCTTCAATTACATGCTCCACTGGCGTCCCGATTCTTACTCGTAAGTTTTTGGGATGTTTGATTGGTGTGCCAGAAACCGTCACGACACGATCGATCAATGGTCGGTTTTCTTTCAATGCATGAAACGTTGCTAATACAGTCGACACATTCATGATTCCCACATTTAAATCAATCGGTAATTTCCCGGCTGGTAATTCTTTTCCAAGAACCGCTTTAATAACGATCTTTTCAGCTCCTTGAGGATAGTGATTCGGTAAGATTTTCAGCTTGATACGATTATTATCGATTTTTGCTTCCAGTTTTTTAACTGCTTCTTCTGATGAACTTTCTATTGCGATCACACATTGCTTGATCGATAACATCTCTTGCAGCATATTGATGCCTTGGATAAAGTCATTCATCTGCTCGATAATAATTCTTCTGTCGGCTGTCACAAAAGGCTCACATTCTACAGCATTTACGATCAATGTTTCCATTTGTTGGTGTTCCTTCAACAAGAATTTTACATCCGTAGGAAAACCAGCTCCACCCATTCCGACGATTCCGTTGTTTTTGATCGTTTCCACTAAGTTTTCATTATTTACTTGCGGTATTTCATATGTATCTTTAAAATCATTTTTGATGATCACCACTGACACTTCCGCGGTACCGATGATTCGTTGCTCGATTTTTTCAACAGTCCCTGAAATTGAGCTATGTATGTTGGCTGAAATCAAGCCATCTTTTGCGCCGATCATTGTTCCTATTTTCACTTGTTGCCCGATAGAAACAACGATTTTTGCGGGTTTACCAATATGCATATTCATTGGTAAAATAATCTGTTTCGGTGCACTTAGTTCTGTAATTGTCTCTAGTTTTGTCAACCACTTGTTTTTGGCGATCCTAACACCGCCTAGTTTTCTTTTTATTCTAAAAAACATTGATTTACCTTCCTTCTAATTAAAACTATTTCTCTTATTTGTATATAAAAAAGTAGTAGACCAACGCAATCGCTACAACTACTAATTGGATCGTTAAGCCCCAGATTTCGTATTTTTCTCTTTTCATGATTGCTCCTTTTTATTGTTTTACTATGTATAATCCGTTAAATTCAGCATATCATCAAACGATAGACTGTATAGTTATTTTTTTCCGACAATTGTCTAAAGATGACCTTGCACATTTGTAGAAAAATCAATTATTTTTATACAAATTCTGATAAAACGTTTACTTGTTCATTTGGCAAAAAAAACCTTAATGTATTAATTAAACAAAAATGTTAACAATCCAATATTTTCTGTTATAAGACTAATTTTGATATTTTAGACAAAAAAAACCGACAAATATTGTTTTTCTGCATTTTTACATACAGAAAAACAATATCTGTCGACTTGGGATCAGTCATTGATTTTAACGACGTTTCGTTTCAAACAATGGACTAACTGGTTTATTTTCATGGATACGTTTGATCGCATCGCCAATCAATTCTCCAACGCTAACTTCATCGATTTTTTCTATTTTTCTGTCATCAGAAAGATAGATTGAATCTGTTACTACTAAACGTTTGATTGCTGATTCTTCGATACGTTGTAATGCAGGTCCTGATAACACTGGATGCGTACATGATGCATAAACTTCTTTAGCTCCTGCTTCTTTCAAAGCATTCGCTGCTAATGAAATCGTCCCAGCAGTGTCGATCATATCATCGATCAAGACACATGTTTTTCCTTCTACATGTCCAATAATATTCATAACTTCTGCAACATTTGCTTTTGGACGGCGTTTGTCGATGATGGCAATTGGTGATTTCAAATATTCCGCAAGTTTACGGGCACGAGTCACACCACCATGGTCAGGAGAAACAACAACAACGTCATCTCCTTGAATGCCGTGTTCCATAAAGTAATCTGCGATCAGCGGCGCTCCCATTAAGTGATCCACTGGAATATCGAAAAACCCTTGAATTTGAACGGCATGTAAATCCAATGTCAACATTCTAGTCGCTCCTGCTTTTTCAATCATGTTTGCAACAAGTTTTGCTGTGATCGGTTCACGGGCACGAGCTTTACGATCTTGACGCGCATAACCGTAATAAGGCATCACAACGTTGATTGTTTTAGCACTAGCACGTTTCAATGCATCGATCATGATCAACAATTCCATCAAGTTATCATTGACAGGGCTGCTTGTTGATTGGATGATATACACGTGAGAACCACGAATACTTTCTTCGATATTTACTTGAATTTCACCATCACTGAATTGAGTGACAGAAGATTTTCCTAGTTCAACACCAACAGCTGCGGCGATTTTTTCCGCTAACGGACGATTTGAATTAAGAGAAAAGATCTTCAATCTTGGATCAAAATAATGTTTTGACATGGGGACCTCCACTTTCTTTTACTGAACAATAGTTTCCTTTTAAATAGTAGTCACTTTTCGGAAATAAATCAAGTGATTTTGAGGCATTCCTCTAAATTAATACGATTTTCTAATAAAAACTGGTTCCAGTATCTGGCAAAAAAAAGAAAACAATCAAAAAATATCACTTTTGTCATTTTCTTTTGTAAAATCAGAAGATTTTCTAATGACAAATTAATCGATATATATTACTATTCTAAGTAGTGATGAAAAATGAAAGCGCATTACTTTCGTGCTAGCTTCTTGAGACAAGTTAAATCTTGAATCAAAGCTGGACAAGCCCGCTACACTTTTAATTTAAGGAGGAATTTTGTGAAAAAGTCAGTTTTAAAAAAAGTACAACTTGGGTTACAGGTATTAATGGTTTCCACTTTACTCGCAAGTACGAATGCAGTTACGGCATTAGCTATTGAAGCAACGTCAAGTAGTGAAACCCAATCAACAGAAGCATCCGTTTCAGAAAGTTCTACTGTTTCAAGTACCAAACAAGAAGTCGCTCAAAAGACAGCGGCGGAAACAATCAGTACTCCACAAAAATTAACGATTTTAGGTACCTCTGATGTCCATGGCCAGCTTTGGGACTGGTCGTATGAGGATGATAAGCAAACGCCTGTCGGTCTTTCTCAAGTAAGTTCTGTTGTAAATAATGTCCGCTCAGAAAATCCTAAGGGTACTATTTTGATTGACAATGGCGATATGAATCAAGGAACTATTTTAACGGATGATCTTTATAATAAAGCGCCTTTGATCGATCAACTAAATCCAATGATCACAGCAATGAACTATATGAAATATGATGCAATGGTTTTGGGGAACCATGAGTTTAACTTTGGCTTGGATTTGATCAAAAAGCTTAATACTGAGGCAAATTTCCCTATTTTATCTGCTAACACGTATGTAAAAGACTCAAAAAGCCGCTTTGTTGGCGGAACCATGAAAAAAGAGATTGATCTAGATGGTGACGGCACGAAAGACTTGACGGTGGGAATCGTTGGTCTTACCACGCCACAAATTCCATTATGGGATGGCGTCAAAGTAGATAGTCTTTATTTTGTACCGTTGAAAGAAGAAGCTGAAAAAGCTGTTGCTGAATTAAAAGACGAAACAGATATCATTATTGCTTCAATACATGCTGGTCGACAAAGTTCTGATCTAGATTCTAGTGCCGATGAAGTCATTAGCAACGTTGCTGGCATTGACGCGTACATTTTAGGTCATGACCATCGCTCGTTTGCTGAAAAGCTACAAGGTCCAAATGGGTTAGTTCCTGTAGCTGGTCCTAAAGACACTGGTGTAGAAATGGTACGAATCGATCTGGATATCGAAAAATCAAATGACAAGTGGCAAGTTAAAAATAGCAATGCTGCTATCATCAACACCAAAACAGTTCCAGCAGATGAAGGATTAAAAGCCGAAACAAAAGCTTATCATGATCAAACTAGAAATTTCATCTCTGAAAAAATCGGGACAGCTTCTGGAAACTTTTTACCTCCAGAAGAAGTGAAGGGAATTCCTGAAGCTCAATTACGCCCAACAGCAATGATTTCTCTGATCAATAATGCTCAAAGAAAAGCAACAGGTGCTAAACTTGCTGCCTCTGCACTTTTTAAAGCGGACAGTAAATTAAATGCTGGAGATATTTCTTATTCAAATATTTTTGATATCTATAAATATCCGAATACATTAGTCAGCGCCAATATCACTGGAGAAAATCTGCTAAAATACATGGAAAATCAGGCGGACTATTACAACACACCTGGTCCTGATGACCTAACAATTAGCTTTAATGAAAAAATTCGTGTATATAATTATGATGTATTTTCTGGTATTTCCTATAAGATTGATATTTCCAAACCTCATGGGAAACGCATTATCAATCCAACAATTGATGGGAAAGCCGTTGACCTTCAGGCAACCTACACAATAGCGATAAATAACTATCGCTATGAAGGCTTATTGGCACAAGGAATCGTCAGTGGTGAGCCAGTTTATAATTCAGATCCCGAAACTCTTCGAGGATTAATCGCTGATTACATTCGAGAAAAACAAACCCTTGATCCAGCAGCAGAAATCGAAAATAACTGGGAAGTAATTGGATATGATTTTGACAAAAATTGGCGTGATGTAGCTGTTAAATTAGTCAATGACGGTATACTGCATACAGAACCTGCAGCAGATGGACGAACGCCCAATGTGAAACCAATTACTAAACAAGATGTGATCGATGCAGGATATCAACCAGAACCTGAATCTAAAGCAATCACGATCATGCATACCAATGATGTTCATGGGCGGCTAGAAGGCAACGGTAAAGATGTTTTAGGTATGGCACGTTTGAAAACCTATAAAGACCTAATCCAGCCAGAACTATTAATCGATGCAGGCGATGCTTTCCAAGGACTGCCGATTTCTAACTTTTCTAAAGGCATGGACATGGTCAAGGCGATGAATGAAGTTGGCTATGATGCGATGGCTGTTGGAAATCATGAATTTGATTTTGGTTACGACACTGCGATGAAGTATAAAGAAGCATTGAATTTCCCAATTCTTTCAAACAATACGTTTAAAGATGGAAAACTAGCCTTTGAGCCTTACAAAATCATTAAAAAAAACGGAAAAACTTATGCGATCATTGGTGTTACAACACCAGAAACAGCAACTAAAACTCATCCAAACAATGTACACGGTGTAACATTTAAAGACCCAATCACAGAAACAAAAAAAGCGATTAAGGATATTCAAAAAGATCCTGCCAAACAGATTGATGCTTATGTTGTTACTGGACATTTAGGTATTGACGAAACGACACCTCATGAATGGCGTGGCGATACGTTGGCAGAAAGTTTGAGCAAAGAGTTTTCAGACTTGAATATCACAGTCTTAGATGGACACTCTCATACAGCTGTGAATGGTGGAAAACAATTCGGAAATGTGATGTACACGCAAACGGGGAATTATTTGAATAATGTTGGTTTAGTGACTGTTGATTTAACTGATTTGAGTAAAAAAACAGCATCCTTAACTCCAGCTGATACACTTGCCGACTTAGCAGAAGATCCAGCTGTTAAAGCAATTGTTGATGCAGCTCGTGCAAACTTTGAAAAAGAAAATTCAAAAATAATTATCGAAAATAATCCTTATCAGTTCAACGGTGAACGTGATAACGTACGAACACGAGAAACCAACTTAGGTAACTTGATTGGCGATGCAATGTTCGCTTACGGACAAGACGGATTTAAAAATCCAACTGATTTTGCTGTAACAAATGGCGGTGGGATTCGTGCAAATATCGAACCTGGAAAAGTGACACTAGGAGATATTATAGCTGTAATGCCTTTCGGTAACAGCATCTCCCAAATCAAAGTGACAGGTGCAGAGGTCAAAGAAATGTTTGAGCTTTCACTTCGTTCAATGGCACAAAAAGACGAAAACGGTGCAATCATTTTAGACGACTTTAATCAACCAAAACTTGGGGCAAATGGTGGCTTCCTACATGTCTCCAGCACCATCCGAGTCCACTATGATTCAACGAAAAAGGGTTCATTACTACCTGCAGACGAAGGCAACGGAACGGACAAAACGATTGTTGGAGAACGGGTTCTGCAAGTAGAAATCCAGGATCGTACAACTGGAAAATTTGCACCGATCGATGAAAAGGCAACCTATCATATGGCAACGAATGACTTCTTAGCAGCTGGCGGTGACGGCTACGATATGTTAGGCGGCGAGCGTGAAGAAGGACCTTCTTTAGATACTGTCTTGATTAATCATTTAAAACAAGGAGCAACTCTTCGTTTGTATGATGCTGCTACAAATATTGACCTGTCTCAATACAAAGATTCTTTTCCAGGAGAACGAATCATTTCTATTTCAGAAGCTGAGTTCAATAAGAAAAACAAACCCGAACCTGTACCAAATCCTGACCCAAAAGATCCTGATAAAACAAAACCGAATGAGCTAAAACCAGCAAAATCTAGTGATAAAACAGTGAATTACCCGAAAATGGGTGAAACAATTGTTGCTTATGGCAGTTTAGGATTAATTGTTATTGGATTTTCTGGTTATGGTCTTTATGAATATAATCGTAAACGGAAACTAGGATAACTAAAAAGATGGTCGCCAACTATGGGTGACCATCTTTTTGTTATACTTCTTTCATGCGATCTCTCAAAAAAATAGCATAAATTATACCATCACCTAATTCTTATCCATATCATTTAAAGCTCTTTTTATTTCGTCTTCTGGAGCACCCAGTTGGATGGCTTTATCAGCTACATAGGCATATGGTAATTGATCAATGGAAGACATTTTTGTAGTCAGATTATAAAATATACAAGTAGCAGTCGTTGGATGCTTTTTAATAAAATTTGTTGTACTTGTCATTAAATTTGCTAAAAATTGCGATTTAGTCGTTAACGGTTTGACATCTTGCGAATTCAATAAAATCTCTTGAAATTCTTGTATTTGTTGTTGCGTCCATTCCTTATTTTTTTCTATTTCTTCTTTCATATTTTCTAAATCCTGTTTTAATTTTTCAATTTCATGTTCTGTCATAACTGTATCTGAGTCCATATATTCAAATTGCTCTAACAAATCATCGTAAATAGGATCCGTATATTGCTTTAAAATTTCATTTAAAGTGATAGAGTTGTTTTTCCAATCTTCAATGGAGGCATAATAATCTTCAGCTGTAGTTCCATCTTGTAAAACTGTTGTTTCTATATCTGTAGTAGAACCAGGAGACATAGTAATAAATGAAACTGGGTAATTATCATTATAAGCATCTTGTCCGCTTGTAATCGCAATAAAATCTTCTTCTGGCCTGCTTTTATGGGAAATAATCAGTGTTTCGTATACTATTTCAACGTCTGAATTATTGCTGTCATCATAAAGGCTAATCTCTTTTGTTATATGTTCTGATAAAATCGAATAGAACGAAGAGTTTTTCTCAGGTATATTTTCTAACCCGAAATGTTGATAAGAATAAACCCTTTTATCTTCAAATGTATCAATTTTTGTCATAAGTTTGTGAATAAAAATTACTCCATAACGCATTTAATAATCCTCCTATATTCATACAGTTTTAGATATTTTATGAAATGACTTTCCAACTCTTAATTATTTTTATATTTAATTATTTTACTATGTAACAGCTTCGCACATGCCACTTGCTTCAATGACACTATTTCTCATCACTGATACCTCATGAGAAAATGAGGTGCCAGCTTGTCCTTTTACCATATCTGGAGCATTTTGAACGAATGTTTCAACGCTACTTCCTAGGTCAAATTGCTCTGTCTTTATTTTATTTTGCATTTGAGCAGCTTCTTCCTTTAATGGATTAAATACACTCACGCATTTTGCTTGTAATGCTATTTTTTGCACTCTTTTTTTCTCCAACTTTTGGTACTGTTCTAGTTGGATTTTATATAACGTAACTGTAGCTGAATTTGGTTCCTTTAAGCTTGATTCAAACGTAATTTTTTGCTGTAAACTTGAAATAACATCACTATATGACTCTTCACCAATACTCAAATCTATACCTGATCCATTCATTTTTTTCTCCCCTTAATTAAAACGATGTTGCTATTTGTTCATCTGCAGCTTCTGCTTTAACAGCTGCCATCCGTAAACTTTGGGCAAATTCGCCTAGATTATCTCCAATCGTCACCATCTTACCCTTTAACTCTTTGACAACTTCTGGATCATGAGCATAGTATTGATCCCCCTTAGAGTATGGTGCGACTGATTTCAAAATATCTTGAATTTCATGGTCTTCTAATTCAGAATAAGCTCCGCCACTGGCTTCACTACGGATATGTTTTTGTAAAGCCATCACTTCTTCGCCTTCATCCCATTCATATTGTTCAATTGTTTTTTTAATCCCTAATGCAGTGCTCTTCATGTCATCATATTGTGCAGCAGTCGCCCGAAGCAATGCTGGGGCAAATAGACGCATAATACTTCCATCACCATTAAACATTTCCATGAACGTATCAGTAGGATGTCCACCTAACGTTAATAAACTCATGATAAACGTTTCTAACTCTCTATTACTTTTAGTGAGAACACGCTTTCCAACTAAAGGCATGCCAAATTGATCAAAATTTCCCACACTATCATTCATATGCGTGTAATTTGTAATCTTGTCGGTGGCATGTCCAGCATCAACCCATTTTTTTGCTTTTTCACTCAATAATCGATAAACATTTGGAGCTGAAAAGACTGTAGCGTACTCTCCAAACTCAGCAGCGACATAAGAGGCTAAACCAGCACCTAAACTATGCCCTGTGTAATCAAATGTTGCATTTTTGAAGCGCGGATCTTTTTTTACTTGTTCAGCAAAAGCTAAGGCTGTATCAAATTGACTATTGACTTGAACTGGAACACGTATGGTTGTCCCAGGAACATGTACATTTTGGTATTTATCTTTTTGACCCAAGGTGACTTGTTGGACATCAGCGCTTAGATCACCATCCATATCAGCAAGATTAGTTCCTTTATAAGAAATCGTGATATTGGAAAGATCGGGTTTTCCGTTAACGATAGGGGCAACAGCGATCCCTTGTGCACCGTTTTTATCTGGGTTGTTTAAAACCTCCACAACTTCATATTGTTTATTATCTAATCCTTTAATTTTTGTACCTACGGGGTAGTTTTGATAAGTTTCTGAAGCTATAACTAAAAAATCTTTATCAGTCTTAGGCATTAATAATAGTTCTCCTTTATGTTATACTTGTATTTAATTATGACATAAAAAGGACACATTGACTATGAAAACTAGGTATAAATTTTTAATCGGGATAGGAATATTAATAATTGGGGTGATGGGATTGAATTACTACAGCTATAAAGACTATATGGAAAAACAAAAGGTGCGCATCGAATTATTTTTTAATTACAATTATAATCTCGATTCACTTACCTTTACTAAAACTAAAAAAAATCCAATGGGAACATTAGTCTTTTATGGTTACTTTAATAATCATAAAGATAATAATTTTACTGCATCAATAATGCCTTATCAAAAAGAATTTGAAGGTAATATTGCCATTAATGGCGTATTTGATAACGAAAATGCTAAATTTGAGAATGGAAAAACATATTCCGTTTCTGAAATAGAGAAGATCCAACGAAAGGAACGTCGAGAAAATCCAGAAGAAAATTCTAGTTCTTGGTTCTCCGATTCAACAGGTTTATCGAAGTATACTAAATGAATTTTAGCTACTCATACTTTTTTAGAACAGCAGATTATCAAAAATACTAGAAAAACTTTCAGTTTCAACTGGATAATCCTCTGAAGCTATAACAATTATACGAACAAACAAAAAGAACGAATCGAATTATTTTTTAATTACAATTATAATCTCGATTCACTTACCTTTACTAAAACTAAAAAAAATCCAATGGGATCCCTCGATTTCTATGGTTATTTTAACTCTGACACATCAAATCGATTTATCGGAAGTGTAATGCCTTATGATAAAGAATTTGAAAGGAACAATGTCATGACAGGTTCCTTCGCTAGAAAACATGCAAAATTTGAAAACGGAAAAACATATTCTGTTTCTGAAATAGAGAAGATTCAACATAAGGAATGCCGAGAAAACAGCGAAGAAAATTCTAGTTCTCGGTTATCCGATTCAGCGTACACTGAATGAATTTTAACAACTCACTATCATAAATACTAAAAAAAGATGACTACCAAGGATTTGGCAATCATCTTTTTTCACTTACTTTTCGTTATTCATATAAGGCATGTTCTTCCCATAACCTTCTTTATTCACCTGTCTTGCCCGAGCAATCGCCAGATCAAATTCTGCCACATCATCTGTAATCGTAGAACCTGCCGCAATAACAGAATTCGCCGCCACGTTCACAGGTGCGATCAAACTTGTTGATGAGCCAATAAACGCATGATCTCCAACCGTTGTGCGATGTTTATCTTTTCCATCATAATTAACAAAAACCACACCACAACCAACATTGATATTTTTCCCTAAGTCTGCATCACCAACATATGTTAAATGACCAACTTTAGTATCTTCTGCCACTGTCGCATTTTTGATTTCTACAAAGTTTCCGACATGAACACGCTCACCGATTTCAGCTTTCGGACGGATATGAGCAAATGGACCGACATCCGCATTTTTGCGAATGATACTTTCTTCAATCACAGATTGTGAGATTTTTACATTATCCTCGATCACGCTATCAACAATTTCAGAATGTGCGCCGATAAAGCAATCTTCACCGATGACTGTTTTCCCTTTTAAATGAACACCGGCTTCAATCACGGTATCTGAACCGATCACGACACCTTCATCAATATACGTTGAATCAGAATCAACGAATGAGACACCATTTCTCATATGCATTGTATTTAAACGGCGGTGCATGATTTTATTCGCCTCAGCTAAAGCTACACGATCATTGATTCCCATAGCTTCTTCAAAATCAGCCATTTGGTAGGCCGCAACGGTCTTACCTTCTTTTTTAAGGATTTCAATAATATCAGTAAGATAATATTCGCCTTGTGCATTGTTTGTATTGATTTTAGACAACGCATTGAACAAGGCTTCATTATCAAAGCAAAAAGTCCCAGTATTGATTTCCTGCACACGAGCTTCTTGTTCTGACGCATCTTTTTGCTCCACGATTTTTTCAACAATGCCCACATGATCACGAATGATTCGACCGTATCCTGTTGGATCTTCGGCATGAGCTGTTAAAATCGTCGCACTGGCGTTTTTCCCTTGATGATAGTCAAATAGATTCGCTAATGTTTCAGCGGTTAATAGCGGTGTATCTCCTGTAATCACAAGCGTTGTTCCTTTTTTGCCGGCTAAGTGGGCTTCAGCTTGTAACACCGCATGTCCCGTTCCTAATTGTTCTGCTTGTAAAGCATATTGGCTACGTTCGCCTAAATGGCTTTTGATTGCTTCTGCACCATGACCGACGATTGTCACGACTTCACTTGGATTCGTTTTTTCTACTTGATCCATGATGTGTTCTACCATTGGTTTTCCAGCGACAGGATGCAACACTTTATAAAGTTTTGATTTCATACGTGTTCCTTTACCGGCAGCGAGGATGATGACATATCTGTTTTCCAATTGCTTCACTCCTAAGATTTGTTTTATTTTCAATCGTTTATTTTCATTTTAAAATAGCGCCATGTTTTAGTTTAGCTTACTCTTTATGGTTTTTCAACTGAACCAATTGCTTTTTTGCTATACCAATTTATAATTTTGCGTGTTTACGTTATAATAAAGGAAAATTATGTTAGTACAATTAACAGCCAGTAACTTATAGAACCAATCTTTCTGTCAGAGTGCGTTGTGCCATGTGCTATCTAGCTACGCGGGCTAGTCACTACGCTCTGCTTCGATCTCAACAACTCCTAAGAGCTAAAGCCCTAAGGATTGAAGGTCTCGGAAAAAAGATAAAAATGGCATGTGACAAAAAGCGTCCCATTCAATTTTTCCTATTTTTCTGTCGAGACTGAACGAGCCCACTGCGCTTTTAATTTTATCACTTGAATGATAGAGAGGAAATCCATTATGAATACAAAAATACAACCATATCAATTTAATTTTATTAGAAAACAAGCCAATATTTTGCTACAAGCTCATTTGTCTGTAAATGACAAAAATACAGTAAAAACACTGCAAGCGATGGTTCTTGAGAAAATCAATGAGCAGTTTGGTATAGGTAAAGATCAGTTAAAACCATTATTAGATGGGTTTTTAGAAGCTACAACTTCTAAGCCTAGACTGGAACAATATTTGGAAGGATTAAAAGAAGCGGTTATTCCGTTTGATCCGCCTTCAAAACAACAATTGACAAAGCTTTTTAAAAAGACAAAGAAGTTGAAAATCCCAGAATGGGAAACAATGGACTTGAGAGATTATACTTTTTACAGCTGGAATGATAGCGGGAAACAGCAAAAATTTATTATCGCTTCAATTGATGGACAGTTAGTCGGTGTTTCTGGAACGATTTCACCTACGACTCAAAAAGGCATCTGCCCAATTTGTCATGAGACATCAGAAGTTTCGATGTTTCTGTCTAAGGTAAAAGAGTCTGGCGATGGGATGTACACGAAGCGTGGGAATTATATTTGTTATGATAGTGAGAAGTGTAATCATAATATTGAACGTAGAGAAGAGTTAGAGGCGTTCGTTCAGAATGTGACGTTTATGAAATAAAATAGTGAGGTTGGGACAGGAGCTGCTTCTACTCCCACCGTTTATATGGATTCCATGTGATTGAGATATAACTCGAAGAGTTATGTCCCAATCACTTTTAATTTTTTGACTATTTGGCATTATTAGATTCACTAGCTATTTCTCTTTAAACTAAAATGATTTACTCTATCAAAAAGATCTAAGAAAATACATGATCTAACAGTTGAATAAATGTGCATTATTGCGTATTGTATTATATATAAAGGAGATTAGTAGTGTGCCCAAGTCAGCCAGGGAAATAATAAAAATTCTAAAAAAGAATGGATTTGTTAAAACTGATCAAAATGGCAGCCACTTAAAAATGTACAATCCAATCACTCATCGCATAACAATAGTTCCTTTGCACACTGGAGATGTACCGATAGGAACCAAAAATGCTATATGGAAACAGGCAGGACTTAAATAGTCCTCATTTACTCATCGTTTCAGCACAGCGCAAGGAGGAATACTAAAATGAGTAGTCTAGTTGTATACCCAGCAATTTTTAATCAAGAAGGAAATAGCTATAATGTTACATTTCCAGATGTTCCAGAAGCAATTACATTCGGTAATGGTATCGATCATGCCGTAGAAACGGCTCAAGAAGCTTTGGGTTTGGCAATCTACAATAAAACAGAATTGCCTACCACATCTGATCCAAGAAAAATAAAATTAGACAATGAAACTGATTTCGTCTTAATGATCACGTTGGATTTAAATGAATATAGAAGAAAATTTCATTCAAAATCTGTAAGAAAAAATACATCGATTCCAGAATGGATCAACGACTTAGCCGAAAAAGAAAATATAAATTTTTCTCAAACTTTGACAGAAGCACTTAAAAATAAGTTGAATGTTTGAAAATTTCTGCATGCTGTTTAAAGTTATTGTGTGTAAATTTCCTTTTTAAATGGCGGGGTTTTTGCCTCGATAATTGGCGGTTTATAATTTAAGTTCATTTATTCAAATAGTTTAAGATGTAAAAAAGAACTGGAATTTTAACTTTCCAGTTCCTTCTTTATTCGATAAATGGTCATACGGTTTGCTCCAGTCATATTTTGAATGGACGTGATTGTAAACTCCTTTAAAATTAAATCCTTAATCTGAAAATAAACCGATCGATTTTCTGGATTTGTAGTTGTTTCGGAATATTTTATTTGTCTTCCTTTATAGACTTTCTTTTCTTTTGCTCGCTGAATTCCTTCTAGTTGCCGCTCTTTATTCCAAACTTTTTTTATTCTCGGAATTTCCTCTAAAAGATCAACGAATAATTGAAACCCTAGTTCATTAAACTGCTGGTTTTCAGTATGAAAGTTCAAAAATTCTGCATCAATAACTGGCAACCGAGCCTTTTTTCAATGAATGGCAATGACTCGATCACGAATTTCTTTATTATTCTTGCCAAGTGGTCCAGAGTTAAAATAATAACCTCGTCTCCAGTCTGAATTAATTCTAACATAAGTTCAAATTCAGTTGCTTCTATGCCTTTTTTAGAGACCGAATCGATAAATACTTTTTCAACTGCCAATTTTGCTACTTGATTCTTTAACTCTGGAAGTTGGGATTTGTTCTAAGTGTCTAGAAGTAAAATCACTTCCGTGATCTGTATAGAAACTTTCAGGTATACCACAAATGGGTCGCTCAGTATTCTCTTTTCTCCATATTGCTTGGTGAAACATTAACGCGGTATGAATAGCTGAAGGTGCCTCGAAAGAAATAAAGTATCCAGCTATTGCTCGACTATAATCATCCATGATCACCGATAGCCAAGGACGTCGCCGTTGCATTTTTTCATCAATACTTCAATGTCTAGCAATGTATGATCTGATTGCCAAAATTCATTTGGTTTCCCTGCTTCTCTAATATAAATCAAATCGTATTTTTCTGAATAAGACTTTACTCCATGGTGAGCTAGTTCAATAATTGAATTAGACATACTTTTAACAATTCTATAGACTTGCTTATAACTTGGAACAGGTAAGCTTTGTTGATTACATTGCGCACTGACCTTCCGATGAATAGTAGTAATACTAATTCGTCGATTATTGAATCGTGTATTCTCAATCAACGATTGTACAGTAGTATCGACTTTCGTAGATCCAGAATCTGATCGAGGACTTCGAATCAAACCAGATAAACCATACTTTTGATATCCGTTTTTCCAGCGTTGCAATGTTCTTAGCGGAATAGTTGTTTCATTAGAGATACGTGGTAAAGGTACCTCTCCTATAATATTGGGTTCAATAATTTTATAGATATCTACAGCAGCAGCTCGTTGTTCATCATTAAAATAGCTCAATGGTTCAAAGTCACTTCGTTTCATGATTCTTCTCCATTTTTTCTAAATAGCGATAAACTGTTGTCCTAGAAATGTTCCATTTGTCCGCAATGGTTTTAATTAGTGTACCGTTATCTACTAAAGTCTTCAGCAATTCTAAATCTTGTTGTGTAAGTTTTTCAGGTCTGCCACCAAAACGTCCCTTTGCTCTGGCAGCTGCTGATCGTTCCAATATTAAGTTTCGTTCAAATTCCGCAAAAGCTGCAAATAAATGAAAAATCAATTGACCTGTAGAACTAGATTTATCCATTGTGATATTTTCTTGTGTGCTATGGAAGCTCACTCCTTGTTCATTCAATCGATTTACTAGAGAGATTAAATCTTCCATATTTCTCCCTAAACGATCTAATCGCCATACAACAATTTTGTCTCCAGCGCGCGCATACTAGATCGCAGCTTCTAAACCAGGACGTTTGCTTTTTGAGCCGCTCAAATGATCTGTAAAGATTTTTTCACATCCATATTTTTTTAGGCTGTCTTCCTGAAGATCCAAATTTTGTAATCCAGTTGATACTCGTGCATAGCCAATATTCAAAATGATCAACCCCTTTCCATTTGATTGTACCATATCTTTAATCAACACGATTAATTGAACATAGATTTTGTTACGACTTTTTGAACACTATATAGTCAAAAAATAGAACAAAAAATGTGAAAAAAAGAAGTGTACAGAAAATGGTCATTTTCTGTACACTCAGTTTTAATAATTTAGATTTAAATTGTTCTTCTAACCCTAGTTTAAATAAATACATGATAGATTAAAGAAAATATGTTAACTTAAAGCACTTTCTTTAACTTTATAATTACCGCTAGAATGCCGTATTTCTATTTCGTATAAGCTACCATTTATAGCGTTTTTAGAAGAAGTAAATAATAAACCATTTATCTGGCCATAATATGGTTTTCCATTCGTTACTTCTGCCATATACTCCTTATTTTCTAACAAGACCACTTTATAATTTTTGTATAGATCATTTGAAAAGGAAACAACTACTTTACTATCTTTAAAATCTAAACCCGAAATCATTTCTTCAAAAAATAATTGTTGAGCATCATTAATTTTTGTACGTAATTGTTCTTTTAAATCCTCTGATACAGCAGAAACTCTTGTACGTAAAGTATCCAATTTTTCTTGTGTTACATCATCTTTCAACTGACCATTCGTTAAAATCAGATTCTGAATTTCTTTTTTCAATTGTAATTCTTCTGTAGAAATTCCAAAAACAGTATATGTTTTATGAGGGAGCCTGAATTGGATAGAAAAATTTTCTTGATTTTTCTGTTTAGAAACCTTTAAAACGTTATCTGATAAACTACTGTAATAGGGTTTCCCATTTGCTATCTCTGCAATATACTTTTCAGTGCCCAAAATAACAATTTTATTGTATTCCTTAAATTTAGCATTTGTGAACTCCACAAATAAATTGCCTTCCTCATCAAGTGTTATATCCTTAACTAATGACGTAAGATATCTTCTCTCTAATTTCTCCAATAGTTCTAAGATTATCTTTTGATGGCTACTATCAGTGATTTTATCTATATCACTTCTCATCTCATCCAATATAGATTGAGTAAGATTTTCACTAAGTGGCTTACCTGAATTTAAATACTCTAAAATTTTCTTCTGCAGCTGATCTGCTAAAATAGAACTATTATAAAGCTGAAATGTTCCATCTGAATTTCTTACTTCTATTTGAACATTATCCGTTGGAGCGACTGCTGTACTGGTTTTCCATTTGTCACCATTTAAACTACTATAATAAGGATTTTTATTTGTCAACTCTGAAACATATTTGCCGTTCTTGATTAAAACCACCTTTTGTCCTTGGAAAATATCTTGGTCGAATGTTGTTAAATCAACATCAATGCCTTCTTCAGAAAGGGACACATTATTTATTAACCTCATTGGTAATTTCTTTGTTGTCTTATTGTCATTTAGCCAAACTTGATCCGGTAAATTAAGTAGTTGATTGGTTTGCTCACGTGTAAGATAGGTTATATTAAATCCCCATTGTTCAAAATAAGGAACCATATTATAACCAGTTATGTTTGACACATTTATTACAAAATTTTGAATACGCTCATCATCTGTACGATATGAAAATTCGTTTTCTCGATAGTACTGATGTAAGATAGGGTAAAAATTCTCCCCAAATGTGTTTGATAGCTGACCAAACATTACCATTTTCAAGTCATTATTTTGTTTTTCAAAATCTTTATTCTCTGATTCTAAATAGGCGTACATTTGTGGATAATATTGATCCATAGCAATCACTTGTCCAGTTATTTCTTTTTGAGCTGCCATTGAATAAATATTTACTGTAGACTCTGTTACTGATCCCCACTTCCAAGGAGATTGCTGTCTTTGGTGTCCACTTTCGTGCCAGATTCCCCAACCGTTATCTGTATTCAATAATCTAGATAAAGCGGCATCACCATTAAAACCCATATACTCCTGTGTAGCAAACATATACATCCTTGAGACTTCTATAAAATGTTGAAAATGACGATCCACAAGATTTTCTGTTCTTCCCTTATCATTAATACCCGATATACGATCTTGGGCAGTTAAAAATTTATCATAATAACTCATTAATTCTTTAGGATTCTTAATATTTTTTTTGGCTTGATCATAACTAACGGTAATAATAGCCTTATTACTAACTAACTGTACATCTTTTGCAGATATTTCTGTTGACATTTGATTTTGAAAATCTTCGATACTCGTTATGTTTAAATCAAAATATGGCATTTGTCCTGTTGCGCCGTTAACCGTTACAGTTGCACTATCACTATCACTATCATTAGGATTTGTAATATAAATAGCACCTTCATTTTCCACAGTCACAACATTTGTACCTTGCTTTAAAGAATATTTTCTTTGTTCATTCCGTTCAGGGGTTCCAACTACTAATTCCAATGAGTCTTGCTTGCTTACATCTATGGTTAAAATATTTCCTTTCTCTGCATATAATCCAATCGGTTCCAGACTTGAATAACGAAGAGATCTTCGTTGACGATTTCGCTCACTTTCTACATTCCCTCGACCCATAAACTCTTTTGTTACTTTTTTTTGATTTTCTTGTTGCTTCTCCTCCACGTTCTCATCATTATTCACTGGAGATACTTCAGTTTCTCCATACACTTGAGTATTTCCTGACAAGGAGCATAATAGTAGTACACTAACCCATACACATTTTTTCATTTTATAACCTCGCTTTTTTGTTGAATTAAGATGAAAATAATTTATATTATTTAAGACTAACTAGTGCCCACTTGTCACTTTTATACCGATAATACCAATGATAAGAAGTGCAATAAATAGCCAGGTAATAGGAGGGAGTTGGTCTTTGAAGAAAGCAACCCCTACAATAATTGACCCTACAGCACCTATTCCTGTCCATATTGGATAAGCCAAGCTCATTGGTAATTGTTTTATGGCTTTTGCCAAAAAATAGAAACTTACAATCATCCCCAAAATGGTATAAATAGAATAATTCAATTTACTAAAACCGTGGCTCATTTTCATCATAGTTGACCAAAAAACTTCAAATATACCAGCAATTATTAAATCTAGCCAAGACATTCGTTTCACCTCTTTATAATTAAAAATTTACTTTTTTATTTAAGTACCGCTCAATTGAAATGAATGTAAATTAATCTATGAAGATTCTCATACATACTTCCGTATCGATTAATTATAACCTTCGTTACTGGGAAGAGCGAACAGTATTACAGGAATGTGACAAAGAGATTGTTACCGAACAAAAATGTTGAATTCCTGCCAGCACCCCTTGTTGCTCGTTTTTAAATACAACGCAGTGCTTGATACATATCCAAAATCAATACTATAACTCTCATATGGTAGCCCATCCTTTGATTAAGTAAATAGAATCTACTCCAAGCACTTTTATTCGGCAGGTTAATGATTACATATTTCCCTCGTCATCTATGAAAAAATATTTTCTGATGTTAAGGTATGCCCCTTCTCTATGGGGTTTCAGCTATTTTCCATAATAATTTTGCTTGATAAGCTCCTTTTAATGATACCTCATTTTTAAAAACATTTAAGACTAACCCAGATTTATTTTTCTCCCATTTCTCACTGACATTGTACTCTCCATTTGCGGAAATAGCTCCTTGATCCACCAGTTGTTCTTCATCTTGAGATAGATTGACCATCGTGGCATCATTCTTCTTGTACCGAATCGCCCGATACAAGATTTGTTTTGAATCTTGTACACTCGTCAATGGTTGTTTGACCGTTACACTTAATTTCCAAGGCGTTTTTTCTTTCCGTGTATCTTTCACGACCAACGGCTCTTTATACTTAGGTTGATTCACAGAAACATGTGAATCAATTAAAGAAATGGACCCGAATGAAAGATTTTCTGGAACAGATTTGAAATAAATTGTACCTCTAAATTTATATTGAACCGTACTTTCTTCACTTAAAACAGGGACTTGGGTTTCATTTTCTGGTTTTTGAACCAATTGATAATTCTCAGCCAAAATAGCTTGAAGTGCTTGTTGAACTTCTTCTTCCTCTGTCATATTGATCGTTGTTCCGATAGCTCTAACAAAAGTAATGTTCGAGTGCAGAGATTCGCCTGTTTCATCTACAAATTGAACTATAAGTGGTGCAGTTGGTTTGGGAGTTATTTCAATATTACTTTCAGAAATATCTGTATTATAGGTCTTTATATCATCAAAGTTTTTATCTGTATACACAACATTACCTGTTATAGTAGCAGATTCTGTTGCCTTATTTCCTTTAAAATTGATTGAAATTTCATTTTTATTATCTATTGGAAGTTCATCAAGATTGAATGTAAGTTCATTAGTATCCGAATCAAAGTTTTCTGATGATACTTTCCCTATAGAACTGACTATACTATCTGCTTCATAATCTAAGCTTTTAGAGATACAAAGTTTAA